>NZ_CP072678.1:0-1793538 GCF_051132235.1 Vibrio sp. SCSIO 43086 | reverse complement strand
GCCTTTACAATGAGATGAAAAAACACACCAAGTAGGCGTTTATCTTTCAAAATTTGCGTTCGGCCTTTCCGTTGAAGGTTCGATTTCCAGAAACTGGATTTTTATTCGAGGTAAGTATGTTATGGAAAAATACAAGATCAGTGACCTCGCCAAGGAGTTTGATATTACCACTCGCAGTATCCGGTTTTATGAGGACGTAGGTCTGATTGAACCAGAGCGAAAAGGCAACATGCGCGTTTATCAACGCAGAGATAAAATTCGTCTCAAACTGATTTTAAGAGGGAAACGGCTCGGTTTTTCACTGGCAGAAATTCGTGAACTTTTCGAGCTCTATGACATGCAACAAACCGAAGGACAGTTATTGAAAATGCTCAATATCATTGAAGAGAAACAAGCCGTCCTACAACAGCAACTCAATGACATCAGCGTCGTAATGGCAGAGTTGAATGCCGCTAAAGAACGCTGTATTCAAACACTCAAAAGCAAAGAGACATAACCGCTATACTCAAATAGCGACACTGCAATCGGCTTTTCCACCTTACCTCTGATATCGGGAGACGTTATGAAAAGCACCTACGCCCCACTGAATTTCGGACTTGGTGATACCATCGATATGCTCCGAGACCATGTTAATGCCTTTGCTACGGAACATATTGCTCCCATCGCCGCAGATATAGACCGCGATAACCAGTTTCCGAAGCATTTGTGGCCTTTGTTTGGAGATATGGGGTTGCTCGGTGTCACCGTCGATGAAGAACTTGGTGGTGCAGGCATGGGATACCTTGCTCACGTTGTAGCGATGGAAGAGATCAGCCGAGCCTCTGCCTCCGTCGCTTTAAGCTACGGCGCTCATTCTAATCTGTGCGTCAATCAGATCTTTCGCAATGGCACGCCTTCTCAACGCAAGAAATACCTTCCCAAACTCATCGATGGTACACACGTTGGCGCCCTAGCTATGAGTGAGCCCAATGCAGGTTCAGACGTGATAAGCATGCAACTGAAAGCAGAGAACAAGGGCGACCATTTTGTACTAAATGGCAACAAAATGTGGATCACCAACGGTCCCGACGCTGACATAGTGGTGCTTTACGCTAAAACGGATGTCAATGCAGGTTCACGAGGTATTACCGCATTCATTGTTGAACGCAACGTCGAAGGTTTCAGCCATGCTCAAAAGCTGGACAAACTAGGCATGAGAGGCTCGAACACTTGCGAACTTGTGTTTAACAATTGCGTAGTGCCGAAAGAGAATATTCTTGGCGATCTGAATCAAGGCGTCGAGGTGTTAATGAGTGGACTAGATTACGAGCGCGTCGTCCTCGCTGCCGGACCACTCGGGATAATGCAAGCTTGCATGGACATTGTGGTCCCGTACGTACATGAACGAGAGCAGTTTGGAAAATCCATTGGCGAGTTTCAGTTAGTTCAGGGCAAGATCGCCGATATGTACTCTCGAATGAGTGCAGCAAAAGCGTATGTATATACCGTCGCAGCGGCTTGTGATCGAGGTAACGCAACGCGTAAAGATGCCGCAGGAGCGATTCTATACAGTGCAGAACTCGCCACACAAATGGCACTCGATGCAATCCAATTGCTCGGTGGGAATGGCTACATCAATGAATACCCTGCTGGTCGTTTGCTACGTGATGCAAAGCTTTATGAAATCGGCGCGGGTACCTCAGAGATTCGCCGCATGTTAATAGGCCGAGAACTGTTCGAAGAATCTCGCTAAAGGAACATACGACAAGGAAGTCATTATGGCCATTATCAAAAGTAAAACTAAGCCAACTGACGAGTTATTTCTTTCCAATAAAGCTGCGATGGAAACGTTGGTCACTCAACTGAATCAACATATCGAGACCATCAAACAAGGAGGCGGTGAAAAAGCCATTCAGCACCAGAGGCAAAAAGGAAAACTCCCCGCACGAGAACGCATCGCGCGCTTGCTTGATGACAACACTGACTTTCTTGAAATCAGCCAGTTTGCCGCCTGGCAAGTGTATGACGAATCCATCCCCTGCGCTGGCGTTATCGCCGGCATTGGTTTCATAGCGGGGATTCAATGTATGGTCATCGCCAACGATGCTTCGGTAAAAGGCGGAACCTACTACCCACTCACGGTAAAAAAACACCTTAGAGCGCAAGAGATAGCCCAACGTTGCCAACTCCCCTGCGTGTACTTGGTGGACTCCGGTGGTGCAAATCTCCCTCATCAGTCCGACGTCTTCCCCGACAAAGAACACTTTGGTCGCATTTTCTTTAACCAAGCGAGGATGTCAGCAAAAGGCATCCCTCAGGTTGCTGTTGTGATGGGGCTTTGCACTGCTGGGGGCGCATATGTTCCTGCCATGGCGGATGTGTCCATTATGGTCAAAGAGCAAGGCACCATATTTTTGGCGGGACCGCCTCTGGTGAAAGCGGCCACTGGCGAAGTCGTGACGGGTGAAGAGCTCGGCGGTGCAGACGTGCATTGTCGTAAATCTGGTGTTGCTGATTATTACGCTGAAAATGATGAGCATGCCCTAATGCTTGCCCGAGAAGCCATTGCCAATGCCAATAGAGCGAAACCGATTAAGCCGGAAAACACCGTGCTACCTCCCCGCTACGATGCTGAAGAAATCTACGGAATCGTGAATGCCAACTTACGACTATCATTCGACGTTCGAGAAATCATTGCCCGCATCGTCGATGATTCTGATTTTGACGAATTCAAAGCCTTGTACGGCAGAACGTTAGTGTGTGGCTTTGCTCGCATTCACGGACACTTGATCGGCATTGTGGCAAACAACGGCATCTTGTTTTCTGAATCGGCACAAAAAGGCGCGCACTTTATTGAACTTTGCGCCAAACGGAAAACACCGCTTCTCTTTCTCCAAAACATTACCGGATTCATGGTCGGGAAAAAGGTGGAGGAAGAAGGCATCGCAAAACATGGCGCCAAGCTGGTGATGGCCGTCGCTTGTGCTGACGTACCAAAGTTTACCGTAATCATCGGTGGGTCGTACGGCGCTGGCAATTATGGCATGTGCGGCCGAGCTTATGATCCAACCATGATGTGGATGTGGCCGAACGCTCGTATTTCTGTGATGGGCGGAGAACAAGCGGCAGGCGTCTTAACACAAGTTCGAAAAGACGCGAAGGAACGCCAGGGGGAAGCGTGGTCAGAGCAAGAAGAACATATTTTTAGAGAATCAATCATAGACTTGTATGAAGCACAAGGACATCCCTATTTTGCGAGCGCTCGGCTATGGGATGATGGAATTATTGACCCCAAACAAACGCGTCAGGTGTTGAGTCAGGCGCTAACGGCAGCATTAAATGCCCCCATTCCTGATAGCGAGTTTGGCGTCTTCAGAATGTAAATATCCAGAGATAAATTAAGGAAGTAAGTATGCAGGAAATGCAACCAAGCATTATTCCCAACGCCCAAAGACAAGATGATGTTCTTTGGCATGTCGATGACAATGGCGTAGCGACCATCACTCTAAACAGAACAGCCAAGCACAATGCTTTTGATGCTTGTACGATCGACTTGCTGATCCATCGTCTAGATTATCTCGCTTTACGAACGGATGTGCGGTGCTTGGTATTAAGAAGTAACGGCAAGCACTTTTCATCCGGAGCCGATCTGAATTGGATGCAGTCGATGGCCGACAGCACGAGGCAAGATAATTTCGTTGATGCCCAAAACTTGGCAAGACTCATGGAAACACTAGATTCGTTCCCTCAACCCACCATCGCGGTTGTACAAGGCTCCGCTTATGGCGGCGCGCTGGGATTGATTTGTTGCAGTGATATCGCCATCGCGAGCCAATGTGCCAACTTTTGCTTAAGTGAAGTTAAGCTTGGTTTAGTTCCGGCAACCATTGCACCCTACGTCATGCGCGCGATGGGGAATCGACAAGCCAGACGTTATATTTTAAGTGGTGAAGTCATTTCAGCCGAGGATGCCGAACGGTTTGGTATTGTGCACGAAGTGAAAGAAGCCAAACAACTTGAAAGTGCGGTCGATAGCGTGATCAAGACGTTACTACTTAATAGCCCAGATGCGATGCGTAAAGCAAAAACGCTCTGTCACCAATGTCATCAAAACCCGATCGATCAACAACTGATTCACTATACCAGCAAGCTCATTGCAGACATTAGGGTATCGCCACAAGGCCAAGATGGCTTGCAAGCGTTTCTTGAAAAACGAAGCCCAAGTTGGGTAACCAAATCACAGGACAAGTAATGCTGCCTTCCAAAGTAAATATTGTCGAAGTAGGTCCACGAGATGGGTTGCAAAATGAGTCTCCTGTTGCGACCCAGACTAAAATCCGGTTGATCAACTTACTCTCTGATACTGGGCTAACGCATATTGAGGCGGGCTCTTTTGTTTCGCCCAAATGGGTGCCACAAATGGCGGACTCAACAGAGGTCATGAAAGCAATAACAAGGCGAAATCATGTTACTTATTCTGCCCTGACACCAAACCTAAAAGGCTTCGAACAAGCCTTGGAGGCTGGTGCCAATCAGGTCGCAATTTTCACTTCATCATCAGAAGGATTCTGCCAACACAATATCAATTGCTCGATTGCAGAAAGTTTAACTCGCTTCGAGCCTGTAATGCGATTAGCCACCAAACACGGCATCCCTGTTCGAGGCTATCTATCCTGCGTTGCCGATTGCCCATACGACGGTCCGACAGACCCTAGACAGGTGGCGAGCGTGACCAAATCCCTCATCGATTTAGGGTGCTATGAGGTGTCTCTAGGTGACACCATCGGCACAGGCACGCCAAATCGAATTGCAGCCATGCTGGAAGCCGTCATGTTGGTTACACCTCTCCCCCAGCTTGCTGTCCATTTCCACGATACATGGGGACAAGCGCTCGCCAACATTCATCAAGCCTTGAGTATGGGCATCAATACCATCGACAGCAGTGTCGCTGGGCTGGGTGGATGCCCATACGCTCATGGGGCCTCGGGGAATGTCGCGACGGAGGATGTACTGTATTTATGCCAAGGATTAGGGATCGAAACGGGGATCGACTTGGAGCTGTTAGCAAAAGCTGGCTGGATGATCAGCGAAGAGCTTAATCGAGAACCCACGTCAAAAGTATCGCTAGCTTTGCGTAACCGTATGACATCTCTAACTTAAGGCGTTTATTAAACCTCGTAGTTTGCTTTGATACCAATATCAAAATGAAGTGGCATCCGCCACTTTGATATAGACAGGAAGCCCATAATTAAGCCAGACAACCCTGTTGCAATATTCGCTACCGTCAGTATTTCGAAACAAAACGCAAAGGTTGCGATGACAAGTAGCACTGGCACCGCTTTCAAGCCTGGAACTTTAAAACAAAAGGATTCTTTCAGCGCCACACCGGAAAAAGTGACAAAGACAAAACCAAGAGAAAGCCACACGCGGGATAAGTCTGGATCGCTCACCATGAAGAGCAGTCCCACCCAAGTTGACCAGCTGATGACAGTACGCACAGTTTTACTGTAGACATGGATATTTGCTGCAGTTAATACGCCTGCAATGGCGATGAGCAGCAACACATTTCGATCATAAAATGCCGAACCTTCAATAAGGTGCAAACCCGATATCGTCATCGCGATAAGTCCAAAGGCAAATACGCTAATTCCTAAACGGTATAAACAGACACTTAAAATATCTAAAAAGTCTAGTGATTCCTGATACTCAGTATTGGCCATGCTTCACTCCTAAATTGTTCCCTACCCAAACCTCTTGAAGCTACCTAGGGATAGACAAACGAAATCGACCGCCAGTACGATAAATAATAAGAGAGAATAAGATAAGCACACAGCCTACTAGCTTATTTGCCGTTAGCACTTCGCCATACCACAGCACGCTTAGAATGACGGTCCAAACTGGCTCTAATATCATGATCAAGGCAGCATTACCTGCCTGAACAAATTTTTGCCCCATGGTTTGCATTACGTAACGCAAGCTCGTCGCTAGCAAGGTGCTCAACGCGAACCACCACCAAATGGAGGAGTCAACCTCTGCCGGAAAAGACTCCATAAAGAAAGAAACCAACAAACCTAAACAACCAGCAGAAAAAAGCTGCACGCAAGTAAGCAGCAACACAGGTAGTTTTTGAGAGTATTTGCTGTTCACATTAAAATGAAGCGCCAAAACCAGTGCTGCACCAAGAAACCAAAATTGACTGGCCGATTGTTTCCAGCCACCAACTAAAGAGAGACAGGCGAGCCCTAATACCGCGATAGGCAAAGAAAGCCAGAAAATTCGTTGTGGTCGTTGACGAAACATAACCCACGCAACAATAGGCACAAATAGCATGGAGAGACTCATGATAAATGCGCCTTCCCCAAGCGTGTCGCTGATGGAGATGGCGTAAATCCATGTCATAACGGCACTACCTAACAGTAGCCCGACACCACCAGCAGAAAGCACATCTCTCAAATTCGCTTTCAACAAAGGTCGATAGCACAACGGCAGCAGGCAGAGTGATGCAATAGTAAATCGCGCCCCGATAAAGCCGAAAGGTGGTAAACCCTGTATTGTTTCCTTAGAAAAGATCCAACCAAGTGCCGCGATCATCGTTGTCGCAACCAGAATAACCGTCGCTTTGCGTTCTGAGTTAAACATAAGTACTCACAAAATATGGAACACAGTATCGCAGCAAGGGAAGTTTGCTGCGCTGTTGTATCAATTTGAAAGGAGTTTCTGTCGAGCGGAAGTGAAAGCCCGACTCTCTCCTATGTTGTTAAGCAGATTGAAGTTCTGCGGTCGGATACATTAAAGGCAGGCAAAGTCTTAAGGCAAGCGTTTTCGTATACTAAATTGCCTAAGCATCTTATGCATTAAACAAACTGGCTAAAACTTGGACCGGATGTCGAACTACCTCCCCTTCAAAACGCTTAACTTGACTGCGACAGGAATACCCCGTGGCTAACACACGCTCGGTGGGCAGGTTCTTTATATTCGGTTTCCAACTCAGCTGATAAATAGCTTCAGACGTACTTTTCTTATCCACTTCATGGCCGAATGTCCCTGCCATACCGCAACATCCCGTAGGTATCACATGCAGCTTTAAACCAAAGTGATAAAAAATAGACTGCCAAGATTTCTCAGTCAGCGGTATTTTTGTCTTTTCTGTGCAATGCGCCATCAAATACCAAGGCTCTTCATCTGATGTGCTTACAGCTGGCCATTCATCGAGTGTATCCACCAGCCATTCATGAGCCGTATAAACTGTAAATTCGCCTCGCTTTTCTTTTAGAACCTGATGGTATTCATCACGATAACAAAGCACTAAGGCTGCATCGATACCGATCATAGGAATTTCAAGCTCAGCAACTTGGTTGAGAAAATCCGAAGTGTTTTGTGCATTTCTGGCGAATGCCTTAAGGAAACCTTTTACATGTTGAGCTTTCCCATTAGGTTTGAAAGGCAGAACAACAGGGTGTTTCCCTAACCGCTGCAATAACTGAATAAAGTCCGAAACCAACTCGGCTTCATAAAAGCTGGTAAATGGATCTTGAACAATCAAGACGTAATTTTGCTTCACTTCTGGGGAAAGCGATTCTAGATACGCAAAGTCAAACGGGCTCACGCCAAGAGCCTGACATCGACTTTGCAACGTAGGGATCGATAGTACTGGCGAATCAATAAAACCGATGGATGTCTCTAATACTTGCGTAACAGGCCTACTAGATGCAATTTGATTAACCAGTTTGGGAGCTTTTGCCATAATCGGCAGCAGTTGCTCAATATTCGACACCAGATAGTCGCGCAGAGGTCTGCGATAACGCGAGTGATAAACGTGTAAAAAACGTGCTCTAAAATCAGGCACATCAACTTTAACAGGACACTGACTCGCACACGCTTTGCACGCTAGACAGCCATTCATCACCTCATAAACTTCATGCGATAGGTCATCAGATGTGGGTCGAGATATCAGTTGACTCAGCTTCTGAGCCAAAAGCTTAACCGATAACGTTTGATTGAGAAGCTGTTGTTCGTTAGCGAGCAAATCGAAGCCACTGTCATTCAGGCGACGCAGCCATTCACGCATTATCCCAGCCCTCCCTTTCGGAGAGTGGCGACGATCGGCTGTTACTTTAAATGATGGACACATTGGGCTATCAGCATCGTAATTAAAACACAGCCCATTGCCATTGCAAGACAGCACGGGCTTAAGCGACTCTCGGACTGCTACAGGGATCTGACGATCATAGTAGCCACGCTTGGTCGCTGTGACTTTTACCATTTCAGCGTCGCTATTCAGTGGCGTGCAAATCTTGCCCGGGTTCATTTTATTGTCGGGGTCAAACGCCGCTTTAATACGCCTTAATTCAGTAAAGAGCTCATCACCAAAGAAGGCTGGTCCATATTCTGAGCGATATCCTTTACCGTGCTCTCCCCACATTAAACCATTGTATTTTGCCACCAGCGCGACCACATCATCGGACAGTTGATGCATCAACGCTTCTTGTTCGGGGTCACACATATCGAGCGCTGGACGCACGTGAAGAACGCCTGCATCCACATGCCCAAACATGCCATAATGCAGGTTATTGCTGTCTAGCAACGTACGAAATTCCGCGATAAAGTCCGCCAAATTTTCAGGCGGCACACAGGTATCTTCCGCGAATGCAATCGGCTTTGCCTGACCTTTAGTCGCGCCAAGCAGCCCAACCGCTTTCTTGCGCATTACATAAATAGCTTGGATGTCTTTGGGGTCGCGACAGACTTGATAGCCGATGATACCACTGCGTCGATGAACGATTTCTTTATCAAGAATTAAAAGTAAGCGTTCAACTTTATCCTCAATATCATCGCTTTGACTGCCTGCGAACTCGACAAAGTTAATCCCTTGCATCTCTTTGCCCTGCACGTCTGAGATCGCGTGTTTTACCGAGTGCCAGACAATGTCTTCTCTTGCAAGATTAAGCACCTTTGCATCAACCGTCTCTACCGATAGCGCCTCTGCTTCGACCATCAACGGAGCATTTCGCAATGCAGAATCAAAGCTATCGTATTTAACGTTCACTAACCGTCGCGTGGTAGGTATTCGCGTAAGATTGAGCTTGGCTTCAGTGATAAAAGCTAACGTGCCTTCAGAGCCACATAATATTCTCGTGACGTCAAACTCTTCACTCTTGTCGTTGATGGCATTTTTTAGGTCATAACCAGTAAGAAATCGATTCAGAGGAGGAAACTTATCCAGAATCTGTTGACGCTTGTCTCGACAAACTTCCTCCGTAATTTTTAACGCTCGCGATACTACATCACTGTTTAACCATTTGTTTTGTTGAATTGCTTCGGTATCGAGCACCGAACCATCCGCCAATACGGCTTTGAGCGCCAACACATGATCCGAGGTTTTACCATACTGCAAAGAGCCTTGGCCTGATGCATCGGTATTAATCATCCCACCTAATGTTGCGCGGTTGCTGGTCGACAGATCTGGCGAGAAGAAATAACCATAAGGGCGAACGATGTCGTTGAGTTGATCTTTAACTATCCCAGTTTCCACTCTCACCCAACCTTCCTGCTCGTTGATCTCTAACACTCGATTCATATAGCGAGACAGATCAACCACGATCCCCGAGTTCAATGATTGTCCGTTGGTGCCCGTTCCGCCTCCTCTGGGCGAAAAGGTCAGGTGTTTAAATTCATCACGAGCACTGACCTTGCCAAGTATTACCACATCATGATGGTTGGCAGGAAAGACGACCGACAACGGAAGTTGCTGGTAGACGCTGTTGTCAGTCGCCATACTCAATCGAGTGGTATAGCGAGCATCAGTATCCCCCTTGAAACCAAGCTGTTTAAGGGTGTTAAAGAACTTGATAACCACAGGATCAGAGGAAACCTGTAGCGGAAGTGCAGGAAGCATAATTTGAATCAGTGCCTTACGGTTGTCTTTTTAGGTTCATAACATGAATGTGGAGTTAAAAGCGGTAGAGGCGCTTGGGGTTATCGACCAGAATCTTACTAAACAGTGTCGTATCTTGCGTCCAGTGCCACAAGGTATCTAATAGCTGACCATCATTTGGCATCTCAGCAGCAAAACATGGATGAGGCCAATCCGAGCCCCAGACGCATTGCTCTTCATTCGCTTCTAACAAAGCTTGAGCAAACGAAGAAACGTCATCATAAGGCGGTGATTGAGGCGACAAACGATACGGCGCCGACAGTTTTGTCCACACTTTCCCTTCGGCCTTAAGCTTCAATAAGGTTTGAAAACCAGGATGAGAAATCAGCTTGTTTGTTGGCATATGTCCAAGATGATCAATCACTACGGGCACAGGTAAAGCCCTTAATCGGTGATATAAGTCATCAAACTGCGAAACATCAATTAAGCATTGAAGGTGCCAGTGTCGCTCTGCAAGGCGAGCCGCTAAACGTTCAACATCACGCCACT
This sequence comes from Vibrio sp. SCSIO 43086, assembly GCF_051132235.1. Classification (NCBI taxonomy): domain Bacteria; kingdom Pseudomonadati; phylum Pseudomonadota; class Gammaproteobacteria; order Vibrionales; family Vibrionaceae; genus Vibrio; species Vibrio sp. SCSIO 43086. The sequence goes on along the minus strand of NZ_CP072678.1, from coordinate 1,783,136 downwards.
CAATACCACCTTTAAACAGCAAATTCATCCGCACCCCACAAAATCCCGCTTCTTGTAGCTCATCCAGCGTTTGCTCGGAAACATCCGCATCCACGACCGCGACGCCTTTGTAGTCGTAACCTTGCTGGCGCAAATACCGCAATGTATCAAGATGCAACTGGTTGTCATTGCCATACACACTCGGCTGAACCAGCACGCCATGACGGATGCCTAATTGCTGGTGCAAATGCAGGTATGCGCCGACGCTGGCATCAGGTGGCGTGTAGGTTCGCGTTTCACAGTACGGATAACGTGAAGAAAAAACGTGGGCGTGACAATCAACCGCGCCTTCAGGAATCGCGATTGTTGGTTTATGTACAAATGGGTCAGCCGCTTCACAAAATGGAATTATGCTCATCAAAAATCATCCTGTCAGAAAGATAGAGGTGCCATCAACGAAAGCACCTCTTGAAGACTTAACTGAAGTTCTCACTCAACCAGTTCGCGATCACGCCAGAGAACTGAATAAACTTAGGATCGTCGTCCAACATCCACTCGGTGTGACCACCTTCCGGCAGTAAGAATAGAGATTTCGGCCCAGGGTATTTCGCGTACAGCGACTTTGCTTCGGTCACTGGGTGAAGGTCGTTTTCTGCACCGTGCGCAATCAAGATTGGCGCGTCTGCAAATCGCTCGTCCAGTAGAGCTTCCGGTTTGAAATTGATGAGAGAATCCGCAAAATCCAGATCAGATGTCACTCCGTAGCCCGGCGCTTTGACCAGTTCAGTGAATACATATTCGCGGCTTACTGGATCAAGCGGGTAGATTTCAAATGGATCAATCCCCTGCTTTTCTCCACCAAGAGCAAGACGTGTACGCTCTTCTAACATAAATTGACGGAACGCTTTCCAGCCGTGCTCGCCACGTTGAGCAACCTGAACACGTACCGCATCATAAAAGCCGTTCATGGAGATAAGTCCATCAATCGCATCTTGGCAAACTCGGTAAGCATCAAGAATTAATCCACCCGCCATGCCCCAGCCAGCCAGTACGACTTTGCGGCCTTCCTCGTCAGCGCGCTGTTTCACAACCGCAACCGCATTAGCGATGTCGCGTACTTGTTCATCCAGGATAACTCGCTCACGAATACCCTCAGATTCGCCAAAGCCACGGTAGTCAAATCCGAATACTGTAAAGCCCTTCGCAGTTAAGGCTCTCGCGTAACGCTCTGGGTGAATATTTTTTTGCCCAGTAAAGCCTGAGCAGACAATAACGATCGGTAAGTCTGGGTTGTTAACGTTCTCGTCAGTAAAGAAAGCGCCATCAAGGCGTAGACCATCACTAATTACTGGGGCTTTTTGTTCAATCATAATTATCTCGTCCAAATGAATGTGTATGCTCGACAAAGAACTCCTTGTCTTAAGTCACATCATGTTCGAATTTTGATAGCAATAATTTAACAATTGCGACATTCTTATCCAGAAATACGACATAGATGAACTGCCCACTTGGTGACCACAGAGAATGAAAACGACACACACGTATCGCATTGGTTTTTTCCTTATTCCTGATTTTTCGATGCTCTCTTTTTCGGCGGTTATCGAACCTCTTCGAATGGCTAACCGCCTCGCTGGTTGCGATTTGTATCAGTGGGATATTTATGGATTCGAAGATAAAGAAGTATCGGCCAGTAATGGCGTTTCATTCTCGCCAACACAGTCAGTCAACAACATTGCTCATTTAGACTTGCTGCTGGTTGTAGCAGGTATTGGCGCCCATGTTGCTGCTGCGAGTGGCTCGGTGAACCAGTGGTTAAAGCAAGCGCTTCGTCAAGGCATCGCCGTGGGCTCGACTTCGACAGGCAGCGTGTTGTTAGCAAAAGCGGGCCTGTTAAAAAACAAAACGTGTACCGTGCATTGGGAGTCCGCCAACAGCCTGGCAGAGGAGTTTCCAAACATTAACGTGACCAGTGAGTTGTACGAATTCGACCCACGCACACCAACTTGTTCGGGCGGCCTAGCCGGTTTGGATATGATGCTTCATTTAATTACAAACCAACATGGGAGCGACTTGGCGAATCAAGTGGCAGAGCAATGCATTCACCCTGCGATTCGACCAGCGCATGATAAACAGCGGATGTCGTTAATCCGTAAGCACAACATCCGCCACCCGCGCCTGCTCGACGCTGTAGAGATCATGGAAGCCAACATGGAAGAGCCGCTAAAGTGCTATGAAATTGGCGAGCAAGTAGGATTATCGGTCAGGCAGATGGAAAGGTTATTTTTGCAATACTTGCAAGACAAACCAGGTAATTACTACCTTCAATTGCGCTTAGAACGCGCTCAACATTTGTTGTTGCAAACCATGCTGTCCATTACTCAAATCAGCACCGCTTGTGGGTTCAGTTCTACATCGTATTTTGCGCGCTGCTACAAAAAACGCTATGAAAAAACGCCGCGTGAAGAGCGACGTTTAGCTTAAGATTGAGTAAGAGAAAAGAAGTTCGATCTCATAGTGACGTGCCAGGCGACGTGTCAGACAAAGTACCTTGGTAAAGCAGTGATAGCCAAGCAAGAACCTGCTCTTTACTGGCTTTATCAAGTTGCAAACATCCCTCTTCTATCGCTGACACGCGTGAAGCGGACAATTCTTTCTCTGCCAAAGTGCGAAACTTACCTCGCATCTCGTCTCGACTGAGAGGATTTTCAGGATTACCTCGCGCAATACAGGGAGGCGAAGTCAGTTTGTCGCCATTTTTCAACGTCACCACGACATACGCCCAGCGTTCGGCTGGAAACTTATCATTGTAAGCGGGCTCTTCAATTAACTTCATCCGCTCCGTAAGTGCCAAGCGAGCAGGATCTTTCAGTCCTTTGGTGACGGCTTCTACCGTGACCGTATTATCAATAACCGCACTCGCGACTGAAAATGGCAAACTGTACTGAGCCTGCTCGGTTGTCTCTGGGCGCTTGATATGCAGGCACACCGCCTGATGAAAGCTGTGAACTTCGATAAGTTCAATCTCATCAGGTTCTAGTTTATTTTCTTGTTGCAGTGCTCTCACCGCTTCAACCGCAGGTTGAGCCCAACGACAAACCGGATACGGTTTAAAGTATTGCTCCAGAATATACCAGCGCTGCCCTAAATCTGCCCACAAAGCGTGAGTTTGTTGGTCCAGCAGAGTCACGGCTGGCGCGCCAGTAAATCCTTCTTCTGCTAGCTCTGCACTGGCAAAGCCCGCCATCGCTCCCCAGCCAGAGCCGTCTTTGAGCATGGTTGGGTGTTCAATACAACGCATCATTTGGCTGCGCGGGCCATAGAACTCGGCAATGCCGAGCGCATGCTCTGTTTGTGCCTCCGTTAATTCTTTTCTTCTTGCAGATACTGCGGCGACGCCCTGCGCATTCCAAGCACCAGAAGTATGGTAGTCACAAGCGGTTTGATGCAGCGCGATTCCGGCGCGAGTTGCTATTTCGTAGCCAATGACGAGGGACGTTAATAACTCTTCTCCCGTAACTGCTGACCCATGCATACTGGCGAGCAGCCCCGGCAAAACAGCGACGCCAACATGGCCTTTCGTCAGGACTTGGCCGTCGTGCGCGTCCATACTGTCAATCAACATTCCGCCATATAGAGTTGTCCCACAACCACTGGCCGTGTGATCAGAAAACAGCATCGGCGTATCACCGGCAAACTGCTTCTGCGCGAGTTTGGCTACCATGTTTTGCAGCTGCGTCGCTTTACCAGCTGCGGCGACACCTAACAAATCCAAGACGCAATATTTCGCTTGTTCAATAACGTCAGCAGGAAGCTGTTCAAAGGTTAATTCGTGAATAAATCGATGAATAGATTGCATCATCTACTGCTCCAGTTTTAGCGTTTTGCCTTCGACAATAGCGTTGTGATCAATGGTGTATTGCTGTCTCGCATGGTAGGCAGCTCGAATCTGGCTTTGTCAATATCGTCCAATGACAAGGTTGCAGTTATCAAGGTTTCACTGTCTTCTGCCTGCGCCAAGAGCTCACCCGTTGCAGACAAAATACAGCTTCCTCCCCAAAACCACGCTTCGCCCTCTGGCCCGTAACGGTTGGCCATCAAAACTGGAGTTCCGTAGAGCACCGCATAAAATTTAACGTTAACTAACCAGTTGTCTTCATTGGAAAAATCTTTACTGACAATACTGCTGGCCGAATTGATCGGCGCGAGCAAGATTTCAGGCTTATCGAGTAGCGCGCAATGAACCAAAGGTGGATTCCATAAATCGGCACAAATTAAAACCGAGCCTCGCCAATTATCATCAAGAGAAACGCTGGTGGTTGCGTCACCAGAATGAAACCACTTGCCCTCTTCAAGCCCACCATAGGTTGGTAAATTGATTTTGCGATGCACAGCAACCACCGTACCACCGAGCAACCAAGCCATCGCGTTGTAGTACTCTCCCGGAGCAGCCTGTTCAACAAAGCCGACAATCACGGACATGTGCGGTGCAAGTTGCGCCAGCTCTTTAAGCCGAGCATCATCACGCTTCATGGCGACTTCACGCACAGAGGATTGGAGCTGGTATCCGGTCAAGGAGAGTTCAGGAAACAGCAATAGCTGCGACCCCAAGGCCGCTGCTTGCTTTATGTAATCCTGATGAGTATTCAGATTGGCATTCACATCGCCTAACTGGGCGTTGATTTGGGCCACACTGACTTGCAGGATAGTCATGGTATTACCCCAAGTTATGCTCAGATAGGAACTGGCTTGCGACTTCTGAGATCGAACGTCGCTCCACATCAACTTGTTGATTCAAAGTCGACATCGTATCGCCATCGATCGCCGCAGAAAGCGCGTTCATTTGCTCGGCAAGCTCTGGGTTCGCATCTAGCGTTTCTTGGCGAACCACAGGTGTGATCGCGTAATCAGGGAAGAACTGTTTGTCATCCGTTAAAACGGTAAAACCAAATGCTTTGATACGACCATCTGTTGCAAATACGAGCGCAGCATCGACTTCTTTCCCTTTTAGCGCATCATAAGTTAACCCCGTATCCATGCGTTTCACTTGGTCTCGTGACGCTTTGAATTTGTAGGTTTTCTGTAAAGGTCGGAAGCCATCTTTTCGTGCATAGAATTCCGCATTCAAAGCAATGGTCATTGGCGGGTCTTGGCGCATTTGCTCGGCGAAGTCGGATAAGGTTGAAATGCCACGTTGTTTCGCATCGTCACTGCGCATAGCGAGCGCGTAGGTGTTGTTCGCTTTTGAAGGGTTAAGCCAAACTAGGCCTTTCTTCGCATCGAGTTCCTTAACGCGTTGATACACTTGCTCTGCTGGGAGCTTGTCTTTGACTTTGTTGTAAATGATCAGTGATGTGCCCGTGTATTCCCAATAAAGATCAATCTGGCCGTTTTCTTGCGCTTTACGCAAAACCGCACTGCCCATGCCCGAACGTTTATCAACGTCGTAGCCTTTTTTGGTTAAATATTGAGACGTGATTTCCGTTAAAAGCTGTTGTTCTGTAAAGTTTTTACCACCTACGACGATTTCCGCAGATGCGTGAAAACTTGAAAGCAGTACACCAACGGCCAGCAAGCGGCGAGTAATTTGCTTCAACATGTTTGACTCCTGTCTGTGTTCAATTTTTAGGATTGTTATTGTCTAGCTCTAATAGGGTTACAGCCTTTAGGTACAGTGACATAAGAAACGGCTCCTACCACACTGTCGATAGCGATAGCCAGCATCGCTGTAGGAATAGCGCCTGCCAGCATCATGATGGGTTCATCCAGATCAATACCGGTAAAAATGAGCTCCCCTAACCCACCGCCACCAATTAAGAAGGCCAGTGGAACGGTGCCCACGTTGACAGCTAACGCCGTGCGGATACCGGCAAAAATGACGAACAGCGCATTAGGAATTTCAACCTGAAACAACATTTGTAACTCGGTCATACCAATGCCTGACGCCGCTTCTTTTAAATGAGCGGGCACTTCTTTCAGTCCAATGTAGGTGTTTCTGACAATCGGCAACAACGAGGCAATCGTCAGCCCAAATACCGCAGGCACGGTGCCAATGCCAAGAAAGCTCATTGCCAGCGCGAGAATGGCTAAAGTAGGAATCGTGGTCCCCACATTCAAAACCTGCATCGCCGATTCTGCGACTTTCTGAAAACGAGGACGGCTGAGCAATACGCCGACGGGAATCGCGATTAGGATCGCCAATCCACCAGACAGCAGCACCAGTTCAATATGCTGAACCGTCAAATAAACAATGTCTTCTTGGTAGTAAAGAAAATCATCGATCGTACCCGCGCCTTGTAAATAAATACCCAACGCAAAGACACACGCCAATAAAACGAAATAGTAGGTTTGTTTAAGCTGATTGGTCACGATGCCTCCTTAGCCTGATGCAATTGCTGCGGCTGACTAGGAGAGGTATCGCGCTGATAAGTTGCACCGAGATAATGGGTAATGCCGCGCTGTGTGACTTCGCCCACTAAGCGGCCATTCTCGTCAACACACGGCATCCAAACAATGTCGTGCGTGAACATCTTCGATGCGACTTTACGCAGATCATCCGTGGTTCGGGCGATTGTTTTCAGGCCGACATAATGTTCGCCGCAGTACCCCTTCATATTGATTGCGGTAGCTTTTGGCACATAACCGATAGGTTGGTGTTGGTCATTCACTAATATCACGGCGTCGCGATACCCATACGCGTCAATTTTGGTTAGGGCGTCGGCAAGCGTATCGTTAGGTTTCACGTACGCAAAAGTGGTCTGCATGACGGATTCAGCCGTCACTAAGCGAAGACGTTTAAGTGCGCGATCATCTCCGACAAAGTTTTTCACGAAATCATCTTTCGGGTGTGCGAGCAAATCGTCAGGCGTATCGTACTGAACCAGGTGACCATCACGGAAAATCGCAATTCTATCGGCCATTTTGACCGCTTCATCAATGTCATGACTGACAAACATGATGGTCTTGTTGAGCTCTTGCTGCATTTTAAGGAACTCATCCTGGATTACTTCACGGTTGATCGGGTCAATCGCACCAAAAGGTTCATCCATCAGCATGACGGGAGGATCCGCAGCTAGAGCTCGGGCAACACCAATTCGTTGCTGCTGTCCGCCAGACAACTCATTTGGATAACGATTAAGGAAGACACTAGGATCAAGAGCCACCATCTCCAATAGCTCTTTTGCACGCGTCATGTACCTTGCCTTATCCCATCCTAATAACTTGGGAACCACCGCGATGTTTTCGCCGATCGTCATGTTGGGAAATAAGCCAATTTGCTGAATAACATAGCCAATGTTGCGGCGCAGAGTGACCGTATCCATCCCAGAAGTATCTTCACCGCCAAGATAGATCTTGCCCGATGTCGCGGGAATAATTCGGTTGACCATTTTCAGCGTGGTAGTTTTGCCACAACCGGATGGGCCAAGTAACACACAAATTTCACCACTGGGAACTTCCATCTCAATGTGATCTGCGGCAGTCACCGGGCCATTAGGCGTTTCAAAAATTTTGGTTAGCTTATCAATTTTGATCATTTGAATGTCCCTATTATTTGTCCTTTATCAAGCAGCGGTTAGGCCCGGTGGCGTTAATCTTTTTTGTAGTCGAATCAATCCGTAATCCGCGATGATAGCCAGAAGGCTGACGGCGATGGCACCAACGATCAGTTGTCGAGGATCACTTTGCGATATGCCACGGCTGATAAACACGCCCAACCCTCCTGCTCCGATATACGCGGCGATCGCCATAACGCCAATATTCATTACTACTGCCGTTCTCACACCCGCCATAATCACCGGAATCGCCAATGGAATTTCCACCATTTTCAAACGCTGAAAAGGCGTCATCCCGATGCCGCGAGCTGCCTCTCGGAGTGACGGTTCTACGTTGTGAATCGCGGTATAAGTGTTGCGAATAATAGGCAGCTGAGAATAAAGCAGTACGGTAATCACGGCGGGCACGTAGCCAATCCCATGACCAATGGTCGATAAGAGAGGAATCATCAAACCAAACAGTGCGATTGAAGGAATGGTGATAATGATGGACGCTACGTAAAGCACCACTTTCGCAACGCGCTCATTTTGTGTGATAAGAATGCCGATAGGTACGCCAGTTAGGATGGCAAGCCCAACAGCCAGAGCGACCAAAGAGATGTGCTCCATGGTAAGCGTACCTAGCAGCGCTAAGTTATCTATGGTGAAATTTAGTAAGTCCAAGTAGGTCTCCCCCAACTGTGATTCGCAACCAAGTTAACAGGAGATTAAATTACGCTACTTTTTATTAACAGTGTTGTAAAATAGCGACACGTTAAGATAGAAATACGAAATATTAAGGAGGGAAATAATTGGCTTTCTCATCACCAAAAAAAGCGCTTTATTGGCGATGAGCAGCAGTAGTAAACAAGTTGATTATATCGGAACTGAAAAAAGCCATTGATAGCATGAAGAACCAACTACAATGAGCGGTTAAATTGCTCCACAGCCTCTACGACACGGCTAGCGCCATCTTGTATTTCGTTCATCACATTCCCCGCTTTTTCTGAAAGCTCTAGCGTATCTAGTGCTTCTTTTTGACATTTGGCGATCAGTTGGACAGCATTATCGGTTCGCTCTAAGTTTTCAGTTACCATTGTGACAATTTCATCAGTGGTCGCATTGGTTCTTGTGGCAAGCTGTCTGACCTCGTCAGCAACAACGGCAAAGCCTCTACCATGCTCACCCGCGCGAGCTGCTTCTATCGCCGCATTTAACGCCAGTAAGTTAGTTTGGTCAGCAATACCACTGATGCTATTAACCAGTTCACTAATGCGTGATGAGTGCGCTTTGAGCTCGTCAATGGCCTTATTCGCTTGCTGCATTTGGTCAGACAGTGTTTGCACCTTTTCTAGCGTCGAACCTATCACTTGCTGACCTTGCAGTGTTTGTGTTCCGGTCTCTTGAGAAACTTCATTAGCCAATTGCGCAGCCTGAGCCATTTGCTGCTCTTGCATCACCTGCTGGGTGATGTCAGTCGCGAACTTGACGACCTTGTAGAGCTCTCCTCTATCGTTATGGATAGGGTTATAGGAGGCTTCTAACCATACCTCTTCACCGTAACGGTTAACTCGCTTAAATCGGTCTGAAGCAAACTGTCCTTTTGCCAAACGTTGCCAGAACTCGCGATAAGCTTCAGAACCAGCCTCTTCCTGATCGCAGAACATACGATGATGCTTCCCTTTAATTTGATCCAGTGTATAACCCATCGTACTAAGGAAATTATCATTGGCCTTTAATACATTACCATCTAACGTGAACTCAATAACCGCCATAGAACGGCTCAATGCATTCAGCATGTCCTCTTGCTCACGCGATGCTTTGATCGTTCGCGTAAGCTCAGAAGCAAACACAAAAAAGCTTTCGACTTCTTGATGTTCGTTTAAAACAGGCTGGATAACCGTTCGTAACCACGCTTCTTCGCCGTTGCCTTTAAGTACTTGCATCGCGCCATTCCAAAATACTTTGTCTTGAACGGCTCTCTTCATTCGATGAAAGTGCTCTGTATTACGCGAATTTGATGGAACCAGCTCGGTAATCGGTTTCGCTAAAATATCCGCATCAGTGAAAAAAAGTTGTTGCTGAAGTTTTGTATTTACAGAGGTAATGCAACCTTTCTTATCCAGCGTTAAGCGAAGCATTTCTTCATCTAAACTGTGTTGGATTTGCTGCAAGCGTTGCAGATCCTGCTTTAATCGTTGGTTTTCTTGCTGAAGCGACTTATTAAAAAACATAACTTTCTCTCATTTGACTAATCTTCGAACTAGTCAACGGTTTATTATTTATATGCCCAATAGCCTGCAAAGATACGATTTCGTTTGATCGTTCTTCAAACGCAATTCCTGTCTCCGAGCTGAGACACCTACATGACATAAGGCTATTTTTCTTTGGTATGACTTAAGCGCAGTATACTGAAATTTCTTCACCGCCCAAGTTGTTTATATATTTATCAATATCAAGACAATTGGCAGCTATTAGAGATCCGTATTAATGCGGATAGTTGTATGGAGAAAGGATGTATTTGGATCAAAAAAAGCCCTTTCCATAAAGGAAAGGGCTTTGACTTAGTTCCCAAAATTTTTGCCGTTTTACAGCAGTTCCACCGACTGTTGAGCGATTACCCACTCTTCATTGGTAGGAATAACTAGTGCTTTCGCACCGAGCAACTCAGATGTTGCAATAACACCTGCGTTGCCAAATCTTGCATCTTCGTTACCTTTCTCATCTTCAACAAAACCTAGCAGTTTCAGGTTTTTCAAGATTTCACGACGAATTGGTAGTGAGTTTTCACCAATACCACCAGTGAAGATGATGCCGTCTAATGAATCCAGAGCAGCTAGGTAAGAAGTAATGTATTTCGCAACACGGTAAGTGAAGATTTCAAATGCCAACTTCGCACGTGTGTTACCCGCTTCCATGGCTTCTAGTACACCACGTGCGTCACTTGTTACACCGGATACACCTAAGAAGCCTGACTTCTTGTTCATCATCTCGAACACTTCGTCTTTTTCCCAACCTTTACGGAAAAGGAACTCGATAACACTTGGGTCGAGGTCACCACAACGAGTACCCATCATTAGGCCAGCTAACGGCGTCAAACCCATACTTGTATCAACACATTCGCCATTTTTAACCGCACTCACTGATGCACCGTTACCTAAGTGCACGGTGATAAAGCTGCTTTCTTCAACCGGCTTATCTAGCATTTTCGCTGCTTCACGGCTTACGTAGTAGTGGCTTGTGCCGTGAGCACCATAACGACGCACTTTATGCTCTTCGTAAAGCTCGTAAGGAAGCGCGTACATAAACGCTTTTGCAGGCATTGTTTGGTGGAAAGCCGTATCAAACACCGCGAATTGAGGCAGTGAAGGGAATGCTGCCATTGCTGCTCGCATACCTTCTGCATTCGCTTTGTTATGAAGTGGCGCTAGCTCAGCAAGACGCTCAACTTCTTGAATAACTTTTTCATCGACTTTTACTGTGCCTTTAAAGGTTTCGCCACCAGCAACAATGCGGTGACCTACAGCTACAAATTTTGAGCTCAAACCCAAAGTCTCGAGTAGTTTTACCACTCGCTCAACAGCGTACTGATGATGGTTACCGCCAGCAGGAATTGCTTCAACGGTTTTTTCTCCCTGATATTTCCAACTGATTTCAGCTTCAGGTAGGCCAAAACACTCACCAATACCTGATACCAAAGCTTCACCGGTTTCAGAATCAATAACAGCAAATTTTAATGAAGAGCTACCAGAGTTGATCACCAGTACAAACGAATTAGACATGAAATAGTTATCCTGTTGTAGAGCAGAGGTTGTAATAGCGCTTGTGCGCTGCGTACTTCTTGTTTGCCCCTCTATTATTCAATAATTTTTTAATCTTTCAACAATCTTTTAGTAAAAGCGATTTGATTGAACAAATTTTGTTGATCTGTAGCAAGTTTTGATTTTATTTGAAGACTAAAAAATATGACTTGTTAAACATAATTTATGAATAGGTCAATTTGTACAAATTCAGAGATATGAGCTACGTTGTTTATTGGGTGAACAAAAATAATAAACCAATCAATAAGTCGGGGTAATAATGTGCCCACTATTGCATTTCTATTAGTGATCTTAGGTTTGATTTTGCTCTGCTGGGGATGGCAGATGACAAAAAACATCTGCTCGAGAACTGATGTACCCGGGTGGACTTTCCTATTGTTGTTAATCAGCTGTTTCATTTTTGCGTATGCCGCTTTTTTACACGCTATAATGCAAAAACCTATCGCTTCCCTCTTGGAAACCGGAGTTTCTCTCATTTTATTCGGTGGCAGCATTTTTGTGGTGCTGGTTATCAAATGGAGCAACGACTCCATACTAGAACTTCATACCGTTGCTGAAAAAGAGAAGCGTAATGCCGTTCACGACGCACTTACTGGACTCCCTAACCGTAAATACTGCTTTGAGTTAATCGAAGATAGAATACAGTCTGGAGACCCTTTCTCAGTGATCCTTTTCGATGTCGTTAACTTTAAACAAGTCAACGATGCTATGGGACACTTTTGTGGAGACCAACTACTGATTCAAATTGGGCAACGTCTCCAAGAGAAACTTAAAGGCAGTGACAAAATTTTCCGCGTTGGTGGCGATGAATTTGTCATCCTCACCTCGTCAGCATGCGAGGAAACAGGCAAAAGTCTCATCGAAGAGTTAGATTCAGCACTGTCTAATCGCTTCCATTTAGATGAGTTTCAAGTCTCTTCCCGCGTTGTTTTCGGTGTCAGTACCTACCCTTATGACGCTCTGTCCAATGATCTATTGATAAAGCACGCAGACATTGCCATGTATCACGCCAAACGAAATGGCAATCTCTTTGCATTTTATAATGAGGACATGAACGTCGGGGCCAAGTACCAGCTCGAAATCTCTTCTCGTATTCAATGTGCGCTGGAAAAAGAGGAGTTCCAGCTATACTACCAACCGTTGATTGATGCACATACTAACTTAGCTGTCGGCTTTGAAGCCGTGATCCGTTGGCATGATGAAAATGGTAAAACGATTTCGCCTAACGACTTCATCCCCATCGCGGAGCGAAGTAATCAAGTGCACAACATCACCATGTGGGTCCTCAACCAAGTTGAAAAAGATCTCCAGACCTTTATAGAAAAAGACATCAAGCTTCCTGTCCACGTTAACTTATCTGCAAAAGATCTCTCGTCTAATTTATTGTTCAACCGCTTGGAAACACTGCTCAAAGTAAACCCTCAATTTGCTGACCTTATAAGCTTAGAGATTACTGAAACGATGGCGATTGATAGAGTTGTTGAGCTCAACCCCCTAATTCACCAAATCAAAGGATTGGGTATTAAGATCAGCTTGGACGACTTTGGCACCGGGTATTCATCTCTGTCGCTTTTGAGAGATCTCCCAGTTGATCAAATTAAAATCGACCGATCATTTCTTTGTACCGCAAGCCGGACAGAGGGCACCCGCTCTATCGTTGAGAACACAATAGCGTTAGCGCATGGTCTAGGGTATTCAGTCGTCGCAGAAGGCGTTCAAGACATGGATACACTGCATTTTTTACGCAGTCGTGGCTGCGACATCATTCAGGGCTACTTGTTCTGCCCAGCCCTACCCTTAAACGAAGTAATAACCTGGGTAAATGAGCACGATGAAAAACAAAGCCGTATTCGACGCGCATAAAAAAGCCGAGCATTTCGCTCGGCTTTCAATTCTTGCGGCAATTTAATCAATTGCTCTAATCACTGATTCGTGATTATGCTTCTTGAGTGCGACGACCACGGCCGTGACCACGCTCACCACGGTGGTTACCACGGTGATCACCACCACGGTTACGATCGAAGCGACGTTCGCCACCTTCACGGTTACCATCGCGGTTGCCGTCACGGTTACCACGGAAGCCACCTTCGCGACGACCGCCTTCACGACGATCACCACCACGGTTGCCGCCTTCGCGGTTGCCACGGTAACCGCCGCCATCACGACGACCGCCATCGCGACGACCACCGTCACGGCGACCACCACGAGACTCTCGGAAGTCATCGAAATCACATACTACAGCACCAACATCTTGTTGACGGATGCGTAGTTTGCTTAGCTTGCCCGCAGCTTCAGAAGTCATTGCTTTTGGTAGCTGAACGAATGTGTGGCCTTGTGCTAGCTTGATCGCACCGATAGAGCCTTTACCTAGACCTAGTTCGTTCGCTAGAGCACCAACGATGTCTTTAACTTGAACACCTTGCTCGCGACCAACTTGAAGCTGGTAAGTATCCCAATCTTGGTTGTTGAAGTTACGACCGCCGTCACGACCACCTTCACGGCGCTCTTTACGGCGTTGCTTATCACGCTCAATCGCTTCAACCATCGGGTCTTCGCCAATGTAGAACAGAGGACGTTTACCTTGCTGGCGCTTAAGAAGCATAGCAGCAAGCGTTGCTGGGTCGATTTCTAGAGAAGTTTGTAGTTTCTCTACTAGCTCAGCAAATTTGTCTAGAGCTTTGTGCTCTTTCTCTGCTTCAAGCTCAGCACCTAGCTTAGCTAGACGAGCTTCAGCAACTTGGTCACGTAGAGGAAGTTGAATCTCTTCCATAGATGACTTAGTTACGCGCTCGATGGTGCGAAGCATACGGATTTGGTTAGTGCGAACAAGAAGGATCGCTTTACCTTTACGTCCAGCACGGCCAGTACGACCGATACGGTGGATGTAAGACTCAACATCGAATGGGATGTCGTAGTTGAATACATGCGTAATACGTGGAACGTCAAGACCACGTGCAACAACATCAGTTGCAACTAGGATGTCGATAACACCTTGTTTGATGTGATCAACAGTACGCTCACGTAGAGACTGAGGAATGTCGCCGTGCAGAGCGGCCGCTTTAAAGCCACGTGCAGATAGCCAATCAGCTAGACGCTCAGTGTCTTGACGAGTACGTACGAAGACGATTGACGCATCAGTTTCTTCCGTTTCAAGAAGACGAGACATCGCTTCATCTTTCTCTACACCCTTCACTACCCAGAACTGCTGTTGAACTTTGTCTACAGTGTGGTTCTTACCAGCAACGTCAACCATTACAGGTTCACGTAGGAAACGCTCAACGATTTTCTTAAGCATCGGAGGCATTGTTGCAGAGAATAGAACGCGTTGAGCAGACTCTGGTGCGTGTTCCATGATCGCAGTAACGTCATCAACGAAACCCATGTTTAGCATTTCGTCAGCTTCGTCTAGTACAAACGTGTTTACTTCATCTAGGTGTAGACGTTCACGGTTGATAAGGTCTTGTACACGACCTGGAGTACCAACAATAACTTGTGCACCGCTCTTAAGAGCACGCATCTGATCTACGATAGAAGCACCACCGTAAATCTCTAAAACTTTAAGACCCTTGATGTTCTTACCAAGGTTTTTCATTTCAGCAGCAACCTGGATCGCTAACTCACGCGTTGGCGCAAGAACGATAGCTTGTGGTTTACGTTGGTTGAGATCGATCTTATTTAGAAGAGGCAGAGAGAACGCTGCCGTTTTACCTGTACCTGTTTGAGCTTTACCCAGCGCGTCAGCACCTTCCAACAGGTGTGGGATTGCCGCAGCCTGAATTGGAGTTGGTGACACGAAACCCATTCCGTCTAGAGCAGAAAGGATAGAATCATTCAGAGATAAATCGCTGAATTGAATAACAGAATCTTGCATTGGGATCCTACTTAATTAAACAAAAAAACAGTCCCATATGCTCTTCCAATTCGATACTGATTCATCCAGTTACTGATTCCATTCAGACAGGAATACAGCACAGTACACAACCGCGATAAGCCATTAGGGACGACTAAGGGAGGCGGATTATTCCTTAAAAGCATAAAAAAAGCCAGAAAAAATTGAATTACATCACAATTTATTCTCAATAATGGCATTTTTAGCATATTTTTCCACCAGCCCCACCATTCCCCGTAGATTTGCGCAGCTCGCAGATGAGTTTTTCATCAATATTTAAGCCGATTTCCTGCAATTCGATCAGCAAAATTCACGGCGAAATTGCGCTCCACAGGTAGTAATAATAGCTCGCAATGATTATAGTGTGCCCAACTCCATAGGTAATTTAAGAAAAGATGTTTCAAGATAACCCACTACTCGCTCAGCTTAAGCAGCAAATCCAAGAAAACCTGCCGAAAAAAGAAGGCTCAATAAAAGCCACAGATAAAGGCTTTGGCTTTTTGGAAGTGGACAGCAAGACTAGCTTCTTCATCCCACCTGCGTACATGAAAAAGTGCATGCACGGTGACAAAGTCGTCGCCATTATCCGCACAGAAAATGAACGCGAAGTTGCAGAGCCGCAAGAGCTGTTAGAACAAGCCGTGACTCGCTTTATTGGTCGAGTCAAAATGTTCAAAGGCAAGCTAAACGTAGCACCTGATCACCCGCAGCTTAAAAAGCTTTCTCTTAAAGCGAAACTAAAGAAAGGTCTCAAACCTGACGAGTTCGCAGAGGGAGATTGGGTTGTCGCACATCTTATTCGCCACCCTCTAAAAGGCGATAACTCTTTCTTCGTGGAAATTTCTGAAAAAATCACAGACGCGAACGACAAAATTGCACCTTGGTGGGTAACGCTTGCTCAAAACGATCTACCAAACTCTGAGCCAGCAGGCATCGAGAACTGGGAACTAAAAGACGACGCCGATCTAGAACGCGTAGACATTACACACGTTCCTTTCGTGACTATCGATGGTGAATCAACCAAAGATATGGACGATGCGCTGTACGCGAAGAAAACCGAATCTGGCGATTTCGAACTGACTATCGCTATCGCAGATCCAACCGCCTACATCACACCAGAAGATGAAATGGATAAAGTAGCACGTGAGCGTGGCTATACTATTTATCTTCCGGGCCGCAATATTCCAATGCTGCCTCGCGATCTAGCAGACAACCTATGCTCTCTGATTGAAGGCGAAATCCGCCCTGCTATTTGCTGTACCGTAACCGTAAATAAAGACGGCGTAATTGGCGACGATATCAAGTTCTTCGCAGCAAACATCAAATCACACGCACGCTTAGCATACGATCACGTGTCTGATTGGCTAGAAAACGGCAGCTCAGAAGCATGGCAACCATCTGAAGAGATCGCGACGATCGTTCGTGACCTTTACGACTTTTCTCTTGCTCGCGCAGAATGGCGTGAGAAAAACGCAGTGGTCTTCCCAGACCGCCCTGACTACCGTTTTGAGCTGAGTGAAGACAACGATGTGGTTGCTATCCATGCAGATATGCGCCGCAGTGCAAATCGCTTGGTTGAAGAGTCAATGATTACCGCAAACATCTGTGCTGGTCGTACACTGCGCGATAAATTTGAAACAGGTGTTTTCAATACTCACGCTGGCATTAAGACTGAGAAGATTGAAGAAGTGGTTCAACTTGTCAATCCAGAAGGTGCACTGGAATTCACAGCGGAGTCAATTACTACTCTAGAAGGCTTTGCTGCATTGCGTCGCTGGTTGGCTGCGCAAGAAACCTCTTATCTTGATAATCGTATTCGTAAGTTCCAAGCCTACAGTGAAGTAGGTAATCAGCCTCTTCCTCATTACGCTATGGGGCTGGATATCTATGCGACTTGGACATCACCAATTCGTAAGTACGGCGATATGATCAACCATCGCATGTTGAAGGCCGTCATCCTAGGCAAAGAGCCAGTGCAAAAACCTGATGATCAAGTCGGTGAAGAACTAGCTCTGCACCGTAAACATCATAAAATTGCTGAGCGAAATGTCTCAGATTGGTTATATGCACGTACGCTTGCTGATGAGCCGAACAAGAAAACTTGTTTCACAGGTGAGATTTTCGATATTAATCGTGCTGGTGCACGTGTCCGACTTCTCGAAAATGGCGCAGCAGCCTTTATTCCTGGTGCACTAATTCTTGATAATAAAGAAAGAATTGAGTGCAATGGCGACAACGGTACCATCTCTATCGATAAAGAGGTCGTATACAAACTTGGTGATACATTGGAAATTGTCCTTGCGGACGTAAACCAAGAGAACCGCAGTTTAGTTGCAAAGCCAACCCAGGTATTTGCTGAACAACCAGCAGCACAAGCAGAACAGACTGTAAGTGAATAATACCGAATGAAGTTAAAAGGCGCTCTATTGAGCGCCTTTTTTATTTGTTATGTAAAAATGATAAGAACGAATATGCCGAACATTGAGATCATTCGCTTTAATTACTTCACTGCGCGCAAAAGTGAGCGTTACACCGCAACACATAATGGCTTATATGTTGTTGAAGAAGGTGCCCTATTAGTTCATCAACCAAATGGTGAACAATTTGAACTTAAAGCAGGAGATTTTACTCTCTACAACTCCGCTGATTTGAGCAGCGCAGAAGCCATCCCTAGTGAAAATGGCTTTAAAGCACTGGCTCTAGTCTTCAACCCAAATCTATTCTGTGACTTTAAAAAAGCGCACCCAATGCTACGCTCCAAGACGGAAGAAAGGCGCTTCTATCCTTTTTCAGCGCAAGCCAGCAGCGAAGTAGCACAACTAAAAGACACATTGGTCAACTTAGCGAGTCGCAATGCTCCAGACTACACACAAGGTCATATCGCAATGGCACTGCTGTCGTTAATGGTGGAGGTAGAGCCAAACATCCTATCAATCATAGATGATGCAAGCAGCCTAAGCGACTCTCAAAAGGCCATCAAGTATATTGAGAACAATATCGAGAAAGATATCACTCTGGAAGGCTTAGCGGCTCATATGAGCATGTCTATTGCGACCTTAAAACGCCGCCTCGCCGCAGAGGATCTTTCATTTTCACAGATATTAAAAGTGAAGCGGATCAACTTCGCCGCAACCCAGCTGCGCATGTCAGAAAAATCTATAACAGAAATAGCGTTTGAATCCGGGTTTAAAAGTGCAGCGCATTTCAGTACCGCATTTAAATCGGTTTACAACATGACGCCGAAAGACTTTAGAAACCAAGTCGTTAAATCCAAAGCATAAATCATGGTGACATTGACAGCTGTTAGAGTTGGAGCGTTCCCTATTCCCAAAAACACGCTTGAGGATCGCTTTCCAACTCGGTGAGTAGGTCTTCGAGCGTTTGACTGTATGGAAGTGGCTTATAAGGTATCCACCTTAATAATTCGTTGCGGTACGTTGGGACGTAGAAATACCAAAGCTGATTGCCCTCATCAAACACGATCTTCGCGACGGGAGAGGTATATTCGCAGTGCTGTGAATCAAGAAGAAAATGCGCTCTATGAAGCTCGACACCATTCTCCACTGGCTCATATAGGCACTTACCCTGCTCGACAGGCAGGTTAGCATTACGCGCAGAGCAGAGCGATTGAACTGATTTGTATAAACGACTTGTCGCCATTTGGGACACTGACATCAACGTTCTCCCGATGGATGATAGTTAGAGCTGTCAATCCTAGTATATAACCTTTACACCACCATCGATGGTGATTATCTGCCTACCTCAAACAAAAGGTGGCTATATTCTCATTTACTCAGATTACCATCTCACTTTGCTTGGAAACGCTACCTACATCACCTCTTGGTTAGAAAGAATTCCTTTGTTTAGACCTGACAGTTCACAAAAGTGTAACCTGAACGCAATATCATAAACGCTGCTTTATACCGTATATGGAGTTTAATATGTTACGTTTTACTGTGGCGACGTTATTGGCCATAGCAGTCTCCCTCCCCGCCATTGCAAAAGAAATTAATATCTCTGGGTCAACCTCGGTTGCTCGCGTAATGGATGTACTTGCAGAGGAATACAACAAAACACACCCGGACGATTACATTGCAGTTCAAGGTATTGGTTCTAGTGCGGGTATTACAATGGTTAATAAAGGCGTAGCCGAGATTGGGATGAGCTCTCGCTATCTGACAGAAAGCGAAAAAGGTGAAGATCTCAACGTATATCCTATCGCTTATGATGGCCTAGCTGTTGTTGTAAACCGTACAAACTCTGTAAAAAACCTTTCTCAACAACAACTGTTTGATATCTACAAAGGTAAAATCAAGAATTGGAAAGAGGTTGGTGGTGCAGATCAACCTATCGCTGTTGTCACTAGAGAGGCGTCTTCAGGCTCACGCTACAGTTTTGAAAGTCTGCTAGGACTAACCAAAATCGTAAATGATCGCCTCGTCTCAGATATCAGCCCGAACAACTTGGTTGTAAATAGCAACAGCATGGTAAAAACCATCGTGAACCATAATACTCGTGCAATTGGGTTTATTTCTGTGGGATCAGTAGATCGCTCAATAAAAGCGATTCAATTAGATGGTATTGACCCAACTTCGGCAAACATTAGCAATCACAAATATAAATTGGCGCGGCCATTCCTAGTACTCTACAAAGTCAATAAGATTAGCGAACCAGGTAAAGGATTCGTCACCTTCCTTCGTTCAGAACAAGGACAAAAAGCGATTGCTGATTACGGTTACACTCCAGTAAAAAGCTTTAATCAATAAAACCAAAAAGAGAGCATATTAATGCTCTCTTTTTATATGTTTTCTATCTGGCTCTGGAATTAGAAATGCAGTTGAATAACAGAAACGACAACAGCACCAGGTCGACGAATACCTTCGATTTCCACTTTAATTTCACGCTCGATCTCCAAACCTTTTTTGATCGGCGTTACTTTTGTTAACGTGCTGACAGCACGAACGTTGTTTCCTGCTTTAACAGGGTAAGGGAAACGAACTTGGTTTAAGCCTAAGTTAACGACCATTTTGGCTGTTGGGAACATTGGCTTATCAGGGTCCACTGAGTCAGTCAATTTAGGCAACAATGCTAATGTTAAAAAGCCATGAGCGATGGTTGTCTTAAATGGAGATTCAACTGACGCACGTTCTGGATCTGTGTGAATCCACTGCATGTCTTCCGTTACCGCACCAAATTGATTGATACGTTCTTGAGATACATGCACCCAGTCACCAATGTGAATCACTTCACCAATTTTTTCACTTAACTCGTCATACAGCTTTTGAGCCTCAGGTGCCATTACGATTGGTGTAGGTTGAGGCGCAACCTCTTCGTTAACAGCTGGCTGTTGGTGATCACGAACTTTTGAGAAAAGAAAGCTATTCTGAGCTTTTCCCAAAAAGTCACTCCAATAATCGCGTAACGTTGGAGACATCCAATTCATAAACTCGGATTGATGAGCAGAAATCGCATCAACTTTGTCTTTAAATAGATTTGTGACCTTCATAAACACCCTTAAAAAATTTAAGCACAACTGGCTATACCAGTTAATTTTGAATTAGTTCACAAAGTCTTGCAAATACTTTCGGGCGAACACATGTACCCTAAAAGCAAGTTATTTCTTAAATATCATGAAGATAACAATAAAACACCATTTTATTGACTTGCGCCAAGATAAAGTAAAAACTCTATAAATTGCTACTATTTGTCTCTTTTTTACCCCATTTTCAAACTGTTTAACATCACATCAGCGACTATAAAACGAGCAAACAGTACTTCTATTATAATTCAGCACTTTACAAGCCGGACTATGCTCCCTATTATACGTTCCGCAACGGAGAGATGGCTGAGTGGTTGAAAGCACCGGTCTTGAAAACCGGCATACGTTAATAGCGTATCTAGGGTTCAAATCCCTATCTCTCCGCCACTTATTTAGAAAGCTCGCATTTATTGCGAGCTTTCGTCGTTTTAGCGCTTGTAAAATGACGGAGGTTCGACCCCCTAGTCGTATACGGCCCCAGAACTTCACCACATTCCAATAAAGAGCCCGCTAAAAATCAGCGGGCTCTTTATTTCTATTTTCTAGTGTTTAAGCAAACTTCTTAATCATTTCAGATAGGTCATTGGTGCAATTTTGCACTTTGGTGTTCATATGATTCGTTTCAGTCATCAGTTCATACGATTCACTGTACTTTAAGTTAAGCGACTGGATGTTTTCGTTAATCTCATCCGTTACGTAAACCTGTTCTTCTATCGCTACCGCAATTTGTTGATTTCGCTCGACTACATCCTGAACGAGAGATTGCAGCTGTTGGATGCTCTCTAAAGCCGTGCCTAATAATGTTACCGTTCCGGTCGACATTTCATTGCCTTTCTCTAGCGCAGAAACCGCTGATTTACTGCCCTTTTGAATCCCTTCAATGGCCGCTTTAATTTCTGTTGTCGATTCCTGTGTTCTTTTAGCAAGGGTTCTCACTTCATCCGCAACGACTGCAAACCCTCTCCCTTGTTCGCCTGCCCTCGCCGCTTCAATTGCTGCATTCAACGCTAATAAGTTGGTTTGTTCAGCAATATCATTGATCACTTCAACAACGGTTCCTATTTGCTCGGTTTGTTGGTTCAAACGCATGACCACTTTAGAGATTTCGCCGAGCTCATCCACCAGCTCTAGTACCGAGTGGTTAACATTATCGATAACGCTACGGCTATCTGTCATCGTGTTCTGCGCTTCTAGCGTAGCATCGGCCGTCGCTTGAGCATTATTTGATATCTCAGATGATGAGGCTTGCATCTCGTTGACCGCTGTAGCGACCGAGTCGATCTCTACTTTCTGTGCACTCAAGTTTTCCGTCACTTGCTGGCTATTAGTCGCAGCACTGTTGGCACTTGCACGCGTTTCTTCGCAAGAGTCTTTTACAGACACCCCGACTCGCCCTAATAGCGCATCTGCAAATTGCTTACGCATCTTCATACCCAGCTCAATTTCAGCCAGATCGTTAATTTTTCCGCAATAAATATACTCCATTAGCGGATTGTTGAAGTCTTGCCTAGCCTGTCTAGCAAGCTTCTCAACTGGCCTTGTTAATACATAAATTGAGAAAACGGAAAGTAATGCAGCAATGCCAAAGGCCACCGCTGGTGATTGGTTCATTTGTAGAGTTAGCAAGCCAAGAAGGTTGGAAATGAAAAGAAAGAAGGCTGCTCTCATCCACAAACGCGTACGGGGAAGATACATTTGCAATGGTTTACCGTTATTCCGAAGTTTTGAATACGCTTTTTCCGCTCGTTGAACGTGTATACGCTCAGGTTTAAATCGAACCGATTGGTACTCAACAACTTCACCATTGGATTTGATAGGAGAAGCAAACGCATCAACCCAATAATACCCTCCGTTTTTACGTCGGTTTTTCACCATTCCCATCCAGTGCTTTCCAGTTTGCAGGTGAGTCCATAAATCTTTAAAAGCCTGTTTCGGCATGTCGGGGTGGCGTACAACATTGTGAGGCTTACCGATAAGTTCACCATCATCAAACCCCGCGACTTCATTAAAGTTTTCACTGGCATATTTGATATAGCTGGACGTATCGGTGATAGAAACTAGGCTGTAACTCGAAGGGTAATCATATTCCGTTTCACTCATAAACATGTGTCCTTACATTGATTAATTAAATAAACGGCAAGTATGAGTGTAGCAGCATAACATTTATGCGCATAATGATAAGCTCATTGTAAAATTCAATGAAATTACTGATAGGTCAATTTATTACCTGCAAACATAGTGGCGGTTTCACTCTCAAATAGCACTACCCTTGAGTGCTCACAAGATGCTGCATTGATTAAAATTAATACACAAAAGCGCTTCCTTACTGAGTTCGTAAATTGTTATAAATTAACGATTACAATGAAAACAAGGAAGACAAACATATGACTATTCGTTTTAGTCAACTTGCCGCTCAAGGGAACACGGCTCACCTATTTATTGACGATTGGAAAATAGACACTCAGCAATCTTGGGGAATATTCAGCGCGGATGGGGATATTGGTTCTCTACTTGGAGACCTTATTTGTGGTGAACTTTCACCAATAAGCGGAAAACTTGAGCTTGATGGGCTGTCCGTTGCTCAAGTGTCGTTATCAGAGCAACAGCGATTACTGGAAAGAGAATTAGAAAAGGACGATACAGACTTTCTTGATCGTATCGATCAAGGCAGTACCGTTTACTCACTCATTCAGGAGCGCAGCCAAGACTCTAATTTAATAGATCAGCTGATTACCGACCTCGACCTAACTCACCTTAAACACAGTGGCTTTCGTGTTCTCTCTACAGGGGAAACAAGACGAGTGATGCTAGCTCGCGCTTTAGCAACACAGCCTGATTTGTTACTGCTAGATAACCCATTTACTGGTTTAGATATCGCCCATCGAGCAGCTCTCGCTCACTATTTACACTCGCTTTCTCAAACCGTACAGCTGCTGGTCACGTTTTCTCGCGAGTCTGATATACCTGAGTGGATTGATCGCGTTGCGCTTTTCAGTGCGGGAAAGCTGGACAGTACAATGGATAAATCCAGTTGGGATAATCATCCAATCATTGAACAACTTAAATCTCAGTCCGAGCAACAGAGTGAAGAAATGATGAGCTTGATACGTCAGCATAAGCACTCGACACACTTCGACAACCCAATATTTAAACTAACAAATGGGACTGTTGAATACACTGATAAGAAGATCTTTACTGACTTAAACTGGCGAATAGACAAAGGTCAGCATTGGCAGATCAAAGGCCCAAATGGCTGTGGGAAGAGCACCTTGCTTGGGTTAATCTTTGGTGATCATCCTCAGTGCTACAGCAATGACATTGATATCTTTGGTAAAAAGCGAGGGTCTGGCGAGACAATCTGGGAAATTAAGCAGCACATAGGTATGGTATCTTCAGCGTTACACCTTCAATACCGCGTTAACTGCAGTGCGCTAGACGTGATTTTGTCCGGTTTTTACGACTCCATAGGGTTGTATAACCAACCCACTCGTAAAGAAGTGGACATCGCAAACGAATGGCTCGACATCCTACATATGAGCCAATACCGAAAAACCTCATTCAAGCAATTAGAGTATGGTCAACAGCGCCTGTTGTTGATTGCAAGAGCCATCGTTAAACAACCAACATTACTGATTTTGGACGAGCCATATCAAGGGTTAGATTTTCTTGGTAGGCGTTTAGTTAAGAATACACTTGAGCTCATCGCCCGAGAGAATTTAAGCCAGCTATTGTATGTATCTCATTACCAAGAAGACCGCTTGGATAGCATCAAGAATGAGTTAGAGTTTGTTTTTGATGACAATGACCAATGTTATCGGGCTAACGTTTACCAATCATAATGACTTCGCTGAGCAAGTTGATCATAAGGTAAAGGCTTGGAGTAAAAATATCCTTGATGATATCGCACTCCCATCTTTTTCAAATGGTCGGCTTGCGCCGTTGTTTCTACACCTTCAGCGATGAGTTGTACTTTCAGCTCTTCCGCAAAGTGAACAATAGCTTTTAAAACAGAAGCACTAAGGCTAGGTATACCAATAGTTTCGACAAAACATTTATCGATTTTTAGGTAATCAATACGCATGTGCTGCAGAAACGCCAGCGAGGTTTGACCGGTACCAAAATCGTCGATTAACACATCAATGCCATGTACTCGCAGCGCTGCGATACACTTTCTGGCTTCAGCATCAATGAGTTGACGTTCTGTTATCTCTATGCCTAATGAGACGTTATTTCGACTTAACTTCCTATCAATGAGTTGAATCTTTCTAATCGCGTTTGGCCCAACTAAGTAACCGGGCGGCACATTAATACCAAGGTGAACAGACTGATTAAAGTCTAATTTACTAAAGTCTTCTGCCGCTTTATCGAGAACGTAATCCGTGAGCAAAAAGACCAATCCACTTTGCTCCGCCGCTGGCACAAACTCATCAGGAGAAATGAACCCTTTATTCTGATGTTCCCATCGCACTAGGGCTTCAAAACCAAATAGTTGACCAGTATCGACGTTAATCTGGGGCTGGTAATACAGAGTCAACTCGCCTTTCTTTATGGCTTTCTTTAAATCCAGGACCAAGCTTCGATGAGGATCGATAAATTTATTTAACGCATATAAGCAAAGATAGATAACAAAAATGATTGGAATTGAATACAAAAAATAGGAAAGTGTTCTCTGTTTGACGAACAGATCGCTAGCTTCACTCAAAGCTTCATACTCAAACATTTGCGACGATTTGATGCCAATAGGATTACTTCCCGTTCTCAACGCTTCTTCAGGTGCAACTTTGTCATGGATAAATAAGGCAGAGCGTTTTAAACGTAAATCGTTATTAAATCCTATCTTCGCATTAAAGTAGTCATGATCAATAATCGTCACCGCTTCATAACCTCGCTCTCCTTCGGTCACGACGAGCAAAAATTGGTCATATACACTATCCACGTTTCCCAGTGCTAACGCTTGTCCCTCAGGAAATGTAATGTGCTCGGCTAACGGCTTAGAAATTACGCCCAGTTTAGAAGAACACGTAATGATCCCATCTTTTACAATCAGCATTTCTTCGATATCTCGTTCAAACATCAAGTTTTGCTGAAGCTCTTCACATCGTCTAGGATGCAACAAAGCCGTGCGGTTTTCGGTCTCTATTTGGAATAAAATTTCGTCTGCGATTTGAACGTTTTTTTCTAATAGATGATTGAGGTTGTTTTGCACGCTTTCACGAGCTAAATACAAGACCTCGCCAACAATCAAAGGAATGGGCAACAAAAAAATGATGGCTTTTTTAAAAAGCGCCTTATTCAGCATATAAAAGTAACCTTTTATAAAACCGATTTACTGAGATGGTATCTGGATTCTGATACCCACTAGCAACTCTCGTTTATAATATTATTTATTTAGATTAACTCAGTATGCGAAACACTTAGTAATACCGCAAACTAAACAATGCCTTAATCCCTCCTGTTCCAATTTAGCATCAAACGACTCAAACCTGAGACGTCAATACGACATCATTTTTGAGCCTATCGGTACCGAGGTAAGCCCTCAGTCGTCAAATTCTCACTCTACGAGAATTACCCATTAAAATTATTTTTCTTTTCTCAGTGATTAAGAATTATATTTGTCGTAATTCATATAACACGTTACAACACTCTCATGACGACAAACAAAGCTAATGCGAATCAGGTAAACGAAAAAGCACTGCAGTTGTTAATGCAAGTTGCAGTTAGTCCATTCCCAGTCTCTGCGAAAACGCTAAGCGAGCAATTGAACGTTCCTTTGAGCAGTCTCTACCGACACTTGAAGCTGCTCAAAGAGTGGAACTTGATTGAAGAAAGCGTACACGACAAGACATTTGTCGTTGGCCCGGCAGCATTGCTGCTCATGCATAGCTATGAGACCGCACAGCATGGGTTAGATATGGTCGAAACCATACTGGCTCGGTTGGTACAACAAACAGGGGAAATGGCCGCTTATATGGTACCTGCAGGGTATCGCGCGCTTTGTGTCAGACAAAAAGAAAGTATGCAGGCGCTACGTTGCAGCTTCGTCCAGGGTCAAAGTCAACCTCTGCTACGTGGTGCCTCATCTAAAGTGATGCTCGCTTTTATGCCTCAAAGTCGATGCGAGAAAATCTTGAGATACTTTAATCAAGATCACCGACGAGACGAATGGGAACAAGAGCTCACAACCATCCGTAAACACGGATATGCCGTCAGTACTTCAGAAATTGACCCGGGTGTTTCTGGCATCAGTGCACCAGTGATGAAAGGAAGCAAACTGATCGGCGCGGTCTCGGTGATGGCTCCGGCCCACCGAGTCGAAAAGGATAAGCAGCGCATTATTTTGCATGTGTTGCAAGCGGCAAGGGCACTACCACCAGAAAGGTAATTCATCATGTTAAGCTTTTTCAAACGCTATAAACTCCACCACACCGTGAAACAGCCGCAGCATTACCCTTTTTCTTTTATGACAGTGTGTGAGTATTTGCCACCCATGTCTAAGGGCGCGTTTGAATTAGCTGATCAAAGTTTGGAAAATGCTAGTGATTGGCTATACCAACAGCATGATCATGAAACCGCTGAAAACTTTGGTCACTTCAACCACGACAAGCTGGAAAATGGCGAGTTTCAGGAGGCGTTAAGTCTTTCGCTTTCTCGTCATTCTATTCC
Organism: Vibrio sp. SCSIO 43086; assembly: GCF_051132235.1. NCBI lineage: Bacteria > Pseudomonadati > Pseudomonadota > Gammaproteobacteria > Vibrionales > Vibrionaceae > Vibrio > Vibrio sp. SCSIO 43086. The sequence goes on along the minus strand of NZ_CP072678.1, from coordinate 1,755,716 downwards.
CGTTTTAGTGACCAACTGTACCGAGGCAATCTTGTCCATGTTACCTGTGGTCGTGTCTTATCGAGACGAAGTGGGTGTGGTAAATATTGGACATGACATGAACTTGAAGCCGACACTTGAACCACGTTTAGGCTCCGCATTCCATTTTGCTCTTTCTCGCTATCAAAACGTGCGATTATTTTTTGCTGGTGTTAGCGAACAAGATACAAAGCAAGAAACGTGGGAATACGCGGAGGATCAAGGTTGTGACTGGGTAACCGATAAAGAGTTTTCTTTTCGTCATCGCAATAATGTAAAGCAGTTGATCGGCAATTACCTCGACCATTGCGACCAAATAATCCTCAGTATCGACCTTGGCTCCCTAAAAACCAAAAACAGCCTTGATGGTACCTCAGAAATTGATATCCAAATGGTTCTACGCACCATTAGGCAATGCCTGGTTGCAGGTAAAGTCAGAGCCATTCAACTCGTTGGCGATCGCGATCGTCTGGTCTATTCGAGACAAACGAAAGCCATACTAGAAGAGTTATATCAAATGGCCCCACTCATTGTTCACGCAGCCTAGGATTAAGTTCGGTTCAGAATCAGGACGCTCAAGCTACTGGTTCTGAATCAACATGGTTAATTATTATCTTTTATCAACAAATAGTTACATGAATAAAGCGACTCATGTCACACTTAGCTATTGAACTAATCTCATACTTACGTTCTAATAACGCCACTAAGCTTTGGTATGACATACGAAATAAAAATAGCCAAAGTTCAATAAGTAAGCGGATTAAAAACCCAAAACACCGCCGACATTTCAACTTCTGTGAGCATTTGCTCACGCTCGCTTGATGCCATCTTGTTCCACTTTTTTAGGACATTTGATGATGCGTCTTTGCAGTATTTTCGCTGCGGTTCTTGTTTTACCGCTAGCCTCACACGCCACCACTTATGACGTCAAAGATCTATCTGAGTTAGGTCAACTTTGCTCACACAAGAGCTTTAGTATCGGAAGTGATGGTACGACTTATCACTGTACAGGGAAACTAGTCCTACCCGCAGGTGACAAAATTGTCTCCTCATTACCGGAAAAAGAGATAACGCTAGAAGCAGCTCATGGCATTGTGTTAGAGGGGAACAATACGATTGGTGAACTCAATAAGCGTATCTCTCTACACGCACTCGCAACCGGATTAACGGTTAACAATGAGAAAGCTTCAAGCATTGACGATTACCAAAACAAGCACACGGTTATCTATGGTGATCTTCTATCGGCTTACCCAACAAAGCTGAATAACGTTCTCATCGATGGGGATATAGAGCTAACAGGAGAGGCCCTTCATATTGATGGTGAGTACAACACCATTATTGGTGACATTTTGACTCACAGTACGACCGATATATTCAACGCTAACGTTTGTGGCACCATTGAATCAAAAGGCCATCAATTGCATCTCAAGACGAAGAACCCTTTCCAACGACATTTCGTCGTCGGTGACATTGTGGCGCACAGTTCTCTGCTTATTGATGACATGGCGGTTTACGGCACTACTCAGACTAAAGGAGCATCTGCCGCATTGAACGGTTCGTTCTATGGCTCTACTACAGCAATTAAATACTTCCAAACATTGAACTTCAATAACGCTCCAAATCAGCCAAGTCAAGTTTGTGGTGAAATCCAACAAACGCCAGGAAGTGCACAAACGAAAGCACAAGACAACAAATACACGCAATACTGTGGATTGGGCGACACCGATTGTCACTACTCCTCTCAGGTCTGTCCGATCACCCCTCAAGATGTTCCGAATTGCAGCATGCAACCTCCATCAGAGAACGACTTCGACCTAAGCGTCACACCATCGGACGATATGGCACTGATGTGCGGCGCCGATCTTCCGCAATTTACAGCAACAACAACCAATAATGGAGAAGTTGTAAGCGCAGAAGTCAGTGCTGCCCTATCACACCCTGACTTGTTCACTTTAGAGGTGATCAAAGGTCAGCAGACATTAAAAGCAAACCAATTTATGTCTGACGACAATGGTGAGCTCGTTGTTCGAGTGGTCCCGAACGATATTGATACCATCGCGTTAGGTACTAACTACACGCTGACTTTCACTATGGCAGAAGACACCAGCAAGCATCAAACGGTTAGCTTTATGTTTACGCCATTTATGTTTGAGGCCTACTCAAAGACGAAAAGCGCCACTTTAAATGAAATACGCGTTATTGCAGGTAAACCAGAAAACGTGCATACGCGATTGCTGGCTTGTGCCTCCACCGGCGAACCTGTAGTGGCAAGCAACTACAATGGCACTCCTAAGGTTTTTCATCCATTGGTTCAACCATTAGGAGGAAGTGAAGGAAACTTTAGCTATTCAGCGGAATTTAAAGACGGCTTGTCTGAGCATGGTCTTATCACGAACGAGTCCGGCATATTTGAAGTGACATTATCCGATCATTTTGAATGTGAGGGATTTGAAGAGTGCCCAGAAGAAGGCAAAGTGGAAGTGAAAGGAACATTTAATGTGTACTCGCGACCATGGACACTGGCTATCTGTGACAACCAACGTGCTTTGCCTTCTGGCACCTCTGAACAAGGAGAAGGGTTTCTTGCTGCCGGAGAACTTTTCTCTCTAACAGTGAAGCCCATCATTTGGCAACCTGACGGCTCTGTAAGTGGCTCTGTTGAATCAACACGCTATTGTGATGCTTCTATCACTCGTAATTTTATGCTTGATGACTCTCCAGCGGCATCGGTTGTCTTGTCGAGTGAGCAACATACGCCATCAGAGACAGCGAACCAAACCTCGAAATTGCTACAAAGTAGTGACTCACTGGCTCAGGCGCATAATTCAGCCAAGAATGATCAATTCGTCTTTAATGGATTATATTGGGAAGAAGTCGGGAGCTTGAGAGTAAAAGCAAACTTAGCAAGTAAATATCTAGGTATGACTGTGAACGAAGGCTATCGTTACGTCGGTCGTTTTTACCCAAAATATTTTCAAGTGCAAGACCAAGAATGGCACTACCCACATGGCCAAACTTTTGCTTACATGAATCAACCTTTTGAGAAAGTCACTTACGATGTTGTCGCACTCAATGCGAATAAGGAAAACGTGAAGAACTACGTCCACTTTTCATCTAACCTTCAACAACATTTCGACTTAGGCGAGCTAAGCTCATACTCCGAACGGTTTTTGCCGCCTAAGCCTAAGAAGGTAGACTGGAAACTACTGGGTAGCGCGAGTGTTGGAACGTTTGTGATCGAGAAGCCCTCGACCAATGCGACTTGTAACAATAGCCCATGTTGGAAAAAGAACACAACCGATAAACAATACCCTGATGGTCCATTTAATAATGGGACTAACAGTGACAGCAGCAAAATAGGTATAGTCACGACTAAAGCCGTTGATGAGGTAAATTTCTTTGATAACAGCGAAGTGCTCACTCAACAACCGGACATTCGATTCGGTCGTTTGAACTTTCAAGATGTGGGTGGCAACCAAGGCATGGTGATCAAAGTGCCACTTGATGTGGAAATTTGGCAAAACGGTCGATTTACGACTAACTTCGATGACAGCTCAACAACGGCGAATGGTGAATATTACTTCAGCACGCCAATTTGGTCGCATGCGCCAGCAAACAACGCCCTGCTTTCTGGCGTTGGAACGATGAGTATTGGCAGAATGACCGATATCGTTGCAAGCCAAATTGACTCAGCGCGCGAGCAAATACAATTCCACCTAGATTTAGACAGCTCAGGCAATCGCATCCCTTGGCTGAAATACGACTGGGATAGCTCTACAAGTGAAGAGGAAAACCCACCCGTCATTGTTACGTTTGGTATTCACCGAGGAAACGATCGCATTATTTATCGTGGTGAACCCAATATGCTTGGCCTAAATTAACGCGAAACGGAAAACGAAAAGAGCCCCTCAATTGAGGGGCTCTTTTTACACAAACTGATGTAATTTACTTTGCGCCACGACGCGCTTTCAGGCGCTTCACCATAGCAAGACGACGCTCTGCCGACCCTTGGTCTGTTGCCGACTGGTTCGGATTATTACGACGACCTTGACGATTCTTGAATGCTGGTTTTGAGTGCAGCTTTTCAATGTAAGATTCACGCTGTTTTGGTTCATAGCCTGCAAGCTCAATACGGCGAATGCGTTGCTGGATTAGATTTTCAACCTGAACCACCGTGAGCTCTTCATCTCGATTTACAAATGAAACAGCATGACCTTGTTTACCTGCACGGCCCGTACGACCAATTCGGTGAACGTAATCTTCCGCTAGGAAAGGCATGTCATAGTTCACAACGTGAGGTAAGTCTTCAATATCTAGACCTCGAGCAGCGACATCGGTAGCCACCATGACACGTGCTTTACCGGACTTGAACTCTTCTAGCGCACGACGACGAGCACTTTGAGCACGGTCACCATGACAAACCACCGCTTTGATACCATCAAGTTTCAGCTCTTTTACCACTTCGTTTGCGGTCTCTTTGTAGTTCACAAATACCAACACTTGTTTCCAGTTTTTGCGACCAATTAGCTCTGAAAGCAGTTCCGTTTTTCGCTCTTGATCAACTGGATATAGCACGTGAGCAACTGTTTGTGCCGTAGTATTTGCACGCTCTACTTCGATACGTTTTGGTTTACGCAGAATGTCTTTCGCTAACAGATTTAGCTGGCTTGAAGTCGTTGCCGAAAACATCATGATTTGTGGGTCTGTATCCACATCCAGCATGATCTTACGAACTGCATGAATAAAGCCCATATCCAAGATACGGTCTGCTTCATCAAACACCAAAAACTCTAAGTGTGCCACCGAGACATTACCTTGTTCGATGTGCTCTTCCAATCGACCAGGTGTAGCCACAAGGATATCAACACCATTTTCCAGTGCCGCAACCTGAGAAGACATTTTACGGCCACCGAAAATCGCCGCCACCGACAGATTGGTGTACTTCGTATAAGCTTTGATGTTGTCAGCAATTTGTTCAGCAAGCTCGCGAGTGGGAGCCAAGATAAGTGCACGAGCAGTCTTACGAGAAGCGCTACGGTTACTGTCTAACAACTGCTGAATCATAGGCAGAGAAAACGCAGCCGTTTTACCAGTACCTGTTTGTGCTGTAGCGAAAATATCATGGCCTTTGCGAGCCATTGGAATCGCCTTCTGTTGAATTGGCGTTAACTTTTCATAACCGCATTCTGCCAGTGCTTTAACCACTTCTGGCGCAAAACCTTGAGATGAAAATGACATTGAGCGTATTCCTTAAACAAACCACTAAAAATAGCTTTAAAAATTTAGCCGTGCACTATACCCGAATTTGAGTGATTTATCTCACTTTTCTCATTGAAACGCTACAAAAGCAAAAACGGCGAACGCAGACAGATTGCTGGTTCACCGTTTCCGTTTAACATTTGTTCGATTTAACGCTTGATGCCAGACAGCTGAAGGAGAATTTGCTCAAGCTCATCCCATGGCAACAGCTGAGAATCTATCACTTCTAATCGTGATTCAAACCCTTCTAAGCTGATTTCATTCACCGACACGACTCGGTTTGCAACATTAAACGCGTAACACCCCTGATCCGTATTGACCACCGCTTTAACACGTTCCGCCGTTAAGTCCGAAAGCATTGAGAAAAGTTTATCAAAATCAAACGTGTACTCTGCCCCAAACAACCACCCGCAACTAAAATACCCTTGCCCTTTGTTCTCTTTGCGCACAAAGGCTTCACCAGGCGGCAACTGGAATTGAGGCTCTTGGTGAGCATGGTCATGATGGTGTGACTCGATATGGGAAGAAGCGCTGCCGTAAACCCGTTCGATATCCAAGACTTCTATCGGTAACTCACCGTCATGAATATGCTTACTGAATACTTTTGAGGGAGATTGGTCCGTCACCCAGTCATTAAACACATCAATGTCGTGACTGGTACAAAGGTCAACCTTACTGCCTATAACCACATCTGCGCTGTCTAACTGGTCCACGAAATTTTGGTTAGAAAGATATTTTTCATCACTTAAGTTACGCGGATCAACCAGAGCGATCGTCGCTTTTAGATCAACGTAAGGTTCATACTGTTCTGAGGTAAGCGTCGCGATAACCTGTTTTGGATGACCAAGGCCTGTCGGCTCAATCAATAAACGGTCCGGTTTTTGGCGCAGTAACGCGGTAATACCGACCGACATTGGCACGCCCGCCGTACAACACATACAGCCACCCGGCACTTCTTTAATCAGCGCACCTTGGTCGGTCATCAATGCACCGTCGATGCCAATCTCACCAAATTCATTGACCAAAACCGCCCAGTTTTCGTTTTCCGGTTTGTTCTTCAGTAGATTTAAAATCGTGGTCGTTTTACCGACACCCAAAAATCCGGTCAGTATGTTGGTTGGTACTCGATTTGACATGCTTATCTCCGACACGTTAGTGCATTAATGCTCCAGCAAAGTATACGGAGAATGTGACTCGCTTCAACGCTTTTTATCGCGCTCATCAAGCTCATTGCGTGATGCGTGGGTACACATTTTTTGAGAATGATCAGAGTGACTTATCAACTCTGAACGCTTCATATCAGAAAGATACATACTGGTGTAAATGACGCAGGTAAAAAACGCGATAATAGCGACTACGATGGGAAGAACTCCGAGCGTGTTTTCGAATTTAAGCGCAGCGATAGCCAATGCGAAAACAACGACAGAGATAAGTGCGATTGACTTACTTTTGTTGCTTTTCATGATAACTCGCCTTTCGTAAGGGTAGCCCCTAATACCTCCTGTATTAGGGAAGTGCCAGTTTGAACAACATCCAACCTGACTATTCAATGCTACTCCTTTCGCTACTTGTGAAATTTGACAAAGCTAACATTTATTACAACATCAAACGATGAACTTATTACTAGCTTTCAGACACTTAGTGGACTGTAAAACACTTACTAGCAAATCGACCCGCCGCTGACCAATATGTCGTTTTCATTGGCAATACAAACTTGAGCCACCAGCCTTAGCCCTTCGACTATCATCTCCAGAGACATGGAAGGCTGACTGCCATCTGCTGCTTGTTCTGGCAATAATGGGATATGAACAAACCCATGACGAATAGGTTTGTCTTTTAGATAATGTTGGATGCCATAAAAAAGGTGGTTACATACAAATGTTCCGGCACTGTTGGAAATCTGGCTAGGTATCCCCTGCTTTTGCAGCGTTTGAACAATACGCTTTATCGGCAGCGTCGAGAAGTAAGCATCTGGGCCGTCAGCCACTACGGGATCATCAATCGGCTGATGACCAGCGTTATCTGGAATACGAAAATCATCCACATTAATTGCGACACGCTCTGGGGTGATCGCGCCACGTCCAGCCGCTTGCCCAACGGTAATCACACAATCTGGTTGGTGCGCTTCTATTGCATCAATAACGGTATTCACTGACTCATACCGAATCACAGGAACTGGGCAAGTAACGATCATGGCATCTTCTATTGCCGCAGCCTCTAATCGCTTGACCGCTTCTAAGGCGGGGTTAATGGCGTCACCACCAAAAGGTTCAAAACCGGTAATCAGGACTTTCTTCATAACAGCCTTTAGGAAAAGAGTTTCACAAATTATTGCACTCCCCTTCACCCCATCCAATAGCAAAAGTATTGTTGACATAAGCCAGACAACATTATGTGACTCATGTCTAACCAGCGAGGGTTTTCACTTTATTGAATCTAGACAAGTTCCGGACTATCGAGACTAACCATTGATAATTAATGGCAGGACAAGGCTCTCTCATTACATGACTCACGCAGAAACTTGGTTTCCACGCTTAACTTAGGTAGAGTACGCGACCGCAATGCAATTCGAAGAGATTGAATACAATGAATATTGATAACCATGTAATCGAAACGATTGAAGAATTAGAGGCATTTCTGCATTTAGTAGAAAGCGGCGCTCTGGGTCTTGAAGGTGTCACTGGCGTTGCGCTAGCCACCTCTAATACCGATGGCCGTCCATTTGTTGCCGTATTAGGAGAAAAGCACCAATTGCTCCTTGGCCGCTGGGTTTCGCAGCACGTATATGACAATGGTAAAGACATCGTTCGTAACGGCCCAACCAGAAAACACTAAGCGCTCAGCACCATCTATAACACCATACCGTCTTATACACTAAGCGTATGCTTTGAAAGCAATGCGCTTGGTGTACTTAAAAAGTAAAAAAAGAAAAGGCTAGCCTTTATTAATTTTGTCGGTATACTGCACATCAGCTCTTACGGAAAGAGCTATTAATGTAATTAAAGATCAAAGTTTCTCTCAGTTCCACATCGAATTCCTCGTTTACGTTCCTGCGACAAAATAGTTATCTCTAAAATCATATAGTAGCACTTGATATTAGCTAAAAATTCAATATTTAATACAATCAAATATAGAGGTATCTATGTCTAATAAATTAACTGGTTCAGTAAAATGGCTCAACGAAACTAAAGGTTTTGGTTTTATTTCTCAAGACAATGGTGGTGATGACGTATTCGTTCACTTCCGTTCTATTGTTTCTGAAGGCTTCAAAACTCTTACTGAAGGCCAAAAAGTATCGTTCGTTGTTGAACAAGGTAACAAAGGTTTACAAGCTGCTGAAGTAACTGCACTGTAATTCTTTGTGTGGCATCAACGTTGTTGGTGCCACCATCCCCTTCCACTTATTGCCGCCCTTACTATTCTCTATCTAAGTTTATATACCCAAATCACTTACCTCTCCCACACCGTCATTAATCACTTTCAATAAAGTCACTTTGGTATACATCTTTAGGTAATCACACTACCTACCTTGCAATTCCAGTTTGGAATTAAATTAATCTGATTCATATCTGAATCACTTCGCCTCATGCTTTGCTCATATAAATAAAGTTTATAAAATAAAAGCGATTGGCGAATATAAGAGAAAAAAATGAAATTAAATATATCCGCACAATCAATAAATTCTAATAATTACGAGCACATTATCCCTAGCCGAGACGTTATCCTTAGCCTATTCGATAAAGTCAAAAATCACTTAAGTCACGAGCAAATTTCTCGCTCTACTGGCTTAGATGAGAAACCACAAAAAGACGCTTTAAAAAAACGTTTACGCGCTATGGAGCGCGATGGACAGTTGATTTTCACGCATCGCCGTGGTTATAAAAAAGTCGATCAAACCGCTTTGGTTTCTGGAAAGGTCAGCATTCACGCAGACGGCTTTGGTTTTGTCACTTACGACAGTAATGAAAAAGACCTTTTCTTACCTAAACACCAACTTACTCATGTGTTTGATGGCGATATCGTACTGGTTCTGAAAGGCAATGCTCAGCATCAAGGACGCTCAAATCATCGTTTCATCAAAATAGTGGAACGAAAAACAACCCACATCGTGGGCTTGTTAAAGAGAAAAGGTTCGAACTTCTATCTAGTGCCAGAAAGCGCGAAACTGACTCAAACCATTCATGTCACACCAAATGATCTTATCACCAAAAGTGCCGGTAAACTCGTTCATTGTAAAGTCACTGCCTATCCAGATCACAGACAATCAACAACAGTTGAAGTGGCGGAAGTATTAGGGCGTCCGGGAGAAGCAGGGATTGAAGTTAAATTGGCGTTACGTCGACATGGCATCAATGACCATTGGGATGATGAAGTTCTTCACGCTGCTTCCGCATTTGGCAATCACGTAGAAGAAAAAGACAAAACGTCCCGAGTGGATTATCGAGATTTACCGTTCGTCACTATCGATGGGGACGACGCGAAAGACTTTGATGATGCCGTTTACGCATACCAAATGGACAATGGGCATTGGAAGTTATTCGTTGCGATTGCAGACGTATCTCACTACGTTCAGCCAAACGACCATTTAGATCTTGAGGCGCAATCTCGTGCAACGTCCGTTTACTTTCCCGGATACGTTGTACCAATGCTACCAGAAACATTATCTAACGGTTTGTGCTCGCTTAACCCGAATGAAGACCGATTGGTTATGGTATGTGAGATGACCTTTGACGACGAAGGTAACATGCTAGATTCAGAGTTTTCTGAAGGGATCATTCACTCGCATGCTCGTTTAACTTATAACGAAGCTTACCGCATTGTTTCCCAATCAACGGAAGCAAAAAAATACCAAGGTAAGAACCCAAAGCAAAACATTAAACAACATCTGGTGAATCTCCATTGCTTGTATTTGAACCTATCTGGTCAACGTCAAGTCCGTGGTGCTATTGATTTTGACACGCAAGAGCTCTCATTCACGTTAAACAATAAAAAGAAAATCGCGTCCATTGTTCCTGTAGTTCGAAATGATGCCCACCGAATGATCGAAGAATTCATGCTGTGTGCCAACGTTGCCACCGCTCAATTTTTGCAGCAACAAAAAATACCGAGCTTATACCGCGTGCACTCTGGTCCTCAGATGAAAAAACTGTCCTCATTAAGAATGATGCTTGCAGACAAAGGGCTAACGCTTGCGGGTGGTGATAAACCAACTTCTCATGACTACAACGCATTACTGGAACAAGTACGAGATTTAGATGAGTGTGATGTGATTCGTACCCTACTGCTACGTTCTCAGAGTCAAGCCGAGTATTCGCCGAAGAATATGGGTCACTTCGGTTTAGCCTATGACGCATACGCACACTTTACTTCGCCAATTCGTCGTTACCCAGACTTACTCGTTCACCGCGCCATTCGCGCTAAACTTCGAGAGCAAAAAACAGGCAAGCTACGCAGTCTGCTCATGAAACTAAAACCTATTCGTCAATTGACAGGTGCTGCGAACAACTACCCTTACGATACAAAAGTAATCGAGCAACTGAGCGTGCACTGTTCGCATCAATCTCGTCAGGCAGATGAAGTGAGTCGAGAGGTTGAGTCAGCACTGAAATGTCATTACATGAAGCCATTTATCGGGCAACACTTCATGGGGACGGTGTCTGGAGTCACACACTTCGGAGTATTTGTTGAGTTAGAGGAAAACCGGATCGAAGGTCTCATTCCTTTATCAAGTTTCCAAAATGGTGAGTTCGAATTTGATGCAGTCAAACAAAAAATTTCTAGCCAGAGCACCACGTTTACTTTAGGGACTAAAGTGCACGTGTTGGTTAAAGACGTCGATTCGAAACAAAGAAAGATCATGTTCAATTTAAAAGATGCAGAACACACGGTAGGTTAGTCTGTTGTAGTCTATTTTCTAACCCATTGTTCAAAAATAAAAAATAAGCTTTAGATACCGCGATTAACTTGTGACATTTCGCTGACATCAGCTCATTCTAAAACCCTAATATCTGGCAAAGGAAACGAATCTAACTTTTGTTTCCAGACACCATCGCAGAGTGTATTTCCAACACTCTGTTTGCCTCGAGAGGTTCTTATGACAGCCTAGGATCTCTCGGGGCTTTTTTGCGCCTCTTAAACCCCACCTTATGTTGTACCCAACCCGTTACCAACCACACAAATTGTACTTTTTAACTAGTTCACTAGATCGCGAATTCTGATTTAAGCAACTGATCACACAACCACTTCTAAATTTTGGGTATAAAAGTATCAATACTTTCGTTAACTAGGATGTAAATAATGAAAAACTCGTTTGATCTCACCATGCCCAATGAAGAAGGATACTTTGGTGAATACGGTGGTAGCTTCGTGCCACCGGAGCTTGAACAAATCATGCGTGATATCAACGCAGCTTATGAGGAATGCAGCAAAGATCCTGAATTTAAAGCGGAGCTTGCTCGCCTGTATAAGCACTTTGTTGGACGACCTAGCCCAATCTTCCATGCGGAAAACTTGTCTAAGAAATACGGAGCAGACATCTACCTAAAGCGCGAAGACTTAAACCATACAGGCGCACATAAAATTAACCACTGCTTAGGAGAAGCCATTCTCGCTAAAAAGATGGGTAAGAAGAAACTGATTGCTGAAACTGGCGCAGGGCAACATGGGGTCGCGCTTGCGACAGCCGCCGCACTGGTCGGCTTAAAGTGCGATATTTACATGGGTGAAGTTGATATTGCCAAAGAGCACCCGAATGTCGTCCGTATGAGAATCCTTGGTGCCAATGTCATCCCTGCTACTCACGGGCGCAAAACTCTCAAAGAAGCGGTTGATTCTGCCTTCGAAGCCTACCTAAAAGATCCTGACACACAACTTTATGCGATAGGCTCTGTCGTTGGCCCTCACCCATTCCCTAAAATGGTACGAGATTTCCAATCAATTATCGGTAACGAAGCACGAGTTCAATTCAAAGAAATGACAGGCAAGTTACCCAATAATCTCGTCGCATGCGTTGGAGGTGGTTCTAACGCGATGGGGCTATTTACTGCTTTCTTAGACGATGAACAAGTCGCCATTCACGGCGTCGAGCCCGCGGGCCGCTCTTTGCAAAAGATTGGCGAGCATGCTGCAACACTCACACTCGGTGAGCCAGGTATTATGCACGGATTTAAGTCTTACATGCTCAAAGATGCGCAAGGCGAACCTCAAGAAGTGTACTCTGTAGCAAGTGGCTTGGATTACCCATCGGTTGGGCCTCAGCATAGTTACTTAAAAGACATTGGCCGTGTCAATTACGGCTCAATCACCGATGACGAAGCGATTGATGCATTCTTTGAACTGTCTCGCGAAGAGGGGATTATTCCAGCGATTGAATCCGCACATGCTGTCGCTTACGCGATTAAACTCGCGAAGCAAGGAGAAACTGGCTCAATTCTGATCAACTTATCCGGTCGCGGTGACAAAGACATTGATTTTGTCGTTGAACACTACGGCGAAAAATATGGCATTGAATCAATTATTTAGTCACGACTTCGTAGGCTAAATGTCTATACAAAAAGCTACCTATTACTAGGTAGCTTTTTGTTTGAGCCTTGCTTTCCCTACATGCGCTTTGAAGGCTTAACTACACAGTCCAAACCTTTTACTTTTGAGAAATAGGCATAGCTTGAGAAAGCCCTCTTACTCACCACTCCAACTATGCCTTTAGAGCGTAATTCGATTAACCGATCAGAGCAGGAATGCCCGGAAGCTGACCAACGACAGCAAGCGAACCTGCACAAACGATAAATGCAGTGCCAGGAATCAGGTATTTATCTTTCCGCGAGAGTTCGTTGGCACGCTCATGGTCGCCGATAAGTCCAAGGTTATCCAGCAGCATCGTGATTGCCCAGCCAAAGACTGGATTAACGAATGCACAGGCAAAAATACAGATACCGGCACTGAGTGAATCTTTATGCTTGTGGATCATCTGCATTCCCGCCTCAAGAAGTGGTAAGAATACACCGACAATCAAAGCAACGCGCAAAACAGGTTCCCACATCGCTAGATCCATAGGGTAACCAATTACCGCGGCGGCAATACACATGAAACCCGTTAACAGTGCGCCACCTGGAATAGGACGTTTGGCAATTGCGGCTGGAATCATGTACGTTCCCCAAGAAGAAGCTAGGTTTCCGCCACCTAATAGTGAGCCAACTCCCTGACGAACAGACGCTCCGACCATCGTGTCGTCGACATCCATGAGTACGCCTTTTGCTTCTTTTGGGTAGTTAAGTTCTTGAAACACACGATGGCCGAGATAATCAGGGGACCACATAGCGACTGCCAGTAGCGCAAATGGAGTCACGGCAATAAAGTGCTCTAGGGTTGGCCAGCCTAGCTGCCAGCCTGTATCTTCACCCCACCAATAGAATGGACTGAAATTAGGCAGGCCCGGCTCTGTGGTAAAAGCAAACTCAGCTCCCATCACATAAGCAACAATACCTGCGAGTGCAGAACACAGTGGAATTGCCAACCAACGCTTGTTGATCTTAGCTAGGTAGGCATAAACCATAACGGTTAGGCCTATGACCACAAACGAAATGTAACCTTGGTCTGTACTTGCAGCCCACGCCTCAGTCTTATTAATCTGTCCGAGCAACCCAACAGCACCTAGGTAGATCAATAACCCTCCTCGAACCCCAATGCCAGTCAAGGTCATGAGTTTAGAACCGCCTTTAGTCAAAGCGAGAATTAAGCCAAAAGCACATACCATCAAGCCAAGCGCCAGAGGATGCCCTCCTGCGGCAGCAATCATGGGAATCAGCGGTATCATTGGGCCGTGGGTACCGGCTAAGTTTGCGTTCGGGTTTAGGATGGCAGAAAACAAAATAACGAACAAAGCACCCGCGATAAGCAATTCGTAACGCACATTTTCTGCAACGAACTCCGGAGATAAACCGAACTGAGCAGCAAATGCAGCAACCATGGCGGTGACCATCACCACTTTACCAATGGTTGCGGCTAATGCAGGCACCCAGTCTTCGATTTCAATACTGTAATCACGTGATGGCAAATGAATACCCCAGCGACGAAAGCTCATGATGGTTAAATCATGGTTTAGAAAGTCTTCACGACTTTCAAATTCATGCGGTTTTTTGCGCACATCCCTGTAAAAGGTCTTACTTGAGTCAGACATTGAGCTATCCTTTGTTATATTTCAACGTTGAACTATGCCAACTAGAGTTTCGCTTGGTATACAGACCAATACGAGACAACACCCACATCAAACATCGAGGCCACACCAAGAAAGTGGTATGGCTAATTTTTGATTTGAACCTATTAAGCATGTATTGCTATCGGTAGGAATATTAGACATTAGTAAAAGAACAACAAAAATCTCACTTATTACACAAAGATTTAACATTACATTAGAGTACGCTGATCTTTAGTGAGAGTTTTTGAACAGCAATTCAAGAAGAGGAACAGTCGCAACTCCACCTGTGCTTTTCAAGGTAGAAAAAACATATCCGTATTCACACAGGTAATTGGTTAATTTGGCTCATGCAAGTACGCACTAACAACATCCAATCGAGTTGCAATCCAAACTATCGCTGCCTAACTATAGATATCTCTGTAATGTATACTTTGCTAAACTCCACCCTTTGATGAGTAAGGCCCCTAAAATGATGACTGACGAAGAAAGAATCGAACTGCAACGAAATAACCCACTGCACGGGTTAAAGCTAGAAACTATGTTGCAAGAGTTGGTGGATTTTTATGGCTGGGACATTCTAGATACAGCAATGCGCTTTAATTGCTTTAACACTAAGCCTTCGATTGCAAGTAGTGTGAAGTATTTAAAGAAGACCGAATGGGCGAGAGAAAAATTAGAAAACTTTTACCTTTATCGCTTTAAGCGCATGCCACGCGCAAGTGAAGAAGAATATGATTTACCACCGAGAGCTCGTACTTTCCCTCATGGTCTTGAACCTAAAGAGCCAATGCCGCTAACCGTTGACTCTATCCTCAAGTCACAAGCTAAAGCTGCATCCGCATTTAAAAAACGTTCACCTCGTGGACGTCCGACGCGTCGATAGTACATAACCTTGAAAAGCAATAGAGCCCTACTGGTGGCTCCAGCAAGGCTCTATTGTTCTTTAAAGAAATAGCTAGAAGAGAATACTCAAGCTAGTGCGCCCCCTTCTCCAGCGCCTCCCATAAGTAAACTCACATGTAGTTTACGTTTTCTATTGATGACGCTTTTTCTTCTTTTTCCCTGTACCTGCTGGCTTTGCACGCGGCTTCATCGGTAAAAAGTAGGCTTCACTTTGGTCGTCTTCCACTTCAAAGCCCTCTACCTGCTCACGTTCAAGTTGGAACTTATTTTTCTTTTCTATCACTTTGAAATGGTGATAGTCATCGTAATCGATAAGAGATAACCCTAGACCCACTTCACCAGCACGACCACTACGACCGATTCGATGCATATAGTCAGCAGGACTACGTGGAAGATCGAAGTTAATCACCACTGGCAGCTTTTCAATATCAAGGCCACGTGCTGCGATATCGGTAGCAATAAGAACTTGAATCTCGCCAGACTTAAAACCGTCAAGGACACGAGTACGAGCGCCCTGCCCTTTATCACCATGGAAAACTTCAGCAGTAATACCGCGTTTTGACAGCTTTTGAGCTAAATGGTTACAGGCATTCTTAGCATTCACAAAAATCAAAGTCTGTCGCCACTGATGCTGTTTGATTAAGTGCGCGAGTACCGCCGTTTTCTCACCTTTATTTACACTAAACACGCGTTGCACCAAAGTGCTGGCTTCTGCGCTCTGCAACTGAACTTCAACAGGGTCGCGGAGCAAGTGCTGAGACAGCGTCGTGACTTTATCAGGGAAAGTAGCAGAAAATAGCAGCGTCTGTTTCTTCTCTGGCAGTAACGCAAGAATCTTATTGAGTTCTTCGGTAAATCCGAGGCTCAACATACGGTCAGCTTCATCGAGCACGAGCGTTTTTACTTGGTCCAACTTAATCGCGTTACTGGATACCAGATCAAGTAATCGACCCGGCGTAGCTACGATAATGTCACAGCCACCACGAAGCGCTAGCATTTGTGGGTTCACCGATACACCACCAAATACGGCAACCGTTTTGATCTTATCTCTAAGATGGTATGAGTAAGATTTGACGTTGTATGCCACCTGTGATGCCAGCTCACGAGTTGGAACTAAAATCAGGTGAGAAACGAAGTTACCACGGCGATGATTTGTTTCGTCTTGCTGAACAATTTTTTGCAGAATTGGCAGCGAAAAAGCAGCGGTTTTACCAGAGCCCGTATTGGCACCGCCAACAATATCTTTCCCTTCAAGGATATAAGGAATGGTATGAGATTGAATGGGCGTCGGTTGGCTGTATTCTAACGCTTCTAGTCGCTCGACTAAGGTTGGAATCAGGCCAAGATCGGCAAATGTCGCTTGCTGTGTTTTATCTGTCATTACGATGAGTGGCTCAGTGCTAGTAAAGGCCGTGTATCTTATGCTATTTCGCGTCTGGATGTTAGCGATAATGAGCCAAACAGAAGACTGGTGAGAGAAGCACTGTAGGGAGCAGGAATTTCCTTTCACTAACATGAGTTAATGGTTTCGATAACCAAGGCTCTACGACTCACGGTGGTAGCGTTCGCGACGAACCAATTATCCACTTCGAAATTGATTTCAGCTCATTTGGGCAGAAAGAAGCTAGAAGCACTTGCTTATGTTGGGTGAGTAAATGTATGTAAAACCTCAGTACATAAAAACGAACCTAATTTAGGTAAGCTCTTGGCAACTATATGCCACGACTCGAAAAGTAACGCGTGGGTGAATCACCATAGACCCGACGAAACATAGCGATAAAGTTACTGGGCGTCGAATAACCCAAAGCATGTGCAACCGCTCCTACGGACTCTCTGCGAGCCATCATTTCTAACGAATGTATTAGCAGTGCTTGTTGCCGCCATTCACTAAAACTCATGTTTAACTCACTTCGAATCAATCGTCTTAATGTCCGAGATGAGACTGCCCCGATCTTTGCCCAATGCTCCACAGAATGTTTGCTGTTTGGGTCTATTAAAATCGCTTGAGTAACTTTTTGCAGTCTCGGATCTCTGGGCAGTGGGATGTGGAGTGACTCATGAGGGCTATTGACGATTTCATCGGATATTACGGCAAGAATACGTAAAGACTGTATGGATAGATCGTCTGTTTTGCTCCATATCGATGCTCTAACCGATAGGGCTTTCAACACATCGCTCATTTGGATCACACAAGGTCTCATTGGAAACCGCTCACAACTCTCTGGAGTAAACAGTAATGAACGACCTTTCAGAGAACCACAAAAATAAACACTGTGCATCGCACCCGGGGGGATCCAACCAGCTCGGTGAGGGGGTAGTATCCACGTTCCTTCATCGGTTTTGACCTGAATTAGCCCTTCATCTATACACAGTAGCTGGCCTCGATGATGACTGTGCCAATTATGTGGCCGTTGATCCAAATGGTTGAAGTCGCTCCTTTCATGCTGCCACTCCTTAGCGATCAACGCGGCGCCATTTTTCCATTCGCTGTAGTCAGAGTTTGTCACTTTATTTACTCAATTCCATTTTGGCCATTATTCATTATTTTCTGTCCTCTTAACGTTACCATAGCAAGTTAGCGTTCGAGTAACATTTTAGCAACGACAATTTTATCGAAGGCAGAACCATCATGAACGAACCTATCTTTATTATCTATTACATTACAGCAGGCTTAGGCATTGGCTTTCTCGCTGGACTCGTTGGTGTGGGTGGTGGTGGAATGGCCGTCCCTATTTTTGCGTTTCTGTTTTCACTACAGGGAATAGCTGATACAGAAGTGGTCCATCTTGCGTTAGGGACATCAATGGCTTCAATGATTATTACAACATTGGGCAGCATGCGCGCTCACTACAGAAAAGAGAATGTAGACTCGACAATGGTAGTAAAAATGTTGAGCGGAGTTCTAGTCGGAACATTTTGCGCCACATTCGTAGCATCGTATCTACAGGGGATCTATCTGGCAGGTTTTTTCAGCGTATTCATGTTGTATGTAGCTTATAAGATGTTTCGCAACACTGAAAATGAGTACAACCCGAACCCACATGGGGCTATCGGTAATATCACTGTAGGCTCGGTGATTGGCTCTGTATCAGCACTTGTCTCTATAAGCGGTGCGGGCTTGATCATCCCCTATCTTGTCCAGCAAAATTTTGAGGTAAAACGTGCTATTGGCACCTCTGCTGCGATAGGTTTCCCTATCGCGCTATCAGGAAGCCTCGGTTACATGTTAAACGGGTGGGAAAATACAGATTGGAACAACTTAGTATTAGGATACATATATCTTCCTGCAATGATCAGCTTCTCCATTAGCAGCTACTTAACTACTAGCCTTGGCGTGCGTTGCGCAGAGTATTTCCCAAATAAAGTTCTTAAGAAAATCGTTGGTATTTTGTGTGTTCTTCTGAGTTTTAAAATGCTGGTACAAGTACTTAATTAAGGCAAGTAATACAGTCATCAGTATGTCTTGCAATATGTTGTGGGGACAAGCCTGAAAAACTTACTTCTCGCTTTGCTGGTCCAAGCACACAATGTGTAAGAAAGCTCTACATTGTTGCACTCTTATGACTTTGTTAACCTAGCCAGAATTACATCCAAAATTTGTTGGTGATTATCCTTTCTGGAAACCTCGTCACGCTCCTGGCAAAGTGCTTCCTCCCTTTCTGATGCGAGAATTTTAATGCCACGCTCAGTACATTCTGCGAACGCACTAAACTGACTCGCTCTGGGGATCTCTTGAAATGTCACATTAGGAAGAGCAACGAGTGATTCGGCAGGTGTCAGTGCGGGATGTAGCCGATCAGAAAGCGTCACCACGGTGATAGCATTGTTCATCAAGGCCAGAGTTTCAGGGACAAAAGTTTTCGTTAGCTCAGGGTTGATAACGACGACCGATTTCAGTTTGCTTTCAGACTGAAATCGGGGGAATTTTTGATCCGGGATGTTGGTAATATCAACGTTATTTTCACGTAACCAATGACAGTCTACATTGGTTACGTTGTGACACGATGTTCGATATTTTTCCGGGCTTATTTGCGCTCCGGAGAGCATCAGCATAGATGTCCCGCCCAGAAAAAAGCCGACACCCTGCACTTCATCAGTATCTACGCCTCCGGACAGTATCCCGACCGAACTTAATTCGTTCAGCCCAAGCAACAAATCACTGGTTCTGAATGTGATTTCATCAACAGCCATTTCTGCATTGATTTCGTTTGGTGCAGGAGGCTTTGGTACAATAACGACATAACCTTGTTTCGCTAGGCCCGAAGCTATCCAACCACTATGGGAAAATGCTGACCGTGTTCCGCCCTGCGACAAAAGCACAACGGGAAATTTTCCACTTGCTAACGGGGCATCTAACTGCGTTTCGACTGATTTAAAAATGTTACCCATACCAAACGTGAAGTTGGTTTTTCCGTTCGTTGTGGGATACCAATAATAGACTTCTACTGGCTTATCTCTGTCTTCACTGAATACCGTTTTGATTGTTAGCGCAGAATGGTATTTCGGCTCATTCGTACTGGCGCTGACACTGACACACAATGAAGCGAGTAGAAACGACATTATTATTTTGGTTTTCATTTTTACCCCAGCCGATCAATACATTACTCTGCACGGCATCTGGAAAAATAACGCGCAGGAGATTCTCCATATATTTTGCGAAACATAGCAATAAAGTTGCTCGGAGTCGAGTAAACCAAAGCAAGTGCCTGCTTTGAACTACGCCAGCACTCTCTTGGACAGAAGTTCGTTAGAGTTTCTAGTTAATTTAGCAATATATGGATTAAATCAGGTATGGGAAGCCTATACCTAGTACAAATATTAAACAATAATAAGCCACTCTTTAGCCCCGTTTATATCAAACGCCTTTGTACCATATCCAATAGAGAGAATATCCTCAGGCAAAAACTCGTCAAACTTATCGATTTGCTTTTCCAGTACGGACTGGGCTAACTCTGTCTCACTAGGCAGTTTTTTTGAAGCTAAAGTACGTAAAGTCGATTTAACACCCTCAACTGATGTTTTTTCCACTTCAATAACACCGGCATATGCGCTAGCTTCGTATCCATTCATGATTAGGAGAGCTACAATAGTATTGACTACCTTATCTCCCAACCATGTAAACAAATAAGTACTGTTGCCAACTTTCAGCAGCGGTTTTCGTGCTAAATCTGATCGTTGAAAAAAGGTGACACTTTCCTTGAATTGTTCTCTTGCAATCGCATCTGCAAAATCCACTTTTTTATTACCGACTGAAATTCTGTAGTCACCATCTTTGAGTATGCGAAACATTTCTTGGCGAACGACGTCATGGATTGTCATTCCACTACCGCCAAATTTTGGTGGTTTACCGCCTTTAGCGTGTTCAACATAAATGGTTTTTTTGTCACTATCGATATCATTTACTTTCCATCGTTTCCCACCAAACACAATGTTCTGCCCAACTAACACAAGTGAGTCGATAGGAAGTGTTCCCAGCGTTTTTGTCCCATTAATAACCCTGTACTCCTCTGGCGTTTTGAATACAGCATAAAATGAATAGTGACTTGTAATACGTTCACCTAAGATGCCTAAAACTAATTCACCATTACCTAGCTGAGTAATTAGATTAGTATTCCCCATATGGACTAGAAGTCCTTTGAAGTCGTCTACGCCAACTTTCTGAAATGGCCCTTCTTTACAGAGCAAGTTAAATAATTGATCGGCCCGAATGCCTCCCCACTGAGCTATAACAGCGAGTATTTGATGTAGAAGTGTAGAAAAGTGGTAAAGGGACAAATCTGCTGGCTCATACCATTTACTGCCGATGAGTAGCCTAATCATTGCTAGGGATTGTATTAACTCCAGGCGGAGTATATCGACAACGTTTGAATCTTTTGTGAGTTCATCCTCTGCAATCAACACTCGCAGTATAGAAGGACCACCACGTCTTCCTGAGCGTCCCATTCTCTGTCGCAGGCTCGAAATTGAGTGGGGGGCCGTAACCTGAACAACGGAGTTTACTTTTCCAATATCGATACCCAACTCAAGAGTCATGGTACACACCGCTGTAGTAGGATACTGGTCTTGTAGAAGACGTTTCTCTAGGTCTTCTCTCAATTCCTTGGCAAGCGATCCATGGTGAGGAAAGAACTCATTCGGCACGCATTGCTGATCACAGAAATCGCTAAGCGTTGCAGCAATGCTTTCTGTTCTTTTCCGGCTATTTGCAAAGACTAAATGGTTACCTCCTCGGCAAAATTTAAATAGGTCTTGGCAGATTTTGTATTCAGCATCAATTGGCGTTTCACTGTCTACCTGAGCTGGGTTCACATACCCTTTGACTTGCACCTTAAGTACCGATGTCGAATTCGAGTCCCTTATTATTTTACATGGCAAAGATTGATTAGGACGAAGTGACAATGGGACTTTATCTAACTCACCGAGAGTCGCACTCAAAGCAACCCTAGGAATCGGCTTCTTCAAACTCCCAAGAAGATGCTCCAATCGATGAAGCAAAGAAAGTAAGTGATGTCCGCGCTCAGTGCCAAGAAATGCGTGAAACTCATCAATGACGATATATTTCAAATCAGAAAATGCAGACTTCATCCAGCCTGAATCTCGGATAAGCAACGATTCGAGCGATTCGGGAGTGATTAGTACAATTCCCGCTGGTGTAGTTTTTAACTTATTCTTTCGGCTTTTAGCACTGTCTCCGTGCCACGGGGTGACTGGCAAACCCATTAGATCTGAGAGGCTTTCTAAACGTCTATCTTGATCATTTATTAAAGCTTTTAGCGGGCTGATATAAAGGATACCAACCCCTTCATCTTGATTAGCAATAGCACTGATTGCTGGAAGAAAAAACGCTTCAGTTTTTCCCGCAGCTGTCGAGGCACTGATAACAAGGTCTGTTTTCGCTGAAAGAATCGGCTCAATAGCTAGGCATTGGATTTCTCGTAGGTTTGCCCAACCTTGTTTAAATATCCAACGCTGAACTCGGACATCGAGCTTTTCATGTTCATTAATCATAATTTGAAGTCAGAGAGGCCATCTTCGTTTTCACCTAATTCAAGTTCAACGTCAGAGGGCTTATCTTCTTCAATTCCAACCGATGAAACTAGGTTGTTCCAGCTTATCGTTGGATTTTGATCGATTACCGCAAGCATATCCAAAAAAGCCTTTATCGTATTACGTGGAGTTCGAAAATAAGCGTCTCCAATAGTCTGACTGCAATGTTTTAGAAACGCCATTAGGGATTCGTCAGGAACAAGATATTTGCTTTCATCACCTTCGGCATAAACGTGACGCAAATTTTTTAGTAGTATATACAGCTCTTCCGGGGTCAAACTGGCGAGGTGCAGGGCTGGAGATGAGTAATCGATAAGGCCTGCTTGCTTCGCAAAGTTATTTCCCGCAAGTCTGGATTGAAGGGCTTCATAACTATAAAGACCTTTCCTAGGATCAAGCAGGAATTCAGGCGTTCCACCAAGTAAAAAACCTAAATACTCGGTAGTGCCTTGTAGACAGTCGTTGAGTATTCGTAATATTTGTTCATAGTTAGAAGTCCTAGCTGTTGTGTTATTCAACTTATACAGATTTACCATTTCATCGAGGTTAACGAGCAACCCCTGATATCCCGCTTGGCGAACGAATAGACTCATTATTTTGAGTGCATCATAAAAAGATGTATCTGAAATTATTGTTCTGACGCCTAAATCTTTTCGAGCGTCCGTTTTAGTTGAATATTCAGCACGAAGCCATTTTATAGCATTAGCTTTTTGTGTGTCATTGTCTTGTTCATGTCCAACCCAATAAGCCTCGATGACTTTGGCGAAGTCATATCCACCGACAAGATCAGAAATTGAAGACAGCTTTTCATGAATAACTGTATTGACGCTTTTTCCAGTCGTGTCGGCTTCCTTTCTCACTTCGGTGATAAACTTTTCGACCACGCTGGTTAGCGCATTTCCATCTGGTTTATTGCGCGTAGACATATTGCGCATTAGCTCTGAGTATAGATTTCTAGCTTGCCCAGCAGATGCATGCATGCGTCTATCTGGAGACAAGTCAGCATGAACAGTTACCAACTTTCTTTCCAAAGCAATAGCTCGAACAACACTCAAGAAAAATGTTTTGCCTGAGCCATATTCACCAATAATAAGTCGAAAAGCTGAGCCTCCATCGGAGATCCGTTCAATATCTTGAAGGAGTGCTTTTAGTTCGTTAACGCGACCAACTTGAATATGCTGAATCCCAACTTTTGGAGTTACACCAGACTTCAGAGATTGGATAATTGCATCTCTTTCTTTTGCACGTATTTTTTTTGCAACCATCATTTAACCCTTTAATTCCTCTACAATTTCTAGATCAACGTATATATCACCATCATCATCCAAGACAGGAGCATCTACTTTTTCGTAAGCCCAATCATTGATAGTTTCTATAGCGCCATCAACCATCAAGTTTAGTTTGCTACAAAGTTCATGAACTTCATGCCGAGACCATACTTCTTTGCTAAGGAGCATATCGAACAGATTTTTATGCGCATTATCCAATCCATCATGGCCTGTAGGGGAGGAACTCATCGACTCTATTTCCGGTTCGATATCAACCGTAAATATGTTTTCTAACATGCTCTTGGCATCGCTGGTATCACTCTCATGCATCGCCAGAATGCTCTCATCCAACTGGAACTTATTTCCGCTTTGGTCAGTAGTTGTTGGGAAAGCGGAATTAGGTGTTCTCGTAGATGCTAGGTTGTGAATATCGCTCGTAACATACGATTTATCTAATCCCAGACATGTATAGAGTTTCTCTATTTGCTTTATTTCAGATGAATCGACCTTACCGTCAGCTAGAGCAATTGAAATCATAAATTTCTTTAAGGATTCAATTTGCGCGGAGTTGAGCTGCTCTATTCTTGCTTTTAATCCCGCAATGTTCGCTGGGCTGTTAAGTCGCCACGTCAGATAAGCATTCAATGAACTTTTCTCGAATGGAGACAGTCGGTCATCGTATTCAATTAGTTTTTGCAGCGTCAGTTTTTCGTCTTGGTCAACGATACCGTCAATAGTAGCCACCATTGCACCAAGCCTCATCCACAGACTTACTTGGTTGAAAGCCGAGCTAGGTTTAAAAAATTCACCATGGCTTGGTGAGAACAATACAATGTTGCCATCAGCTTTGAACTTGGTTTGGTGAAAACGCATATCCGGGGCGATACCTATATCAGCTTTATCAGCAAGTTTGATAAGGAGCTCGTTTTCTTTCTTGTTCATAGCCTTAGGAAGCGGCATTCCGGTGTGAGACCAGAACTCTTGAACAGTTGTTATCCCGTTATTGTTCTGAATTACTTGAACAGCCCATGACTTAAAAGATTCAATAATTGATGAGTTAGATTCATTTGCTAGCTCATTTGGTAGTAACATCAGAGCTGCTATATCACTTTTCGAAGTATCAGACTTACCTAAGTAGCGACTATAGCTACTTAAGTCTTCCGTACACTGCTCGGCAATAGGGATAATCTTGTTTATTGGACCTTTGAGAACACTCGGATCAGGCAACTCTTCCAAATTTAAATCAATTCCATTAATGCCGTTACTTGCTGCATGATATGAGAGTCGAAGCTTTGTTTTGTTTGGCTTGACTAATATACCTTCACCAAATTTTTGGGAGAACCTTATTTCGAAAAGTTTGCGAAACTCCTCTTCACATCTACGAGCAGGAGTTTTTAGCGAATACTCAAATGTATTTTTTAACCAGTCTAAAGCTAACTCGGCTCCAACGGGATGCCCATTAACTATAGTTTTGGCTAGTTTAAACTTGAATGACAATGCATTGTTTGTATCTGGTATATTTGCAATCCGTCGCTCAAGTAGAGTTGGTCTGAGCAAAACCATCAACTCAAGAAAATCGGCCGAATATCTTCTAAAAGAGCGGTTTGCATTGAACACTTTATGAAGACGTAATACTTCTTCAAATATTGTGGTAAATTCTTGATCGGATACCTGTGAGTTAGCTTGATTTTCAATGATTCTTCTTTCAAAACCATAGAAATAAATGAATACGTATCCGATTGGTGTATTTGGATCAGAGCGATCAGACTCTAACCAGTCTAGATAGGCTCCTCTGCACTCTTTTGATAAAGAGGAATAACTTGGCCAGTATCCTAGTGTTTCGTCGGTATGTAATTCCGACCCGATGTTCATTAAAGATTTCGATGCGGGGCGTTCCTCATCGATAAGAGATGGTTCTACCCCATATCCATCAAGTGAGTTCATTATCCCACCAAAGTAAAAAAGACCTTTGTTGAGGTTTCTTCCGACAATAGTGAGATGTTCACTTTCACCAATCCATCGACCCTTTTGTTTGTTAGACGATTTTTCAGCTTCTCTTCCAAAACTCGTGTGAATTGTAAACGTTGCAAACTCTTCATCATTTTCACTGTATGAGGAAACTGATATCGCTTGCGTGCCATAAGCATCACTCTTTTGAACAGAAGGCTTTGAGACTGTATTATTTTGGGGAGAGTTATAGCTGTTGGAAGTTTTGGACTTAGAGTTCCTAGTTATCAGCTTGTACAGAATATAGATGATGATAGCCCCAACAAAAAATTCCATTTCTTACCTTTGTATCAATGGGGTAGATAGGTCCTAACAACCACCTACTCAGTAGTCAATAAATGGCATATTGATGTATTAGATAAACTAGGTCAAATGGAAGCATAGCAAAGTGTGAGGTGTTTTAATGATAAAATACAAAAGGGCAAAGGTGTGTTGCAGTTCTTAAATGGGGAAGTGTTTTTCCTCATATTCCTCAATCAATGCAGCTAGCCTTTCAAGTTTACAAATTCGTCTTATATTTGCTCTATCGAAAGGTATTGAGGTTACTTACCTTGGCGAGATTTTTTTAAAGTGCTCAATACCATATTGTATGCGACATTCAACACTTGTGCTGTTCCCCTAACTCCAGAGCTATTCATTGACATATCGACAATTTTTTCTTTTACATCTGGCTTGCGGGCTTCGTAAACTTAATCGAGTTGAAAGCCCTTTCGACACTCGATAGACCTGAAACGAGGAAAGCCAGAATGCCCTTTTCCATTTTCACGGACGGGCTCTGTTTTATTACAGAAACGACATTGAACTTGGATAGTAGCCATGAGTTAAAAAACATCAGAAACCAGGTGGCTATATTAACATCTATCAACCAATTTGAGTCATGACCAATGAAAGGATAGTTAGGTTTTTATTGCGTAAATTATCGGTAAGAATAGTGCATATAACAGGCAATAAGCCAGGTGTGTAGAATTATTCTATTTTAGGGATTTTGCTCTAAATCTAAATGAATCTTTGCATTTCAATTTCAATAAAGCTTAGTTATTGATCATGTTTCTGAGTATGCGAATTATTATCAATTATGCATATGGTTACTCATTGTCTAGTTTGATTTGTGTAACGTCACTGCAGCACGTATTGAGCGTACTACGCTGATTGTCTGTGTTTTCGTGTTGACAGTTTGGTACTAGGTAAAATCAACAAGACTATGATTTCAAGGAACATTTTATGTTAAAGAAACTACTAAGTTGTTGTATCACCTCCGCGCTCTGTTTTCATTCTTCTCTCGCTTTTTCGCAACCCAATGAGATTGCGGACAGTGCAGAGTTACAACAAGCTCCCGACACATTGCCTGCCACTTTGATGCTTGCACCGGACGACATCGCCATTGCAGATCGCTACATAGTGGTATTTCAACAACCGCAAATGATGGCGAGCAACTCAACAGAATTCGAGCAATTCACGCAACAGTCTGTAGACCGCATGTCTGGTTTGTATTCGATACAAGTGGAGTCGGTTTTTGACCACTCGATAAGTGGATTTGTCGCTAACTTGAGTCCTGAGCAACTGAAAGATCTGCGTTCTGATCCTCGTGTGGACTACATTGAGCAAGACAGAATCCTATCGCTTGACCCAATAGTCTCGGCAGACGCAAATCAGACCAATGCCATTTGGGGACTAGACCGAATCGACCAACGTAACTTGCCACTCGATAACAACTACAGTGCCAACTTTGATGGAACTGGTGTAACGGCTTATGTTATCGATACTGGTGTGAACAATGCACACGTTGAGTTTGGTGGGCGCTCGGTTTCTGGGTATGACTTTGTCGATAATGATGCAGATGCAAGTGACTGTAATGGACACGGGACACACGTTGCGGGCACCATTGGCGGCAGCTTGTATGGTGTTGCGAAAAACGTCAACCTTGTCGGCGTGAGAGTATTGAGCTGTACCGGATCGGGTTCTACGTCTGGTGTTATTGCCGGTGTGGACTGGGTGGCTGCGAACGCTTCCGGACCTTCAGTCGCCAACATGAGTTTAGGTGGCGGTCAATCTGTCGCTCTCGATAGTGCGGTGCAAAGTGCGGTTCAGTCAGGTGTCAGCTTTATGCTTGCAGCAGGTAACTCCAATGCCGATGCGTGTAACTACTCTCCAGCGCGCGTTGCTACTGGTGTAACTGTCGGCTCGACCACCAGCACGGATGCACGCTCGAGTTTTTCAAACTGGGGCAGTTGTGTGGATGTGTTTGCGCCAGGCTCACAAATCAAATCTGCGTGGTATGACGGTGGTTACAAAACCATTAGTGGTACTTCGATGGCGACGCCACATGTGGCGGGTGTAGCGGCATTATATCTTCAAGAAAACAGCTCGCTGTCGCCAAGCCAAGTAGAGGCCTTGATCGTTAGTCGCGCAACTAGCGGAAAGGTGACGGATACAAGAGGCAGCGTGAACAAGCTGCTTTATAGCTTAACGGATGCTGATTGTGGCCAAGACTGTGGTGGCCCAGATCCAACACCAGACCCAGAGGGCAAGTTAACCTCGGGCGTGCCAGTGAGCGGTTTAAGTGGTTCAACTGGTCAAGTAGCGTATTACTATGTTGATGTCGAAGCTGGGCAGCGCTTAACCGTACAAATGTATGGTGGCAGTGGTGATGCAGACCTGTATCTCCGTTTTGGTGCAAAACCAGCACTGAACGCATGGGACTGCCGACCTTTCAAATACGGTAACAATGAAACATGTACGGTCAGCGCGACACAAAGTGGACGTTATCACGTCATGATTCAAGGTTACTCAAACTATAGCGGTGTCAGCATTCAAGCGAGCTACTAGTTATTATTTTCGTTGTTGAAAGAGAACAAAGCCCACTTGTCGGTGGGCTTTGCTTTGGGAATACTGAGTTTAATAGGTGGCGTTCGATGCTATTTAAACGCACCGGCCTTTTTCTTAAAGAACTCAACTCGAAACGGCATCGAAGCTTTCTATTAGTACACCGCATAAGTCGGGTTCTCCAAGTCGTGTACATCAAATAGGATGCGAACTTAATCTCCTCGAGCTAACTCTTTCTCCATCATAAATCTTGGCATGATGGCAAACCCAAGATGATACAAAACAAATTCTTTACTGTGACCGCGGTTCTCAATTGCAATTTTAGGCTGTGAGACAAACGCGTGACCTGACCTTGGCTGTTGATAATCGTGAACGATATAGTGGCTAATCCGAGAAGATTGTATCCACTCAAAACTCAGACCCTATACTGCACATGTTGATGGGCTGGCAACGGTAACATTGGATGAAATGGGCCTTGAACCACGCAAGATCATTATAAATGGGAACTATTAGGCAAAGAGACGCTCAAACGAGCTAAATTGGAATGGGGCAAAAACGTTACAAACCATACCGACACGCCTCTGGATATAAATGTTCGAGTCCTTTTCTATTAAATCATTAATAACCAAGGATATTGCAAAGAGAGTTGTGGACAGTTAGCAGTATCAGTAGGCTTGTGCCAGTCAGGGCACCTGACTTTGGGAGAGCACTAAACATAAACCTTGGATTCTGCTACCGTAAAGCCCATATTTAATTTGAGAGAGATGGATAATGAACGACAGTTGGGCTAACTTCTTTCCGTACTTTGCTGGAGCTTTTAAGCTTATTGTACTAGGTATTGGAGCTTACTTAGCTATTAAATGGCATTTTGATGAAGAGCGAAGAGTAAGGGAGGCCGAAGGCGTGGTATTCGATAAACCAAGCTTCAAGAAAAAGTTCGCAATGATGCTAACCTTCCCATTCCTTCTAGGTCTTCTAGTCCTTCTCGTTATTTATGCAACTAACTGGTTTCTCTACTGACGGACTTTATTGATACGATCAATGTTTAAGCTCTCAACGGGTTTGGAGCAAAAAAGAGTCAGCCTAACGGTCTGGCTCTTTTGAATGAAAACACATGGTATCGTGGAATCACTAGGGAGGCTGTGACAGGTTACACTCACTTACTCCTTAGGCAGGT
Source organism: Vibrio sp. SCSIO 43086 (assembly GCF_051132235.1). Taxonomy (NCBI): domain Bacteria; kingdom Pseudomonadati; phylum Pseudomonadota; class Gammaproteobacteria; order Vibrionales; family Vibrionaceae; genus Vibrio; species Vibrio sp. SCSIO 43086. The sequence continues at coordinate 1,726,021 of NZ_CP072678.1, read as the reverse complement.
GACCAGTTTCCTTCGCAAGCTTTTGCATCGCCTCGGCAAACGTTGTTGTCCCGCCTTTAGCTTTCACCTGTATTACCTTATACCCCATTTTTTCCAACGCTTGGCGCTCTGCCAAAACAGCTTTGTCATCTTGCTGGCTACCTTGAGCTGGCTGATGAATGTAACATCCCTCTAATTTACCATCTTCGACTAATTGGTGGTGTTTCAGTGCATCGATATCAAAATTCATAATAAGTCTTTTCATTAAAAGTGGGAGTTTCTGTGGCAGGTTACATACGCTTCAAAGGCTTCACGACACTATCTAAGCCTTCAATTTTGAGCGCTAAACACAGCTTGAGCAAATCCCCTAGCTCGCCACTTGGCCAGCCCTTTTTCTCGAACCACAGTAAGTATTCTTCAGGTAGGTCGATTAACACTCGCCCTGCATATTTCCCAAATGGCATTTGCATTCTAGCGAGTTTAATGAGGTTTTCTTTTTCTAACATAAGTGACAAAGATTTGAGGTAACTCGTCCAAGAATATCACTGCCGCCCTCTCCTCACCAGCAAATCGCACTCACGTTTATTTTGGCGGCTTTGACTTGCTTTGTGCTAGAGTGCGCGGCATAAAAAATGAGAACGAGAAAGCAATGAAGTCACCTTGTCGAGCAGCATGTAAAAATAACGCCGGAATATGCTCTGGTTGTCACCGAACGATGGATGAAATCATCCAATGGAAAGACAAAACAGATCACCAACGAAACACGATTATCGAACAAATCGCAGGGGAAGATTCAACGCACAATTGTCCTGAGTGCGGGACTCAAGCCCATTGTGATATCGCCGCAGGCAAAGAAACCTGTTGGTGCTTTACTATTGAAACCCGTGATTTACCCAAGCCAAGCGCCAACCAGCTGTGTTTGTGCCGAAAATGTCTAGAAAAAAAACCAGTCGCATAATACGACTGGCTTACTGTTCTGCATTTTCTGACTGGAGTTTATTTAGCGGTTAAAGCAGACGCTTCAAACTTAATGCCTTCCCAACCTGTCACCATAAAATTACGAATATTCTGGTGATCGCTATTCTCTGGATGCTGCAATACATCTTCACGATAAAAACGGCCAAAGCAGGCTAGCGTCGCTTCTTTGTCTAGGTTGTTTAGCAAACCGAAAGCGAAGATCTTACACGAACCGTTGTTCTCACCCGCGTTGTTTTGCGTCTCACCATTAACAAAAGCGGTTGGCTCAAACGTATAGTTATCTTCGATCACCGCCATCGTTGCTTCAAATTCGACCTGCTCTGGTGAAGCTGCCAACAAATCTAAAAACGATTTTAATTCCATTATTCCTCTATCCCTACTTCATCATTTTGATGACACATTAGTTTCATAAAAAGCCAATATAAGAGTCATCAATCATACATATATTCAGAGCCTTACCAAATCACACGTCATTCAGCGTTCTATCATTCCAATTGCGGAAATGGACAGAAGCATAAACCCCATGCTGATTGACAGCGTATCGGATTGATAAGGAGATATCATGATCACCCCTTTAAAGGCAATCGGTGCACTCGCATTGTCATCACTTGCCATCGCGTGTTCATCACAACCCGAAGATACCGTGGCTTCATTCGCTACACAATGCAAACCTACCACTGCGCCCGTTGCTGGGGAAACGTCAATTCAAGGGTTAACGTTTATCGGGACATCCGTTGCTGATGCCCCATTCGACACATCGGCAGCTGAAATCGTCAGTTATGACGCTTGTACGGATAAGCTCTATGTGGTCAATGCTGAAGCAAAACGTGTCGATGTACTTTCTATGGATGACAACGGCGTACCAACCCAAACCGCATTCATTGATCTCAACAGCGCTGGCGAAGCGGCTGGCGTTGAAATTGGCGCTGCAAACAGTGTCGCTGTATTCAATGGTTTGGTCGCGGTTGCGATTGAAAACAGTAATAAACAAGCGAATGGTATTGTTGGTTTGTACCGCTCCGACGATTTGTCATTAGTCATGACTTTCCCAACAGGCGCATTGCCAGACATGGTTGGCTTCTCGAAAGATGGCCGATACATCGCAACCGCTAATGAGGGCGAACCAAACAGCGATTACAGCGTCGATCCTGAAGGTAGCGTCACTCTGATCGATCTGAACCTTGGCGTTACTCAAACAGAAGTGACACAAATTGGCTTTAACGAATTTGATGGCTCACGAAAAGCAGAGCTTCCAATGAATGTGCGTATTTCGGGGCCAAACGCCACCATCGCTCAAGATCTAGAGCCGGAATACCTCACTTTTGCAGATAACGGTAAAATCTATGTCGCGCTACAAGAAAATAACGCCATGGCAATCGTCAATCCAGTGAGCAAATCGGTAGAAAAAATTGTTGGCTTAGGTGAGAAGTCTTGGTCGGACGCTAAACTCGATGCATCTAACAAAGACAAAATTATTGGAAACTTGAAAAGCTACCCACAACTGGTTGGATTATTTATGCCTGACACCATCGACAGCTACTCAGTGGATGGGAGTACTTACATCGTATCTGCAAATGAAGGCGACGGCCGTGAGTACGGATTCAAAACCACTCAAGAACTGTGCGACAAAGCAGGCTTTATGTGGGATGAGGACGATTTCCTTGGTACAGATGAATACACATCCGAGCAAGGGACCTGTCTAAGCCATGTTGATGAAGTGCGCGGTAAGAAGCTGAAAGTAGCAGCAGAACACCCATTGGCAGAAGCACTAAAAGACAACAAACAACTCGCGCGTTTAAAAGTGATTAAGCCGGAACAAACGCTTTCTGCACAAGATAATGTTCAAGCATTTGGCGCGCGTTCATTCTCGATTTGGGATGAAAACGGCAAGTTGGTCTTCGATAGTGGTGACGATTTTGCGACTATCGCGCTGCTGAATGAAGGTAAAAACTTCAACAGTACCAACGATAACAATCACAGTGGCGATGACCGAAGTGATGATAAAGGCATTGAGCCAGAGGCGATTGAAGTAGCACAAATTAACGGCCGCCATTACGCGTTTATCGGCTTGGAGCGCCAAGGCGGTATTATGATTTATGACATTACCGATCCGAAACAAGTGCAGTTCCTACATTACGTAAACCGTCGTGATTACAATCAGCCAGTGTGTACAGAAGTCGAAGATGGTGAATGCGCGAACAGCACATACAATCCAAAAGCAGGCGATTTAGGCCCAGAATCCATTAATTACTTTACTCGCAATGGTGGTCATTTTATCGCTGTTAGCAATGAAGTATCTGGCACGACATCCGTCTTCCGAATTAACCTATAAAGCAATGTAAAAGTCATTTAGAAACACAACGCCCGGCATAAAACCGGGCATTTTTTGTGTGAGGTAATGTCCTACTCTGCCGATACTAGTGCGTCACACTTTGATGCGCAGATAAAATCGTTTTTATGCAGACCTTTGATAGAGTGACTCCACCACGTTACGGTGACCTTACCCCACTCCAACAAAATAGAAGGATGGTGGAACTCATCTTCTGCCAGTTCCGCGATTTTGTTACTGAAAGCCCATGCTTGTTTGAAGTTTTTGAATTTATACACCTTTTCTAGTTGAGGTATATCTTCTCTTTCAATGATCTGCCAATCAGACAATTGCAGCAGCAGAGATTGTTGTTCTTCTTTGCTTAGTGCAATGGCATCGATACTACAAGCTTCGCATTTTTGTTCATTCAACATGAGCAGGTTCCTTTGGTTCAAAAAGTGGAGGAAGCAGTCCAGCTTCAATCGCTAGATCGGCTTGTTTCAATAAATTTAACTGACTGATTTTAAAGAGCTGAGAAAAGTCATCAATCACGTAGTACTTCGGTTGCATGATGTCAATACGATAGGGCGTTCTCAACACAGTTTGTAATTCAAATGGGTCGCGAATTGCTACATCACTCTCTAATGCGTAGAGGGTTTCGCCAGGAGATGAGAGAATACCACCACCGTAAATTTTGGTTTTGTCCCCTTCTTTCACCAAGCCAAACTCTACGGTAAACCAGTAGAGACGAGCAAGATAGGCTCTTTGTTTTGGTGTAGCGGCTTGCCCTAGTTGACCATAATGCTCGGTAAATGCAGCAAAATCTGGGTTGGTTAACATCGCGCAATGACCAAATATTTCGTGGAAGAAATCCGGCTCTTGCAAGTAATCGAACTCTTCTCTGGTACGCAAGAATGTGGCGACGGGAAAGCGCTTATTACCGAGCAGATTAAAAAAACGGTCGAAATCAATAAGCGCGGGAACGGGCTCCACTTGCCAACCTGTTGTCTCCATCAGGACACGATTAATTTCTGGCAATTGAGGAACGCGGTCTTGAGGTAAATCAAGCAGCGTTAAACCGTGTAAATAAGCCTTACAAGCTCTGTTTTGGATCACACCCATTTGTCGTGTTACCAAATCTCGCCAAATGGCGTCTTCTTCACGGCTCCATTCAACCCTGCCTTCCTGGTTTACGGGTTTAGAACGATACTGAGTCATGGCACATCTCCATTAACAAATCCTTTACATTAAGCCTATCTTCAGTCTTGAGAGCTTCCAATCCCTACACGATTTTCTCAGTATCGATTCGATGTAACATATTGTTTACAACACGTCGTAACTGCATGATTTTTATGACACGATATAATATCTAGCTTGTTTGACTTTATCGTGTATTCCTCTCAAACTAAAATCTGTTACCACTTTGTTATAGAGGGACCTATGCGCGAGAGCAGCAAAGTATGGCAACCGAGCGAAAGTCGTATCGAAGAAGCCAACATCACACAGTTTATTGAACACATTAATCGACAAGGAAATACCATTGAAAACTTCGCCGATCTGCATCAATGGTCGCTCGATCATGTGGAAAAATTTTGGCAAGAAGTCTGGTTATTCTGCGACGTCATTGGTACTCAAGGAGAGACCGTAAAGGAGCAAGCAGAAAGTCGCTGGCAGCAACCCGTCGAAAATAGGGACATGAAATGGTTCCCAAACGCGCAGATTAACTACGCCGAAAACTTGCTAACCTACGCGTGTCACCAACCCGATGATCTCGCGATTTGGTTTGAAAATGAACGTGAAGAAAAGCAAACCTACACATGGAAACAATTGTGTGAAGAAGTTTCGAGTGTCCAGCAATGGTTGAAAGAATGTGGAATCAAGCAAGGTGATGTCGTCGCTGGCTATTTGCCTCACTTACCTCAAACGGTGATAGCCATGTTAGCAACCACCAGTTTAGGGGCAACCTGGACTTCTACCTCACCTGATTTTGGCGTTGAAAGCGTTTTGGAGCGCTTTGGTCAAGTGAAACCTAAAATCCTGTTTACTTGTGATGGCTATACATTCAATGGCAAAACTTTCGATATGTCTGAGAAAAACCAGCATATTGCGGATCATCTTGATGGTCTTAAACAGGTTTGCCAAATTAGCTACCTTAAACCACACATTTTTGAATGCGACGTCTGCACTCAAGATTGGCAAAACGTCCTGAATCAATACACTCCCGAAGCGCTAACTTTTACTCGTGTTAATTTTAACGATCCGCTATTTGTGCTCTATTCTTCAGGCACGACAGGCAAACCGAAATGCATCGTTCATTCCGTCGGCGGAACAGTGCTTAACCATTTGAAAGAGCACCAACTACATTGCGACATCCAACCTAACGACAGAGTGTTTTATTACACGACCTGCGGCTGGATGATGTGGAACTGGCACGTTTCTTCACTCGCGAGCGGCGCATGTTTAGTAATTTTTGATGGTAGCCCTGTTTATCCCGCTCATAACGTGCTTTGGGACCTCGCTGAACAAGCCGAAGTAACGCTGTTTGGAACTTCGGCGAAATACCTAGAAGCATTGGAAAAAGTTTCTTTTTCTCCGCCGAAAAGTGATGCATTTCCCGCTCTGAAAACCATTTGTTCAACGGGCTCGGTTCTGTATCCAGAACAGTTTGATTATGTCTATCAGCACATTAAAGAAGATGTCCACCTCGCCTCGATCTCAGGCGGGACAGACATTTGTGGCTGCTTTGTGTTAGGCAACCCTATTTCTCCCGTTTATCGAGGAGAGTGCCAATCAGCGGGATTAGGGGTCGATGTCAGAGTCTTTAACCCGCAGGGTAATAGCGTAATCGGAGAGCGCGGTGAGTTGGTTTGTGCCAATGCATTGCCCAACTTCCCCGCTGGCTTTTGGAACGACACCGGGGAGAGATATCATCGTGCTTATTGGGATAAGTTCGACAATATTTGGCACCACGGCGACGATGTTGAACAAACCAGCGTTGGTGGATACGTGTTTTATGGTCGAAGTGATACCACGTTGAATCCCGGTGGCGTAAGAATCGGCACGGCCGAAATCTATCAGCAAGTGAACAGTATAGACGGTATTCTAGATTCCATCGCAGTAGGAAAAGAAGTCGATCGCAACGAACAAATATGGCTGTTTGTCCAATTAATGAAAGGGATAGAGCTCAACGACGAGATGATCGCCTCCATCAAAGCACAGCTAAAATCTGCATGTTCTCCAAGACATGTACCTAGTGCGATTTACGCAATAAGCGATATTCCTAAGACCCGTTCCGGAAAACTGGTTGAGTTAGCCGTTAAGCAAGTCGTTAACAATCGGAGCGTAGAAAATTTAGGCGCAATAGCCAATTCTGAAGTGTTGGAGGAGATACGCAGGATAATCGCCCAAAAATAACCTCAGAACACTTGGTTGTTAGAGAACCACTTTGCGTACACCCGCGGCGACAGGTTGAAGAACAAGTGAGATTAACTTAGTTACATCCCCTCAACCGATAAGAAAAAAGCGAGCTAGGTAGCTCGCTTTTATCGTGTGGTGTTCTTTATTCAGTCTTAACGGCGACCAAGCCCCATTAATACCGACATCGTTTTACCGTCAGATGTAATGTCAAAAACGTGTTGCGATTCCACCTCAGTAAAACCTGCATCTTTCAAAGCACGTTTAGACTTCGCAAGGGTAAAACCGTCTTGTTCAGATTCTGCAATCCAATCAAAATGAACAAAGTAACCGCCGTGGTTAAGTAAAGAATGCGAGATTTTTAATGACGCGTCTAAGTCTTCCACAAACGCTAAAACTGACGATGCAACTACTAGGTCAAACTGTCCACGAAACGCTGGATGCTGAGCGACCAAGCCGCGAGACAATGCATCTACGACAGGTTCTACATTGGCAAGCTCTTTTTTATCGAGTTCTTCAATCATGGCTTCCGATGCGTCTAATGCTACGATGTCTTTAACCATCGGTGACAATCGTTGACTTAACTGCCCTGTTCCGCATCCAAAATCTAGTACTTTAATGCCATCAAGCTGAGTTAGCTGTTGTAACTGCTCAAACACCGACTGCGCAAATTGCTCTGTTGCTGGATTTGATTCCCAGTTTTTTGCTAAGCCGTCCCAATCTTGTGCCATCGTGGCCTCCATGTTCACTTTTTGTAACCCACATAGATTACCGCAAAACCGTTAAAAGACCATAGACTTATCTGGCGGATTCGCGTTTTTTTCGATAATCTTTCACGGCTTTGGGAGCACATCTGCATAATACCCAAATTATTTGAATTCATTTATTGGTTGTGTCAAATCATGAACTTAACTCAAGTAGAAGCCTTCTGCACCATCGCTGAGTGTGGTTCTGTTTCTGAAGCAGCAAGGCAACTCGATTGTAATCGCACCAAACTCAGTATGTCGATTAAGGCTTTGGAGAAAGATCTCAACGTTGAGTTGTTTACCCGAACTGGCAACCAGCTCACTCTCTCTGAAGCTGGGAAAGCCATTTACAAAGATTGCGAACACCTACTTATCATCGCACAGCGGATAAGAAAAACCTGTGCTCAAATCTCTGAAGGTTTTAACGCGGAAGTTTGGGTAGCACGTGACGACTCCTTACCTGATGATCTCTGGCAAGAGCTTTCTCATACACTGAATAACCGCTTCCCTTCCACAACCTTCAACTTAATCTTGGCATCCAGTGGCGACTTAGCCAACTTAGTCAGTACCCACCAAGTGGATTTTGCCTTTGGTGTTGATTATGAGCGCGTCGACGATCCTCGTATCGTGTATAACCCGCTAGGCAAGATACGTATGATGTCAGTATGCAGTGCGGAACATCGCCTAAGTAAGATGCGCCGAGTCTCAGACGAAGATCTACGCAGTCAGATGCAAGCATTGATGGTGTACCTAAATGAGAAAGACAACCCTGAACTGCAGCCTTTCTCGACTCGATACATTGGCTTTTCAAGTTTTGACTACATGCTTAACACCATCTTAGAAGAAGACGCTTGGGGTGTACTGCCAGAACCATTAATCCGCCATTACCTTCGCCAGCAAAAGCTCGCCGTTATCAAGCATACATACGGATTGACACAAGAAGACTACTGTATGTTTTCACCTAACGGTCAAACTGAGCACCCAGCAATGACATGGTTAGCGGATAAATTGAGCGAGTATTTATTTGACTTCTAAACATTTTATCAGTGAGCGCCAATTTTATTGGCACCAAGATCATGCGGCAAGTTATTGTTTTATAAGAACATAAACAAAAACGCAACTTTTTAGATTAGAACCTGCTCACTTAGTGGTTGCCTAAATTACCTTATGCGAGAAGAATAGTAAGGTATTAAAATTTAAAGGCATCTTTTATGTGTGACAGGACAAGCAAAAACGAAAACCGTATTCTAACCATTTCAGCCCTTTTAGCATCTGGGTTCGCTGCTGGTGGTATGGTACTTGGCTTGCTTGTAGGATCAATTGTCATCGTTTTTGACGGTGTTTACTCTTTGGTCAGCTTACTGTTAACTTTATTGTCACTGGCCGCTTCCTACTATATTAACAAGCCCTCAAAATCTGTATTCCCATTTGGAAAAGCGGTCTTAGAGCCAATCGTTATTGCGATAAAAGCGGCTGTTATTTTAGTGGTTGTAAGCTTTTCTCTTTACTCTGCAATTTCAGCATTGATGTCCGGAGGCCGTGAAGTCGATGCTTCTATTGCCACTCTATTCGGCATCGTAAACGTCATCGGTTGTGGTTACGCTTGGTGGTTTATGGCTAAACGCAGCCGTCGCTTCTCATCAGGCTTGATTGAAGCAGAGAAAAAACAGTGGCAGATGGATACGCTATTAAGTGTAGCGGTGACGGTAGGATTTGTTGCTGCTTGGGTTGTATCACTAACGCCATTCGCTGAATATGCGGTTTATGCCGATCCTATGATGATGGTGCTAATGGGCTTCTACTTTCTGAAAGTTCCTTTTGATATGTTGGTTGGTGCACTACGTGAGCTACTAATGATGACACCAAGCAAAGAGCTATGTCAGGTCGTTGGCAATGATGTACTAGAGATAGAAAAAACATCTGACCACCAGCTGAAGTTAGCGGGTATCACTAAAGTGGGCCAAGAGCTTCGTATTAACATCGATTTGCACGTCGATGACGACACCATCGCATTAGATAAGTTGGAACAAACTCGTACTCAGTTAACGAAACGTCTGTCGAAACACAGATTTAAACTGCAACTCCATTTAAACGTCGCAAACTGTTAGAACACGAAAGAAAAAGCTCCCGACCGAGGGAGCTTTTTCTTTCTGCCATTTGAGCATACAGCGCAAAGATAAAACCAGATAATTTTGGTTTAACCTGCAGCTTCACGCTTCTCCTTGGTGACAACCCAACAAAGCAAAGAGCCCACCGTAACCATCACAACCCCCTGCCAAAAACTCGGACTCAACGTCACACCAAGAATAATGGAAGAAAATAGCGCAGAGAAAATGGGCGTAAAGTAAGAAAGTGTCGCGAGAAAGACCATGTTTCCGCCAACAATCGCGATGTTCCACAAACCATAACCACCAGCCATCAACGCCGCTGAAGCAAAAAGGTAGCCCATTGCTTCCCATGAAAAAGTCATCTCTGGCTCATCAGCAAACGCATATTTCACCCATAACGAAACAGCAGTAGCAATGAAAAACAACGTAATCGCGTTATGCTTGGATTGCTGCCTCTGGGTTAAATTACAATAAAAGGCCCATATAACTGCTCCTGCGAAAGCCATAAAGTACACCAAAGGGTTACTACTGACATTGGACATAATCTGAGTAACGGATAAGCCATTCTCACCACTCACCGTCCACGCGACTCCAATAAACGCCAGCGCAACCGCTGGATAAAGCAGCCAGTTTGTTTTTTTGTTACTGCCTAAGACCGCAAACAAAACGGTGAGAGCTGGCCAAAGATAATTGACAATCGACACCTCAATAGCCTGCGCACGCGAGTTGGAATATCCCAGAGATAAAGCGAGAAATATTTCATAACAAACGAACATCGCGCCACCAAGCACGAGATACTTTGGAGAAAAGTACGATAACTTCGGAATGCCAACTACGATAAGAAGGAAAATAGAACTGAGAGAGTACAACATGGCCGCCCCGCCCACGGGACCTAAGCTCTCGGTAACCAACCTGGCAATGCCAAGTAAGCAACTCCAAGAGAGGATGGCAATACAACCATAAAGTGTGAAACGAAATTGCACTGATTTCATGTGACCTACCACTCACGAATGCCAAAGGAAACATCAGCTTAACTCAAAAATGATCAGGTTCAACGTACTGTTTTATAAAAATCAGTATAAAAATCACTCCATTACGCAGTTGGAGTCGATATGAAACATTTTCTGCCCTCGAGTGTTATGCTTACACCTTTTGTTGTGCGCTACTATGATGAAGAAGACGACGATAGCGAAATCGCCGAAACTGATTCGAGCACTCAGCATCTAAAAGAAACAGAGCAACAAACGGAAACCTCAGACTAAAGGAATTCTCAAATGAAAAAAGTCGCAGTTATCTTCAGTGGTTCAGGTGTTTACGATGGCACAGAACTGCATGAAGCCGTATTAGCACTCCATGCCATTGAAAAAGAAGGTGCATCATGGCATTGCTTTGCTCCTAACATCGATCAATTACACGTGATTAATCATCTAACTGGCGAAGAGATGGACGAAACACGAAATGTGTTGGTGGAATCTGCACGTCTTGCACGTGGCAATATTGATGATGTTGCAAGATTAAACCCAGAGGAGTTTGATGCCCTACTCTTACCTGGCGGTTTTGGTGCCGCTAAAAACCTCACTGACTTCGCAGTATCAGGGGCTGAGTGCTCGATTAATACACACGTAGCTCAAGCATGTCGCGCATTCGCTCATGCGAAAAAGCCAGCAGGTTATCTGTGTATTTCACCTGTCATTATTCCGATGATTTATGCTCAAGGCGTGAAAGGCACCGTAGGCAACGATGAAGCGATCTCGATAGCATTTAATCAAATGGGCGGCGAGCACATCACTTGCTCTGTCGAGGATATCGTTTTTGATGAAACACACCTCGTTCTATCAACCCCTGCTTATATGTTGGCAGAGAATATATCTCAAGCGGCATCAGGTATCGAAAAGTTAGTATCAAAGCTGATTGAAATTGCCTAATTATTGATAGATAACTTATAAACCTACCTCCCATCCCCATTGATAGTTAAGTTATTAATGGGGATTTTTTATACTTTAGTCTAATTTAGAGATATATCCGTATTAGATATCAATTTTTGCCAATCGATTGCGTCACTGGTTTCATATTTATTCTACTTTATATCTGTGTTGCACCTATACGCTGTGCAACAAGATCACTGTCACAGTTTTTCTCTTGCAAATACCTCTAAATAGGTAAACTTGCTTCAGATCAACTTCAATCTGGAAACGAGTGTGCGACAGTAAATGGCAAATTAAGAAAGATTATTAAAAATAACGACGGAGCTATCCAATATGACAAGTGCATTTTTTATCCCTACGGTAAACCTAATGGGCGCTGGTTGTTTAAAAGACGCAGCAGACAGCATCCAATCTCAAGGCTTTAAAAAAGGTTTGATCGTTACGGATAAGATCCTTAACCAAATCGGTGTAGTCAAACAAGTTCAAGACCTTCTCACTGAACGCGACGTAGCAACCGTTGTGTACGATGGCACTCAACCAAACCCTACTATCACCAACGTTAATGATGGCTTAGCTTTACTAAAAGAAAACGAATGTGACTTCGTTATCTCACTCGGAGGCGGCTCACCGCACGATTGTGCAAAAGGTATCGCTTTAGTGGCGTCAAACGGCGGCAAGATCGGCGATTACGAAGGCGTTGACCAATCCGCAAAACCAATGCTGCCTCTCGTATCAATCAACACAACGGCTGGTACTGCTTCTGAAATGACGCGTTTCTGCATCATCACAGATGAAGAGCGCCACATTAAGATGGCGATTGTGGACAAACACACAACACCATTGATGTCAGTGAATGATCCTGAATTGATGCTTGCTAAACCTGCGTCTCTTACTGCCGCAACAGGTATGGATGCGCTAACACACGCAATCGAAGCTTACGTATCTATCGCTGCGACACCAATTACCGACGCGGTAGCAATCAAAGCAATTGAACTGATTCAAGCTCACCTTCGCACAGCAGTGAAAAACGGTGAAAACCTTGAAGCTCGCGAGCAAATGGCATACGCACAGTTCATGGCAGGTATGGCATTCAACAACGCATCTCTTGGTTACGTTCACGCAATGGCGCACCAACTAGGCGGCTTCTACGACCTTCCACACGGTGTATGTAACGCGATTCTTCTACCTCACGTACAACGTTACAATGCGCAAGTATGTCCAGAGCGTTTACGTGACGTTGCTAAAGCAATGGGTGTTGATGTTGAAGGTATGTCAGCAGAGCAAGGTGCTGCGGCGGCCATTGATGCTATCGTTGAGCTTGCTAAAGATGTCGGCATCCCATCAGGCATTAAAGAGCTTGGTGCGAAGCTAGAAGACATCCCAACCCTAGCGGACAACGCGCTAAAAGACGCTTGTGGTTTCACTAACCCGAAACAAGCAACGCACGAAGAGATCTCTAAGATCTTCGAAGAAGCGATGTAGGCTCGCTAAGTAAACAATTCTCTAGTCTTAATTCAATCCCCGATCTCGTATTGGGGATTTTTTATGTTCGCATACCCTGCCAAACGTCCTCTTTTAGTGTTAGTTTTTAAGTATCTTGGATTCATATTGGAAGGAACCATGAGAACTATCACTGCAACCCTACTCGCTTGCCTAGCTTTTTCTATCGATGCTGCGGACTATCGTGCCAATGAGGTTGCCAATGGGTTTCAAATCCCATGGGGAATTGAATTTCTCGATAAGCAACAAATGATCGTGAATGAAAAAAACGGCACCGTTTCATTACTTAATATTGCGTCGGGAAAACAGCAAACCCTCTTCAAAGTACCGAATGTGAACACCAGTGGGCAAGCTGGTTTATTAGATGTAGCTCTAGTGCCGAATACCGCTCCACAAAATCCACAACTTTTCTTTACTTACAGCAAACGTACCGATAAAGGAAATACTGTGGCCTTAGCGACCGCACAATTGAAAAACAATCAACTTGTGGATTGGAAAGACGTCTTTGTCGCCGACGCCATCACGGACACCAGCCGTCATTACGGCAGCCGTATTGCGTTTGTCGATGACAAGGTTTACTTCTCAATTGGGGACCGTGGCGAACGCGATAATGGGCAAGACACTCAAACCCATGCAGGCACTATTCTTCGCCTCAATCTTGATGGCTCGGTACCACAAGATAATCCATTCAAGACTTCTGAGGCTCGCCCTGAAATATGGAGCTACGGGCACCGTAACCCACAAGGCATGTTTTACGACGAAGCAACAAAACTACTTTGGTCGATTGAGCACGGCCCTCGTGGTGGTGATGAAATCAACCTGATTAGGAAAGGTGCAAACTACGGCTGGGCAAAAGTCTCTCAGGGTAAAGAGTATTGGGGACCGTTAGACGTCGGGGAAGCTAAGTCGTTACCGGGAATGGAAGATCCCAAGTTGGTTTATATTCCGTCTATCGCACCAAGCAATATGGTGGTGTATCGTGGTGATAAGTACCCAGAGTTGGATGGAAAAATCCTCGCCGGTGCCTTGAAGCTGGCGCACATCAACGTGGTTTCTATTGAGAATGGCAAGCTCACCGAATCAAAAAGATTGATGGAGAATCTTGGCGAGCGAGTCAGAGATATCACCATCAGTCCGGATGGCTATGTCTATTTTTCAACAGATACAGGCAAAATTTTCCGTCTTGAAGAGAAGTAATCAAACACCAACATCATTGAGACTATTTAATTTGTGACGTATCAGTGATTTATTTTCGTACAAGTAACACGTTTGAATCTAAAATTAACAATAACCTTTTGTTTTTAGAAAGATAGCTTGGTTTAAGTCGTACGAGGTCATCATGGTTCCTTTTCCATTAAAACTTGAAAGAGTCAAAGCCGTTATTTTCGACTTAGACAATACACTCGTCAGCTCCGATATGAACTTCAAAGACCTTCGTCAGCAACTAGGCTGTCCACAAAACGAAGATTTATTGGATTTTGTTGATAAGCTTGACCATCCACATCAGAGAGAGCATGCCCATAATGTCATCTTTGATCATGAAATTTCTGATGCAGAGCAGTCATCTCCGATGCTGGGTTGCCACGAGCTTTTGGCATACTTACATCAGCATAAAGTTAAAACCGCGATAGTAACGCGCAACTGTTTGATCGCTACGCAGCGTAAGTTGGAACATAACCGAATTGATGTTGAACATGTCCTCACTCGTGAATGCTACCCAGCAAAACCTGATCCTTTATCACTCCAAGTCCTAGCCAAAGAGTGGCGATTAATGCCAGATGAAGTACTTTATGTGGGCGATTTCCTTTATGACCTACAAGCCGCATACAACGCCCAAATGCCATCCTGCCTTGTTCACCACAATACGACTGCACAATTCCACGACTCCGCCTCTCTTGCTGTAACAGAACTGACCGATTTACTCGAACATTTTCAGTCTGTTAAGCACATTCACGACTAACTAGGCACTTTCATAAACAAAAGGAGCACTTGCGTGCTCCTTTGACTTATTCCCGATTTATTTATGCGTCCCCAAGTGAGTGCTTGGGTGATGCGTCGCTTAGCCTTGTAGGTAAGCGTTAAGCATCCACATTAATTTTTCTTGCTCACGGATGTAGTCACCCATCAATGCCGCGGTACCTTCATCGCCTGCTTCACCCGCGTTTTGTAGAATCTCACGCTGTTTTAGAAGTAGAACGCTAAAGCCTTGAACCAGACCTTGTATACACTCCTCACCAGAAGTCGCGTTTTGATGTTCTTTAATTTCACTTGCTTCCAAGTAGTTGCTGAATGCGTGCGCTGGCGTATGACCCAAAGTTAGAATACGCTCTGCAAGCTCATCGATTTTTGTTTGCAGATCAGTGTAGATCTCTTCAAATTTTACGTGCAGTTCGAAGAATTGCGCACCTTTAATGTTCCAGTGGTAACCGCGAGAGTTCATGTACAACACTTGGTAATGCGCTAGCAGTTGATTTAGCTGTTGAGCTAGTTGTGCTGATTGTTCGCTGTCTAGACCAATTAGGCTTACTTGTTTGTTCATAATCTTGCTCCTAGAAGGATGATACCAATCGTAGTAACGAACGATTCTCTTACCGGGATTGGTATAAAATTTAAAAATTCTTTTGCAGTATTTGCTGCCGATGGAGTCATATTACGACTCCGGCTCGGTGAAGAGAATTTGGTTTTAGCTATGATTTAAATAGCTAAATCCAATGAGCAAGTAGACGAATATCGGCGTATCATCCAACAAAAAGCCCCAACCCTTTTTGTGTGAAAAGGATTGGGGCTTTTTTACGATTTGGTTAACGCTCAAAATTCGATGAACAGATGTAAACCTCATCTACGCCGTTTTGAAAGTTGCCATCTGTTGATTAAGCTCGGTAACTTGCTCTTTTACTTGCAATGATGTCTCTGATGCACGTTGGCTGTTATTCGAAACCTCATCCACTGATTGAGTTATATCGGACATCAATCCAGTGATCGAATTGGTCGCATGAGATTGCTGCTCTGCCGCTGCCGCAAGTTCTGCCATTTGTTCATTCAAAGACCCAATTTGTTCAGTAGTGACGAGCAAACGAGTTACCGCTTTTTCAATGTGCTCAGCGCCCTGCTCCGCAAGTGATTGACTGTGTTCAATCTCCTCAACCACTGAATTGGTCGAACGTTGAATCGCATTAATGATGCCGTTGATTTCTGTCGTCGATTGAGTAGTGCGAGTCGCTAACATACGCACTTCGTCCGCCACGACCGCAAAGCCTCGTCCTTGATCACCCGCACGCGCTGCTTCTATCGCCGCATTCAATGCCAGTAAGTTAGTTTGCTCTGCCAAGCCTTCAATCACTTCTGTCACTCGACCAATGGCTTCGCTCTCTTTGCTTAACTGCGTCACTTGTGTACTCGCGGTTTCAATGCTGCCATGCAAGCTTTCCATGGTAACTTTGTTTTGCTCTAAAGCATCACGACCTTGTTCAATCTCGCCTTTTGAATCAGAAAGCTTCTGCACCGATTGATTGGCTTGATCTAGGGTGTTACGCGCGGCTAAAGCGATTTCATCCAATTGGCTTCCCATTTCAACAATGCTGGTCTGTTGCTGTTCCACATTCGATGAGGTGACTTGCGCCGATTCCAACAAAGCCCCCATACTGGCATCCACTTGGTGCGCTTTTTCACTCACCCCTGCCACAATGCTCGCTAACGATTGGTTCATGCGGTTAATCGAATCGGTAAGGTCTGCCAATTCATCTTTCCCAACAACGGTGAGCGGAGGCTGAGAAACATCTCCTGAAGCGATCGTCTTTGCACGCTCCGATAAGTTTTTCACTCGGCGACCAATGGTGTTGCCCATGTATTTTGAAATCGCTACTGCGGCAAACAAAACCAACGCTGCCGCAATCAGCATGGTGGTGAGTACATTCTTGATCGACTGATTAATGCCCTGTCCGCTTTGATCAGCACGACTTTGTTGAGCCAATACGATCGTTTCTAAACTTTGGTCTAGTGCATCCGCTGCTGGCAACAGTTCGTTCGCCATCAACAAGTTTGATTCGTTCCATTCTGGTGACTGACGTAATGCAATCACCTCCTCTGCGAGAGGAAAGTACAGTTGCTGCATTTCTTTAAACAGTGACCACAATGATTGGTCGTTATCAGTCAGTCTGTCGAGTTTGCTATCGATTTCCGCCACAGACTGATTGTGGTACTTAATCAAGTCATGGTATTTGTCTAGGTGATCTTGCTGCCCGTACAACAGGAAATCTCGCAAGGCGGACAGAGCATTGGCGAGCGAGGTATAGCTGTCGGCGTAAACTTTAAACAGACGTTTTCTGTCTCCACCAAATGGGTTTCCTGACTCTTCATTGATTAAGCTTTGAAGCTGATCAAGTGCCACTTCTGCAATGGGTGCCGCTTCGTTAATAAAGAGGTTGTGCGCGGGTAAGTTCTCATCACTGTGGCTGAGCTCAATCAGCTTGTTCAAAGAGACTTTGACCGCATCCCACTGACTTTGAATCTCTTGAAAATCCTGTTCAGAGATCAAAGCCTGCAACGTTGGAAGCGACTCGTCTGTTGACGCCATGATATTGCGTACGTCCTCACTCAAACGTGCGCTCGCCTCTTCATCGCCACCTAGCAACATGTAGGCTCGAATAGAGGACAGCGACGCCTGAACGGACTGTTGGATACCGCGACTGGTGTCGACGGTCGGTAAATCGGATTTAAGTAACGAAGAGGCGTATTGCTCTACAGTGGTGACGTTGCGATACGTGAATACCGCTGATGCCATAAAAAGTACGGCTAGCAGCACAAAACTGAGCTGCAACTTCCCTGATATCGTAAGGTTCATCCATAAACTCCTGACAACGATGAGCCTTAAATATAACGATGTTTACAAAAATGTTAAACGCTTGTATCAAAAACAACTTCAGAACAAGGCATTATTTGTGATTGATTGCATTATTTAGGGATAGCAGCTAAATGAAAGGCGTCTTTAGTAACTATACCGGATATTAGCAAACACCAAAGTTGCAGGTGTTTCTCCAAATAAGCTGCCGTCCGTACCGTTAAAATGTTGAACTACAGTTAGCAGTTGCCAATTATTACTGAGTGAATAGCTGCTGGATAATCCAGCAAAGTAAGAGCCATCATCATAGTAACTAGCCGATAAGGTGACGCGGTTGAGCGCCGTTAAGTCGAAGCTAGCATCGGCATAAACAGTATGCTCCGTGAAGCTCAAGGTTTTCGCAGAGAGAGGGAGGTTTAGGTAAGTTAATGCGCTGCTCGCTGGCTTTGGTTCAGAAATAAACAACCAAGCACCTCTCACCATCCAGTTACGCACACCACCAAAACTGTAGTCTGATTCCAAACTAGCGACTGTCGTATCCTCAGTAGGCTGACCTTGATGCTTTGTATCAATAGGATCAAACCAGCTTAACTCGCCTCGAAACCCAGCTTGATAGATATCAGTCGCGAACCCTGCTCCAAGAACATAGTCTTGCCGAGATCGACCCGCAATGATTTGATAGTCCCAACCAGAAACGTTGGAGAAATATCGTAGTGACGTGCTGTTTTCTTTAGACTGCTTTGACGGAGAGAAAACGAGATCTAACCCAGCGGCAAACCCAAGTTTTTTACTCACCATGACAGCGTCGGTGCCCGCCCGCTCTTCGTAATCAAAGTCGTAAATAGAATAGGCGTTGTAGATGTCGTTTGGGTTCCAAATGGTGTTCATTGACCAGTTGACCCGGAACCGCCCTAACCTTGCACTCCAATCTTGGTCACTCCAAGAGACGTAGAGTCGATCCAGTTGGGTATTGAGGATTGCATTATCTTCTCGCCAGTTTTTGCTTAGATCAAAATACCCATTATCAAGCGCCACGAGTTCCGCATATCGAGGGATCTCAAGCGCATCGCCCCACAATGCTTTATTCCTTATACCGAGATTTATTCGCCATTCAGGAGAAAAGCGATATTCAACGTTAATCCGGTTATGGAGTAGATGGTCAAGGGTATTACCCTGCTCGTCAGGCATACTATAGGTCGCCATGTACTTCACATAGCCATTGATATCCCATGCTTTTTCAGGCTCCAAACCCGGTACGCTGGCATTAGTTTTAATGCAAATTACCGCAGGACTTAACGCAAAAATAAGCCGCAATAACTTGGATAGTAAGCTCACGCCTTCTACTCTACCACGCATGACTCTTCTCTATGGTGTTATCAATGTTGGCAAAATCTCGTGCCAAACGCCCGTCCTCAAATACTATGATTCTATGCGCGCGCTTAATAACTCTTGGATCATGGGTAGAAAAGATAAATGTGGTGCCTTCTTTTTCGCTGAGTTGTTCCATTATATCAAGCAGCTCGGCTGTACTTTTTGCATCTAAGTTGGCGGTAGGCTCATCTGCCATTACAAACCTTGGTTTTGGTGCCAATGCTCTTGCAACCGCAACTCTCTGTTGTTGGCCTCCAGACATTTTACTCGGACGTTTATGCATCTGCTGTGATAATCCAACCTGTTGCAGTAGCGCGCTGGCGCGTTCACGACATTCCCTTTCTGTTTTCCCTTGCAATTGCATAACAAACTCGACGTTTTCAAGAGCTGTCAGTACGGGGAGCAGGCTATAATCTTGGAAGATAAAGCCAATGTTATCGCGCCGATAAGCGATCAACTCTTTTTCTGACATATCAGAGATTAAGCATCCATCAATTTCCACGCGTCCTGATGTAGGCGAATCGATCCCGCCCAACATGTTTAGTAGCGTCGTTTTCCCTGAACCAGAAGGTCCCATAATAGCGACAAACTCACCTTGCTTGATCTCCAAATCTACGCTCTGAACCGCATGTACCGGAAAATCACTCTTTGGGTTGTACGTCTTGGATAAGCCTTCCAATTTAATCGTCATTACGTTTTCTCCGCCATGGCATCCGCAGGTCGATGTTTGAGAATTTGCCTTGCTGGATACAAAGCCGCAAATAAGCTCGCGATAAAAATAGCCACAATAATCAATTGATATTCATAAAACGACACTCTTGGATAAAGCAAGGTATCGACGCCATAAGCACCTAATCCATCCGCAAGTGCGCCAAGCGATAAGCCAGTAATACTCAGTATTTTCAACATGACTGCGCTTCCTAATAACCCTAGCGCGCAACCACTTAAACCAAGGAATAGCGTTTCCAAAATAATCAGTGTGCGAATTTTATGCTGCTGCATGCCAACCGCCATTAACACCCCAAACTCTCTCGTTCTTTCAAAAACTGACATCAGCATGATGTTGATGATTCCCAGAGTCATTGCAAGTACGAAAACGACCAACATAATTTGGTTAGAGATATCCATTGAGCTCATCATTGTTGCGAGTAAAGGCTGTATTTCTTGCCATTTTCTCACGACCAATTGTTCACGGTTGGCTTGTGGCAATATTGATAACGTAAATGCCTCTGCACTTTCTAGCTGTTCAGTCTCGTTGGAGTTCAACAAAACGCCAATTTCATGCGCACCCGACAAGCCTGCGATTGTTTCGAGATCGACTTTACGGACGTAGACATTACCGTCATCAAACGTGGTGGATGGCGTTTTAAAAATACCTCGAACGCGAAAAGCTGCGCCAGATACATCACCCTTGATGTCAGATAATGTTAAAACCACTTTCGATCCAACACGCAGCTTCAACCGATTTGCGGTTTTTTGCGAAACAAGAATGGGGTTTCTTCCCACTTCGTTTAACCATTCTCCGTCTATCACATGGCTTTTAAGCGGTGTGATACTTTGCTCTTGTTCAATATTGATGCCATTGATCCGAACGCCTCTCGTACTACGCGCAGAAGCAATCATGCCATCAGCAAGAAATCGCGCCGATACCGCTTTAACATCTTGATGTGCAGCCAAAGCGGCCGTTATCGTTTGATAATTCGTTATTGTGTCACTAAGGTCAGGATTATTAAGGTAGGATTTCTGATGCACTTGTAGATGACTGGTTTGCCACGCAATCGCGTTTTTGATCATGCTGTCGACCAAACCGTTCATGAATCCAATCATGGCAACAACGCCCATTAAGCCGAACACCATCGCTCCTAGCATAATGGAAGTTCTGAGCTTGTTCCGCCATAAATTACGCCACGCCAATTTAATCAACATGCGCGCCTCCTTTTAGCCCACTAGCAATGGGCAAGCGAAGAAGTCTAGCCATCGGATACATCAGACATAACGATAAAATAACGAGAACGACAAGAATTTGATCAATTAACAAATACGGCTCTAGCGAAACAGGTACGATTGGTTCAAAGCCACTCTCCAGCATCACTTGTGCAGCATCGCCTGTAATCTCAATCGGATTGATATAGAAATACGCAAGCACAGGCGCGCTGATCAAGATACCGAGCACAAGACCAATAACGGAGATAAACATCGATTCAATGGCGACGAGCCCCATAAGCTTGCTGCGCAACATACCCGTCGCGAGCATCACCGCAAATTCACGCTGGCGCTCTAACGTCATCATCAAAATCGTGGCAAACAGGCCAAAACCAACAATGCCGTACAAGATATAGATCAAAAAGATCCCACCCGCTTTGTCCAAGGCGATCTGTTGGGAAAGTTCTGGCGACAGCTCCTGCCAGCTTTTTACTGCGACGCCATTCCCGTAGTGGCGCTTTAGTTGTTTAACAATGTCAGGCAACACGCGTAAACTTTGAGTGTTAAGGACCCATGCGGTGACTTGGTTATCAAGCGAATACAGCGCTTGTGCGGTATCAAGAGGCATGTAGACCAACTGAGAATCTAACTGCTGCAAAGGAAAGTGCAAAATACCGGACACCTGATACAGTCCAGCCGCCGTTTGACCACGATAACCCGAACCATACAACACCAGTTCATCACCAACGTTCAAATGAAGGTAGTTTGCCAAGCCCTCACCAACAAGCACCGAGTTTTGTCCAGATGCAATAAAGCGCCCTTGTACGATTTTGTCACTAATGCTGGAGTAGCTATCTTCAGCGTCAGGCTCAACGCCGAGCACCATCACGCCTTTGGATCGTTCGTCTTTGGCGGCAAGCGCAAATGACTCAATTCTCGGCAGAACGATGTCGATATCAGGATTATTTTTGGCAGATGCAATGAACGCAGGCGTTTGAGGAAGGACATCATCAATGCTAGAGGAGTCCCCAAAATCGGGATGTTGTAGCTGAATTAATCCCGTATAGAACTTCGCAGCGTTTTTAATATTTGAGGAGTAACTTCCTTCTTGGAACGCTCGAGTCAGTAAGGAGAGAAACAGAACAAGAGCTAACGCAGAAGCGGTTAACAATGTCCGCCGTTTTTGCCGCCATAGATTTCGCCATGCGAGCTTGATGAGCATCCGATTCTCACCTCTTATCTAAACCAAAATCCACCCTAATCTCGCAGAGCCTTCATTTGCTGCTGGGAGAAAAAGTCATCATCGATATCAAAATCAAATTGCGCTTCGTGCGTAATCAAAACCGTTTTATTTCCTGGTTTATCTATCGGTTGCACCTCCATGCGAGTCGCAACGTCTCGCCCACCCAACGTTTTCACATCGTAAGTCGTCAAAACATTTACTAGTTCATCAAATTCATCGTAAAACTCGACTTTGCGCTGTAAAAAGCTCGTTTGAGAGATCCACAGTCTGACTTTGCTCCAAACCACTGGGGCGTCAGGCTTGGCAAGTGCATCAACTACCCAAACTTTGTCACCATCAAAGGTTTCACTTTGAAGCAGTTGATGTTGATAATCGACAACAATAGAAGATTGGTTAATTAAATCATCATTCGTGAAGTCTGATCCCATCCAAGACTGACTGAGCATGGATGGCGCAATTTTAATCACTCGCTCGATACTCGGCACCCAATTCCACATTTCTCTATGACGTTTTAACGAGGCGCTACCTTTATCTTTCGCCGGAGCAGTCACCAAGACCAAAGATAATTCCGTACCTTTCGTCCAACTCTTCATGGTCATTGAGCGTGACCAGTCAGGGCGAACAATTTTCATGGTGGCTTCGCTATAACTGGATTTTCCG
Organism: Vibrio sp. SCSIO 43086; assembly: GCF_051132235.1. NCBI lineage: Bacteria > Pseudomonadati > Pseudomonadota > Gammaproteobacteria > Vibrionales > Vibrionaceae > Vibrio > Vibrio sp. SCSIO 43086. The sequence continues at coordinate 1,703,029 of NZ_CP072678.1, read as the reverse complement.
CGCATCGCTTGATCAGACTTTTGGACTATATCGAAAGCGCTCTCAGCGTAAGAAAAAGAAGAGAGAAGTACACAAGCGAGAACACAAAACGTTTTATACATACCTTCCCTTTGTACCGACACGACCTAGAATTTGAATCGAAACGAAACGAAACGAAACGGGTATAATAATTTTAAATTCAATTGAGTATAGCAAGTGAGGATTTAGAAATAGCGATTGGTGACTCAAAAACGCTAAGGGACTTGACGAAGCTCAGATTGAACCTGGCTGTCTGTTATGACTTGAAACACAGCGCGATTTTTACCTTCAGACTTACCTTGATACATCAGTTGATCAGCGTCTTGTAAATTCACGATGTGAGTAAATTCAGGGTAGTATGCGCAGCCTAAGCTAATGCTCAAATGAATCGCTTGCCCGCCAAGGATAATAGGTTGTTCGTACACGGCTTTGCAGAGCATTTGGGCAAAGTCGCGCGCCTCTCGTTCAGAGAGCGATGCTGTCACGAGTGCGAACTCTTCTCCGCCAATTCTCGCCAATGTCATTCGTTCATCAGTCATTGATTTTGCTGTTTCAGCCACGGCCACTATCGCTCTATCTCCGACAAGATGACCGTATTGGTCATTAATTGATTTAAAATCATCAATATCAAATACCATTACCGTCAAGCTTCGCTGCAAGTGATTCAAGAGCGCCAATTGTTCAATCAAGTGTCTACGGTTGTAGAGTTTTGTTAGGGAGTCCGTTAACGTCATCTCCAGCAATTGCTGGTTGGCAATCGTCAATTGTCTTGTGCGCAGCGCAACCATGCGTTTGAGTGCGAAGATATGATACAGCGTCGCTACCGCCATAACGAAAATCGCAATAGGTAGGAGATAAAGAGGATAGACCGTTTTCACCACACTCCAGCGATTGAGGATCCTTTCTCGATCTGTATCGATAACTTTTTCAAACGCTCGAGAGACATCCAAAATGGAAGCAGAACTATGCAACCCTGCTGCAATCCGAAGGTCTTTACTATATAAATTTATTACAGGAACAAACATGCCTGCTCCCGGCATAGTTGCCATATAAAAGCTAGCAACTTGAAGGTCCGCGACAAAATACAGCACCTTCTTATCGACAGCAGCCTGTATCATCGTGTCGTTATTGATGTACTCTGCGATAGGCGCATTAGGATAATTCGTCTTAATAAACTCAGACTCGTAACTTCCTTTAACGACACCAATTGGCAACGTCATTTCACCAGCTAAAACACTTTTGACATCAATCGAAAGCACGTCTTGATTGACATATAATTTAGTTTGAATGGGCATGATAACTGCGCCAAAATCCAAGTAATCGGCTCTTTCCGATGAGTAAACCAATCCCGCGTGAAAGTCAGCACGCCCCTCTTTTACGGCCTGTAAAGAAGCCTCCCAATCAAGAAGCAGAAACTGAACATCAATTTGGTTGTCCGCCGCATACGCTTTCCAGAAGTCGATCAAAATGCCTTTGGGTTCACCGTCTGGGCTAAGGTAAGAGAATGGCTTCCAAGCTTTGGAGTTAGCAACTATTAAAGAATGAGACTCTGACTTGTGCGCATACGTCATCGGGCAAATAGACAGCCATAGTAGTAACAAAGAAGCACACGCTTTTGTACACTTGCAACCATAAGTACCATAACTCGTCGATGACATACCTACTTCTCACCAGTCTTTTTAAACCATAATCTCGGCTGTTTTGTCTGATCTAAAGATATAGCAGAGCGGTGTCGGACAGGAAGTGGCTCCTATTGATATGAATCTAACTTAGTAGGTTTTAGTACTTATTTGGTACTTTTCAGCGTCTAGTTTTAAGAAGAAAGCTAGCCAGTACAAGGTAAGATAAGAGTGATTTAACTAACACTAAGCCATTGAATTTGAATAGTTTGATAAAAAGCAGCATCAATAAAAAAGCCCTATTCAAAATCCACATCGGGGAGAACTTTGAATAGGGCTCTTTGCCTCTATGCTTCATTTTCCGACTGAAGCTGCCTTTACCTTTTTTCGCTTTTACGACTCGTGTTCTGAACAATTGACTGGTGACAACCGCTTTTAACGCATTGTCCTTGATTTCACCTCTGCCGAAATCGGTCTCGTGTTGTAACTCATTCGGCTGAGGACTGGTTTTAGGTTTTGCCATAAATCCTCCTTAATGGTCGAACCAGATTGGACAATAATTATATAAATAAGTCAAATTTATAGATTTAGTTGAATTTTATGCTGAAAAACTTCACATCACCGTCATTTATTTGAAATTTAATCAAAAACATGCTGGTTAAATAGTGACTAAATACAAATATTTGTCCATAAAGCACTAATATATGTTGACTCTTCGTGGAATTAACCTAGACTCAAACACGGCTAGAAAGAAAGTTCTTTGTTTTCACATTTCGTTGGATTACTTGTAACCCGTCGTCCTGTGGTACGCAATAGCAATTTATTTTTCCACGCTATAAGCGCCGTTGAGGCGAAAGATTACATTATTTAGATATTTAGGAAATAGACATGTCTAACACAGCTACTGGCACAGTTAAGTGGTTCAACGAAACTAAAGGCTTCGGTTTCATTCAACAAGAAAACGGTCCTGACGTATTTGCTCACTTCTCTGCAATCACTGGTGACGGCTTCCGTACTCTAGTTGAAGGCCAGAAAGTAGAATTTGTTATCTCTCAAGGTCAAAAAGGCCCTCAAGCAGAGCAAATCAAAGTACTTTAATTCTTAAAGAATTTGATACGATAGCCAGCTTTTAAAGCTGGCTATTTTTTTGTCTATAACTTATTTTTGCCAACAAAAACGATATAAATCCATGGCTCTTAAACCGACTATTTATAAATTTCGTATCGCCATTTCCGATATGAATAACGACTATTACGATTCTAAAAATCTAACTATCGCCCTTCACCCTTCAGAAAAACCTCAACGAATGCTGGCTCGTGTTTTAGCTTACTGCTTAAACGCTCAAAGTAATTTAGAGTTTACGAAAGGGCTTTCTACAATTGAAGAGCCTGATTTATGGCATGTTGGCGATGATCAAAGCATTACTCACTGGATTGAAATTGGCGAACCAGAACCAGAAAGAATCAAGAAAGCCTCTCGCCTAGCAAAGCATGTGAAAGTTTACACTTATAACACTAAAGCGACGGTATGGTGGGATAAAATGTCAGGAAAGTTCTCAATGCTTCCCGTCAATGTAGAAAGCTTTGACTACGACGCTATCGACTTGATTTGTCAGCACCTTGACCGAGGCACTAGCCTTTCTGTTATGATTACCGGCAGCTCTATTTTTGTTGATATCAACGATCAACACGTCGAAGTAACGGTGAAGGAACTAAAAAGCCATGACGTCTCTTAGTGAACTGAGTCAAGAGATGGGATTCAAAGAAATTCCCTTCGTTAAAGAACATAAAGCGGCAAAGCGACGTTGGTTAAAAGAACAGTCACAACTGTTTACAAAAGTTTGTGAGAACAAACCCGCCACGGCGCCTACTCTTCACCTGCTTGGTCTTTTGACTAAGTCGCATATTGAAGCCAGCGCTAACTATGAGCAACATGCGCATTCTGCCCAGCAAATGCAGCAAGTGCTGACTGACTCCTTGGGTGATGAGCACGCGGATAAGTTCACTAACCAGTCCGCAGAAGACCTTATCTTGATAACCCACCTTTGGCTTTATACTCAAGGCTATTTGAATATGGACTTTAGCTTGGCGCACGATCATGCCGAGCAAACTCAGAATACATTGCAACACGAGCTTGTTGTAAAACGCATGGATGTTGATGCATTCAGAACCGAACTGATGCAAAGCTTTTATCTAGGTAGAGAAGCCAGTCCAGCTTCAACTAGCGGTTTTTGGAGCAGGTTAAAACGCTTATTTTCCATATAAAATACATGGTTTTATCCATTTCAAACAACTGATAGACTTCACGCTCAATGCAACAAGCATCATGATTGCATTTTTAAAGGACAATTACCCAATGAACATCAAGGGATCATTATGAAGTTTATCCGTTGGATTTTAGGCAAGGTTATCTTATTGCTGAACGCCGTGTTCTCACCTCGTGGTATTAAACGCAGTGCAGAAGAACAACAACGTATTGATGAAAAAGCAAAGCAATACGCACTTTACCAATTTGAAGCTTGCCCTTTTTGCGTAAAAGTCCGCCGTGCAATGAAGCGTCAGTCAGTGAACATTGAGCTACGTGATGCAAAAAATAACCCGACTCATCGAGCTGAACTAGAGCAAGGTGGTGGACGAATTAAAGTCCCTTGCCTGCGTATCGAAAAAGATGGCGAAACACAGTGGCTATACGAGTCATCTGACATCGTCGCTTACGTTGAAAAAGAATTTGCCTAAGTTCCCCCTATGAACATTGGCGGATGTAAAAGAGGCACCATACAGGTGCCTCTTTTCTATTCAGTCTAGCTGCTCGTTGCTATGCCTAGCCTTTGGGTTCACTCTTCTTGCTCATTCCCAGACGGAAACGCCAGTAAACACATAAGGGCTCAGTGAAAACAACACGACGTAGTTTATCGACCAACCATCGCCTTACTCATCAACGATCAGCGTTAGCTCTACGCGTCGATTACAAGCTTTGCCACTGACTGTCGCATTACTGCACTGCGGCACATACTCGCCAAAACCTCTAGAAAACACGCGTTGACGAGGAATACTCGTCGCCAGTAGTTGCTTTTCCACTTCACGAGCTCGCTTTTCTGACAACGTGTCATTAAAGCTGGCAGCTCCCGTGCTATCGGCATGGCCATCGATCACGACATCCACATCCGTTCTTCCTGCGAGATAGTGACCAATGTTTCGAATCCAGTCTTGAGATTGCGCTGATAACTGAGCAGAGCCAGTTTGAAAATGCACTTGCTCTTTCAAACGTATCATTAAGTGACCGCCACTGAGTGTCTCATGAGGAATATTGTGCCTGTTCAGAAACATTTCCAGAGAGGTCACATTTTGCGACTTTTTTACTGATGCCCTCTCAGTCTGATACGTACGAGGTGAAGAAGCCACACTGGAGGCGCTCGGATAGCCCCACTCAGGATGTCTCAGCTCGGTGTTTGTTCTAGGTGCTGTATCTAAAATGTTCCCGCCAGGAACCATGTCTTGATCAAGGCTACTGCACCCAGTCAGAATGCCGCAAACAATTAAAAACCACTGCTTCATACCATTACCAACGTAGAAAAACTCTTGTCCATTGTGTCGACAAAACACGCCGAATCTTTAGCGCTTTTATCCACCGATTGGTTTGTATATGCAGCGTTCATGCCACTGGAATCAATATCAAGTCTCTCTCAAATAAAAAGCGATGCCAAAATACCTCCCTGCAGCCTACACATCAGGAAAAGTCTGTTACCAATCGTCTCACTTTATTGTTATTTAATGGTTTTAGTCACTATCGTTAACCGATAAACTAACGCAAATTTCTTACTTAGAGCATTATTATGTTAAAAACCATATCGAAAGGCTTTGCTGTGATTGCCGCTATGATGGCTTTGTCGGCATGCGATAGCGGCAACACTCAGCCTCAGCAAGGCAAACAATACGAAGTTTTGCCTGTATCTCTTGAAGAATATGATTTAACTCCCCTGACTGAAGCATTCTCTTTAACGTGTGGCCACTGTCGCTCAATGGAAGAGTTTGTCCCTCAAATTGAATCATTGACCGAGCAAAGCGTTGAAAAAATGCATGTAACTTTCAATGAAAGTGCACAAGTAAGCGCCATCATCTTCTACACTGCAGTCATGCAACTAGAGTCGACACCTGACAAAGCATTTATGGCGGATCTTTTTGCTGCCGTACAAATGGGTCCTGATGCGACTGCTGAGGAACGTCAAATCGCCGTAGAGAAAGCCTTTGAGTCTCGCAACCTTATCAGCCCTTACCATTTAGATGAAGCACAGCAAAAAACGCTGTTTGAGTACATCACTAAGGCAGAAGCGATCACGACTCGCGGCCAAATTAACTCCGTTCCAGCCTTTATCGTTAACGGAAAATACCAAGTCATTACTGGTGGTCATGACAGCGTCGAAGCCATGGCAAAAACCATTAACTATTTGCTAAAACAACCTAAATAGACAAGGAGCTTACGTGTCTAAATTTTTGTTTCCTCTCATTATTTTCATTCTGGCGGGTTTTTTCATTTACCGTACTTGGACAAACCATAAAGTAGCGGATGAAAACTTTGCGAAAGGCCAAGCATTCTTGCTCGAGAATGCGAAGAAAGAAGGCGTCATTACAACAGAAAGTGGTCTTCAATATATTGTTCTTGAAAAAGGCGAAGGTGAGGTTCACCCAACCGCGACAAGCAAAGTCAAAGTGCACTACCACGGCACGTTGATTGATGGCACTGTGTTTGATAGCTCCGTTAATCGCGGTGAGCCAATTTCGTTTGGTCTTAACCAAGTCATTAAAGGCTGGCAAGAAGGCCTACAATACATGGTCGAAGGTGAAAAAATCCGCCTTTTCGTACCAAGCACGCTCGGTTATGGCAAAAGTGGCTCAGGCCCAATTCCACCAGCAAGTGTTTTGATCTTTGATGTTGAATTGTTAGAGATTCAATAACTCTAGAAACTTTGCATTAAAGCCAAAGTATCAAAACAAAAAACGCCGCGAACCACGCGGCGTTTTCTGTTTAAAGAGAGGCTACAAACCAATATAGTGATCCGAAAGCAATGCAATGAACAACGCAAAAAGGTGATAGATAGAAAATTTAAACGCCTCCATCGCGGTATTGGGCTCTGGCGCGTATTTTAGCTTCCATGCATGGTACATAAAGCCAGCGTTAAGTAGTAACGAGGCAAAAAGATAAACTACGCCGACCATTCCAACCAACACCGGCAGCACACAAACCAACGTCAACAATACTGTATACAACAGAATGGAAGTTTTGGTGTACTCGATACCATGTGTCACTGGCAACATTGGAATATCCACCTTGCGATAGTCCTCTACGCGATGAATTGCGAGTGCCCAAAAGTGTGGTGGCGTCCAGATAAAAATGATCATCACAAGCAGCCAAGCATTCGCATGCAACTGCCCTGTTACGGCAGTCCAACCGAGAAGAGGCGGCATCGCACCCGCAATACCTGCAATTACGATATTTTGCGGAGTAGCGCGTTTGAGGTACATGGTGTACACCATCGCATAGCCGAGTAAACTCATCAAAGTCAGCCATGCCGTCAGTGGGTTGACCATCGCATATAGAAGTACAAATCCTATGACGCCTAACGCCGTCGCAAAGGTTATCACCGATAACGGCTTAGCTTCACCCGATGGCAACGGACGTTTGTGTGTGCGAGCCATTCTCGCATCAATGCGGCGGTCAATCAGGTGATTAAACGCTGCCGCGGAGCCTGCCATCAAACCAATGCCTGTTAGGCCAACCGCCGCCTGCAACCAAGGAAACTCAGTAACAGGCGCTAAACTCATCCCGACAACGGCCGTCACCAGCATTAATGCGACTACTTTGGGCTTCGTTAACTTCAAATAAACGGAACTTAGTCGCTTTCGATCATTTAACGACAGTGCGATTTCTTTACTCATAGCGAACTCCTTTCGCGGTGTAACTCCAAGCTTTTTTGCCCTGCCACAAATAAAACTGACTCACACAAACAAGACTCAACATAATGGCGGCACCCAAGTTATGTGCCACGGCGACATAAATAGGAAGTTGGAATACAACGTTGCTCACGCCCAACATAATTTGACACGCTAAAGTGAGTAGTAACCATCCTCCAATGCGCTGTGAATGATGGGAATCTTGCCTCATGAGCATAATGCTATAAGCCAATACGACAGTGGCGGTGACAATCGCACCGAGGCGATGCGTAACATGTATGGTCATTCTTGCGGGATACTCTAATACACCAAACTCGTAATTCTCGAATCCGGTTTGCCAGAAAGAAAACGCCTCTTTCCATGAGAGATGATTCATCCAATCTCCCTCACAAATAGGCAGTGAGGTGCACATGAGCGCGGCATAGTTTGACGAAGTCCACCCTCCGAGCAGCACCTGCATAAAAACAACCAGAAAAACCAATAATGAGAAGCCTCGTAGCGAGCTGGAAGATGGAGAAAAATAGAGATTATTTTGCGCTTTTAACTGGCAGTAAAAAATCGCCTGCAGAACCAGTAAAGTAAATCCACCAAGCAGATGAAGCATTACGATGACTGGCATTAATTTGAGCGTCACGGTCCACATCCCCAAAAGTGCTTGCCCGACCACCAGTACACTGAGCAGCATCGGAATAGTAGGATTCACGCGCTCAGACCTTATTGATATCACTGTCATGGCAAAAATGACCAAACTCAACGTTCCTGCAAAATAGCGATGAATCATTTCAAGCCATGCTTTCTCATGCTCGACTGCCCGTTCAGGGAAATTAAGATTGGCACGTATTACGTCTTCTTCTTGATGAGGCACACCAAAGTGCCCATAGCAGCCGGGCCAATCAGGGCAACCTAACCCTGCATCAGAAAGGCGAGTATACGCGCCTAACATGATCACCACGAAAGTTAGGAGCAAACTGAATTTAACCAACTGAATTAACTTCATATACGCCCCTTTCTAACCAACTCGTGACAATTTTAAGAGCTTGCGTAAATCCGCCAACATACCTTTGTTGAACGAGACTAAATCTTCATTCGGTTGCGGCGAGTAAGACATCACCAATTGCCCCAGAGGATCAACGATTAACATTTGTCCGGGTTTCACTTTGGCGGTAACCGATTGATTAATTTGCATTGTCGTCATCGATACATCTACGGTATCGGACAACTCTGTCTGCCAAAGCACCGGCACCACACGCTCTTGATATTTTCCTAAAGCGACATGGCTTTGCTGAAGCAGGTAAAGCTGCTGCCTGCATTGTTCTGTGCACTCATTAGGTAAAACATAAGCGAGTTGCCACCTGTGCTCCTTGAGTGGGGACTCTTGACCAAGTAGCTCTAACGTTGTGTATGGTTCAACTAACACACCTCTATTGGTCACACCGCTTTGATACCACCCTTGGGTGAGAATGACCTTAGCGATGACGGCAGGAAGCGCAAACGTACACACCAACGCAATCAACATTAGCCGCCCTTTGGTTACTTTAGATGTCATGCTTCACCTCCATGTGACGCAACTTTCTTTGCCAACGAACAAAAACAATTAAGGTCAATAATAAGAAAACGCCCGCCATCGAAAACCACTGAATCGAATAACCGAAATGCTTGGCGCTGTTGAGCGGCAATGGGTTCCAAGGAAAGTCGTAAGGCCAATTTTTTAGATTGTCTGGCTGCAAGACTGCGGGCATAAGTTCAATATTAAGTAGCTGATTCAGATGCACGATATTAAGGTTCTGCACACGAATGGCATCGCCAACTTCTGGCATTAATTCAGAGCTCAACGGGTTAGCAGATTTTCGGTACAGACGTCCCGAGATAAAGGTCGACACTTCGAGTGTTGTGACGGTTGGTAATATTGAACGATCTGCTATTCCCTCCACAAAACCAAGCTCTAATAATGCATAGGTTCCTGATTCATCACTCATAGAGACAATCTGAAATGCTAAATAGCCCACATTGCCCTGATGCGTTTGGTTATCCAGTAAAATCACGGGAAACGCCTGAGGAACAACATTAGCTTCCACTTTCTTCCCGAGAATGCTGCCTTCTCTCCAATCGTTTTCTTCAAGAACTTCGCCTAATGCTTGGTACGCACTATCCGCTCGCGCAAGAATGGCTTGTTCCAAAGCCTGTTTCTCTTGCCCTCTCTCAAGCTGCCAAAAACCCAGTTTGACCAAAAGAGAAAACACAACCACAGTTAAACCAACTGCAACCCAAAACCGTTTCGATAGCCATAATTGTCTCGATGACAACAACGATGAAACCGGAGGTGCTATGTCCACCGTATTTCTATTCAAACTGACGCTTGTCCTTTTGCTGCTTTTCATTATCTTCAACCTCGCAAAAGCGCTTATCGAAATGGTTCGTGAAGACCCAGATAATCCCGAAAAAAGAGACAAACCTATGAGTCATTACTTAGGCCGTCGAGTCATGTTCTCCGCTTTAGTAGTTATCCTTCTACTTATTGCGCTCAGTTCAGGCTGGCTGGCTCCGAATCCCCGTCCTTACTAATCGCCCAATGCACCTACAGCACGTACACAAACACAAATAGACATAACCAAACCACATCCACAAAGTGCCAATACCAACTACCTGCTTGGAAGGCAAAATGGTTGTTAGACGAAAAATGATCTTTAGCGATTCGGAGCAATAATACGATTAAGAAAATCGTCCCAAGACAGACGTGCAAACCGTGAAAACCAGTCAGCATAAAGAAGGTGTTTCCGTAGATACCAGATTGCAACGTGAGCCCCATTTCTTGATAAGCATGAGCATACTCGACCGCTTGGTAATATAGGAAAAAGCCCGCAAGCACGATGGTGATTTCCAACCAAACAATCAGTGCCGTTCTTTTGTCTTTTTCAAGATTGATGTGCGCCATATGTAGCGTAATCGACGACAATAGCAGCAAAATAGTATTAGTAAGGGGAATGCCCTGCCACGGCATAGCTTGTGTTGTTTCTCCACCCGGAGTCAGTGTGAGTGGCCACATCGCTTCGAAGGTTGGCCACAAAACCTCGTTGGTCATGAAGTTGTTATCTGCCCCACCTAACCAAGGCACAGAAATCATCCTGGCGTAAAATAACGCACCAAAAAAGGCACCAAAAAACATCACTTCAGAGAAGATGAACCAGCTCATCCCTTGGCGAAAAGAACGAGTAATTTGCGAGCTGTACTTTCCACTCAGTGACTCAGTAATCACATTACTAAACCAGCCCGCCAACATATAAAGCAAGAACAGAAAGCCTACCGCTAGCACAATGCTACCAATGGTTCCCACAGCCCCTTCACTTTGTGTCCCCTGAACGGTCATTCCTGCACCAACGGCAACTAAAAATAGAGCAAATGCACCGATGATCGGCCAGCTACTTTGAGCGGGAACATAATATGTTCCTGGCTTGTTACTCATAATTTCTCTCCTTACTGACCAGCCTTGGTCTGTATCTCTCTCCTTGAGTGGCTAAGAACCTGTAGGAGGGGGAAGTTTATAGAGTGTGTATGACAGCGTTAACGTGTGTATCGACTCCGGTAAGTCCGGTTCGATATAAAAAATCAACGGCATTTGAGCTTGTTGTTTGCCATCCAAAGGCTGTTGGTTAAAACAAAAGCACTCAATCTTATTGAAATAAGCGGCACCATTCCCGGGAGAAACAGAGGGAACGGCTTGCCCTACCAACTTCTGCCCGCTTTCATTAAATGCAAGGTATTCGGTTTGTACGACTTCACCGGGATGAACGTCCATCGAAATCACTTTGGGTTTAAACTCCCAAGGCATATCGGGGCTTACATGCGCCATAAACTCCACGCGAATGGTTCGACTCATGTCCGGTTGCATACCAGTTGGTTGAATGGCGGCCACTTCACTTGTTTTTCCATTGATACCAAGTGCGTCGCACATTACGTCATACAATGGGACAAGTGCGTAGCCAAACCCGAACATCAAAAGGGTCGCTAAAAGCAACTTCACTGTGAGCTTTTTGTTTGATGGATTCGGTTTCATCTCACTCACCCTATTCGTTTCTAATCGACTTTAGGCGGCGTAGTAAACGTATGATGGGGTGCCGGGCTTGGCACCGTCCATTCTAAACCCTCTGCACGTTCCCACGGTTTTGCAGCGGCCTTTTCACCGCCACGAATACACTTAATCACCACCCATAAAAAGATCAATTGTGACAACCCAAACGCAAATCCACCAATGGAGACGATTTGATTGACATCAGCAAACTGAATAGCGTAATCCGGGATACGTCTTGGCATACCCGCTAAACCTAGAAAGTGCATCGGGAAAAACAAAACATTAACTGAAATAATCGAGCACCAGAAATGCCACAAACTCAGCTTGTGGTCGTACATATTGCCTGTCCACTTAGGTAGCCAATAGTACGCAGCCGCCATAATCGAGAATACAGCACCAGATACCAACACATAGTGGAAATGCGCAACCACGAAGTAAGTGTCATGATATTGGAAATCCGCCGGCACAATCGCCAGCATCAACCCTGAGAAACCGCCAATCGTAAAGAGCACAATAAAGGCAATGGCAAACAACATTGGCGTTTCAAATGTCAGAGCCCCACGCCACATGGTGGCGACCCAGTTAAAGACTTTCACCCCTGTTGGTACCGCAATCAGCATGGTGCAATACATAAAGAAAAGCTCTGCAAAAACTGGCATCCCCGTTGTAAACATGTGATGCGCCCACACAAGAAAAGACAGCAACGCAATGCTGCACGTCGCGTAAACCATCGAATGATAACCAAACAGCTTCTTGCCACTGAAAGCAGGAAGGATGGCAGAAATGATGCCAAACGACGGTAAAATCATGATGTACACTTCTGGGTGACCAAAGAACCAAAAGATGTGTTGGAACATCACCGGGTCACCGCCACCAGCAGCATCAAAGAAGCTAGTCCCGAAATATTTGTCAGTAAGAACCATCGTCACCGCACCTGCTAATACCGGCATAACCGCGATCAACAAGAAAGCGGTGATTAACCAAGTCCAAACAAACATTGGTAACTTGAACCAAGTCATTCCCGGAGCTCGCATATTTACGATCGTCACGATAACGTTGATCGCGCCCATAATGGAGCTGATACCCATGATATGCACAGAGAATACAAACAGCGCGGTGCTATCTGGGCCATAAGTCGTGGACAGCGGAGCATAGAACGTCCAGCCAAAATCGGGGCCGCCGCCAGGTAAAAACAACGAGCTCAATAAAATAAGAAATGCAAAAGGTAGAATCCAAAAGCTCAAGTTGTTCATGCGAGGTAGCGCCATATCTGGAGCCCCGATCATCATTGGAATCATCCAGTTAGCAAGGCCCGTAAATGCTGGCATCACAGCACCAAACACCATCACCAAACCGTGTACCGTAGTCATTTGATTAAAAAACTGTGGATCAACCAGCTGAAGTCCAGGCTGGAATAGTTCGGCACGAATGACCATCGCCATCGCACCACCAGTCAGAAACATCGCGAAACTAAACCAAAGGTACAGGGTGCCAATGTCTTTATGGTTCGTGGAATACAGCCAACGAGCAATACCTTGGGGAGCATGATGATCATGGCCATCATCAATCGCAATGGTACTGTTTGCACTGGCTTCCGCTGGAGCAGACTTCACTGCCTTTTCTATTGGCTTACTCATATTTCCTCCTTAGCACTGCCTTGTGCCTTAAAGGCATTCACATCGGATGCTTGCACCCTATCACCAGTGTCGTTGCCCCATGCGTTTCGCTGGTATGTGATGACCGCAGCAATTTCTTTGTCACTTAACTGGTTCGAAAAAGACTGCATTGCAGTGCCCGGACGGCCATTCACAATCACATCAATGTGCTCTGAAATTGGGCCTGTTGCGATAGGACTGCCCTTAATCGCGGGAAATGCACCCGGAATCCCCTCACCATTAGCCTGATGGCACACAGCACAACGCGCCGTGTATATCGATTCGCCCTGCGACATCAACTCATCCATGGATAAGTCTTGAGAGAGCGCCTCTTGTGCCGCCGCTTTTTGAAGTGCGATTTCTTCCTTCTTACTCGCTAACCATTCATCAAACTTTTCTTCTTCCATCGCATGCACCACCACCGGCATGAACCCGTGTGCACGACCACATAGCTCCGCACATTGACCGCGATATACGCCTGGCTCATCAATTCTTGTCCATGCTTCATTAATAAAACCAGGGATGGTGTCTTTCTTGACAGCAAAATCCGGCACCCACCATGAGTGAATGACATCATCAGAAGTCATCAAAAAACGCACTTTACGATTCACAGGCAACACCAAGGGGTTGTCTACTTCCAATAGATAATGCGCGCCTTTTGTCTCGATACCATCAATTTGCTTTTGGCTGGTGGCAAGCAAACTGAAGAACTCAACATCTTCACCAAAATAGCTGTAATGCCATTTCCATTGCGAGCCTGTGATCTTGACCGTGATATCTGATTGGCTTGTGTCTTCCATTGCGACTAAAGTTTTCGTTGCGGGAATCGCCATGGCGACAAGAATGATGATAGGTATGACTGTCCAGATAATTTCCACTTTTGTACTTTCGTGGAAATGTGCGGCAACTGCTCCTTTTGACTTGCGATGACGAAAGATGGAATAGAACATGACACCAAATACAATCAAAGCAATTACGCAGCAGATATAGAAAATCAGCATATGTAATTCATACACTTGCCCACTTATCGCTGTGACCCCTTTGGTCATGTTGTAGTCACTTTCCTTTGACCAACTGAAAGAGGAGAATGTGATTAAAATCACATTCAGTGATAAGGCTAGAGTAGTCGTTAATCTTTTCAAAAGATCTCTCCTCTGCTCAGCCGCTACGCTTGCGCGAGCTTCCTTGCGTCCCGATGCAAATATCGAACAACTTTACGAAAAATCACAAAAACTACGATTTCGACACTGTTTGTTATATTTATGTTAAAAGGCTAGTTATAGTTCCAAGGTTCTTCAAGAAATTAAATATGATTAAATTTTGTTCGGATAAAAAAATTAATTCGGTTTATCGATTGCCCTCTTTGAAATGTAATTGAGAACCATTTACATTAATTTAAAAGAAAACATTGAGATACTTACAAAACGAAGTGTCCAAGAAAGTAGGCGCCCCCTACTAAGGAATGATTGATATGACAGCACTAATTACTCAATGGCTAGAACGAGACCCTGATCCTAAGACTCGCGAAGAGCTACAACACCTCGTCGATACAAATAATGAACAAGAGCTTACTGATCGCTTTGGATCGCGCCTTGCCTTTGGTACAGCAGGGTTACGCGGCAAAGTGGGTGCAGGTCCAAACCGAATGAACCGCTTGGTGATTCAAGAGACAGCCACTGGCCTAGGAAACTATTTGCTAGAGCAAGTCAAAGATGCCGCAAGTCGTGGTGTCGTTATTGGCTACGACGGTCGTCCTGATTCGAAACAATTCGCGCATGATACCGCGTCCGTACTGACAGCCCTTGGTATCAAGGTTTACCTAACGTACGATGTTGCAGCAACCCCAATTGTTGCGTTTGGTGTCCGAACATTGAATGCTGCGGCCGCTGTTGTTGTTACCGCTAGCCACAATCCACCAGAGTACAATGGCTTTAAAGTATATTGGGAGAATGGCGCACAAATCATTCCTCCACACGACTCTGGAATCGCAGCGAAAATTGATGACGCAACAACGAAGCCATTACCTTTAATGTCTCTCGATGATGCAAAACAGCACGGTTTGTTAGTTTGGTTGGAAGACGATTACTACCAAACTTACCGTAAAACGATGAACGAAAACGCGCTGCTTACTCCTGACAACAACACCGATATTTCTATCGCTTACACTGCGATGCATGGCGTTGGCGCGAATATGGCGGAAACGCTCCTCGCAGACGCTGGCTTCAAAAAAGTGGCAAGTGTTAAGGAACAGCGCGAACCTGATGGTAGCTTCCCAACCGTCAACTTCCCAAACCCTGAAGAAGCGGGAGCAATGGATATGGTGATGGCGTTAGGTAAGTCCGTAGATGCTGATATCGCTTGTGCCAACGATCCAGATGCCGACCGTTTTGCAGTGGCGGTCAAACGCCCAGATGGCGAATACCAAATGTTAACCGGCGACCAAGTGGGTTCACTGTTTGGCGATTACTTGCTAGAACAGCAACCTAACGCTCTGGTTGGCAACACCATCGTATCATCAAGAATGCTGAGTAGCATTGCCAAAGCGCATGGCGCCCAATACTACCAAACGTTAACAGGCTTCAAATGGCTCACTAACGTTGCCATGGAGCAAGAGACAGAAGCCAATCCATTCTTGTTTGCTTATGAAGAAGCGCTCGGTTATACCGTGGGTAACAAAGTGTGGGATAAAGATGGTTTATCTGCAATCGTCGCATTTGCTCAGCTAACAGGTAAACTTAAAGCTCAAGGCAAAACACTATGGGATAAACTGGAAGAACTGTACCGCGAGCACGGTTTCTACTTTAACGCGCAGCGCAGTATCGCTCTCGACCCGAACTCTCCACCAATCGGTGACAAGCTCCGTGCAAACCCACCAACAGAGATTGCTGGTAAAAAAGTCGCAGTAACTGAAGATCTAAAAACATCAGTTCGCATGTTTGATGACGGATCAGAAGAATCCATTGACTTACCAGCAAGTGACGTATTGATTTATCACCTAGAAGATCAGTCTCGTGTGATTGTTCGCCCTTCGGGTACTGAGCCAAAACTAAAATGTTACTACGAAGTCATCAACCTTTTCCCTGCGGATATGAGCTATGCACAAGCACAGCAAGCGGCAGAGGCGAAGATGAACGAACTTATCGACGCGCATCAGACAAGTTTGTAAGTCAAAGAGAAGCAGAGACACCTGATACGATAAGAGGCGCAAATTCGCGCCTCTTTTTTTGATTTTGACTAGAACAAGTCAAGCTAACCCGTGCTTTTCCCTAGCCTACAATTTCCTTTTGTAGAAAGTACTTGTGGATGCCCTCTGCAGGATAGCCTGAGTACTGCCCTACTTTCTCAAAACCTAATTTGAGATAGAACTCAAGAGCTTGAAAGCTGTAGGTATCCAAATAAACATGGGTAACCCCGTGAGGCTTTACTTTTTGTTCTAGCATCGACATTAACTGGCTACCGAGACCAGAGGTTCGACTTTCAGCGTCTACCCACAAAAACTCAACAAACACCGTATTTTTAAACATTTCGCCAGTCAAGCCACCCATGATCTTGCCATTCTCATCTTTTGCGAAACAGCCTACAGCATGCACTTCCCCTTCAGGCAAATGCAGTCGGTTATAAGATCGAATACCTTCACGAACAAAATCAAGGTCTGTTTGATCTGGATTTAAACAAAATTCAAGCTTCATACATCCTCTCCTTAGGAAACACCAATATCCTAAAACAAAAAGCCAGCAATTGCTGGCTTTCTGGTGGAATATGATAACTTTACAAGGCGAAACTGCTCAGCATCCACAACGCTAGAATAACGAACACTAAACCCATTAATTTATGTTGATACGTGCGGAATTTTTCGTTCTCGAGCAGCCCCTTACCCAATGTGCCTGCCAGCCCAACAAGTAATAAGTTGAATGATAAGCCAAGAACGTTCAACAGTAACCCTAGTGCCAGCATTTGCTCACCAGAAGACGCTGTGATATTGCTTGAGACAAACTGCGGCAAAAACATCACAAAAAATACCAACGCTTTAGGATTAAGCAAATTACTCATTAAGGCACGTTGATAATAAGTTGATGCCATTTTGTTTTGATTATCAAGTTCTGGAGCCGCTGATGCCTCAGCTCTTAAGCAGTCCCATCCCATTTTTAGCAAGTATGCGCCACCTAATAGATGAAGGACTTTAAGGGCGATTGGGCTCATTGCAATCAGGGTAGATACTCCCATCGCAGCAAGCAAAGTAAGAATAACACCAGACGTCGCATTGCCTAAGCTAGCAAAAAGACCGACCTTCTTACCGTAACTCATACTAGAGCTCGCTATCAGCAACATATCGGGCCCTGGTAACAGCAACAAAGCCACTACTGCGGTGAGATAAACAGGAAGTACAGATAAATCAATCATGATGGAACCGCTTTTCTACAACAAGGCGGCGAATGTTATACCAACAAAATGACATCATCCAGCCCAAAATAGCCAAGATAATTCAAAAAATAAAAATCATAGTTTGCTAGGTTGCAAAATAACAATCAATTCGCCTATTTATCAAAATCGAATAGCAATTTTGTACAAAAATAAGCACGATGGATCCGTTACACTTCTAAAATGATTTTCTTGAGCAGACCGGATAAAGATGAAAGAAAAGAATAAGGAAATCGCTACCTTCAAGATAGCTCAAGAGCTCGGTGGTTTAGAACTGCTCGATGCAAAGTACGAGAAGCAGAATTTCTCACGCCATAGTCACGAGGGTTACACTATTGGCGTCATCGAGAAGGGAGCACAGCAGTTCTTTCGAACAGGCGGAAATCATATCGCGCCACAGGACAGCATCATCCTTGTTAATGCCGATGAAGTACACAACGGGCATTCGGCCTCAGAAGGCGGTTGGGAATACAAAGCAATGTACCCCGTACCACAGCAGTTTCAGACCTTGGGGCAAGAGCTTGGTTCACCAAATGTAGCTCTGCCCTATTTTCCTCAACCTGTGGTTTACGATCCTGAGCTGGCTAGTCAGTTGCGATTGGTGTTTGAAACGCTAGAAAAATCAGACAACCGACTACTACGAGAAACTTTGATTTACGGCACGTTGATCAAACTAGCCAGCAAACACAGCACCCACCGGGCACCGCTCAAAGAATCAACCAGAGCTCAGCGACAAATACAGTTGGTCAAAGAGTTTTTGGAAGACTTCCCGCAAACGGACGTCTCGCTAGAAGAGCTAGCAAAACTGGCTGGGTTAAGCCCTTTTCATTTGCTAAGAGAGTTTCAAAAACAGTTTGGCTTCCCTCCCCATGCTTATCAAATTCAGCAACGTTTACGTATGGCGAAGAAGCTACTAAAAATGGGACAAAAAATTTCAGATGTGGCACAAGAATGTGGCTTCCATGATCAAAGCCATCTGCATCGACACTTTAAAAAAGCCATGGGCGTCACTCCCGGCCAATACGTCCGTCACAGCTAAAGCAGCAATATTGTACAAGGCGTTATGCGACTACCGAGCTATCTTGGTAGCCTGATTTAGGAATAACTAAGAAGAAACTATGGACCACACTTTGCCGTTACAAGAAGAATCAAAAGCCACGCTATTTTGGCAAGGCACACTTGCGATGATGCCACTGAGTATCGCGGTGTTACCTTGGGGTTTGCTCGCAGGCTCATTCGCGATTGATACTGGGCTTCACCCTTTGGAAGGACAAGCACTATCCGCCATTCTGTTCGCAGGTTCCGCGCAGCTCGTCGCGATGGGGATGATTAAATCGGGGGCAGGCCTAGTAACCATGTTACTAACAACGTTTTTTATCACCTCTCGACACTTCCTCTACAGTGTATCGATGCGCAGTAAAATTGCACCACTTCCTCTTAAATGGCGGTTATCACTCGGATTCTTACTCACTGATGAGCTGTTTGCGATTGTAGGTCATCATTCCGATAAACAATTTAATCGCTGGTATGCGCTTGGGGCTGGTTTGAGTTTTTACCTGTTTTGGAATATCGCGACATTGACGGGCATTATTGCGGGAAGCCTGATCCCTGAACTGAACGAAATGGGATTGGAATTTGCTGTGGCCGCGACTTTTATCGCAATTGTAGTTCCGACTATTAAAAATATGGCGGTGCTCGCGAGTGTTGTCGTGGCATTAGTGAGCTCGGTCGCCCTAACCTATTACCAAGTGGAAGGAAGTTTGATGATTTCGAGCATTTTAGCCATGCTTACAGGCTACTTTGTGGAACAAGTACAGGAGAAACACTAATGATCATGTTGTCTATTTTACTGATGACGGGACTTGTTTTCACCAGCCGCTACTTGTTTTTAGAACCCAAGCTACCACTGCGATTAGGGACACGTACACAAAAAGTGCTCAACTACGCCAGCCCTGCGGTACTCACTGCGATCTGGACGCCTATCGTTTTCATTCCCAATGGAGCACTCAGCGTGAATGTGCACAACCCATTTTTATTGGCTGCCTTGCTGGCTGCGTTAATCGCGTACTTTACTAAAAATGTTCTTTTAACGACGGTGATCAGCATGGTGGTATTTCTCGTTCTGCGAATTTGGCTTTAATTCGCCACCCACTCAATCTCCAACAGGGTGACATCACCACACTTTAATCGTCCAAGGAAGATGTCACCTTGATGCACCTCACCAACTCCTTTTGGTGTGCCGGTCATTACCACATCGCCATCTTGAAGTGTTGTGTAACTCGTTAATTCATCCAAAATGGTTAGCGGCGGATAGAGCATCTGGTTAACGTGACCTTTTTGTACACGAACGCAGTTAATCAAGAGCTCTAGGTTAAGATCATTAATATCAATGTTATCCAAAGAGACAAATCGACTAAACACTGCGGAGCCATCAAACGCTTTAGCACGCTCCCAGGGCAACCCTTGTTGTTTAAGTGAAGACTGCAAACCGCGCTTGGTCAGATCCAATCCCAAACCGACCGCTGAATAACGTCCATCTTTGATCAGAAAACAGATTTCAGCCTCGTAATGAAGAGCCTCTTGATGAAATGAACGCAGAGTCGTCGATACGGAAGTCGCGGGTTTATTAAATACCACCATTTGCTCAGGGATCGCATTATCAAGCTCATGAATATGTTCAACGTAATTTCGCCCAACACAAAGCACTTTACCCACTTCTACTTTCTTTTCTTCAACTTGAATAACGCTCATCGCTCTTCCCTGCAAAACAAAAACCTCATCATAATCTAACCTATTGACTTAACGACACTAAATCCCATCCTCTAGTGTGAAAAATAAGACATTCACCCCGTTTTGAGTTTTGTATCATCTAATTGAAACATCACGGTATTTACAAAACAAATAGACAAAAAAGCCAGCACGAGGCTGGCTTTAAATCAATAAGGGTGAATGATTGTTCTCGCTAAATCCTATTATAGGTAGTAACGAGCACCTATCGCCCATTTGTCATCAGTTTCACGACCATGGTCATCATTTAGGTCAAACTGGTAACCCGCGTAACCAACAAATTTAGGCGTGAAGTTGTACTCTGCCTGCAGTGCCATTTCCTCACGAGCGGTTTCTGTTTTAGAATTTTTGAACTCTTTACCTTCAACCATCTCGTAGTTAACGCTCAAGTTTAAGCTGTTCGCTAGAGCGTATGCGATGATCGCTTCGTACGTATCACTTTCCGCCAAACGGTCGCCATTTACACTGAAGTTCATATTTTCATTTGAACCATATACCGCGGCAAGGAACAGACCTTGGCCGTAAGCGCCGTAAGATGCAGACACAACATGTGATTCTGCGGTGTGTTTACCTGTGTAAGCAGGGTGTTGGAAGTCACCACCGTTGTATGAGTAGCCAATTTTCGCGCCCATGATTGCGTAAGAAAGCGCAACTTGCATGCGGTCATCGTATTTAAGACCACCAGTGATAGTACCTGCGTCGTTACGCGTGTATTCATCATTTGCGCCTTGCCATCCAAGACCAACGTTAATCGCACCTGCTTCGCCTAAATCAAAGCCATTTCGATAAGACAGCATTTTATCCGCACGACCTGTGCCTAGGTTTCCGTGATCGTCGTAAATGAAGTCATTCGCAAACGCAATTGGCATATCCGCGATGCCTGCTACATCATAGTAAGGTGACCATTGCGTACCACCTACTGCACGACCGTAAACCTCATGTGTTAAACCTAAGTAACCTAGACGAGTTTTAAACGACTCTTCACCGCCATCTAAGTAGTTTAGAGCCCATTCACCACGTGCGTCTGCGGTGAAGCCATTGCCTAAATCTTGTGTCGCAGAGATATTGATACGAGGAGAGTTAGTACCAACATCCGTGTCACCTTGCTCTGAACCATTTAAGTTAACAGAAACGTGGCCGCCCATCGAAAATGTTGTGCCATCGTTATTATAAAGTTCCACTGCCACTGCTTGAGTGCCGAAAGTTGCTGCTGCGATTGCCGCTGCTAATAATTTTTTATTCATTTCTAAATCCATTACTTATTAGTTGGTTAGTCAGTTTTAGACCCAGCTCTGATTCACTTTCGTAAAACGAAATGATGAACACAGAAAGGAATACAAAGGCCCTCTGGGGCATCTTTTCCGCCAGAATGGATTTACCTTTGTGTAACAACTGCCGACACTTTATTTGATTAGTTCCTGATAACCGAGTGAAAAATTCTCAGCAAAAAACTAAAAAGCAAACGTTTACTTATCCGAAAAAAATCCAGGCGTAAAAACCTTACAAAAAGAAATGCTTTAACGAGATAGTGCTCACAAATACTTGATGAACCCCCAACTTTTGAAAATAACTTTCCCGTCAAAATGAAATATTTACTTACATTTTGGAACAAAAATAGGTTCAGGAACTTTTTGAAAAAAGCACGGTCTCCAATAGAAGGCAGAAAAACCTCAAAAAAGATAAAACCTTTCTTTTTATAAGAGATATAAGAAGGGGCACTTATTCTCGCCAGCAACAAAAGTGCAATCAAATCATAACTTAACAGAAATCTATCTTTCATTTTCAGGGTTTACCTTAGCGTCATCAACACATCGGGCAAGAAAGCCCATCGATTACAACTAGGGTAATAAGAAAATGAAAAAGGCAGCACTAACTACTGCAATTCTTACAGCATTGGTATCAGCACCATCATTCGCAGCAACAGTATACAAAAACGACGGTACTGAATTAAAAGTTGGCGGCCGCGTTGAGTTCCGTGGTGACTTCATCGGTTCAGGTGGTGCTGAAGTTGAAGGCTCAATGGAAGATAAAAGCCGCGCTCGTCTTAATCTAAAAGGTAAAACGGACATCGGCAATGGCCTTTCTGCATTCGGTGTTTACGAAGCCGAGCAAAAAACGGGCAAGAGTGAATTCAAAAACCGCTACATGTATGCAGGTGTCGACTCTGATATCGGTGCTTTCTCTGTAGGTCGTCAAGACATGGCTGCAGTCATCATCTCTGACATGACGGATATCACTGAGTTCTCTGGTGTTCAGCAAGTTATCGATTCGTCTTCTGATAAGCAAGACAGCGTTTTCGCATACCGTGGTGCGTTTGATGCGCTACAACTGCAAGCAACCTACCAAGCAAACTCTAGCGATAACGAAGATAAATACGGCATCTCTGGAATGTACTCACTGCCAATGGGCCTAGACCTCGGTCTTGCATATTCTGGTGGCGACGTAAATAAAGACAACTCTGAAGATCAAATTCTAGGTGGTATCGCCTACTCGATGGATAACCTATACCTAGCAGGTACTTATTCTCAAGGTTCCCTGACTGACGCTGAAGACTTTACGGCTTACGAGCTAGTCGCAAGCTACAAAGTAGCAAGCAAAGTGACACTTGCTGCGCTATACACAGCTCAAGAGAATGATCCAGACAACAGTTCAAAGTACGACACCGTTGAAGGTATCGAGCTTGTTGGTTACTACAAACTAAACAGTAACTTCCGTACTTACCTGTCTTACTACATCAACCAACTCGATGAAAAGAAGGATGTAGTAGATGGTAAAGTGAAAGTGGTTCAAGGTGAAGACACACTACGTCTAGGCGTACGTTACGATTTCTAATTCACTCTTGTCCTAAGAGCGAGTCCAATTGGCCAGCATGCTTGCTGGCCATTTTTTTGTGTAACCCAACATAACTCGATAAATTTTCACACTATCCAAACGTCGCTCAGCAATGAAAAACGAGCGTAGTGACTCCTGCCTCTGCCCTCTTTTAATGCGATTTGTCACTAAGTTAGTGCATTTCTCCTAATAGCCAACCGAACTAAAATAAAAAGACAATTAAAATCAAATAGATAAAAATTGGCACGCGTTCTGCAATATTATTTATGCAAATGCATGGCAGCGTTTGTGCTTCTCGTTCTTTGTACCTGTTATAACAGGCACGTCCTTTGAATTGGTAATGTCGCCTCCCTCTGGGAGGCATTTTTTTATTGGCGCGAAAAACAATAGGACGTATGATCCCGCCACCTCTATCAAACTGGAATTTTTCAATTGAATCATCATCCTGTTCAAGGTGCGTCCTGGATGCTAACAGCTGGCTTGGCATTCGCCATAGTGAACAGCTTCGCCCAAATTGCTAGCATCAACTTTGGTGTCTCTTCCACCACATTCGCATTATTCCAATATGCTATTGCCTTATTTGTCATTCTGCCCTATCTGCGTACACTTGGAATTAGACGCTCACTAAGAACCCAACACTTTGGTTGGCATGCCTTCCGTATTTTTCTCTCTGTTATCGGGATTCAGCTTTGGCTTTGGGCACTCGCTTATCCAGTTCCGATTTGGCAAGGCATTGCGCTGCTGATGACCTCTCCATTATTTGCAACGGTTGGATCTGGCTTGTTACTCAAAGAGAAAGTAGGTACTGCACGCTGGTTAGCAACATTAACAGGGTTTGTTGGTGCTATGATCATTCTTGAGCCGTGGGCAGATTCATTTACATGGGCGACCCTGCTTCCTGTTGGCGCCGCATTTTTCTGGGCAGCGTATTCTCTGATGGTAAAGAAAATGTCGGTCAACGATCCGCCCTCAACCATGGTTGTCTATTTATTACTGCTGATAACGCCGTTTAATATCTTATTGGCAATACCGACATTTACGATGCCAAATACCTGGACGATATGGGGCGTACTTTTAGCCGCAGGCGCGCTTACAGCACTCGCTCAATGGGCTATCGTTAAAGCGTACGCAGTTGCAGACGCCTCGTTTGTGCAACCATTTGATCACGCAAAACTGCCTTTGAATGTCGTTGCTGGCTGGTTGGTGTTTGGCTGGGTACCACCTGGTCGTTTATGGCTAGGCGCCGCGATTATTATTGCCTCCATTGCGTTTATTACGCACTGGGAATCGAAAAAGACAAAGCTAGTTGAAAGAAAAGTCTAATTTCAAGGTTCTATATTTTCAGGAAAGGAAATGAGGAACACCATATGAGTCAACCAATCAAAATTACACTGTACCGCTGGGCTGGTAGTTGGGGTCCATTCAAAGTCAATATTCCTTGTGGTGAATGTACGTTAACTAAAGATATTTTGACGGATACTTTTAAAAACGAACTCGCTGATGTCCCCGTTGAACTGGAAGTAAAAGATTGGTTATCACATTGGTGGGAACCATTAAAAGCAGGGGCCTGGCATGCACCGATTCTTATTGTCGAAGGAAAAGTGGTCAGCCAAGGAGAAGCGCTAAACCGGGGCGTGCTTGTGCAATCAGTTATCGCTGAATGGGTCAAACGCGATGAGCTAAAAGGCAACATTGTTTATGGTAAAGCCACCTGCCCTTACTGTGTCAAAGCGAAACAACTACTTGACGATGCTGGTGTTCAATACGAGTATCATGACGTGGTTAAAGACAGCGCCGCTTTGTATCGCATGATCCCCGAAGTAAAAGCCATCATTGGAGAAAAAACGCCGGTAACAGTGCCGCAGATCTGGTTGGATGGAAAGTATGTTGGAGGCGCTGACGATTTAGAAAAGTGGTTAGCAGCAAAGGGGCTAGATAAAGTGCCTAATAATGTCGTGGAGATACCAAGCCAATCCGCTTAGCGTTTGATTCAAATGCCATCCGTCTTTGAGTAGTGGTTTACCAATGTTGTTCAATATGTAGGCTGCCACTAAAAACAAGACAGATAAAAGCAAAAAGCCCTGATTCTTCAATCAGGGCTTTTTAAATTATTTCGCCAGTTTTTTCATAACACGAGCAAAAACAGAAGCTTTTTTCTTCTTCGCTTTACCGTAAAGCGCTTTGTGCATCGCGTCTTTTGCAATCATCTGGCCAATATAAGCACCACCAAGTTCGTTACCCATGACCTTCTCCTGAATGTATTGACTTAACTATGTTGTAATTTTACACCACAATTAGATAAAAACAAGACTGGCGTCACATTTATTTTGTAATTAACTTTCAGGTTAGTTCTGATTACTTTTTCGAAACGGGCGCCTATCGCTTAGGTTGCTGGTATGTTTTACCCGCTGCGACGTACGTATCTTTCTGTTTGATTTCAAAGAACGTTTCAAAGAACCACGCAGCAAATTTGATCAAGTGATCGCCTTCATTCATGACGTGCTCCACGTATTCTTGCTCTTCTCCGGACTCGTCTTCTTGAGTGGTAATATGGTAAATACGTTTCTCGCCATCAACTTCTGCAAGACCAAACTGACCCGTTAGGGATTGTGCCGCTTGTGCAACTTCTTCTTCCTCACACGCCTTCAAGACTTCGAGTGCCTTTGGCATGCTTTCTTGCTGAGTAATTTCTTTTACCAGTGTTTCAAATTCGTTTTGTTGCATTCTTTCACCTAACGATTAGAGATCGGATAGTCATTTGGGCAGAAAGGTATCCCCAAGCTGAGAGGAGCATCAGGCATTGCCCTCTTCCTCTCAAACTGAGTCATTCAATATACACAATGATCCTGACTTAATTTAGCAGCGCATTTTAGAAAGCTGCCTCTTTCGTTGCAAGTATATTCAGGTGGAAGTTTCTGCTTGAATCGTCCCTTCTGGCACTTTACGAAATTGGCTTAGTACGAGAACAAAGCAAGAAAGTAACGCAATAAACAAATAAAACACCCCAAGCTGGTTTTGATTCGTGACCCAAGAATCTACCAAGTATCCGCCAAACAACCCGGCTAAACACATTTGAATTGATCCAGATAGCGCAGAAACCGCTCCGGCCTGTTGCTTATGTGGCGACAGCAACAAACTAATTGATACCGGAAACGACATGCCTTGGGCAAAACTTAAACACGTAAATGCCACTAGTAATGAAAATACACTGAAGGGTGTAACCAACAACATGAAGCCAGCAATAGCAACAATCGCGAAACTCATCAGCAAGATTTGCTGAGCTTTGTAACGAGCGTTGATCAAATTAAGCACCAAGCTACCCGTCAGCAAACCAATTGACGGTATGATCATCAAAGAACCGTAATCTGCCGCCGTTAAGCCTAACTCTTGTTGCATTAAAAATGGATACAAGGAGAGCGTGACCAGAGCCGATAAATAACTAAGCCAGTTGTAGCTCGCACTACCAATCACTTGAGTATTCGTTAACAGGCGCAAATAATTTGCACTCACCTGGCCTACTTTAAATTTTCGCTTCGGGTAAGGCAGCGTTTCTGGCAGCACCAATAAACCAAGCGTAAAAATTGCCATTAAGTAAATCAGCACAAACACAAAGACAGCATGCCAGCTCAGGTGAAAAGCAATCCAACCACCAAACAGCGGAGCAATAATTGGCATCACAGATGCCGTGACTGAAATATAAGATAGCGCTTTGGTTAATTGCATACCGTCATAACTGTCACGCAATACGGAGCGACCAAGCACCGAGGCACTGCCCGCTCCCAAACCTTGAAGTAACCGCCCCGCTTCAAGAGCAATAATGTTGTCCGAAAAGGCGATACAAATAACCGTACCAACTAGGTACACACTTTGGCCCAGAATAAATACTGGTCGACGACCAATCGCATCAGACAATGGGCCATAAAAAAGCTGAGAGATACCGAAACCAACGAGAAATAGTGTGACGAGATTCTGAATCGAATGTTGCGGCAAATTCAAGTCATGACCAATCAATGGTAAAGAAGGAAGATAAATACTAACGCCAACTTGGCCTGTGGCAATGATCATCATCGCTAATAACAATGGTGTTTTACGCAAACGTTCCTCCTACTTTGTGACAGATTGATGGCAAACAGTGTATATTTGATACTCAAAGATGATAATCAGCTAAGTTGGAAAGGAATTAATTCCCAAGGAGACACAATGGACTGGATTCAAAGCGTGAAGAGTTATATTCGTGTGGTCGAAGAAGGTAGCTTTAATGCTGCAGCGCGGAAACTCAATACCACCAGCTCAGCTATCAGTAAACGAGTTCAATGGCTAGAAGATAAAATTGGCGTTCAGCTACTTAAACGCACGACCCGCTCTATTAGCCAAACCGAAGCTGGTGCGCTGTTTTATCAACGAGCAAAAAATCAGTTGGATTCATGGCAATCAGTATTAGATGAAACTCGCTCAGTCAATCAATCACCAGCGGGGTTATTGAAAATTGGCGCGACACTGGCGGTTGGTTCTAAGTTTTTGGTGCATTACCTAGATGATTTTCTTGAGAAATATCCAGACATTACGCTTCAATTAACGACAACGCTACCGGGCCAATTGCCAGAGCTCAGCTTAGACCTGTTTATTAGCCGGGAATTAGAGCAACTTAATTCGCTAAGTTTCAAAGCCACCGCACTTTTCGAACATAAAGCCCAGTTTTACGCCGCGCCTAGTTACCTAAAAAAATATGGCACCCCACAATGCGTTGAGGATCTGACAGAGCATAATGTCCTGATTTGGGGTGAAAAGCCCTCACGAGAAATCAAAACCAATCGAGGCAAACGTATCAGCTTGTCCGGTAACTTTGCCACGACCAACCCAGAAGCGCTGTTTCATGGTGCCAAAAGAGGCATGGGTATTCTGATGACGAATAACGTCATGATCAAAGATGATCTCAAATCCGGCGCGTTAGTCCCTATCCTGCCCGATATCACAGCGGATAAAGCCACTGTATATGCCTACTATCCAAAGCTGGATTATCAGCATACCCGGACTAAGCTATTCCTCGATTATCTCAAATCGCGATTAGAAGAGGAGAAGCGTGCTTAGCTTGAATTTCTAGCGCTATATATCGATGAGGTTCAAGCATAAAAACATGAAAATAATGATTTGTTCGTTCACAAAATTTGAAAAATTCGCCTTAGTAACCGATAGTTTATTTGATGCATATCAAATAATAATTCTTCGTGTCTCACACGATATGGTAATCACAACGCTAGGTGAAATGCTCAATGGGTCAGGTACAAATCAGTTTCCACAAAATTGATGAAATATTGAAGCTAAACGGCACGGCTCAGCTAAACCGAGTCACGTTAGATATTCATCAACAATTGCAGAGCCATTGCACTTGCGTTGTAGAAGTTGCGCATCTTCAGCATTCGGCTCATACCATCTCCTTCGCCAGCAATGGAAAAATTACAGACAATCTAAGCTACCACCTTTCAGGCACCCCCTGTGAAAAAGTGGCAAAAGACATTGGCGAACATATTTTCTATCAGGACCAAGTTTACAAACGCTTTCCTGAAGATCAGATGTTTCAAGAGGATGGTATTCAAGCTTACATTGGTCTGCCATTAAAGACACAAAATGGCGAGGTTCTGGGAATTTTATTGTCCACCTTTACCCGAAGCATCCACGCTAAGGAAGCGCAAGATATCCTCGACTTCCACCGCTTTTATGCCAATGTCATTATTCACAGCTTACGTGAAAAGTGGGTCAGTGAACGTTCAGATAAGCTTCTTAATCAGCTTAGCTATGAAGTATCGCATGATAACCTAACTGGGCTGCTCAACCGTAGTTGCTTAGCTGATACCTTGGAGACATTGACGCAACAGGCCACTCGTCCATTCAGTTTGGCTTATCTAGACATCGATAACTTTAAATCGATCAATGATATCAACGGAAACTACATCGGCGACCAAATTATTAAGTTTACGGCAAACGCCATTCAACAGAGCTTGTCATCGCCAAACAACGCTTTTCGTGTCGCTGGAGATGAATTCGCCTTCATTACTTACGACGAAGATCCTGTCGCCGTGTGTCAGGAAGTACTCGACAAAATTGAAAGCGGCTACAGCGACAAATCTAACCGAATTTCTTTCACTGTTAGTATTGGTATCGCGCGCGCACCAGTACATATGTTGAACAGCGATGAGCTAATTTTGAATGCCAGTCTCGCTCTCAAAGACTGTAAAAAACATCGCGATACACGAATTCAGCATTACGACACACACCTTAGCGCCCTTTATCACCGTAGAACGCAGCTTATTGAAGCTATGCGCATTCAACTAAGCGCTAACATACATGATAGCGAAGAGTTGTATGTCGTTGTTCAGCCAATCGTAGATATCACAAGCGATCGCTGGAATTACTTTGAAATCCTAGCCCGCTGGAACAGCAATGTTTACGGAAACATCTCCCCTGCGGAATTCATTGAAGCTGCCGAACAATCAGGCCTGATTATCGAGTTGGGTGAACGTATTATTGAACTCGCATGTATCGCGAAACAAGAGCTAGAAGCCAACTTAGGATACAAAGTCAAACTCTCTATCAATTGCTCTGCCTATGAGCTGGTCGACTCTAACCGCTATATTAACCACCTAACTAACATGGTTGAAAAGTATCAGCATGAAGCAAAAGACTTTGTTATAGAGCTCACCGAGACCGTTTTACTCTCGCAAAGTGGTCGTGAACAGATGGTACTTAACTCATTACGGTACTTAGGTTTTAAAGTCGCGTTGGATGATTTTGGTACGGGATACTCAAGTTTGAACTATATACACAATTATCCGATTGATAGCATTAAAATCGATGCAACCTTCGTTCAAAACATGCTCTCAAATACAACCTCTGAACAAGTAGTGTTTTTGATAGCGCAATTAGCAGAACTGCTTGATGTGGATTTGATTGCCGAAGGCGTAGAAGACGATAGAGCATTACAAAAATTAATTGAAATGGGCTGCCACTACATTCAAGGCTATTTCTACTCTCGCCCACACAGTGTTGATGAAATCGTACACCTGATAAATGAACGTGAAGTGCGGAGCGCCTAAGAGCTCTAAACAAGAGACGGTCATGGAATGTAAATCTAGTTAATGCAAAAAGTAAAAAATAAAAAGAGACCAAGCTATGCTTAGTCTCTTTTTATTTTTTGAGCGAAGTACTTTGTTACAGCACTGCTTTCTCTTTATCGCGTAATAGCTTATCCATTTCATCTCTGTTCGCGACAAAGGTTGCCATCTCTTTCTTAGGAACAGAGCTCGCCATTGGGATGTTTGCTCGCATAGCGTTAACTGGACGGCCGTATTCAATCAATTCATAGTGAAGGTGTGGCCCTGTCACTCGACCTGTTTTACCGGAAAGACCGATACGCTGGCCTCGAGAAACCTTTTGCCCTTTCTTCACCAGGATCTTACTTAGGTGTAAGTAACGGGTTTTGTATTTGCTGCCGTGCTCAACAACCACGTAGTTACCCGCATAAGGGTGTTTACGAGTCATGATCACTGTACCGTCACCAGTAGAAACGACTGGAGTACCGGTTGGTACGGCAAAGTCAGTACCGTTGTGCGGCGCGACACGCCCCGTTACTGGATGTAAACGATTGGGATTGAAGCCAGAACTGATACGCCAACGGCTACTTACAGGATAACGCTGGAATGCGCGCTGCAAGCTCTCGCCTTTGGCATTGTAGAATTGACCATCAGTATGAAGGTAAGCTGTGATTTCACGTCCGCGATTGTAAATCTTAATCGCCTCAATTTCGTTCTTGCCCGTTGGTATACCATTGATGCTTTGCGAACGACGAACGACTTCAAATCGATCACCTGCACGAAGATCACGCCCAAAGTTGAGCTGCTCTTTGAGTAAGCTCACAACTTGACTCACTTCTGCCGACGTTAGACCTAATCGACTTGCAGAAGAAGAGAAACTGCCTTGAATAACACCAACCAATGGTTCTTGGCGCCACACGCCAGGAATCGAGATATCGGTAAAGTCATAGCTACCATCACTATTTAGTTGGTAGACCACTTTATCTGCAATAGAAAATTGCAGTTCCATTTTCTCTAACTCACCTGTCGCATCATCACGCCAAAAGCGGAGCGTGTTGCCCGGCTTTAGTGTATCAAGTGCAAGGTAGTTCAAATCCGTTTCCATTACTTTCATTAACGAGCTGTAACCGAAACCGAGCTGGCTAAAAATAGTGCTTAGGTTGTCACCTGCTTGGATTTGATATTCGAAGTTCGGGGGAGTGACAACTTCGGCAGTTGTCGCATCAAGAATTTTTTCAACGACCTGAGATTCAGGCAGGTTCAGTGCGATGGTTTTGGTTAAAGATGACTCTTTGAGAGAGTGAGAAACACCAATCGCAACTAAAACTGGCAAGGAGTATAACAGCAGCGCTCTACGACTTGTCAGATTCGGCAACCGTCTTGTAATTTCATTTGTAGACACGGGAATTACTATCTCCTTTCAAACAAGGCTCATAGCTTATGCATTCCCGTATAAGAAATCACTATGAAATTTCGAGATCTAGCGCAGAAAACACTGAATTTTTACAGAACTCAAAAAAAATTCATCACTGTTGCATATGTAAGTTATTCCCTACGCGCTTTAATGTGGATGAATTTAATTGATTTGGCGTATCTGCCATTGCTTGATCGTCACCATGCGCTAAATATGAAAGCGTGATAATGGCATCACTTTCCCATGTAATTTGGGTAAATTTAACGCGGTCACCGACAAAAATACTGTCTAAAAGGACAACTCGGCTCGGCACGGGGTCAAACTTAAACAAGCCAACATAGTTAAACGAACCGCTACCTTGTGTCGTTACAATCATCGGTGCAGCAATCCATGAAACACTCTCAATCTCACGCTGACTAATAAACGCAGTTGGAACGAGTACCTGACCTTTTGTCGCACCTGCGTCATAATCACCTATCAAATAGCCGTTTTCTTTATCCCACTCATCAAGAAAAGTGACCGCTCCCTGCTCTGGTACTTGAACCGTCCATGGGTTGCGTGAAGTAATTCCCAGCGTCTCTTGCACAATAACATTGGTTTCTACTTCTGTTTGAGGGAACTTAGCCATGATCTCTTCATCAGACAAACTAAAGCGATAAACACCCGCGATCACAACCACGACCAATAATACGATCGGAATAAGAAGAATAAGTGGTATCGGCAGGATTCTTTTGTGAGCCATGAAGACTTCCTTGTTTAAAGGCATAAATGAAAAAGCGAGTATAGCATTGTATACCCAAATGATTTCATCCCTTCAAGTGTTTCAAAATTAAACTAAACTGACTGTATCCAAATGATTTTCAAGCCCAGAGTTCATAACTGGCCACTGACACTGCTCTCAGTGTTCCAAATTCATTGGTGTATTGGGAAGAATAGGTAATCACGATGACAACAACCATTCATACATGCGAATGCGCTTGCGGTTTAGTTGAGCTCCGTTGTAAGGGAGAACCCATCCGTACGTCTGTCTGCCATTGTTTTGAATGCCAAAAGCGGACAGGCAGTGTGTTTGGGGTACAGGCTCGCTTTGATAAAGAGCACGTAACCTTAAACGGTGAAGTCACCTGCTATACCCGAATGGGGGATGATGGCAGCGAGGTTCAGTATGAGTTTTGCCCTTCTTGCGGCACGACAATGCGCTTATTGGTCTCTACATTTCCTGAAATCATGATCATTCCCGTCGGTCTTTTTACTGATAAAGAGTTCCACCAACCAACGGTTTCCATCTATGAGCAGAGGAAACATGGATGGGTGAGTTTCGAATGTACAATGGAACACATCAGGTAGGGGAAATCCCCCTCTATGTCGTTATCATGGTCAAAGCAAAAGCTCTATAAATGAGATTTTTTTGAGAATGATCAACCGAGTTTTACTGTAAGGGGTTTCGTAACGCGGTGTGAGCGTTATAATCGGCTCCTAACATTTGGTGGGGTTTTATTGTGATTTCCAGACTTCCTCGTTGGGTGGAATATGGCGCGTTTCTACTTGCCCTTCTCGCGGGCTGCGTCAATGCCGTTGGTCTTCTCGGCTTTCAACATCAAGCGATAACACATCTTTCGGGAACCGTAACTCAGCTAGGGAACAGCTTGCTAACAGGTGTGGATAGCTCCATTCACCTGCTCTTCATCGTATTTAGCTTTTTGATCGGTGCTGCCTTTAGCGGCTTTTTTATTGAGAGCAGTGCGTTAAAACTAGGGCGAAGATATGGTGTTGCACTGTGCATAGAAGGGAGCTTGCTCCTACTCAGTTTGGGCTTTTTGGTGCAAGGGGATTTGTACGGCCAATATCTAGCGTCAGCAGCATGTGGATTACAAAACGCAATGATCACTACATTCAGCGGCGCAGTAGTCAGAACCACACATATGACTGGGATCATCACCGATCTGGGGATTATGATTGGAGAAAGCTTAAGAGGTCGTCAATTTGATCGACGTAAAGCAAAGCTATTCCTATTCATTTTCTTCGGATTCTTGCTTGGCGGGGTCGCAGGAGCCGCACTATTCGTGGTGTATGGATTATATACGCTCGTTTTCCCTGCAATATTGGCTTTCGCTACGGCTCTGATCTACTGGAGTTACCTTTACGTGCTTAGTCGCCAACAAAAAGCATAAAATCTCGAACCGATTGAGGCCGAATGCTTCAATCGGTTGTAGCTCAACTTTCTCACCGCTGCACATCATAATAAACGTTTTATCGTGTTGTAACGCAGCTAAAAAACCTTATAAGAGCTAGGGCTAACAGGGCTTCCGGCAAAAAGTTAGTTAGATCAAAGTCACATTTGTTTACCGTTTTATTATTCCAGTCACAATGCGCCCCATAATTCTCTGCGCTGCCCTCGCTCCGTGCTACAATTTTCTAACACAAGCAACATATTCATATACACTTATACGTTATTTGACCAATTACCCGACAAATCGGCTGAATAACTAGATGTATTTAATGAATAGTATTGCAATGGATGCAGTTTGCGGGTACCCTCCGCAAAACTGTGATTAAATACGGATGTTTAGTGAATATTTATGTCATGGAAATGGCAAGTATTGACTAGTAGTAACACGAGACAACTATGCATAACACCACTAATGCTACTGAAGCTCCTAAGGGCAACTTTTGGATGTTTTTCATCCCTTCCCTAATCGGTCTTCTACTCTTTATGGCTCCGATCTCATACGATGGCGGCCTAACTATCCCTGTTGCGGTTATGGCAAAAGTCATCCCGGCAGTATTAGGCGATACCTTGATCGCTATCGTCACCAGTATCATCGCTTTCATGGCAGTCGCTTCTGTTCTTTGCAAAATTTTCAAGCCTGCAGCGATTTTACGTAATGGATTTTTAAACGGTCTTTTCAATCCATCGCCACTATGGCTTGTTGTTCGCTTAATCGGCGGTGCAGCCGTATTAATGACATTCTTCCAAGTGGGTCCAAAAGCGATTTGGGAAGAAAACACAGGTGGCCTTGTTCTTACCGGTCTTCTACCAACTTTGTTTGCGGTGTTCATTTTTGCGGGCCTACTCCTTCCGCTTCTTCTGAACTTTGGTCTTCTTGAGCTGTTTGGCGCATTACTGAGTAAAATAATGCGCCCGGTATTCAACCTGCCTGGCCGTAGTGCAATTGACTGTATGGCGTCTTGGTTAGGCGACGGCAGTGTTGGTATCTTGCTAACCAGCAAACAGTACGAAAATAAATTCTATACTCAGCGTGAAGCCGCTGTTGTCGGGACAACGTTCTCAGCAGTATCGATCACGTTTAGCTTAGTGGTTATCGCTCAGGTACAGTTAGAGCATCTGTTCCTACCTTTCTACGGCGCAATCTGTTTAGCAGGTATTGTCGCTGCGGTTATCATTCCTCGCTTACCGCCGCTAAGCCTGAAGAAAGATCGCTACATTGATGGCAGCAACCCAGATAAAGATGCTGACGCCGTACCAGAAGGCCACACCACATTCTCATGGGGTATGGATCTAGCACTTAAGCGCGCGGGTCAGGTAACATCTGTTCAGTCTGTATTTAAAGAAGGCGTACATAACGCAATCGACATGGTGTTTGGCGTACTACCTGTGGTTATGGGTCTGGGTACCGTAGCATTAGTGATTGCAGAGTACACTCCTGTATTTGAAATTCTAGGTCAGCCATTCATTCCATACCTAGAGCTACTGCAAATTCCAGAAGCTGTCGCCGCATCACAGACTATTGTTGTTGGCTTTGCGGATATGTTTATCCCGGCAATTTTAGCGGCAT
Source organism: Vibrio sp. SCSIO 43086 (assembly GCF_051132235.1). Taxonomy (NCBI): domain Bacteria; kingdom Pseudomonadati; phylum Pseudomonadota; class Gammaproteobacteria; order Vibrionales; family Vibrionaceae; genus Vibrio; species Vibrio sp. SCSIO 43086. The sequence continues at coordinate 1,667,386 of NZ_CP072678.1, read as the reverse complement.
CAATTGATAATGAAATGACACGTTTTGTTATTGCAGCAATGTCAGTAACTCAGCTTATCTACATGTCAGAAGTTGGCGCCCTACTACTAGGCAGCAAAATTCCAGTAAACATTGTAGAACTGTTCGTTATTTTCATTCTGCGTACGCTAATCACATTACCTGTGATTGCTGGTGTTGCTCATCTGATTTTCTAAAATCAAAGCATCAATCAACAAAGGCTCCGCATTGTCGGGGCCTTTTTTATGTCTAAAACTCTATCTACAGCTCTATTCAGATCACTTAATTAGCAAACGCTCATAACGTACAACGAACAGCTCCAATCACGCCCCCTTTTACGACAGTTAAGTCGCTCTCATCTCACCAATAACGCCAACCTGAAACACTATGCTTTACGCAATTCTTTTCATTATGACGCTTTCATTAACAGAGCGCACAAATCTGATCAAACTCACGGTTTTTGTCGTAACTTACCGTTTTGTTTAAATTTGGTTAAAAAAGACAACAAATAGACTCATGTTTTTGACAAAGATGTCGATTAAAAAGATAACCAAACACAATAGGTTTCTCTTGATGCCGAATTCGCCCGTTCAAAAAGAGGTGAAAGCATAGTGAAGCCAACCGGGAGAATCAGAGGAAAGCTCATGAAATTTAGACATAAGGTTGTCACAGCCTCGTCATTTTTGCTGCTAATTACCGTGTCACTACTGTCGACGCAACAAGTTATGACGATCCGCTCCCAAACGCAGGAGCACATTGACTCGAGTGTGAACGAGATATTGACCAGTGTTGGCAATACCGTGCAATCAGAAATGAATGCTAAAAAGGATCTCGCTCGTTCTATTACTGAAGTTATCGAACTTAATCCAAGTTCACACAACTACGTTCAGAACATTCTTGAGCGACCAACACCAAAAGCCAGCTTTCTTGCGATTGGCTTTGGTTATGAAAGCAATGGCTTCGTGATTGAAAATGACGACGGCTGGGAAGCAGGACCAGACTACGATCCGCGTCAACGTCCTTGGTTCATCGCAGCTAAAAACAAAGGCGATTTGGTCGTAACAGACCCATACGTCGATGCGTCTTCAAAAAACGTTATCATCTCTGTTGGTACACCTGTAAAAGAAAACGGCCAGTTCTTAGCTGGTATGTTTTATGACCTCGAGCTCACTACCCTTTCTGACCTCGTCAACCAAGTTAATCTGTTTGACGCTGGTTACTTATTTTTGGTCACCGCTGATGGGACAACCATTGCCCACCCTCAAAGTAAGTACAACGGTGAAAAAGTTGGTAGCTACCTGCCACAGGTTGATCTTACACAATCAACGCAACACATTGAGATCGATGGCGATCGTTATATGATTAACTTGACTCACATCCCTGGCGAGAACTGGTACGTGGGTTCAGTTATTGATGAAGCTATCGCCTACTCTGCCGTAGGAGAGCTTCGCAACAGCGCTATTATTTATTCAATCATTGCCGTGATTGCTTCTGTTATTGCACTGACTCTACTCATTCGCACGCTCATGCGTCCGCTGGACACTTTAAACAACGCGATTAAAGGTGTTGCGTCTGGGAAAGGCGATCTTACACAGCGCCTTGAAACTGATACTGACCAAGAATTCTCAGAGCTTGCTACAAACTTCAATACGTTCATGGAAAACTTGCAACAGCAAATTATCGAGTCGAAGAGTATTTCTGATCAAATTTTGAATGGCACTCAAATCACCGCTGAGGGTGCAAAAGATTCGGCAGGTGCTATTCAAACTCAGCTACAAGAGCTAGAACAATTAGCCACCGCGATGCACGAGATGTCTGTTACCGCGACTGAAGTTGCCAATAATGCGCAAGGCGCAGCGAGTGCAGCCAAAGAAGCTGATCAAGCAACGGTTGAGGGCTCTTCTGTGGTCGGTGAATCGACACAAACGATCAATATGCTTTCCGATAGCATTGACCTTGCTGTCGAAGAAGTGCAAGTGCTTGAATCTGCAACCGCCAACATCGAAACGATTCTAAAAGTCATCAACGATATTGCGGACCAAACGAACTTACTCGCGTTGAATGCCGCAATTGAGGCTGCACGTGCGGGAGAATCTGGCCGAGGCTTCGCCGTCGTTGCTGATGAAGTTCGTACACTGGCGCAACGAACCCAAGAATCAACAACAGAAATTCGTACTATGATTGAGCAGCTGCAATCTGGCGCATCATCTGTGGCAAATGCTATGCATCAAAGCAAGGGTAGCGCTGTAGAAGCCGTAGAAAAAGCAGACTTGGCAAACAACGCGTTACAACGTATTCGTGATGCAATTCAGCGTATTTCTGATATGAACTTACAAATCGCCTCAGCGGCGGAAGAGCAAAGCTTAGTTGCGGAAGAGATCAACAACAATACGGTGAATATTAAAGACCTATCGACTCAAGTCGCCGAATCTGCGAATCGAACTAACGATGCTATGCAGGCACAGCAAGAAGATGTGCATAAACAAGATCAAATATTAAACCGATTTACAGTCTAGTCTTCACCTAAAAAAACAGCGAGCCAATGCTCGCTGTTTTTGTTTTTAGACCTCTATCGCAGTGGTATCTAGACTTAGAACGCCTAGTTTTTAGTGTTGTTGCCACTCGGCTCAAAACTGTTATCACGCTTGCTATGCTGCCTTTCCCACTCTAATTGAATTCAACATGGATATAGCGGTCATTGGAGCGACGATAATAACGATCATCCACTTTTAAATAGGTGAAATCTCCAATCTTTATGTAGGTACTATTACGAGGAATTCGGTCGTGGTAGTAGTAACTGCGTCTTGGTCGTCGAGACTCCACATAAATAACGTCACGATGTTTATACTTATGCTTATGTTTATGCTTGTGCTTGCGTTTATGATGATGGTGATGCTCATGATGGTGATCATATAGATGACCATGCCTATGTTTCGGGTCAGCCATCACTTCTGTACTGAACACACCTAAAGACAATATAACGCCAACCATGGCAAAAGATAATTGCTTTGACACAACAGAGCCTCTTATTAATATCAATAGCAACATAATAGGTAGATAACTAACTGCACATGTCAGCCTTTCGCCAAGGAATTTTACAACAAGGTCAAAGCTTATCGTGATTATCAGAGAAAGGTTAAGCATCACTGATATTGATAACTTTTTAAGTCCTCTGTGTTCGGGTTATAAACACAAAAAAGCCGCCCGTTATACAACGAGCGGCTCAGTTTTTAAATCAGCTAGCGTGATTTTATACTGCTTGGGCAAACAGCAAGAAACAGCCGAACAGGAAGATCATGCTCATTCCCATTACGCCGCCACCAGCTTCATAAATATTGTCATCTTCTACTGGCACTCGACGCACTTTCATTGTCATTGATAATGGGACAAAGACCGCGAGAAACACAAGAATAATCCCCGCGTAGCTAAGAATAGCCAAGAAGTGTTCTGGCGCAAATACAGCACCTAGTAGTGGTAGCACAAACGTAGTAACAAAAATCACCGGCTTGCTTGCTTTCAGTAGGTCTGCATTTTGATCATATAGCGCCATTGCCACACCTAAGAACGACGTTAGCAGTGCTAACCCAGTGAACATGGATAGGATAAACTCCAAACCTTCGTATTGCTGACCTAATACCGAGATCAACTCCGTTACGTTGGAGTATTGAACAAGCTCATGAGGTGGTAGGTTACCGACAACTGCTAATAACCATAATAAGTAACAAACAAGCGGAATAGTTGAACCCACGATAATCATATTACGCAGTTGAGTTTTGCTCGCTTCTTTGTTGTAAGTTACAAGCGATGGGATCACGACCATAAAACCGAAACTGGTGAAAAGCACCGAGCTTGTCTTAATTAGCGCCATCTTATCGTCACTCACGACTTCATCAAGTCCCTCAAACGAGACGCTTGGTGCAAGCGCAAAAAGTGTCAGGATCAACGCCACGATCATGCCTAGGAACAAACCGCGATTAAGCTTATCTACAACCCCTGTGCCTGCCGAAACAATGATACCGACTAAAAGAGTAAAACCGACTTGGCTTGCGATCGTAGATGTTGGCAGCCCAATTGAGGCTGTTACTTTTTGTACGAGATCACCCGCACCAATGATATAAGCCATCAATAGACAAACTAACAGGGCGTAAAGCAAGCTGTTGGTTACCAACTGGCCACCTTTACCTAGCGTTTCGCGAGCAATTGCATTCATGCTCACTCCGCCGCCTACTTTGCAACTGGCCTCAAGAAGGAGCAGCGCAGCGTAAGTCGTCCCAGCCCAGATGAACAACATAAGAAGAGTGCCCCAAAGGAGGCCAAATTGAGCAAGCACCATAGGTATGGCAAGCATACCAGCGCCAAGAGCAGTACCTGCAACGATCAGGGAACTGCCGACAAGTTTTAGGTTCACGGTTAATACCTCTAAATTCAATCCGTTTATTTCTCGCCAGTTGTGCTACATCCAAAGCACACCCAACAAAACGCTCTACTCAACCAAAATTTGGTTACAAGAACCCTATATGGCTAAGAAAACATGCAGCAAAAGGTGGTTAATTCAATTGCACATGAACACTTGAGAGTCGTTTTGGGCGATGTCATCGTTGATGAAATGCGCACAACTTTGGGTTCGAAGCAAAATTGTTCATCTTAATTCATCAACCCCATTCGTTGTGAATGGATTTGGTTCGAAAAGATTGTAAGGCATAAGCAGGACGATTGAAAAGCAAAAGGTCAATCTTATAGCGATATATTTTAACAACTCTCCTCATTCACCTAAGATGTGTTGTTATTTTCATCACTAATCAGTCTTTTATCGCCTAATGAGAGTAAGAACGTGCTCAACCGCTCAATTTTGGATGGGTGTACAAATTAATTTACAGCTCAAGTAAAGGTGTTAGATTCCAGGGGCGTAGCCTAGATCGGACAATATCGCTATTATTCGCTGCGTACCGACACTGTTCGGTTCACATACCTCTAAACACTGATTTACGGTTCGAAACTATAGGTAAATGAGTGTCCGAATGCTGGGTGTGGTTCCCCAGCATTTGCATCCTTTCTTTTTGGTGTTATCCAAACTGTCTAAATCTAAGCTAGCTTGCCCATTCTATTAATACGCTTTATCTAACGCTCCGATGATATAAGTTAATGCTGAAACGCCCATATCCGCGACCTGCTTCTCAGTCACACTCATATTTTCATACGCAATCTGCAACTCTACCTCACCTATCGATTCTTTATGAAGATAAAGCTCTTTGTAGTTCATCAACCTCTGTTGAGACTGTCGAGTCAGAGCGACAACATTTTCTTTAGTGACACGATGCTGCTCATTAAGCTCGCTAAATAATTGATCTAAAATGCGTTGCATTTTGCGAATTGAGGATTTTGTCTCGATTGATTTGTATGATTGATACTTTTCCATTGAGTTTATAACTGACTAAAATATGTACATTTTTATTAGATAGCTATTCTTATACTGATTGCAAAACAGGTAAATATGAGATGGTTAAACTGGTCCACTTCTTGCTTTATTTAGGTCAAAACTGTCCTTTCAGGAGAGCACATGCAGGTCGATCCTATTATTGAAGCACTGATTGCGAGAAGAAAAGCGAGTGGCCTCTCCCGTGAACAAATGGCAAACATCGCAGGGATGAGCGTGAAAACGTATCAACGGATAGAGCGTGGAGAATCCGACCTGAAACTTTCCCAATATCGCTCCATACTGCGCTCTCTGCATTTGACCGATCTCGACATCGCATTGGATATAAGAGACGTTCAACACGTAACAGCGGATGATCTAATTGCCGTTGCACGCTTGCTGTCTCCTGAAGCTCAGTCCCTACTTGTTCGCCTGTTATCGCTCGTTATTGAACAGCGGAACACAAAAAGCGGCTCATAACCTTATGACTGATTAAGAGCAATAAAATTCCCGCTCGTCCTATAATATTCTCGAATTATGGCCTTCGTTCCCTTTTTCATTGATTCTTCTTTTCACGCTTTAAATCACAGTCGCGTTGTTTGTTCTACGCCTCCCCAAAACGAATAAAACCCGCAGCTTGGCGGGTTTTAGGGCTGTATAAGAAAATACTTCATTTAATGTGTTTGGGATTTTACTTAGTAAAAATCCTTAAACTCTGGAATCCTCGCCTTACCTCTCAGCAATAAGAAGTTCAAGAATCGGCTCGTCGACGTAGTGAGTATCTTCTCTTCTTCCACACCGTGTTTTTCCAGCAAAGCAATCGCCAAATCTAACTTAGAGATCTCTTCACAGAAGTGCGCATCAGATCCGGTACTGAAGTAAACGCCAATCTCTTTGCCCAGCTCGACAATGCGATCACAACGGGAATCACTGCCCTTACGGCTTTTGCCTGTCAAAGATGTATTGTTAACTTCAACCGCAACATTGTGCTCTTTCGCGCAGCGCAGCACCTGTTCCATATCGAATGGGTAATTTGGGTTACCTAAGTGACCAAGAACATCCACTCTGCCGCTTTTAATCGCATTTATTAGAGCGGCAGTATGCTCAGCTTCGGTTGCGGGCTTGAATACGGGTTCATGGAAACTCGCAATCACCCAGTCAAGATGTTGGTCAGAAGACGATGGTAAGTCTATCTCCCCTTTCACATTCAGCGTGTTGGCTTCGACACCACGGAGAATACCTACATCGTGTAAAAAGCGGGGCAAAATTCTTTGATTATTGAAATGCCAGTAGTGAGGGGCTCCTGGCATTTCGGGAGCATGATCGGTGGTACAAAGAAGTTTTAGCCCCTTATTCTTGGCGGACAATGCGTTCTCTAAAATGGTGCTGTAAGCATGTCCACTGGCAATAGTATGGGTGTGGCTATCAACGACGATATCCATGGTGACCTCCTAAGTTGTGGACGAATTATCGAATTTCGAACGAACCGTTTTGATTCAGAAACAGCGTGAGATCCGCTGGAATCGAGTGATTTAAAACCTTATCTACATTTACGGCATCTGAGTTCAAATAAAACTCCAATGCAGCTTCTGGCTCTGTACCACCACGAATCTTACGATTGACTAAACGCTCTTGTAGAAACTCAGGCTGTGTATCTACGAAGACGGTGAAATCGGCCAAGCGATGCAGTTCTTTCCATACTGGTTCATCTAACAGCAGCCAGTTGCCCTCGACGACGACAATATTGCGTTTAACCTGAATGGCATCATCCACAGGATCATGTAAGTTGCGATCGTAGTAAGGCCATTTGCTGTCTTTCACTTTAAGCTGTTTCAGCTTGTCGATAAGCTCCGTCAGATTAAATGTTTGATAGGATCCCTTAATACTGCGCAGAGGCACGAGCTCGCCATCTCGTTCAATCGTATTGTTGTCGAGGATCTCATTTGGATAGTGGAAACCATCAAAAGGCAGAACCTGAAGTGGCTCTTGGTTTTCATCTTGTTCAGAGAGGTATTCCCAGAACGCAGCAAGGGTTGACTTGCCACTACCCGGAGGGGCACACAAGAACACCACAATGCGCTCCTGCTTCTCATGATATAGGCGGGTAAATTTTTCGATAAGAGGTTGATGGATTCGCTTTACGTCGGCATCAGGAAAGGTAGCTTCGGTTTCAAAACCACTGACGTTTAAATTCACTTTCATGGTGAACCCTTATTGATTGATCTCCCCTTCGATTCTTTCTATCAACATTTCACATGACAGCTTCAACACTGTTTTGATGAGAGATTCGTATCTCATTTGCGAAAAGGACTCAAACGAAGAGAACTTAAGCTGATTGATCGATTCAAGATAAAAGCTGTCTTGCTGAGAAGAGAGTACCGCTTGGTTTTTGATGAAATCATAAATCACGTCATCCGCGAATTCGACTTTCTCCGGTTGGCTAACCACGTACTCCAAGACCTGATCGTACAATCCGATATCGGCGTAAGTTTCCAAAGAGATTTTGCCCATCGCAAACATCAGCTTCGATACCACATCGGTCGTCACCAACGGACCATCTTCTTTCAATAAAGGATCCACAGCATACTCCTTCACCAGATCGTCTTGGACGAACACGCTCGGAAGTAATGCTTTTAACTTGAGGTTAATTATTTTGTTAGAAACCTGAAGAAACGCAGTCGCATTTTCGCACTCGTCCAGTTTCTCCAGTAATTCGTCTTCACGTGACAACGTATTATGACCTCTCCATTATGTGGCAGCGCAAAGGCTACCACACAAATTCGTTGCAACTAAACCGTTAAGCTCACGTCATAAAACTCAAGTAACGCTTTTTCTGCATGTGCGTTCCACACATAGTTATTAGCGTTCAAAATTGCGTCTAATTCGGCGAAGAACGGGTCTTGGTCTACCAACGATAAGAAATCATCAATCGCGGTCAATGGCAGGTCAATATGCGGGTAAATCAACTTCTTACCGCCCGGAATATCCAACTGATTCAAAATCGTATGGGGTGCAGCTTGTAAGCCACCAACATGCGTGATCATGAACGATGGATTGATCTTACCTTGTGAGGAAAGCTCTATAGATTCCACCATGTCACCCTTTGAACCACCGGACGTCCCTACAATATGGGTTGATTCGTAATGCACGTTGTAAAAGTTAAACGGCACTTTGAAGTTCTTATCCGTTGGGCCAGCAAAGAAATTCAAGCAACCATCATTGCCAAGTAGCTCATCCGCTTGCTCAAGCACTTGAGCAACCGCCGCGTAGACCATTACATCGTCATAACCATTGCCACCGTTGAGTGCTTTGAGATACGTGACCGGGTCGTCGATTTGAGCCGTGTTCACGTAGTGCAGTTCTACGCCCTGCTCTTTGGCTTTTGCAACGGGAATGAGGCTTTCAGCTCGGTCTAAACGCGCGGCGTCGATGTCCGTCACCACGATCAGTTTTGGCTTTACAGGGCCGTTGATCGCATAGTCAATCGCACCAATGCCCATTGGGCCAGCACACGCAAGTAGCGCTAATGCTCCGCCCTCTTTGATGCCCATATCGTGCTCGTACACGTATTGCGTGGTGTGGTAGCTCGCATGGTACGCACCGATAATGCAAGACATTGGCTCAGCCAGCGACGCATCAGCAAAGTAATCGCCGTGGTAAGGCAGCACGCAGCCTAGGTCGATAGCGATTTTAGGAATAATGGAATACGTCGCGTTGCCGCCAAATGTCTCATAGCTGTAGCCCGCCGAGTAGCCTGTTGGCAAGCCCATGGCAGGTTGCAGAACAAAGTAATCGCCAGCTTTGAATCGGTCTTTTAGATTCTCACCGACTTCAACAATCACACCTGCGTATTCATGACCTGTCATCACTGGCACTTCGTCAATGTTTTCAGGAACGCGTTTGTGTTTGCTACCTAACAATGCTGCTTTGTAAGTGGATAGACAAATGCTGTTTGAAATGTTTTTAACCAGAAGTTCATCGGCTGAAATGCTTGGCAAATCAAAAGTTCTTAGTTGAACGTTTTTCTCACCACAGATAACCGCTGCCGTTGTTTGTACCATGATTTATCTCCTAAATGGGGCGATACCTGCCGCCCCAAACTGCATTGTTAGGCTGGTTGCTCAGTCGCGACCGCTTGTTGCTTAATCTTGTCCATCAGCTCGTCAAGCGCTGGGTCGTTGAGGAAGTTCTTGATCGTTACGACTGGTAAACCTGTCGCGTTGACTGCGCGGCTTTCTAAGCTCTCGTGCGTCACGACGATGTCGGCTTCACTCGGGACTTTCTCGATGGCAAAGTTCTTCACTTCAATCTCTATCCCAGCTTGTACTAGCTTGCGTTTGAAGGTCGAAGCGCCCATTGCACTAGAGCCCATACCTGCATCACAAGCGAATGCGACGAATGAAATTGGTTTGCTTAGTTCTTGCGTCGTAGCAGCTGCAACTGGCTTAACTGCGCCTTCCGCTTTCATCTCTTTCATGTCAGAAACTGACTTCTCAAACTCGCTTTCTTTTTCTTCTGATTTGCTCACCTTCAGAATCGCACTTGCTACCAAGAAAGAGACAATCGTTGCACTTGTCACACCTGCGATGGTCGCGATGAAGCTACCTTTCGGAGTAAGAGCAAGGTAAGAGAAGATAGAGCCTGGACTTGGGCCCGCGACCAAACCGGCATCAAATAGGTTGAAGGTTGCGATGCCTGTCGCCGCACCAGCAATCATTGCCACAATCATGATTGGTTTCATGAGTACATATGGGAAGTACAGCTCATGAATGCCACCAAAGAAGTGAATGATGATGGCGCTTGGCGCAGAGCGTTTAGACAAACCCTGACCAAACTTCGCGTAGGCCAGCAGCATACCAAGACCAGGGCCTGGGTTAGACGCCACCATAAAGAAGATGGACTTGCCCGTTTCTGCGGCCGCTTGCAGACCTAGTGGGTAATAAATACCTTGGTCGATAGCATTGTTTAGGAACAGCACTTTCGCAGGCTCGTTAATGATCGCTAACAGAGGCAGGAAACCCGTCGCAACCAACGCTTCGATGCCTGATTTCACAAACAAGTTTGCTGCGGTGACTGAAGGGCCAACAATCTCGTAAGCGAACAAACACAACAACATACCGACGATACCCAACGAGAAGTTGTTGACCACCATCTCAAAACCAGAAGGGATGCGGTGTTGAATACGTTTATCCACTTGCACTACAACCCAAGCACTCAGTGGGCCCATGATCATTGCGCCAACAAACATCGGTATGTCAGCCCCGACAATCACGCCCATCGTACCGATAGCCCCCGCTACCGCGCCGCGTTTTTCACCAACAATCTGACCACCAGTGTAACCAATTAAAAGTGGCAGCAAGTAAGTGATCATTGGCCCCACGAGTTCGCCAAAGGCTTCGTTTGGCATCCAGCCCGTAGGAATAAAGAGTGCAGTAATAAAGCCCCAAGCGATAAAGGCTCCGATATTTGGCAGCACCATGGCGGTCAAATGACCTCCGAAGGCTTGCACATTGGCTCGCATGTTTGCTTTCACGTTATGTTCCTTTTAGTATGCTTTTATTATGTCTAGCACTTGTTCTTTGGAAGAGGCTTGTGCCAGTTTTGCAATGTTCTCTTCATCCACAAACATCTCGCTCAACGCTTGAATCACCTCAATGTGGGTATCAGAGTCTTTCGCAGCTAAGGTAATAAGAATATTGGCCGGACCGAGATCCGATCCAAAATCAACAGGTGATGGGAAAATATGAATGCCTAAGCCTGTTTTTAAAACACCAGTTTCAGGTCGGGCATGAGGCATTGCCAATCCAGGGCATAACACATAGTAAGGACCGTTTTCTTCCGTTGAACGGATGATTGCATCAGCATAATGCTGGGAGACGTAACCTTTATTTTCTAGGTATTGCGTTGTCTTTTTAACCGCATCTTGCCATTGGTAAGCGCGATCATTAATTACATCTACTAGTTCGTGGTCGATTAACTCGTACAACATATTTAACCCTATCAACAGTTCGTCATCTGATGGGTTAATTATCAATAACAGAGTCCCAACCGCGCAACCGAGCTACTTTTGCGCTTCGAGTCACACTTTAAAGCCTGTCAATTTGTTTAAATGGACAGAGCTCAAAAATCCCACACGTAAAAAATCTACAAATTTTATTTGAGCAACAAGTCAATAGACGAATTTTGAATACAATCACCTTCTCGAAAATATTCTTAAAGTTACATTATTTAAATTAGATCACATTAGACCTATTGACTCGATATAATTCGTGATTAATTTCAAAGTTCATTTCGGGCCGTTTCTTGATCACTCGCGCTCAAACGTAGATAAGCATCACACTTGTTGGCTAGAAAAAATAAAAACGTCACTGGCTTTCACCAAATTGCAGACACAAAAAAACCGCCATTCAGGCGGTTTTGATCAGTCCGCAGACCAAACGGATCGTATGTCTGGCCATCCCCAGTTTGTGAGTGCGACATCTTCCAAGACCCCTTGAAAACGTAGCGTCTGAGTATGGTGAAACATAGGTGCAATCCAATATTCGCTAATCAATGTGGACGCAATCGGCTCTAACGCGCTCAGGTAATCTTCAAGCGGTGAGAATGCGCGGACATTTTCCATTTGAGCATCCAACCACGCCGCATTTTGCGCCCCTAAGGTGTGGTAAAGCACAGTATTGCTAAAGAAGTTGCTAAACGCAGACGCATGACGGTTATCGTCCAAGTTAATATTGGTGACAACCAGAGTCTCATCAAGCGTACCGTTTTTGGCTTTCTCGCTCAGTTCACGGTAGGAGTACATAACGATCTCGACTCGGCTGCCCGCATGTTTTAGACGCGAAGAAATCGCTCGTGCACACCGGCGTAGTGCCGTGTAATTGTACCCTGCGATGGTGATCAGCTTTGGCAACTTGACCGCTTCTCCAAAGGGGCGCAACACCGGTTTCCAGTTAGGCAATAAGTTATAAGCAGGTATGCTCCCAAATATAATGTTTTCATTACGCATCACTTCAGCTAGCTGTTCAGGTTGAATCAATTCACTGATGTATCGGCGCTGGGCCTGAGACAAAGCGTGCTTTGCATGATGGTTAAACAGTGCGAACAAACAACCGTCTTCCGTTCGACTGCGTTTACTCGCTGGTGATACTTCACTGTTTGGCGTCGACATATAGTGGCTGCACATGTCATCAGCAGAATCAGGTTCTGGTTGCAATGTGTTTGCGGCAAGCGATGGATTTTCCATCTGTTCATCGTTGACGATCCATATCGTCACAAAATCCGTTAATACTCGACACGCGTAATAGCCATCAAACGCTTGCAGTTTCAAACGGTTTTCACTGTGCTCAACGACGGAAAATGGACCACTCCCCACCACCAACTTGTTGTTAGCAACGTTCACCTGACTCACGGGCTGAATGCCATATTTCACGCCAGAAATAAGTCCAGCAAAACCCAAGTCAGGTCGGTTAAGCTTAAAAACAACCTTCAATGGATTAAGTGCCGTAATGTTGGCAACATGCGCCAGCTCTTTTTCGTAGTATTCCAAAGAGCTTAATTTGGCGAACAAACTCACCACCGTGTCGGCATCGATTGGGTTGCCATTATGAAAAGTCAGACCCGGACGAAGATAAAATGTCCATTCGTACAAGCTGTCATCATAACGCCAATGATGAGCCAGCTCTGGCTGCACCTGCCCGTTGTAATCGCTCGAAACCAAACAACAATAAATTTGGCGAAGCAAAAAACGTTCACTACTTCGCTGCAGTTGATGCGGAACCACACGCTCGAACATGCGTTTGTAGGTCAGCTGAATATTGAGCCGCCCCTCTTTTACCGATGCGCCCGACGTTGTTTTGAGGAGTCGCCCAAATGCAGCTTCATCTTCATCCAGAATCGACAGCGCTTTCTCGTACTTACCAAGCTTGATTCGCTCTAGTGCAAGGCTTTCTTTTAGCGCGCTGAGTTCAACATTTAACAACAATGTTGAACGTTGGTTCCGTCCCGGTTTTGGTCGCCAACTTAACCACGCTATCTCTTGCATCTGCGCTAGCAAACTGCGCGCATGACGAGGCGAAGTAAACAACAAATCGGCGATTTTTTGCAGCGTAGTTTTTGCTTCATTACCAACACCAAAAGAGAGCAAGCGTTGGTAATAACGAAATAAGTTGAGATCAGACACCGCACGTACCTTAACTCTAGGAGGTCATTGAATAGGCGTATTTTACTGAACTTAGCGGCAATAAAATAAGAAAACTTCCAAACACTTTGTTCCCCTTTTACTAGCATTTCGTCCCTATATTGTAGGAAAAACCCACCTATTTGGTCTTATCAGGAATAAAGCGAAGAAATCTAATCTCTTTTTTACCTCCCCTTTTTTCACCATACTGATTTAGCGAGCAGGAAATATAGAGAATTGCTCATGACCTAACCCCCAAGCAGAACTTAGCTCCTGATACCACACCCCCAATTCGTCGTATCTTTAAGTTCTGCTTTTTTACTGCCAACAGTTGCGCCTTAGAAAAAGCACACGTACACTTAATCGCAATTCGACGATTAACTATAAAGGTTTGCTCATGAGCAACAAATGCAGCGAAACGTGCCAAATTGCTTTTGAAGCCACGCAAAAACAACTCGATAAAGAGCAAGCACTCGCCGCTCAAGCGAAAGCGCTGTCTCATCCTGCTCGCTTACGCATTCTGCATATTCTTCACACTTTAGACACTATGGGCGGCTGCTTAAATAGCGATTTAGTCTCTGAGTTAGGTTTAGCGCAATCGACCGTATCAGAACACTTACGTATTCTAAAACAGGCCGGGTTTATCAGTGCAGAACCTAACCCGCCAAAGGTTTGTTACCGCATTCAACGTGAAAAACTGAACGCGTTTAACGCTCAATTTTCCGGTTTATTTAGCTAAGACACATTGCGCACTTTCCATGCGCGCAAAGATAAACTATAACCTTATATATCGCCTTTCGACGATAAACGAATAGAGATCACTATGACGACTGAAGTTTTAAATAGTGCCAGCGAAAAAATGAGCTTTCTTGACCGCTACTTAACGGTTTGGATCTTTGTCGCAATGGCCATCGGCGTGGGGATAGGCGCAGCCTACCCACAAGTAGCAGAATGGAACGAAGCAATGTCCGTTGGTAGTACGAACGTACCACTCGCCATTGGTTTGATTTTGATGATGTACCCACCACTCGCCAAGGTGAACTACGGTCTATTAGGAACGGTAACGAGAGATAAAAAAGCCATCACGCTGTCTCTGGTTATGAACTGGATCATCGGCCCAATCCTGATGTTCGTTCTTGCTTTAACCTTTCTTGGTGATCATCCAGGTTACATGGTCGGTATTATTTTGATTGGCCTTGCACGCTGCATCGCTATGGTTTTAGTGTGGAATGATATTGGCGGCGGCAACAAAGAATATGGCGCGGCCTTGGTGGCATTAAATAGCGCATTTCAAATTCTGACTTACAGCGTTATGGCTTGGCTATTCATCACCGTACTTCCACCGTTCTTTGGCTATGAAGGTTTTGTGGTTGATATTTCCATGGGAGACATTGCGGAAAGCGTATTGATTTACTTAGGCATTCCGTTCCTCGCTGGTTTTCTCAGTCGTAAATGGTTAGTCGCTGCAAAGGGTGAGAAGTGGTACAACGATGTGTTTATTCCTCGAATTTCACCCATTACTTTGATCGCTTTGCTCGCCACCATCGTGCTGATGTTCAGCCTCAAAGGAGAGATGATTTTACAGCTACCAATGGATGTGTTCCGCGTGGCAGTCCCACTAGCGATCTACTTCGTATTGATGTTTTTTACCAGCTTCTTTATCGGGAAGAGAATGGGCATCCCCTACGATAAAAATGCCTCCATCGCTTTTACGGCGACGGGCAACAACTTCGAGCTGGCGATCGCGGTTTCCATTGCTGTATTTGGCCTGAACTCCGATCAAGCATTCGCTGGCGTGATTGGTCCGCTAATCGAGGTTCCTGTTCTGATTGCTTTGGTTAACGTCGCACTGAGGATGAAAACCAAATACCAGAGCTAAAATTGGAAACATAAAGATCGAGCCAAACAGCAATATTAAGTACTAACTGACGACAGTTTTTATGTACTCACTGGGCGTTAAACCAAACTTCCCTTTAAATCGTTGGCTAAAACGGCCTTCCGATTGATAGCCACACAACTGCGCGAGTAACGCAACGTTGTATGAACCATTTTGCATCAGGTAGAGTGCGTGATTTAAGCGCACTTCTGCCAGCACTTCGCGATACTGAGTGCCCTCTTGCTTGAGTTTGCGTATCAACGTTGCTCGGCTCATAGCAAAGCGCTCAGCAACAAATTCCAAAGGGTGGTCATCGCCCGGAGAGCGTGACAGATAGCGGCTGAGTTTCTGACTGAACGAGGTATTGGAACTCGAGAAAAGCCGATGCAATAGTCCTCGCTCTGCTAACTGCTGATACAACCCCATCATCCAATAACGTTGCGTCGCTTCACTTAAACTTTCCCGTTCAAAAGAAAACAAGGCATTTAATGTCGCTTGCAGTGCTTTGTCTGTCTCCACCGCTGGGACGTAATTTCCCAATGCATTACTCATACTCAGCTCTAACATTTCATCGCTAGGTACGCAGTGAAAACTGAACATTCGTGAAAGAAAACGCCCTTGTTGAGGAAGGTTTTCAAAATTCAGCGAAGCGTTTGCTTCACAAAGCATGATGTTAGGATGAAGAATATCAAACGCTTCGTTTTTCCAAAACAGACGCTTACTCCCTTTAATGATCTGGATAATACTCGGGGAGTGAATCCTGACATTACGTAGCTTTTGCTGCTGCTCCGCACGAAACAGCGTCACTTGATATTGATGCCCCATCTTCTCCCCTTTCGTATTCAATTATCGTGTGTAAGTCGCGGTTAACTTCGCGTTGTCCAATGCAACACTATTCAACGTAAATCCCACAACCGCCGCTGGCGTGTTCTCATCCAAGTTCAACTTATCACTCGGCAGCGCCCAAACGGTAAACTGGTAGCGGTGCATACCATCTTTTTCTGGCGGACATGCGCCGCCAAAACCAGTAGTACCGTAATCGATACGAGACTCCTTACCGCCGAGCTTGCTGATATCAACGCCACGAGGCAGCTCGTTAACTGAGGCTGGAATATCAAACGCTATCCAATGCCAAAAACCACTGCCTGTTGGTGCATCAGGATCGTACGCGGTAATCGCAAAACTTTTTGTACCCTTTGGAACGTCTTTCCACATCAGTTGTGGAGACTGGTTCGCACCATCACATCCCCAACCTGAATATTCAAATGTCTTCGCCATTGGATGACCTTCTTGAATATCTTTGCTCGTTAGTTCAAAAGCATGGGCAGAGCCGATAACCAAAACGCTAAGGGCCAAAACAGACTTGTGAATCGCTTTCATGTGTTTATTCCTTTCAATGAGTTCAATTCAAGTCTATTCATCAACCCAAGCCAAGATACATCAATAAGTATCACAAAATATAAAACCATCGTCTATTTTGATACTTTAAGATTCAAACATAAATTTCTTATTCTCTGAGTTGCATCTGGTTTATGCTAACCAACCGCTCAGAGAACAAGGAAGACAAAATGGAACTGGATATCTACGTCGTTGACGCATTTACAGACACGCAATTTAAAGGCAACTCAGCCGCAGTCGTACCCTTGCAAGAATGGTTAGAACCAGAGCGAATGCAAAACATTGCAGCGGAAAACAACCTCTCTGAAACCGCGTTTGTTAAAGCGATTGGTACGAATCAATATGAAGTACGCTGGTTTTCGCCACTCACAGAAATCGACTTTTGTGGACATGCAACGCTCGCCGCTTCCATGGTGTTGTTCGATCAACTCGGCGTTACAGGAAGTATTGAGTTTCACACATTAAAAGTGGGCACCTTAACCGTAATTAAGAACGCACTTGGCAAGATTGAAATGACATTTCCGACAAGAGCGCCACACCCCGTCAACGCCATTCCTACGCAATTGATTGAGGGATTAAACTGCGAAATAACACACGTACTGCTTAGCCCACAAGCTTACTTCGTCATCGTGGAAGATGAGCAAACCGTTTTTGATGTTCAATATCGCTCCGACCAACTGAAACAACTCGCCCCTTACGATGTTGTCGTCACATCAAAAGGCAGTCAATACGACTTTGTATCTCGCTACTTTTGGCCAGCTAACGGCGGAGATGAAGACCCTGTCACAGGATCAATCCACGCAGGCTTAGCACCATATTGGGCGCAAGAGCTCGGCAAAGCATCTTTAGTGGCATATCAAGCATCAGCGCGTGGTGGCGTTCTGTACTGCGAAGTCAAAGAAAATTGCGTCAAAGTATCTGGTGATGGTGTGTTGTATATGAAAGGCAAAATTTACGTCTAACTGTACGTTGAAGATTGGCGTTAACTGTTTTTATCCTTGAGAGCCTAGCCGCCCGCTAGGCTTTTCTATTTCCTGCTGCTTCTGCGTTAGTCGTTACAAAGGTTGTTCGACAATACACACAGGAGAGCCTATCTCACAGTCATAACCCGTTGGGGTAATTTCACCCGTTTGAGGATTGCGACGAAAGCTCACCACATTGTTGGAATGTTGATTGGCAACCAGCAACCACTTTTGATCACGAGACAACACAAAATCTCGTGGAAAAGCCCCTTCACAGTGAATGGCTGCTCGCCTTTTTGGCGTATCGCCAGACACATCAAACACACTGATTTTGTTCTGAGCTCGGCAAGAGACATACAAAAACCTTTCATCTTGCGACAGACGAATGGCCGCAGCCGCTTGCTGATTATCTTCCCCTTCTAATAATTCTGTTTGATTCGAGATAAGCCATTTATCTTGGTGCTTAACCAGCACAATCAAGGTTTCTGACAGTTCGCAAACCACATACGCTGTCGACTCTTGTTGGTTAAACACCAGATGGCGCGGTCCCGAACCTGCGGGCAAATGAATCACTTGCGACAGTGAAAAATCCGGCGGCTGGGCATCGTAATCATAAATAAGGACGCTATCGCTGCCTAAGTCTACGACAACCAATTGATCACTGTGCTTTAAAAACGTGACTTGATGAGCGTGAGGAGAAGTTTGGCGCTCTAAATTCGGCCCGCATCCATCAACGTATAAATCCGCCAATAAACCAAGCGGTTTACCATCGCGATCCAATTGAAATACGCTAACATTTCCAGAGCCATAATTAGCAACCGCCAACAACGGTTCTTTGATATCCAAATGACACGGATAATCGCCATTAATCGGCAAAGAGGCGGATTCACTACCGCGAAAAAACGCGAGCTCTGCACCTTCATTTCTATCCATTTCGCTAAACGTATACAGCCCGTGTTCGGTGATCGTGAGATAGGACGGATTACGTTGAACAGCAACATCGTCAAGCCGAGTCAGTTCACCCGTTTCAGTGTTCAGCGATAGACGCGCAATGCCCGTGCTCGTACTCGGTGGGTTGGTGTAAGTGCCAATATAAAAATGCACGTGACCAGTTGTTGTCATGGATGGCCTTATATGAGTGATTCGTATTATTCAACACCTTGCCTATTGTCATGGCCGACCGCAATCCATTTTACGAATCAAACACTTAAAATGTGAAGTGATTTCTAATTCAGAATCAATTGACAACTTGCAGCCTCAACTAGCCTAGTGTTTATCGCTGGGCATTTAATTTTACTTATCAGGAAAAACCTGACCTCGTTCAAGGTTTTTTCATTCCACCTCGCGACAAGCTTGTTCCAACGCTAAGCCTCTCTATTTAAAAAGAATCGCTTGTAGATAAAATGCTAAGCTCTAAAAAGAAATCGTTATGGATGGCGATGAGCGACGGGTTAGCGGACTCAATCAACACGCTCCCGTTCGCAAGTTATCTATTCATGCATTACTTCTTCAAAGGAAGCACCGCACTATGAAGCGAATCATTTTTGGCACATTGGTTATTGCCCTTTTAAGCGCCTGTTCAAAAGATAACACGCACCAAGCGCTTGGCACCCTAGAGCGTGACCGCGTAACGTTTACTGCCACATCTAATGAGATAATTAGAGCCCTTCCTGTCAAAGAAGGCAGCTTGGTCAGTGAAGGGGAAGTGTTGGTTCAGCTCGATACTAAGAATCAACAAGCCGTTCTTGCACACGCCGTTGCCGAGCAAGCCAAAGCGGGAGCGTATTTGCTTAAATTGACCAATGGTGAACGCCCAGAAGACATTGCTGCCGCATCGGCACGCGTAGCCCGAGCGGAAGCGCAGCTCACCGAAGCGCAGAAAAACTATCAACGCAAAGCAGAACTGGTGCGTAAAAAGCTCATCAGCCAATCCGAAAAAGATTCCGCTCTTGCGGCAAGGGACTCTGCGAGAGCTGAATTAGACTCAGCAAAAGAAGAGTTCAGTAAGCTCACCGCAGGTTCTCGCCTAGAAGACATCGAACAAGCTAAAGCCGCTTTAATGGCGGCAAAAGCCGAAGTGGTGTTGCAAGAGCAGAAACTGGCAGAACTCACCATCACGGCCACGCGTGACGGTACGCTCGATAATTTGCCTTACAACCTTGGCGAACGCGTACCAGTGAACGGTGTGGTTGCCGTGATTCAAGCCAACCGCGTGCCGTATGCGCGAGTGTATGTTCCTGCCGATTATCGAATCGGGTTTATTCCTGGAAAAACCGTGACAGTGAATGTCGATGGCCTTGAGAGTCCATTACAAGGCACCGTTCGTTGGGTGGCTAGTGAGCCGTCATTCACGCCCTACTTCGCACTAACCGAAGAAGAACGTTCACGATTGATGTATCTAGCAGAAGTTGATTTACCTGAGTCTGCCAAAACGTTGCCGTCAGGTGTGCCTGCCCAAGTAGATTTGGTGGAGTAAGCCAATGACCGAGTATGCAATTCAAGCTCAAAATGTGGTCAAAAAGTTCGGCGACTTTACTGCTATCAATAACATCACACTCAACGTGCCCAAAGGCAGCATTTACGGATTTTTGGGGCCAAATGGTTGCGGTAAGTCGACCACCATTCGTGTGCTCACCGGCCTTCTCAGCCCAAGTGAAGGCAGTGTGGATGTGCTTGGGTTAGACATCCCAAAACAATCCGAACAACTGCGGCTCAAAATTGGCTACATGACACAAAAGTTCTCGTTGTACGACGACCTATCCGTTCAAGAAAACCTCGAATTTATTGGGCAAATTTTTGGTTTAAGCAGCAAATCGCTGAAAGAGCGGATAGAAGAGCAGCTCACCACTTACGGGTTGGATCAATTGCGCAAACAGCGCGTAAGCGGCATGAGTGGCGGACAAAAGCAGCGCCTTTCACTCGCCGCGGCGACCATGCACAAACCCGAACTGCTATTTTTGGATGAGCCGACATCCGCCGTTGACCCCGAAAATCGACGCGATTTTTGGGAGCAGTTGTTCGACTTGTGCGATCAAGGTACGACGATTTTGGTCACCACCCATTACATGGACGAAGCGGAACGCTGCCACCGTCTGGCGATCATGGAATCGGGCGAAATTCGTGCCGATGGCGAACCCGAACAGTTAATGGAACAGATGGGCGTTAATATCATTGAGGTGAAAGCCGACAAACTTCGTGAACTTAAAGAAAAGCTGATTCAACGTGACGAAGTTCGCTCTGCGGCGCAGTTGGGGATTCGTTTACGCATCCTTATCCACCAGCATGTCGAGCAGCCGATTGAATGGTTAAAGCAGACGTTTCCTGAACTTCAAAACGCTGAAATGAACCACGCTCGCCCAAGCTTAGAAGATGTTTTTGTCAGCGTGACAGGGAAAGGTCGCCAATGATGAAACCTATCGCTCGCATGAAAGCCGTCATGATCAAAGAGATTCGCCAACTTTCCCGTGACCGAATCACGTTTGGCATGGTGGTGATGATCCCGCTTATCCAGCTTTTGCTGTTCGGCTTCGCAATCAATACGGACATTCGAAACATTCCGGTAGGTGTTGTCGATCAAAGTGGCAGTACCGCCGGGCGGATCATTACCCAATCCGTAAAAGTCACTCAAGTGGTGGATATCAAAGAAACCTATGCCACCGCGCAAGAGGCTGAACAAGCGATTCAAGATGGTATTGTGCGCGCCGTGCTGATTTTGCCAAGCGATCTCACACAACGCATGATGCAAGGTCGGGAGCTTGGGCAGTGGATTGTGGATGGGTCAGATACCATGATCAGCTCGGCAATATTGTCGTTGCAAACCATGCCATTGACCGATTTTGATTTCGAGATTCGCCCAGCGCCAAGCAAAACATTCGAAGTCGCACTCTACTACAACCCAAGTCGGCGTTCTGCGGTCAACATCGTACCCGGCTTACTCGGTGTGATTCTCACCATGACGATGATTTTGTTCACCAGTGCCGCCATTGTACGAGAACGTGAACGGGGAAATTTGGAGCTATTGATCACCACGCCCATCCACTCGATAGAGCTAATGGTGGCGAAAATCGTGCCGTATATCTTTGTCGGCTTAATTCAGGTTTTCATCATTCTAGGGTTGGGACATTGGATTTTCGGCGTGCCGATTAACGGTGCAATCAGCCAAATTCTGTTTGGAACCTTGTTGTTTATCGCCGCCAGCTTAACTTTAGGATTGGTCATATCCACCATCGCCACAACTCAGCTTCAAGCCATGCAAATGACGGTGTTCATTCTTCTGCCTTCAATTCTGCTGTCTGGATTTATGTTCCCTTACGAGGGCATGCCAGTCGCAGCACAGTGGATTTCAGAAACCCTGCCCGCCACTCACTTTATGCGCATGATTCGAGGCATAGTGTTGCGAGGAGCGGATCTGATGGACTTATGGCGAGATACCCTTTGGTTGCTCGGGTTTACCGTATTTGGATTGGTCGTTGCGTCACTGAGGTTTAAGAAATCACTCGATTAAACTTGCCAATTTTTCTCTTTCGCAGAAACAAAAATAGCCTCGACAATGAGGCTATTTTTGTTTGGATATTCAAATTTAGTTTTACCGGACTTAACTAAGCAACTCACCTTAATAATATTCGCCGTACGAGCAGTCTCGTAAGTCTGAAATACTGTAGTTTTTCAAAGAGTTGATTTTAAAGTTAAACACCACCTGTTTACAGACGACACCTTCACGATCGGTATAGGTAATAAAGCCTTCACTGTAAGCACGTTTGCCATCAGAAGACGTAACATCGGCCACGAGTTCTAAATGCCCTTTGTGCGCCTCTACGCGATTCATCATCTCAAACACATCCATCCACTCTTCGCGATTTGCCATTTGTATCAACATGGATTTGGCCTGTGTTTCCAACTGCTGCGGATACACGTAATAACGGTTGTAACCAAAGTATGCGCACATCAGTAATAGAACGAGTGCAAATGAGGTTGTTCTTGTCATGCAAGCTGCCTCTTGTTGTTATAAAAATCCTGCTTCGTTAGTTCAGTATAGGAAGCAAGCAAAGTTTAGGTCATGGAACTTGCTCAAATAACAGAGAACAGTCAGAGAGAGTCAATTCTATGACAAGCTCAGCACAGGTTTAACTTATGCAACACAACAAATTCTAAGGGCTTTAACTATGGAATATGCACACCGATCTGGGTTGTCACCATGCGGTGATCTGAGCCTTGTGGTAAAGCAGAGGATTCACGAGAGCAGATGATTCGCTGTCCTTGCTCAGATTTTAGCCACAAATGATCAATGCCTATCATCATCGGCTCTGGCACGTTGATGCCTTTGATGTTAGTTGGCCAGCTCGTCACTGGCGCGGTTTGAAAACTCGGGAACAGCGTAGCAAAACGAGGGCTAACCGAGGAGAGATTGAAATCCCCCACAACCAACACCTCTGGCTCGGGATAAAGCGCGGTCAGCATTTCTATGGTTCGCACCAGCGCATTTCTTTGATGCCAAAGCTCGCTGGTTCTTGGTGACGGAGGATGAGCTGCAAACAAAGTGATCGGTGCTTGACCTTTAGGCAACCAAGCCGCTCTGATGACTTCTTGTCCATTTGGCGCACGATAAACCGAAACCTCCGTGATGGGGTGTCGGCTAAGAATCATCAAATTTGAAGGGTACCCCACGTCACGTTGGCCACCATAATAATGCGGATAGATATCATCCAACATGTGCAAAAGGCTGCCAACTCGCGGCGTCAGCTCTTGCATCACCACCAAATCAGCAGGATGCCTCAACAGATAGTTGATGAACTGATTGATGTCTGAGTTTTCGTAAAAAAGATTGAATTGAATGACGCTCAACGAGTGCGAGCAAGACGCCACATGGCTGCGCTGCGACGGAACAAGTAACGAGACAAACAAAATAGCGACAAAGGCAGAAAATGCACTTTGCAACCATCGACGAGTGATGAAAAACGCCGAGGCTAAAATAACGTAAGTGAACACAATGAAGGCGGGAATCGAGGTAAGATTCTCCGCCCACCAAATATGTTCAATTTGCCTGACCGCCAGCCAAATAAGAGCGGGTAGGAGCAATATGACCCACTTAAAAACGCTCGACACACGCACTGCTCGTTTCGCTATTACATATCATAAGCTTAAATGCAATTTCTCAACTCGCCAGTGCGTGAAGCGTTGATGTTAGACGTGGTGTACCGCCTCCTCGACAGGCTCTTGTTGAGCGGCCGTTTCACTGATTTCAATCTTAACCGCTGCGACTTTGAATTCAGGAATTTTCGCATGCGGGTCCGTTGCCGTGGTCGTCAAGCGGTTGACTGGCGACTCGACGAAATGGAACGGGATAAACACGACGCCTTTTTGCATTCGCTTAGTCACAAACGCATCAATTTCGATGCTGCCACGACGAGTCGACACTTTTAGGCGCTGACCATTATGGATACCAATTGCTTCGGCATCTTCAACACTGATCATCGCTCTTGGCCCAGCAAGGTTATCCAACCCTTTCGTTTTGCGTGTCATCGTACCGGTATGGAACTGTTCTAGCACACGCCCTGTTGTAAGCACCAAAGGATACTCTTCATCAGGCAACTCGGCTGCATAACGGAACGGCACGCCCACCATTTGCCCTTTCCCTCGGGTAAATTGGGTTTGGTGCATGATACGAGTACCGTTTGGATTGTTCTTGTTACTTGGCCATTGAACACCGTTCGGCGTGATCGCGTCCCAACGCAACCCTGCATATTGCGGCGTTACACGCGCGATTTCGCTAGTGATTTCAGAAACACACTGGTAATGCCAATCGCTGCCCATCGCGTTTGCGATCGCTTGAATGGTCCACCAATCTTCTTTCCCCTCACCCGGCGCTTTCACTGCCGCATTAACGCGCTGCACGCGTCGCTCAGTATTGGTGAAGTGACCGGATTTTTCCGCAAATGAACAAGAAGGCAATACCACATCCGCGTACTGCGCCGTCTCGGTGAGGAAGATGTCTTGCACGACCAAGAAGTCGAGTGCTTCCAACCCTTCAATCACGTGTGCTTGGTTTGGATCGCTCAGTACTGGGTTTTCGCCCATGATGTACATCCCGCGAACTTCTCGTTTGCACGCCGCATCGATGATTTCCGTTAGGGTAAGCCCTTGCTCAGAAGGTAAGTTCGGCGCATCCCACTCAATCGCGAATTTCTGACGAACAATCGGGTTATACACTTTTTGGTATCCCGGATAACAGTTCGGCAATGCGCCCATATCACACGCACCTTGTACGTTTGATTGACCGCGCAGTGGGTTAATACCACCACCCTCAATACCGATGTTGCCACACAACAATTGCAGGTTTGCAATCGAACGAACGTTGTCGTGCCCTGTTGTATGCTGGGTAATACCCATTGAGTAATACACCGCAGTGCGTTTTGCCGTACCAATCATTCGCGCCATCGCGAAAATATCGTCCGCTTTTACGCCCGTAACTAACTCAACTTTGTCGAGGTTGTACGCTGGCGACATAACCTCTTGAAGCAAGGTATCAAAGCCGTCGACGCGCTCTTCGATGTATTCTTGATCATACCAACCATTTTTGATGATTTGCTGCATCACGCCGTTGAGCAACATAACATCCGTGCCCGGTCGATGCGCTAAGTACAGCTCTGCATGTTCGGCCATGTCCACTCGTTTCGGGTCTGCCACAATCAAGCGTGCCCCGTGATGGCGAATCGCCTGTTTGATGTGCGAAGCGATGATCGGGTGCGCAGATGTGGTGTCAGAACCGATAATAAAGATCACATCGGAATGCTTAATGCTTGGAATGTCGTTGGTCATCGCACCACTACCCAGCGATGCCTCAAGCCCAGTCACACTCGATGCGTGACACAAACGTGCGCAGTGATCAACGTTGTTCGTACCAAGTTCACGACGGATGAATTTTTGAAACGCGTAGTTATCTTCGTTAGTGGTTTTCGCTGAAGAGAATCCGGCCAGTGCGTTGCTACCAAAATCTTGCTTGATGGTCGAAAGCTTCGAAGCCACGAGCTGAATCGCTTCATCCCAACTTGCTGGCTGCAACCAACCATCTTTACGAATCAGTGGTGTCGTTAAACGCTCTTCGCTGCTAATGAAATCAAAACCAAAACGGCCTTTCACGCACAGCATACCTTGGTTAACCGGCGAATCCGCCCCTTTTACATAGCGGATTTTGTTTTGTTGCTCATCGACAAACATGGTCAACTTACAACCCACACCACAATAGGTACAAATGGTATCGACGGCTTTTAGGTATTCAGTCCTACCTTGAGAACGGTCACGGCTGTCCACCATCGCGCCCGTTGGACACGCCTGAACACACGCCCCACATTGCACGCATTTTGAATCGCTCATGAGCGTCAAACCGCTACAACTTGCGCCTTTTTCATCGGAGCGGAATCGTGGACGATCATCTGGTCGTAAAGCTGGTCGGCCATTTTTATCCGACACAAAACTCAACACACCATGTACCGCTTGCTCGCGGCATGCTTGAACACACTGACCACAACTGATGCAGCGGTTAGCATCAAATTCAATGAACTCAGAACTGCGGTCTACTTCGTATTTATGACGAAGATCTTTCGCTCGCAAATCGAGCCAACCTTGATGACCAATCACGCTAGCAGAGGAAACGTCCACGGAAACATCGAAATGTTGCTCGGCATGATATTCCGTTGAGTAATCTCGCAAGGCACAGTCGGTATTCGCTTGACAACCACACTCTAAGCAGCGCGCCGCTTCTTTCATGGCCTCTTCGTTATCAAAGCCCAGTTCCACTTCAGCAAAACTCTGCTCACGCTGCGCTGGGGTCAACTCTGGCATGATTGAACGAGCAACTTTTTGGATATTTTCGAAATGAAGTGGGTCTACCTGCGCCAGTTTTTTCTCTTTACGAGAGTTGAACGCAGGTTTCGGCATATCCGCCATATCGCCATTGAGGAACAGATCAATCGCTTTTGCCGCAACTCGCCCATCTCCCACCGCTTCAACCGCTGTTGCAGGACCACGACGAAAATCACCGATACTGAAGATATTGCCCGTACCCGTGTGCATGGTTTGCGCATCGGATTCAGATGTGTTCCAACGCGTTAGAGGAATGGACAGCTCATCGTTTTCTAAGAAGCTGAGATCCGGCTTTTGCGATACCGCTGCAATCACGGTATCAAATGCTTCAGTAAAGAACTCACCCGTTGGTTTCGGGCTACGACGACCAGACGAATCTGGCTCACCTAACGCCATTCGTTCTAATCGAATTGCCTTCACGCGGCCGTTTTCATCCGCGATGTTTTCCGCCGGATTCGTCAAGAAATGGAACTTCACGCCCTCATGTTCAGCTTCGACGATTTCGTAGTCTTCGGCCGGCATTTCGTCGCGAGTTCGACGATAGATCAAAGTGGTATCGGCACCCGCACGACGCGCCGTACGCGCGCAGTCGATCGCAGTGTTACCACCACCAATCACGGCAACTTTTTTGCCCGTAACGTAGTTTTGTTCTGTAACGTAATCTTTCAGGTAATCAACACCGAGATAACAACCGTCCAAGTCGCTACCAGAATAATTCATTTCTACCGCTTGAGACGCCCCCACTGCCAAACAGACAGCATCGTAGTCTTCACTCAATTGAGACAGCGTAAAATCAACCCCAAGCTTTTTGTTGGTTTCAACTTGCATGCCGTTGCGGCACATCAGTTCGATTTCTTTGTCTAGAATGTCTTTGGGTAGGCGATATTCAGGAATGCCGTAGCGTAGCCAACCGCCTGCTTTTGGCATGGACTCAAATACGGTGACGTCATAACCTTCATTCGACAAGTAATAACCTGCCGTTAAGCCACCGGGGCCACTACCAACAACGGCGATCTTGCGATGCTTCGCTGGTTTTTTCTCTGGGACATACGCTTCATGCGCCGCTAGATCTGCATCTGCGGCATGGCGTTTGAGTTGGCGAATGGCAATCGGCTCATCCACCAAAGAACGGCGACACTCACTTTCGCAGAATGCCGGACACACGCGCCCAATAGACAACGGCATTGGCAGTGTGCGTTTAATAACTTCAATCGCTTTTTGATGATCGTTTTGCGAGATATGGTAGAGATAAGATTGGATGTCTACCCCAGCAGGACACGCCGTTTTGCATGGAGCTTCACAGTCTGCGTAGTGGTCCGTCATGATTCGGTTGAGCGCTTTTCTGCGGTGCTCACTCAGTTGTTCTGATTGTGTGACGACATTGAGACCGCGGTACACTTTGAGATCACAGGCGCGCTTAGTTCCGCCACTTTCCACTTCGACCACACACAAATCACACGGAATTTTCTCGTTACTTTTGTTCATTCCGCACAGTGAAGGGATTTCGACCCCGCACACTTTGGCTGCTTCCAGAAGGGTTAGCCCCTCTTCTACAATTCTATATTTTCCATCGATGACAATTTCTATCATACAACCCCCGAAGCAGGCACACTAAACCTTACATTCTATAAGGATAAACCCTACCATGGAAAGTTCGTGTGACAAAAAACTCACTAGCGAGATATTTCTTAGCGATTAATATGTCCAATTGACTTTAAGATGTAGAACTCATTATCTCGAAGTGGGTTCGGTATAATCCTTGACTTTACCCCTAGGGTAACCTTTATTATTTAAGGGTTACTCGATATATAAGCTCATTTTGACTGGAAACCGTATGCGTCTGAAATCATTGCATACAATTTGGCTAACGTTATGTACAACGCTGATACTGCTGGTATCTAGCGTGGTTAACAGCGCGCCTTTAATGAGCCTAAAAATGATGTCGAGTGATGCCATGATGTCTGTTCACATGACGGAAATGGCAAGCGAGAACGATCACTGCGGCTCCCCGAGTATGAGCATGGAGATGGCCTCATCGTTGAGCTCCGACTCTGCAGAGATGACCATGAGCTGTGTTGATGGCTCCGGTATGATCCACAATTGCTGTACAGCATCTTGCTCATTCGTTTTTGTCCCATTACCAGCCACTGACAACCAGCTCTCCCCATTGGCTTGTCGCGCATCCATTGCCTCAGAAATTACCGCACCAGTGGTACAAGTCACCCATGATTTGTATCGGCCTCCGATAGTTTAATCCATACAAAGCATTCGACCCTGCATCGCTTTGCAGGCAGTTTCTTTGCGCCCAACTGATAGCGTGCTCACCTCAGCTATTCGCTCGTAACTCCATTTGTTACCTGCTATTTAGCGATAAAAAAGTGCGTCATCCGTTTGGCAAATACCAACGCTCTCCCGCTCGGTTCAATCGATCCCGAAACGCAAAAGAGCTTGGTATCAATTTGGATGTAAATTATGGAATTCAACCCAAATCGCTTAGTGGCACCAGTATGCTCACTGGCTCTGGTTGCCCTACCTGCTTTCAATGTGGTGGCGCAATCGCCAACCAATACGAAAGCACAACAAGAAGCGCAAGCTCAATCAATCCAAGCCCAATCAACCAATGAGCTAGCAAACCTCATTAGCATCGCGTTGAGCAACGATGGCAACCGCAAGCAATTCTATGCTCAATCGGAAGCGATGCGTGAAACAGGCGTAGCCAGCGCAACCTTGATGGACCCGAAACTGAAAGTCGGTTTTGGTGGTTTGCCTGTCGATAGCTTCAAATTTGACGAAGATCCGATGACCAATATCTCCGTCGGTTTGATGCAACAATTCGAACGTGGCTCGACGCTCAACCTTCAACAAAAGAAAGCCAATCAACAAGCCGATGGTTTGTCTC
Organism: Vibrio sp. SCSIO 43086; assembly: GCF_051132235.1. NCBI lineage: Bacteria > Pseudomonadati > Pseudomonadota > Gammaproteobacteria > Vibrionales > Vibrionaceae > Vibrio > Vibrio sp. SCSIO 43086. The sequence continues at coordinate 1,637,806 of NZ_CP072678.1, read as the reverse complement.
TGCAAGTTCACGCACGGGAGCTTGAAGTGGCAAACAGCATGACTCAGCTTTGGTTGGAGTTGGGCTATCAGCAGAAAGCAGAGCAAATTTTGCTAGAAAACCGTCGGCTCATGACGGAGATGGAAAACTTCATTCAAACCAATTACTCAATCGGCAAAAGCGAAGCGCAAGATTTACTGAATGCACAGCTTCAAGTGAGTAAGTTGGATGAAAAGCTGCAAGCCAACGCACAAATGCAGCGCCGTTTGGTCTCGCAACTCTCAGAATGGCTGGGCTCTGACTGGCTCAATACCTATACCCAAAACGGACGCTCAACACTTCAAGCCAGCAACACACTGACTTGGGCGTCATTAAACCAAAAGTTGTCTGCAAATAGCGAAACGACCAAGCACTACCAACAGTTGAGTGATCACCCGATGGTGAAAATGGCAGACGTAAGTATTTCTGCCAATGAAACTCAAGTGGACATTGCAGAGCAAGCTTACACGCCTCAATTCGGTGTGGAAGTGATGTACGCTTATCGTCAAGCCAACAATATGAAAGGCGAACCTGCATCGGATTTGGTGAGCGCGTATCTAACAATGGACATTCCCCTGTTCACTGGTAATCGCCAAGACCGCAACTTAGCCGCCGCGCAGTATCAAGTGGGTGCTGCTCGCTCACAAAAAGATACGTTACTGACTCAGATGAACGCGAAGGTCAACACATTGCTGGTTGATCGCGCTAACTTGAGTCAGCGTTTAGAGCGTTATCAATCCACCTTACTTCCCCAAGTTCAAGCTCGTATTCACGCGGTAGAAAGGGGTTATCAAAACAACACCGCACAGTTTAACGATGTGATCATGGCAAGCACAGACGAGCTGGCGCTAAAGCTCGAACAGCAACGTCTTATTACCGATTTAAACATCGTAAACAGCAACTTAGCGGCTTTATTGGGTGGTTTCGAATATCAAGTATCCACACCCAACATCACGCCTGAAGCAAGCGCGAACTAAAACAAAAACATGAGAGAACCCAAGTTTGGGGACGATGGCGAATGCACACCAATAAGCAATCAACATCGCTGTCATGCCTCATGGGGAAAATAAGGAATTAGGAATGAGTTCAAATTCAATCAAGATAGCAACCATCGCTCTGCTTGTTGGCGGGGCACTAGGGTTTGGCGTTAATCAGTACCTATCTGGTGCAAACCACGACATGAGCGGCACAGGCGGTAGCGCGGCGAGCAGCTCAAACGAGCCACTCTATTGGGTTGCTCCAATGGATCCAAATTATAAGCGCGACAAACCGGGCAAATCGCCAATGGGCATGGACTTGATCCCAGTGTACGCTGAAGATCTCGCGGGTGAACAAGACAAACCCGGCACGGTAAAAATTGACCCATCAGTTGAAAACAACTTAGGTGTAAAAACTGCTCAAGTCTCTTTAGAGCAACTTTCACCTCGGATTGAAACTGTCGGCTATATCGCGTTTGACGAAAGTCATTTGTGGCAAACCAACGTTCGCGTGGCCGGCTGGGTTGAAAAGCTTTACATCAATGCCGTGGGTGAAAAGGTCAAAAAAGGCGATGTGCTGTTCACGCTGTACTCGCCTGAGCTAGTCAAAGCACAAGAAGAGCTGCTGAACGCCTACCGAACTGGGCGTAATGGCCTGGTGAAAGGCGCGACAGAACGTTTAGTGACACTGGGTGTTGATCGTTCTCAAATCAGAGCCATCACTCAACGCGGGAAAGCATCGCAAACTATTGAAATTAAAGCTCCGGAAGATGGAGTCATCGCGAGTTTGAACGTTCGTGAAGGTGGTTACCTATCCCCTGCTCAAGCGGTAATCAGCGCGGGCCCACTTGAAAACGTATGGGTGGATGCCGAAGTATTTGAGCGCCAAGCTCACTGGATGAAAGCAGGAAGTAGCGCCACTATGACGCTTGATGCTATTCCAGGCAATGAATGGAAAGGGGTTGTCGACTACGTATACCCTATTCTGGATCCTAAAACTCGTACCTTGCGTGTACGCCTCAAGTTCCCTAACCCGAATGGCGATCTTAAACCCAATATGTTTGCCAACATTGCCCTTCAACCAGTCACTGATAACGCGGTTATGACGATTCCTAAGTCTTCCGTTATTCGATCCGGCGGTATGACCCGAGTCGTGTTGTCTGAAGGCGATGGTAAATACCGCTCAACGCGCATCAAAGTTGGGCGTGAAGCCGACGACAAAATCGAGGTGCTACAAGGTCTGTCTCAAGATGATCGCATCGTAACCTCTGCACACTTTATGTTGGATTCGGAATCGAGCCAAACGGCTGATCTATCCCGTATTTCATCACCTACTGAAGCCAAAGTAGAAACAGTTTGGGCTAAGGGTGAAATCACCGATGTGATGAAAGATCACCGTATGTTGACCATTAATCATCAGCCCGTAGCAGAGTGGGATTGGCCGGGTATGGTCATGAACTTTACCCTCGCAGATGACGTTGATGTGGGCACTCTGCAAAAAGGCCAAGCTATCGAGTTTGAAATTCAGAAAACAGAGTCCGGTCAATATGAAGTCGTTGATTACAAAGCCGATGACAGCGTTGTCGTGACTGACGTATGGATTACCGGAGATATCAGCATGTTGATGGCGGATTTTGGGATGATAACTCTCAACCACCTCCCAGTTGCAGAATGGAACTGGGAGGCAGGAGAGATGAACTTCTCTGTGGGTGATGAAGTGGATCTATCCGGATTCAAAGAAGGTCAGAAAGTCCGATTTCTAGTTGAAAAACAAGGAGCTGACTACGTCTTGAAGCAACTTGAAGCGGTTGAGGGCTAACTATGATTGGAGCAATAATCCGTTGGTCGATCAAAAACCGTTTCATGGTTTTGATCGCAACCTTAGCACTTGTTTTAACCGGACTTTACAGTGTAAAGAATACACCTGTAGACGCCATTCCGGATCTTTCTGATGTTCAGGTGATCATCAAAACAAGCTACCCAGGCCAAGCACCTCAAGTAGTTGAAGATCAAGTTACTTACCCACTAACCACCGCCATGCTCGCCGTACCAGGAGCGGAAACCGTTCGTGGTTATTCATTCTTTGGTGACTCATATGTTTATATCATTTTTAACGATGATACCGACATGTATTGGGCACGTTCGCGTGTTTTAGAGTACCTAAGCCAAGTAGCACCTAAATTACCACCGAGTGCAAAACCGACATTAGGACCAGATGCAACGGGTGTGGGCTGGGTCTACAGCTATGTACTGCAAGATAAAACAGGCAACCATGATCTTGCTGATCTACGCAGTATGCAAGACTGGTTCTTGAAATATGAGCTGCAAACCGTCGATGGCGTCTCTGAAGTCGCAACCGTTGGCGGTATGGTGAAACAATATCAAGTTCAGATTGACCCAGCTAAGCTACGTGCTTACAACCTGACACTGCAACAAGTGAACATGGCGATCCAAAACGGCAATCAGGAAACGGGCGCCTCTGTTGTTGAAGTAGCAGAAGCGGAACATATGGTTCGCACTACAGGTTACCTAACGAGTATTGAGGATATTGAATCACTCCCGCTCAAAGTGACAGAGAAAGGTACACCGCTCTTATTGGGCGACATTGCTGACATCAACTTAGGTCCGCAAATGCGTCGCGGCATCTCTGAGCTTAACGGCGAAGGTGAAGCGGTTGGTGGCGTTATTGTCATGCGATTCGGCGAAAACGCGAGTGAAGTCATCAGCAAAGTTAAAGACAAACTGGAAGATTTACAGCGCAGCTTACCGGATGGTGTAGAAATCGTGCCTACTTACGATCGCTCCACGCTGATTAACGCTGCCGTAGAAAACTTGTGGAAGAAATTGGCGGAAGAATTCATCGTCGTGGCGGTTGTTTGTGCCCTTTTCCTATTTCACATCCGTTCATCTTTGGTTATCGCACTGAGCTTGCCCGTCGGTATTTTATCCGCGTTTATCGTCATGCATTCTCAAGGCATTAATGCCAACATCATGTCGCTCGGGGGATTGCCATCGCCATCGGTGCTATGGTGGATGGTGCCATCGTGATGATAGAAAACGTTCACAAGCATATTGAACGAACGCCTCTCACGGATAAGAACCGCTGGCAAGTGATTGGCAAAGCCGCTGAAGAAGTGGGCGCGCCCCTGTTCTTCTCACTGCTTATCATCACGTTAAGCTTTGTGCCAGTGTTTGCACTGGAAGGTCAAGAAGGCAAGATGTTCTCCCCTCTCGCCTTTACTAAGACTTATGCCATGGCCGCTGCGGCAGGTTTGGCAATTACCCTCGTACCTGTGCTCATGGGTTATTTCATCCGTGGCAACGTATTACCAGAGCATAAGAATCCAGTAAATAGAGGCTTAATTGCGCTGTATCGCCCGTTGCTGAATACCAGCCTCAAGTATCCTAAGAGTATGATCGTTATCGCTTTAGGCCTAATGGCGTCAGCTTACTATCCAACCAGTCAACTGGGTAGCGAGTTCATCCCACCATTGGATGAAGGCGACTTGATGTACATGCCGACTACGTATCCGGGAATCTCGATTGGTAAAGCACGTGAACTAGTTCAGCAAACTAACAAACTGATCAAAACCGTACCGGAAGTCAAAACGGTTTGGGGCAAGATTGGCCGTGCAGAAACGGCTACCGACCCTGCGCCACTCACTATGATTGAAACGGTAATTCAGCTAAAACCTCACGATCAATGGCGTGAAGGCGTGACGACAGAGTCGTTACGCAAAGAGTTCGATGAACTGATTCAGTTCCCGGGACTCACCAACGCATGGGTAATGCCGATCAAAACGCGTATCGACATGCTTGCGACGGGCATTAAAACGCCAATTGGGATCAAAATCGCAGGCCCAGACCTGAAAGAAATCGAAAAGATTGGCGCGCAGTTAGAACCTATCTTGAACAACGTTCGCGGCACTTCATCGGTTTATGCGGAGCGTGTCGCGGGTGGCCGTTACGTGACGATTGATATCAAACGCCGCGCAGCTGCGAGATATGGATTGAGCATCAAAGACGTTCAGCAAGTCATCTCAACCGCTGTCGGTGGTATGAATGTTGGAGAAACCATTGAAGGCTTGGAACGCTACCCGATTAACGTCCGCTATCCGCAAGATTACCGTGACTCTGTGGTTAAACTGCAAAACCTACCACTGGTAACCCCCAACGGCGCACGCATCGCACTCGCAGACGTGGCAGATATTCGTTATGAGGATGGCCCACCGATGATCAAAACCGAAAACGCGCGTCCAAACGGTTGGGTTTTCGTGGATATCGAAGGTCGTGACCTGGGCTCATACGTCGTGGAAGCACAACAAGTAGTAGCAGATCAACTTGAATTACCTGCGGGTTATTCGCTGGCTTGGTCAGGTCAGTACGAATACATGGAACGCGCCAAAGACCGCTTAAGTGTCGTAGTACCAATCACTATTGCGATCATCATGATGCTACTTTACTTCAGCTTCCGCCGTGTGGGTGAGGTGCTGATCATCATGCTGACGCTGCCTTTAGCAATGGTTGGTGGCTTATGGCTGATGCATTATCTGAACTACAACTTCTCTATTGCCGTGGGGGTTGGGTTTATCGCCCTCGCCGGCGTTGCGGTGGAGATAGGCGTCATCATGCTGGTGTATCTCAACCAAGCATGGCACCACCGAAAACTGGATGCAGAAGAGAAACAACGACCACTTCAAGCGCGGGATCTTACAGACGCAATTCGCGAAGGCGCTGGCTTGCGTGTGCGGCCTGTCATGATGACCGTATTAACGGTAATCATTGGTCTTATTCCAATCATGTACGGACAGGGGACTGGCTCTGAAGTGATGCAACGCATCGCTGCACCGATGATTGGTGGCATGGCCTCTGCCCTGCTGTTAACGCTGCTTGTGTTACCTGCCATCTTCAAGCTGTGGAAACAGCGTGAAGTGAAATCAACTCAACACCAAGATAAATAACAACGAGCGCCATTATTCAGAGAGTAATGGCGCGATAGCTCATTGATAGTAAAGGAAATCAATATGAAAAAGACTCTTATCTCTCTTGCTCTAACCATGGTATCGGGTGGCGTATTTGCTCAAATAGATAACTCAAACATGAACCACGAAAATATGGAGCATGGTCAAATGGATCACGGTTCCATGAACATGGATAAAATGCCGATGGATCATGGAAAAATGGACCGCGGTAAAATGGATCATTCTGGTATGAGCGGCATGCCGGGCATGTCAGCGGTTGGTATGCCTGCAAATGGCGCAAAACCAGACAAAGTCGTTCATGTACTCTTAACGGATGATATGAAAATTACATTCAAAAAAGACGTGACAATTGAACCGGATGATGTGGTTCAATTTGTGGTAATGAATACTGGCAAAATCAATCACGAATTTACCATTGGCTCAGCAGAAGAACAGCTTAAACACCGTGAAATGATGAAAACCATGTCTGGCGATCACATGCATGACTCCGGCAATGCGGTCACTGTTGAACCAGGCAAAGCGAAACAACTCCTGTGGCACTTCCATGGCGATAAAAATGTAGAGTTCGCGTGTAATATCCCCGGACATGCAGAAGCCGGCATGGTCAAAAAAGTGGAACTGTAGTAAGACCGGATTAACGCATTAACACGGTTCATAGACGTTAAATATAAATAAAAAGGAGCTAATATCAGCTCCTTTTTATTTCGCCCCAAATACTAGACTATCGCATCACAAACAGCTCTTCATGATAGTGGTGTTCTGTATCAAAACGATATGCCTCTAACTCTTTTTTCAGGGTTCGAGAAAGTACCTCCGGTCCACAGAAATAAAACTCATAACGCGATAAGTCGCCGCATTCCTTCGCAATTCGTTCAACATTAAGTCGAGGTGAAACCGAAGTATCTATCACGTTAAGTTTCACTTGTGCCTGACGCGCGGCATTCCATAGTTCATCCACTAAATGACTATCTAAGCCACGTGTGCAATAAAACAAATGCACTGGCGGATGTCTTTTTAACGCTTTCAATGAAGATAAGATAGCAAAGAACGACGCTATCCCGACACCACCAGCAACCCAAACTTGCGGCTTGTTGACATCAAACTCTAAACGCCCATACGGTCCTTCAACAACAACCTCATCGCTCGCTTTCACGCGCTGGTACAAATTGGTCGTGAAATCGCCTAGCTCTTTGATCAAAAAGCGAATCTCTGGATCGTGCTCACCTGAAACAATCGTAAACGGATGCGGATCTTCATTACCAAAACGAACATAAGCAAACTGCCCGGCTTTGTGTCCTTGCCAAGGTTTTCCTTGGCCGTTATTGCCTGGCGCCAAAACCAGCTCCATCACTCGCGCTTGAGGGAAGTAGCGAGTCGACACCACTTTGGCAGGATGGCGATTCGCTCGCCCGACGAAGCCAAACAAGCTATAAACGGCAGCTGCAGAGCCCATCAATGCAAAACCTAAAGCGACAAAATGAATGGGTTCGCCCCAGTACGCGTGCTTGATCAGCAAAACGGAGTGAACAGCAACCATCAGATACACCACCGCCATTAAACGATGGGACAACTTAAACGGTTTGTATTTAACAACAGTCCAGAGTGACACTGCCAGCAATACCAATAACAAATAAAAGCCCCACTCACCTAAATCCAAGCCTACATCACGCAGTTCTTTAACCCATAACTCCAAACCAACGAAGTTATTGCCTGATGGCCCCGCTCCAGTGTGTTTTACTGGTTTTTCCAACCAACCAGCAGCAACGAGCCACTTCGGCACTTTATACATAAGCCAATGGATCACACCCAAACTGACGCCTGCTATACCTAACCACTTGTGTACTCGATATGCCTTGTCCATGCCATGAACCCATTGCTCTATCACAGGTAAGCGCAGCGCCAGCACCATCGCAATAGACATCAAAGCTAACGACAAAACACCAGAATATTGAATAAGCGCGGAGCGCCATTGGAAGAATTGGGTCGAGGACAGCAGTTGCGGTTCACTCATCCACCACAACACAGACACGGCGGCAACTATCATCCATACAAAATTTCGTACAGTTTTCATGAACATCACTCTCAAATTGACGACAACTCTAGTTTAGTTTTTCTAGCGTAATGCAACGTCAATATTCGTAAAGTTGAGTAAACCCACAATATAATTAAGGTCAATAACAAACTTGGAGGTATTGCGCAGAATCCTACAAAAAATCGACATGGATTTAACAGTGGTTAGAGTATTCGCTCGTTATAGTTTGCGTAACATCGCCACAGTGCGAACCAAAACCAAAATGAAGAACACGACGCATGAAAAAGTTATTTTTGTTGGCTGGGCTAATGGTTTGCTCAACCCTAAGTTACGCTTCCCAACTGAATGAAGACATTTCTCTCATCGAACAACAAACCTCAAGCAGGGTTGGGGTCTCGGTTTGGGATACGCAAACCGATGAGCGCTGGGATTACCGTGGCGATGAACGCTTCCCACTCATGAGCACATTCAAAACCTTGGCTTGCGCCACAATGCTAAGTGATATGGACAGCGGTAAGCTAAGTAAAAATGCGACCGCGAAAGTCGATGAGCGCAGCATCGTTGTGTGGTCTCCAGTGATGGACAAACTCGCAGGCCAAAACACACGCGTAGAACACGCTTGTGAAGCTGCGATGTTGATGAGTGATAATACTGCTGCCAACTTAGTATTGAATGAAATCGGCGGCCCTAAGGCCGTTACAATGTTTCTGCGATCAATTGGTGATAAAGCGACGCGCCTAGATAGATTAGAACCACGTTTAAACGAAGCGACACCGGGAGACAACCGCGACACAACCACACCTAACGCCATGGTAAACACTCTGCGAACCTTGATTGAAGGAGAAACGTTGTCTTACGAGTCTCGCGTGCAATTAAAAATCTGGATGCAGGACAACAAGGTTTCAGACTCGTTAATGCGTTCAGTATTACCAACAGGTTGGTCTATCGCCGACCGCTCTGGTGCGGGTGGTCACGGTTCGCGCGGTATTAACGCAATCATATGGAAGGAAAACCATCGTCCTGTTTACATTAGTATCTATGTCACAGAAACCGAGCTATCACTTCAAGCCAGAGACCAGCTCATCGCGCAAATCAGTCAGTTGATTTTACAGAAATACAAAGATAATTAATTCACTGCTTACGTATTTACTTTCCTAAGTTCACCCTCTTTGCCCTTCTCTTCCCTGAAGGGCTTCTTATTCTTTGGTTCTACCTCAAAAACACCCCTTATTGAGTAATGACTTACTTATAAATAGGTATAACATTTATTCATTTAGGCGTGAGTTAACGCCCACATTAAGCAATTGAACACACATAGATGGCGATAAATAAACCATAATCTTACGTAGAAACGCATTTTTCTTGAAAATAGCTTCGTGTAACTTATTGTTGGTATTTGCAACATCGCAAGGAGATGTCTATTGAGACTTGAAAGAACTTTTAACCCTGATGACTTATCGATGCAGAACATGGAAAGTCCGATCTGTATGCCGATAGGGTTTGTTCACTTTTTAGCTCAATCGGAAACATTGCAGCAGGTGCTCGATACAGTCGCAGAATGGATAAATCGTATATTCAATTCCGACCGCGCGAGTATCACGCTTTATGAAAATGATGATCATCTAAAGGTCTACTCTTTCTCTGGTAATAAAGCGATTCCGGCTGAATTCTTGGTACCTATTCACCGAGCTTTTGTTGGCCGAGTGTTCAAAAAGCAACAACTGATGATCTGTGACGATGTCACTCAATCTGATGAGGTCGATTGTGTGATGCTGGCATCCAATGGCATGGGGACGTGTATGGATGCACCTTTAATGCACGGTAAAGTCTGTTTGGGCACGCTTAATGTTGCACATCATCAAACGCACACTTATACAAACGAACAAGCGGCACAGCTTCAGTGCATTGCTAACTGGATTGCTTTAAACATTGCTCTTCATATACAAATTATGAAAATGGAGCATCTCGCCACAACGGATGATCTGACTGGCATTCCAAACCGCAGAGAATTCATGCGACAAATCGAAAGCCGCTTGACTGAATACCGTACCCAAGGCATTGACTTCCATGTTGCTATTCTAGATTTAGACAACTTTAAGAGCCTTAATGATCGGTTTGGTCATGATGCTGGCGATAAATCGCTGATCCATGCAGTCAACACCATTCAAAGTCATCTACTTGACTGTGACTTACTTGCCAGAGTTGGCGGTGAAGAGTTTGCCATCGTACTAAGAAGCCGCTCATCGCAAGAAGCCCTAAACACATTAGAAACGATTCGCAATGCGCTAGAAACTACGACGATTCAACACTCAGGTCGTGATATGAGCTTTACCGCTAGTATTGGTGTAACTCAAGTCTGTAGCTTGGATGACTCGTTTGAACCACTCGTAAAACGCGCCGACTTAGCCCTTTACAAAGCCAAAGAAACCGGTAGAAACCGTGTTGAGGTTCATAAAACAGAAGAAAACTAGAAAAGAGAGTGATAAAAAAGGTAGCGACTTGTTGCGCTACCTTTTATAAATTCTAACCCGCCTAAAATAAGTAATACGAACTTTAAGCCAGTTTAGAAATAAGAGTGAGCAAATTTAATTATGCTTTCTTAAGATCTTTAGCTGGGTAAGTTAGCGTTTTCTCGCCTGCTTTTACGTGTGTGTAAAAACCGCCACTGCTTAAACCTGTAACAACCATTTCGCCAAGATCGATACCTTTAGTCGCTACTACTACGTCACCGATTGAAAACATATTGAATACCTTGTTTATTTAGATTAAGACACTAAGTCGTTGCGCGGTATTTAATATGATATTAGGCAAACCACCTAATCGAATTTTTTATCGTAAAGATTAATTTTTATTTGTCGTGAACTCTAAGTTTCCATATTGAAAAAACCACAATATTTCCCAAAAACAGATGCGCTATTCTTGTTAAATACGTTAAGATTTTCTAGCATCAATTGCGGAGGTTTACTCCGCCTCATTGGAGATAAATGATGAAGAAAGGCCTAAAAATGCGTGCACTAGAACGCTCTGATTTGCGCTTTATTCACGAACTAAATAACAACCGAAATATCATGGCCTACTGGTTCGAAGAGCCTTATGAATCTTATGATGAGCTCGAAGAACTTTACCGAAAACATATACATGATGACGCAGAAAGACGCTTTGTGGTTGAAGATGAAGACGGCATAGTGATTGGATTGGTCGAACTTATTGAGATCAACTACATTCACCGAAGCGCTGAGTTTCAGATAATCATCGCCCCAGAGCATCAAGGACGAGGTTATGCGACAGAGATGATTAATCGAGCATTGGATTACTCCTTCTCGATTCTTAATCTACGTAAAATATACTTATTGGTCGCAGTGGATAATGAAGTCGCTATTCATTTATATAAGAAATGTGGTTTTATTGAAGAAGGCCATTTAGTAGAAGAATACTTTATTAACGGAGCCTATAGCGATGTTAAGCGTATGTATATATTAAAACACCAATATCAGAAAAAGATCGAAGAAAAGAACGCGATTCACTAATTTATTCCATCAAAGTAAAAACGCAGCCATCGTTGCTGCGTTTTCAATTTACTCAAATTGATATTGGTAAGATAATGCGACGCGCCTATCTGCCTCATCTAAATACGTGTTGTTGTCCATGACAAACGTCATTACGTTAAACGAGTGACGTTTATTCACGAGATAACCAAGGCCGATACCACCAAAGAAGCCTTTGTAGTTCTCTCCTTCACTGTTTTCTGAGCCGTAAGTGCCTGCTGCGAAGCTGATTAACGTCAGTTCTTTGGTAAACGATTTCAGCGCAAATGCACCAACGTAACCGCTGCTGCCTGAAGAGCTCATCATATTGAAGCCATTCTCTGCACTTGGAGTGCCCGTAAAGTTAGGCTCGCTACAGTGGCTACTTTCTGCGCCGTCACAAACAGGAACATCACCAGTGTTGTACGTATAGCCTGCCATTGGGAAAATTTGGAAACCTGCTGGCTCAATCCCGAAATAACTTAGCGGCATAAAGGTACCAACACTGTAGTTGGTTTGATCCGCGCCGTTTACGTATTCATTTTTACCGAAGTTGAAGTTCACGATACCGACCGGAAACAACCACGAGCCACCAATACGCCACTCGCTCGCATCATCATTGATACGCAGGTTCATTTTGCGCGCTTGGTCAAGCGCAAGTGAGCCCGAGAATGAGATGTTTTGATCATCAAAATCGTAGTTGTTTGCGTACGACGCGCCAAATTTCGTAATGACTTTTGTTGGGTCATCCGCCAACTTGTTTTTATTGTCTTTTACTCGGTGCTCGGCACCATGAGCCAGCGTACTGACCAACAAAGTCGTACACACTAACGCTAGTTTATTTTTCATTTTTAGTCCTTTGAGATGTTGAATACCCGCACTTAGCCACGCAGATACTTTTTAAATCATCACTCACTGGGTGTGACAGAAGCGCCCTAACTACCTTAGATAGCGTGACAGCATCCAGTGCAGGTAGTTAGGGTAGAATGGCCTGTAAGGAAGGCGTTTTAGCGATTAGGAATGATTAGTTTTTCCAGTTGTAGCTCATGCTCATGAAGTACAGAGCAGGCTCATCAAAGCCAGCTTGTAAGCTTGGCGTTTCTGACGATTCCATCAAGATCGCTTCAAACGCGAAACCAATTGAGTTTTCTGAATCCAATGTGTAATCAATGCCTGTACCAATGCGGTACGCCTTGCCAGTAGGAACGGTAATATCACCGTTTGATTGGCTTTCATACATGCTGGTATCGAATGCAAAACCGGCATTCCACATCATTTTTTCATTCAGTTTGTACTGAGTACCCAATGCGATTTGGTAAGTGTCTTGTGTCTCTACGTTCAGCGTGGTTGTGTATTCGCTCCAGTCTTGCCAGTTCACGTTCCACATCACCGCTAGGTCATCATTCACTTCATGGTAAGCACTGAAGATCAGTTGTTGCGGAGCAATGGAGTTACTATTGTCGAATTCAAATTCGGTTTCAGAAGAGTAAGACAGACCAAGACGCGTGCCTGATGTTGCCTCATAAAGCACACCTACTCGGCCATTAACCTGAGTATTTTGGTCTTCGTCTAAGTATTTTTTATGCACGCCAGAGCTAGCCAACGTCCCTTCTACTTCATACATACCGTACTGAATACCAAGCGCCGCACCCACAGACCAGTGATCATTGATGCGGTAAGAAGCGGAAGGTTGAATGGTCAAGGCTTGCGTCGTTGCTGTAGGAATATCTAAATGATTATCCAAAAGACCTTCGTACTCGAGGCCAAGACCGTAGTTGCCATATAAACCAATACCCAGCGTCCATTTGTCGTTTACTTGTTGGCTGTAAAATGCCGACGCCATAGGAACAAAACCAATCACGTTGCCCGCATCGCCAGTCATCGTGTCTAATTGCGCGTCACCGTAAAGGCCAATCAGGTTACCAGAGAAAGATTTACCAGAAACATTCGCCAGACCAGCCGGGTTTGCTGCCATTACTGAGGCATCTTGCGCACGAGCCGCCATACCAGCGGATGCCAAACCAATATCCGATGCTGTTGTTTCGTAAAGGTATAACCCACCCGCTTGCGCAGTAGCACACGTCATTAGAGAGCTCGCTACGACGATTTTTGAAAGATTTTTCATATTAAAACCTATTATTGTTAGGGGAACCCACACTGCGACGGTGGTTGTATATCAATGAAAGGCATTGGCCAATCGCACACAGCGTGGGGGTGTTGTGGAGTCAGTCGGTTGAAATCAGCGTCATTGCTCACTCACCTCAAGTTCAGTGGGTTTCTTTCGCTTAAACTTCTCGCGCAGAGATTGCATCATCACGAAGAACACGGGCGTCAGTAACGTGCCTACAAACGTAGAGAGAATCATGCCGCCGAATACTGCAAAGCCCAGTGAATGACGAGATGCCGCACCAGCACCCGATGCAATCACCAACGGGAATACCCCCCAGATGAAGGCGAATGCGGTCATCTGTACTGCACGGAAACGGATTCGAGCAGCTTCTTTGGCAGCATCAATGATTGATAAGCCCTTTTCTTCTCGCAGAACTTTGGCAAATTCCACGATAAGAATCGCCACTTTGGCGGACATACCGATCAAGATGACCACACCAATCTGCACGTACAAATCGAACGGTTGTCCCACCAGTAATAACGTCCCCATTGCGCCGAGAATCGCGACTGGAACCGCCATCATTACCGCAGCAGGAATGGTCCAACTTTCGTACTGAGCCACCAAGAACAAGTAGGTGAACAGCAAAGACAATGCGAACGCGATTGGCGCCATGTTGCCTGCTTTCATCTCTTGGTAAGTCATGCCTGACCACTCGTACGAGTAACCACTTGGTAAAGATTCTGCAGCCAGTTTTTCAATGGCTTTTACAACATCACCCGAGCTGTAACCTGGCGCTGGTGCACCGTTCACGGTTGCAGAACTGAACATGTTGTAGTTCGACAAGGTATCAGGGCCGAAGATCGGCTTCACTTTCACTAGCGTTGCCAGTGACACCATTTTTCCAGAGCTTGAGCGAACAAACAGATGGTCGATGTCGTCGATGTTGTCACGGTACTGCTCTTCTGCTTGCACTTTCACTTGGTACGAACGACCAAACAAGTTGAAGTCAGAAATGTAGGCGCCGCCCAACTGTGCTTGCAGTGTGCTGAAGATTTCATTCAACGGTACGCCCATCGAAATCGCTTTATCGCGGTCAATATCGATGTAACGTTGCGGAATGTTCGCACGGAAAATCGAGAAAGCACGCGCCACTTCTGGCAGTTGATTGATTTGGGCAACAAAATCAGCGGTTGTTTTTGCCAACTCTTGTGGAGAACGGCCCAAGTTGTCTTGCAGCACAAGGTTGAAACCATCTACCGCACCCATGCCTTTGATTGCCGGCGTCGCGAAAACGAACGAAGCAGCATCTGGCGTTGAGTTCAGCATTTGGTTAACTTTATTCATCAATGCGTGTTGGTGTAGCTCAGGCTCTTTACGTTTGCTCCAGTTATCCAGTTTGATGATCAACATGCCCGAGTTTGGAATCGACGCCATGTTAATTACCGAGAAGCCCGCAACAGAAACCACGTTCTCCACACCTTCCATCTGTTTTAGCTCATCAACGTACTTCTTCATTAATGGCGCAGTACGCTGCAATGCTGCTGCATCTGGCAAACGCATTTCGACCATGAACACGCCTTTATCTTCGTTCGGTACGAAAGAAGAAGGTACGGTCATGAACGCAAACGCCAGCACCGCAATAAGCGCGCCATACACACCGATACTCAGCACAATGCGGCGGCTCAAGAAGCCAACTAAACCTTGGTATTTGCGCGTTATTGCTTCAAAACCTCGGTTAAACGCACGCAAAGGCGCAATAGGTTGCGAGTGAGTAGATTTCAACATCAACGCACAAAGCGCTGGCGTTAACGTTAATGCGTTGATCGCAGAGATCAGCACCGACACACAGATGGTTACCGCGAACTGGTTGAACATTCGACCAGAAATACCCGGCAATAGCGCAACCGGTACGAATACCGCCAACAAAATAAGCGTTGTTGCCAATACTGGCCCCGTCACTTCTTTCATAGCTTGGATCGTGGCCGGAATCGGGTCTAAATGCTCTTCATGGATAACCCGCTCCACGTTCTCCACCACGATGATCGCATCGTCCACCACGATACCGATGGCGAGGATCAAGCCAAACAACGAAATGGTGTTGATGGTCATGCCCATCACGCCCATGATTGCGAACGTCGCAATGATGGAAACCGGAATCGCTAAGGTTGGAATGATGGTCGCTCGCCAGTTCTGCAAGAAAACGTACACAACGAAGGTGACAAGAAGTACCGCAATCACCAGCGTCTCGTACACTTCATCAATCGATGTCTCTACATATTCGGTAGAGTCATAAGCGATGTCGTAGACCAAATCATCTGGGAACGATTTCTCGTACTCTTTCATGGCCTCTTTCACGCGTTCCATCACGTCTAGCGCGTTCGCTGTCGGCAACTGGTACAAGGCCAGAACGGCGGCTGGTTCGTTATTCATACGACCATCAGCTTCGTAACCTTGTGCGCCAACTTCGACACGAGCCACATCTTTCAAGCGAATCAAAGAACCTTTCTTGCTCGCACGGATGATGATGTTCTCGAACTCTTCCGCAGAAGTAAGGCGGCCTTTGGTTTGCAAAACATATTGATATTGCTGGTCACCCGGAGCTGGCATACCACCAACCTTACCCGCCGCCACTTGGATGTTTTGCGTTTTAATTGCGCCAATAACATCGCTAGCAGAAAGCTTCAAGGTAGCCAGTTTATTTGGGTTCAACCAAATGCGCATTGAATAGTCTTTCTTACCCAGCAGCGTAATGTCACTCATACCTTCGATACGTTTTAGCCGCTCAACAATATTGAGATCCGCATAGTTAGAGAGGTAGATACTGTCGTGAGACTGTTTCGGGGAACGCAGTGTAATAACGCCCAACATGTCGGAAGATTTCTTCTTAACCGTCACACCGATTTGGTTTACTTCTTGTGGGAGAGAAGACGTCGCTTGCGCCACCAAGTTGTTCACACGAACCTGCGCCATATCGCCATCTGCGCCCACTCGAAAATAGATACGTAGTGTGTATGAACCATCGTTACCAATCACAGAAGACATGTAAATCATGTCTTCAACACCGTTGACTTTGGCTTCTATCGGCTGTGCAACCGTCTTTTTAACCACGTTCGCGTTTGCACCCGGATACATGGTGCTCACCGTAATTACCGTCGGAGAGATTTGAGGATACTCAGAAATTGGCAAGACTTTCAGGGCGATCATACCCATCAATGTCATCGCCAGTGAGATCACCAAAGCAAACTTCGGCCGGTGAATGAAAAATTTACTTAACATCAGTTCTCACTCAGCCTTGTTCACTCTGTAGTTCAACGTCTTTCACCGTTGCACCCGGACGCACTTTTTGTAGACCATTGACGATGACTTTTTCGTTAGCCGCCAAGCCAGTCAGCACAGCACGTTTCACACCGTAGGTCTGACCGAGTTCAACGTTACGACGAGACACCACGTGATCATCACCAACCACCATGACGTAGTCACCCGCTTGGTCTTGCTGAACAGCCGCCGATGGGATAAGCAAACCATCAATAGTTTTGTTGCGCAGCTTGATGGTCAAGTTGCCATATTCACCCGGCATAAGCGCGTAAGTTGGGTTATCGAATTGTGCTTCTGCTCGAATTGAGCCTGTTTCTAAATCGATCTTGTTGCCAACGGCGTAGATCTTGCCATCAAGCGGGTACAATGAACCGTCTGAAAGCGTCAGTGTTAAATCAACATCCAGTTTGTCATCGTTACGATGAGCCACATCAATCGCACTTCTTACGCGGCGGTAGAGCTTCTCATCCACATCAAAGCCAAAGCGAATTGGATCGATTTGAGTGATCGAAACAAGAGGAACGAGTTGAATTTTCGAAATACGGTCACCCACTCGGAAGTTGCTGAAACCCACACGGCCAGAGAAAGGAGCACGCACAGAGCTAAATTCAAGATCGAGCCTTGCTGAAACCAGCGTCGCTTTCGCCTCTTCTACCGAAGCAATCGCTGCGGCGTGCGCGGCAATGGCGTCATCGTATTGCTGCTCACTGATGCTTTTATCTTTGATGAGTTTCTTCACACGTTCTGCATCACGCGTAGTTTGAACGAGTTGTGCTTTTGCTTTTTGCAACGACGCTTTTGCATACGCCAGTGCCGCCCTGTAAGGACGGTCGTCGATTTCAAACAGCAATTGGCCTTTTTCGACCATATCGCCATCTTTAAAATGAATCGCGGTTAATTCGCCACCGACTCGAGGCATAATATCAACGTCATTTACCGCTTCAGTTCGACCGATAAAAGTATGATAAGGAGTGATTTTTGTTTCGGTTAGGGTAACGGTTTCAACAGAGGGTGCTTGGGCAGTTTTCGTTGCGATATCGCCAGTTTTGCATCCTGATAGTAATGCAGAAGATATAGCAATAGATACCAACGCAAATTTATATTTGGCTTTCATGATAAACCTACTTTATGTAGAAAGTGCCCTAGCCTAAATATTTAAATATATGGATAAACACACTTTCTATTCTGGAAATAAACGAGGAAGTTAGAATTGGTAGTTAAATTCGATACGGTGATCACCATCACCGAAATTAACGTGCTCATTCCAGTTTGCAAAGTAACGAATATTTGCGCGAGGATTAATTTGATAAGACAACGCAAACTCATGAGTTAAGATATTATCTTCACCCGCGTAATAAGTATCTTTATATTGACTAGCCCCTGATAATGTATGCATATACATTGGGTTGTAGTTAATCCAGATTTTATCGGTTAATTCAATTTTTGAGTACATACCAACAACGGTGAAAGTACCTGGAATTTCATAACCTTTATCATCACCACTAAAATCATTAGCAATAGTGACACCCGCACCAGCCAAAGGAAATAACTGCAACATGCCAAACTTAGGTAGGCCTTGAATAAAGCTATAAGATGCATCTAATTTATCGTTATCAACATCGTAGTTTACATCCAATTGACGGCCTAGACCTTTTGCGACTTCTACTTGGAAATTACGTAGTCGGAAAGAGTCAATGCTGTCATCAACATTGGCATACATTGGATCGTCATTGTCGCGAATGCCAAATAGCTCACCACCAATGCCTTTCATTTCGATGATGTTCATCGCCATAGTGCCAGGCTGGCTAGATTGGTAAGTTTGACCGATTTTGATGTTCGCGCCTTTGTCAGTAATACCAAAGCCCGCTTGGGTGTAAACCGCAAGTGGGTCAGACATATCTTGTAGTTCTTCGTCATTATTTGTCTGAGCATAAGCAGAAGACGCGAGTTGAAGGGCTGCTGCCATGATAACAACAGACGGTTTCACTAAGTTCATAAAACTGTATCCATTTTAATGATTATAAAATTATTCACGTCATGAGGTCATCATAAATAGCAAGCAACACAACTCGCTTTGGATAATATAAATTATCAAAGCAAATTTAATAATGACGAAACATTAGACGTTTTAATTAAAATAAAATAAAGCGTCGTAAAAGTTCAATCACTGCTACTTATATCTTATATAACTTGAAATTTGGTAAGCTTTACGAAGAAGGGAATATTAAAACTTATAAAAATTAAATTATCATTAGGACAAATGATTAATTAATTTTACCATATAAATGAGGAGTGCAATGGTGTTAGGTGATCGCGATCAAGTTTTATTTTTATCGTATATTACTCTTCAGGTAAAGAAGATAGTTGTAATAAATTGCAAATACCTTAATTTAATTAGCCTTGCGGTCAATTTAGAATAGTTACTCCACAATAAATTGAAAGGAAATCACACTCTGTGATTCCCTTTTATTTTCGAGTGCAAAAGCACCAATGCATTTCGTTAACTAAAAACGCAAACGATTCGCACTATTGCAGTTTCTCTATCCCCATATTGAACAGTGCAAAGCTATAAATATCTGCATTTGTCTCAATTATTTTACGCGTTGGTGTGCCAGCACCATGTCCTGCATTGGTTTCGATGCGAATCAAGGTCGGATTTGAACCCGCCTGTTTTGACTGCAACTCAGCAGCAAATTTGTAAGAGTGAGCAGGAACAACACGATCATCATGATCACCCGTTGTAATCAATGTCGCTGGGTATTCCACCCCCGCTTTTACATTGTGCACTGGCGAATAACCTTTCAGATATTGGAACATCTCTTTACTTTGCTCTGCCGTACCGTAGTCATACGCCCAACCAGCACCTGCGGTAAAAGTATGATAACGCAGCATATCCAGTACGCCGACTGCTGGCAGCGCCACTTTAAACAACTCTGGACGTTGCGTCATAACAGCCCCCACTAACAAGCCACCATTCGATCCACCGTTAATGGCTAACTTGTTTGATGACGTTACCTTTTCATCAATTAGAAATTCAGCCGCCGCAATAAAGTCATCAAACACATTTTGCTTTTGCATTTGAATGCCAGCGTTGTGCCACTCTTTACCATACTCCCCACCGCCACGAATGTTCGCTACCGCGTAAACACCACCAAGCTCAAGCCAAGCTGCACGTGTCGGGCTAAAAGATGGTGTGAGGCTAATGTTGAAACCACCATAACCATATAGGATGGTTGGTGCACTGCCGTCCATCGGTGTCCCTTTTTTATAGGTGATGATCATCGGCACTTTTGTTCCGTCTTTTGAGGTGTAAAACACCTGACGAGATTCATACAAAGCTGGATCAAATGGCGCTTTAGATTTGTAGTACACCTCGCTATCACCATCTTTGATGTTCAGGCGATACGTAGTGCTTGGCATCTTGTAGTTGGTGAAAGAATAGTAGACTTCGGTTTCTTCTTTTTTACCTGAAAAACCGTACGCACTACCAATATCAGGCAGCTTGATTTCACGGATGAGTTTGCCGTTCATGTCGTATTGCTTCACCATCGAGATCGCATCAACAATATAGCTCGCAAACAAATTGCCACCCGCGGTAGAAACACGTAACACGTTCTTTGTTTCAGGGATCAAATCTTTCCAGTTTTTGGGCTGCGGCTGACTCGCATCCACCGTCACGACGCGTTTGTTCGGCGCATTAAGGTTCGTAACCAAGTACAGTTTCGTGCCTTGGTTGTCTATTACCCAAGTATCAGAACTGGTGTTATCTAAAATGGTTTTAAGCGGGCTGTTTGGCTTACTCAGATCTTTAAAGAACAGTTTGTTACCCGATGTCGATATGCTGGCTGAGATAAACAAGTAGCGTTCATCTTCCGACGTATAGCCGCCAACATAACGGTATTTCTCTTCCTCAAAGCTGCCGAAAATCAGCTGGTCTTCACTTTGTTTCGTCCCAAGCTTATGAAAGTAGAGCTTGTGTTGATCCGTCTTCGCGGAAAGTTCACTCCCCTTTGGCTTGTCATAACTTGAGTAATAGAAGCCTTGATTGCCGAGCCAACTGATGCCGCTGAACTTAATATCCACCAGCGTTTCGCCGACGGGCTTTTTGGTTTCTGTCTCTAGAACTATGACTTTTCGCCAATCGCTACCGCCTTCCGAAATGCTGTATGCAACTAAAGATCCATCTCGTGAAAAGCTCACTCCCGCTAACGATGTGGTGCCATCTTCACTAAAAGTATTTGGATCGAGAAAAATTTCTGCTTCACCATCACCTAGCTGCCGATAAAGCACGTCTTGGTTTTGTAACCCGTCATTTTTGTAGAAGTAAGTGAATTTACCCTCTTTGAACGGTTGGCTTTGTTTTTCGTAATCCATGAGCTTAGTAATGCGCTCTTCAATCTGCTTGCGGTAAGGGATTTTCGACAGATAATCAAACGTCACTGCATTTTGTGCCTTCACCCATTCTGCGGTTTCTGGGCTGAGATCGTCTTCCAACCAGCGATAAGGATCACTCACTTTTGTACCAAAGTAGTCATCGACAACATCCACTTTTTGTGTGGTTGGGTACGTGACGGCTTTCGGATTTACCTGTTCAACCGACGACTGCGCCGCTTCATTTGCATGCGCCACAGACAACACACTTCCGAGTGCGAGAGCCGTTGCTAATGCTAGGGTGTTCTTTTTCATGAAATTCCTTTTTATTTTTCTGTTGTCTTTTTGTGCAATACATCAGAACTCTACTATATATCGACAAAATGAATCTAATTTCATTAAACGAGTTGTGAAAGCCATCCTAACTCCCTCATTTCCTGCGAATTCTACATATCGGTAAGTGGAAGTGTAGAGCTTAGGAACAACGCTGAAGAGCTACGATGGCGTTTACTCTCTTTCGTTTAATTCAGTTCGATTTGACGCAAAACCCCAGACTCAGAAGCGAAATCTTGGTCGTGACTAATCAGAACAAATCCACCTTTGTATGCATTTAACGCCTGACTAAGCATTATTTTTGAATCGAGATCGAGATGGTTATCTGGCTCATCAAGCAGCAGCAAAGGCTGGGAGTGTTGATGGCTGACGATCAGCATTGCGAGCTTCATCTTCTCGCCACCGCTTAGTACGCATCCCAACCGAAACACAGCGTCTCGACGAAAACCGATCCCCGCCAGTAAGGTTCTCGCTTCACTTTCCGTCATCTCTTGGCAGGTCTCGATTACGTTCTCAAGTAACGAAAGATTTGGATTCACTGCGCCAAAGTGTTGGTCGAGATAATACAAGGGAGTATTCACTTGCAGCTCACCACTCAGCAACGACAACTCGCCAAGCAACGTCTTTAACAAGGTTGACTTTCCGCATCCATTTTTCCCTTTGAGATGGACTTTATCGTTCGCAAAAATCTGCAAAGTGATAGGGGTAGAATCCCCAAAAGGCAATATACCTTCTTGTATCGACAACACTTTTCTCGAACGGTTCGGATTATCTGCAAGATAAAGCTTTTGCGCTTTGAGCTGCTCATGTCGCGATTGCAACGCCCGCTCTTTGGCTTGTAAATGCACTTGTCTGAGTTGCTCATTCTTATTGCGATTTGAGGCGCTGGCGGTCGCGCTATCCTTTTTGCCATCAAGCAAAATTTTGGGCTGACTGCCGTCTTTGCGCAGTTTGTTCCCTTGCGCGGCGCGTTGGTCTGCTTTTTCGCGATTTTTCTGGGCTTGCTCAGCTAACCGTTTTTTCTGTTTATCGACCTGCGCTAACTGCCTTTCGACCGCTTGTAGCTCAGTGCGTTTTTGCTCGGCATACACATCGTAATTTCCACCAAAAACTTGTAAGCCTAGGCCCGATAGTTCCCAAATTTCCTCCATCTCTCGCAGCAGCTCGCGATCGTGACTGATGAGTAAAATCGCGCCACCGAAATGCCTCATAGACTCTATCAACCATTGTTTCGCCTCGGTATCGAGGTGATTGGATGGCTCATCGAGAATCAAAAGCTCCGTTTCGTTTTCAAACAACTGCCATAACTGCAAACATGCCAACTGACCACCACTGAGCCGAGCACAAGAGAAATCAGGGTCTTGCGGCAAGCCCATCGCAGCAAGCTGCTGTTTGAGTTTCAGTTCAATATCCCACTGTTCGCCAACCAGTTCGAACCAATGCTCAGAAACATCACCTTGTTCAATCTGCTTTAAAGCATGCAAGACCGAGTCTGTTCCCAGAAACTGGGCGATCGATTGCTGACCTGAAAGCAGATCAGACGGCTGCTGGCGATACATCATGAAAGAAGAGGGAGAAGTCACAACACCGCTGGCAGGCTGAGTTTCTCCCGCCAAAATGGAAGCCAAAAGCGACTTACCGATGCCATTGCGCCCAACCAAACCAACACGTCGTTTAGTCATGGAACAAGAAATAGACTGGAATAGCGTCTCGCCATTATCAAACTGATTGCTAACATTAAAAGCTTGTAAAACTGGCATAATTTGCCTCCTGTATGACAGGGACAACAGCCGTAGCTATGATTTGAGATTGCAACAAAACGCGTGCACAAACGCATTAAGCTCTATGTAAAGCTCGACGATAAACGTCAAATCAAAAAGTCGTCTTGTTGCAAAGAAATATCGGAAAGTGAGCTACGCCTACTAACCCTGCAGATCCAAAAAATAAGTAAAAAATATGGATAACAGGTTTAGTTCTTCATGTTGGCGTAATCTCCTAGAGAAATGATTTGCGAAGTTTAGCGGGTTTTCTGACTAAAAAGCAAGCAGCATTATTTATCAAAACTTTGAACGATTTCGAGATCTTATCTACACAAATTTTGCCCAAGCCATACTATGCTTACAGTAAAGCTAATCCACATAAGGGCGTGGTAATGAAATACAAACATATCCTTGTTGCACTCGAACTGTCCGATGAGAGCACTGTTCTGATCGACAGAGCCGTAGCGATGGCTAACTATCTCGACTCCGATATTTCATTCATCCATATTGATGGAACTCACGGGGAAATTTATCGTGAGCTCGTAGACATTAAAGAGAACCCAGACCAAAGGCCGCTGAATGAGCACTCTATGGAATGTTTGAGAACATTCAGTGAGTACATGGATTATCCACTCAAACACTTCTTCGTGGGTACTGGTGATTTAGCCGATAAGCTCGAAATTACCATCAAAGAGCAAGAAGTGGACTTGCTGATTTGTGGCCATCATCAAGATTTCTGGAGCAAAATCATTTCCTACTCAAGACATCTTATCAACAAGTCACCAGTCGATATTTTAGTCGTTCCTATTCATGATTAATTAGAATTTGACGCTTGCCAAAACCACCAACTTATTTGGTGGTTTTTTATTGATATTGAAACAGCTTAAGCACTTTTCCAAGCTAGCTTGACGGCCATTTATGAGTTACATTTTCTAACCAACCTGCGCTCCTACCGGGCATGGTTATTTAGATAGCAAGGATCCTTATGGCGAATAAAAAAGTATTAATTCTCTTTGCTCATCCTTCCCAGCATCGTTCAGAAGTGAATACTCCACTTTTCAAAGAAGCTCAAAAAATTGAAGGCGTGACATGTGTTGATCTCTATGGTGAATACCCTCGTTTCGATATCAATATCGACCGTGAACAACAACGCTTGCGTGAGCATGATGTAGTGGTTTTTCAATTCCCACTATATTGGTATTCAACCCCAGCAATTTTAAAAGAGTGGCAAGATCTGGTTTTGGAGTATGGCTTTGCTTACGGCACTGAAGGAACCGAACTACAAGGTAAAACCATGCTGTGCGTGCTTTCGGCCGGCGGCAAGGAAGAAGCCTATAAAGCCGAAGGCTACAACCATTTTACGATTCGGGAACTGCTCGCTCCTATCGAGCAAATGTCAGCGCTCACGGGTATGCACTACATTGCGCCTCTTGCTTTGTTCGGCGCACGTACAGCCGAAGAAGAAGGACGAATTCCCCGTCATGTCGAACGGTACAAAAGCCTGCTAACAGCATTAGTCGAAGATAGACTGGATGTTGAAGCAGCTGCGTCATTAATCAAACTCAACAGCGCACTTCCGAAGCTCATCAAGGAGGCTTCATGACAGGGATATTCTTACAAGCCTTCGTGTATTTGATTGCCGCTGTGATTGCGGTACCACTTGCCAAGCGTTTAGGGCTCGGTTCCGTTTTAGGTTACCTCATCGCTGGTGTGGTAATTGGTCCAATTATCGGTTTAGTCGGTGAGGAAACAACGACAATTCAGCACTTTGCCGAATTTGGCGTGGTGATGATGCTATTCCTAGTGGGGTTAGAGCTAGAGCCTAAAATGCTCTGGTCAATGCGAAATCGTTTAATGGGCTTAGGCGGTCTTCAAGTTGGCGGTACCATCGCGGCGATTATGGGTATTGCCCTGTACTTTGAGCAGCCTTGGACTATTGCCTTAGCCATCGGTTTGATTTTCGCCCTTTCTTCTACCGCGATTGTTTTGCAAACTTTTAGCGAAAAAGGGTTAACGAAGACAGAAGGCGGACAAAACGCGTTCTCTGTTTTGCTTTTCCAAGATATCGCTGTTATCCCGATGTTGGCCTTTATTCCATTGCTGGCCCTGCCGGAGTTAGTCGAACAAGCACAAAATGCTGTTCAAACGGCCGCGCAGCATCATGACGATTTAAACCTCGTGGCCGATTTACCGGGCTGGGCGTACGGAATAGTCATCACAGCATCGATAGCGATTGTTGTCGTTGGTGGTCACTTTTTAAGTCGACCTCTGCTGAGCTATGTTGCTAGCTCTGGGCTGCGTGAGATTTTTACCGCCACCGCATTGATGCTGGTGATCGGCATCGCAGCACTGATGAGTTTGGTTGGCTTATCTCCTGCGTTAGGAACTTTCTTGGCTGGCGTTGTATTGGCGAACAGCGAATTTCGCCACGAGTTAGAGTCCAATATCGAACCATTTAAAGGGTTGTTGCTGGGTCTGTTCTTCATCACCGTCGGAGCTGGGATCAATTTCTCAGTTCTATTTGGTGACTTCTGGTTGATCATGGCACTGACCATTGGCGTGATGGTATTGAAAGCCTTGGTGCTATTTATTCTCGCGCTGATATTTAGAGTGAAAGGCAGCAACCGCTGGCTGTTTACCTTAAGCTTGGCTCAAGCGGGTGAATTTGGTTTTGTGTTGCTAAGCTTCTCTGTGCAAAACCACGTCATTCCGTTTGAACTCTCGCAAACGCTTGCGCTGGTTGTTGCTATCTCAATGTTCTTAACACCAGGTTTGTTCATTCTATTTGACAAATTAATACTGCCGCGTTTTGAAACTCAATCAAACGAAAGGGAAAGCGATACGATTGAAGAAAAAGGCACAGTAATCATCGCTGGTATCGGCCGTTTTGGTCAGATTGTTAACCGCTTGCTTGTTTCTAATGGTGTAACAACAGTGGTGCTCGATCACCAAGCCAACCAAGTTGATAACATGCGCCAGATTGGCACTCGTGCTTATTTTGGCGATGCGACTCGACCAGATATGCTGCACACTGCAGGCATCGAGCATGCGGCTGCGTTGGTCGTCGCAATTGATAACCAAGAATCGAGTGTGGAACTGGTGAAGTACGTCAAACACACGTACCCCAAAGTAACGGTGATCGCACGCGCCTTTGACCGTGGTCACGGCTATCTTTTGCGTCAAGCTGGGGCTGATATTATTGAATCGGAAACCTACCATTCCGCATTGGAGATGGGTGGTCACACGATGAAAGCACTCGGTATTCATCCCTTCTTTGTTGAGCAGCAAAAAGCGACATACAAGCGTGTTGAAGCACGCAAGTCCGAGATACTCTACAAAGCTTGGGAAGATGATTCTGGAGGCGAACGTTATGACAACAATTTCCGACAACTGTTTATTCAGTTAGAGGAAAAAATGGCGGAAGAGATGCAAAAAGATCGCCATGACAAACTCTCGCGCTCAGAACGTGGTTGGACGCCACCGCCGAAAGGTTACGCCGATGACTTCAATGAAGATAACGTTCAAGAACTAACACCGCCGAGAGAAGAACCGCTCTGACGGTAACTTGCTCAATATTAAAAACCTCCCGTTTGGGAGGTTTTTCTTTTTCAGTACCGAGTCACATGCCGTGCAGGATAAAATGATCTTCTCACGAGATTACATAAGATCATTCATTAAAATCTCATACTCTTCGTTTGCTTCTTCCACTAAGTGAGAAAGCTCTAACGCATCAGTAACTGCAAGATTGAACTGCCACGGAGTTGTGTCTTCTTTACCACAGATTCGAGTTTCACACCCACGGCTCTCAAAAGACAAATCATCAAACTCTGTGGTATGGCGCTCTTGAAGTTCTACAATCTCAACTTCTAATTTACCGACAGGGTTAACTTTAACGTGAGCATGTAAATCTGAACTGTTAGACAAACAATAATCTCTATGAACCGCAATCATGGCCGCCTCCTTGGTCTGCCAACTGACAACTCACCCATGAGTGTAGACGAGGGAGTTTGAACGTGGGGTGAAATAATAATGAAGATTGATCTGTCTCATTGGAGTAGACAATTATTGTTGTGCTGGTATGAGCCGGTATGAATCTCATCTGATTTAAATCGTTCCTAGATCACAAGAGTTGGCATTTACCGAGACTTTCCCTATTATCGAAACAAATTTACTGTAGTCATTCTTTAGAGGTCAGTATGGAGCTTGAAGCCGTCGCTAAAGCACTAAAAGAGTTAGGTCATCCTACTCGTTTAAGTATTTACAAAGAAGTTGTCAAAGCGGGATACAAAGGTATCGCGGTAGGCGGCGTACAAGAAAAGCTTGGCATTCCTGCATCCACTCTCTCTCATCATATTTCTAGTCTAGCCTCAGCCGGGCTTCTCACCCAACGTCGTGAGGGGCGAACCCTTTTTTGCGTTGCAGAGTACCAATGTTTAGATGATGTGATCGGCTTTTTAAAGGCTGAATGTTGCGTTAATGAGTGCTCATAACCTCATAGCAGAGGCGAAAGACTTCGGTTTTACATTAGACTTTACCCGTTCTTGAATGACCGCCGACAAACATAAACACCGAGCTCGCTAAGCTCGGTGTTTTATTTTTTAGTTTTCGACGAGCAACATTGAGGCTTTAGGTGGCACAATTAACTTACCGTCAGATGGAACGTCCTGATCCGTCATCAAATCCACCCAGTCGCCATCCATTTTCAATGCCAAAGACTGCTGACGCTGCGATTTATTAAGCACGACAATGCCTTTGCTCCCTCGCTTAAATACCAGCATATCATCGTTACCTTCAAGAACACTCATCGACTCGCCATGCGTCATATTATGGAACTGGATCATTTTCGCCATTCGCGGATCGTTCCATGCGCCTTGCCATCTTGGTTTGCCATTTTTATCTGTAATACCGCTCGTGTTTAAGTCGGTATAAACCAATGGCACACCACCATCGCGGC
Source organism: Vibrio sp. SCSIO 43086 (assembly GCF_051132235.1). Classification (NCBI taxonomy): domain Bacteria; kingdom Pseudomonadati; phylum Pseudomonadota; class Gammaproteobacteria; order Vibrionales; family Vibrionaceae; genus Vibrio; species Vibrio sp. SCSIO 43086. Next base: position 1,609,430 of record NZ_CP072678.1, on the reverse strand, counting down.
CTAGAATGTAGGCATAAGCTAACCATTCGTTTTCCTCATCCATGATCAGATCAAGAAAAACGTCATTGTTAGGAATGTCATGCGTGACAACAAATGTAATGGCGCGACCAGGCGAAAGGGCCTGACCGAAACAGTATGGGTCAATCAACGACTTGAAACTGCCCTTTTTAGCAAACGCCTTAAAAATGGTCGAGAACAACGGGAAATCGTAAGCGCCTAAGCGAGTTTCCTGTAAATACGGCTCAAGAAACAACTGATACTCTTCTTCCGTCGCACCGCCATCGGTAATAATTTCGCCAAATATATGCACATCGCGCGTGATGTCGTCTGTCCAAACACGTTTAAGGTGCTCTAGCGTCATGTGTTTCGCGGCATCAATACGAAAACCTTTCACACCAATGGCTTTCAGTGCTTTTAGGTAAGCGCGTTGCTGCTCAACGACATGGTCACAAACACGGAGGGTTGGCAAGCCAGGATCGGTTGGTCCACCTGTGATGCGTCCATTTTGTACCTGCCATTTATCTTTCCAGTCTTTAATACCGAACGCTTCAACAAAGTCCTCTTCATCAAAAAGCGGTTGAGATAAGTCGCCAAATAACGTTAGCGACTGATATTTCTGTTTGTTTTGTTGGTATTCCTCCAGGACCTCTTGCCTTGGGTATTGGAGGTCTCGGCGAAAGTGGGCCTCATTTGCCATATGGTTAAACACCACGTCAGCGTAAACCCACACGCCAACTTGCTCCAGTTCACGAACCATACGGATAAAGTCTTTGGTATCACCCAACGCATTGTCGATGACACGGTAATCTTGAGGTTGATAGCGCTGCCACCAGCGATCATCGTGGGCGCTTTTCATTGGTGGCGAAACCAACACGGAGCCGTAACCTAGCTCGTGGATTTCTTTTGCTCGTTGGGCAATGTCAGCATACTTCCAATCAAACGCATGTAAGATAACATTCGCACCGAATGATTGTATTTCCTGTGAGCCACTCATGTTGTTCTCCTACTCGTTTTCACTCACGATTACTTGTTTGCATTTTTTTGTGAGTGAATTCAATAGTCGAAATTATAAGAGCTATTCATCAGACGCCCTCACCCTTTTCGCCCTAACTCAAGGCTGAAAATGAAGGCGTAGTGACTCCTCCATTGCCCAAGTAGAAACGGTTCTGGACGTAAACGAGTAGATGACATTCAAGCACACCGCACATAAAACAAACTAAATCATTGTTTTGTATTGCAAAAAATTGCATTCAAAATATATAAAAGAAAATGCCCGGGTACGCCCTAAAGGAGGCCAAAGACTAAAAACAGCCAAACCACTCTATTGAGTAACTAATTTTTAATAAAGTGAAACTGGCAGGTGGATCACGTTTGGCGCGTATTCAAAACAGCCCCCTTCTGCGTATCCCACCTTAAAACATGGAAGATTACCGTTTGTATCTATCCCGAAATGACTTCAAAATGCGGAACTTAGCTTATGCCTATTGGTATGAATTACCTTGGAGGGTAATCATGAATATCAAAGAGTTTTCTAGCCTCGTCGGCTTGTCTGCTCATACACTTCGATACTATGAAAAAATTGGCTTACTTAAACATGTCCATAGAAACGCGAGTGGGCATCGAGTGTATAGTGCGAAAGATCTAAGCTGGATTAGCTTCGTAAAGCGATTAAAAGAAACTGCAATGCCGCTTGAAGAGATTCTGGAATATGCAAAATTAAGGGAAGTCGGCTCAGAGTCTGTACGACAACGCCAAGCCTTGCTAGAGCAACACCAAGAAAACCTCAAGCTCCACATTGAACAGCAGCAAAAGCACTTAACGGCTCTAGAAGAAAAAATTGCCTTGTATAAAAGCGGAAAAGTTCGTTGACTTAGAGTTAACTCTAAGGATTAAGGTATGTTTGCATTTATTCACTAGGAACATATCAATGGAACAATCACGCTTTAACAAAGGATTAGAACTACTCTCTCACATTGATGGCGACGCTGGTCATAACGTCATCGAAAGCTTACAAGATATTTGCCCAGATTTAGCTCAGTACACCATTGAGTATCCGTTTGGCGATATTTATGCTCGTCCAGGCTTAGACCTAAAATCGAGAGAAATCGCAACCGTCGCCGCGCTAACGGCAATGGGGAATTGTTCGCCACAACTGAAAGTACATCTCAATGCAGCACTGAATGTAGGCTGCAGCGAGGCTGAAATTAAAGAAGTCATCTTACAGATGTCCGTCTACGCAGGGTTTCCAGCGGCATTAAACGGCATGTTTGCCTTCAAAGAAGTGCTGGCGGAAAGAGCAGAGTAATCACGACGTTGAAATCAATTTAAAGGCAATTAAAAACGGCCCTTGGGGATCGGGCCGTGATTTAAACAACGAGTGAATTAGCGCTCAGGGGTTTCAAGCAGTTTAACCGCGCAATCTACCGCGTTGTTAATGCCTTGACTACTCTCCAACTTGCCTGAACTTGCAGGACCAAGGGCACAAGAATACAAAGCCAGCTGCTTATCGAACGGCAGATCCAACTGTTCATATAGATTTTGTCGGATTCTTGCATGTTGTTCTGGTTCTTGGTTAGCAAGGCTAATCAACGTTTCATAAATAAGCGTTTTCATGTCTTTCCCTTTTCACTTTATTGCACGGGGTGCATATATATTGTATCCGTTTGGAAAGCACAAATCAGAAGCTAGGTCACAGAACGCGTCGCTAAAAAAGTTTATGTGCACGGTAAATTGTAATACAAACCTAAAGCCGTTTAGAAAAAGAGCAAAGGATAACTCGATAAATCAGCCGATTAACTAGCATTCGCCGCTGTTTGATCACAATAGCGTCCGATACAAACAAAAACGCCGCTCTATGAGCGACGTTTTTATCTCAATTTCAGCTAATCGAGCATGTTTTAGTTGAAGTGCACTAACATTTCAACGTCATCACCTTGTTCTGGTGCTTGAAGAGAGAAGTGCACATAGCCCGCTTCAGTAACAGGAATCGCAAGGTATTCGTTGCTACCTGCATAGTTGGAGACGTACTCGTGTTGCTCAACCGTAGGCCAATGCTCTCTGCTGGCATATAGATCGACATTACCAGTTTGAGAGTGGGCCGTTAGCCACACACGAACCTCTTCAACACCTTCAGGTACATACACTGCCGCATAACGCTGCTTGTGAACGGTCAGCATTTTTGCTTCACCAGACTCTAATACCACTGGTGCCAAATCGTCTTGCACTTGTGTTGGCGGTGTTTGCGCTTCAACGTCTAAAGCAGCCACAAGATTCACTGAGTCATAGTTATCACGGCCGGTTAAACTGATGTAGTAACGACCTGCTTTCACGTAACCATCCTGCTCTGGCTCAAATACAATCTCTTCATTGCTGCCATCGCCATACTGGCTCATTTCAAAGTCGTAGTAATGCGCAACTTTGTTGTAGCTCATGTAAAGATCCGCATCCCCCGCACCTTCAATAGATACATTAAAGCGAACGGTGTTGGCTGGTACGTCAACGTAGAACAGTTTTTCACTGTATGCTTCGCCACTGAGTTGAAGGCTTTGGTTCGCCGTCAATTCGGTCACTTGTGCTTCAGGTTCTGTTGGTTCTATTGGCTCTTCTGGGTCAGTAACTGGTTGCTCTGGCTCCACTTCTAACGTATCCAACCAGCGTTCAAACTCTGCGTCATATTGTTGACCTAATGTCGTCACCTGTTGCGCCCACTGTTCAAACTGACCAGTGCGCGACAACGCCAACAAGCTTTCTACGTCTTGCGGATGATTTTCTAACATGAATCGAACGGCCAAGTAACCCCAACGATAGATACGATTAGTATCGTGAGAATATGTGGTATCAAACACAGTTGAAAGGCTCAATTTACCGCCTGCAATCAGTTCGATCGCAGCTTGGTAGCCTTGTTTGTAATGCATGTATTCAGCAAAACCTTCCAGCCACCACACGATATGACCGTGGGCTAAGTTATCACTGAATGAGCCGTACTGGTTAAATCGCGCGTCCAAATAGTGCGTGTACTCATGCTCTAGATTCAAAATCGATAAATCTTCGCCATTCGCATAGCGATAAGCCACGAAACGGGCGGTATTGTCCGCTTTTGATGGATTCCCTTCAAGGTACTGACCACCGTTGTCCGTTGTATTACCAAACAGGAACGAAGAATAATCAACGTAGCTGTCGTTACTAGCAAACACCGCCACCTCAACACGGTCATTTAAGTCATCAGCGACAGGTTGATTGCCCGTATTCGCCACTTGATGGAAGTCGGCTTCTTTCGCAGCCAGTACTTCACACGCTTTCGCAGCTTGAGCATCGGTCAGATCTTCAGAGCGAATGATGGCAGGTCCCTGACACTCAAAACGATTTGGCATCACGCGCGCTGCTAGATCTTGCTTCGCTTGATCTAGGTCCAGACCGTTTAAACCTTCAGGTGCGTAGTAGCTCATCATCTCTACGGCAGCAAGCCACAGTTTGTCATGCTCACTACCCAGTGGGTAACGCTGCATCACTTGTTGCATCACAGCCAAGGCTTTGCGTTTGGTCTCCTGATCTGGGCTCGCAAGCAAACGACCAGTTTCACGTAATGCATTGAAAACAATAAAGCTCGCATCCGTATCCAATGCCCAAGCGTTATCAGATGCGAATCTCGCTAATGTATCAATATGGTGAGTATTGTTTGCCATGTAGCGGTAGAACTCATCGTTTGCTACATGACCTGCCATAGAACGGAACAGGTTGTTTAAACCATCGACCCATTGCGTGTCCTGCGCGGTTTCACGGTTAAAGTGCATCAACGCGGCCATCATGCTATCCATGGTCAGCGGCAACTGCTTCACGTTATCAACCATCAAAGTCAAGCTCTTCATTGCGCCAACTTGTTCACGGCCTTGATCCAAAGCATGAGGGTTGTTAAGGAATAGGTTCGTCGACTGAGCAAAACGCTGACTCAACGCTTCTGAAAACTCAGGTGTACCTGTGCCAGCATTGTAACGAACGTAGTATGCAGCACGAATAAACTCGCCCAGATTTTCTAGAACACGAGCTTGCTCTGCTTCTCCACGATAGCGGGCAATTTCTTGATCCAACGCGACTTGGATACGGCTTAAGCTCGCTTCGCTGTAAATATCGTTCAGCGTTGCGGAAGGAGCTGAAAACCAAGCGTGGTAGCAATCATACTCAGCACCAGAAACGGCAGCAGCCAAGTCTCTCGATTGTTGTAAATCAGCAACAGCGCACTGGTTTTGTGCAAAAGAGAAGCTAGACACACTCGCTAGCATACAAGCAAGCGCCAAACGATGGCGCGGGAAAAAACGGATATGAGACATAACAACACTCATTGATTATTAACATACATTGAGTGGGGGTTTATATTCTTTACAGCTCAAACAGTGAAATCAGTATCATAAAATTTATGAAATCGCTCCCAAAAATAGGCTTTTTACTCTAAATTTATGGGATCAATCCCAACCCAAGATTTCTCACAATTATCAATAAAAACATTAATTTACCTTTTTCTAAATAACGACTTTATGAGGAAAATTGCCCTTAAACTCCACCCTTAACTCTTCCAGATAGAGTTCACGACAATCAAAGGTTCTAAATTAAATTTTGATGCTTGATACCATCTATTTTTATTTGTGACTCATTCCCAATAAGTCATCGAGTGCATATCAAAAGGTTGGCATTAATGGTAAATTCTCCGCCAAATCAAACACATTTACTCCTCGAATCATTGATGAGTAAATAAGCAGATATTTGGCTAGGGATAATACATGTCACTTTGGGGATTTTTGGGAGCGGCGCTTGCCTACTTCATGACAACGTTTGCCTTTGTTTTTGGCGGCATTTTTTGGTTATGTGCTGAAGGTAATACATTAAGAGAAACAAAGCGCCAGTCATCAATAATGTCCGGGATTATTGCTTGTACTATTGGAACTTGGGTGCTTGCTTTTGGTGTTTACGTTTACGGTTACTTTTGGGATAACTCTTCTCACTATTATTTTTATTTGCTCGCTCCATGGGGACTTGCGATTTTTGGGGTAAAACTTCGTAACCGCTGGGTTAAGCAATACGCTCGTGTAAAACACTCAAAAGAAGAACAGTGGCAAAAGCGCTGGCGAGAATTATTAGGGGAAGATACTGAAGATCTTCCACCATATCCACATGATTACGAGCTCTACTCGGGCATTTGGCAAGCCAATGACGCGCTCCGAGAACAGTGCTTTGCAGCGCTTCCTCACGGGAAAGCAGTCTACGAGAGAGTGAAAGCCTTCCAAACGATGGCCTCCCCCGCTGGTGACATAAACAATCAAGTTTTGCTGAGTAAACTCGATCAACTAGAGGATGAAATCATTCAAGTTCTTGAGCAACACTCGCAAAAGAAAGTAAGCATTGAAACTGGCTCAGGTACTTTACGCAAAGAGTCAAAACGCAATGTTTATCACCATGAGAATGGCCCAACAGAAGAGCAACTGTACGACTCAATCAACCTCCAACATGATTTGGATCGAGAGCTACGCAACATTATCTATGATCGGCTCGGTTACGATGGTGAAGATGAGTACTTTTTCCTCCAAGCGCCACTCGAAGAGCTTACCGAGAATGAAATCGCAATCAACTGGATGCTCTGGGGTTTAGTAAGCGACCATTTTGCTGTTGACCCATACCAAACGGCGTTGGATCTCAGCCTAATGAATGCGGAACCAAGATGGGGCCAAAATGAACGGTTTGTAATGATTACGGCTCAATAAACGCAAGTACTAAGTCTAACTTTAATACAACCTATTCTGAGACCACCCTCGCGTTGGTTAACTTAGCCAATAAGCCGCCAACGCGATCACGCATTTCACGTCTGTCCACAATCATATCTAATGCACCATGTGCCAATAAAAACTCACTTCTTTGAAACTCGTCTGGTAGCTTTTCACGTACCGTTTGTTCAATAACACGCCTTCCCGCAAAGCCGATGCTTGCTTTAGGCTCACCAATATTGATGTCTCCCAACATGGCTAAACTCGCCGAGACACCACCATAAGTTTGGTCCGTCAATACTGAGATATAGGGTAATCTGTGCTCAGATAAGTGGTTTAACGCTGCGCTGGTTTTTGACATTTGCATTAGTGCTACCAAAGACTCTTGCATGCGCGCCCCTCCGCAAGCAGAAAAACACACTAGCCCAGATTTTGTATTAATCGCAGTTTCAACGGCGCGGACAAATTTCTCGCCAACCACCGCCCCCATCGAGCCAGCCATGAAAGAGAATTCAAACGCACAGGCTACAACAGGCAAGCCTAGTAACTTCCCCTGCATCACAACCAAGGCATCTTTTTCTCCAGTTGTTTTCTGCGCGATGGCAATTCGCTCTTTATATCGTTTTAAGTCTTTAAAACCCAAAATATCCTGCGGTTCCAACTCACTTGCCAACTCTTGCTGTGTTCCATGATCCAGGAAAGTGTTCAACCTTTGACGTGCAGCCATTCTCATGTGATGAGAGCACCTAGGACATACTTCCAAATTCTCTTTTAATGCCGCGCGATAAAGTATTTGTTCACATTCAGGGCATTTTGTCCAAACGCCCTCAGGAATAGACGCTTTGCGCGAACCTAGTATATTTTTATTCTCAAATAACCTTTCTAGCCAACTCATGAGTACCTCATTATTTATCACCTCGTAGCAGGACATCTGCATCGTTTGCCCGCTCTGACTGTTAAATAAAATTGTATGCAACTCAGTCTGAGGATAAAGTGCAATATGCTGGCTTGATAATCCAACAAAGTGGGACAATAGAATGTTTGATAACGTCGACCAAATCTGGTTAAAAAGTTTTCACTGTGTGTATGAAAACAACAGCTTTAAGCGAGCCGCTGAGTGTTTGAATATACCAACATCGAATGTCAGCCGACATATTGCCCTGCTTGAAGAAAAGTTAAACATCAGGTTGTTCAATAGAACGACAAGGCGAATGACGCCTACCGAGGCTGGAGAAGAGCTCTATAGCAGCACTCGTCCACTATTAGAACAACTCAACAACGCGCTAGAAACCGTGACTCGCCACTCGCACACTGTAACAGGAGAGCTACGTATTCTTATGCCAGACACACCTGTACTGGCCAAAGCGGTTGTCACCTTTTGCACGCAATACCCGTCAATCTCTTTGTCTTGCGATACAACGCTAAACCCTAAAGATGAGGTTATTGATAGCTTTGATGTCATTTTAAGTTTTCATAGAGGGACTTTGTCTGACAGCAATTGGGTAGCAAGGGAAATAAAACGCTGGCCCAGTGCTATTTTGGCTGCGCCTCAACTGCTTAATAAGTGCGGCCGCCCTTACAAAATTACGGATTTAAATCATGTTCCCTGTATTACGACACTTACTGCTGTAAATGGCGCTCCCTGGGTGTTTAAAAACCCCGACGGAGGTCATATTACGCAAACAGTACAATCATCGTTCAAAGTAAACAGTGGTCATCTCGCTAAATCTGGCGCGTTATCAGGGCTTGGATACGCAATACTTCCAATAGAGTCATGCAAAGACGAGATCGAGAGCGGCAAGCTTGAAGTCATCCCTCTAGAATACGAACCTGAAGATTTAGTGCTTTATGCGTTTTACTCTTCTAGAAAGCACTTAGCCAAGAAAATCTCTATGTTTGTTGAGCACTTAAAACAACTCGCGAAACTTAACGCCTAGTTAATCACTAATCATTTATCCCAATAACTATAAAAACTGGCATAGTAGAGCAATTCGACATGAGATTTTCTCAAATAAAAAAGCCAGCAATCGAGATTTACTGGCTTTTGCAAAAGGATTTCCGTTGGCGTTTAAATTCTAAACGCTCCTACGTGACGATCGAGAGTTCTCGATAATTCCGCAAGTTGTTGACTTGATTCTTCCAATTGCTCACTCGCCGTTAGCGCGTTTTTCACGGAGTGACTGACGGTATCCATATTCATGTTAATTTCATTTGCTACCGTCGATTGCTGTTCTGTTGCCGTTGCCACCTGAGTATTGATATCCAAAATGGTGGTCACTTGATCTGCAATTGCCTCTAGTGCTTGTCGAGCGAGCTCCGTTTCTGCAGTGCCTTCTTCAATTAGGGTTCTACTATTACTCATTGAATTAACCGCACTTTGGGCTTCGGTTTGCAACTGATGGATCATGTTGTCAATTTCATCAGTGGACTGAGCCGTTTTAGTTGCAAGATTACGAACCTCGTCTGCCACTACGGCGAAACCTCGTCCGGCATCACCGGCGCGCGCTGCTTCAATAGCGGCATTTAATGCTAGTAGGTTCGTTTGCTCAGAGATCCCTCTAATGACTTCGAGAATACTACCAATCGACTGAGTGTTGTCCGCAAGGCTTACGATAATATTGGAAGTACTGTTCATCTCGTTTTCAAGATTCGTCATCGCCGTCTTGGTTCTTTCTAGCGTCTTATAGCCATCTTGAGTCTCATTACTTGCCGTGCTCGCAGCACTTGCTGCACCAGCAGCATTTGACGCAATTTCGTTGACGGTCGCGATCATTTCGTTCATAGACGTGACAACCAGCATGGTTTGCTCATTCTGCTCCTGCCCTCTTGCAAGCGCTTGTTGAGATTGTCCACGCAGCGCGACAGCGGAACCATTCAGATCCACACCAGTATTTACAACTTGTGTAATGATTTCATGTACCTTGCCAACAAACACGTTGAACGCCGAAGAAATTTGTGCGACTTCATCATTACCTTTTGCTGGTAAACGAACCGTTAAGTCTCCGTCACCTTTCGAGATGTCTTGCAACGCCTCCTTAAGCGCAGAGAGCGGTCGCATCAGCTTGTTGAGTAGCAGCGATAGAGCCAAAACACACAGAACGAAGATCACCACCATGGAAATCAGTTGGGAAGTAATAATTCCATTCGTCGCTTGGCTTACTTCTGTAATAGGAATACCAATATCAAACGTACCGTACAACTGACCATTCACGTAGATCGGCGCCATGATATCAAACACCCACACTTTCTGGACATCGGCATACCACTTTGAATACTGTTGTACACCCTTGGTTGCACCTTCAACGGTGTAGTTATCATTGTAGGTTTTATTTAGCTTTTGCTTATCACTGTGAGCAACCGCCGTCACATTGCGATCAATTACGACTGCATAGCTTACGTCTGAACGTTGTTTCAAACCCTCAACAAGCGATTGTAAGTCTTGCATTGGGTTGGCTGAGTTCTCCAAAATATAACTTGCATTTCCTGCTAAAAACTCAGCTTGAACTTGGGATTTGTTTAAGATGATGTCATCGATTTTCTGACTCGAAATTAGGTACGTTGATGCCATACTTGCCACGACAGCAATGCCAAACATGGCGCAAACGGCTAATAAGATGATTCTTTTCATTTTAATTGTCTCGGTACAATTCAATGTGATGCTCACGACAGAGCGTTAAGCCTTTCGCCTCTTATAACCAACACAAACTGTATTTTTAGCCTGTCTGGCAAAGCTAGACGTAACTTTGTAGCCACTGTATCTGCCTGATTACCGATAACTTTAGAATGAAGGAAGAAAAGTCTTCAAAACGTCACATTTCTACGAGGTTTGACTGAAAAACAAGAGAGTAATCGATAACTTCAAGTAAGCGGCCACACTAGCATCGAGAGTTAAAAAAAGAGTTCTAGTTAGAGCCTTGAAAATATAAATAAGCGAGCGCTTCGACCTATATTCTTACAATTCTCCTTTGCTCAATTAAGTTAATTCTATTCCAAACTCTTTAATAACGATGGTCACAATGAAGAAACAAACGATTGAAATAATGGCGCAAATTCCCAAAGAGAACCAAAACGAATATCGGCTCAGTAAGAAAGGAAAAACTAGAAACATCGGCAATGTAGGCAGTACATACCAAAAAGTATAAAACGCGTGGTTCGCGAGCTTTTCCTGACCTTGCCCTTCAATATACATCCAAATTAAAGCTAAAATAGTGACCGTCGGGAGCGCGGCAATCAGCGCTCCCGCTTTATCACTTCTCTTGGCAACTTCAGATATCAGCACCACTATTCCTGCGGTTAACGCGTACTTAGTAATCATCCACAACATGAAAGAGCTACCTTTAATAAACAAAAAGCGACGTAATAATTACAACAGAGCTTAGCTCATTAACGTCGTAAACCCGTGCATGCCCATATATACACCAACGGCGCTAATCAAGATCCCCGATAGATAAGGTGCACGACGAGCCACATCGTTCAAACCACTCCACTTCGATGTTGCTTTTTGAACGCCCACTGCCGCGACAACACCAACTGCAACTAAAGTTAACGCTAGACCAATACTGAACGACACCACCAAGGTTGCACCAAGTGTCATGGCCTTAAGTTGCAAACAAATGAGTAAAACAGTGACCGCCGCCGGGCATGGTATTAACCCACCCGTCAGACCAAACAGAAGTATTTGTCCATTGGTAACATCTCGATCGCCAAAGCGCTTTTGAATATCTAGAGCGTGAGCACGCTCATGAGCATCTTGGTACTCTTTATTCTCACTTTCCGAATGGGAATCCGCATGAAAATGCACCTCGAAATCGTGGGTGTGATCATGGTGCCCGACCATCAACGTGACGAAAAAATCATCAGAGGCTTCAATACAGGAGGCAGATTCCAAATAGCCATCGCGCTCAATAAAGTGATAAATATCAGAAGGCTGTCTGATTGCGTTGAGTAGCACTAGTTTAACGTTTTCAGCCGTTAAAGGCTTACCGTTAAGTGTGCGTAACTGAAAACGGCAGTGATGCCCTTCTTCTACGATAGAAAGCGATAGATGCCCATGACCAGTATCGACAACTTGCGTTCTCCAGTCTCGAGCTTGCTTATGAGCTTTGTGCCAAGCTCGCTCATGACTCCACGTTCTCCAGAACATCCATAAACCCGTCGAAACGATAATCACCCCAGAGATAAGCTGCATCCATGGCTCCGCAGCTTCTGCAGTAAATCTTTGACTTATATACATCCCACCCGCAGCAATTATCCATACGATCGCCGTATGGGAAAGCGTTGCAGCCAACCCCAACATCACCGCCTGCTTCACTGTTCCTTTTACGGCCACAATAAACGCGGCCATCATCGTTTTTGAATGTCCTGGCTCTAATCCATGTAACGCTCCTAATAAAATTGCGCTGGGTATAAAAAACCATCCATTACCTTGTTGTAATAATGCGACAAAATCCATTGTTATTCTCAATATGCTCTTCTAAAGTTGCCCCAAACTATACTCCCCCCTAGTATTCAATACTACCCCCCAGTATAAGATAAATGCTACATTATCAGTTAGAATCTCGCAGTCAGTAACTTAAAGAAGATAAGTCATGTCCCATACAACCAGAGATCAAAAGAAGCTCAATACCCGTGTCAGCAAAATACAGGGTCAGGTGAATGGTCTTAAAAAAATGCTGGAAGAAGAACATGAGTGCCAAGATGTGTTGCAACAAATCGCTGCAATTCGAGGGGCTGTAAATGGCTTAATGAAAGAAGTAATTAAAGGCCATCTGATCGAACACGTCGTATTGGAGGAAGAATTAGAAAAACGTGAAGCTGATATGGAAGTTGTACTGAAAGTGTTGGACTCCTATATCAAATAACACGATTTCATGAATTTTTTGAAGTGCCATTATCGAATTTCATTAAAATAGATAACGCACGTCCTAAGGCGATAATTTGCAAATGCCTCGCTCGATATCCAACACATAAACATTTATTTTTTATAAGACTCGAGTCGCAACGAACATATTGCCTGCATAGTAAACTCCATGCATTTAAACTGTACATGGAGGTTACTATGCCTGGTGCTTTCGCACATATCACAGCGGTAAATGAAGCTTCTGCTAATAATGCATTGATGAAGTTAAACATACCTCAAGAAGCAAAAAAGGCTTTAGCTCAAAATAAACGGTATTTAGAGCTCGGTTGTGTAAGCCCCGACTATCCTTACCTTGCTCTAATGAATTCTGCGCAAAATAAGTGGGCAGATAAAATGCATTACAACCACGTTGGTAAGCTAATTGATGCTCTTATTCAACAGGTAAAAGCCGAAGATAACGAACACTTTGAAAAAGCCTTCTCATGGTTATGTGGCTTTGTAGCACATGTAGCAACCGATATTACTCTTCATCCTGTTGTTGAATTAAAAGTGGGCCCTTACGCAGAAAACGCCCAGCACCACAGAATTTGCGAAATGCACCAAGATGCTTATATTTGGCCATCCAGGATGCAACTCGGAAGTATTGGCCTTGCAGATAGAGTCAGAGAAAACATCGGCAGTTGTGTGGACCAGAGTAACAACAACCTAATAGATCCAGTTATTCGTACTATTTGGTCTAGTGCCCTTTCAGCTACTTACCCTGAATATGCTAAAGAATGCGAACCTGACGTAAACGCCTGGCACGAAGGATTTCAATCCGTTGTGGATAATGCTGAGGAGTCGCATCGCTTATTTCCCTGGGCGAGGCATGTGGCTTCCAAACTAGGGTTAACTTACCCGCTTCCAAACGAAGTTGACTCTACTTATATTCAGGATTTAGAAACGCCAGATGGTATTAAGCACTACGATGAAATTTTTGATAAGGCGATTAAGACAATCCAAATATTTTGGGAAAAGCTGGCAGCTTCCATTTATGAAAACCAAGATACTGGCTTTTTTGAAAATTGGAATTTAGACACTGGTCGAAATGAAAACGGACAGCTTAGTGCTTGGAGAAATCTATGAAGCTAATCATCGTTATCACCCTTCTTCTCTCATTGACTTCTTGCGCTAACAAATCTCAATATTCTGAAGAAGTCATGTTTGATATGGCCTCGATTTTAAAAGATGTAGCCCAAGCTGTTGACGGTGAGCTCAAGTTTGGAGACACAGCAGGACTAACAGAAAAAGAAATCTTCGAAAATGCGATGTCAGCTAATCCAGCTCAAATCACCAAACTCTCACAGTTAGCTATCGATGGAAACATTTCTAATTATCGAATTCTTTCAGAGTTTCAAGGTAATAATGCAGTTATGTTGATATGTGACGGAGATATAGCATTAATGGAAGATGCAGGTTGCAACTCAGAATTTGATAAGATCTATTGGGACTCTCCAAAACCTTACTCATGCCAAATCAAACTTGATGCGGCAGCTCTTTGTACTGATTAACAGTAGGGAAAATAGAGGAAATTTATGAGTAATACATGGCTTTAACTTATGCCTGTCATGTATTACTCACAATATGCAGAAACAGGTAATATTTAAAAAGCTCAAGCTTACCTGTAAGAAATCACTACGTTCTGTAAAGCACTTTTACAACATGCCAGCCGAACTTGGTTTTAACTAAATGTGGCGTCAGAACCTCGCCAGAAAAGCACACTTTGTCGAACTGAGGTACCATTTGACCACGGCGGAACTCACCAAGATCACCACCGCGCTTGCCTGACGGGCAAGTGGAATACTTCTTCGCTAGTGTCTGAAACTTTGCGCCTTTTTTCAGTTGCTTGATAATGTCTTCTGCTTGCTCTTTGTGCTTCACAAGAATATGTAATGCGGCTGCTGTATTTGCCATTGATCTATCTCTCACTATTCTGGTCGCGCAAGTGTACCCAATCCCTTTTAACACGCCAAACATTTCTTGTTTATACCTAGGCGGCTTCAAGGCTCAAATACATGGGACTATAAAACTTTCGGCATAACAAGATTAAAATACAACCAAGTTTTGCTCAGTTAATCACTATTCTTTAAGAGATTGTCTAAAAAGCTCACATTTGTCTCTCCGATGGTTGAAGCCTTCGTCTGATAAGATTAGATTAGACACAATTCGGTGGTATTTATAAGGTTATTTCATGGCAAAAGTCGTTAGTAAAGCGAATCAATCTCAGGGCATGTTGATGTTCAAACTCACCCTGCAACAGAGTTTCGCGATAGGCACGCTAAAAGTCCGTGAAATCGTTCCGTATATGCCAACCACGAAGATCCCTTACTCGCATCATCACGTCATTGGCACCGTTACAATACGTAACTTAACAGTGCCTGTGATCGACATGTCAGCGGCTGTCGGCTTTCGTCCTATCAGTGAAGAAGAATACAAAAATTGCTACTTGATCGTGACAGACTGTTTGCGAACCGTGGTCGCCTTTATGGTTCGTAGTATTGAGAAGATCATTGAATGCGATTGGAAAGCCATTGAAACTCCACCAGCGAGCGCTGGGAAAAATATTTTCGTAACAGGTATTACTCGCTACGAAGACAAAACGGTTCAGATGCTGGATGTAGAACTGCTGCTTTCCAAAATTTATCCGCAATACGAAAACTCAAAGATCCCGATGCTGACAGATGTTGAACGTGAGCGCCTAAAAGCATTAAGCATTCTTTTGGTGGATGACTCTTCCATCGCTCGTAAACAGCTGTGTGATGCTCTTGATAGTATCAATATCGGATACCAAATTTGTAAAAATGGTTTAGACGCATTAGAGCTGATGAAAAGCGAGGCTGAGGCTCATCGACCAATCGATATTTTGGTCAGTGATATTGAGATGCCAGGGCTTGACGGCTACGAGTTAGCATTCGAAGTACAAAATGACTCCGCTCTTAATCACTCATACCGCATTTTGCATACGTCGTTATCGAGCGAAATCTGTGTAGACAGAGCTCACCAAGTTGGCGCACACGAGGCGCTTGAGAAGTTCAATGCTGGTGAGCTGATTGAAGCCATGCTGCGCGGTGCAAAAGAACTAGAAGCCAAAGCTATGGCTTCTTAACTCTAAACTAAACAGCCAAGAAGCAAATTGTCGAATATGGTGTTTTGCGGCCATTTTTTCGCGCAGAAACTTTGATGCTCGCAGCTGCTAGTTTCTCAGGTCACTTCTTTGGCATCGAGTAACTACGAGATACAAACTCTGTCTCTTCGACTTGATTGATGTGATTAATATAAGAAGCCAAGCTATAAAGTACATTCGCCAATAAGTTCGCGTAACGAAATAGAATGGGGGCAGGTTGCTTCTTACCTGCATGTTCGATCGCAACTAATGCTCGTACCGTTTTTTTAGCTTGGCAGCGGCACAAATGCAATTGACTGGATGCAGGGTACCCTCCGGGTAGAACGAAACCTTTGAATCCACCATCAATGCGTTGCTTAAGCGAATCATAATCTGCCTTTAGCTCCTCAACTTCCGCTTCTGTAATCGCCAGCTTTCCGCGAACCGAACCATTTAGGTGATAAACATTAGGCTGCATTCTTGTCAGTATATCGCGGCTAAACTCGTCCAGATCCATCGCGAGAACTAAACCAATACGACTACAAAGTTCATCTGCCGTGATTTCAAAGTCACAAACTGGACTGTCCTCGTAAATAAAGGGATAGCAAATCTCGCTCAATTCCTTGCTCACAGGCTTCATGCTTTTGTTCCAATATAAAAAGGGAGCCAGTATAACCTAACTCCCCTTATGCGTTCATTATTCCGAATATTCGATATTTACATGACCGGTTTACAATCAAGCACTTTCGATTTTCTTGTGACCTTCTTGAAGGTGAACAAAGTCCACTAAATCGTCGCCAGAGACTTGATACGCTTGACCAAAGCCTTTAACAAACAGTCCCGATTCTGGCTTTAAGTTAAACAACACGAAATCCTCTAGTTGGCTGAGACCATCAATAATCTCACCAAAACGCTCTTTCATTTGTCCAACAACTTGGTGCCACATCTCCGTGTCACGCTCAACCACATTTGCCACAGCATCAAAAGTTAAGCGCTTACGAGCAAACAACTGCTTTGAAGATTCTTCATCTTCGATCATCATCAAAGAAACGTTAGGATTTTCTAGAAGGTTACGAGCATGACGAGCGATTTTAGAAATGAGTACGAAGTAGCCTTCCTGATTTTGGACATAAGGCGCGTAACTTACATTAGGGCGACCTTCCGCATCGACAGTTGCAAGCTGAAGCGTACGACGCTCCTGACGAAACTCTTTGATCTCTGGCCCTAAACGACCTTGCAAACGCTCTTGTTTAACTTGTTGATCCATATTGATACCTGACTTTACTAATTAGTATTCGAGTTGAGCCTCGATTATGTTTGTGATTACTTTTTCAATTCGGCTTGTAAGGCGCGGAATGCGGTGACTTGATCTTCAAGTAGCTCGCGCTTTTCGTTACGGCCTAAATAAACTTTGAAAACATTGCTTCCGCACTCAGAGAAAAAGCCAAAATAGTGACTCTCTCTACCCATAAACGGTTTGCTGACCAACGCAACATTTTTAACATTATCTAGTTTCAAGTGACCGTGTAGCTCACCTTCTCTGCCCATTAAATTGTAATAGCCACGCGCCACTTTTCCTTTTGGGAATGGCGCTTTGACTTCAAAAATAGAGCCAAAAGAGTGAACAATAGTCGTCACCGGGCCGAAACCAACCAAACCTTCTAGAATGCTTTGTGCTTGCGCTCCTGGAGCGATGGCCACCATTTCCTGCGGCAAAGCCGCAACAACCTCAAATTCAGAAATACCGAGACGTTCTGCCATCGCTGCTGGCAATAATTGCGGTTCTTGCTCTAGTAATGCTTCAACTTGTTGTTTGATTGATTCCATATGTTTTCCGTCTTTGTTCAATTTTTTCATTAATTATTGGATACTTTCGGTACGGTTTCGTTCATCTCTGACGTAAGTACCTGAATACAACCTTGAGCCAATGAAACAGCCCAGAAACTACCAGCAAGAGTAAGAACTAGGCTGCGTTCATGCAGTTCTACTAAACCTTTTTGCTGCCACACTTTAAATAGAGGCATTAAAAATCCGAACGTGTCCTCCCCCATAAACGATGGCAGTTGGTTTGCCTGAACGATACCGCGATCAAACCCGGATTTGAGTGCAGAAAATAGTGGCTCTAGAGGGCTTTGCTTCATCATCATAGCGATGGTGCTTTGCCCTTCTTTGATGGCTTTAATATAGGTCGCCAATGTGCGATGTTGCATCATTCCGTAACCACCGATATTACCTCCAGCGCCACAGCCAATTGGCAGTACCTCTGCATATGTCTTGGCTAAACTGTTGTATAAACTACGTTCACGGTTATCGATTGCCCAATGATTCACACTCAGTTGCTTCATATGGTGTTTGGCCATAAAGTTCACACCGAGCTCATACATGCCTGCTTTTTCTGGCGTGGTAGCTGGTGGGGGGATTTTTCCTTTTTCTACAAGGTTAAGCATGGGGGCTGAACCACCGACTACCAACTGATATAAGTCCAACCCGTGTGCGCCAGTCGAGAGAAAATCATTTAAATCTTGCTCTAACACTTCTTTGGTTTGATAAGGCAAGCCGTAGAGTAAATCGATAATGACAGGAATTTTGTCTTCGTTGGCAATCTCGCTAACTCGCTTTAGCACATCTTCTCTATCATCTAATCGTTTCGCGCTGCGACGCACTTGTGTATTAAAACTTTGTACACCAAAAGAGAAACGATTAAATCCACCGTCGAGAGCGCCTTGGTATAGCTCATCAGAAAAACGGTTGATGCGACCTTCTAAGGTTATTTCACAATCCGCAGCCAAAGGAAAGTGATCATGAACCGCCTGACCTAACACGCGAACCTGTGCTGGAGACAGATCCGTTGGCGTTCCACCACCGATATACACAGCATGGAAAATACCGTTTTGTGTCCAAGGCAATGCAGCTTTCTCCTTGAGCTCCTGCATCAGTGCGTCAAAGTACTCATCAACCAGTGCGCGGCTCGCAGCATTTTGAAAGAAGTTACAAAAGGTGCAACGTACGCGACAAAATGGAACGTGAATATAAAGACAACGTTTATTGGTCGCTTTAACCGAGTTAGCGGTAACGCTTGAAAAAATCGCCTGTTGCTGAGGTGGAGGTACAGGCACGCTCGCTCCGCCAGCGTGTGCCGAATGTTTCTTAACAAAGGCAAATCGCAATGGGTCAGGGCTATTGCTTCCCAACACTGATTCGTCAAATTTATCGATATCGACGCTCATATATACTCGCTTAGCTCCCACCATATAAGGGGTAGAGGCTGGTCTTTAAAAATCTGCAAGAATCATAATTTGAGCGTAATGATAATGCAATTGATAATTGATCTTATTTCGGTTGTGAGTAATAATCTGCTCAAGTTTTCATAGTTTCCCGAGATATTCCGTGAACGTACAAAGATATGTCATTGCAGGAGGTGCTTCCCTTGCCATCCATGCCGCACTTCTTTTTGTTTCTCAAGAAACGAAAGTGTTCGCGATGCCTGCTGGAAATCCAGCAATTTCGGTAAGTTTAAACCTTGTATCGGCACCACCACCTACCGTCGAAACATCCACGCCAGAAAATGTGGCGCCACCAAAAGAACCGCAGCCTCAGGAGCAGCCTGAGCCGGAAAAGAAGATCGTAAAGAAACAGGTCGTTAAGAAAGACGCTGTTAAGAAAAAGGTAGTGAAGAAAAAAACAGAGCCGATTAAACAATCTAAGCCTAAGACGGTGGAACCAGCCAAACCCGTAACAAAACAAGAGAATCAGCCCGAAGCCAAACCGCAGAAAAAAACGGAACCGGCGAAGAAAGAGATGGTCGCTCAGCAAACCGCGCCAGCGAGCCAATCCAAAGGGGCAACGTCTCAACCTATTTTGGTCGACAAACCAACGTTTGTTAATCAACCAACTCAGCCTCGCTACCCAAGATCTGCACAAAGACGCGGTATCGAAGGCGTAGCCTTATATGAAATATGGCTCGATGAAAATGGCAATCAAATTAAACAGGTTTTGATTGAGTCTTCCGGCACAGAATCACTGGACGCCTCAGCGCTTCGTGCCATCAAACAGTGGCAATTTACACCACATATTTCGGGCGGGCTAAAAGTAGCTCACCGAGTACAAGTACCTGTTCGTTTTAAGTTGGATGGATAATGGAACAACTACAAGAATTACAAACTCAACTTGGCCTAATGACATGGCCTTTGATCATTTGCTCAGCCCTCACCGTCATGATCATTACCGAGCGGTTATTCCACGTTTTGATTAGCCTTGGCGTCGGGAAACGAGCCATTCGCCAAAAGCTCATTGGGTTAGACCCAACGAATGGAAACGATCTTGAGACGCTTGCAGAAGAATTGTCGCATAAGCGACCGCTCCTTTATCGTGGCGTTGCCATGTTGCTTGCCCATCACTCTTTCTCAAAGTCTCTAAGAGAAGATGCCGCAGGCATTTGGCTGCAAGAAAAACGTCATCAGCTGCATTCTGGCCTTCGCTTACTGACGTTGATTGGCGTCATCAGCCCTTTGATTGGTTTGCTTGGTACAGTACTTGGCTTAATTGAGATGTTCAAAGGCATCGCTGTCTCAACGGGGAATATCACCCCGAATGATTTGGCAGACGGTCTAGGTTTGGCCATGCGAACTACTGCAGCAGGCCTTATTATCGCCCTTCCTGCGATTTCAGGAGCACAAATCATTGGTTTGTGGGCGGATCGTGTGATCGCTAAACTCGAACACACATTAAACTATGTCAATTTATGGCTTGAAGGTATCTCTCTGCAACACGTGTCGCCAGACAATTCAACATTAGCAGTGCGCTCTTCTGCGAAGGTCGAGGCAGAAGCACAATGATTAAAACGCCACAAGACAACACTCGTAACGACTTAACTCCTGATTTAACACCGCTGTTGGACATCATTTTTATCGTAATGGTTTTCCTGATGTTAACTGCAGCGGTCAAACTCGATTCATTAGATGTCAATTTACCGAGTACAGAATCTCAGGCCGTTGCAAATGTCGATAAGCAATCCATCACGGTAAATATTCTCAAAGACGAGCCTTACTGGGCCATTAACGGCAAGACATACATTGATTGGGACAACTTTACCCTCGCGCTGCTAGAAGAGAGTAAATCAAGCGATAAACCGATTGTGATTGGAGCAGAAAAAACCGCGAACATTCAGTCGCTAGTTCAACTTCTCGGCTTTTTACAAGAAAACGGAATTCAGGCAACTCAGTTACTCACTGAAGAGCCATCATAAAAATAAGTAAGATAGAGATCCTTTCAAAATGAAGAACACACGTGCCACCATTCATGCTGTTGTTACGGCAGCCATTTCCCTACTTGCGAGTAGCCAACTTTTTGCCAATGAAACACCGTCATCAGAGCGTGTTGTTAGTGCAGGCAGTGCCGTCACTGAACTGTTGCTTGAACTCGACGCCAAAGATAGCTTGGTTGCTATCGACGTAACCAGTCAGTTACCAAAAGGCATGGAACTGCCTAAAGTAGGCTACCATCGCCGCCTTTCAGCAGAAGGGTTGCTCGCCTTACGTCCGACAAAAGTCATTGGCTCTGATGAGATGGGACCGAAAACAGCATTGAACCAATTAAAAGCGGCGGGGGTAGATGTAGAAATCGTCAATACCGATGCCAACGTTGAGGGCCTTTACCAACGTATCGATCAAATTGCGAACCTTATGAATCGCCAGGCTAAAGCGGAAGATTTAAAGCAAGATGTGAAAGCGCAAGTTCAAGCACTCAATGCAAATCAACCTGCTCAAGCTCAGAAAAAGAAAGTACTGTTTCTACTCATCCATGAAGGTCGACCTGCGAACGTTGCAGGATCAGAAACCACACCCGATGCAATTATCCAGCTAGCAGGCGGACTAAACCCAGCTGCTGACCAGCTGTCTTCTTACAAGCCTTTATCCACAGAAGCCATGGTAGAGATGCAGCCTGACGTTATTCTCGTTAGCGGTCGCAGCTATGAAACGCTGGGCGGTGCCGATGCGATTTTAAAAGCAATGCCACTTCTCGCCGCCACACCTGCGGGAATGAATAAAAATATCATCACGATTGACGGTCACGCCCTTGTTGGTGGTTTGGGTCTTAAAAGCCTTGCAGAAGCCGAGCGTTTGAATGCGCTGCTTTACCCATAGAGACATGACATGTTGTTAAGACGTATCTCCCTTTCAACGACGTTATCCGTACTTAGTGGCTTTTTAGCATTTGTTGCTATCGCCTCTATTACAGTAGGTCCAATGAGCATTAGCTTCACTGACAGTTTGCGTAGCCTAACAGGAAGCAGTTCTGATCTCGCTCCTCACATTCAGTTGGTGATTAACGAGATCCGGTTACCTCGCACCATTTTGTGTATGTTCATCGGCGCCATTTTGGCAATTTGTGGTGTGGTTATGCAGGGCTTGTTCCGTAACCCATTAGCCGAGCCTGGTATCATTGGTGTATCTGCTGGGGCAGCACTTGGTGGCGCGTTCGCTATTGTTGTATTTGCTGAGTTTAGCCAAAACTATCCGCAACTGATGAACTTAGCTGCGCTGCCTCTTTTTGCTTTCCTAGGTGGTGCGTTGACGACCATTCTCGTTTATAAACTCGGCACAAGTAAATTTGGTACCTCAGTTACGATTATGTTGTTAGCTGGCGTTGCCATCAGCGCGCTTTCGGGAGCAGCGATTGGATATATGAACTTTATCGCAGATGATCAGATGCTGCGAGATCTAACACTTTGGTCCATGGGCTCATTAGCTGGCGCAAATTGGTCGGGGATAGGCCTATCCGCTGTTACGCTGGTCATCCTGTTATTCTGGTTCCAGAAAAAATCGATGGCGCTAAATGCTCTGTTGCTAGGGGAATCAGAAGCAAGACACTTGGGAGTTCCGGTCCAAAAACTCAAACGACAGCTTATTTTGCTCTCTGCATTGGGGGTTGGTATTACGGTGAGTATTAGTGGTGCAATTGGTTTTATTGGGCTCGTGATTCCTCACTTAGGACGCATGCTAGCAGGCCCCGACCATCGAACGCTACTGCCAATCTCTGCACTAATGGGAGCGCTGCTTCTTACCGCTGCTGATATGTTTGCTCGTATTGCCGTGGCACCAGCAGAATTACCCGTCGGTATCGTGACCGCCTTGATCGGCGCGCCCTTCTTCATCTACTTATTGTTCCAGCAGAAAGGGAAGATTTTGTAATGAACCAGATCGTTTTATCGGGTAAAAACATTTCAATGAAATATGGCAAGCGCATTGTTCTCGATGACATCAATATTGATATCCGAGCTGGTGAAGTGACCGCCCTACTCGGCCCCAACGGTGCGGGAAAAAGTACTTTGCTCAAGCTTCTGTGTGGTGAAATCTCTTCAAATCATGACATCGCCTACTTCGGTAAACAAAAGCATGATTGGGAGCCTGAAAAAAGCGCAAAACACATTGCGATGCTCCCACAGCACAGTACGTTGACCTTCCCATTTTTAGCCAGAGAAGTGGTCGAATTAGGCGCGATTCCGCTATCGCTGTCCAATAAAGAAACCACTAAGTTAGCTTTACATTACATGAAACAAACCGATGTAATGCATTTGGCAGAAAGCCTCTATCCATCTTTATCTGGTGGCGAAAAGCAACGATTACATCTAGCACGCGTGATGACACAGCTACACCAATCTGGCGAGGAACGAATCTTGATGCTCGATGAGCCAATCTCTGCGTTAGATCTCGCCCACCAACACAACACGTTAAAGATTGCTCGTGAGGCCGCGAAAATACAGAACGCCGCAGTCGTTGTCGTGTTGCATGACTTGAATTTAGCCTCCCAGTACGCAGACCGACTTGTACTTTTGCATAAGGGAAAACTGGTTTGTGATGACACACCATGGAATGCACTGACGCCAGAGCGCATTGAGCACGTTTATGGCTACCGCTCCATCGTGACAAAACATCCAACTTTAGACTTTCCTCAAGTTCACGCCGCCGCTTAGCGTGTATCTCTTCTGAGCCGTCTCTTCTGCTTCCCAAACGACAAAGGCCCGCAATAATCATATTGCGGGCCTTTGCTTTGATATTTAATCGAATCTTGGGCTCAAAAGAGCGGCGAGAAAATTACTGTGTTCTGCCTTGGCTTTACAACCAAAGCAGCAAACAAGTGTTCATCTATCGCTCTCAATTGCGATTACTTACTCATTTGGATCAATGAACGACCAATCAACCACTCGAGCTCTTTGTCACCACCTGCGCCAAACTGGCTTTCAACCATTTTGTATAAACGGTCAATTCCGTTAGCAGCAAATTCTTGCGCATTTTCGGCCGTGACAATGTGATGGAATAGCAGTCGTAAAATCGCGAGGAACTCAGCATCTTCCAGTGCTTTAATCCAACTTTGTGAAAATGCACTTAGCCCTTTATCAAACTCTAGGTGTTCAATAAACATTTTAAAGATACGGCCATCCAGTGCGGCGGTGAAGTCCGTTTTCTTAGGGAAGTGATGGCTAATACCGGTACGAGATATACCTGTCTGCTGACTTAGAGTCGTGTACGACATTTTGTCGTAACCTAGTCTTAGTAGCTGATCAACAACGGCATCCATGATCTTTTGGATAGTGATTTCGGTATCTTCTTTACTACGCTTTGGCATATTTTAAGCTCTTCTCTTTGTAAATCCATCTAACTCACTATTAAATGAGGCCAGAATGAAATCATTCTTAGCATTATACCCAAGTTGCCCAAGGCACTTCGTTAAGCGAAACCTAAAAATTGAACCGCTAACACCTGCGCATTAAGGCCATTTGGATATATGTACTGCGACTACTTAATATAAAGTTAAGTTCCAAATCATAACGTCTTTACAGTGCGTAATGTGCAATTTGCAGTTATGTTTTTGTCAATACATGCTACTCAAAATAAGGCGAAAAGTTAGTCTCATCAAAACCTTGCGCCAATTATTCATCGAAACTATTCAAAGACCAAGAATGATAATTATTAAAAATAATCAATCAAGAAATAGTCTTATAAATTGTCCATTAGTTCAACTGGGCTGAGCGAAATCTCGTCACTATGTTCGTTAATTGATTTTAAATGTTGATATATATCACATTAACGTTCTTGATGATTTAGTAATCCAATCTTTAACCCTTACTTAACAAGCGCCTATTCTGTTCTTTTTTTATTCAAAACTCGTCATTTTTGTAGATACAGATCAAATACCTGATAGAATACCCTTAGTATTTACAAGAGGATTCGTTATGAGTGTCGAATTAGAAAAAAACCAAGTATGTGAAGCTTGCGGCTGCGCGGGCGAGATTGGCTTCATCATCAAAGAAGGTGACGAAGTTGCCGACGTAACGGTTTTCGCACAGACAAAAACAGAGCTAGAGTCTGAACTACAAAAATACATTGAGCTCGCTAAATCAGTATGTGCTGATGTTGAATACAATGTTTCTGAAATAACAGAAGAGTCCAACCAAGCGACGGCTCGATTCAAATTTGAAGTAAGTGCTGAAAAGCTTATCTTTGAATTAAAAACTCGCTCACTCGCGCGTTAATGGAAAAAGCGAGCTCTGTGCTCGCTTTTTTATTTTTCCGTTATCCTAATATTAAACAAACCGTTTTTTGGCGTTTATTTATCTTTTTTGAATACCACCCACTTTAACGAACCATTCGTTTCAAAATCGTTCTCAGCTGTACACATCAGTAATACACCCTCAACATTAATCACGGCTCCGGTGGTGTAGGCTTTATCATCGTAGTAACAGATACGCTGACCTACCTTGCCGTCAGCGACCACCAGCGCTTTGCTTTCTGGCGTACTGTATGATTTAGCAAAAGCGGCCCCAGATAGTAGTACTGCTACAACACCAGCGGCAAAAATAGACACTCTTTTTAACTTCATGAAAATCTCCCTCAGACGCTCATGATACTAACAAGGACGCTTGTTCAGTTCTTGGCAGAACCTCATATTCTTCATATCTCTACTGATATTTTTCTCACATTTACTTTTAAATAAACTATATAATCAATCACTTAATCATTCCCTAACTTGCACACTGAAGCAACTCGGCATCGTGAGAGCGTGTATGCTTTCAGATAAAGCCCTAATTTGAAGTTCTTGGGCTAAAAATCAAAAACTGTTAACAAAGTATGCATAATGAGTCTATTTAAGTATAAGATGAGTACTTAAGATCTCTATGTTTAACTAAGTCTCTGGCTATGCGTATTGTTTCCCTTTTCCTTACTTTGATGCTGCTCTGCTTCTCATCTTACGCATATGAGCTAGATTACTACTCTAAGTTTGGTCACACCGATAATTACGGTAATCTTGATCTACGAAACAAACCTTACACCCAATTACCTTCTGGGTTAGTGGTCAAAGGCAACTTAAATATCTCGCAAACCCCGATCAAAAAGCTGCCTAAGGGGCTTGATGTTGGAGGCAGTTTGGAAGCAACCAACAGCGCGCTCAAAACCATTCGCTCAGGTACAAAGATAAAAGGTTATGCGAATCTACTGGGTAGTAAGATCGAAAGCTGGCCTAGGGGCATCAAACTCGGCGGTTATCTGAACTTGACGGATACACCATTAAAAACGCTCCCAGCTAAACTTCGAGTCAAAGGCGATTTAAGTGTTATTCGCACTCCTATCTCTGCTCTTCCTGAAGGATTGGTGGTTGATGGTAACCTTTATATAGGAGGATCAGCGCTACAAGTATTTCCAGACACGATGACGGTGAAAGGGAATATCTTTTTAGGTGGTAACAAGATCACCAAGTGGCCTAGCAATTTAACCCTTGGCGGGGCTGTTGCACCTTAAAAAGCAGACAAGAAAAAGCCCCGGGAAACCGAGGCTTTAAGGCGTTCATAATCCATCAAGTTCAGTGATGAATATTACTCTTGATTGTTCACTGGGTTGGCATAGCTCGCCACCAAATAAGGTCTTGCCCCTTCAGGTAACTGCTCCAATTTATCCGCGAGGTGACGCTTCACCGCCTCTGTGATGATGCTTGAATCTTCGCGTCCAGCAGCTAGCAAGTTGATTGGGTACAACTTGTAGTTGTTGTGAATTTGGCGGTCGATTTCGCCGGCAAGAGATTCTGGCGTTTCAAACTCTTGATCAATCACATCACCAAACGCGACATGCACACGGCCTTTATAACCAATGATGCCCTGAATGATGCTTTCGATATCTTCAAATTCACCTTTTTCATAACGGCCATTTTCTGCTTTTTCGTACAGCTCTTTTGCTTTGGCAATGTCACATGGATCATTTTCATAGGCAATCGAGACAGGAACGATTTTCAAAGAACGCGTGTATTCACCAAAGCTGATCTTCTGCTTGCGGCCTTCAACATGGAACATTTTTAAAATCGCAGGATCAGTAAAGTCGTTTCCATCTTTGGCACGACCTTCCTTTTGGGCAATCCAAATTGAATTACCGGTATCAAGCGAGTGTTTAATGTAGCTCGACAGTTGTCCTAATGCTTTCATCATTTCTCTAGGCGCCTTAGCAGAGCGCTTAACGATGAAGCTTTTATTGAGTCGCATCAATTCGGTCGCACATGGCTTCTTCAGCAGGTTGTCACCAATCGCAATACGAACTGTACGGTGCCCACTTTGGTACAAGCCATAGTTTACTAGCGCAGGGTCCATCGCAATATCACGGTGGTTAGAAACGAATAAGTACGACGTGTTTTTATCCAGCTTATCCAAACCAGAAAAAGTGACGCCATCCGTTGTCTTATTCAATGTATCTTTCAGATACTTCTTCACTTCAATCTGAATCGCTTCTACTGAATCAAGCTTGCTCCATTTAGCTTTCAGGTAGATGCGCAGGATCGGGCTCATTAGCGTTTTAAACCACGCTGCTTTATTAGCAAAGCGATGATCGAGAATAGCAGTGATAAATTCATCATCTTGGATTAGACGATCCAGCGCTGCTGGAATTTCTTCGTCATTGTAAGGACGAATTTCAATATAAGGATCGGTATTGGCAGTCATTGTTCATTACATATCAAAAAAAGCTGGCACATTTTACGCATAGTTTTGCTGACAAGCAGCATTTCAACCCATACTTTTAACATGGTCATACCAGTTAGGCTACAATTTCTCATGCTAAAAAATTCTCTCAGCTGGTTGGAATCGTATAGGTTTAACGTTACCCTTAGCGCCAAAAAACACTGGTACTCATAATGAACTACGCAATTGAATTTCACGACGCTAAATACCCCTTTCTTGAAGTAGCTGCGCGCAAAAAAGCACTGAAGCACAGTCTGCTGTCTGTCGTCGAAGGGTTAGCCGTCATTAAATTGGGTAAGCAGGAGTATGCCATTGAACCAGGCCAATATTTTTGGATTCCTCAAGGATGTTTGAGCTCCCTCACCTTTTTACCTAATTCTCGTGTATATCGTTGTGATTTTTCTGTGCGTTTAAATGATGACTTCTCACAACAAGCAGGTTTTGTGAAACCTTCACCGCTGCTAAAAGCCCTCGTCGAGAAACTAGCAACAACAGCCGAGCGCTCGGATCTGCAAACCGATCTGCTGACGGTAGTAAGACATGAAGTATTGACTCTCTCTCCTAAACTAGCGCACTCAACGTTAACAAAAACCATCAATCAGTGGACGCCTGGTTGTGACATGGACATTTCTAAAGAGCTGTGCTTGGTACTCACACTCCGTGAAGCAAGAAAAATGAAGCTGTCGGGAAAGAAAAAAGAGCAGATTGTCGATACGCTTTTTGCGGGTAACACAGAAGAATATGAGCAACTTTGCTTTTTGGTCTTTGGAGAAGCGCTATAACTCGCATTCTAACGAGCCATCTTTTCAGTATTACGCAGAGTGACGCGCGCAAAAAATAGAGACTCAGATAAAAATAAAAAGGGCGTACATGGATGATGTACGCCCTTTTTATGTTCGCTCAAGATGACTAGAAGGGAACTTCAATCTGCATCATCCAGTCAGCGTCGTAATATTCGTGCCAACGATAATCAAATCGCATTCTTGGCTGTCCGTCGGATTTATCACCAAAACCCACGCTAAACATCAGGCCATGACTACGGAGCCACTCTTCTGTGTCCATTTTGCTCTCTTCGTCTCGGAGCTCTTCCGGCATCCAAAAACCAAGCCCAAAATAATTCTTTTCTAGATTTTGGGTTAGGAGTGGTGTGTCTTCCGGCTTAATCGCCCACTCTTCCCAATAGTTTTCTGTTGGCCCTTCGAATTTCGCTTCCGCAGCATACCAAATCAACGCATCCGTACTTAATACGCCAATGGAATCTAAAATTTCTTCACAGATAGGAAGGGTGTTATCTTCAAACACAACAGAACGATCAGAAAAATAGTTACACGCAGAATGAGCTTGTGTGACCACAAGCAGCGCACATGCACTAAATACGGCTAATCTGACCATGAAAATCTGACCTCTCAGTTCCCAGATAATGTTTCTTTGTATAAGCCTTCGTTAAGCAACAATTCACAGACGGACGGGGTTGTGTAGGCGCTTATGTCTTCACCCGTAACCAATGCGTTACGTATATCCGTGCTTCTGACTTTTACTTTTTCAGGGCACGCCATAACAGTCCAACGTTCCATAATCTCTTCTGCTCTACTAAATTTAGCAAATTTGAAGAAATTATCAGGACCTATGACAAAAGTTATATCGGCTGTTGGGTAGATTTCTTGAATTTTTTCTAACAACGCATAGGTTGTCACACTTTGTCCGGGTTGGTACAAAGCTTGCTCTGCATCAGAACGCCGAACATTAGAAAGTCCCATATCTTTGATGAATGCATCAACCATTTTGCACCGAGTTGGGTAATCGAGCATATTCTTGCCCCAAGCGTGTGCAATGCTAGGTTCAAGTAGCACAAGGTCAAAGTGGCTCAATGACTCAATAACACTTTTGTGCCCTAAACTAGGTGGGTTAAATGCACTACCAAAAATGGCGATTTTTTTCATATCCGGTGATTACCTGGTTGAAGAGAGTTTTCTAATCTGATGATTTCGGTATGATACTACTAATCTTTACAGCTTTTGACCCTAAAGTCGTGTTTATCAGTCTCAATTGCATGGTTTATCACCATTTGAGCAAGCGGGCTTTGGTGTCTGAAATATTTGCAGGAAAAGGAACCCTAAATGGAACAATCCATCCGTGATGAAATGCGTGTACTCCCTTCAATTGATCCGCATTTTGAAATTGAACGCCGTATTGCTTTTATTAAGCGTAAGCTACAAGAAGCAGGTTGTAAGTCACTGGTGCTTGGCATTAGTGGCGGTGTTGACTCAACCACGTTAGGTCGCCTTGCCCAGCTTGCAGTAGAACAATTGAATGCGGAATCTGGTACTGACAAATATCAGTTTATCGCAGTACGTCTGCCTTACGGTGAGCAAAAAGATGAAGATGAAGCGCAACTGGCACTCTCTTTCATCAAGCCAACACACTCTGTGTCTGTGAACATTAAAGATGGTGTTGACGGTTTGCATGCGGCGACTGATACCGCATTGCAAGGGACGGGCCTGCTTCCGACTGAAGCCGACAA
The DNA here is from genome assembly GCF_051132235.1 of Vibrio sp. SCSIO 43086. Taxonomy (NCBI): domain Bacteria; kingdom Pseudomonadati; phylum Pseudomonadota; class Gammaproteobacteria; order Vibrionales; family Vibrionaceae; genus Vibrio; species Vibrio sp. SCSIO 43086. The sequence goes on along the minus strand of NZ_CP072678.1, from coordinate 1,579,160 downwards.
AATTGATTTCGTAAAAGGTAACGTAAAAGCGCGAGCTCGTATGATTGCGCAATATGAAATCGCTGGTTACGTTGGCGGCTTAGTATTGGGAACAGACCACTCAGCAGAGAACATCACCGGTTTTTACACTAAGTTTGGTGACGGCGCGTGCGACCTTGCCCCTCTATTTGGTTTAAGCAAACGTCAAGTCCGCGAGTTGGCTGCAACATTAGGCGCACCAGAACTACTTGTTAAGAAAGTACCAACGGCAGATCTAGAAGAACTAGAGCCGCAAAAAGCAGATGAAGATGCTCTGAACTTAACTTATGAACAGATCGATGACTTCTTAGAAGGCAAACCCGTTCCGCAGCAAGTGAGTGATCGTCTGGTAGCGATTTACAAAGCAACGCAGCACAAACGTCAGCCAATCCCGACGATTTACGACTAAGCGATATTTTCCGTTCACTTTTAAACTCAAAACGCTGCTAAAGTTAGCAGCGTTTTTATTGAGAACCGGGGAGCCTTCTCGCTTAGTTTGTTACCGTCACGTCCGTCTCTGGAACAGCACAACACGCCAATACGGTTCCCATCGCACGTTCCTCATCTGTCAACGCAGGCACGTCCGGATGATGTACTTGACCCGACGTAAGCTGAACCTTACACGCTCCGCATAAGCCAGCACGGCAGCTATTGCTAACAACCTTCCCTGCGTCTTCAAGCTGATCTAACAACGTTTTCTGATTATTCCCTACAACTTTCGTCCCATTAAAATCGATCGCTATGCTCTTCTCTGGTCTTGAAGTGACTGAAGATACGCCAAACGCTTCTTGATGGTAGTTTTCTTCTGGCAGCCCTTTTCTTAGTAGGAGATTTTTCGCTTTCTCCATAAAACCATCAGGACCACACACAAACACTTGGCGCTGTTCAATATCTTTGATTTGCTTAATGTGTGACAAACTTAAACGCCCTTTTAACCCAAACCAATCAACGGCAGGCTGCGTCAAGCAGATTTTCACTTCTAACCCCGGGTGCTTACGCTTTAACTGCTCCAACTCAGAGCGACAAGGAATATCATTTTCGGTACGACATTGATGGTAGAAAACCACGTTCTCCAACTGATTGTGATCCGCTAAGTAACGTACCATCGATAGCATTGGTGTTACTCCACTGCCTGCAGAGAGTAACAATAGAGGCTGCGCTTCATGAGTTTTTAGGTGGAACTGGCCAGAAGGTTGTTCTGCCTCTAAAACATCACCGACTTGTAAATTGTCTAAGAGCGAATTAGAGACTCTTCCACCTGCAATACGCTTAACAGAAATAGCATAGCGACCCGGACGAGACGGACTGGATGATAGCGTATAGCGTCGACCTACTTTCTTACCATCAATATTCACCTCTATTGGCAGGTGTTGTCCTGGCAAGTAATTAGGTAAAGAACCTTTGTTTGGTTCTAACCATAAGGTCACGAAGTCTTGGGCGATTTCTTCACGCTCAACACATGTTAACGTCATGCGCACTGGCGAGTTATCTGCGTAAAACTCCGGCTCTTTGTACTCCAATACTTCAACTTTATCGCCTTGACGAATAATGCCTTCATTTCGCGCGACAAGATTCTGGCCAAAGAACACACCACCGACATCGTTTGCACGGAACTGTTGCAAGGTTTTGAGCGGCTCTTTGCTCTCACGGAATGTGCCTCTTTGGGTATTCACCGTAGTCAGGATACAGCGCTCGCAAGGTTTGAGAGACTCAAACTCTACCTCACCGATTCGTATGCGCTTCCATGAATCTTCTTCAAACGGCTTGGTATCAGAGACCACTAAGTTAGTACGGAACTGATCCATAGAGTGTTGCTCAGAGCTTCTTCGGTTCAGTTCATCAAGGGAAGCCTGGCTAATCACTAACACCGGATAACCATCGGCAAAGCTAACGTTTTGTCCTAGCTTTTCGCGAACACGATTCGATTGCTCACCACTAAACAACAACTCAACACGTTGACCCAATACACGACTAAACCAATCATCTGCATCATCTGTGGTGGTATATGCAGTAAAGGTGTCTTTCCAAACTGTTGCTGGCGTTTCCTGCATTTTAAAGTCTTGATAACGGATTTTAAGCGGCTCCATCCCCAAACTGCTAAACACAACCCCATCGGATAATAAGGCGGACTTAATGGTTACCATTTGCGGATACTTTCTCGCGGTAATCATAGCGCCATCAGCTTTCGCAATCATAAAACGACGATCGAAGCTCAATCCTTGCTTCTCAACCCATACTGACGACAGCGATAATCCGCCAACTGACTTAACCGGAAAAACATTAATTTGGGACAAAATGGGTTGCGACATAGCCTTCTTCCTACAGGGTGTTTTTTATTTGTTGCAGTATTGTATACCCAAATCACATTAAGGTGCAGAGTCTATTGCCGCTTCATCCAACTCAATTTTTTCTGAATGCTATTCTTATAAATTTGGTTTGAGCGACAAGTATTTACTACACTCAACATTCGCGTTTTTTAACATCGTTCTGACCAAATACCGTTTGATAAAGTGTGATACGGCACACATAATTCATCTGAGTTATCACTGCCCCCATTTATTGATTTGGAGCTTAATTATGGATACAAGAAAACTGGTTCTGATTTTGTTATGTATCTTTCTTCCGCCTGTCGCGGTGTTTATGGAGAAAGGTCTAAATAAAGACTTTTTGATTAACCTAATATTGACGTGTTTCTTCTTTCTGCCAGGTACGATTCACGCACTTTGGTTAACGATGAAGTAATCACTTACACTCTCACTCTGTAGAAAAGTGAAAAATGGGATGAAATGTGAGGGCAATTCCTCTATCATCCTGTCGCCTAAGCGCAAGCGTTTGCTCAAAAGCAAATACGGCGCTTGGGCTCCAATCAGACAACTTTTCAATGGTGGGAGCAATTAATGACAACACTGACAATCACTCGTCCTGACGACTGGCACGTTCACTTACGCGATGGGGAAGTTCTTAAAGACACCGTTCGCGACATCAGCCGCTACAATGGCCGTGCGCTGATCATGCCAAATACCGTCCCACCAGTTACTACAACTGAGCTCGCCCTAGCCTACCGTGACCGAATTCTAAAAGAGCAACATGGCGAACAGTTTGAACCTTTGATGGCGCTTTACCTCACAGACAACACCACACCAGATGAAATACGTAAGGCTAAAGCCACCGGAAACATTGTTGCTGCCAAGCTTTATCCTGCTGGAGCTACCACAAACTCAGATTCCGGTGTGACCAATGCGAAGAACATTTACCACGTTCTCGAAGCGATGGAAGAAGTCGGAATGTTACTTTTGGTTCATGGCGAAGTAACACATCACGATGTTGATATCTTCGACCGAGAGAAAGAATTCCTTGATACTGTCCTCGCTCCTATCGTCAATGACTTCCCTAATCTTAAAATCGTTCTAGAACACATCACTACCGCCGACGCAGCAAACTTCGTTAATAACGCCTCAGATAACGTAGCTGCTACCATCACTGCTCACCATCTTCTTTTCAACCGTAACCATATGCTTGTGGGTGGTATTAAACCTCATTTCTACTGTTTGCCAATTCTTAAGCGCGGAACCCACCAGCAAGCGCTGATCGAAGCAGCAACTAGTGGTAGCAAGAAGTTTTTCCTAGGTACAGACTCGGCACCACATGCGAAAGGGGCAAAAGAGTCCGCTTGCGGTTGTGCTGGTTCTTACACTGCACACGCAGCGCTAGAGCTTTATGCAGAAGTATTCGAGAATGAAGGCAAGCTGGAAAACTTGGAAGCGTTTTCAAGCTTCAATGGTCCTGATTTTTACGGCATTGCGCGCAACACAGATACGGTAACGTTAGAAAAATCCGCTTGGGATGTGCCGGAAACGATGCCATTTGGCAATGATATCGTTGTGCCTATTCGAGCAAATGAACAGATCGAATGGAAAGTGAAGTAAGTACTTTACTGACGTTCCATCCATAAAAAAGGGTCATGCCTTTCTGTGAAAAGAAGTCATGACCCTTGTTATTCTTTTCTTGTTTTGAGCTGTGATTATTAGTGGCCGCGAATTTTTTCTACAGCTGTCCACACAGCAACCACAATCAAACCCGCCACAAAACCGATAATACCGTTAAGCAAAATAGGCAGAATCGCTGTAGCAACCGAATGACCACTAAAGTTCATAATAATCGGCTCTACAAAGTGATGAATGGCAGGTACGTTGTGCACTACAATCCCCCCGCCGACTAAAAACATCGCGGCAGTTCCCACAATCGTTAACAACTTCATCAGCTTTGGTGCGAAAGCAACTAAAGCACTGCCGACTTTCGCCATCCAGCCCTTACCTTTTGAGCGAATTTCAAGGTAGAAGCCCAAGTCATCCAATTTCACGATCCCTGCTACTAAGCCATAAACACCAATGGTCATGATGACTGCAATTAAGCTCACCACTAAGATTTGCGTCACAAGGCTCGCCCCAGTCACGGTACCCAACGCAATCACAATGATTTCCGCTGAAAGAATAAAGTCCGTTCGAATCGCACCAGCAACTTTGCGTTTTTCATACTCTTCTATCGACTCGCCAGTATTAACTAACTCTTCTTTTTCTTCGTGCGGATGCGAGTGAGGGAACACTTTCTCAAGCACCTTTTCTGCCCCTTCAAAGCAGAGAAACAAGCCGCCAATTAGCAATAATGGCATGATAAGCCATGGAATAATCGCGCTAATTAGCAATGCTGAAGGAACTAAAATCAATTTGTTTTTGAACGAGCCTTTCGCAACCGCCCAAACCACTGGAATTTCTCGCTCAGATGCAACACCAGACACTTGTTGAGCGTTTAACGCTAGGTCATCACCCAACACACCAGCGGTTTTCTTTGCCGCCATTTTCGACATTAAGGCGACATCGTCGAGTACCGTGGCAATATCATCCAACAGTGTGAGTAAACTTGCTCCAGCCATTTTTTGTCTCTTATATGAAATTGAGTAAGTAACAAAATGTAACACCAATAAATCACTCATCAAAGTGATGATTTTGCAAAGAATACTATGCCAAATGGTGTTTTATATTGCCGTTGAGATAAGACAGGTCTAGTCTTGTGATACCTTTCAGCAGTCAAAAGAAAAAGTATAGATGAAAAGTGGATACATTTACCCAATCGGCACCCCTGGCCAACCTTGGAGCGAAGAAGAACGTAAAGCTTGGTTAGCAACGCAAGAAGTAAAACGTAGCTACCAAGATGAAGTCGTCAGTAAAATCGATGCCCTACGCGAGCGTTTTGATGTTGAACAATACGGTGCGCTCTCATACAACGAGGCACGTTTCCCTCTATTTTGTATCAAAACACGCAATTGGGATTCAACGAAGCCTATTGTGTTGGTCACAGGCGGCGTACACGGTTACGAAACCAGCGGTGTACATGGCGCATTAAAGTTTGTAGAAACGGAAGCAGAGCGCTATGCAGAGCATTTCAATATTGTCGTTGCACCCTGCGTAAGCCCTTGGGGTTACGAGGTGATCAACCGCTGGAATCCAAACGCGATTGATCCAAACCGCTCTTTCTATAAGGATAGCCCCGCCGAAGAATCCGCCAACCTCATGAAGCTCGTTGCGACATTAGGCGATGTATTAATGCACATTGATTTGCACGAGACGACAGACTCCGATGAAACAGAGTTCCGTCCTGCGCTTGCCGCTCGTGATGGCATTGAATACATCGAGGGCATGATCCCAGACGGTTTTTACACAGTTGGAGATAGTGAAAACCCTCAACCCGAGTTTCAAAAAGCGGTGATTGAATCGGTTGCGAAAGTGACTCACATTGCACCTGCAGATGAAAATGGCGAAATCATTGGTTCACCAGTCGTACAGTTTGGCGTTATCAACTACCCAATGGTGAAGCTGGGTCTGTGTGGCGGCGTAACAAATTGCGTTTACGGCACGACAACGGAAGTGTACCCAGACAGCCCAACGGTGACCGACGAAGAGTGCAACGATGCGCAAGTTGCAGCCGTGGTCGGTGGTCTGAATTACGTTCTGGCTCAGTTATAATAAGCGGTTCTTATATTGCTCCGGTGTCATGCCGGAGTATTTCTTGAACATTGCGATAAAAGGGCTAGCTTGGTTATAACCTAACGTCAACGCGACTTCCTTTACGGTCTGCCCTTTACGCAGCAACTCCATAGAATGTAAATATCGCACACGTAAGCGCCACTCAGTAAAGCTCATGCCCAACTCACTCTGGCAGTGTCTCGCTAACGTGCGTTCAGTGGTATGCACTTTTTCTGCCCATTCTGCCAAACTGATCTCATCCGTCGGCGATTCTTCTACTGCTTTTAAAATCGGTTCAAGATACTTGTTATCGGTCGTTGGTAAAAAGTGGTGTTCCACTTCTTGCTTTGCGAGCTGGTCCAATAACACCTGTACCAAGCGCTTGTCTTCATCACTTTGCGCCACGTTAATATCTCGTTGACGAAAGTCCTCAATAATGGACGACACGATTGGAGTCACTTTGATCAGACTCGTTTTGGTAGGAAAGTGCGCCGTCAATTCAGGGGCAATGTTCAAAGAACAATATTCGATAGGTTTACGGTTGTAACTAGTATGACGGATACCAGCAGGAACCCAAATTGCAAGATGCGGAGGCGCTAGAAATCTTGTATCTTCTGCATCCATCTCTAGGATCCCACCGCTGATCAGCTGCACTTGCCCCCAAGGATGGCTATGAATTCGCGTTTCTGTATTAGAGAGAAAGGCTTCAAAATTCATAAATACATCCGATGGTGCGCGGTCGATTGATAATGAGGGATGAAGATTTCTGGCGCTCTTTTTCAAAATTGTCTTCCTATCGCTTACGATGTCTTTTAAGAGATACTTTTTATTATAAAGACCTGCCAGACTAGCGCCATCAATAATTGTGCTATAGGGTTCTCATGATTTATTTACTTCCGTTTTTCACCGTTATGATTTGGGGTGGTAACTCAATTGTGAATAAGATGGCAGCAAGCGCCATTGAACCAAGTGCGATGAGTTTCTATCGTTGGTTTGTCGCAATGGTACTTCTAACTCCATTTTGTCTGCCTGCGATCATCAAACAACGACACATTATTCGACCTTACTTAACTAAGCTGGCATTTCTTGCGTTACTTGGCATGGTGCTCAACCAATCACTTGGCTACTACGCTGGTTTAACGACAACGGCTTCCAACATGGCACTGATTACCTCTTTGGTTCCTTTGATCAGTGTGTTTTTAAGTGTTCCTCTGTTAGGCAAGTCTGTATCAATGTTAAGTATCGTCGGTGGTGTGATTTCGCTCGGCGGCTTGGCGTTTATGCTTGGTCATGGTGATATCACCTACTTTTTACATCAAGACATGACCCAAGGTGATAGCCTTATGCTGATTGCAGCCATGGTATACGCGGCTTATTGCGTGCTGCTAAAACGCTGGAAGATGCCTTTCAGTAGTTTGACTCTGGTTTACATGCAAGGCTTCTTCTCGGTTGTGATGCTTACACCACTTTGGCTCTCTAGTGAGCAACTGTTACCAAGCCAAGACGCGCTACCATTAATCGCCTATGCTGGCATTGCGGCTTCCATTTTTGCGCCGTTAATGTGGGTGAAAGCGATCGATTCAATTGGCGCTGATTCAAGTGCCATGTTCATGAACTTAATGCCCGTGGTTTCTGTCGTACTTGCTTCAACGTTGATTGGTGAGAAAATTTACGCTTACCACATTATTGGTGGGCTGTTAGTCATCTCTGGCGTTATCCTGTCGCAAATAAAAATACGACACAGAAAGCAATTGCCCAATTCCGAGATTGCCTCCACCGCCAATTAATCCCAGTTCCCCAAGCCACAGAACTACGCTGTGGCTTTTTGTTTTCATCGTTCGAATAAAAGTTAATATTTTGTTTCATTCTCTATTCCCGAAAATTCATCTTACTGCTAAATTGGGAAAACAATAACCCATCAAGGAAAGACAGATGAGCAGTGGTCAAAGAGACATTACCCTTCGCTTTTTAGCAGAACCCAGTGACGTCAATTTCGGCGGAAAAGTGCACGGCGGTGCCGTAATGAAATGGATCGACTTAGCAGCCTACGCCTGCTCTGCAGCGTGGAGTGGCAAATATTGCATTACTGCATACGCAGGTGGTATTCGTTTTGTTGCGCCGATTCATGTCGGCAACTTAGTCGAAGTTAGCGCGAAAGTCATTTATACCGGACGAAGCTCAATGCACATCGCGATTGACGTGCAAGCCAGTGACCCAAAACAAATGAAAAACAGACTCACCACCCACTGTATCGTTATTATGGTTGCTGTAGATGAGAACGGAAAACCAACCGACGTGCCGAAATGGGTTCCAGAATCTGATGAAGATAAAGCCTTGGAACAATCCGCTATCCGCCTTATGAACATGCGCAAAGAAATCGGGGAAGAGATGGAAGCGCACGTAAAGTATCTCAAGTAACCTACATCCGTTAAGAACGCTATTGACTACCTCAACGTTACTTATAACCAGAGTGTGGAGCAACATCATGGTTTTGCCATTTGCTTCACACTCGGCCTCCTCTGTCATAAATCCTTCACCTAGCTTTGCTTAAATCCTTCCACTATTTTGGAGTTGGATAGAGTTTGGATCTTGAGACTAAAAGAAACGACCTTAAGTGAAGAGACGTTGACCAATTTAAAAGCGGTCGAGTACCAGTGGGTAAGAACCATGTACGTCGAGGGGTATAACGAAACAGAAATTAACCATTACATTCAGACCTGCTTTGGCGGTGATGTCACCTTTGCAAATTTATTTCGTCGCGTCGCACTACAGCAAGAAAGCTTATACACGCTGCTTCAATACGTTGGATGTGCCCCCTCCAGTCGAGAGTTTTAATCCTTACCTACCTCAATTTTACTGATACCTGAACTCAGGTTATTTATGTGAAGTGCTACGCAGGGCATTCTCCTAGCCCTGTGTAATCCATTGCAAAGCCGCTAATCTTTACCTGCTTATTGAACAACTGTATTTAACAGGTATAAAAAAACCTGAATCAAAACTCAGGTTATGGTTACAAAAACTGTTAGTGATTGAATCGTAAGGAACTAAGCTAACAGCCAGCTATGCGTAACGCCAATAAAAGCCAAGATATTACTGATCGGCGGCCAAACCAAAATTGTAATATCCGTGCTACGTATAAGGGCGACCATGTGGTCGCCCTTTTCTAGTTATTCTTATCAATCTCAGACCACAAGAGATTATCCTTTCACACCACCAGCGGTTAGACCACCAACCAACCAGCGTTGAGCAAGTAAGAATACGGCAGTGATTGGCACTGCTGAAAGTACAGCAGCTGCAGCAAAGTCACCCCACAAGTAGTTTTGTGGATATAGGTATTGCTGCATACCCACTGCAAGTGTGTACGAGTCTACATCAGAAAGTAGTAGTGATGCTACAGGAACTTCACCAATTACCATGATGAACGACAAGATGAATACTACCGCTAGGATTGGCACAGACAATGGAAGCAATACCAAACGGAATGCTTGCCATGGTGTCGCACCATCCAGTGCCGCCGCTTCTTCTAACGAAGAGTCAATACTTTCGAAGTAGCCTTTAATCGTCCAAACGTGCAGTGCGATACCCCCTAAGTAAGCGAATATCAGACCGCCGTGCGTGTTGAGACCAAGGAATGGGATGTACTGACCCAATTTGTCGAACAACGCGTATAGGGCAACCAATGCCAATACCGCAGGGAACATTTGGAAGATCATCATCGCTTTTAGGATGGTGTTCTTACCTTTGAACTTCATACGAGCAAACGCATAAGCTGATGTGGTTGATAGCGCCACGATTAGGATTGCAGAAATACCACCCACTTTTACTGAGTTCCACAGCCATGTCATAACTGGGAATGGTGGCGGTGTAACTGTACCGTCTGGGTTAGTCACCGAGAAACCTAATGCCAATTTCCAGTGATCAAGCGTTGGGTTGTCTGGGATCAGGCTACCCGTTGCAAAGTTACCTTCACGGAATGAAATCGCGATGATCATCAGTAAAGGGAAAATAATCAGTGCCAAGAATGCCCACATCGCAATATGAGTAGCCCAAACACGATACTTTAATGACTTACCTTGTACCATTGCCATTGTAATCTCTCCTTAGTCCTGAGCTACTTTAGTTACGCGTAGGTTGATAAGTGCCAATGCGCCAACCAATAGGAAGATAAGTGTTGCTACTGCACTTGCTAGACCGAAGTCTTGACCGCCCGCACCTTCGAATGCGATTCGGTAGGTGTAACTTACCAATAGGTCTGTGTAACCCGCAGGTTCTGACGTACCAATCATGTTTGGACCACCGCCTGTCAACAACTGGATAAGTACGAAGTTGTTGAAGTTGAAGGCAAAGCTCGCAATCAACAGTGGTGTTAAAGGCTTCAACATCATTGGTAGCGTGATACGAGTAAAGTTAGTAATAAAGTTCGCACCATCAATTGCTGACGCTTCATATAAATCATCAGGAATCGCTTTTAGTAGACCCATACATAGAATCATCATGTAAGGGAAACCAAGCCACGTGTTCACAATCAGGATCATGGTTTTCGCCATGAACGGGTCTGAGAACCAAGCAGGGCTAATACCGAACAAACCTTCCAGAAGCATGTTGATCTCACCAAAGCTTTGGTTAAACAAACCTTTAAAGATCAAGATAGAAATAAACGCCGGTACCGCATAAGGCAGAATCAGTAAGAGTCGGTAAACCGAACGGCCTTTTAATGCTTCCCACTGAACAACACTTGCTAGAACAAGACCAATTACAAGCGTAAATAGTACGGTGAGTGCCGAGAACACAATCGTCCAGATAAAGATACTGATAAACGGCTCTTTGATGCCATCATCTTTCCACACACGCTCAAAGTTGTGCGTGCCAATATTCACCACAAAGCCAGGAGACACTGTGCTACCAACAAACTGACCATTTTCATCGACAGGTTGGTAGTAACCTACTTCCATATTTGGACGTAACGTCTCTTCAGTACGATTGTTGTAAAGCGTTTCGCCGTCTTCTTGCAGCGTGTACAAAGGCACAACTGCCGCAAACTTACGTAACCCGCTCATGCGGATGTCTTCACCGCTCGGCAGATGCAAATCAACACTGCTCAACGTATTACGGCTCTTAACAATCGTCTTGATTGATTCTTTCTCGCCCGTTGCTTCTTCAATTGGCGATAGGTCAAGATCCGATGCTGAGAGGCTATCTAGTTGAAAAGTGGGCGTAGCAAGTAGCTCACCATCTTTTTCAACCACAAGCTGATGTCCTTGATCCGTTTTATATAAAGTGAACGGGTAGCTATCACCACTTTGATAAGTTCTGTCCAAAAGTACGCTCTGCGCACGATCAAAAGAGAGTTGGTTTTTCGCGCTGTAGTTGGTAAACGCCAAACCTATGGTGTACGCCAGAGGGAAAAGAATGAAAAGGATCATCCCTGCGATACCAGGGTAGATGTAACGGTGTGCGTACGTCTTTTTACTACCAAAGATGAACAACGCTAAAGCGGTAAGAATGATCGTAAGTAGTGCAAACGCAATCTCACCGCGTGAATACATAAGGATTGTTGCGTAGCCATTGATAATGCCGACTGTGCCTAAAAGTGACCATTTCATGAACACTTTTTTGCTGCTCGGAAGGCTGGCTTCTGGTGCTGTCATAGCATTTGTACCTTGAACTGACTGCATAGGGAACCTGCTAGCGAATATAGAATAAATATAGAAAAGTAAGGAGGAGTTGCCCCCTCCTTAAAAAGGTCTTACTTAATTATTTAGTCATTTGTTTTTCTGCGTCTGCCAATGCTGCATCGACAGTTTGACGACCATCAACTACGTTGATGATTGCGTTCTTAGCCGCGCCCCAGAATGCGTTCATTTGAGGAATGTTTGGCATAATTTCGCCGTTCATCGCGTTGTCCATTGTCGCAGCAATACGAGTATCTGAATCTAGTTCACGTTGGAACGAGTTAAGCGCTACCGCACCTAGAGGCTTATCGTTGTTAACCATACGTAGGCCGTCATTTGTTAGTAGGTAGTTCTCAATGAACTCAACCGCTAGGTCTTTGTTTGGAGACGCAGTGCTGATACCAGCCGTTAGAACACCAACGAATGGCTTAGAAGATTGACCTTGGAACTTAGGTAGCGTAGTCACGCCGTAGTTAACGCCAGACTTCTCGATGTTGCCCCAAGACCATGGACCGTTGATCGTCATTGCTGTCTTACCTTGGTTGAATGCAGACTCAGATACTGAGTAGTCCATATCTGCAGAGATCACGCCTTTGTCTACCAAGCCTTTTACGAAGCTCATTGCGTCTTTAACGCCTTCTTTCGCGATACCAGCGTCTTTAACATCATAACCTTCAGAAGTGTATTTGAACGCGTAGCCGCCATCAGCAGCCATTAGTGGCCAAGTGAAGTACGGTTCTTTTAGGTTCCACATGATTGCAGACTTGCCGTCTTTTTTAAGTTTTGCATCTAGCGCTGCAACTTCTTCCCAAGACTTCGGTGGGTTTGGAACTAGGTCTTTGTTGTAGATTAGAGATAGAGACTCAACCGCAACTGGGTAGCCGATCAATTTGCCGTCGTAACGTACAGCATCCCAAGCGAAATCAACAATACCTTCTTGAATGTTCTTAGAAGGTTTAATTTCTGCTAGCAGGCCAGCTTCTGCGTAACCACCGAAACGGTCGTGAGCCCAGAATACGATGTCAGGACCGTCACCAGTCGCTGCAGTTTGAGGGAATTTGTCTTGAAGGCCATCTGGGTGAGCCACTGTCACTTTAATGCCAGTGTCTTCTTCGAATTTTTTACCAACTTCAGCAAGGCCGTTGTAACCTTTGTCGCCGTTAATCCAGATAGTAAGTTGTCCTTCTTCGATGGCAGCATTAGCACCAAAAGAACCCAAAGCAACAAGAGTACCTAGTGCTACAGCGCTTAACTTTTTCATGTTCGTATCCTTTTTATATTTTTGATGTAGGGCTAGTCCATTGAGGTTCAGCCGTATTTCGACATATATCATCTGAAATAATCCAATATGTCTCATCCTCCTAATCCCTACGCCCTTACAATTATGACGTATTTTCGTGATCTAAATCGCCAAGGGTAAGAGACTCAAATCACAAAACGGATACTTCCTGTGATCGGTTTCAACTTTAGGTGGTGCAATAATGTGATTTCCGACCAACTGCTTTATTCCTCCTCCTTTTTTACTCCTCCCTACCTACTCCCCCTACAATTATTTCTATTAGGAGGATGTCGCACCTCGCACAATCTTACAAACTTCAGTCATCCAAGAGTGGATGGTAAGAACCCTTTCCCAGCAGTGCCTACGTATTAGGAAAAAGATTTGCTGGTTTTGCATTGCCAGACGAGTGGAATGTCATTATTGGTGTTGTTTGTGGTAATTATTTCACGGGGGAGACAACACGAATAATGTGGGGGAGAGAAACTCGTACTTGGCTATGATGGGTAGCACTTCTATTCAGGACATTTTATTGAAGTGCTACCCTACTTTTCTTACCAACCGCAATAACTTACCGATTCCTACTGTTACTGCTCGCTAGATAATTCATATAATGATGAGCGGTGAATAATAAAAAATTGATCGAGGACGAGCTACATGGCGAGTGTCACGTTAAAAAATGTTTGTAAAGCGTATGGCGACGTACTGATTTCTAAGAACGTAGACCTAACAATCAACGAAGGTGAATTTGTTGTTTTCGTAGGTCCATCAGGTTGTGGTAAATCTACCCTTTTACGTTGTATTGCCGGTCTTGAAGACATTACTTCAGGTGATTTGTATATTGGTGACCAGCGCATGAATGACGTCGAACCATCCAAACGTGGTGTTGGTATGGTATTCCAGTCTTACGCTCTTTACCCACACCTTAACTTATATGACAACATGTCATTTGGCTTAAAATTAGCAAAAGCAGACAAAGCAGAAATCGACAAACGTGTTGAACAGGCTGCAGAAATTCTACAACTGGGTCACTTACTTGAACGCCAACCAAAAGCGCTTTCAGGTGGTCAGCGTCAACGTGTGGCTATCGGTCGAACACTGGTATCGCAACCTAATGTATTCCTTCTAGATGAACCACTATCAAACTTGGATGCCGCACTGCGTGTAAACATGCGTGCGCAAATCACGAAGCTACAACGTCAACTTGGTTGTACCATGATCTACGTAACACACGATCAGGTGGAAGCAATGACAATGGCAGATAAAATCGTTGTACTAGACGGCGGTTATGTATCGCAAGTTGGTAAGCCACTTGAACTTTACCATTACCCACAAAACCGCTTTGTAGCAGGCTTTATCGGTTCTCCGAAAATGAACTTCATGAGCGTATTCATTGATGAAGTAGAAGCAGAGCGCGTCAAAGTTCAACTATCTAATGGCGTATCTTTCTGGATTCCAGTGGATGGCACGACGGTTAACCGTGGCGACCGCATGTCTTTAGGCATTCGCCCTGAGCACCTATTATCCGCTTCTGAAGCTGATGCAAGCATTCACGGTGAAGTGATGATTGTTGAGAAGCTAGGTAACGAAACTCAAGTATACCTAAACCTAGAAGGTGCGGACGCGGACGTTATTTTCCGTCAGCCTGACACGCTCGCAGTCGATACCGGCGATAAAATCGAGATTGGTATTCCAGCACACCGTTGTCACCTGTTCCACAGTGATGGTCGTGCATGCCGCCGCCTATACAAAGAAAACGGCGTAGAAGTCGAATAATTCTTTCGTCCTGATTCACAATAAATCCCTCTCACTTGAGAGGGATTTTTTTATCCTAATAAATATAAGTAATTCGATACTAAATCATTAATCGTTAACGAATAAGATCACCCGTTTCTTCTACCTTTACATAAACCATTGTCTTTGTACTGATACTTCATTTTTAATACTTTTCCTCATCCCTCATGAGTAAGTACCAGCTTTTTCCTAACCCGCCAAACTTAGCCAAAGGTCTAAATTTCATTCTTATTTCCACTTACCTCAACAACGCAAATTTTTACACTTATCAACGAAATTACACGTGACAAAAAACTCAGAAGCATTCAACAGAATGCTCTGTTCACCAACTACTAATAACGCTCACGACACGGCAATTGGGGGAGACACCCAAGGGCGGTAGCGTGTAAGAAGGGAAACTGAGTCATGAAACAAAAAGGACTTATCCGCTCTCACGAGATGGAGTTCGCTTTTTTATATCGCATCTCAGATCTTGCTGTCATCGTCTCTTTTATGCTGCTTTTAGTGTTCAAAGACATGAATACTGCGATGGGGAAAGATTACGTCATACTGGCTTTTGTTGGAGGCATCTCCTTTCTATTTATGGCAGAAAGCGGCAATCTGTACCGCTCTTGGCGAACCAGTTCGTTTAAAGAGCAGATGATTATTGTCTGTGTGGCCTGGGCAGTAACTTCCGCGCTTATCTTTATTGTTCTGTATTTTTCGGAAGTCTATGACTTATTTGATAACACTATTCTGGCATTGTGGTTTGCGATTACGCCCGCTCTACTTTTGGCATGGCGAGTGACATTCCGTACCGGATTAGCCTATTTAAGAAAAAAAGGATTCAACACTCGTACTGCAATAATCATCGGCCAAACTCCTCACGGCATTACCCTTGCTAACGAAATTCAAAACCACACTGAACACGGTGTGCTTTTTGATGGCTTTTACGATGAGCGTTCTTCCGACAGATTGCCAAATTCTGCTTACCCTATTAAAGGGGCAGTTGACCACGCTCTTGAGCGAGCCAAAAAAGGGGAAGTGGATTATGTCTATATCGCAATGCCAATGCACGCAAAAGAACGTATTGCATCGCTTCTTAACCAATTCTCAGACACAACCGCAAATACGTATCTGATTCCCGACTTCTTTACCTATAACCTTTTGCATTCTCGTTGGGCACAAATCGGCCAAGTTCAAACGCTCAGCGTGTTTGATACACCATTTGCTGGAATTTCTTCCTGGGTAAAACGGTTTGAAGACATCTTGTTTTCGAGCATTATTTTAGCCTTGATCTCTCCAGTCCTGCTCGCCATTGCGATTGGCATTAAGCTGACCTCTAAAGGTCCGGTCATTTTTAAACAGCATCGTTACGGCCTCGATGGACGCAAGATTGAAGTATGGAAATTCCGTTCAATGACCACTATGGATCAAGGTCCTCACGTGAAACAGGCGACAAAGAACGACCCACGCATTACGCCTTTTGGTGGTTTTCTGCGTCGTACCTCTTTGGACGAACTGCCTCAATTTATCAATGTACTGCAAGGGACCATGTCTATTGTTGGTCCACGCCCCCATGCCGTGGCGCACAATGAAGAGTATCGCCAGATTGTTGACCGATACATGCTACGTCACAAAGTAAAACCAGGCATTACTGGCTGGGCGCAAATTAATGGCTATCGCGGCGAAACCGACACCTTAGAAAAAATGGAAAAGAGAGTCGAATTTGATTTGGATTACATCCACCACTGGTCGGTTTGGATGGACATCAAAATCATCTTCATGACCGTTTTCAAAGGGTTCACTGGTGCTAACGCTTACTAAGGTTGAGATTATGAAGAAACTGACAATGGCAATAGCATTGAGTCTGTTTTCAACTGGCTTACTCGCAGAACCGATGGCTTACCAAACCGAGTCTGGCATTGAGTTTATTCCCCTCGTAAGAACTTTCTACGAGGGCGATGACAACATCAACAAAGCGGAGGAATCCGGCAATGTAGAATCGGTCAATATTTGGGGTATAGAGCCAAGCTTATTAGCACGTATAGAAAGGAATCGATATCGCGCAGATATTTTATACAAGTTGAAAGCAGGTTTTTCATCCGATGACCGCAACGACTTCGACGATCATACCTTTCAGTTTTCCAACTTTTTTGAGTTCAATCATCGTCATCGTTTAGTGGTTGATTATCGTTTTCGCGCCCAGCATGAAATTAGAGGGGAAGACATTACCGAAGGTAATGGTAGCGCAATAGACTCACCAATTGAGTTCAACCGTAACGATATCAAAACCAATTATGTCTTTGGCTCTAACGGTGCAAAAGGCAGACTCGAATTCGGTTTAGGCTACAGTGATAGAACCTATCAAAACTACCGTGACGGATTACCTGGGCGCCCAAACGCTAAAACGAAATACAACGATTTTCGAGCTCCCAATGCACACTTGGAATTCTATTTAAGGGCGACGCCAAGAACCTATTGGTTGGTTGGGACAAAACAAATAGTAACCGACTATCAACACAGAAATTCTGCTCTTCCTTCCAAAGATAATAGCACCAGTTTCTATTACACAGGTGCCGAATGGGAAGTAACGGGAAAAACCAAAGGCATCGCTCGACTCGGTTATCAAATCAAAGATTTTGACAGCGCTCAACGAGAGACATTTAAAGGCTTTAGTTGGGATATCGGCTTTGAATGGCTGCCTCAAGAACAAACTCTAGTCAGCGTGAAAACCACTCAAGCGGCAGTTAACCCAGATCAAGATGGCGATTACAACCTACAAACTCGTTATCGACTGAACCTCAAGCACGATTGGAATAGTTACCTTGCAACTCGCTTAGGTGCTATTTATCAACAAGATGACTATACGGGGATCACCAGAAACGACGATCGCTACACCCTATCTTTTGGTATCGATTATCAAATTAAACGCTGGATACAGCTGCAAGCCGACTGGCAATACCAAGATAAAACCTCTAACCGACCAGGTTATAGCTTCGAGCAGAACATTTGGACTTTAAGCGCACAGTTTTCTCTGTAACAAGGATTATTAATGAAGTCATTCATCACATTCATGAGCGTCGCGTTATTGCTATTTAGCACCTTGGTAAACGCTGACTCAAACGAAGAAGATTACTTACTCGACACGGGCGATACCATTTCTGTGCAGGTCTACGGTGAAGAAGATCTTACGATTAAAAATATTCTAATAACGTCAGATGGCTATTTTGATTACCCCTACCTTGGCCGAATCAAAGCAATCAAAAAAACACCGAAACAACTCAAGTACGAAATAGAAACGGGCTTAAAAGGCGATTATCTCATCAACCCAAAAGTGATGGTCACTATCAATAACTTTCGTCTGTTTTATGTCAACGGCGAAGTCAGGAAACCAGGTGGATTTGAATATCGACCAGGATTAACTATCGAAAAGGCCATCGCTTTAGCTGGTGGCTTGACCGACCGAGCCTCACGCAAAGGCATTAACCTCACCAAACATAAAACGGGTCAAACGATAGAGGGTGTCAGTATGCACCGCAACGTTGAGCCTGGTGACATTGTATTTATCGACCAAAGCTTCTTTTAAGTGACAGGGAATCAAATGAACGGGACTCATCCAAATAATCTCCAGATGAACAAAGTAGAACTGATTCGTTTTGGTCATCACTTTAAAGCGATTAAAAAGAATGGGCTAAGCATCGCAGCTTTCACACTTCTGTTTTCATTAACTTGTACTTGGTATATCTACTCCAAAGCATCGATATACCAAGCTACAGCAACGCTACTCATCCAAGAAGAACAAAAAAGCGCCCTTTCAATCGAGGAAGTATATGGCGTCGACACGACAAAAAAAGAGTACTTTCAAACGCAAATCGCTATTTTAAAATCGAATCATATCGCAGATAAGGTCATTAGAGAGCTGAACCTAACTCAACTACCGGAGTTCACACGCTCAGGTGGATTAAATCAAAAGATCGACCAAATAAAGTCGATCCCTTTTGTTCAAGACCTACTGAATGTGGCACCAAGCCCAAAAGAAACTGCCCAGTTTTCAGAGTCCTATTATCAAGCGCTTCAAGCTTTCAGAAGTAAACTCGATATTGAGCCGGTACGTAACACCCAATTAGTCAGAATTCGCTTTCGTTCTACCGATCCTAAGCTTGCAACAACAATCGCCAACGCGATCGGCCAAGCCTACATTGACGCAAATTTTGAAGCCAAATTGGTCGTTACACAAAATGCGGCCACTTGGTTGACAAATAACTCACAAAAATTGGAGGAGCGATTACGTAACTCTGAGCAAGCGCTGCAAGAATTCTTGTTAAAAGAAGGATTGATCGATATAAACGGTATTGATGAAATTTACGCAAATGAGCTAGAAGAACTCACTCGCAAGCTAAATGTCGCTGTTAATAAGCGCATTGAAGCGCAGACGTTAATCCAACTGTTAAGACGTAAATCCTCACAAAGTTTAGACAGCTTGCTGTCAATTGATGAATTCGCTAATCAAGCGCAGATCCGCGACCTAAAATTATCGGAAGCCCAGGCAGCCAAAAATCTCTCTGAGCTGGCACAGCGCTACGGCCCCAAGCATGACCGAATGATTCAGGCGAAAGCGCAGCTCGCTGAAATTCAATCAAGAACCCAGCAACTCATTCGTGACATTTCCTTCAGCAAGCAACAAGACCTTCTTGCTGCAAAGGCGCAAGAGGACATGCTTCGAGCAGAACTCGATAACAAAAAGTCCGACTTCCAATCGTTAGGGTCACAAAAAGCGCGTTACGAACAGTTAAAACGCGAGGTTGAATCCAATAAGGCACTCTATGAAGCGTTCTTAAATCGTGAGAAAGAGACCAACGCCACCAGCGACTACAAAAATGTCACTGCACGTTTTACTGACAAAGCCATCATCCCTCTATTTCCGGTAGCACCGCAACGAATCAAACTGGTACTGATTGCCACATTTTTTGGCTTTGCCATTGCTTGTGCGCTGGTCATCATCTTAGAAACTCTGCGAGAAGTTATCCGAAACACAGCCGATGTGCAGGAAAAACTTGGTGTTACGTGTTTAGGCGTGATTCCGATGGTCAAAAAACGCAATTTGCGTAAAAACGGCGTCAGTTATACCGCGTATTTAGATGATGAAGAAAAGCTATTTAGTGAAGCTTGCCGCTCCGTCAGAACCTCGCTTCTGCTCAGACTAACCAACACGAAGCAAAAGATATTGCCCTTTACTTCTTCCATTCCAGAAGAAGGAAAAACATCGACCAGTATCAATATGGCGGTGTCGTTTTCAAAAATGGAAAAGGTATTGATCATCGACTGCGATTTACGTCGACCTTCCATCGCAAAACGGTTTGGTATTGCTGAATCAAGCCCAGGCTTAACGCATATCCTGACTATGGATACGCCAATCAAAGATTGTGTTACACATATAGAAGAAGCCAACTTAGATGTATTGCCGGCAGGCCTAATTCCGCCAAACCCACAGGAACTGCTAGCTTCTGAACGCTTTAAAAAGTTGCTCGAACATTTTCAAAATAAGTATGACCGGATCATTATCGATACACCGCCCCTACTGTCAGTGAGTGATGCACTTATTCTTGGTCAGTATGCCAATGGTCTGATTACCGTCATTCGCTCAGAATCGACAAAATCATCACTGGTTAACCTTGCGTTATCTAAACAAATACAACACTCAGTTCCATCTCTTGGCGTCTTAATCACACAAGCCAAGACTAAGGAAGGAGAAACGCTTTATGTCCAGAAATACGCCTACTAACTCAAACGCATCTTGGTACCAAACGTTGAAAAGCCAAGAACAACCGGTATTGATCTATCAAATGGGCAAAGTAGGTTCGAGTGCATTAGAACATTCCATTCCTAACTCGATTCACTTGCACGACCTTATGACTGTCGATGCGCAAAAACAGATATCCCCTGTTAGAGCGCAATTGCATAAACCTCAGATCAATGCGTTAAAGCGACGACTCAAGCGCATAGCGATGAGCCGTATGTTAAAGCACAAGAAAAAAGTTCGAATTATCTCACTGGTGCGTGAACCGATCGGACGAAATATTTCAATGTTCTTTCAAGCACTTCCGTTTTGGATGGCGGACAAATACCTAAAAGATGATAGCGCAATCCGTACCGAACGTCCGCAGTTACTCCAAGAGGCATTTGATAAGCACATGAATCATCAATATGCGCTGCAGTGGTTTGACAACGAAATCAAACAACTAACAGGGATTGATGTGTTTAACGAACCTTTTAATCACGAAGTAGGCTATCAGACATACCATAACAATAACTTTTCACTGTTGGTCATTCGAAGTGACAAGCTAAAGCAGGCTAACTCCGCAGTCGAAGGCTTTTTAGGTTACCCCGTGGATGTCGTTTATGAAAATCAGTCAGACAACAAATGGTACTCGCCACTAATGAAAGAATTCAAAACGCAATTTCAACCTACACCCGAGTACGTTGAAGAAATGCTGAATTCTAAATTGACGAAGCACTTTTTCTCAAATGCAGAAATCACCGACCTTAAACAGCAATATCTGACCAATTAATCATGAAAACCAAGATTCTACATATTATTAATGATCTTTCTCAGAACGGCGGTGCTCAGAAGTTCTTAGTCGACCTTGTTTTAGAACATAAGCCTGAATACGAAATCAAAATTTTGGTCTTATGTGATGAAAATGATTACTTACCAACGCTATCCGCCCAAGGGATAGAGTGTTTTAACTGGCGCACTTTGTCATTGAGTGAGAAATACTGTTTGCTACGTTGGCCGCATGTCGTTCACGGGCACCTCTACCCTTCCATTTATCTAGCGCTATTGGCGGTAGGTAAAAAACGAATCCAGACTGAGCACTGCTCTTACAACCGTCGACGTGACTATCCGCTGTTTAAGTTCATGGAGTACGTCTTATATTGGGGCCACGACTTGACGGTCAGTATTAGTGAAAAAGTACAAGATGAACTGGTGAAGTTCATGCCTCGCTACCAACATAAATATCACGTGGTGCACAATGGCGTTGATTTAAAAAGGTTTTCTATGACGCCAAGATACGCCAGCCACCTAATCGACAAACCAGTTATCAAGATTGGAATGGTGGGCCGACTTCATCAACATAAAGATCATGAAACGCTTATCCAAGCACTTGTCCATTTACCGAGACGATACGAGCTCCATCTTGCTGGAGATGGCGAAAAAAAATCGTCACTGCAAGCATTAGCAACAAAAATCAACGTCGCGCAACGCGTTCACTTTCATGGCGTAGTTTCTGACATTCCAGCCTTTTTAAACGACATGGACATTTACGTGCAATCGTCACACGTCGAAGGCTTTGGCTTGGCGGCGGTTGAGGCCATGGCAGCAGGCTTACCCGTATTATCATCGGACGTACCCGGCTTGGATGACATCACCGGACGTGCCGAATATTTATTTCAGGTTGGTAACTCAAATGAGCTGAGCCAGAAAGTGCTCCAGCTGTGTGAAAGTGTTGAGCGGTATGACGCTGCAAGTCAATACTCAGTCAATAGGGCCTCTCTCTACACCATCGATAAATTTCGTGAAGGTTACTATGGAATCTACCAGCAGCTTTGCGCCAACAAATAGTTCCGCGCCATCGAGCCACCGAGCCTCATGGTTTGCGGCATGCCTACTGGCATTATTCTTTATTCCCATGAAGTTTCGTGCTGGAGGAGTTGCACTAGCACCATCAGACATCGTAAGTCTTTTGTCCATTGGTTTTACTGCATTAGTGGTATTGGAAGGAAAAGCTGAAAAACTCATGCATCCCTGCATGGGGTTCCTTGTACTGTTCAGTGGGTATGTGTTCTTAAATGGCCTGCTAAATCGCGTCCCCTTAATGCCGCTAGTTATAGAAACCGTGCAATGGCTGGCGATTCTCTGCTTGCTTAGCCTAATGTACGCCTATGGCGTGTTTGATGATGAATGGGTAATGGTTTATTTCACTTATCTGCTGTTTTTGATCTGCACGCTCGTTGCCTTATGGCACTTTGCTCAAGGCTATCAAAGCGGCTTTAAGTTACTCGGGGTAAGTAAATACGGTTTCGGTGTACTTTGCTCACTACTATACCTTTATCGGGATAAAATTCGCGCTTTCCACCTTTTAATGCTCGTTGCTTTGGTACTACTGGTGTTGTCGCAAGAAAGAAAAGCACTACTTGGTTTTTGTCTGCTTTTCTTCTTTGACCAGCTGCTCGTAAAAAACCTGATGAGAAAATCGCTTAATGAAACGTACACGTGGACGATTTTATTAGCCTTAAGCTTCATTGTGTTTACTGCCGTCACAACCACACTCTACGTTGGGTTTGAAACGCTAGCGGACACATTGGAAATAACCCAAGAAGACGTCTTATTTGCCAACCAAAGTGAAGCCCGCTGGGTATCGAATCTTCATAGAAAACTCTTACTTGCCAATGGGTTAGACATTTTACTTCAGCACCCTGTTTTAGGTGTCGGCGCGAAAATGTTACCCAACTTTATGATCAGTTACTTTAACTATGATGAGCTGGCGATCTACACCCACAACTTTGTGTTAGATACCGCAATTGAATACGGGTTGCTCGGTATCGCCCTATTGTTTGGTGGTTATTTTCTGTTTATTCGCTTTTGCTTCCGTAGTCTCAATGACAACAGAAAAAGCCTCTTACTCGCGATATACGCCCTCATCATGGTGTTCTTCGTTGCGGTAAATACCACCATCATTTTAATACTCTTATTACCCGTCATGATAAGCATGAGCCGCGAGTCAAAGGTCAACACCATTGCTCATACTTTTCCGGTAAACCATCACCACGAATTTGAATAATCAAGGATAGGATAGATGAAGTATTCAATCTCTCGACAATTTGAAAAGAACCGAGAACTCCAAGCTGACAATTTTGTTTTAGTTTACCAAATGGGCAAAGTTGGCTCATCGTCAATTGAGCACACGCTGGGAGAAAGAAATATCCCGAGCTATCACATCCACACCTTTGATGATCACGAAGAATTTCACATGTATCACAATAAAAAAGACGTGAGTAAATTTTTCGATTTCAAAAACCGTGCGCTCTATCGCTTAGTGCTCAAGCAACGAAAACGTATCTTACAAAAACGCGAACAGATCAAAATCGTCACACTGGTCCGCGATCCAATCGCAACAGTCTTTTCTCGTTTCTTTCAAGACCTCCATTTGCAATTTATCGAAGGCAAAAAGAATGATGCAATTCACCGAGATATGGCAGTCACGTATCAGCACCTCGAACATTGTTTCGATAACTATATCAATCTCAACTATTTTGCGGACTGGTTCGACAACGAGTTAAAACGTAACTTCAATATCGATGTGATGCGTCAAGAATTGGACAACACTCAACCTTTCTTCACATTCAAGAACGAGCAAGCCAACGTCATGCTAATCAAATGCGAAAAGCTCAGCTCTCTCGATAAAGAAATTGGCGAGTTTCTCGGGCTGCAAGACTTCGTGCTGAAAAACAGCAATGAAGCGAAAAACAAGTGGTACTCCAATATCCACCAGCACTTTAAGCATCACTACGACTTTTCAAAGCTGTTCTATATGTACGATCTTCCCTTATATCGCCACGTTTATTCAGAACAAGAACGTGATGCTTTCAAGCATAAATGGATGCAGACACCAGGAACAAAATCATCATGAAAAAAGTGCTCCATATTACAGAAGCCTTCGGAGGTGGCGTTCAAACCGCCCTCTATAGTTATGCTCACTCCTCTCGAGACGAACCCTATCAACATTTCTTGCTAGCCAGAGCTCGAGAAAACGACTTAACCAATGAGAACAACCATCATATTTTCACACAGACCAAATGGGTGGAAGGCGGCTTACTTCAATTTGTTCGCGATGCAAACCACATGGTTGCATCTCTTGCGCCTGACGTTGTGCATTTGCACTCGAGTAAAGCGGGCTTTCTCGGGCGATTTCTAAAACTTGGCAAGGCGCGCTTGGTTTATACGCCGCACTGTTATGCTTTCGAACGTGAAGATATCCCCGAATTCGCGCGCCAGCTCTATAAAGCGCTAGAGAAAGTAAAACTAAGCAAAATTGATGTGGTGGCAGGCTGTAGCCAACGAGAATGTGACTTGGCGATTAGTATTGGCGCGAAACGTGCTGAACTGCTCAACAACTACGTGTCCTATCAAAGTGAAGAGCGTTTATTGCGAAACAGACAAGAAGCGCTGCGACTTGTTGTGCTTGGTCGTGTCGCGCCCCAAAAGGATCCGCAATTTCTCATCGACACATTGCAACACCTTAATCGATATGCGCTTAACCGCCCATTAGATATCACTTGGATAGGTGGCGGTGACCACACACTCGAACAAAAATTGCGTACAGAAAATGTGGATGTGACTGGCATGTTGCCTCGTGATGAAGTGGTTAAAAAGCTCAAGGGTTCAGACCTTTACTTACATACTGCAGCATGGGAAGGGATGCCGTTAACTATTCTAGAAGCAGCCAAATTACATCTTCCTATGGTAATTCGAACTATCGGCGCGACCCAAGATCTAAACTACCCATTTTTAGCGCTAACACCTGAAGAAATGGCCAAGCAGATCGCGCACTGTGTCAATCATTATGATGAAATTGATTTTTGCCAATATACAACAGCGTTAAACGACGCCTTCAGTGAAGAAAAACAGCGCCTCGCACTCAATAATATTTACGGTTAAATACCTCTATGTTTCACACTATTCAACAAAAATTACTGTTGATGCCCAGCGGTAAAAAAAGCTTGCTATCTACTGGATTGAAAACCGCAATCACGCGTGTGTTGAGTGCGCTATTTGCTTTTTTACTGACACTGATTGTATCGAAGGCCAGTGACGCTTCGACTTCCGGTCAATTTTTCTTTTTATTCAACCTAGTCTCACTACTCGCGATCGTTTCTCAGCTAGGTTTTGATGTCTCATTAGTTCGCTACAATGCGATCGCCTTTAACAACAAAGAGACACTTCAACAAAGCCATAACTATAAAACAGCACTTTATCGAAGTATGGCGTTTTGCTTGCTAGCCATTGCCGTTTTGTTGGCAGGATTTAATCTGTTTCCTGAACAGCTAAACCAGACCCAATCGCCAATGCATGCGATTACTTTAGGCTTGTTCTGCATACCGTTTTTGGTGCTTGCACAGACCAACAGTCGTGTGCTTCAAGCATGTAGAAAGGTCGTGTCATCACTGTTCGCTTTACAGCTTGGCGTGAGTATGTTGATGGTCTTTTTTGTCTTTGGCTTGGACTATATCGGTCAGCAAAATATAAACAATCTGATGACCGCACTGCTTCTGGCGAGTATGAGCGTCGCGGTAATATCCAGTGTTAATTGGCTAGGTTCAGGTCAGTATCAGACATCAGCTTTCGTACCAAACAAAAAAATGGTCGCTTCTGCCAAGCAAGTCTGGATTGGCAGTATCTTCACGAACGTCCTTCAATGGGGAAGCCTTGTCATTGCGGGCTTTTTTATCTCAACAGCGGAACTCGGTCTATTAGCCGCAGCTCAACGTACATCACTGCTGATTGGCTTTGTGCTGATTACCATTAACTTTGTGGTCGCTCCTATGTTTGCCTCTCTCTACAAAGAACGTCAAATGATCAAACTGCAAAGCCTTAGCCGTTTAGCTTGCCGAGCCAACGTTGGTTTGGCCATTGTGCCCGTGATTATTTGCACTCTATTCCCAGAGTTTGTGATGCGGTTTTTTGGTGAAGAGTTTCTTGCTGCTGCGCCACTGTTAGTCGTCCTGTCTTTAGGGCAGTTAATCAATGTTGCGACTGGCTCTGTAGGATTTTTATTGCTCATGAGCGGTCACGAAAGAACCATGAAATACATTACAATTTCCTCCGGCACAATCTCTATCTGCTTGCTCGTTGCGCTTTGCCAAACGTTCGGTGTTATTGGTGCAGCATGGGCGATGGCAATTGGCATGGCAATTCAGAATCTGGCAGCGCTGTACTTTGTAAAACGTTACTTAGGCTTCTTTCCAATAGGTTAATTATGGTTTCAATACTGACACGGATAAGTTTTGTTTTCGTTCTGACGCTTACGGCTTCACTCTCTTTGTGGAAAAGCTCTGACTTACACCATGCCACTTACCTGCAAATGGAAACCTACTTAGGTGGATCGAGTACGCTTCACTTCACATTCAGTTTATTGATCGGCTTTTTATCGGTCTTCACCTTCCCCTCTTTAGTAAGTTCAAGTAAAGCCGACGTCTTTGGCATCCGTCTTTTGCTACTACTGTTGGCTATCGTTTCAATGGAAGAAATAAGTCAACTTTTTATTCCAAGTCGCTCATTTAGTTTTGATGATCTCAGTACCAACTGGATAGGCATTATCTCGGGTTACTTTAGTGCCAAGTTGATTCGCTTCCTGCGCACTCGCTCGTTCTCTTGAAATAAGCACCTCAAGGTTATTTGGGTATATAATTACGCCAAACAATCAGACTAACGAGTACATCATGTCATCCCACCCAACCAAGATTACCTTTTTTGAATTCTTAACCCCGTTGATCACATCAGGCAAAAAAACGATTACGATTCGAGATGAATCAGAAAGTCACTACGTTCCAAATACAGAGGTCGAAGTTTTTACCCTAGAGACGGATCGTAAAGTCTGCAACATCAAAATACGCTCTGTAGAACCACTCAACTTTGAAGATATCAATGAGTTTCATGCTGAACAAGAAGCCATCGAACTACCAAAACTCAAGCAGTTAATTCGAGAAATCTACCCAAATACCGACACGCTATTTGTTATTGAGTACGAGCTAATCAAATAACCCACAACAAAAACTAGACGACTGGTCTAATTCATTCTATAGTACGCTTCATGAACGCAAAGACGAACGACACACGCCAACATATTCTCGACGTCGGATACGAGTTAATCGTAAACCGAGGGTTTACGAGTGTTGGCCTTTCAGAGCTTTTAAAAAAGGCCGCGGTGCCGAAAGGCTCGTTTTATCATTACTTCAAATCCAAAGAACAATTTGGTGAAGCGATGATTCAAGACTACTTTACTAAGTATTTTGAGCGTTTAAACGCACGCTTTACCAATACCGATCTGAATGGCTACCAACGCCTAATGAGCTACTTTGAAGAAATGGTCAAAGTAGAAGACGACGTATGTAATGCGAACAAATGTTTGTTGGTCAAGTTAAGTGCGGAAGTCTCCGATCTCTCAGAGTCCATGCGTCTAGCGTTACGCCAAGGTGCAGACAAAACCATTCAAGCAATGGCGGATTGCATTGACGTAGGCATTCAAGATGGCTCTATCCCAAATGGTGACAGTGCTTTATTGGCAAGGCAGATATACTACCTTTGGAACGGCGCAAGCTTGCTGAACAAACTGTATCAAGATCAGGCAGCATTAACGCAAAGTCTGACCTATACTCAACATCTACTGCAAAACACGCGAACTTGCCCATAGTAGGTAGCGTAAAAGTAAGATGAACACCCTACATGTGTTTCACAGTTGGTAATAACTCCTGTGATTGCACAATACACCTTCCCGCTCTATGAGCGGGATATTTTGAAATCAAAACTAGACGACCGGTCTAATCAATAAGTGAGATAAATATGACTAACGCAACAAATCGCAGAATCGTACTCGCGTCAC
This sequence comes from Vibrio sp. SCSIO 43086, assembly GCF_051132235.1. Taxonomy (NCBI): domain Bacteria; kingdom Pseudomonadati; phylum Pseudomonadota; class Gammaproteobacteria; order Vibrionales; family Vibrionaceae; genus Vibrio; species Vibrio sp. SCSIO 43086. The sequence continues at coordinate 1,550,737 of NZ_CP072678.1, read as the reverse complement.
GTCCCCACGGTGCACCAACAAAAGAAAACTTTCGTCTAGAAGAAGTGGCGAAACCGACTCCTCAAGATGGTGAGATGCTACTGAGAACCGTTTACTTATCTCTCGACCCATACATGCGCGGTCGCATGAGCGATGCCGAGTCATACGCCGATCCTGTTGCGGTTGATGACGTAATGATCGCTGGCACAGTTTGTCAGGTAGAAGCATCGAACCACCCAGATTATGAAGCGGGTGAATGGGTTCTTGCATACACTGTTGGCTGGCAAGACTACGCCATCTCAACTGGTGAGATGGTGATTAAACTTGGCAAAGAACCACAAAACCCATCATACGCTCTAGGTGTTGCTGGCATGCCAGGCTTTACCGCGTATATGGGCTTGCTCGATATCGGTCAGCCAAAACCAGGTGAAACCATTGTGGTAGCGGCCGCGACGGGCCCTGTGGGCGCGACTGTTGGTCAAATTGGCAAAATCAAAGGTTGCCGTGTTGTTGGTATTGCAGGCGGAGAAGAAAAGTGCCGTTACGCCAAAGAAGTCCTTGGCTTCGATGAATGTATCGATCACAAAGCTGACGACTTTGCAGAGCAGTTGAAAAACGCCTGTGACCAAGGTATCGATGTTTACTTCGAAAACGTAGGTGGCAAAGTATTCGAAGCTGTAATGCCACTTCTGAATACCAGCGCACGTATCCCACTTTGTGGTTTGATTTCTCAATACAACGCAACAGAACTGCCTGAAGGTACCGACCATCTTCCATTATTAATGGGTAAGCTGCTGACTAAACGAATCAAGGTGCAAGGCTTCATCATTTTTGATGACTACGGACATCGTTACGGTGAATTTGCGCAAGATATTAATCAATGGTTGGCAGAAGGAAAGATCCAATACCGTGAACATCTAGTACAAGGACTGGAGAATGCACCAGAAGCATTTATCGGTCTGTTGGAAGGTAAGAACTTCGGCAAGCTTGTAGTACAGATTAACGACCCATTATAAGGAAGGGATAAATAAATGATTAAACTTCACCATCTGAATCAGTCTCGCTCAAAGCGCATCATTTGGTTACTTGAAGAGCTAAATGTGGATTACGAAATCGTGCCTTATGTTCGTGACAAAGTGACTTTCATGGCACCGCCTGAGCTAAAGAGCGTTCATCCGCTCGGTAAATCGCCCCTGCTTGAAGATGATGGCGAGTTCATCATTGAATCAGGCGCGATGACCGAATATTTGATTGAGAAGTACAGTGATGGTGCGTTGGCTCCTGAGCGTGGGACGAAGGCGCACACTGAGTACCTACAATGGATGCACTTTGCTGAAAGTTCAGCAATCTTACCAATGTTGTTAAAAATCTTTATTAGCAAAGAGCCAAACGAAACTCAATTTCTATCAAGCTATGCTGACAAAGAAGCGATGAACGTTCTGGGTTATTTCGAGCAATCGCTAGAAGGCAAAACTTACCTAGTAGAAGAACGTTTAACTGGCGCAGACATCATGATGTCATTTATTGTCGAGCTCGTGCATAAGTTCGGTTTGGCTGGTCACTTCCCGAATATTGAGCGTTATGGAAAACAACTCGCAACGCATCCAGCGTTTGAAAAAGCTGAGCAAATTGAAGTGAAGTACTCCTAATCATTCCGCCCCTTTGATGTTCAGTAAAGCGATATCAAAGGGGCGATTTCCGACATTAGCCTTGTCAACAAAGCGCAATTCATGCAAATGCCAGCGTGCTCTTTTTACCCTTTTCGCCAATACGTTAATAAACCAATCATAAAAATCAGCTAAGAATTTGATTCTAAGTTACTTTTCATCATCGTTACCACCTATTGAATTGATAAGCAGTATCAGTTTTTGCTTCCAGCTTTTCCGTAATAATCTTCTCTTCAGTTGCTAAGGTATTGATCCCTGGAGGGGAAGAAAAATGACAAATAAGAAATTAACCACCGCCGCAGGCTGTCCTGTCGCCCATAATCAAAATGTGATGACTGCAGGTCCTCGTGGTCCCCAACTACTGCAAGACGTTTGGTTCCTTGAAAAACTGGCACACTTTGACCGCGAAGTGATTCCTGAGCGTCGTATGCACGCCAAAGGCTCAGGCGCTTACGGCACCTTTACTGTGACTCATGACATCACAAAATACACTCGCGCGAAGATCTTCTCGGAGATTGGTAAAAAGACCGAGCTATTTGCCCGCTTTACCACCGTTGCGGGGGAGCGCGGTGCCGCAGATGCAGAGCGCGACATCCGTGGTTTCGCGCTAAAGTTTTACACCGAAGAAGGCAACTGGGACTTGGTTGGTAACAACACACCAGTGTTCTTCCTCCGTGATCCACTAAAATTTCCAGATCTAAACCACGCAGTAAAACGCGATCCACGCACCAACATGCGCAGCTCGACAAACAACTGGGATTTTTGGACATCACTACCAGAAGCATTCCACCAAGTTACGATCGTTATGAGTGATCGTGGTATTCCAGCGTCTTACCGTCATATGCACGGCTTCGGTAGCCACACATTCAGCTTTATCAACGCAGAAAACGAGCGTTACTGGGTGAAATTCCACTTTAAAACTCAGCAAGGCATCAAAAACCTGACTGACCAAGAAGCAGAAGCGATCGTAGGTAAAGACCGCGAAAGCCATCACCGTGACCTTTACGAAGCGATTGAGCGTCAAGACTTCCCTAAATGGAAGATGTACGTCCAGATCATGCCTGAGTTAGAAGCGGATGAAGTGAACTTTAACCCGTTCGATCTAACAAAAGTATGGTCACAAAAAGATTATCCATTGATCCCAGTAGGCGAGTTTGAACTGAACCGTAACCCAGAAAATTTCTATGCGGAAGTTGAGCAATCCGCGTTTAACCCGGCAGCTATCGTTCCTGGAATTGGCTTCTCGCCAGACAAAATGCTGCAAGGCCGTCTGTTTGCATACGGAGACGCGCAGCGTTACCGCCTAGGTGTAAACCATCACCAAATTCCAGTTAACGCGCCTCGTTGTCCGGTACACAGCTACCACCGCGATGGCGCAATGCGCGTTGATGGCAACTTTGGTTCAACACTAGGTTACGAGCCAAACTACAAACAAGAATGGGCAGAGCAACCAGATTACTCTGAGCCACCTCTACGCATCAACGGCAATGCTGATCATTACGATCACCGTGTAGACGAAGACTACTTCAGCCAAGCAGGTGACCTATTCCGTCTTATGAGCGAAGAACAGCGTCAAACTCTATTCGACAACACCGCTCGTGCAATGGATGGTGTGCCAGACTTCATCAAAGAACGTCACGTTAACCACGCCTACCAAGCGGACGAAGCTTACGGCAAAGGCCTTGAGATTGCGCTAGGCTTAAACAAGTAAACGGACACTGCACCAGCAAATGCTGTGATAAGAAGACATAAAAAAGGAGGTGCCCCAAAGCACCTCCTCATTCAAGTTCGTTAATCACACACTAATGTTCAAGGGGAACGATCATGATCAACTTAAATTTCTTCAAGCTCTTTGATACTAAAGAACTGTTTATCTACTACTGATTTTTGGCTACAGCCTTAATCAGAACAGACGTATCCATGCGGCCTAAACCATCGCGTTGAAGGTCTGCGTATTGCTCATCCACTTTCTTAGTCAGTGGGAGCTCTAGACCCATTCGCTCTGCTTCTTGCAGACAGAAGCCTAAGTCTTTGCGCATCCAATCAATCGCGAAGCCAAAATCAAACTTATCTTGCGCCATCGTCTTGGCGCGGTTTTCCATTTGCCATGACCCTGCAGCACCGTGCTTGAGTGTTTCAACTACTTGTTCAATATCCAAACCGGATTTCTGCGCGAGTAACAACGCTTCGCTCAAGCCTTGAAGCACACCACCAATACAGATTTGGTTTACCATTTTACAACGTTGACCTTGGCCATTTTCACCCAGAAGCGTCATTTGCTTTGCATATACGTCCATCGCTGGAGACACACGATCAAAAATGTTCTGCTCGCCACCACACATGATGGTTAGTACGCCATTTTCTGCGCCTGCTTGACCACCAGATACCGGAGCATCAATGAAGTGATTGCCATATTTGGTACAAGCATCGGCCAATTCAACGGCTAAATCAGCGGAAGTCGTGGTGTGATCAACCAGTACCGCGCCTGCTTTTAGACCGACTAGAATGCCTTCTTCACCGTATACAACGCTGCGCACGTCATCGTCATTACCGACACAAGTAAATACGATATCGCAACCTTCTGCCGCTTCTCGCGGTGTCTCGCACGCAATGCCATTGTATTCTGCAGCCCATTTATCAGCTTTGGCTTTGGTGCGGTTGTATACTTTGGTTTCATATCCCGCTTTGCTCAAATAGCCCGCCATTGGGTAACCCATAACACCCAAACCAATAAATGCTACTCGTTGTTTTTCCATTGCACGCTTCCCTTAGTTCACCTGACTGAAATGTTTTGTAACATGCTACTAAAGAATTGAAAACATTACTCGTAATTTATCCTTCACTCGCGGCACAAATAAAAGCGAACCGCGATGTTGGAGTAAATACCAAAAGCATTCATCAGGGTCATCGAGGAGACATTTCTCAGAAGTTAAATGTTAAGACACTCTACGAGCTTGCAACAAAGCCGTGGCGTTCAACATGGCATCCTTGGTACTGACATCCAAGACTTGGATTTTTCGAAAGCGTTCCGGTTCTTTAATCGCCACATCGTGAGCAAAAATCACAAACTTGGCTTTCTCGATGTCTTTCTCGGTAATTCGGTTGATGACGCCATTCGCCCCTTGGGTTTCGACTTTAATCTTAATGCCGAGTGCACAAGCCGCTTTTTCCAATGACTTCGCCGCTAAGAACGTATGTGCCACACCTGATGGACAAGATGTGACCGCCAAAACATCCGCCTCACCTTCGCCTTGAACGGAGCCATATACTTGAGAATGACCAGTGTAACTCTCATCTTCGGTGATGGTTTTCTTTAGTGCAATCACGATCAACGCCGTGGTAACAGAGCCCGCAATCGTGCCGATGATGTAACCAATTTTTCCATCCACAACAGGGAGAACAATCCAACCGCCCCACGGTGCATGGTTCATTACGTGGAACATAAAGCCAATCACGTTACCAACGATGCCACCCGCCACAATAGCTGGTAACACTCGCGCAGGGTCACCAGCGGCAAAAGGAATCGCACCTTCGCTAATACCGATCATCCCCATAATACCTGCGGCTTTCCCTGCTTCGCGTTCATCTCGCTTGAATTTACTCGGCGCCAAAAACGTGGCTAGTGCCATACCCAATGGCGGCGTACAAATCGCAATACCGACCCCGCCCATCAACCATGGTTGCGTGTTCACTTGAGTTTGAGCAAACAACGTCGCCACTTTGTTAATTGGGCCGCCCATATCAAACGCGGTCATTGCCCCAAGCACGGTACCGAGCATCACCTTGCCCGAGCCCGCCATGCCCGTCAGCACCTCGTTCATGCTGGTCATTGCGCTGGCAATAGGAGCACCTATCACCCACATCACCGCGCCGCAAGTAACAAACGTCCCCACTAGCGGATAAATAAAAATCGAGCCGAGTGAACTCATGCTGTCTGGTAGCTGAATTTTCTTTAATAGCCAAACGACAAAGCCAGCAAAAAAGCCGACCACAATCGCACCTAAAAAACCCGTATTGTAATGACTGACCGCAATCCAAGATCCAATCATACCCGGCGCAAGGCCCGGCTTGTCGGCAATGGAATAAGCAATGTAACCGCCAAGAACGGCAGTAAACAATGTCAGGCCAGCAATCCCCATTTGGGCAATATCGGCCAGAATGCCCTCTTGTGGTACACCACCGTGACCAGAGATCATCACCGACAACGACAACAACACACCGCCCGCAACGATAAACGGGATCATGTGGGATGTGCCAAACAGCAGGTGCTCTTTAATCCGGCCAAGTTTTTGCGCCCAAGGGCTCAGGGGTACTGATGCAAATTCTAAAGAAGTTGGGAGAAATTCATTGGATTGGGTTTGAATATCAGTCAGCATCTCAAGCGCTTCTTCTCGCGATTGAGCCAACTTGAGCTTTTCAACAAAGCCGTCTTCGATAATTTTGGTGGAAATTTGTGCCAATACTTCAATGTGATGATGATCATCACCATCTGGGGACGCCAGCATGAAAAACACATCGGACAGCTCGCCATCTTCGGCGCCATAATCAATCCCATTACGGCTGATCCCGACCGCGACAGCCGGTTTTGCTACAGCATCACTTTTGGCATGAGGGATCGCAATACCATCATCAAATCCTGTGTTACCGATCTCTTCTCGTTTCCAGATATCTGCCAAGAACTGGCTTTGACTATTGAGCTTGCCGGCGGCCTCTAGCATCTCGACCAGCTCTTTGAGCGCTTCATCTTTGGTTTGAGCTTTTAGATCTAAACATATCGTTTCCAGCTCAATTAGGTTTGTGATGTCCATTGTTTTACCTTCCAATATTCACGCTCGAATATATACCCAAGTGAGTTTGAGATACAGGATCCCCTGGCTCGTATGCGTTCCTACTCATTTTATTTGGGCATAGATTAACCAGTGCCTACCCTTTGATATATAGGACTAAAAGTGCATTAACTGGATTAATGTAACATGAGATTCAAACTGTGATAGAGCTCTTGCGTTAATCCAGCTCAAATCAATTCAATCTGCGGTGGCTGTGCTAATATCCACAAAAAAATAAAATGGATAGAACATGAAAATCGTAGCGGTGACAGCATGCCCTACAGGCATCGCTCATACTTATATGGCAGCAGATGCACTAATGAAAGCTGCGCCAAAACATAACGTGCAAATTAAAGTAGAAACGCAAGGTGCGATGGGGATAGAAAATCAGCTCACTCCTCACGATATCGCTCAAGCGGATCGGGTTTTGATCGTGTCGGATATTGAGATAGAACAACCAGGCCGATTCGAAGGGACGCGCAAAATTCAAATCCCCATTGAAGAGGTTTTGCTGAACGTCGACAAAGTATTCCTCGTCCACTGCCGCGACTAAATTTGCAGATGAACGAATACCAAATCACCTTTTTCGTCGATAATGCAAATGCCAGTGCGCACGTTGCTCAGCCACTCAATCGAGTGGCAAAGAAGTTCAAAAGTACCTTACATATCATTAATGTAACGCAAAATCGTGTTGCGGAACTCACCAAGTCCGTGGCGATTTTTCAAGCAGGTCTACAACAAGGTGATTTGTGCCAAATCACAGCGATTGGCATTGACGCAGAACTGGCCTGCTTCGTCATCAAAGACATGATTGCTGAACACTTTACTGTGGTGGGATCTCATATCAACTATGAGTTTTCTAGCCAACTGGCCGAGCGTTTACCGCAAATTTGCCCACCTTGTGAAATCAAATGGCACTACGCCAAAGCGCATACCGAGCTCACCAAGTTTGAATGTCTTAAAGGATTAGCTCAGCTGATCCACCCCATTCATCCTGACGAACTGATCCTTGCTTTTATTAAACGTGAAGAACGTTCATCAACTTGCGTTACTCCGGGGATCGCTCTACCGCATGTGATGTTTTCAGGTGTTGACCATATTTCCATTGCCGTTATTGCAAATGACAAGTCGATGGATTGGGCTTCAAAGATGGGTGATGTTCATCTGGCTATAGCACTGGTGATGCCAGAAAAGCCGACCCGAGAACAGATCATTGCGGCCACTAATCTCACACGAAATCTGCTTACCGATCAAATGGCGGAACGCCTACTACTAACAAAAAGCAGCGTCGACTTACAAGCGCTGCTGATGTACGCCATGTCGAGGCTGCTCGCCTAAACTTTTCTATGATTTACGCACTCTGACTGAAGGCTTAAATCGAACCACGATATTCCGTCGGCGTTCTGCCTGTACGGTTCTTAAATACTCGGCAGAAATAGTTCACGTCTTTAAATCCACAGCGCACTGATACGTCATTGAGTTTGAAGTTGTATTTCTTGAGCATAAACTTCGCGCGATCCACACGTACCCAAGTAATGTAGTCAGCCAAAGTCATGTGCCCCTGCTGACGGAACAAGCGCGACAAATGGTTCGAGGAAATACTGAATCTCGACGCAATGCTGTCGCGCGTGATTGGGCGATGGAAGTTCTCTTGAATGTAGATACAAATCCCTTGATAGAGATCTTGCACACGGCTATGTGACTGCTGCTCGACTGGCGCATCCAACATCGTCTTCGCGTATTGCAGTAATGCTTGCAGTAGAAGCTCATCCATTGGTTTTTTAGTATTCTCACGAGCCAGTGAGCTCAGCGCTTCTAAGATGTTATCTATCGCAAATCCTGAACGCGTTTGGATGCTATGCTTTTGAATATCGTAAAAGTTTGCCTCACCTTTGTGTTTGCTCACCAAACTTAACCCAAGTTGTCGACGCCCAAACAAAATACTTAACACTGAACAATTGGTATCCCAGTCTGGTTTATTCCAACAGTTAGGTGGAATAAATATCGCGTCGCCTTTTTTAGCAACGATGTGCGTTACTTTTCGATCATGACTTTCCATTTCATTAATATATTCCCCATCCAGAACTAACTCTAGGCGAGGGAAATTAACTTGATAGCTAAATTCAGGCGGCGTATGAAAATCTCCTGCAAACCAAATATTATGAAATGGCTCTCTTTCATTTAATACCGCTGAAATTAAATCATGAAAAATCATTGTCTCACACTCTATATATACATCAATGATGCTATTTACTATAGATATACACCGGACTGGAATTTTGTGCTATTGAGCAAAATCACACTTCCATTTTAATGTTACAAAAATCCAGTTAACGCATCAAATCTCCAGTAACAAAAACTCTATCAACAACACTCAATCCCTTTTCAAATGGGAGCAAAGCCACATTTCACTTATCGTTTAGCTTCTTATCCATCATGTCACAGATATGCAGCTAGATTTGTCCAGTGAACGATCTAAATCACACTATAGTTAGTCGGTTACAATCCTCCAGTAAATGCATTTTTTCTTCACTACAGTCTTTTTCTCACTAATTTAAAAATATCCCTGAAATAAAAATTATATTTATAGGGGTTCTACAATGATCACCAAACTAATAAATGAAGACTTAATTAAGCTTGATCTTAAAGCGTCTTCAAAAGAAGACGTATTTAAAGAACTGGTTGCCGTTCTTCATGCCCAAGGTCGTATTTCTGACCAAACACAATTTCTTGCAGATATAAAAGCACGTGAAGAATTAGGAAATACTGGATTTGAAGATGGCGTGGCAATTCCACACGCGAAAAGCGCCGCTGTGATTGAACCAGCGGTTGTGATCGGCGTAAGCAAATCAGGTATCGAATACGGCGCGGAAGACGGCTTGCCTTCAAAACTGTTCTTCATGATAGCTTCTCCAGACGGTGGCGATAACCACCATATCGAAGTACTTGCAGAACTGTCTTCAAAATTGATTGAAGATGGTTTCATCGATGCGTTCTTAGGCGCAACAAACAGCCACGACGCACTGGCACTCCTTCTTGCTAAAGAAGAACCGCAACCAGTGACAGATGCTCCAGCAAACCAAGGTTTCATCATTGGTGTTACTGGTTGTCCTGCTGGCGTTGCCCACACGTACCTAGCGGCGGAAGCGCTAGAGAAAGGTGCAGCGGCGATGGGTTACGAAATCAAGGTTGAAACGAACGGTTCAATCGGTGTGAAGAACAGCCCAACCGCAGAAGAAATCGAGCGTGCAGATGCCATCATCGTCGCCTGTGACAAACAAGTCGACATGAACCGCTTCGCGGGCAAACGCGTGGTTACAACCAACGTAAAAGCCCCAATCCGCGATGCTCAAGGACTGATTAGTGAAGCGTTAAACGCACCGACGTACCAAGCTGAGTCCAATGGCAATACGCAAGCGTCAGTTGCAAACAAAGCTTCTCAAGCCCGTTCTGACTTATATCGCTACTTGATGAACGGCGTATCACACATGATCCCCTTCGTCGTAACGGGGGGTCTGTTGATTGCACTTGCTCTTGCAATCGGCGGTCAGCCAAGTGAAGCCGGCATGGCCATCCCTGAAGGCAGCATGTGGAACCAAATCCTCAACGTCGGTGTGGTTGCCTTTACGCTGATGATCCCAATCCTAGCGGGTTACATTGCTTACGCGATTGCTGACCGCCCTGCTCTAACTCCTGGCTTGATCGGTGGTTGGATTGCAAACAACGGTTCTTTCTACGGCGCAGACGCAGGTACAGGCTTTATCGGTGCCATCATCGCAGGCCTGCTTGTGGGTTACTTCGTGAAGTGGATTACGTCGATTAACTACCACAAGTTTATTCAACCTTTGGTGCCAATCATGATTGCGCCAATCACAGGTTCGTTGTTCATCGCAGGTCTTTTCATCTTCGTTATCGGCGCGCCAATCGCAAGCCTAATGGACGGTCTGACTGCGCTACTAACGAGCATGAGTACAGGTAACGTCGTTCTACTGGGTATCGTACTTGGAGGTATGGCTGGCTTCGATATGGGTGGTCCATTCAACAAGGTCGCATTCCTATTCTCTGTGGGCATGATTGCGAGCGGTCAAACTCAATTTATGGGTGCGATGGCGTGTGCAATCCCTGTTGCACCTTTAGGCATGGCACTGGCAACGGCGCTTGGTCGTAAGTTCGACCTGTTCGAAGAATCAGAAACCGAAGCGGGTAAAGCCGCAGGTGCAATGGGTCTGGTTGGTATCTCTGAGGGTGCTATTCCGTTCGCAGCGCAAGATCCAATGTCAGTGATTCCAGCAAACGTACTTGGCTCAATGGTGGCGGCAGTAATGGCGTTCTCATTCGGCATCACCAACAGCGTTGCTCACGGCGGTCCAGTTGTCGCTCTACTTGGCGCGATGAACCACCCAGTCCTTGCTCTGATTTGTATGGCAGCTGGCGCAACGGTTACCGCAGTAACGTGTGTAACGTTGAAGAAAGTACGTAAAGCAAAAATGATGCAAGCAGCTGCTTAATCCCCCCTCCCCCAAATGGCTCCTATGGCTTGGGCAATGTCGCCCAAGCCATGATTTTCTCTCATGGTGACACTCTATGTCTGATTTAACGATGTCCGATAAACAAACGATTCAAACTCAAGCTGCGCATCCGACGTTTTTCCTGATGAACAACCTGATTCAAAACTACGCTTGGGGCAGTACTACTTCTGTTAACCAACTGTTTGGCATTGAAAACCCAACAGGCGAACCACAAGCAGAAGTATGGATGGGCGCGCATCCAAACGGTTGCTCAATGGTGACGGTAAACGGCGAGGAGACCAAACTCTCTTCACTGATTGCTCAAGACATGAATGCTTTTCTGAGTGAAGAAGTCGCAAACCGTTTTGGTGAACTTCCATACCTGTTTAAAGTGCTTGCCGCCGAGAAAGCGCTGTCGATTCAGGTGCACCCAAACAAGCAACAAGCAGAACTGGGTTTTGCACTGGAAGAAAAACAAGGCATTCCCCTAACCGCTGCAAACCGTAACTACAAAGATCCAAACCACAAACCAGAATTGGTTTACGCGCTAACCGAATACCAAGCGATGAATGGCTTCCGCCCAACAAGTGAAATCATCAGCTTCTTCTCTGAGCTGGCGATTCCTGAGCTGCAAGGCTTGGTGGATGACCTTATCGCAAACCAAACGCCAACGGGCTTAGCGACCTTCTTCTCCGGTCTACTGTCACTAGAAGGCGAACAGAAAGAGATGGCGTTGACGGTGCTATTGGCACAAGCTCGCATCACCGACTTACCTCTGTTCAACCTGATCTTGGAGTTAGAAACGCAATACCCGGGTGACATTGGTTTGTTTGCGCCCTTGCTACTCAACGTCATCACGCTGAAACCAGGCGAAGCGATGTTCTTGAATGCAGAAACGCCACACGCGTACTTGAAAGGTACGGGGCTTGAGATCATGGCGAACTCAGACAACGTGCTACGTGCCGGTTTAACGCCGAAGTATATGGACGTAAAAGAACTCGTTGCATGCACACGCTTCGAAGAAAAGCCATTCGACACTCTACTGCTTGCGCCAATCGAAAACGACGACATGTTGGAATACCCAATTCCCGTCGACGATTTCAAATTCGCGATTGTAAAACAAGCCAACCAACGAACGCTTGCTGTAAGAACCGCAGAAATCCTGTTGCCGCTAGATTCCCCGCTCGTGATTACACACGCAAATGGTGAAACATGTGTAGTAGATAAAGGCCAATCTGTTTTCATTCCGGCTTACGCAAAACAATACACCTTGAATTGCGAAGGTCGTGTGGCGCGGGCTTACAGTTAATATCGCTGATTAAGTTCACATGTCGTTACTGCCAATAAGCAAAAAAGAGCAGAGAAACGTCTCTGCTCTTTTACTTAATATGCGCTTTTCCCGATAAATTCACGCAATAATCAAATTGTCTAGAAAGGTTTACTGCTTAGCGTGGAACATCGCTTGTCCACTTTTATCTTTATTCGACCAAAAGTTAATATTGAACTGTGCATCATCGCTCATTTCAATACGATGCCAATACTGTGGCGGGCTTGTCGCGAACTGACCTGCATTGATCACGACGACCATTTCAGGCTCTGTCGTGAATTCATCAGCAAAACCATAGTAGGTGACTTGCCCCTCCATTACGCATAACTGCCCAAACACGCCTTCGGCTGTGTTGTGATGAGTTAGAAGAGCTGGAGGCACACTGCCTTTGGTAAAAAATGGCGTCGAACGTTGAACCGTCCAGTCTTTCGGAATACGAAGATGTGACATGGTTATACCCTCTTTGAATATAAAATTGTGCTGCTTGAAGCGAGTTACGATTGCGCGACTTGAGACAGTTCACGCAGTAACGGAAAAGCCTGAGCCACTTGCTCGCCCGTAACAACAAACCCTGTCAATATGCTTTGTTCATTTTCAGCTTTTGCTACGATGCCAGATTGAGAAATCTGCACATTCCAATTCGCGACAGCACTGAAGTCCCCGGCAAGCTGAATTGGGTAACTCGGCGTTTTGACTTTTACCATCATTGGCGGCAACTTCAATTGCGCTTCCTGCCCAAGCAACTGCTTACCTAAAACATTAGCGCTCAACACGATTGGCTGAAGGTATGGAAGCATGCGCCCTTGTATCTCGGCGCAATCGCCCAGAGCGAATACATTGTTCGCAGAAGTCTGCAGCTTAGCGTCGACAGCAATGCCTTTCCCAACCTCTAATCCACAAGCATTCGCTAATTGAGTGTTTGAAAGCAAGCCAGCAGCAGAAATCACTACATCAGTCTCGATCACTTCACCGCTGTTCAAAGTCGCTACCAACGAATCGGCTGTACGATTCACCTCAACAACCCCATTTCCCAACGCCAGTTGAATGCCTTGCTGCTTAAGTTGGCTTTCCAGAGGCAACGCCACAAACTCAGGAATAAGATTGGCAAGCAAGCGTTGGTTTGATTCAACCACCGTAACGGCTTTACCACTGCTCGCAATATCCATTGCAATCTCAACGCCAATCAAACCACCACCGATAACCATTACGCGCTTTGCTTGACTGATTCTCTCTTCTGCGAGCTGATACTCTTGTAACGAATTGAGCGTTAGGACATCGCCAGAAGCATCACCTCGCATTGGAGGAACAAAGGCTTTCGCGCCCGTTGCAAAAATCAGTTTGGAGTACGCATAAACTTGTCCACCTGCTACCACTTGTTGGGCTTGCGTATCCACACTATCAATTTTAGTGTGGGTTAATAACTCGATATGATGCTCTTGAGCAAACGCTTCTCCCGTTTTTACCACCAGATCCCTCGCGGTCTGTTTTCTACTGAACACATGGCTCAAATCGGGCTTGTTATACTCCGCACCGTCATCAGCGGTGAATACTTGAATTGACACCTGTGCATCCATTCGACGCACAGTTTTAACCAGTTGATACGCAGCAAAGCCACTGCCTATGATTACAATTGGTGCTTGCATCACAGCTCCTTAACCCTTGAACTCAACAAATACATCTTTACCCAAGTGACACTCAGGGCAAAGGAAGTAATCCGGAACGTCTGACCACGTGGTACCCGGTTCAATTCCTTGGTTAGGCTCACCCTGAGCAGGGTCATACACCCAGTTACAAACGGTGCAAATCATGCACTGGCAATCTGCGGGATGCGCCTCGGTACTAGGGTTACTAGCAACAACTTCTTCTACCGCTTGTGTTGCTACTTGTACAGCAGGCTGTGGTTGAACTTGTGGTGCAGACGAAGAAATCGCCGGAGCAAGAACTGGGCTCGTAAGGTCATGCTTTGCCCACAATTTCGCGATGCTCTTACCATGTTCACGACACTCACGCATCGCTTTACCATCTGGTCGCCATTTGGTTTTCAAACTCACCGCGGTTTCAAAACCTGCGTCAGTCAATCGAGCATGGATACGGTCTACCGCACCACCATTCCACCCGTAGCTACCGAATGCAGCGGCCTTCTTGGCTTTAAAACGAAGACCTGTGATCTCCTCCAGCATGCCAGCAATCTTCGGCATCATGACGTTATTCATGGTAGACGAACCAACCAAGATGCCTTTTGAGCGGAACACATTGGCGAGAATTTCATTCTTATCGTGCTTAGACACATTGAAGACTTTAACCGCGACACCCGGGTCGACATCGTGAATGCCCTGTGCAATCGCGTCCGCCATCATTCGGGTATTGTTCGACATAGAATCGTAGAAGATGGTAATACGATCTTCTTGGTAGTTATCCGCCCACTCTAGATACTGTTCGATGATTTGGACTGGGTTATCGCGCCACACAATACCGTGTGAAGTTGCAATCATGTCGACAGGCAAGTTGAAGCTCAGTACTTCTTTGATTTTGGCTGTTACCAAGCTGCTGAACGGCGTTAGAATGTTTGAGTAGTAACGCAAACACTGTTCCATCAGCTCATTTTGATCCACTTCATCATTGAATAAGCGTTCATCGCAGTAGTGCTGACCAAATGCGTCGTTACTGAATAACACTGCATCGCCAGTTAGGTATGTCATCATGCTGTCTGGCCAATGCAGCATTGGCACTTCCACAAACACCAATTGCTTACCGTTACCAATATCGATGCTGTCACCCGTTTTTACCGTTTTAAAGTTCCATTCGGGATGATGGTGATGGCCAACAATCGAATCAATCGCCGCTTCTGTACAGTAAATTGGCGTGTTCGGAATCTTCTCCATCAATGCCGACAATGCGCCTGAGTGATCTTCTTCAGCATGATTTACTACGATAAAGTCGATAGACTTAAGGTCGATTTCCATTTCTAAATTTTGGATGAATTGTTGACTGAATCGATGATCGACCGTATCAATCAATACGGTTTTCTCTTCACGAATTAGATAACTGTTGTAGCTGGTACCTTTTGTCATTTTGTATTCTGTACCGTGGAAGTCTTGAACTTCCCAATCGCGTTGACCTACCCAGTGGATGTTGTTTTTTACGTGAATTGTCATGATTACTACCTTGAATGACGGGATAAACAAAAATAATTTCTTCTTGTAATGCACTGGGCATGCCAACTTTTAATTGCTATATATTTCAATAATTTAATTAAAACACAACTTTAACAACTGTCATTTAGACACAGTTGAAAATTGTCATTAAGACACTACAATAGTCATATTGACACATTTGGTATTGGCTATGACTTCTTTAATCGCGCAATGGCTACACATCACGCAAGACCTAAATTCAGCGCTCACTCGGCAAGCTCGATTTGATACCTTATTAACAACGATTCGCGAGATATTAAAATGTGATGCTTCTGCTCTTCTTTTGTATGAAGATCAGCACTTTAAGCCGCTGGCTATCAATGGCTTAGCAAAGGAAGTATTGGGACGCCGTTTTTCTATAAACCAACACCCGAGATTGGAAGCCATTGCACGCGCTGGCGATATCGTACGGTTTCCATCGAATAGCGACTTACCCGATCCCTATGACGGGTTAATTCCGAACCACGACGACAATCTGCACGTTCATTCATGTATTGGTCTCCCTTTGTTGATCGACGATCAATTGATTGGCGCGATCACTATTGATGCCTTCGACCCGAATCAGTTCGATGGTTTACTCAATCAAGAACTACGCTTTGTAAGTGCGTTAGCCGCGGGGGGCTTGCACACTGCTCTACTACTGGAGCAGTTAGAAACACAAGCAAGCTTGCCACGTGAGTCTTACACTGAGAAACGCACCTTGAGCAACGAAATCATTGGCAAATCGGCTGGGATGAAAGCACTTCAAGAGCAAATCGATGCGGTGGCAGATACCGAGCTATCAGTGTTGATAATGGGTGAAACAGGGGTTGGTAAAGAGCTCGTCGCAAACGCAATTCATCATCGCTCTCACCGAGCCAATAATACCTTGGTGTACTTAAACTGTGCCGCATTACCTGAGTCTGTCGCAGAGAGTGAGCTTTTTGGTCATATCAAAGGTGCTTTTACTGGTGCTATCAGTAATCGCAAGGGTAAGTTCGAACAAGCAGATGGTGGCACACTGTTTTTGGATGAAGTTGGCGAACTGTCGTTAGAACTGCAAGCTAAGTTACTTCGAGCTCTCCAATACGGCGACATCCAACGTGTGGGTGATGACCGCCATATTCGAGTCAATACACGCATTGTGGCGGCAACGAACCGTGTTCTGCATGAAGAAGTAAAAGCTGGCCGTTTCAGAGCAGATTTGTACCACCGTTTGAGTGTATTCCCTCTTCATGTTCCCCCACTTCGTGAACGTGAAGACGATGTCGTGCTACTGGCTGGTTTCTTTGCAGAGCAACTACGCAGCAAGTTGGGGCTGAACAGTGTTCGACTCTCTCCCACTCTAGTTCAAGAACTTAAAGATTACTCTTGGCCGGGCAACGTGCGTGAACTGGAACACGTCATCAAACGAGCGGGCGTGCTTGCCAAAGCTAGAACTCAATCGCTGGATATCGAATTGGTGGAACAAGATTTCGATATCAAAGCGTCGAACAATCAGCCCATCACTGAAGAGCCAGGTATACCTAGCTCTTCATTTGAACTGTCAGACGCTGGTTTAAAACAAGCCACTGACACCTTCCAAAAATCCATGATTCTAAAAGCACTAGAGCAGAATCAAGGAAACTGGGCTGCAACAGCACGTCAGTTAGAACTCGATAATGGTAATTTACACCGCTTAGCCAAACGGTTAGGTATAAAGTAAAAAAAGGATACGGACGGTTTGAATTCCGCAAGAAAATCTATCTCGCTTATGTCAAAATGCACCATCACAATCGAAAAGTCTGTAATGTAATGAACTACCAAGCTGCTATTTTTGATATGGATGGTTTGCTCCTTGATACTGAGCGCGTCTGTATGCGTATTTTCCAAGAAGCATGTGAAGTCCAAAACCTTCCGTTTTATGAAGATGTTTACCAGTCGATCATTGGTCGCAATGCGGCAGGTATTGAAGCAATTTTCCGCAAAGCCTACGGTGAGAACCTAGACCGCCTGCATCATGAATGGCGTACTCGTTACAATGCTGTCGTCAAACACCAAGCCATCCCAGTGAAAAATGGTGTTGTTGAGCTGCTAGAATGGCTGAAAGCACAAGGCTTACCAATCGCAGTAGCGACTTCTACGGCAAAGGAGGTAGCGAAAATCAAACTGGAATTAGCGGGTTTGAGTAAGTACTTCGACAACCTCACCACAGGCTGCGAGGTAAACCACGGTAAACCCGATCCAGAAATCTATTTGCTGGCAGCGAATCGTCTGGATGTAGAACCAAGCCAATGTTTGGCCTTTGAAGATTCCAATAACGGTGTTCGTGCAGCCGTGGCAGCGAATATGGTTACTTATCAGATTCCGGATTTAGTTGAACCTTGCGAAGAGGTAAAACAATTTGGTCATTCCATCGTGCCGTCATTACATGAAGCGTTAGATGCGTTGAAGCAAAATCGCTAAACGTCAACTGCCGCTCTAACTGTTAAAGCTCAGCAATTTGGCTGAGCTTTTTTATACTTGAGCCTCTCCTCTCACCTTCTCTAATCTACTTCTAATAAACGCCAAGATACTGCTCCAAAGGCTTAATAAGATAGACCTTATCTCTGTACGGGGCGTATTCCTTTCTTTTTTGATTTACCTCACGCCATCGCATGAAATAGGGCCTATGAGTGATCAAATAGTGGAACTAACCAGTACAACTTTGCAACAAAACGTCAATATACCGCTTGAAGCACGTTTTTCGAGTGAAAATTGGCTGATAATGAGAACTATTGGATGAGATTAATCCAAGTCAGCCCAAAATATAAAATGGAGAGTGTTATATGTCTTTACGTTTATTAGCAGCAACCTTCGCATTAGTAGGAATGAGCTTTGGTGCCCAAGCCAGTGCCGAGTGTGAAGTGTCCCTAGATGCTAACGATATGATGCAGTTTTCTACTAAAACACTGAGCGTTCCAGCCACTTGTAAAGAAGTAAAACTGACGCTAAACCACACAGGTAAAATGCCTGCACAATCAATGGGTCACAACGTCGTTATCGCAGATACCGCTAATCTACAAGCAGTAGGTACGGACGGCATGGCAGCAGGTGCAGAAAACAATTACGTGAAGCCAAATGACGACCGTGTATACGCTCACACAAAAGTGATTGGCGGCGGTGAAAGCACCAGCATTACTTTCAGCACTGAAAAAATGAAAGCTGGCGGCGACTACTCATTCTTCTGCTCGTTCCCTGGTCACTGGGCGATCATGCAGGGTAAATTTGAGTTCAAATAAGAGCTAACAAAGTCAAAACAAGACTCACTATAGGGAAGCCATCGCTTCCCTTTTTATTGCACGTTAGTTAAGCACGTCGATGGATAATCTCATCCAAAGGTACAGGCCTTGCTAAGTAAAATCCTTGAACTTTATCAACCCCACTTGACCGCACAAAGTCATAGTCAGACTGCGTTTCCACCCCTTCCGCTACGACCTCGCAATTTGCAATATGTCCTAACTTAGCAACCAATCGATACAGTTGACGTCCACGATGATCGTTAGCGTCCAATAGCAGCGATCTGTCTAGCTTAATCTTGTTAAATGGATACTTGAACAAATGAGGAAACGACGCGTAGCCCGTACCAAAATCATCCATTGTGATACGAACTCCCATACTCTGTAGAGCTTTCATGGTGTTAGTTAAAGAAACTTCATTGTCTAATACGGCTTCTTCAGTAATTTCAATTTCAAGCCATTCAGCCGGGATTCCAAAATAGACCAACCTGCCTTGTAAATGCTGAACAAAATCCACTTGTTGAATGGTAGCAACAGAAACATTAATGGCCACTCTTCGCTGATCAGATAATCCCATTTCCTTCATATCCGACAACACCTTTTCGAGAACTAGTTTATCGAGCAGTGGCATAGCATCTAACCGGTGAAAATCTTCAATAAACGTTGGTGAAAGTAAGTTTCCATCTTCATCTTTATATCGAATAAGCGCTTCGTAAGAATACTGTTCCGCATCCTTTGTTGAATGCTGCTTTTGATAAAACATCACCAACTCGCCTTCACGAAGAATGGAAGTTAAACGCTTCTGCGCGGATGACTTGCTGATACTCGATGTGTTCGCATCTTTCACACTACTGAGTAGTGATTTAAATAGGGATTGTTCTAAACCATTGTAAGTATTACTTACACCAAGCTGCCCCACATATTTGCCTGTATAGGCTAGATAAAAAGGTCGATAAATTAGTACACCAATCGCAATCACCACCAGTTGAAGTATCGCCCCCTGGACCTGATGCCCCATTGCAACATAACCACTCAACAGAGGCGGTGTCATCCAGTTCACAATATTTTCAACAGGCGCAATTAAGCCGGAAGCAATTGCGCAGTAGGTGATGATAAAACTTACCAGCGGCACTAATACAAATGGGACGACCAGAATAGGATTAAAGATGATAGGCAACCCAAATAGCAGCACTTCATTGATGTTGAACATCACCAATGGTGCTGCCGCTAACGCCAGTAAAATATGATTGCGCTCTTTAGCGAACCATAACAGACACAGGAGTAAACTGATGCTATTCCCTGACCCGCCCATGGATAAAAATGCGTCGTAAAAACCTTGGCTAATGACGTTAAGCGACGCTTCGCCTGTTTGCCAAGCAGCCATGTTGGCTTCGGTCGCAGCGTATATTTGCTGCTTGATGGCAAACAACATGTTGTGACCATTAATGCCCGCCGCTCCTAATAAGCTCAAGATGGATTGATAAAATAATCCTCCTGTGAACGTCAGCGGATCAAAGTTAAGTCCAGCCACTGTTGTAGTAAAAGCATCCATCACCGCTGCGGTGACATGAGATAAGCTAACCGCAAATAAAACGAATACGAAAAAATGTAAGACATCTTTAAAAAGACGAGAAGAGAAGTCCATTGCTTGAGGATCAAGCAGCTCAATTCGGAAACTTTTACAATAAACGTATGACACCGTTGCACTGAAGAGTGCTAATAAAGGGTTATTCGGCAACATGTAATTACTAGAAAGGCTGTCATTCTCTATTGAAATTAAATAGAACATGACCAACGAATAAATGATGATAATCGCGCTCGACACATTCACTTTATGCGATAAATAGTAACCAGCCACAATGCAAAACGCTGTGGGATATAAGTTGATTAAAATATCAGAAAGATGGAACAATAACTGAGAAACCTCTGACACCCCTAGGATTCTAGAAGCGTGACCAAGAAAGATAGCAAGTGCGTTAGATAGCGTCAGCGGTAACAGCAATAAGGCAATAGATGCGAGATCAGTAAGATAAGATTTAGATCCAAATCGCCATTTATCTGTAAATACCGTTAGACGATGAAAGGGGTCAAATACGCGTTCACGACGAGTGTGCATGGTGAGTTCTTATATTAAGTAATAATCATCGGCTGCGAAATAGGCAGCCGTAAATGCAACGGCCAGACTCAGTAACGTATTATTTGGTGGATAATTTTTAGTGTTTCTATTGGCTAAAACAATAGTTTGAATTGCCAGTCACAGCGCAAAGATGTCGCAAGTGCAATTTAACGATTATATACCCCTTGATCCAATGAGATTATTATCCTTAACGATAAAAGCCATACCAAGCATCTCGATATGGCTATCGTTAAAACTGATGTATATACCCAAATGACTTCAAGAAGGAGGCTTCGGTGACACGCCCTTGACGAGCGAGTTGATTTGGCTCACATACACTGTGAACAATTTTTGATTTAGCACGAGTAGAACTTCAAGTCGTTGTCTCGTCTGTAAAACAAATCATTTAATCCCGTGTAGCTCTTTCCAGTTTCCTGGATGAACCACATAGCCGAACAGGGCATGCCCACCATAAACCAGCTCGGTTCCTTCCGGGATCCACAGCATTTGACCTGGGTGAACAAGATGTGTTTCACCGTTTGCGGTCAGCTCGAAACAGCCTTCAATCACAAAAATAACCTCATCATAAAGCAGCGTCCAAGCCACTTGAGCGCCTTCCCATTTAGCAAAACCTACGCCAATGTTTGGTGAAATTTCCGGGCTTAACGCTCGGGCTACGTACGCCATTCCCGGTGTATCACCACGAACATTAAAATCTAGGTTTTTACTATCAACGAGTTTGACTTGCTTCATAACTCACTCCTGCTTTGCCATTTTGCTAATTGGATACGCGTTTTTACTCCCATGCCTAAAAAAGGCTCTGGCGGATTCAAACAAGGCATCCCTGTCACTTGCTGTATGTCATCCAATGATTTAGATGTCGCACCTACGACATAGTCAGCTAACAGCGTTCCAGAAATGGTTCCCCACGCGGCACCAACACCATTGTCACAAGCGCTGGCATAAACACCTTCATCTAATTGACCAAAAAAGTTAGTAAAGTTACGAGAGATGGCATATACCCCACCCCATGTGTGAGTAAATGGTACGTCGGCCAGCTCGGGGTAACGCGCCAAAAAGACTTGACGATGATCGTCTCGGATTTGCTCTCTGACTTTATCGTTCATGCTTGAGCCATACTTCGGCACATGTTTGTAAGTATTTCGGATCAAAATACGTCGATCGGCGGTCATACGTAACGTCGTTCCCGCATGATCAGCTGGGGTTAGGCCCCAATTCAGCTCTCCTCCGTATCGCTGCATTTCTGCGTCAGTCAATGGACGCGTCCAGCTTGCAAACGTCATCACTGGCAGTAATCTGTTTTTAAGGTAACCAAACTCACGAGTAAAAATGCTGGTGCCAAGTAACAGTTCAGTGGTTTCAACAGAACCACTATCTCCATGTAATACCCAGTAACCGTTCTCTTTACTGAGTTTGCGGATTGGCGAGTTTTCTAACACCTCGACATTCTCTGGAAGGCTTTCCCCTAGCCCACGCACCAGAGCAGCAGGTTGCATTAAATAACCACCTGGCGTGTAAATTGCGCGGCTGTAGTAATTTGTCCCTAAGACTTTCGCCAGCTCACTGCCATTAACATGGAAGTATGGTTCGCCAAGGTCTTTCATTAGGTGCTCAAAGTGATCGAGATACGCTTCACCGCGCGCCCCTACGGCTCCTTGATATTTGCCCTTTGCTGACCACTGACAAGAAATACTGTGCTTCGACACTAAAGTGTCTAGCTGAGCAATCGCAGAACGGTTGAGCGATAACAACTTTTGTTTGTGCTCAGGGTCGGGATGCTCAAGTGAAAACTTATGAGGCAAATCGATCACAAAGCCCGAATTTCTCCCTGACGCCCCTTGGCCGATACGTTGCGCATCAATCAGTATAATTCGTGCGTTAGGCTGAAGCTCAGCTAAACGTCTTGCCATAGCTAGTCCAGCGAAACCGGCACCTAGCACGGCATAGTCAGCAGTTTGTTTACCTTTTAACGCTGGTTTTTCTGCAATACTTGGCAACGCATGGTACCAACCACATGTTGCATCATCATTGGGTAAATGAATCATCTTCTTTCTCCGTTACGCTGCTGAAAGTTTCAATGACAATTGATCTAGCCAAGGACTACGTAATGACTGTACTTTTCTTCCTAGCAACGCAAAGCCAAGCATCGTTCCCTCAGGAGAATAAAACGCAGCGGTCAATTCATCTGCCTGACTCTCGATATACCATTGTCCCAGCTCGTTCGGGGCAACCGGGAAAATAGTGAGTGGAAGAATCGGCGTTTTTACAATCACAGGAGTTGGCGTTAACGAGATTGACGCGACATCGCCTAGCAAGCTTTTCGCTACGGAAGGAATCATTTGATTAATCGGCGCAATATACGGCTGCCAACCTTGCTCGGTTTCAACACAGTCGCCTAGCGAGTAAATACTCTCATCACTCGTCTGGCCGAATTGATTCACTTTAATGCCGCGGCCCACTTCGAGCCCTGCTTGCTCAGCCAGCGATACATTTGGCTTGAGCCCAACCGCGCTTAGCACTAGGTCTGCTTCAATCTGCTTGCCACTGTTTAGATGCAAAACCGCGCTTGATTCGGACCTTGGCTCGATTCTGGCGATACTGTCTTGTAGAGCCCATTGCACACCTCGATCTGCAAGTGCGCTTTGTAATGATTCACCCAACTGTTGCGGGATCAAATGCTCCATTGGCCATTGACCCAACCCGATAACTGTTACTTCATAACCGCTTTCGATCAGGTCATTCGCGAACTCACAGCCAATTAAGCCATCACCTAGGATTGCGATGCGCTTTTTGTCTTGCAGCTCCGCTCTGAAACGCCGGTAATCAACTAAGTCGTTCACACTCATAACACAAGAGCGATCACCCTCAATTGGGATTTCAATCGGTGATGCACCTGTTGCCAGTACCAAGCGACTGTAGGCGTATTTACCGATGGAGGTATGTAGCGTTGAATTGGCACGATCGATATGTTCAACTCGGGTATGCGGGTAAACGCGGATATTGAGACGGCTTTCCCACTCCAACGCGCTTTCACTTTGTAGCGCGTCGCCGTCTTTATTCATGACCAGTGCATTAGACAAGGCAGGCTTGCTGTACAGTGCGCCATCATCAGCGGTAAAAACAGTGATCGGAACCGTTTCAGATTGCGCTCTAAGTGCCGCTGCCAACTGGTAACCACTGTGGCCACTACCGATGATAACAATAGGGTCAGCTGAAAATATAGGCTGAGTGACTTCAGATGGAAGTGGCTGAGTCGCATTTGGCTGAACAGACGATCCTACCGACACCGAAGACACTGCCGCGACCTCTTCTACTGGCTCATCGTCGGTGATTTCGATCATTTCAAAATCGGCCTTACCCACTAAACAGTCGGGGCATAACCAATCATCCGGCACATCTTCCCATGCTGTTCCTGGTGCAATGCCATCGGATGGCCAACCTTGTGCTTCATCATAGATTAAGCCGCAAATAATACAGAGCCACTTTCTCATCACTTTTACTCCAACTACCTTGTTCAGAATTTCCGTGTTTACAAACCACTGTCAGATTTGTAGCGATTCCATCAACCTCGCCCTAGCTTGTGGTCTGAAATCCAAGCCGGTGCGAGGTGATGAAAATCAAGTTACACGGTAGCTATACGTTGCTGTCTTGCTGCAAACGAATGGCAATATTGCGTGTCTGGACATAGCTATAAATCGCTTCTTGTCCTTTTTCTCGCCCAAAACCGGACAAGCCCACGCCACCAAATGGTGTTTCGATACCACCAGCAAACCATTCATTGATGAACACTTGCCCACCACGCAGTTGCTGCGCCACACGCAATGTTTGGTTTAGGCTTTCACCAAAGACACCAGCGACCAGGCCAAAATCGGTGCCATTCGCGATTTCGATTGCTTCTTGCTCAGTTTCAAACGGTGTAATTACCAGTACAGGGCCAAACACTTCTTCTTGAGCAATACGCATATCTGGTGAGGCTTCAATCACCGTTGGTGCCACAAAGTAACCCGATAAATCAGGTGCGTAGCCACCCGTTAGGATATTCGCGCCGTCGGCTTTTGCTTGCTCTATCATTTCAAGCACGCGTGCTTGTTGATCAGCAGATACCAACGGTGTGATGTCCGGCTGGCTTTCGCCTTGACCAATAGTTAGGCTTTTTGCCATTTCCACTACCACCGCTTTTACTTCTTCATAACGCTCTTTTTGAATCAGCAAACGAGACATTGCCGAACACACTTGACCAGCGTTAAAGAAAATACCGACCTGAACGCTTTTCAAAAGTGTTTCGAGGTTCGCATCTTTCAGCGCGATAGCAGCCGATTTACCACCCAGCTCCATCACCGATGGAGTAGCGCGTTGCGCTGAATCTTGCAGGATGCGTTGGCCGGTTGGAACGGAACCCGTAAAGACAATTTGATCGACCTCTTGGTGCTGCACCAAATGACTGCCAACTACTGAGCCTTTGCCACATAGCAAGTTAATCGTGCCTTTTGGGAAGCCCGCTTTTTCAATCGCTTTAATCAACAACGTCATGGCAAGTGGGGAAATCTCTGGCGATTTGATCACCACTGCGTTACCTGCGGCTAATGCAGGTGCCAATGAGCGTGCACAAATAGAGACAGGGAAATTCCACGGCACAATCTGCACCGACACGCCAAACGGCACATATTGAGTGAAGTCGACATAGTCTTTACCCAACGGAATTGACGTGCCTTCCAGCTTGTCGGCCATGCCAGCGTAGTATTCGAAGTAACGTGCCGACTCTAAAAACTCATCTTTGGCATCTTGCAAAGATTTCCCATTTTCACGACAGGCAACTAACCCACCTTCATCAACCATTTCACGAATAGCTGCGGCGGCTTTTAACATCCACTCGGTTCTGACGGCTGGACGAACGTCCGAAAGAAGACCTTGCTTGACTACTCGACGTGCCGCCGCCATTGCGCGATCTGCATCGGTGATAGTGGCTTCTGCAATCGTCGCATACGCTTCGGCAGTGCCAGGATTCATGACGGTCAGCGCTTGCTCTGAATCGCACCACTTACCATCAATATAATTAAGGTAATGCATCATCTTACTGCTCCAATGCCGCTTTCACTTGCTTTGCCAACCAGGTTTGGAAGAAATGCGTCGGAACATCCATTTCTGGTGAGAACACGCCACCACTAAAGCCAGGTGAGTAACGACCTTCCTGCATACCCTCGACCGCGCCAATATCTTCGCCGAACACGACTCGCCACGACTCAACGGTAGCAGTACGACACGCAGCAAACTCATCTTTCGTTGCTTCATCACCCACATAGAAAACGCGTAGGTGCTCAACACTCTTATTCGCAGTGATTGGTTCAATCATCATTGCAAAGGCATGATCGGCTTGAATACCAAGCAACACGTTTGGAAAGAGTGCAACGTATTCTGCATGACGCAGTTTATCTTCTGGCCAGCTTGGAAATTTAGGTAAGTGTGTTCCTGCTGTATCAGAAAGGTTGTACGCGAGACTACCTTGACCAGCAAAGCGCTCTGCAAACATGATGTTGTAGTGATCCTCTAGGCGAGAATAACTGTTCAAACTCGGATGCACCCAAGGTAAGTGGTAAGCCTCGCAGTAGTTTTCTACGGCAAGCTTCCAGTTACTTTTCACTTCGATCTCTAAGTTGCCACCCATGTTCACGCGGCGAAGAAGCCCTAACCCATCTTCACCTAAGAATTGCTGCCAACGTTGCTCTAGTGGCGCGATATGATCTTCAAAGCTTTCTGCATTGCCCGATAAGTTAACGAATACCATGTCCATCCAAACGGCTGAACGAAGTGGCTTAAGGCCGTGTTTTTCACACTTAAATCGATCATCTTTGTGTTTTGCGATACCACCGATGTGTGGTGTGCCTTTTAGATTGCCGTCAAGATCGTACGTCCATGAATGGTAAGGACAGCGAATCATGCCTTGAACTTCGCCCGCTTCATGCACCAGCTTCATACCTCGGTGGCTACATACGTTGTGGAAGACTTGGACTTCACCTTGACGATTTCTCATCATGAGTAGTGGAAGGTCCATGAAATCAAGTGGCATCACATAACCATTTTTAAGCAGGTCTGATGCAAAACCAATGCATACCCAAGTGTTACCAAACACCTGATCACGCTCAAAAGTAAAATACTCTTCGCTGGTGTAGGCCTGATTCGGCATTCCTGTTGCTTCACTGATTGGGTTCAGTACATTATCAACAAGTTCAACAGGAATAATGGTTTGGTTGACATTGCTCATATTCTTATCTCCGAGAGTCGAGTTGCATCCAGTGCGTACAACATCGTGTTGTGTTAGTGGAGATGATTTTGATTAACAACCCAGCAACAAACAAACGACTTTTTCGCCGGGTTTGGATGAGTTTTTGTCATTCATGCATTGATCTCAAACAACAAAATAACCTTTTAATTAACAAGGCTCTTCTTGTCATGATTAATACTCATTAACCGATGAGTATTAATCAGTTGAAACACAAAAGCCCTCTCTCTACTCTCTTTCAAAAATTAACAATAACGCAACAAACAATAACGCTAAAACAAAAGCACTGTGAGGGATGCCTATGAGAGCAACATCTGGGATATTGAAAGGACTCAATCCGACTGTGACTATCGCATCAAAGATCGTCGTTATCGGTTTTGTACTTTTCTGCGCCATTCTCGCCAACCAAGCGGGCCAATACTTCGAAACGATTTCCGGCATTTTGCTGCAGAATATGAAGTGGTTTTACATCGGACTTGTTTCACTCGTTGTCGGTTTTCTTCTTTATCTTATGGTTAGTCGATATGGACATATTCGTTTGAGTAAAGATGACGAAAAACCAGAGTTTAGTTATTTGTCTTGGGTATCCATGCTTTTTTCCGGAGGCATGGGGATAGGCTTAATTTTCTGGTCGGTCGCCGAACCGATGTGGCATTACGCTGACAACCCATTTACTCAAGGCCTGACCAATGAAGCCGCAACAACATCAATGAAACTGACATTCTTTCACTGGGGTCTACATCCTTGGTCTGTCTTTATCATTGTTGCACTCGCATTAGCCTACTTTTCCTACCGTAAAGATCTGCCTTTTACCCTACGCTCTATCTTGTACCCTTTGATTGGCGATCGTATTTATGGGCCTATCGGGCACACGGTTGATATCCTAACAGTCGCGGTGACTGCTTTCGGTATCTCTCAAACCTTGGGGATGGGAGTTATCCAAATAAACTCTGGTTTGAATCAAGCCTTTGGTCTAGACATTAGTTTGGGGATTCAACTCTTTATTATCGTTTCCCTTTGTACTTGTGCGGTTGCGTCGGTGCTATCTGGTGTAGGAAAAGGTATTCGCCGTTTATCAGAATGGAATATGCTGCTTTCACTCGCACTCGTGCTAGTCGTACTTTACATTGGCCCAACTCGCTATATCTTAAATACGCTACTTGAAAGCACGGGGCTTTATGCACAAAACATTGTCGGTATGAGCTTATGGAGCGATGCACAGAATGACTCTGGCTGGCAAAACTGGTGGACGGCTTATTACTGGCCTTGGTGGATGACTTGGGCACCTTTCGTTGGCATGTTTGTGGCTCGTATCTCTAAAGGGCGCACAATACGTGAGCTTATCGGCGGTGCTCTCATAGTTCCTACGCTGATCACGTTTTTATGGATTTCAGTATTTGGTGGCGCAGCGTTAAAGGTAGAGCAAGACGCTCGTGTTGCTCATCAAGAGCAAGACGCTCGTGTTGCTCATCAAGAGCAAGTCACTGCGGCACAAGAAGCCAAACAAACACCACCTGCGGATTTTTCTGGCGGCCCGATTCTTGAAGCGACTAAAGCTGATACGACACGCGCTTTGTTTACGCTATTCGACAACCTAGATACAGGTATGTTTGGTAAACTCCTTAGCGTGCTTGCGTGTTTATTACTCGGTACTTATTTCATTACCTCCGCTGACTCAGGTACCTTAGTTCTATGTACCCTCGATGCCGCTGGACACAGTGAGCCTCCTACCTCTATACGCGTATTGTGGGGGATCATGATCGCCGCCATTGCGGGAGTGCTTCTATATGCAGGAGGGTTAAAAGCAATGCAAACGGCCTCAATTATTGCCGGTTTCCCTATCGCGATTTTTATCGCGGTGATGAGCTTAACGCTGTTCCATAGTATTCGACGCGAACCTAAGCCATGGGCAATGCTTCCTGAGCATGTTCACCCAGAGCAAGAGAAACTTGATGGTCCTGTTGAACCGCTTGTTGAAAGCAAAACTGTGGCTTCCGAGCCTATCGCTTCAACATCCTCGCTGAAAGATGATTCCACACTTAATCAGGGACCAGTACTAAGTTAGTGCGTCGTTTCATCAATCAATTAAAAAAGCGGGAACTGATATTCCCGCTTTTTTAACATTACCAAACTCTGTTCTTTTCTCTGCTTATTGATTTAGGCTAAACCTCGATCACCCACCTCATCTGGCAACTGTTGCAAAAGCCACTCTCTAAAACGCTTGACGCTGGCTGGGATTAAACCTCTATTTTTAGGTTCAAGCATAGAGAAATTGGAAGGTGTTGAAAGCACGTGTTCGACTGGTCTAACCAAAGCACCGCTTTGTAAATAGTCGTCCACTAATGAGCCCCAGGCTAACGCGATGCCCTGACCATTAATAGCCGCTTGTAACAGCATTGGATAGTTATTGATGTTCATGCGATTACGAGGCGAAATATTTGGCAACCCCACACTCGCAAACCACTGCTCCCAATTCACCCAGTCTCTTTGAGACTCTTCCAGATAGAGTAACGTTTTATTGAAGATTTCTTCTGGCTCACTAGGCTGGCCGATTTTCTCTAAATAAAGCGGGCTACACACAGGGAAGACTTCTTCTGAAAATAGCGTTGTCACATCCATTTCCGCAGGTGGAGTGCGACAATAAAACAAGGCGATATCGCAATCTAATCGGCGTAAGTCCAACACATTATCTGAGGCCAATATCCTTATATCGATGTCATCATGTTCATTTTGAAATTGAGCAACCTTAGGCAACAACCACAAGGCTGCCATTGCATTTGTCGTCGCAACCGTGATCTTTTGTTCGCCCTGCCATTTCTTCACTTCACCCGTGATTTGAGCAATATCGAGCAAAGATTGGCTGACAGCTTGATAATATTGAAGACCTGTAGGCGTTAAGTTAATGCTTCGATTGGCTCGCGTGAACATAGCCTTGCCCAAGTATTCTTCTAATTGTCTAATTTGGCGACTGATGGCACCTTGGGTCACGTTTAGCTCGTCAGCGGCTAACGTAAAACTCAAGTGCCGCGCCGACGCTTCAAACGCAACGAGGCTATTTAAAGGTGGGAGGGGTTTGATTTTCATGTATCTTCCAGTAAGGCAGTATTGTAATTATTTTTATTCCCGGCAATCTTATGTTGCACGTGGATAATGCCATTCTGGACAACACCTCAAAAACGACAATTTATAAATGATAAAAAATTGAGATGAATCATAAATTGTTGTGAGAGAGGCAACCGTATACAGTTTCGTGGCTACAAAGAGCACAAAAAAGAGGAGCAGTTACTCCTCTTATGCCTAGCCTTTTGGTCATTTTCTCCGAGTTAGCCCATTTACCCTATTGCCAGTTTAGTGCTCGCGTAACGCGCTTTTTTCTTTCTTGGGCTGGCTAAGAAGTACGCTAAAGTAAGAGGCCCTAATCGTCCCATAAACATCATGAAGATGATCACTAACTCACCCGGTTCGGACAAACTGCCCGTTAAGCCTCGCGACAAACCAACCGTACCCAGTGCCGAGACCGCTTCGAACATAATGTCTAACATAGACGCTTTCTCTGTCAGTAACAGCATGAAGATGGCAAACCAAGTCACACCCACCGAGATCAGAGTCAGCGCCAATGCCTTGCTGATGGTCTCCTTGGGAATCTCGCGTTGAAAGGCATAGGTAGCTTCATCGCGACGCAAATAACTGTAAGTTGCCAAGACTAACACCATAAATGTCACAACTTTAATACCACTTGCCGTGCTCAATGATCCACCGCCGATAAACATCAACACCAGAATGATCGCCGTTGTGGCATCTTCCAACTGATCGATAGCTAAAGTGTTGAAGCCTGCCGTTCTTGGCGTCACCGCTTGAAACCACGATGCCCACCATTTCCCTGCTTCGCTCAACGGGGCAAGCGTGTTGGGGTTGTCATATTCAATCAGGTAAATCGCGATAAGTGCCACCACGTTAATGATCACCGTGCCTAAGATCATCATTCGACTGTAAACGGTGAGTCGGTGCCAACGGCGATTGCGTTTTAAGTCAATCCAAACCGAGAAGCCTAAACCACCAATAATAAACAAACTGGTAATGGTGAAGTTAACGACCGGGTCGTCCACGTAAGGCATTAAGCTATCGGCACTCAACGCAAAACCTGCATTGTTAAACGCACTGATGGTGTAGAAGAAACCATGGAACAGACTGGTTTTCCAGCCCAGCTCTTCACTCCAATAAACGCTCAAAATAGTGAAACCAATAAGTTCAACGAGCAGAGCGAACATCAATACAGATTTAGCAGTGGCAATGAGTGTCGACGAGTCAGTTTGGTTGAATGCCTCTCTCGCGACGGCTCGCTCCAAAAAGCCAATTTTTCCGCCCAGAGCCAGCAAGGTCACGATGGCAAACGTCATCAAACCTAGGCCACCACATTGAATCAGAAAAGCAATAACCACTTGCCCAAAAGGCGTAAACGCCGTGCCCGTGTCTACCACAACTAATCCCGTCACCGTAATGGCCGATGTTGCTGTAAACAGGCTTTGAATCCAAGTGATGGGCTCTGTGGTGGCAATCGGCAGTTTGAGTAAAACTGTGCCGAGCATGATCAAGCACGCAAAGCTGAGGCTAAGTATTAATGGCGGTGCGCCCAACAATTTTTTGCCAGCTTTGGGTTTTCGCTCGATTGGGATAATAGAGGGATGCCACAAAACCATGTTACACCAACCTTGGAGCGACGTATTTCAGCTCAGCGCGACTACCGCAAAGCAGCAGCGTGTCGAACTCATTAAGCACAAAATCATCATTGATATTGGTGTAGACGGCTTCTTCGCGCTTCACCAATATCGGCTGAATGTTGTAACTGCCTCGGCTGATCAACTTAGAAAGCGGCGTATCGTGCAGATTGGATTTAACGTGGATTTCCACCACATACAAACCATGGCCCATTTCCAAATAGTTGTTCACCATCGGATAGTTGAGTGCCTGCGCGACTCTTACGCCCATCTCCTCTTCCGGATGAATAATGCGTTGTACACCCAGCTTAGATACGATGGTGTGGTGTGCTTTGGTGCTCGCTTTGACCCAAATGGATTTCACACCCAGATTTTTCAGCGCCAGCGTACACAACAAACTGGCTTGCATGTCTTCACCAATCGCCACCAACACCACATCACTGTTCGCTAGCGCTAACTCTCTGAGTGCACCTTCGTCTGTTGCGTCACATATAACCGCTTGCGTTAACTCTTCGACGTATTTTTCGACGATTTTCGGGTCGCTATCCACCCCCGTTACGGTGTGTCCAAGATGAATAAGTTCTAAGCTGGCGGCAACGCCAAATCGCCCTAAACCAATTACTGTAAAGTGAGCCATATCAATACCTAACTGTGTTTTATGTATAGAAAATGCTAATGCGTTAAGAGCTAGACTGATTTTCCGTCGCGGAAAATAGGCAACACGAATCCTGTTCGAGTGCCGATAACCAGCACTAAACCTTGGCATTAACGTTGATTAAATTTGGAATTTAGTGGTGCTTGGACGTCTCAAGCACTAAACGATAACCCAGCCCCGGCTCGGTTTTTAATAGCCGCTGTTCGTCAGCACTATCGTTCAGTTTTTTGCGTAGTTGACTCACTAACACGCGTAAGTAGTGAGTATCTTCGATATGACTTTTTCCCCAAATTACCGATAGCAAATGAGTTTGCTCAATGAGTTTTCCCGGCTTGAGAATCAACTGTTCAATGAAGGAAAACTCTTTCTTGGTGAGTGGAATTTCCCTCTGATCCAACCAAAATTGGTGAGTACTTTTGATGATTTTGACTCGGCCAGCCACCAGCTCATCAGCGACGGCTTGCTCATCCACCAAATCTCGAACCAGCACTTTGATGCGCGCGATGAGCTCTTTTACGCCAAAAGGCTTGCTCAAGTAATCATTCGCGCCCGCTTCTAAAAGGCGGATTTTTTCCTCTTCTTGATCGCGAGCTGTCAGCACTAGCACTGGCGTTTTATAGGTCTGACGAAGCGCAGTGAGGAACTCCGTCCCATCGCCGTCGGGCAAGCCTAAATCTAGCAGAATGACGTGCGGCGAATGCGCTTCGAAACACGCTTTGGCTTCTGCAATGGTACTCGCGCCAATGTAATCAAACCCTTCAGCAGACAGCGAAATTCGAATAAAGGTATGAATGCGAGGCTCATCGTCCACGACTAAAACTTTGTAACTCACGACTGCTCTGCTCCTTGATTGAGTGGAAGTCGAATGCGGATCAGCGTCCCTTCTGATACTGGCATAGATTGAATCTCTCCTTGGTGTGCGGTGATGATGCCTTTGGCAACCGCGAGTCCCATTCCGGTTCCTGAATCGGCCGATTTGTTGTTCACGCCGGAATAGAAAAGGTTGAATATTTTTTCCGCATCTTCAGCTTTGATGCCAATCCCCATGTCCCGAACATCAATCACGCACGACGAACCCTGCTTAGAAAGAGAAACCTCAACAGATTTATTCTCTGGCGAAAATCGCATGGCATTATCCAACACATTGAAGATCGCTTGTTCGATAAGCGAACGACTTACTGATAAATAACCAACGGAATCATCCATATTCATGGATACTTTCTCGGTGTAATTCGGCAAACGAGAAACCGCATCCCGCACAATATCCGCAATCAGCTCATCTTTTTTAGTAATTTTTAATGTGCCATGCTGGAGCTTAGTCGCCTGTAAGAGGTTCTCGATATATTGATGCAAGCGGTGGCTTTCTGAAGTCGCACTGTCGAGCAATTCTTTGCGCTCTAAGTCTTTGAGCTTGGGCATGTACTCGTTGAGTGTGGTCAGTGTTCCAATAATGGTTGCTAGCGGCGTGCGTAGGTCATGGGACACCGATAGCAGGATGCTATTTTGCAGCTTGGTTTGTTTTAACTCGCCCTGCTGGCGACGATAAAGATCTGCAAAAGTGCTGGTGATAAATGCCACCACCATAAACACGACTAGATTAAAAATGTCTTCCGGACGAAACATCTGCAAAGAGTAACGAGGCGTCGTGAAAAAGAAGTTGAAGCTCAGCGCTTCGATCACCGCCGCCGCATAAGCGAATCGCGAGTTGCATTGAAATGCCACCACCACGACGGCTAACTGCAAAATCAGCAGGACCGCAGCGGTAGAGCCAAACAATTGGTCTAACAGCCATGAGGCCACAACCGCGCCAATAATCACGATGGCAGAAAAGAGAAATGTGTTATCTCGCCAATGAGCAAACATAAAGTACATCAACCAAAATTCGATGCAGAAACTTTAGCAAAAGCCCATTCGGAGTTCGCGTAAAAAAAGCGTAAAAAATGCAAGAACGACAGTCAGTTATAAACATAACCATCATTAAGTTAGCCTAACTTAATGAATAATCACAAGTAAACGTCACCCATTGACGCCTACTCACTCGGTATAAACGGCAGACATAAAAAAGAGGAGCATTTGCTCCTCTTTCGTGTAGCGTCATATTATATGACTTGCAGTTGAGCATCACCTTGCTCAGACAAAAAGCCGCCGGTTTGATGCTTCCACAACTGAGCGTAAACACCACCCAATTGCAGCAGCTCGTGGTGTGAGCCTTGCTCAATGATTTTGCCGTCATCCATCACAATCAAACGATCCATCGCGGCAATCGTTGATAAACGGTGAGCAATTGCAATCACTGTTTTTCCTTCCATCAGAACTTCAAGGTTTTCTTGAATTGCCGACTCCACTTCTGAATCAAGTGCAGACGTAGCTTCGTCCATGATCAAAATTGGCGCATTTTTCAACAGCACGCGAGCAATCGCCACTCGTTGACGCTGACCGCCAGACAACTTCACGCCGCGCTCACCCACTTCAACATCGTAGCCGGCATTGCCTTGTTCATCTTTCAACGTTTGGATGAAGTCATGCGCGTGTGCTTTTTCAGCAGCTGCGATAACGGCATCCATTGAAGCATCTGGATCACCGTAAAGAATGTTTTCCTTAATTGAGCGATGTAGCAAAGAGGTGTCTTGCGTGATCATACCAATGTGTTGGCGCAGCGACTCTTGTTCGACTTGAGAAATATCCTGTCCATCAATACAAATTTTCCCCGTATTTACGTCGTAAAAACGCAGCAACAGGTTAACCAACGTGGATTTTCCTGCCCCAGAACGACCGACAATACCGACTTTTTCGCCCGGTTTGATGGTCAGATTCAAGTTCTCAAATACCGCCTTTTCATCACTGTAGTTAAAACCTACGTGATCAAAACAGATCTCACCTTGAGAGATTTGTAGAGGCTTGGCATTTGGTATGTCTTTCACTTCAACGTCGTTTGAAATCGTATTAATACCGTCCACTACCGTACCGATGTTTTCAAACAATGCACTAACTTCCCACATGATCCACTTCGACATTCCTTGTACGCGCAACGCAATACTAATGGCAATCGCAATAGCACCAATTGTTACAGCGTGATCTAGCCATAGATAAACCGAAATGGCACTGATAGACATCAGCAGTAAATAGTTGATGGCATCGACACTAAACAGCAAACAAGTCACCATGCGCATTTGGCGGTAAACCGTCACCAAAAATTGCTTCATGCTGCTTTCTGCGTATTCCAACTCTCGCTGTGAATGAGCGAATAGTTTTACGGTAGAAATGTTGGTGTAAGAATCGACAATGCGCCCAGTCATTACAGAGCGAGCATCCGCTTGCTCTGTCGCTACTTGTTTCATTTTAGGGATAAAGTAGAACTGGATAACCGCGTACATTCCTATCCAAATCACAATAGGCAACATCAGCAAACCATCGGCCTCGCCCATCATCCAAAGCATCGAAAGAAAATAAACGCTGATATAAACCAGTACATCCACCAACTTCATGACCGTTTCTCGTACCGCTAACGCACTTTGCATCACTTTGGTCGCAACTCGGCCTGCAAAGTCACGTTGGAAAAATCCAACCGCTTGTTTTAGCAAGTAACGGTGAATCAACCAACGGATAGACATCGGGTAGTTACCCAATAACGTTTGGTGCATCACCATTGAGTGGACAAAACCGAGAACTGGCATCACAACCGCCACTAAGAACAGCATCATTAGCATGCGATCACCCTGATCTTGCCAGAATGTTGCGCGATCTTGATTAGAGAGAATATCGACGAGCTCGCCCATATAACGCAACAGCGTCACCTCAGTAATGGCAATAAGCGCACTGAACACAGCCATAACAAGTAAAGGGGCTTCAAAGCCACGAGTGTAAAAGCGACAGAAGCCAACAAGTGTCTTCGGTGGCTTTTCGGTTTCCATCTGGGGAAAGGGTTGGGTCAGTTTTTCAAACCAATTGAACATAACAACGACTTTAAGTACCGCGAATGAATTTGCGAACGTTTTACTATCTTTTGATACAAAAGTCAGTAAAATACCGAAACAAAAGTTCAAATGATAATAATTACAATTAAGCTTAGCGTTAATCATAATTGTCGGGAATATATTTATGACAAAGAATAACTTACTGACCATCGCGATCCGTAACGCGTTGGTCTGTGCTTTGGCACCAACAGCAGCAGTGGTTGCATTCACAGCACAAGCTCAAGAATACGTTGTACAAGATGACATTATTGCAATGGAGACCATTACGGTCACCGCGCAAGCACTTAAAGTAGAAACCCCTGCGGCAGAAACGCCGCGCAGCGTATCTATCATTTCTGAAGATGAACTTCGTGTTCGTGCACCGCAAAAATTGGACGAAGCATTACGCTACACATCTGGCGTAACCGCTCAGCCTTATGGTGCCGACAACGACACCGATTGGTTCAAAGTTCGTGGATTTGATGCTGCGACTTACCTAAACGGCAACCGCCTCTTCCGCGATGGTTACTACACATGGTTGGTCGAACCTTACGGCCTAGAAAGTGTGGAAGTGGTTAAAGGCCCATCAGCTATTCTGTTTGGTGAATCGGCACCAGGCGGCATCGTGAATGCGGTGCAGAAAAAACCAACGTTTACGCCTCAAGGCGAAGTAAAAGTCGAAGTGGGCAACAACCAACACCAGTCTGTGGGTTTTGACATTGCTGATGAAGCAAACGACGATGGCACAATCCGCTACCGTTTGGTTGGCCTGATGACAAGCCAAGATGGCGAACTGGACGGCACCAATAACGAGCGTTTTTATCTAGCGCCAAGCGTCGAGTTCGACATTTCTGACCGCACAATGCTGACCGTTTTGGCCACTTACCTTCGTGATGACGGTGTGCCAACCAACCCATTTTTCCCAGCGGCAGGCACTCTGATTGGTTCTAACTTTGGCAAAATCGATCCTTCGACTAACCTTGGTCAGCCAAACTACGATAAATACGAACGCACGCAGTTCTCTCTAGGTTATTTGCTAGAGCACGACATCAATGACACGTGGTCATTCTCTCAAAACCTCAACTACGGCTCCAATGAGTTGTACTTGCGCAGCTCTTACGCATTCTCAAACAACGATCCTGCGAAAGAAGAATTAGCGCAAGGCATCGTATTCCGTGACGGCAAAAACCAGAGCATCACATTCGACAATAACGCTGTCGGCAACTGGATGACTGACAACGCAGAGCACACGGTGCTTGTCGGTATGGATCTGCAATTCCACAAAACCGATGGCGACGAGCAGGACAACTACGCGTTTGGCACCATCAACCCGTGGAACCCAGTTTACGGCAACTTCACCCCTCTTGATCCTGCCAACAACGTGAAACGTGAGATTGAGAAATCTCAAGCAAGTGTCTACTCACAATACCAATTGAAACTGCATGAACAGTGGATTGGTAACATCGGTGCTCGTTACGACTGGGTGAAAACAGAAAACTCTGGCAAAGGCGCAGGCGTTGATCAAAACGAATCTCGTGATGATGGTCAGCTCTCTCTAAGTGCGGGTGTGATGTACCTTGCAAACAATGGCCTGTCACCTTACGCAAACTACTCTCAGTCGTTTGAAGTGATCAGCACTATTGATACGGCAACCAATGAGCTTTACAAACCGCTGGAAGGCGAGCAAGTAGAAGTGGGTGTGAAGTATGAGCCAAACTTTATGGATGGCTTTATCAACCTTGCATGGTTCGACATCACGCAAAAGAACGCGTTGGTCACTAACCCATCAACATGGATTGCGACACAAACAGGTGAAGTGACATCTCAAGGTATTGAGCTTGAAAGCACGGCGCAGCTAACCGACGATCTAAGACTGATGGCAAGCTACACCTACACTAAAGCGAAAACAGATGAGAGCTTTGGCCAAGGTAAAAAACAAGCCGCACTTATTCCTGAGCACCAAGCTTCTGCATGGGTAGACTACAGCGCCTACAGCCTGATTCCAGGCCTCAATATCGGTACTGGTGTGCGCTACGTAGGTGAGTCTAAAGATAACCCTAAGAGCTCGAACCTAACTGTTCCTTCAGTCACTCTTTGGGATGCGTCAGTCACTTACGACATCACTTCACAGTGGCAAGCACAGCTAAACGTGAACAACATTCTGGATAAAGAGTTTGTTTCAGGTTGCGATTACTGGTGTTACTACGGCCAGTCTCGCTCTGTCATGCTAAACGCAAACTACCG
Source organism: Vibrio sp. SCSIO 43086 (assembly GCF_051132235.1). Classification (NCBI taxonomy): domain Bacteria; kingdom Pseudomonadati; phylum Pseudomonadota; class Gammaproteobacteria; order Vibrionales; family Vibrionaceae; genus Vibrio; species Vibrio sp. SCSIO 43086. The sequence continues at coordinate 1,512,019 of NZ_CP072678.1, read as the reverse complement.
CTGGTAATTGAACTTTCTACTCCCCTCTCTTGAGGGGAGTTTTCTCCTAAGAGTCATCCATGTTTCAACTGTCTAATATTGAGATCGTTCGAGGTGGACGTCAGATCCTCGGCATCGACCAACTTAACATCCCAACGAATGAACTGACTGTCGTTTTGGGCCATAACGGTTCGGGCAAATCGACACTGGTGAACCTGCTTTCTGGTCAAATGTCTCCAGATAAAGGCACAGTAGCATTAAACGACACTTCCCTTTCATCACTCAAAACCAAAGAGCTGGCAAAGCAGATAGCCTATTTGCCACAAAAGCTGCCCTCCTCGGCTGGTTTAACGGTAGAAGAGCTAGTGCGCTTAGGCCGCTTTCCGTGGCGTGGCGCACTTGGTCGTTGGAAGCCTGAAGACAAACAGATCATCGCAGAAGCCATGGCTCTCACTGGCGTAGCTCCGTTTGCTCAAGAATTAGCGGACGATTTATCGGGCGGTGAGCGCCAACGCGCTTGGGTGTCTATGCTGTTGGCTCAACAATCACCGATTTTGATCCTAGACGAACCGACCTCCGCGCTCGATGTTCACCATCAATTTCAACTGATGGCGTTACTGGCAGAGCTAAATAGAACCGAGAACGTAGGCATTATCGTGATCCTGCACGATTTGAACTTAGCACTGCGCTATGCAACCCACATTGTTGCGCTCAAGAAAGGTCAAATTGCGTTCGAAGGCAACGCCGACATGTTGCTAGATGAGGATCGCCTTTCTGAGTTGTATGAGTCACCGATTAAGCTCATTGCTCATCCAACGCCAGCCAACACATTGGCGAGCCAAAAGGTGGCTGTTGTATGCGCATAATAGCTCGTTTAATTACTGTGGTTACACAATCTGCTTTTCTGTTAGCATTTTTTATGACTAATGCAAATGCAGTCATCACCGTTACCGATGAATATGGTGAGCATAGTTTTGAGCAAGCGCCGCAGCGCGTTGTTGCCTTAAACTGGGACATCTTAGAACAAGTTTTGGCGCTAAACGTAGAACCAATCGCAGCCCCAAATTTATCAGGCTACCGCCAATGGGTCGTAAATCCAACTGCACCAGAGTCAATTGAAGATATTGGAACCCGAGCCGAGCCCAACTTAGAAAAAATCGCCAGCTTGAAGCCAGATGTCATCCTTGCTGCGTCTCCACAGCAAGACTTGATTCCGTTACTCAAACAAATTGCTCCGGTTATCTATTTACCTAATTTTTCTGAAAATGAGGCTGCGGCCGAGACTGCTATTCGCCACTTTCGTACGCTTGGCAAGCTATTCAATAAAGAGGCACTTGCTGAACAGAAACTGACACAATTAGACACATCATTTGAGCAAATGCGCCAGCGAATTCGCCACTATTACTCTGAGCCACTCAGTGTTCTGGTGATGCGTTTTTCAACGCCGAATACAGTGTTTCTTGCAACCGAAAATTCCACCACAGACTACGTGGTCAGAAAGCTGGGATTACAGACTCCAATTAAAGAGGACCCACGTGCGTGGGGGGTAAAGCAAGATCGGATTAATCGACTTCAAAACCTTCACAACAGCTATGTTCTCTACGTACAACCTTTCCCAGAAGAACGCAAACTGAAAGATTCGCCACTTTGGCAAGCGATGCCGTTTGTAAAGAAGCAGCGGGTAAATTCAGTCAGAGCAGTGTGGGCGTATGGCGGTGCTATGTCTTTGCAATACACCGCTGAAGCGATTACCGACAGTCTAATAGAGTTGGCACCAAAGCAATGAGAACGAAACATTATATTGGTTATCTGGCGCTGATTACGTTACTTAGCGTCTTTAGTCTACAAATTGACACTAATTTATCACTCTTCGAACAGTGGCAATTATTAACAAAACCAGAGGTAGCGAGCGAATTTCGTGACGTATTTTTTACGCAAGCTCAGCTTCCTAGGTTAAGTATTACCCTGCTTGTTGGTGCCATGCTTGGTCTCACCGGCAGCTTAATGCAGCAATTAACGCAGAACAACCTCACCTCGCCGTTGACTCTTGGCACCTCTTCTGGCGCTTGGCTTGCATTAGTTGTGGTAAATATTTGGTTCGTCGATTGGGTAGCCGATTACTCTGCATTAGCCGCAATGGCGGGGGCTTTAGTGGCGTTTGGCCTGATCGTATCAATTGCCGGTGTGCGTAATATGACAGGTTTGCCGTTGGTCGTTTCGGGGATGGTGATCAATATCTTGCTCGGTTCTATCGCCACAGCCATTATTATTTTAAACGCTCAGTTTGCACAGAATATTTTTATGTGGGGAGCAGGAGACCTTTCTCAATACAGCTGGGATTGGTTTGAGTGGTTATTGCCTCGCTGCGCTATCGCAATCGTAATTTTGATCGTCGCACCACGTATTCTGACTCTAATGAAACTAGGGCAAGAAGGCGCAGCAGCCCGAGGCTTAGCGGTATTACCTGCTTTTGGCACGTTAATGGTGATGGGTATTTGGCTGGTATCTGCCTCAATCACCGCAGTTGGCATTATCAGCTTCATCGGATTACTGACACCCAATATTGCCAGAGCGATGGGGGCAAGAACACCGCACGACGAATTGATCAGCAGCATGCTTTTGGGCGCAATGCTGTTAATCATCACAGACTCTGCCGCCATCTCATTAAGCTTATGGTTAGAGAAAACCATTCCTAGCGGCGTAGCGGCTGCAGCTATTGGCGCTCCCGCTTTAATTTGGTTTACTCGTAAAAAGCTGACGGCAACCGATCAACTTAACCTTTCAATGAGCCAAGGAAAAACGGCGCTTTCTAAGCGCGCAGTTTGTAGCATAGTGATAATGAGCATCGTCGGGGTTCTGGTTTACTCATTCGTTACCCATGGTATAAACGGGATCCAATGGTCCGTGCCAGGGGAGTTCCAATGGCAATTACGCTGGCCGCGAATGCTAACCGCACTTTCTGTCGGTATTGCGCTATCCGTTGCCGGAATCATTTTGCAACGCATTGTTTACAACCCTCTGGCCAGCCCAGATATTCTCGGTGTGTCTTCCGGAGCCACGTTTGCCATTATTACGACAGGAGTCATCGCTGGGTCACTTCTCTCCGCATTTAACTGGGGTATCGCTTTTTTCGGAAGTATGTCCGTATTGATGTTATTGCTGATTATCGGTAAACGAAGCCATTTTAATCCATCTAACTTCGTGTTGTCCGGCATAGCACTAACGGCACTATTAGAAGCCCTTGTTCAATTTTCGCTAGCTCAAGGTTCTGGTGACAGTTACAAAATTTTATTGTGGCTAACTGGTTCAATTTATCGAGTCACAGCCGACACCGCACTGATGCTATGTTTGGCAATAATGGTTCTGCTTACCGCTGTATTCGCGATTTCTCGCTGGCTAACATTAATTTCCATCGGACGACAATTCTCAAATGCACGAGGACTTAACCCCACCGTAGCCAATACGCTAATGCTCACCATCGTTGCTTTATTATGCGCCTTTTCTACCGCTACAGTTGGTCCGATATCTTTTGTTGGCTTGGTCGCTCCCCATATGGCGATGATGTTAGGAGCAAGAAAAGTGAAAGAGCAACTAAGTGTCGGAGCCTTAATTGGTGCAACCCTAATGTTGTGGGCAGATTGGCTGGGACAAATCGCTATTTATCCAAGTCAGGTCGCAGCTGGCACATTGGTCGCTATTTTAGGCAGTACTTACTTTCTGTTTTTAATGCTGAAAAGTAAATTCAGCTAAGTATTCAGGGAATATAGTTAGAGCTGGAAATACCGTTAGAAAAACAAACCCCGCTATGTTTGATAGCGGGGTTTGTTTTAACTGGCGTACGACACTTCTCTATTTTTCACTCACCACAGGAAAGCGCTGCTCATAAAGTTCCATAAAGTCTTTACGAATCAAATGCTCCAAGTGGTTAGCTTTATCGGTCGGGCAGAAAATCATAACATGCAAAATCTGCTCACCATTGATATTACTAGAAATATGCATATGTGGCTCTGCACCGGGAAGATCGACCCCCGCGTGTTTTTCAATCATCGCATTGTAGCGATGCGCAACATCACTGAAGTAGCTACAATGCTCTTCAATCTTGTCGGTCAAGATTGGTAACAGAGGATACAAATTAACGAAGTCTTTCACCACGATAGAAAAATTGTGGTAGACGTAGCGCTTCATAAAATTGAGGTTCTTTACTGGGTAAGTAAAAAACATACTATTGGGTAAGGTCGCGGTTTTTCCGGTGTAGTGATATTGCCCATGGTGCAGGTCGATCTCTTGAATCACCGTCGCCATCATATTGTGCTCGATCACTTCGCCGCACAGTTTACCGACCTCAATCCAGTCACCGACACGAAAAGAACGTGAGCTTGCTCTTTGAATCGAGCCTGTAAAACACAAAATTATCTCTTTGGATGCCACAACAATGGCAACCGCTATCGCCGTGACACTTAGAGCAAACTCGTTTATTTCTGATTGCCATAAAATAAATAAAATCAGTAATGTAACGGCAAAGGTGCCGTTCTTAGTTCTGGACATCCAGCTGCGCTGATCTTCAGAAAGAAAGGCATGGTCACCACGAATCATCGATAAAATGGTACGACGAATTAACCACATAATCACAAAGATCAGTGCGGTAAAAATCAGTTTATGAGTGAGAAGAAAATCGACGACTAACTGCACTTTCTCCATTCCACGGCTCCCTTAGAATTAAAATACGGCCTAGTAACGGGTAACCATAACAAATTATTTTGTCAGTTGTCCGTGTTCACTCAAGTACTTTTGAGATTACTCCTCTCTAAAGGCGCGATTCATGCTTTCAGTGATTGGCTTTATTAAATAACTTAAAGGCGTTCGCGGTTCAGATAAAATAAGCACTTCCGCGTTCATTCCTGAAGTTAAGCGGTGTTTGGCTACATCTTCTTGCGAAATTGCAATTCTAGCGAGGTAAAAATCCTCTTGGTTTTCTTGTGAAAGCTTATCCGCAGAAATCGTTAACACCGTACCGTCTAATGGTGCCAACGTTCTAGCATTCAGAGCGGTCAGACGAACATGCGCCTGCTGACCCGGGTTAACTAAATCGATATCCTGAGGATTCACGCGAGCCTCGACTAACAACTTATCGTCTTGAGGAACCAACTCTAATAGCGTTTCACCCGAACCAATCACACCTTTTTCGGTAAATACCTGCATGTTGACCACACGGCCTGCAATAGGTGCATTGATGGTTGTTCTCGCTACAATATCTTGGGCTGAGCGATACTCTTCACGGATGGCGACGATTTCCTTTTTGGTGTTTCGTAGCTCCTCGACAATCTCATTCAGTCTTTCAAGCTTCAACTCTTCAATTTGCGCTTGGTTTTCATCCAACCTTTTGCTTACTGTGAGTGATTGTCTGTCTAACTGACTTAAGGTACTCCGCACTTCCGCTGCAAGACGTTTGAGTTGAAGTAAGGTGGATTTACCCGAAAAGCCTTTTTGAACTAAAGCTTGGTTACTGTCTATTTCTTCGGCGATAAAATTGAGTCTTTCTCTCTCAATGACTTTGGTTTGCTGGAGGTTTTCTAGCTCCAAATTTGCCCCAGAAATACTCTGCTCAATGATGCTCAGCTTACTATCAAAGAATCGCTTTCTCGCTTCAAAGATCTTGTTTTGAACCAGTTGAGCTTCTTGGACGATATCGACGCGAGGAATACTTTCAAGATCATCAGACCATACGATCGTTGGCAATTCATCTAGCTCAGCACTTAGACGGTTTTCCTTCGCTAGAGTATGAATAAACTGACCACTTAATGAATCCAACTTCGCCATAGCTTGTCGCTTAGAGAGTTGAATTAATAATTGACCTTTTTCAACCAAGTCTCCCTCCTGCACGTACAGCTTTTCAATAATGCCGCCTTCTAGATGTTGAATTTCTTGTCGCTTAGTGAGAACAGACAAATCGCCATAAGCAATTGCAGCACTCTCTAATTTCGCTGTCGCAGCCCAGTAGCCTAGGCCACCAAGAAAAATACTTAGCGTCACCACACCAAGTAAAATTGGCTTTCGAAAGCTTAGTTTCGCTTGCGGACTAAAACGATAAACGGTTTCAGACGGATGCTGATTAACGACTGGCAGTTGATTGCTCATTTCTTACCCTTGGAATATCTGTTCTTTCTTCGCCCATCAAGCGTTTTAATACTTCATCTTTAGCACCGTATAATTTGACTCGACCTTCAGCCAAATACAGCAATCTATCCATTTGTCGTAATGTACTCGGATTATGGGCAATGACGATAATCGTTGAGCCTTGCGCCTTTAAATGGGCAATCAAACGTTGATATGCAGCCTCTCCTTCACCATCAAGGTTGGCATTAGCTTCATCGAAAATCACAATAGGTGGATCGCCATAAACGGCTCTAGCAAGTGCGATTCTCTGCCTTTCTCCTCCAGATAAACCACGGCCATTTTCGCCAATAACGAAATCATAACCTTTATTTTTCTTGAGTATTAATTCATGACATCCTGCTAGTTGCGCCGCCTTGATGACTTTAGCGGGGTCTTCCTCTTTGAAGCGCGCGATGTTCTCCCGAATTGTGCCAGGAAACAACTCTACTTCTTGAGCGAGATAACCAAAATGGGCGCCGCGATCTTCCGATGCCCAAGTAGACACTTCCATACCATCAAGCGTAACCTTACCTGCTAATGGCTTGATCGTACCTAATAACAACCGAGCAAACGTCGATTTACCAGTACCAGAAGGGCCAATAACTCCGACAGCGACTCCGGGAGGAATGGATAAGTTGATCGATGAGAGTACAGGCTCTGCTGTGCCAGGATGGCGATAAGCAAGCCCAGTAAGTTCATAGTGTCCTTTTGGCTTTGGCAGTGGCATATTCGATTCATCTTGGCGCACGATTGTGTCGATTTCTTTTAGTCGTTTATACGCGGCTTTAGCAGACATAGCACTTCGCCATGTTCCAATCGCCTGCTCCATCGGCGAGAGTGCCCGACTCATTAAAATGGAACTCGCGATCATCGCTCCCGCAGTAATCTCATGTTGGATCACTAACCATGCTCCGCCTCCCAACAAAAAGATCTGTAGTGAACCACGTACAAACTTAGAAAAGTTAGCCATGTAAATGGACTTACCTGCCACTCGCTCTTCGAGCATATTGACTTCATTCACGCGCGACTGCCATTTCTCTAAAAACGCGTTCATCATCCCCATCGCAAGAATTGAATTGGCATTTTGCGTGGCTAGCTCGGCGTTGTTGATATGAGAGATCGCCCTAACTTCACTTTCTTGCATGGTTTTACGCGTCATTAGCTCATTGAGTAGCCCGAGACTAAACAATACGATAGACCCGAGTAACGCGATGTGACCCAATACTGGGTGCAATAAATATACGAACAAAATAAACAGCGGTGTCCAAGGCGCATCCAATAGTGGATAGGGTGCTTGGCTGCTCAAAAAGCTTTTGATGTTCTGAATATCTCGCAGCGTTTGCGAGGTGTAACTCTTCCCTGTGTGCGATTGGTATTGAATGCTGCGCTTAAGCATAAAAGTGGACAGTTTGGTGTCCATCCAATAACCAAATGATTTACTCATTTGCGCGCGAGCGATATCAATAATCGACATGGTTAGTAACGCGACAATCACGATAATAGTGAGCAAAAGTAGAGTATCGGTTGAATAGGAGGATATCACTCGGTTGTACACTTGAAGCATGTACAAGGGAATCGAGAGGACTAGTATGTTGATAAAAAGGCTAAAAGCGATTAGCAAGCCCGCAAGCGTGCATAGTTTTTGTCTCACTTCTTTGAAAACCGTTTTTTGCACGACTATTTCCGTTTAAATTGAAAATTTAGGCGCCAGCAAAAGCTAGCACCTAACTTAAGACAGCCTCAAATACACTCTAGAATGACCGAGTTAGTTCACCTCAGCGTGACAGAGCCACATAAACTAATCCCATTCTGAGTGATTTAAGTCATTTAGATTGCAAATAAATCCGCACCGTAAGTATTGATGTCAGTTTCGGTAACGCCAATGAGTTTCACGGTTAGATCAGCACCATCGGTAAACACGGCATTACCTACAGCATCATAGCTAAAGCTTAAATCACCGAAGTCTGTGACCGAGTCGCTAATAATGTGCAAAGAATCTTCACCAATGGTGAAATCCACAACTTTTGCTTCACCATGGCCACCAAACTTATCCGTGAACACAAACTTATCGCCATTGCTGCCGCCAACTAGAACATTATCACCAGAACCAGCTACAAGAATATCTTCACCGACGCCGCCATTTAGTTTGTTGTCACCCAACAAACCCAAAAGCAAATCATTACCTGTACCACCGCCGAGGTAATCGTTTCCTGTACCAGCCCTTAGGATGTCATCACCAGCACCACCAGTTAGGCGATCATCACCGTCGCCGCCGATCACATAATCGTTACCGCCACCGCCAACAAACGAATCATTACCACCAAAACCAATAAACAAGTCATCGCCGCCATCGAAATCAGCAAATTGGTTATTTACACCTGCATCGCCTAGATACGTGTCATTGTCACTTGTGCTCATTTTTATTCCCTCTTGTCTTAATAATTGAATAGACCTTTTATTCTATGTCTGAGTAGATTTGTAACAGACATGAGAAGTCTAATAGTCAACCGAATAGGAATAAGTTTGAATATGGGATGATATTTCAGACTGACATTTTAATAATAAATATAAAACTTAGTACTTTATAGAGTATTTTCTTTTTATTACAGTAAGTTAATACTAGTACTACAGATTTCGCCTAGCCCAACTTGTTGCTTGCGTACGGTTCTTTACTTCTAACTTTCTAAAAATATTGTATAGATGTGATTTAATAGTATGCTCACTGATAAATAAAGAATCAGCAATTTCCATATTTGAGCCTCCTTCTTTCAACATTTTTAAAACTTGAATTTCACGCCGAGTAAGCTCTACCTCGATAGCGGGCTCAATAATGCTATTCGCTTCTTTTCCTCGATAATAATTAACCAGCTGATCCAGTAATCTTCGAGACAGCCAATTATCTCCTTTTATTATTGCTTTTAACCCCTGACACACCTTGTCCATAGAGTCTCCCGGACCGAATATACCCTTTACATGCGGCCATGAGGCGAGTTCTTCTGTGTCTAAGTCATAACCTAAATTAAGCATTATGGTTCCTAGCACTTTATTACTATCTTTTAAATAAACTAAAGTTTCGGATGGAATCTCAACTGAAAAATCAACAAGCAAAAAGTAGCGTTCCGGAATGAGTTCGTGATAACTAGGGTTTTTAGTATCTATGATCGTTATTTTAGTTTCTATATTTTTAGAAAGCATTTCCTTAAAGTTTTCACTCTGTAAACTTTGTTGAGTGAGCATTAGGACTTCAGGCTTTTCCATATACTGTTCCATAATGTTTCTCATACTTTCAGTGACTTAACATTCTTAAATTCGTCGTTAATCGTCCGCACTTAGTGTGATATGTAAGTGCTAGTCCACAGAGTAAAGTTATTTGCTACTTTTTTAAATTCCAAAGTTATTAAAAAGAGAATCAAAAAAAGTGTTTCTCATAAAAGAAACACTTTTAACACATTTAGGTCACAGTAATGATTAAGAATTCACTAAATTAAATAACGTAGTATTTCAAGGAGATTACACTGTTAACGAGTTATCCGAAATATTTTCTTTCGCCCAAATAAGTGCTTGGACTCTATTTTTTACTTCAATCTTCTTGAAAATATTGTGTAAATGAGTCTTTACCGTATTCTCGCTCACAAATAGTTGTTCAGCAATTTGTTGATTGGAAGCCCCCATAGAGAGAAAGGTAATTATTTGTTGCTCTCGTTTGGTCAAAATAGCGGGAACATTCTTATTTATAGGTTTGCAGTGGCGACGAAGGTGAGTAATGTATTGCTGAGAAAACTTACGGCTGAACCACATATCCCCCTGAAGTACCTTACCAATCCCAACTTGCAGCGTTTTTATATCATCAGAGGTATAAAAAATACCTGCTAGAGTACGCCAAGCAAAAAGATCTTCAGTCGAAACGGATTGATCACAATTAATTAAGATTTCGAGCGTATCTTTCTGTTGCGACTCTTTAAATTCCGAATAACGCCGAAATATTTCATCAGTGATCACGCTGCAATCAACAATAATGGCTGACGCTAAAGGCGAATCTAACGCTCCGTGAATAAGAGAGTCTGGTGTGATTAGAGCAACACTAATACCGAGTTTGGTCTCCAATACATCTTTCAGCAGAGATGACTGCAGACTGCCCTCCGTGATTAAAATGACATTTCTTGTTTTTTGTTGCTCCATCCTGATCGCATTCCCTTGGTCGCTTTTATTGAAATACGCAATAGATTTAGATAGAGCAGTAGTATTGTCAAGTATGAAAATAACTAGTACTAATTAATAACTCATTGAAGTGTCAATAATTTTTAAGTGGCAAGTCTGTAAGAGGTATTAGCATTTTTCAGACATTAAAAAGGGAGCATACACTCCCTTTTTTGTATTTGAGTTGGTGATTTTGTCGCGCCCGTTAGAGCCGAAACCTCACCCTAGCTTAGTGAACTGGAACAGAGTTTTTTTGGTTAAATTTACCAAAGTGTTGCTCTAACACTTCTGGCGTCAACTTACCTTCTGCTTCCAGCTTTTTTAGCTCAGCGACGATCGCTTTTTGCTCTTCTAGCGACGGCAGTTTTACTTCTGGCTCCTGAGCGGCTTCCTGAGAAATCTGCTCTAGTTCTTTTTCGAAGTCATTCATAGTACTTACCTAAATTTAGTTAGTGAACTTTTAAACTTCGGCTATTCTATCCAACTCTATAGCTTGAAGCTACCAACCATCTTGTCCAGACGTGAAGAGAGCGCTTGAAGATCACGACTTGCATCCGCCAGCTCTTCTGCCGTTGCCGTTGTCATTTCATTGATCGCGTTGATTTCTTCAATGTTTTGATTAATGGTATGCACCACAGTGGATTGCTCTTCCGTCGCCGTTGCAACTTGTGTATTACGATCAGAGATGTCTGTAATTCGCTCAGAAATATTGACTAACACTTCCACTGCTTCATCGGTTGAAGCGACCCCTTCAATAGTGACCGCTTTACCCGCTTCCATCGCACTTACTGCGTCTTGTGCGTCACTTTGAAGTTGGTTGATCATCCGTTGGATCTCTTCTGTTGAATCAGCCGTGCGTGACGCTAGGTTTCTTACCTCGTCAGCAACCACCGCAAAACCACGACCTTGCTCTCCAGCACGTGCAGCCTCAATCGCGGCGTTCAACGCAAGCAAGTTGGTTTGTTCTGATATGTCACGAATTACGCCCAGAATCGAGCCAATATCTTTAGTTGTCGATGCCAGCTGCGTGACGACAATATTGGTCGTTTCTACGTCATCAGCTAGGCGGCTAATCACCTCTTTGGCTTTCATAACCACTTCACGACCCGTTTGAGTATTATCAGAAGCCTGATTTGCCGTATCGGCAGCAGTAGCCGCGTTCGATGCAATTTCGCTGATGGTCGCACCCATCTGGTTAATCGCCGCAACAACTTGAATGGTTTGATCACGTTGCTCTTGGCTGTTGTCATGTGTGGATGTTGCTTTCGTCGAAACACTTTCTGCCGCTTGACTTAATGAGCCACTGGTCAAAGCAACTTCTTTCATTGTGGCGTGGATCTTCTCAATAAATCCGTTGAAGCCTTTTGAAAGCTGAGCAATTTCATCATTACCCTGAATTTCAATGCGCTGCGCCAAGTCGCCTTCACCTTGCCCAAGGTCGGTAAAACGATCGGCAATCAGTCGAATTGGTTTAGTAATACTATTTGCCAACCATACGCCCATCAGAATGAATACAACGGCGACAATGATGGTCGTAAACAGCATTTTTTGCGCAGTAGCATTTAGGTCCGCGAAGACTTCATCGACAGGAACTACACCAATGACAAACCAATTCATTGAAGGAACATACAAACTGGAAACAAACGTGTCCTGCCCTTCAAAGTCCACATTAATCAAATTGAAGCTGTTTTTATTCAGCAGTGCACTCGCATCACTACCAAATAGCTTGGTGATAGAAGTTTGGTTTTTACCTTGTTGACGATGTATTTGAATCTCACCCTGTTCGTTAGTGAGGAACACATAACCCGTATCTTCAATTTTAAACCCATTGAGCAGCGCAACCATGTCGTCCATCGACTTTGAAAGACCTGACATTGATGTGCCATTTAAGTCTTGGTAGTTGGCAAACATTTTTACTTCGCCGTTTGCCTCTTGGAAAACGCTCACTGACGTTTCTTGACCAGAAGACGTAAAGCCAAAGAACCAAGCATCTTGAGTTCGATTAAGCTGACGCAAGAACCCGTTTTGATTCCAGTAATATGCCGTTTGACGATTGGCTACCGACGCATCATTAAGTCCGTACTGGGATTTAACGTTATTGAGCTGCTGAACTAACTGAACTTCTACCGACGGGTCGCGGTCTGTATTAGATAGGGCTTCGACAATAAACTCGTTTGTTGCGAGCTGTTTTGCGGCTTGTTGCATCTCTACAACTTCGCGGTCAATTTCTGTATTGATTTGCTGCAGCATCGCAGGTAGTTCGATATCAATAAGACGGTGGCTCAACACATCTCTTGCATGACGCTGAGCCATAACACCAACGATAATTGTTGATGCTAAAACAGCAAACGTAATACCAAGTACAACCTTCTGTTTGATGCTCAAGGAATGAAGTTTCAACATATTCGGACCTTTTAAAAGAATCACTTGTTATTGGCCCCATAAGGGGAATCTGGTGCATATCTCATGACACGCACATCACAGAAACTTTATCGGCTCACATATACAAAACTAGAGGCATTTCTCACTATATTATGAAAAATAAATGTAACGCTCTGTCAGATAAGAACTTTCAGTGATAGCAAGTACTTGCAATTCTCTGCAGAGTCCCAATATTGAAAAGATAAATTGCGAAAGCGCATTGGAACTTTTTCCATCTGGAAAATGACCAATACTCAACACAAAAATCAAATGGATATCGAGAGTCCAAAGCATGCATAAATCTAACTTCGAAACTCTTCAGCAATACCTAGAGTCGCAGATCATTGGTCAGCAAGATCTAGTCAAACAACTGCTTGTTGCCCTTTTGGCAGATGGACATATTTTGGTTGAGGGCCCTCCTGGGCTGGCAAAAACCCGTGCAGTAAAATCACTCTCAGATTGTGTTGAAGGCGACTTCCACCGAATTCAGTTTACCCCTGACTTGCTGCCAGCCGATTTAACCGGCACCGATATCTTCCGCCCCGAAACCGGAGAGTTCACTTTCCAATCTGGTCCTATCTTCAATTCTCTTATCCTTGCGGATGAGATAAACCGTGCACCGGCCAAAGTACAAGCGGCGATGCTTGAAGCAATGGCAGAGAAACAAGTCACAGCAGGTCGCCATACTTACCCGTTGCCAGAGTTGTTTTTGGTCATGGCGACTCAAAACCCGATTGAACAAGAAGGGACTTATCCACTACCTGAAGCACAGCTAGATCGCTTTTTATTACATTTAGAAGTGGAATACCCAGATGCGGAGCATGAGCTATCTATCTTGCGTATTAACCGCGGTGAAGCAAAAGGCGAAACTACCGTCGAGCGCCCAATGTTAAGCCAACAAGATATATTCACTGCGCGTAAAGAAGTGTTGGATATTCATATGGCCGAAACGATAGAGCAGTACATCGTCCGTTTAGTTATGGCAACACGTCGAGCCAGCGAATATGACACTGAGCTGGATAAGTGGTTGTCAATGGGCGTTAGTCCACGTGCCACCATCGCTCTGGATCGTTGTGCCCGTGCGCACGCTTGGCTTGCAGGTCGTGATTTTGTGTCCCCAGAAGATGTTCAAACCATGGCTTATCCGGTTTTGCGCCACCGTTTATTACTGAGTTACCACGCTCAAGCGGAAGGCATTACGGCAAACCAAGTCATTGATAAGCTGCTAAACCTCGTTGGCAGTGCATAAGACGAGGGAGTGATATGTCCACAACGCATCCATTGCCACCTCATGCGAATGGGGTGACATTAACCCTTGAAGAGCTGCTGCAATACCGCACTCAATCTGTACGTTGGTTGCCACCAGCACAAAGTATCTGGTCGCAAATGAGCGGTAACCATACCAGCCGCCAAAAAGGGCGAGGCATGGATTTTATGGAAGTACGCCAATACCAACCTGGCGATGATATCCGCAGTATTGATTGGCGGGTAACTGCTCGTACAGGGAAAGCGCACACAAAGTTATTTGCAGAAGACAAAGAGCAAGCTGTGATTCTTTACCTTGACCTGAGTTCTAGCCTGCATTTTGGGTCTAAGTATATGCTGAAGTCGGTTCAATTGGCTCACTTTGCCAGCGTGTTGATTTGGCTCACTTTGGCTAAAAAGGATCGCATCGGTGCGGTGATTGACGATGGACATCAATGTTTTGAGTTTCGCCCTTCCTCTCTACAAAAACAGGGGCTGCGGATTCTTAATGCTATCGTCGATACACATAACGCGCAGGTGGCTCGTACTGCCAACAACGAGGCTCGTACACTGCCGTATACTCAGGTGTTAGAAACACTTCATACACTGACACCTAAGGGCAGCGAACTGATTATGCTCAGCGACTTTGCCCACATAAGCGCAGCAAAGTTGACGCAGTTACGTCGACTAAAACAGCACAACAGTGTGAGGGCTATTCAGTTTTATGATCCTTTAGAAAGAGGTGAAACAAACTTTAGAGGTCAAGTAAAAGCCTCGGATGGACAACGTAGTCAATGGTTCAACTTTGGCTCCAAGGGCCAAAGAAAGGAACTCGAAACACACTTTACTCAACACCAAGAAACCATTAAACAGCAATGCCATTCGATGGCGATTCCATTTAACACGCTATCAAGTGGTTGGCCCTTGATTTCACAATTAAGCTAACAAACTGTACAAGCAGCATTTATTAAGCAGTAATAATAATGACAACAAACAACCAAAGCCTAGACCTTGAACCTCTGATTTTACCAAACGCTCCGGATTGGTTTCCGCTCGCTTGGGGATGGTGGGCAGTGCTTGCGGCCACCGTGCTTTTCGTTTTCAGCATTTATCTTTATACGAAATGGCGTAAAAAACGCCTACGCGCGCAAAAGGCAGCCTTAAAACTTTTAACTCAATCTGTCACACCTCATACCCCCTCCTCTGCTCTGGAAATATTGCGTCAGGCGGCATTGAGTTACTTTCCGCGTGAAGAAATCGCGCCATTAACTGGAATCGCTTGGTATGAGTTTCTCGATAGCCATACAAAAGAAACTCGATTCGTAGACAAACAACATCAGTGGCAAGAAGCGCTGTATCAGAAATCCTCTCAAGAAAATCATCAAAGCTTGGTCGATGATTGTGTCTTTTGGATAACTCACGCTTTGCCACCAAAGAAAAAGGCAAATAACCGTGACTGAGCAAACACTCATAACCGATCTTGCCCAATGGCTAAACATTGAATTTGTCTGGTGGTGGGCACTATTTTTGCTGCCTGTCCCCTGGCTGGTATACAAGCTCCTGCCACAAGAATCTCAACAAGCCGAGATCAAATTGGCGTACTTACCAACTAATGAGAATGGCAGCAAGCCTAGGCAAGCCCTGCAAAAATCACTATCAATGGCGATCTGGGTTCTTCTTATCATTGCTTGTGCGCGTCCAGTTTGGTTTGGTGATCCAGTTGAGTTCCAACCCAAATATCGGGACTTGATGTTGGTCGTCGACCTATCTGGCTCGATGCAGCAAGAAGACATGGAGCTCAACGGCGAATACATCGACCGCCTCACCGCTGTCAAAAAAGTTCTATCGGATTTCGTGGCAAAAAGAAAAGGTGACCGTCTCGGGGTTGTTTTGTTTGGCGATCACGCGTATTTGCAAACGCCACTCACTGCAGACCGTAAAACCGTCATGCAGCAGATTAATCAAACCGTCATCGGCTTGGTTGGTCAACGAACCGCCATTGGTGATGGCATTGGTCTAGGCACGAAAACTTTTGTAGACAGTGATGCTCCGCAACGAGTCATGATTTTGCTTAGTGACGGCAGCAACACAGCCGGTGTGCTCGAACCGCTCGAAGCAGCGGAAATCGCAAAAAAATACAATGCGACCATTTACACCGTAGGCGTAGGTGCTGGTGAAATGATGGTGAAAGAGTTTTTCATGACTCGTAAGGTTAACACCGCAGCCGACTTGGATGAGCAAACACTAACTAAAGTGGCAGAGATGACTGGTGGACAATATTTTCGGGCGCGAGATACTGATCAGCTCGAAAAGATCTACGACACGATCAACCAGCTCGAGCCCGTGTCAAGCGACACGCAAACTTGGCGTCCGCAGTCAGAATGGTTCCCATACCCATTAAGCGCTGCATTCGTACTGTCGGTATTGTTATTCCTACTGAGGAGAAAACATGGCTGAGTTTATTTTCCTTAACCCTTATTGGCTTTTGGGGCTTATCGCAATCCCTATTGCGCTCTTGCTCAATCACAAATTTAGAGCAAAAAAATCGACACTGATTGCCCCTCACCTAGCTAAAGTGCTCGGACAAAACACGCAGTCCAAACACTATTTTATTCTCTGGGGCGTAGCTTGGGCCATTGCCTGTATTGCGCTAGCGGGACCAAGCTGGCAATCCAACGCTCGCCCAAGCTTTGAGTTAAACCAAAACCGCATTTTGGTGCTTGATATGTCTCGCTCGATGTTCGCTACGGACATCAAGCCTAATCGACTCGCGCAAACACGTTATAAGGCGCTGGACTTACTTCCTAAATGGAAAGAAGGGGCTACGGGTCTTATTACTTACGCTGGCGATGCCTATAACTTAAGTCCACTGACGACTGATTCCAGTACGCTTGCCGGCATTATCGAGAATTTGTCACCAGAGCTAATGCCTTTTCAAGGGGCAAACCTGCCTTCCGCAATTGAATTAGCGCTCAACCAGTTCTCTCAAGCAGGTGTGCAACAAGGCGACATCATCGTGTTAGCTGATGACCTTGATGAGTCAGAACTGTCTCGCGCGTTGAATTTGGTCGAAGGTAAAAACATTCGCATCTCAGTTCTCGCAGTAGGAACCGCTAATGGCGCTCCCATCGCCCTACCCGATGGTTCTCTTTTAAAAACTGCACAAGGCACAACAGTCGTAGCGAAAACAAATCTGAAGAATTTACAAATACTAGCAAAGAAAACAGGTGGAATTTTTGTTCCTATTCAGCACACCAATCGCGATGTTGAGAACATTTCAGCCTTTACGAACAACGTTGGCAGTCAACTTTCGGCCAAGCAGAGTGAAGAAGTGAGCACTGACTCTCGCTTAAACGGTGGCTTTTGGTTGCTGCCGCTGTTACTTCTGCCTGCAGCTTTACTGTTCCGACGCGGCCTGATTTGGATGTTTGTGGCAACAATAATACCTATGACTTGGACACAACACGCCGAAGCAAATCCGTTCTTAAATGCCGACCAACGAGGAGCGGAACTCTACAAGCAAGGTGAGTATGAACAGGCGCAAAATCTATTTACAAACCCAAGCTGGAAAGGGGCAGCCAGTTACCAAAAAGGTGACTACGAAGCCGCTATCGAAGCATTTTCTCATGACGCCTCTCCTAACGGCCGCTATAACCTTGCCAACTCTCTGGCGCAAAATGGTCAATTAGAAGAAGCGGCAGAGCTTTATAAAAAACTGCTTGAAGAAAAGCCCAACTTTGAAGCTGCAAAGAAAAACTTGTCGGTTGTGGAACAAAAGCTGAAACAGCAACAGCAACAGCAACAGCAACAGCAACAGCAACAGCAACAGCAACAGCAACAGCAACAGCAACAGCAACAGCAACAGCAACAGCAACAGCAACAGCAACAGCAACAGCAACAGCAACAGCAACAGCAACAGCAACAGCAACAGCAACAGCAACAGCAACAGCAACAGCAACAGCAACAGCAACAGCAACAGCAACAGCAACAGCAACAAAAGTCTCAAAACGGTGAGAAGGAAGAGCAAGGACAACAGTCACAAAATCAGCAAGAATCTGAAAATAAAACAGAAAAGCAAAAAACAGAGCAACATCGACCGAAACGAGGTGAAAAGCAGGCTCAGGAACAAGGTGAACCAATGCAGGCTCAAGTGCAGCCAAAAAACACGCATCGGGATGATCCTGAATTCCGTCGTCTAGAAGCAGTCGAAAGCGCTCGCGATCCAAGCTTTTTGATTCGTGCACAAATGCAACTTCAAGCTCAACAAAAACAACCTCCACAACAATCTCAAAAGGAGTGGTAAGCCCGTGATGAACAAAGGCGTACAACTGATCTTTATTCTTGTGGCCAGCCTATTATCCAGCTTCTCGGTGATGGCACAGACGCTTCAAGCAAGCGTCAATAAAACACAAGTTGCTAAGAATGAAGTGATCAACCTCAGAATCATGGCAGATACTGAGCTCGGCTCAGATGCAATTGACTTTAATGTACTTGAGAACGACTTTTTCTTGGGTCAACCTCGTTATGGGCGCTCCAGCAATAACATTAACGGAAGAAAATCTGTACGTACTGAGTGGAGTATCTCGATTGCGCCGATGAAAGAAGGTGTTCTGACTATTCCGAGCTTTTCCGCAGATGGTATGAGAACGGAGCCAATAAAGCTTCGTGTCACCGCAAGCCAAGCTGAACCCAATCTCGATGACCTATTTAGCTTTAATATCAGTGTCGACAACAGCACGCTGTACCCTCAACAATCTGCGACATTACGTATGCAGCTTTTGGTCAAAGCGGATACCCGCCGTCTTGATAACCCACAAATTGTGCCTCCACAGATTGAAGGCATGAAGCTTGAAGCGATTGGTGGCTTACAGCAGGGACAAAAGATCTTAAATGGATTAGAAGTAGCGGTCATTGAACAGTCGTTTCGCTTAACGGCGAATCAGCCGGGTACTTACACCTTGATAGGTCCTAGACTGACAGGCTCTTACATTTATGGCGACAGCTTGACGGGCTCTACCAAGATCATGCCAATCAACACCAAAGCTGAGCAAATGCCTATCGAGGTAAAACCAATTCCAAGCGAATTTGAAGGGGAATGGCTTCCAGCTTCAGCGTTAGAAATGACGCAGAGCTGGCAAGACGATCAAGGTAATCCTCTGTCGGTTAATGCGCTCAACACTGTCAAACAGGGCTCTTCACTCACTCGAACCATTCAAATTAAAGCTCGCGGAACACAAGCCGAATACCTTCCACGAGTAAGTATTGATTATCCAAGTTCGCTGCGGGTCTACCCAGAACAGCCTCAATTCGACAGCGCGAGAGATGGCACCGTTATCATGACCGTGAAGCAAGTCATTATCCCCACTGAGGCTGGGTCATATACCTTGCCGGGATACCATTTGAACTGGTGGGACAGCCAAAATGATGAAGCGAAAAAAGCGACGTTACCAGAGCTACAATTAGAAATAGAGCAAAGTGACACCGGGCTTATCACATTGCCGGAATCGCCTCTGCCAACACCACCTGAGTCAGCCATCAGTCCCGAACCAAACGGTGGAGTGAGCAGCCTCTGGCAAACCCTGACCTTTGTTTTCGCTGGGCTTTGGGTGGCGACGTTAGGAATCGCGATTTGGGCATGGAAGAAGCGTCCTATGACGGCGAGTAAAACGGTTTCGAATACCAAGCAACCTCTTTGCGTTGATGCGTTGAAACAAGTCATCAATGAAGGGGACGCTGCTAAAATTGAACGCTCAGTAAACGAGTATCTAAACACTCACCGAGACAGGTTAAGCCCTGGTGATGCGCAAGCCGTAAAACAAGAACTTGATGCCATGAACCAAGCGCGTTTTAGTGCCAATCAACAACCTTGGCGTCCAGACTCGCTACTGGCAAAAATTCAAAACCTTAGCAAAGCAAACGTAAGGAAAACCGACCACCAGCTAGAAAAACTATAAAGAAAAATGGCAGCGCTCTAAACGCTGCCATTGTTATTTTCAAAGAATCAAAATGTGTTTATAGACGATAAACAATATTTAAATTAACACCGCTTAAATCTAATCCTTTGTCATCATAAAGCTTAATCCATTCAATTTGCAGTTCTAATGGTGTTCCTTTATTAAATGCAAATCCAACCCCATATTGCAAATCTTCATCACTGTCAGAGATTCCGTCCGCTGACACTGTTATTTTCCCGTATCCTAGTAACCCATACAGGTCTACATTTTCACCCAAAGGAACCAAACCTTTTGCCAACAAAGCAAAATTACGTTCCACCTCAACTGAAATGCCATATAACTCATCATCAGATACGCTTCCATAACCTCGGACTTCAACACCAAAGTTTTGATGGAACCTGTAGCCAAACATCGCGCCTAGAAGAGAGTTATTCAACGAGTACGCTCCCAAAGAGCCAAGATTTATATCAGCGTCGGCGTACTGATAGCCTACCCCCAAATATCCAAAAGGTTCAAATTCACTTACACTATTATATTGCTTTCCTTGAGATACTCCGGTGAAACTCAACGCCAACATTGCTAGTAACACACTACCTTTTTTCATAATCACACCCATACCAATCAAGTTGCACACTGCAATATAAAAGTAGTGGACAAGATAGATACCAGCAATAAATTTACAAATAAAAATAACAATAGTGGACAAATTATTGTTCACGTCACGCCACTATTTGATCTTTTTGCTCATATCGCCTTACGCAATTTCGACCATGACTCTTCGCTTGATAGAGTGCCTTATCCGACAGTTGGTAAAGATGGTCGAAATTAAAGTCTTTGCCTTTCGTTTTGTAGCAAGAATAACCGACTGACACAGTGAGCAACTCCCCTTCTGGGTTGTGTTGGTGTTTGATGCCTTCATCTTCAATGCATTGACGAATACGTTCCGCTCTCTGCTTTACCGCCTCTTGATCAGAGCCGATCATTAGTAACACAAACTCTTCTCCACCAATGCGACAGAAAACCTCGTCTTCACCTTTGGTATGATGATCCAAGATATGACCCACGCGCATTAGTGCGATATCCCCTTCGAGATGGCCATAGTGATTGTTAAACAAGCCAAAGTGATCAATATCAATCAGGATAAGACCAAAGGACATCGCTTCCTCACACTCTAGCGCGCAATATTTCTGCATCACATGTTCTAACATACGGCGATTGCCAAGACGTGTCAGAGGGTCAAGTTTAGAAAGCACCTCAAGCTGTCGGTTGGCTTCTTCCAACTCTTTGGTTCGGTTCTGTACTTCTAACTCCAGGTTTTCGTTTAATCCGCGAATCGCCTCTTGCGCTTGAGTGCGCTGCAAAACCTCCGCTAGACTGGAAGCGAACATACGAATCACTTCACGTAGCTGAGAAGTCAGCGGCGCGCGCGTCAATAAGTTATCAACAGCAATAAAGGCGATGGGCCCGCTGCTGTTCGAAGTCAAAACCGTCATCGCAGCCCAGCCAAAGCCGACAATATTACAGTCATGATAAATAGGAACGGATTCCTCAAATGCCACTTCACTAGGTACGGCGCGAGCTAAATTGATCAACGAAAAGTCTTGTGTCTCACCAAAGAAATAAGACTCATCCACCACATTGCCTTGAATGTCAGTCCCCCAAGTGCCTTGCATGTATGAGCAATTTTCATCGGTCAAAAACACCGCCATCCGATCAATACCAAGATTTTTGATGGCAAAAGTGACGGCCGATTTACATACATCACTGACGGTTGTACAGCGTGATAGCTCAACCATGCTTGAATGCAACATACGCACGTTCTGCTCCTGGCGCTTTCGAATGTAAATTTGTGAGAAAAGGGAGCCAAACGAGTCCAACATCTGTTTTTGATACGCTGTTATCGGCTTGCGATGAATAAAGTTATCAAGCGCGAACCAACCAAATGGCTCATTGCCATCACGTAGGATCAACATCGCGTTCCACCCCTGCCCAACCACTTTACCAGCTGTGTATATCGGCGCATCTTCCACGATCACTAGGTTGCTCTCAAGGCTTGACAGCGCAGCGATGTATTCTTCGCTCAGTTGGTGTAAATCGTATTGCGTGTGGAACTCATCAATGGTGATGCCTGATTCATCCGTGCCGTATGTTCCACTGAAACTGCGCTTTTTCATATCTAGAAGCATCAGTGTGGAGCGATCAAACCCCAACCGTTGACGTAGCGCTTCGACGGCTTTGTAATACAAATCTTTTAAGGAATCAGGGTTGGAGATCTCGAGAGCAACTTGCTGAACTAACTTCATGTTCTCGATAAAGCGCTCGCGTTGGTTAATTTCATCGACATATTGCGCTTCACGAATGTCTCTGTGTCTCATCTCTTGCGACGCATTTTTCTCGGCGCGAATGCACTGCCAACGCGCCGCTGCAAGCTGCATTGCATCATAGCTTTCTTCATAGATATTGTGTGCCGTGCGAGCATGAACAGATTGAATCAGTAGGTAGGTGCGTTTGATAGGCGTGTTATCGAGCATCATTATGTAACTATCTCCACCTAAATCTTGGGTGTGATTCCAGTTACAAGTATTGATCGCCAGAGGAATGATGCTTTCAGAAGTGTCAAACTGACTTGCCCACTCCCAGAAGCTGTCAGGATAGCTTTGGATTGGGTAAAGCTCCCCGCGAGAGAAACTCACAGAATAACGGGGATTGATTGAAGGATCTTCAAAAATGGCTAAGGCTTGAGGGGAGAACAAACTCTCTAAATGATCAAATATCGCCTCCGCTAATAAGCGATGATCCCTCGTTGAAGACACTTTTCTTGTAAAACTTCTTAAACTCACCCTACCAACCTAATCTACTTTTTTATTCTCGATAAAAAACTACTTAGGCCATCATATGCAATCAATACAATCAAATTTGAGCTGTTAAGTCATTCGCAAAATTATCAGACTTAGTTTCACATTCGAGAGCTCTTCAGCACTTTTATAACCGTATTTCACATAAGTTACATGTTCTATAAAAAGGGGGGTATTTGTGCTTCCTTGCAAGAATTATTGGTATAGGTTGGTGTTATAAATCTGCAGCTTGAAAAGAAAAAGGCCCCTCAAAAAGAGGGGCAAAGTTACCATCGCTTATAGTTATTTAGTTATGCTTGTAAATATGGCGAATTAACCGAAATCACCATTTACGTAGCCTTGAGTACGGTCATCTTGAGGGTTACTGAAGATCACTTGAGTATCGTTATGCTCAACCAGTTCACCCATTAGGAAGAACGCAGTACGGTCAGAGATACGACGCGCCTGTTGCATTGAGTGGGTCACGATAACGATGGTGTAGTTCTTCTTCAGCTCTTCCATCAACTCTTCGATTTTATGTGTCGCAATTGGGTCAAGTGCCGACGTTGGTTCATCCATCAGAATCACATCCGGCTCCATCGCGATCGTACGTGCGATACAAAGACGCTGTTGCTGACCACCCGATAGACCAAATGCGTGTGACTTCAGACGATCTTTCACTTCGTCCCAAAGTGCTGCACCGCGTAGTGAACGCTCTACCACTTCGTCAATGTGTTTCTTGTCTTTGATACCTTGAGCACGTAGGCCGTAAGCCACGTTTTCGTAGATGCTCATCGGGAATGGGTTTGGCTTCTGGAACACCATGCCAACCTTGATGCGAAGATCCGCGACATCAATGTTGCCGTAAATGTCTTCGCCGTCCATCGCCAATTTACCCGTGATTTTCACGCCTTCGATTAGGTCGTTCATGCGGTTCAAACAACGTAGAAGCGTTGATTTACCACAACCTGACGGGCCGATAAGTGCCGTTACTTGGCGAACTGGAATTGGTAGGTTGATCGATTTCAGTGCTTGGTTTTCACCGTAGAATAAGTCTAGGTTTTCAATATCAAATTTGTTCATTTTCTTAATCTCTTAAATCTTGAATTCGTGTCTTTTAACGTGCGTTCTTAATTAGTGTTGTTAGTAAGTTGCGGTGTTAAAACGTCTAGCAATCAGTTTCGTTACCATGTTGATCAGAAGAACAACCACGATAAGCACTGTTGCGGTACCGTAAGCCTGATTCCATTCTTCAACGGTAAACAGTTCGGTAGTCAGTTTGTATAGGTGAACGGTTAATGTACGACCTGAATCCAATAAAGAATCCGGAATACGTGCAACCATACCTGCTGTCAGGAATACTGGAGCAGACTCACCAATGACACGACCAATACTTAGAATGACCGAGGTTAAGATACCTGGCATTGCACTCGGAAGAATCAAACGCCAGATAGTGTAAATTTTTGAAGCGCCAAGGCCGTAAGAGCCTTCACGATACGTTTGAGGCACTGCCATTAGTGCTTCTTCCGTAGTACGGATGATCACTGGCAGAATAAGAATACTTAGAGTCAGTGCACCCGACAGAATCGAGAAGCCCAGACCAAGAATTGCCACGAAGAACGTCATACCGAATAGACCGAAGATGATCGACGGGATACCCGCCAACGACTCAGTACAGAATCGGATAATTTTTACCAATCGGCTACCGACTTTCGCGTATTCGGTTAAATAGATTGCCGTCATGATACCCAGTGGCGCCGCTACCGCGATGGATGCGATAACCATGTAGATGGTCGAGACGATCATCGGGAAGATACCGTGCTCTTCACCAGTACGTGTGTAGTTATCAGTAATGAAGTTCCAATCTACGTGTTGTAGACCATTTGATAGGATGTACCAGATAATCCAGAACAAAAAACCTACCGTTAGTGCTGCCGAAATCCAAACCAAAGCGTTAAAGACGTTATCTTTGAACTGGCGAGCTTGTTTTAGTTTTGCGCGATCCATAATAGTCACCTTTAACGAGCGATTACTTCGCTTTTTCTCGGTTTAGGTAAAGAAGTACAGCGTTCAACGACATGATGAAGACCAGAAGTACAACACCAGTGGCGTAAAGAGCGTTGGCGTGAATACCACTTGCGTAAGACATTTCAATCGCGATGTTTGCGGTTAGCGTACGTGCCGAATCTAGGATGCCTTCTGGCATAGCAGGTGCATTACCCATCACCATGATGATCGCCATTGTCTCACCTAGAGCACGGCCAATACCCAAAATCACACCCGTCATGATGCCTGAACGAGCCGCTGGAACGAGCAATTTGAAGATTGTGTATATTTTCGAAGCGCCAAGAGCCAAAGAGCCTTCTTTGTATGCGCGAGGCACAGCTCGAATAGACGTTTCAGATACCGTGATTACGGTCGGTAGAATCATCACACCAAGCACGATGATACCTGCCAAAATCGTGTTACCCGCAGGGACATTAAAGATGTTTTGAATCAGCGGTACGATGATGACCAAACCAAAGAAGCCATAAACCACAGACGGGATACCTGCCAAAAGCTCAACTGCAGGACGAATAATATCCGCAAGACGCTTTGGTGCGATTTCGGCAATAAAGATAGCCGTCAGCACACCAATTGGTACACCAACGATTACCGCACCTGCCGTCGATACAATAGATGCAACAATCATTGTCGCAACACCGTAAAGTGCAGGCGGCAGCCAGTTTTGTCCAAGAACGATGCCCGATACACCAGCTTCTTGGAATGCCGGGATACTTTCTCGAACAATAAAGTAAGCAATAACGGCTAATGAGACGATGCCGATAACGGCACTGGTTAGGAACAAGCCGTGGAAGATACGCTCTTTCCAGTCTACGCGACGTTTCTCGCGCAGGCCGGGCTTGCTGATAGCTTTAGCGTCAGTATTCATAAGCTTTTCACTATTTGTTGCGATGGTCATTTAAAAAATCTCACGGTTCTGGGCGTTTTGCCGGTGAACACTATGGATAGAAAAGGCTCAGCCCTAAATGGTGGGCTGAGCAAACTTAAGAGTCCCGATAGAATTAGTTAACTGAGATGTAACCGTTTTGGTCAACTAGCTTTTGCGCATCTTCAGTTAGCATCCAGTCTAGGAATTTTTGCGTTTCAGCTGATGGCTTGCCTTCTTTGTAAAGCACAAGGAATGGACGAGCTACTTTGTAAGAACCGTTTTTCACGTTAGCTACCGTTGCATCAACGCCGTCGATTGCTAGAGCATTAACAGTGTTGTCTACCGTACCTAGTGAAATGTAGCCGATTGCGTATGGGTTAGATGCAACCATTGTTTTGAGTGCGCCGTTACCGTTTGCAACTTGAGCACGTTGAGAGATAGCTGATACCTTCTTACCAGAAATCTTCATTTTAAGAGACATGATGTCTTCAAATGCGCCACGAGTACCTGAAGCAGTGTCACGAGTAATTGCTACGATTGGCTTGTCTGCACCACCGACTTCTTTCCAGTTTGATACTTCGCCTTTGTAGATTGCAGTCACTTGCTCTGCTGTTAGGCCAGGCAGTTTGTTTTGTGGGTTAACAACCACTGCGATACCATCACGAGCAACCACTTCTTCTATTAGTGTTGATTCTTTTTCAGAGTCTTTTAGATTACGAGAAGACATACCAAGGTCTGCTGAACCATTTTTTGCTGCTTTAACACCAGCTGAAGAACCAGGGCCTTGAACTTCGATAAATACGTTAGGGTTCTTCTTCATGTACGTTTCAGAGAAAACTTCCATCAGTGGAGTTACGCTGCTAGAACCCACTGCAGAGATAGTTTCTTTAGCAGAAACAGGAGTCACTGCCATTGCGCCTAGAAGTGCGATTGCACCGATTACTGTCTTTTTCATCACAATTTCCTTAAGTGGCTTTATTGCCGTTGTGTTTCACTTGAACGGTGCTCACTTTAGAATTTGAATATGACAGTTGTGTTTCACTTAGTTGAACCCTCTATGACACGTTGTCATTTCTGTATATTAATTCCGCGACTGATCCCTCTACCGTTTTTAGCTTAGCGCTTTTATAAATTGCCGCGCGCTCAAAATGATAACTCCATCGATTTTGGTACATTTCATAACAATTGGATATGAGTAAGTCATTGATTTGGCGAATGTGGCAATTAAAATCGAGACGCTTATTTATAAAAAAGATAATAATCAAACCGATAGAGGGTCAATCATGCGTCAATTTCTTAGTACGCTTTCTATTAAACTTCAGGTCTTTTTACCTGTTCTATTCACCGTTGTATTACTCGTCATTGGATTGAGCGTCGGAATCGGCAAGCTCGACCAAGCATTCAATAAGGTTTCCACTTCCACCAACAAGCTGATCATTCATAAAGAGGAACTCAGCGCCATCGTAGACAACACCTACGCTATGCGCATCAAAGCCATTTACAGTCTATTTAGAGCCGAAGATGTCCAATC
The DNA here is from genome assembly GCF_051132235.1 of Vibrio sp. SCSIO 43086. NCBI lineage: Bacteria > Pseudomonadati > Pseudomonadota > Gammaproteobacteria > Vibrionales > Vibrionaceae > Vibrio > Vibrio sp. SCSIO 43086. The sequence continues at coordinate 1,484,773 of NZ_CP072678.1, read as the reverse complement.
TCTCAACCAAGAACTGTCTGAACGACAAAACAAAAACCGCGATTTTCTCAATTCCATCGATAGCCTCCCAGGCGTTCAAACCGAAGTGAATGCTATGCGCAAAGCCATGGATCACTATGTTGATTTCACGCGCGTCACCATGACACCTCTGCTCACCACCAAACACTCTTCTGGCTACACCACATCCGATTTCAATCAAAAGTACGAATCTGCGATGGCAGAATATCGATTGGCTGGCGAAGCAATGATCAACGCCATCGACAACCTGTCTAAACAATTAAATCAAATCGTCACCGATGAAGTGGAAGCGAATGGCGAACAGCATTCAACCACGCTCACTTACAGTGCGGTTTCACTTGCGGTGATCTTGAGTGCTGCTTCGCTTATTAGTTGGATACTAGCCAGCTATATCGTTGCACCGATTCGTAACCTTCAAGGAACCATGCAAGAAGTCGCGAAGGGAAATCTACTGGTTAAAGCCGAAGCCATCGGAAAAAACGAAGTGTCGCAACTGGCTCAGGATGTAAACCAAACCATCGACAAACTGCGTGAAACCGTGAGTGCATTAGTTCGAATTAGTGAAGATGTGGCATCAGCATCGACCGAGTTAGCGACTGTTATGACTCAAAGCAGCGTTAACTCAGATCAAGAAAAGCAAGAAGTTGAGCAAGTGGCTTCGGCAATCAACCAACTAGAATCGACTGCAGCTGAAGTGTCGACCAATGCACAAGAAGCCGATAGCGCATCAAATCAAGCACGCATGCTTACCTCACAAAGTCTGAGCATGTTTGAGGAAAGCACTCGCGCAAGCGAAAAAATGGCAGAACAACTCAACGAAGCCGCAGCCGTCGTGACATCGCTGAAAGATCAATCAGAACACATTGGTCGCGTGATCGAAGTGATTGAAGGCATTTCTGAGCAAACCAATTTGCTTGCACTGAATGCAGCGATCGAGGCTGCACGAGCGGGCGAAAGTGGCCGAGGCTTTGCGGTAGTCGCCGATGAAGTACGTATGTTAGCGGCGCGAACTCAGGAATCGACGAAAGAGATCCAAACCATCATCGAAGAGCTTCAGCAGCAATCGGGTCACGCAAATGAAAGCATGCACTCTAGCTTAGCCATGTTGTCAGACAACCAAGCTCTGGCACAAGAAGTTAGCCAATCACTTGTTAATATCAGTAACGCTATCGCCGATCTGAACTCAATCAACACTCAAGTGGCGACCGCATCAGAAGAGCAGAAACAGGTCACGGCCGATATCAACAACAACTTAACGAACATCTATGAACTAGTGAGCCAGAACGTGACTGGCATTACGCAGTCCGCCTCTGCCGCTCAAGAGCTTTCAGGCTTAGCGGAAAACCAAAAGCACCAACTTAAGCAGTTCCAAGTTTAAACATTCTGCTCAACACGATAAGTGCCAAAGGTTAGAAAAGAAAAAAGCTCCGCACTGGCGGAGCTTTTTATAAAGGCAAAGCTATCAATCTTTATTAACGTAATAAGTATTATTCATCTGTCACTAACAAGAGAGAGCTTTTGAAACTTGAGTCTAATGGATCTCTATTGAAAACCTCACCATTAGTCGTATCAAGAGTAGCAACATGCTTACCGTCACCATTAGGTGTGTTACTCCAGATATTACGTCCTAAAATATCGTCCTTGTCTGTCAGTGTATAACCGCTCGCAAAGCCTGTACCATTCATCGCTGGGCTATAGCAAGCTTGCTCCGTTAACGATACCAACTCTTTAATGTTTGCTAGTCGCCAATTCTTTTTGCCAGCAAAGTTGTGTAGAGGGTGGTTACCGGACGGATTACGAATTTGTTGGGCCGTAGACAGCGCGAATTGCCATGACATCGTAGCTCTCGTTCCGGTGCATTCTTCGTTTGCTGCATTCCATGTCATACCGACTGGACAGCGCATCCATGTAAGACCTGTTTTTAAGTCAGTTACAGTTCCCTTATCTGAATAAGTGTAACGTGTATTAGGTGCTGTTTTAGCAAACTCAGTCGAACACTCTTGTGCTGCCATTGCTACTTGAGAAGCCAACACAAGAGATAGCGCGGTCATTAGTTTCTTCATCTTATTGTCCCTTAACTGCTACTAGACGGATTGGGAATTGGTAGGAATCATAGGCATCTTCACTTGTACTGCTTGAGCGAATCTCAACGAATGAAGTGGCCCCTCTATCTGCGCCCCGAGAGACAATTGCGGGGAAATAAATCTCACCATCCATGAGCTGTGATGATGTTTCCGTAAACCTAAAACCATCATGCCAAAACGCACCTTTTTCTAAATAAGGGCTGCCTAAAGTTTGCTGTGGGAAGTATTTGACATTAAAACCATACACATTGTTCGGTTCATATTCTGTGCTCGGCGCAAATAGTGTCTTTTCACCGAAATCTAGTAAGTCATAAGTTTCACGGTAAGTAGGCAGGCGCCAACCAGTGATTCCACATAACGATTGTTTGTTTATGTACTCAACGTATTGGCTCGTAGTACAAATTTCATCGCCCACCTCTTTACAGCCCGCAAGATCTACATCTTTGCTAAATGGCTTAAATGTTTCAGACTCAAACGCAAATAGGCGGTCTTTAAATTGAATAGAGCTCGCATCCGCACTCTTGTTTTCCCAAACAAGACCAGTACGCTCATCCAAAGTGCAAGCCCACTCAGTGGCATCTGCAGCTAAAGCAGCGCCTTGTGAATCTAGCTTAACGAACTTAAAGCCCGCGCCTGTCGACGTTTGCTTGTCCTGTTTGTCGAAGCCGTATTCCGCATCTTGACCAGGGTAAGAAGCTTGAACCTCTGCAACGTCTGCAGCGCCATCAGCAAAGTGAAGAATGGCACCCGTATCGTTACTACCAACCGTTTGTTCAGCAACCGCTGCAATTTCTTCAGCAAATGCACTCACTTCAGCTTCAGACAGAAGATCAGAGGCTAGCGATTTACCTTGGAAGCTAAGACTTTGAGCAAGCAGCGCTACGCCTTTGGTCATTTGTTGTGGTTGCATCGCAGCTAATAGCGCAACCGTGTTTTGCTCTAGCTTGTCTAGCTCGCTGGCTTCTGCGTTAGACATCACCGAACCATTCAGCGAAACGCCTACACTAGCCAGTTGCGCTTTAACAATCTCTTCAGCTTGAGCAACGGTTTTACCGTCAACCACAAGACCTGCGAGCAATGTTGTTACACCATTTACTGTGTTACCCGTGGCTAAGTTTTGGCCTGGAGCTGCAAGACGCAACGTTTGGTTTGAGCCTTGATCAACTTGAGCAAGAATCGTGCTAGTCAAAATGTTCTTGTCGCTTGACGTCAGGGAGAACTTACCAGCATTATCCGTTTTAGCACTCGGTTCAGTAGTATCACAAACGTAGTTCTGGTTTAAATCGATACATACTGGCGTATCAAGAAGTGTACCTGCAGAAACGATGGTGCCAGCTACATTATAGGTCGGTGTTGACGTGTCACCACCAGAACCACCGCCACAACCAGCTAGGGCTAGTGACATAGCAACGAAAGAATATTGAAACTTCATAAATTTTGTCTTCTTTAGATTTTAATTAACGAGAACGAATCACTCTCACCATTGAAAGCAGGAAAAGTCCTAACAAGGTCCAAGGCGAACCACTGCCACCTGAACCACCACCACTGCTTTCTTTAGTGGTATCAGCACTACACTGATACTGAGCAAAGTGACTCACACCCCACTCTTTCAACACCCCAGAGTTCCCTGACACGCGGTCAGATACTTCGAGACGCCAAGTACCCCAACTCGGTTGACCGACAAGTGCTTGTAACTCCTCGTCATACTGAGCGGTGAAGTAACCTTTAAATCCATTGGTATTGCTTGATTGATGGCTAAGTAGCACAACCGATCTACCTTGTGGAGACACAAGCGTCACTTGCAGATCCTGCAGTGAGTCATGTTCGATGTTCAGGTAAACCGCAAACGAATCATCAATCATGCGTGACTTGTCCGATAGCGTCTGAGAGAACAGTCTGTCGCCCTGCTCCGGCAAAGCGGAGTTCACTGGTTGAGGCTGGATATCGAGCTCTGGCGTACCGTTAACCAGCATCACCTTTTTGCTCCACTGGTGAGTCTTTAAGCCTTCAGCAAATTGGTAATCCAATGAAATAGAGGAATCGAATTGCGTGCCACATGTCAGACCGCTTGGTAACGCCACCTTCATTGAGGTCGAATCAGAAAGCGTTTCATCAAAGTCAAAAACGGATGCGTTATTTAGCTGCCATTGCCCTTTGATGCTCGCTTCGCGGCCAGTTTGGCTCAGGCTCACTCCCACGCCTTGACCTTGTGCGATGTATCGAGCGTCATAGCGAACGCGAAGAGGCGCTTTAAGTAAGTTGTGTTTGTTGAAGCTGTCCGTCAGAAATTGGGCATAGTCTTTATTTGGGAACAAGGTGTTTGCTGCAAACACGGTCGATTCCGCAAGATCATGCATTTTTACACCACGACCAATACCGTACATGCCTTCAAGAACAATGGCGTCAAACTCGCGGAACACGCTATCGGTATCATCACCATATCGTTCAACCGACGCTTTAAGTGCTTGGAACAGTGGCGTTGACCACAGCTCATCGCCTAGTTCACCGCCCACACTAACGTGCGCTGGATACTCTGAGCTCTCGAAGTAACGCGCTCTTTGGTTCCATAAGCTACGAGTTGTTTTGCGTGTTCCGAACATACCGTCCCAGTTGAACACCGTATCTAACTCGAATTCTTGGCCACGGCGAGCTGCGTCTAAATACTGTGTTCGGTAGCTCGCGCTGCCCGCCCAGTAATCACCAACACCTTCTCCAATCGCGCCAGTATGTCCATACGCCCAATCAGGAACGATTTGATAGTGAATACCGTGTCCTAGCTCGTGCAAAATCACATCTGCATCTGCAGCATCTGGAGATACTCCGCCAACGCCTAACATCAGCGCACGCGAACCTGTGTAGTAAGAAGAGTTGTCGAGCGCTAAACCACGCCCATCAAAACGAAGCGGCTCTTCAAATAAGTCATAGCTCAAGCTCGATAAGTACTGCAGTGAGCTGTCAAGATGGTAAAACGCCATCAACTGCAAAAAGGCATTGTCGCCAAGTTGAGCGCTTTGCATCGCTTTTACATCCGCAAAAGATTGAACCCCCTCAGGCGGCAAAATACTGCTGGTATCACGCACAGGCTCCGTACCTACCGCAGGTGAAGACAGTAATGCAAGTGCATCCACCTGTTTAACGCGCTCGTTAGCTAGGTAGAACTTGCCACCAGACTGCAAAACTTGAATCTGCTTCTCAACATATTGAAGTGGCTGCGGATAATCCTCTAACGAATTCCAAGCAGAATCAGGCGCAGCTTGTTGTTGCATTGTACGTAAATCAGGATCAAAGAGTGAGACGGGAACGGTCACTAACTCACCAGAGCTCAATGCTGGCGGCTCAGTCACTTCCAATCGAACAGGCAGCTCCAGTTCTCCGGCTGGCATCGCCTCGCCATTACGAATCACCGTATCTTCAAGGCTTTTGAAAATACGCTCGACTTCGCTGTCTTGGTTAGTCGACAGCACAATGGTGCGTTGCGGTTGATACTGCCCATCGACCCACACATCAAAGTTGTAATGATCTCCGAGCTGAGAACGGGTTTGATAGCGAAACTTAAGTTCGCCAGCGCTAGCGTAATTGGCTTGTAAATAGCGCAGCGCTTCGGCTTGGTTCGTGACCGTAATAGCCGCGCTAGGATAATCCCACTCTGCAGCGTTCGTCACTTGAACGCCTGCCAACGTAAGAGAAAGCGCCAAAAGTTTGAGTTTCATGCAGGGCTCCTACTAAAAGATGTACTTCGCGTTAACCGTAAAGTAACGACCTGGTTCCGTTGAGTAGCGTTTGCTCTCATCTGCTATGCCAGCAACGTCTTGGTAGCGAATGTATTCTTTGTCGAACAGGTTGATGATGGTCGCACTCAAACGAAAATCTTTGGTGATTTGGTAACTTGCCCCCAAATCGAACGTGTTCCATGAATCTGTTTGTGCGCACTCGGTCTTTTGTCCAAGTGACGTTTGGCAACTCGGCACACGATCCATCGAACCAGCCCAGTTCCACGTCGCGAACGCATTAAAGTCTTGCTGCTGATAGTTCAGCCCAACATTGCCCTCGAAAGGTGTGATGCTACGAACGTACTCGCCTTCGGCGTCCTTTCCGTCAACATAACCAAGCTTGGTACTTAGCTTCCAAGACGAAGTGAGAGCATACGCAGCAGAAAGCTCTGCGCCGTAGGTTTCAACGCCGTGTAAATTTTGGTATTGCTTGATGTAGTTACCGAAGTTATCTTGCCCTGTGGTAACAACATCGATGAAGTTTTGGAACTTGTTGTAAAACGCAGAAACGTAAAGTTGCGCGCGGCCATTATCGAATTTGTTACCGATTTCAAAGGAGTCCGAAGTTTCAGCCTCTAGGTCCATGTTCGGTGCAATGACAAACGGCGTTAGCGGCACAAAGTCATGGTTTACGAAGCCATACGCTTTGTCGTATTCCGGAGCACGATAACCGTGGTTATAAGATACATAAGCGATGTTATTGGCAAACACTTCACGAGAAATCGATAGGCTTGGAGATACCTCTGAGCTATCCATGTCTTTTAATGGGAAGCCGCCCACTTCACCCTCACCGTCCGGTGTTAGACGATGCGCATCAAAGCGCAGGCCGCCTGTAATGGTCCATTTATCCAGCTCCACCATGTCTCGAACGTACAGACCAATGTTATAAGCGCGAGCAGGAGCGAAAGGTTGTTTGGTCGAAGGCGTTACCCCGTTCCAATCAATCTTGGAATCGCTATCTGTGCGTTCATAATAGTCAGTAGAAAGCTCGATACCGTAAGCCAATTGGTGCTCAGCATTTGCAGCATAAATCGTATTGGTGAAATCACCACGGAAGCCAATTGTTTCGTCAATGAAGGTTTTGTGTTCTAGCTCGCGACGTCTAACAGTCAAACCATTGTGGTCAACTTGTCTCATTAAACGATTCGTGTCTTCCACCACTTCGGTGTGGCGCCAGTAGACCTTTGTATCTAACTCTTCGAACCAAGTTGGATTAATCGGTGTAACCTCTGCACCAATATAAGCGCTGTACTCTTTTGTCGATTCATCTTCTGCGAAGTCTTCGATATGCCATTTGCCATCCTTCTGTATAGATGGCGACCCTTCCAGGCGTTGTTGATCTTGCCGATAAAGTTCGGCACGCGCTTTGACCATCACTTCATCATTGAAGAAATGATTGATGGCATATGACGCGCTGTAACCATCCAAATCGCGGTTGTACAAATCTTGGCTGAAGTTACGCGTCTCTTCACCTTGCCAATACGCCGCGTTGACTAAGCTTTCCGTGTCGCCAGAACGAAATGCCAGATTGCTCGCGCCTTTGTATTTATTGCTGATCCCCGTGTACGTGCCCGTGGCGTCAACATAAAAGTCACGATCTTTTAAAAACTCGCCCGGCTGTTTGGATTTTAGAATCACAGCGCCACCGATAGCACCAGAACCTAAGACTGAGGAGCTCGCCCCTTTCACTACTTCTAATGATTCCAAATTAGAAAGATCAAACGTATCGCGGCCCACTTTGTCATTGCTGTCATTCGCACCAAAACCGTCTGCTGAGCGAATGCCGTCACGAATGATCATAATGCGGTTACCCGTCATGCCTCGAATCGTGATGTTTTGTGGACGCCCAGCGCCACCCGACACACTTACCCCAGGTTCGTGACGCAGCGCATCATAAAGCTCTGTTTCGCCCTTTTGTTCAATCTCTTCGCTAGTGACAACTGCGACGCTGCCTGCTAGTTCAGACATTGGTTGTTCAATCCGATTCGCCGTCACCACGACCTCTTCCATAGAGAAAACGTCAGATTTGGCGTGCACTTGGCTGGCAGCTAGTACCGAAAGTACTGCCGCTGACACTGGGGTAAGCTTCATTTACTGCTCCGCTTTAGATGTTTTAATTAGTGATAAAAGAAAGGCGTATTCTTTTGCTTGTTGTTCTTGCGCTTGTCGTGGGTCCATTTGGTGGCCCGAATTAAAATCGGTCTGCAACAAGTACGGCCCGTCGCGCTCACTTAGCGCGGAAACCTTGGCGAGATACTTGGCACCTTCCCAGTAAGGCACGCGCTGATCGATCAAACCGACTTGAACCAGCATGGGTGGGTAAGCGTCTTTATGAATGTTGAGAATTGGATCGTACGCTTTCATTAGCGCCAGTTGCTCAGATTTGGTTGGGTTACCCCATTCGCCATACTGCTGTGTGGTCAGCGGAAGTGAGGTATCCGACATGCTTGCTACCACATCAACAAAAGGTACTTTAAGCACGACACCTGAAAACAATTTAGGGTCTTGATTAACCGCTCCTGCGACCAACGTGCCACCAGCACTTGAGCCGATGGCAAAAACCTCTCTATTGCCACGTTCGAATGTTTGCAACGCCTTAGCCGCCGCGACAAAATCACCAATAGAATTGGCTTTTCGCACACCACGGCCTTGTTCGTGCCATTCATCACCAAAGTACCCACCGCCACGGACATGGGCAATAGCGTAAATCACGCCTTGGTCGAGCAAGCTTATGACTTGAGGCATAAAGTACGGTTTCATCGTAAAACCATATGCGCCATAACCGTAAATCATCACGGGTGATTTCGCGTGTAATTTGTCTTTGCGATACGCCAAAGAGACCGGGACAGAAACACCATCGTGATTGATAAAAATGCGTTGGGAGACATAACGTTGACTATCAAAATCTTGGTAAGCATCTTGAGAATACAAGGCTTTAGTCAGCGTTTTTACATCGAACTCTTCCCACTGAGGAGGCGTAGTCATCGACATGCTTCGTATACGAATCTTGTTTGATTCAAAATCGCCCAACGTGCTCAACCAAGCGACATTGCCATCCTGTTCTAATGGCAGTATCACTTTTTCCTGACCTTGGTATGAATACACCGTCAATGTCGCCACGTTGTTCGGCTTACTGAGTGCCACAACTCCTGCATCATAAAGGTAGAACTGGTCAAGCGGTTCACGAGGGGTCGTAAAGCGTTGCCATGTTGCGCTAAGAGGTGCTAGATCGGTTTGATAAAGTGCAAATGTACCTTCAAGGTTGCTGTTGATGTAAACGCGCCCTTTCGCCACATCCGCGTAATATTCCACGCCCGCTTCCGGCACTCTTAGTGAATCGCTTACGGTGCCCGTTTCTAGATCAACAAGCTTCTGCTCTGTGGTTGACTCGTTGTTGCTTTGCAGTACCACGTAACGGCTATCTGCCGCACGGTAGAAAGAAAGTAACCAATCTGATTTGTATTCGTGCCATACAACGGTTTTAGCCAAAGATTCAGTGGAGATGCGTAGGATCTTATGAGGTCGCTGTGTACGCATTTCCTTCGAAACGAGGTAAGCCATCTTACCATCAGGTGAAAGCAATACACCGCTATCGACGTGCGTTGCCAGCTCCGTAGATTGGCCAGAGAGTAAATCAACAACCACGGCGCGATATTGCTCGCTTCCATCAATATCTTCAGTGAAAAGCAAAGTGTCTCCGCTTACTTGCCACTGCCCTACTTGATAATACGGATATGCAGATTGACGTTCAGAGAAATCAAATACTGTGTTCTCTTGTGCATACTGGTTCGAACGTGATAGCAACACATAACCACTGTCACGACGCGTTAACGTCCATTCGCGTCCATTTACGATCGACCATGGTTTATCACCTTTATCTGCCACCATGGCTTCCCACTGCGCGAGCAGATCTTGCGTCAACGTCTGATATTTTTTTTGATGCTGTTCAGTCTTACGGTTCTGCTCTGTTAGGTAGGTAAGAACTCGCTCATCTTTACGAGCGTCATCTCGCAACCAATTAAAGTCATTAACGGCAAAGCAAGAACTAGAGGTAATTATGAGCCCTAAAAAAACATGAGTAAATTTCATATAGAGAGCGAATTCATTTATAGGATTAATACAATGGCGCGTATTTTGCCCTTAAATAAAAATGAGATCAATTATCATTTTCATAATCATGTGAAATTTTTATCTAGTATGTGAGGAAAAACGTTTGCTTGGACCGAGGTGATAAAACTTAATATCTCTCTAAATTAGCGATCTATGCTGTTTATATAAAACCAGATAAATATAAAAGCCTAGCAAACACGTTAGTATAGAAAGACATCATTTCGCCTGGAGATAAGCATAAAAAAACCCGAGTGCGAACACTCGGGTTTTGAAAAACTAAAATCAGTTGAAAACTGGAGCGACTTTTACTCTTCAGAGTTTGGTGCCGCTGGCTTTTTCTTCGGAATGAACACATCATCACCCACTGATACGTTTTTGTAGAAACTCTTGTCACGTTTAACAGGTTTCTTAGCCGACTTCTTCGCTTGAGGGCGTGATTTCTTCGCTGTCGCTTTCTTGTTACGGAAATCTGGCTTAGGTGGCTTCAGGCCTTTGAACTTACCTTTCAGATCTTCGAATACTGAAAACTCAAGATCTTGTTGTAGGTAAGCTTCTACACGTTTAAAGCTATCCCAGTCTTTTGGACCAACAAGAGAAATCGCATCACCCTTGTTACCAGCACGGCCCGTACGGCCAACACGGTGTACATATTCTTCAGTATGCTTTGGCATATCGAAGTTAATGACGTGTGTCACTGTCGCAATATCCAAGCCACGAGACGCAACATCTGTTGTCACTAGGATCTTGAATACCGCTCGCTCAAACTGGCTCATGATCGTATTGCGTTGAGTCTGGTTCAAGTTACCACTCAGTGCAACGGCCTTCAGTTTCTTCTCGTTTAGCTTCGCTGTTAGGCGCTCTGTATCATCGCGCGTCGCCGTAAAGATGATAACTTGGCGATATTCTGCTTCTGAAAGTACGCGATCTAGAATCGCCTCTTTATGATCAAGATGATCACACAAGTAGAATTTTTGTGTGATATCTTTGTGTTCTTCGTTAGAAACACCGATAGCAATACGTTTCGGAGCATTGAGCATTTCAGCCGCAATGTCATTTACGTCGGCGTGATCCAACGTTGCAGAGAACATTAATGTTTGACGGCGACGATGCTTAGCTGCTTTATGGATACGACGAAGCTCTGGTGCAAAGCCCAAATCCAGCATACGGTCTGCTTCATCAAGGATCAGCGTTTCCAAACCTTCAAGGTAAAGCGAGCGGTGCTCTAAGTGGTCAGCCAGACGTCCTGGTGTCGCCACGATGAATTTCGGGTAACGGCGCAGTGCTTTCACTTGATCATTAAAGTTCTCACCACCCAAAATCAATGCAGCTTCATAAGATAGGCCAGCAAGCATAGAGCGAAGCTCACCATACACTTGTTTCGCTAGCTCACGAGTGGGAGCAAGAATAACTGCGCGAGGGTCTTTGGCAGAAAACGATTTTGTCTTTAAAGACTTGTGAAGCATTGGTAATACAAACGCCAAAGTCTTGCCCGAACCCGTTTTCGAAGATGCCAATAAATCCTTGCCTGCAATCGCAACAGGAATCGCCTGCTTTTGAATGTCAGTTGGTTTTTTAAAATCGTAGTGTTTTAGGTTCTTCAACAATCGGTTGTCTAGGCCTAGATCTTTAAATTGCAAAGTATTCTCCAATAAATCAGTCAGCGTCTGAGCGCTCTGTAATGTCGTTTCCGCTCTAACGCAGCAAAAAAATAAAGCTCGGTATAATACCGCAAATCATAGGAGTATAGATAGAGATCACACAAACTAATTCCCACCGATGAAAACAAAACATCACTTGCGGCTCAATTAAGAACAAACCCTCGCTTTATTGGTCAGCTGCTTGGCTTAAGATTTAGAGAAAAGCGAGCTCAAGGTGCGCCTCTCGTTCTCCAATAAAACTGCGTAAATAGCAGTTATTTGCGCCGAGAAACTTTCATTTGTGTCAATATCGTCTAAATTATTGATATCAGGAACGTGGCAAAAACACCTGCTATGAGAACTGTTGTGGGAATAAGGGAGAGGATAATTCACTCACCTTTGTTAAGCTCAGGTAAAAGTTGACGTCAGGTACTCCATGAAATTCTTGGGTTTTTTTGACTTTTGCTACATCATGTACTGATAAAATGTATCCACATTTAACCTCGCTACTGTATAAAATAATAGTTGGTAGCGAGACTTTCACTATAAGCAAGGAGTTCTTATATGAACAAAACGTTGATCGCAGCTGCAGCAACTTCAGTACTTCTACTAGCAGGTTGCGCTTCTTCTGATGACGCAGCAACAGCAAATGCAGCAAAACTAGACGAACTAAGCAACCAAGTTAGCCAACTAAGCCAAGACGTACAAGCTCTTCAATCTGACGTTCAAAAATCAGGTGCAGCAGCAATGGCTGCTCAAGAAGAAGCTGAGCGTGCTAACGAGCGTATCGATAACATCGCTCAGTCTTACACTAAGTAAGACAAAAAAGAAAAAACATCATTAACTATCAGTTAGTTAGTGGCCATTAAAAACAAAAATGGCGATAAAATGGCGACATGTACTATGCCGCCATTTTGTTTTATTGTTGCTGTCACTTATGTGACCATGCTATGTGAACTTAAACAAAAACAACCTGAATCATTTTGTTAATTTAGTTCGGCCGAAATCAAGGGTTGAAACTCATTACTGCATGCTTTCTTTTATCAGCTAGGAGCAAGCGATGTGAAGCACTAAATGATGAGTCACGCTAAAACCGTTGACTAGTAGTCGAATATATCCAATAGATCTAAATCGAATTCAACACCACGTAAGTCATGTTCATTACACAAGTTCTTTAGCTTGTCATCGCAATACAACAACTCACATCCTTCCATCAATGACTTGAAAACGTACTTATCGGAAACGCTAGACTCAACGAACTTGAGCGACACCAAGCCAACCGGATGCTCATCAATGTATTCGTGTTTCGTATGTTCCTTGTCTTCTTCGCCAAAACTCATGACATTGAAAACCTGAAACTTCTCGCCATCAATCACGATAGGTAAAAACTCACCATCTGATTCAATGTATGGCTTTAACACTTCGACCGCTCGAGGCGTTAGCACCAAGCTCGCACCCCAAACGGATATGTCCGGGATTTTTACCGACGTCTTGTAGTGAGCGGTAAACTCCACACTCTCTTCTACCCAAACATCAGCCAGCCCTTGTGCTTTTACTGGCTCATTGAAAAGCCTATCCAACAGGGCATCATCGCCCGCATCAATGGCCCTTTGAAACGGATCATGCTCAAGAACTTTAAAGTAACGATTGAGGTTTCTTACCTGATATATACTCATTAAGCTGGCTTCCAAGATGGATCTTTCTTCATAAGAATTTGGGGAGGATGAGAGCCATCCTTTAACTGAGATTTGATAGTCACAAGTCTCGCTCTAAATGCACTTTCATTGTTGCGAATAACCGCTAACCTGCCAACCCACCTCTGATAGTTATCGCCATGTATGCGCGAGTGCGTCGGCGCTTTTGGCGTAGTGTAATGCCCTTTGTAGGCGGTAGAACGAGGAAGCCAAATTCCATTAATTGAATCATTAATGCCTATTCCGTACATGAACATTTGCAACCGAGCGTTAGTCATGGCCCTAACACGGCCATTCCCCATGATGATATGTTACTCTACATGGTTCGGCTACGGATCTGCAACAGCATACAAGTTGCTTACCAAGAGAATAGTGGGATAATTCTTTTCCTGTATCAGTTCGTAACGAGACTTGTCTTTGCTATCGTCTTAATACGCTTCCAAATCTGCAAACAACTGACTCAAGTGGTGTTTTCTATGGGGATATTATCAACACTACGGTGGTATGAGGCTTGGATATCCCGGTTGAGGGAGCAAATGAAATGGAAAAGCATTACTTCAAAGAGTATCGTTAAACTTACTTAGGGAATCCTCCGAAGTCGAAGGTAAGCTAATCACTGATAGACTTTTGGTCAGATATTGCACTTGATTTTAATTTTTATGTCTCGTGTTTAAGGGGATATTGGTTTACGGACATGCTGGAGTCGCTCACACCTTAAAGCTGCAGGAGTTATGCAGATAAAAGAAATTTATGTAGACTTCTAAGTTTATAAAAAGATACTTAAAATGTATAAAAAACTAATCATTCTTAGCTCACCTGTTCTTTTGGCAGCGTGCGCTGCTCCGAAATATACAGCAGAAGCAATCTCTGAACAATTCCAAAGCACAGAAATTACTATTATAAAAGACGACGCAACACGAGACATTTTCTTAGATTCAATGCAAGAATGGTGTTTGGATACAGCTCATAAATGCACTGTTGTGAGCACTGGAACTCCTCCTAAAAGCTCTGAACTGACACTTATTTATGTATCTCGCTGGAGCTGGGACTTTAGAACGTTTATTGCAGATGCCCGAGTTAATGCATATAAAAATAACGATAAAGTTGGTCAAATCGAGTTCAAAGCACCAAACAGTGCCAATACCAACAAATTGGAAACGACAATAAACGAATAATCACTATGATGGATTTGTTATTTGGGAAACAAACGGTCAGTGAAGCTCAGTTCAAAATTAAATCAGGCGAAATGTAGCTTTACAACAAACTAGTCGAGCGTCGTATACACTAGAGCACGCGTTGATTTCTCATTGGTATGCATGTGTAAGGATAGAATATTAGACCTTCAAGCAAGGGACACTAGATGGGTTGTGCGGAGTCTATAGCATTAGAAATTCAGTCCCAATCATTAGCAAGTTAAGTATGGAAAACTCTCAAGTATTGTATGATGACATTATTTCCTATTTAGATAGCACTAAAAATTTATCTAGAATTATCCACTGAAGGATTGAATATCAATGTCATGGGGGAGGTGATGAGTAATGTCAAATCTCTAAATATAGAACGTGAAATGCCTTTCAAAGGATGGGGAGAAGTAAGTCTCGATGAGTTTGGGTCATCAATGCAAAGTTTCTTATCCGTCCCTAAAAATACTATATTAGTAGCTTTAAATGGCGTATATAATTACAGAGGTATCAGGCAAGAGAATTACCTTCTTGACTCTGGTGAAATCAGGTATATAAACCGTATTAATTGCACCACACATGCCCCTACGATAAGAAGACACCCAATATTACCGACGCACTCGTATTTCTTATCTTAGCAATAATTATGTGTGAGCAGTGTCGTCAATCAATTGTTAAAGTAGAAAATGAAAAATCGGCTTCTCAGTCCTGTTTTAATCTTAGTAAGTATTTATTCCGCAGGAAGCGCGGCAAACGAAGGTCTAAATATTCAATTTTTTGACGCAGATGAACAAGGTTGTGCTAGTGTAGCTTGTAAAAATATTATTGAGCCTGAAAGTCTTAACCAAGCGAACGACTTCCCTGAAAGAAAAGGAAATGAAACTTTAGACGAAATAGGCAATGCTTTGTTTACGCTCGGTCAAATGGGCTTAGCTGGAAACTTACAAGAAGGACCAATAGCACAGACAGGTCGAGATTAAACAAACCTTGGACCCATTTGACGATTCTTGAAGTGATATATGCGCCTGTACCCTCTTACTGTGATTTTGTATACTCCTATAAAACTACCTGAGGTCACGATCACTTCGGCATATCTGGTTAACACTAAATTCATCGCCGTAGCCAGCACCAAACCACAGCCTTTTAATGAAGCACTCGCTGCTCAGCTCCACGGCTTTAGTCCACTCTTTTGAATCAGTGGTGTAAGCTTGAGAGTGAATCAAAGACAATTGCTTTACATTTACATGCTTTGCGCCACCGACACGTTCTGCCATAATGGTGCACTAAATGACTAAGCAGTGGCAAATTCCTTCTTATCCTACTAATTTACCAGTCTCGGCCTGGTAATCGCTCATTTTGTGCAAGAGCTTTAACGTCGTTCCGCTCAAAGGTCTTGGTAAAACCTTGCTGACAGCCAGCATCTTTCGCATTCTAAAAGGCTTACTTTACACGCTTGCGAAACATCGCTTCAGTTCCCCAGAGAACTGAATAATATTCGCGTCCCACTCCATCAAGTTTAACACTTTTTCGCTACAGGTCATCGGGTCGACTTGCTTGACGGGAAACTACAACAAATCACGAATTTTGGTCATACCCCAAAAATGTATCATTACTCCAAAAGTAAGACCCTTTGAGTATTTCTGATGTCGTGCTGCCGTCTTGCTACCAACGCGCTGAAAGTTCTCCCAACTCTAGAGGATGCACACTTCGCTCAGCTATTCGTAATTCCCCGAGCAGCTGACTCAACTCACTGACGATGTTTTTCTGAACCGTATCATTGACCGTGAAGCGAACCGATTCCACCTCTAATACATGGTTGTGCAGCTCGGTCGACGGTGAGACATACTAAAGGGATTGTTTTTAAGGTATTGAAATTAGTTATTAAGTGTTAATTTTACTGGATTGTAGAGTGCTCTACGCATTACACTAAGTAAGATTTGATACCGCGTCTTAACGCCTGTTAAGGCGCGGTTATTTCGACAGGAACCCCATTCTGTGCGGCAATCGCTGCTTTAGCCTTCACATTTTTCAGTCCGAACTCATCCAGCCACCACTTTAACTCTTTTGGTACCTGTAGGTGATCTTTCTCACCATTGCTGCGAGTCAATGGCTCATGTGCCTCTAAAAATACACTTCTGTCCGGCTCTAGTGATACTTTCACTGGTTGGTTAATGATATTCACTTCTTCACCGTTACGAACTTTTTCAAACAACCATTCAATGTCGCTTGGGTCCATACGAATGCAACCCGCGCTGACTCGCATACCGATGCCGAAATCTTTGTTGGTACCGTGAATAAGGTACTCGCCATTTCCGTAGGCTAAACGCAATGCAAACATCCCAAGTGGGTTGTCTGGACCAGCAGGTACAACGGTTGGCAAGTCAATGCCCTTCGCTTTGTACTCGGCACGAATCGAGGCTGGCGGCGTCCACGTAGGGTTTGGACGCTTTTGGCTAATACGCGTTGTCATCACCGGGGTGTCTCGCCCAATTCGCCCGATTCCCACGGGGAATACATGCACAATATCTTCTCCTTTCGGGAAGTAGTATAAGCGCAATTCCGCTAAATTAATGACAATGCCTTTGTGGGGTACATCTGGGAGGATCAGTTGTGTTGGAATAGTAAGAACGTGTCCCTCTTCTGGCAAGAAGGGATCCACGCCTTTATTTGCCGCCATTAAACCTAGCATCCCGACATCATAGTGCTTGGCAATATTTGCCATGGTTTCGCCTTCTTGCACGACGTGGTTTTCAAGGCGACCAATTAAACGACTGCCATCCTCTGGTAGCTCGTACATTTTAGCGAATGACAAACCACTCGCTAAAGATAACGATACAGATAACAGCGTACGTTTTGCGAAACTCATTGATCGCTTTTTGCTAAGCATTTCACTTTATTCCTTGGCACTTTTAAAGAGCCGTAAGGTTATCTCTCTTTCTGTCTTGTGATCAACCATCGGCTTGTGATATTCCAGTAAAGAAAAGCCCTCCCAAGTCCAAGGTTTATGGATGTATTTGTTTGGCACACTTTTGATTTCAGGCACCCAGTGGCGCACGAATTGACCATCAGAGTCAAACTTCTCACCTTGGCTTATCGGGTTGAAAATACGGAAGTACGGCTGCCCATCACAACCCGTCGATGCAGACCACTGCCAACCACCATTGTTTGCTGCGAAATCTCCGTCCACCAGCTTACTCATGAAGTACGCTTCGCCCCAACGCCAGTCAATGTGTAAATCCTTGGTGAGAAAGCTCGCGACAACCATACGAAGCCTGTTATGCATCCAGCCTGTTTGGTTGAGCTGACGCATTGCTGCATCGACGATCGGGTACCCTGTCGCTCCAGCCTTCCAGCGCTCAAAAGCCTGCTCATCATAAGACCACTGAATTTTATCCTCCCAGTCGATAAAGCCTTTGCCTTTAACGAGCTTTGGTTCGAAAACCAACAGATGCTGATAAAACTCACGCCAAATGATCTCACTCAACCAAGTTGCTTTTCCTTCTGTTAGGTCATTTTGTTGGTTTTCAGCATACAAGCGAGCAATACATTGCCTTGGTGACAATGCACCAATCGCAAGATAGGGAGACAGTTGACTGGTGCCATCAATAGCCGGAAAATCTCGATCTTCCTTGTAAGCATCACTGCGCTCACGAGCAAATTCCCTAAGCTGCTTTAAAACATCATTGGTCGAAGCAAACCAATCCTCGCTGGACTCTCGAGGATAGCTAAACGTGAAGTCTGAACTAAATCGAATCGGCTCTAATTGTTCCAATAGTTTGCTGCTTAGCGGCGCTTGTTCTTGAGGCTTTGTTACCGCTGGCATTTGAAACTGCGTCAACCAAGCACGTTTGAATGGTGTAAATACCTTAAAATACTCACCTTGCTTATTGAGAACCGTCGTTGGTGGGTGCACGCATTTGTCGTGAAACAGTTCAAAATCGATATCATGGGAAGCTAGCGCCTCACTCACTTGTGCATCGAGCTCTCGTTCATTTACTTCATAGTGAATATTCGCCATAACAGACGTTGCTTCAAGTGTTTTCGCCCATTCACTAATCACTTCGGTACAATCAGAAAACGACGGCACCTCTTTATATAAAAAAGGAACATTCAGGCTTTCCAACTCGTCGTTGAGATACTCTAAACGACGAGCAATGAGATCCGCCTGCATCGGCGCCATGTGGTGTTCTCGCCACTGCTCTGGCGTCGCGATAAAACAAGCGACAATAGGCTGACCTGAATCTAACGCCGCTTTAAGTGCGGTGTGGTCTAACGTTCGTAAATCACGTCGAAACCATACTAAGATCATGGTGTCTCCTTCGTTTCGTCTATTCTGTTAGGTGCAGTTTCTCAATCACTTCAGAACATCCAATACGTTCGCCAAAACGTGTTTGAAGCATTTTGATAGACTCCACTTGCTTAGCTGCCAGCGCTTTATTGGAAAACAGGTAAATGAGCGAGTAGCTATCAACAACTTCGTGCTCCAGTAAACCAGAGACATCATCAACTTTGTCGATCAACGTCGTGTGATACCCTTGCTCACACAACTTCGCTGCTTGAATCCAGCTCTCTGCTTCCCTATGTTGTTCAAAGCTGATAAGCAAGCACTTCCCTTTGGAAGCGGCTTTGTTTTCAGAGTCGATAACAAGTGCAAGACGAGTGATCAAACAAGTTTGAAATAACCCCATCTGCAACGATCTCAGCGATCCTTTGACCATCTCCAGCGCGTCAAATACAGGGTCGATAAATTGTTCAATAACCAAGTTCAATGGATACTCTTTGAGAACAGAAGCAAGTAAGCTCTCCGCTTTTCCTCGATTCAGTTTCGAAAGTGCTGATAACATGGTTTCTACTTCTTCGAGAGTACGAACTTCATTGTTGACTTCTACGTCAGCACTTTTTCCCAAAAGTCCCTTTACTTTACCGATGGCAATCCCCTTCGCGAGCCAACTCTGGACTTCACGAATCGTATCGAGATCTTGCTGTCGATAAAGTCTGTGCCCTTTTTCTGTTCGCTGAGGCTGGATCAAATTGTATCTTCTCTGCCAAGCTCTCAGCGTAACTGGCTTCACACCCGTGATTTCTGCGACATCTCGGATCGCGTATAGTTTTTCTTCTGAACTACAAACCATAGCGTAATCTCATCTCCTGCGGATACGGTTCTAAAAACTTCTGTTTTGCTAAATACTCATCTGGGTAAGTGTTTAAGTAGTGTTTAATCAATGTCAACGGTGCTAATAATGGCAATGTACCAGTACGGTAGTCATGAATTACTGTTGCTAATTCTTCTTTTTCGTCTTTAGTTAAAGCGCGCTTAAAATACCCTTGTAAATGCATTAGTACGTTAGTGTTGTTTTTTCGGCTAGCACGATTCGCAAGTGCCCTCATAAGACCTAAGCGATACTCTTGATAGAATTCTTCGATTTCATAGCTAGCGACATCGGCAACTAAACGACCAAGAGAGCGGTATGACTCAGGGTGATGCGCCATCAAGGTCAACTTATAGCGCGAATGAAAATCGATAATTTTGCCTCGAGTTGGCTCTCCGTCCATCGAGTCATAAAAGTCGTTCAGGCAAAATACTCGGGTAATAAAGTTTTCTTTTAATACAGGATCGTTAAGTCGGCCATCCTCCTCGACGGGCAACCAAGGCATTTTTTTCATCAGCGTTTGTGTGTACAAACCGACGCCTTCTTTCGCTGCGTTATTTTTGCTATAAACCTTGACGCGCTCCATACCGCAAGTTGGAGACTTGGCACAGACGATGTAACCACAAAGTTGCTCGCTTTGTAGCTCCTCCACTTTGTTAGCAGAGTAAGCAAGCATATTATCGGTATGGTCATTTTCTGGATTTTTAGTTTCTACCAGCGCCACACGCTCTTCTTCGGAAATCAAACGAATTGTTGGTCGCGGCACTGGCATTCCGACGCCCACTTCGGGACATACCGAAACAAAGTCAAAATATGGGCTGAGCTCTTTAGTCACAAAGTTACTGACTTTATGACCAGAGTCAAAACGAACCCGTTCACCCAAAACACAAGAACTGATACCTACTTTGATTGAAGATTCCATGATGACGCATCCCTATACAAAATGTTTTGTTGTATAACTTATAGCAAGGCTTTTCAGATTGTACAAGAAAATAAATTGTACAATTTAATCGTTTTACTTTTCTCAAGAGCATTTCGATCAGCGCTTTCTCAAAAGTTTTTTATGTTCTCAATGTCCATTTTGTGCGCGCAATCGACAAATCGCTCAAAAGCGAATCGATTGCTCTTTTGCTTTCAACAGATTTAGTTATCAATGATGTTCATGGTTTCTAAAAGCGTGGTTTTTGTGACTAAGCTCTCAAGGGGCCACTGTACGTCCCGATATTATTGCTTCAACGAAAACGAACAAGTTCAACAGAATTGGTAATAGCGTTCTATACTAGAGGCGTTTTATCAAAACAAAACTTTGGAGAGCACTTATGGCAACCCCACACATCAATGCACAACCAGGTGATTTCGCTGAAACGGTTCTAATGCCAGGCGACCCTTTACGTGCTAAATACATCGCAGAAACGTTTCTTGAAGATGTGAAGCAAGTTTGTGACGTTCGTAACATGTTCGGCTTTACTGGCACTTACAAAGGCAAAAAAGTGTCTGTTATGGGTCACGGCATGGGTATCCCTTCTTGCTGTATCTACGTACACGAGCTAATCGCAGAATACGGTGTGAAAAACGTAATCCGTGTAGGTAGCTGTGGTGCGGTACGTGACGACGTTAACCTAATGGACGTTGTTATCGGTATGGGTGCTTCTACAGACTCTAAAGTAAACCGTATCCGTTTCAACAACCACGACTTCGCTGCAATCGCTGACTACGGCCTTCTAGAAGAAGCGGTAAACCAAGCGCGTGCTCAACAAGTACCAGTGAAAGTTGGTAACGTATTCTCTGCAGACCTGTTCTACACACCAGAAGCTGACATCTTCGAGAAGATGGAAAAACTAGGCATCCTAGGTGTAGACATGGAAGCGGCTGGTATCTACGGTGTTGCTGCAGACCTAGGTGCGAAGGCGTTAACTATCCTAACGGTTTCTGACCACATCATCCGTGGCGAAAAACTAAGCTCAGAAGAGCGTCAAAAGTCGTTCAACGACATGATGAAAGTTGCGCTAGAAACCGCAATCAACATCTAAGAACAAGTAGTAAGTAATAATTTGCAGCCAGAGTTATTGCTGGCTGCCCGAATTATCCCGAGGGGGCGATTGTGTCTAACGGCGAACTGCCAAAAGACGCAGATGGGTTACAACTCAACTTTTGTAAAACATTGGCGTGTGACAACTTTGGATTGAGTGATGCAAAGCGTTACGTTCTGCAACATGCTAACCCTAAACGTCCGGCGATGGTATGCCGTGAATGTGGAGCTTTCCCCCCCTTACTTAACAATCGCGATGTAGTTAACGAACTTCATCGCCTGCGACACGTCCACAGTGACGGGTTGCCTGCGTGCCGCAATGATGATTGCGAGAACTTTGGACTATCCGTCCACACACATAAACACCTCTACCACGCTTTCGGTTACAGTGGTGATCGTCAACGTTACCGTTGTAAAGCGTGTCAAAGTACCTTTGTTGATAAATGGTCAGGCGCGAACAAAAAGCTACAATTCCAAGAGAATTTAATGGGCTTATTGTTTACTGGTTACTCTGTGCGCGAGATCTGCCGAAAACTCAGTATCAACCCGAAAACCTTTTACGACCATGTTGATCATATTGCGAGTCGCTGTCGCCGTAAATTAGCCACTATTGATGCTCGTTGGGTAAACCACGCAACGCACTATGAATTGGCCTCAAACTATGTTGCATTGCAGCCAAACAGCAATAATGGTGTCTACTGGATTGTTTCTGGTGAAGCCCACTCAGGCTATATTCTTTGTCAACATGTGAACTATTCTGCTGATGAAGAGCCAATCGCCACGCTAGACCATAACCCGTACGACGAGGTCTCTCGTTTTGTTTCCCAAGAGTACACAGCGGAAGCAAGTGAACCGCCAGCGGAACCTTCGAACCTCTTGCGTGAGCGTATTGACCAAAAATACCAAACCATTTTGGCTCGCGGTAACGTGGAAGATCCTCTTGGTAATCTTTCTGTATTCCATTACCCATCTAAAGGTGCATTAGTTCGTCCGCCTTACACATCATACGCTCATTACTTGCATGTACTTGATATGTGTTGCCCCAACAAACGTGTATCTCTATATATGCCTCAAGATCCCCTGCTACGTTCGGCAGCACTGAGCGTTTGTTTGTCTCGAATTAAAGAGAAAAATGTCGACTTGATGTACGTAGAAGAAGATGCAAATTGGGACATGAGCACACCTTTTGGCAAGGTCGATATCGCCTATATGAGCTGGTGGCGAGATCGCTGGGCGATCTCCACTCAAGACGAAAGCCACAAAGGCATTTGCTACCTTGCTGGTGATAGAAATGAGCCCGAGAAATGGTTTAACGTTGCAACAACTCGCCATGTGCAGTTCTATCAAAATCGCTTCCAGATCCTTTTCGAAAGCTTCATTAACGAGCCACGTCGCAAATTACGACCTGCTGGAATTTTACCTCTTTTAGATATATTCAGAGCTTGGCATAATTTGTGCTATCAGGATAAGCAGGGTCTTACCGCCGCACAAAGGCTAGAAGTCACTGATGCTCCTTTGACCATCAAACAGCTCCTATCGTAACTATTGGCATTTAGATGTAGTAATTAGGGGCTGTGACAGTATACATTACGGCACCTAATCGTTTACCAAAGCGCTATCCGCATCGTTTTGGTAATAAAACATGCATCTAACCACTTAATATTAGGTGTGAATTCCAGTTCGATAGTCATGGATGTGAACGTTGGATAAAAACCAAATTCAGCTAGAAGATGAGCTCAAAAAGCTTAAAGGCCAAATAAAAACGGCCCCTGAACACACCTTCAGTATTGCGCAGCAATACCGTATCCGCGCGGAGCAAATTTTATTTGTGGATGGTGAAATCAGAGCATTGCTGATAATGGCGCAGTGCTGTTGGTGCCTAATGGATTACCGACAAGGCTTAAAGCTAGTCAAAGACGCCTACAGCAAGCAAACCCAACTTGAAACCGACGACCACCTGCCCGAAATTCTTCATTTGTTTGCTCTCCAATATTGGGGACAAGCAAAGTATTACTCAGCCCAACAATATTGGATTAATGCACTCGAACAATCCGCCCTCGTTGATGATATTGAAATTCAAATCGAATCTCTAATTGGGCTTGGCAACGTATGGCGCATCACAAATGAGCATCAACTTGCCGCTTCCACTCATGAGTTGGCGGTTAAAGTGGCAAACAACGTCCGTATTGCTTGGTTGGAAGGCAAAGCTCGTATCCTGTTGGCTTGGGACTATTACTTACTGAATAAATTTGTCGAAATGCTCACTGTGCTGGATGGTGCAACCGAAGTACTAAAAGATCATGATGACAGCACATGGCAAGCCGAGATCTGGGACTTTAAAGGCTTAGCGCTACTTGGGCTAGAACGCCTTGATGCCGCAGAAGAAGCCACACAAAAGGCCCATAAACTCGCTATTGAACATGATCTAATTTGGATGAAGGCACACTCGTTTATCAGCCGCGCAAGGCTCGAACTCTTGCGCAAAAATACGGATAGTGCAGCAAAGTTACTACTCGCAGCAGAAGAGTCCGCACTTAGTTTTGACAACGGCGAGCTACTAAGTCAGATCTGCTTTCAGCAATCTCGAGTCGCTGAAGAGCAAGGTGATTTTGAATCAGCGTTTAACGCGTTTAAAAAATACCGTAAACATGCACTTAAAATGCTCAAAGAACAGACTCATCGAGTCAGTATGGATAAAGCACGCGGCTCCAAACGCCAGCTAGAGCAACGAGCGCGTAAGCTGATTAATCGTATCCGTTCCCAACATGAATATGACCCTGAAAAACAGTTTTCCAATGTTGTGTCCGAGACCTACTGGTGGGAACAGTTAGTTCTGTTTAAAACAGAGCTCAAACGCTCCAACCACGCGATCATTATGATTCAGCATGCAAACCCCGAATTTCTCGATGTTTGTACTGAGCTAGTTCATGCATTGACGACCTCAAGTGATCTCATCTCACGAATTTCCAGTGACAGACTAGCTATGTTAATTGCAGAGAAAGGTCAAGCAGCAGAAGATGTCTATCGCACGGTTCAGGCAATGTTAGACATCTATCCATGGAAACGTCGCGGGCTAAAAGGTCCCAAACCGATACTGTATTTGCAAGATATCCTGACCTTCCCATTCACTTTGGAGCAACTCGAAGAAAGCTATATTGAGGTAATGAAGCATGGAACAACTGCTTAGCAAGGTGACTGACGCAGGCATCGATCCTTCTTCCGTCTCTGGTGAAGAAGCGATTACGCTGTGGGAGCACATCGGGTTACATATTGCATCCACGAACCGAGAAAAAGCACATTGCTATATCATTAGTGCCGAGTATCGACGAGAAATTAAACAGCTCAACGACAGCATCGAAGAACTACGACAAGCCCTTGAGTTGCTCGTTTTACCCGACGATGTAGAAGATATTCTGTCTGTAAAAGCAAGCTTGAGTGATCGTTTGGTAGAAGTAGGTGACTACAACGCAGCATTAACCGAGTATGTTGCTGCAACGAATATCGCCGTCGAATATGGCTATATTGATGAGTACGTACTGGCTATTATTGGAATGGGCAATTTGTGCGATGCCTATGGGGATCACCATCGCGCCTTGCGTTATTACCAAAAAATCGATGCGATCGACCACGCCATTAGCAGTCGCTCCCTACGTCTGCGCTACAAACTTTACATGCTTGCCTGTTACATCAGTTTGAACCGTACCGCAGATGCACAAGAATTATTGAGTGAGTGTGAAGAGCTAAGTATCCTCGTCAGTGATAAAAACCTTGCTGCGCAAATTCATCTCTACCGAGCCAAACTGCATCGTTTGCAAGAGGATTACCCTAACGCATTGCTTGCTATCTCGAATGTCCAGTATACGACGGGCAGTGCTACCACGTACTGGTTATCCACGATGGTCAAAATCGAGACCGCATATTGTCTAAACGGTGTCGGACACATCTCTTTAGCCAACTTAGTGCTGGACTCTATCGGTAAACGAATTCAGAAACACTCGTCTCCTCTTGTCGCTCAGCATTTTTACAACGCAATGAGTCAAGTTTACGCTTCTCAAGGGTTATTTCAGAAAGCATTAAACTGTGAAAAAAAAGCGTTTCGCATTGAATCTGACCTTGTCAAACACATTCCAATTGGTGAATTGGGTTCTACTCAATTACGTCGACTTTCTCGTTTTGAGCTACAGCTCAAACTCATTTTGTCAGAACTTGAAAACAAAGAGCTCAAGGAAACCACCAAACAACATAAGAATACGGTCGCCCAACTACAGCAAGATGTCTTTACTGACCCGCTAACCTCTTTGCACAACCGACGTTGGTTAGAAGTCAAACTCAAAGACCTGCTTTTGCACGATACTGAATTTGCGTTGATGGTCATCGATATTGACCATTTTAAGTCCATCAATGATGAGCTCAGTCACCTTGTTGGAGACAAAGCGATTAAACGTGTGTCTCAAGAATTAGCAGGATACTTCAAATTTAAAGGCGCTTCTTGCGTTCGCTTTGGCGGTGAAGAGTTTCTTGTCATTCTAGAGAATAGCAATCTAGAACGGGCAGAAATGCATGCCGAGAATTACCGCGAACGCATTTATCAATATGGTTGGGACGATATTCTTGGCGAGCGGGGGTTGACCGTATCGATCGGGATTACCTTACATCGAGAAGGAGAGAATACCCAACGTACCTTCTATCGCGCCGACAAAGCCTTGTACCGCGCCAAAGCCAATGGCCGAAACCAAGTCTGTACCGAACTTTAAACCATGCCCCAATCTTCACTTGGGGCATAACCGTGGCTTTTATTCTCCATTCCTTCCTTTATTACTACTTAGTTTGAATATAGTCGCCTTCACTTCTTATTGTCCTCGAATCGCAATCGATACGGATATCGCATAAACATAATTCAAGTACAAAATAACTTGATTGAACGATAGTTAAGACAAATACTTAAACTGTTCATTTACGTAAGATTTTCCATTAGGTAACAAGCACAGGCAGGTAAGATGTTTCTAGACTATTTTGCACTTGGGTTACTCATCTTCGTTGCTTTGGTGATCTTCTACGGGATTATCGTTATTCATGATATTCCGTATGAAATTGCTAAAGAACGCGAACACCCTCATCAAGACGCAATTCATTACGCAGGCTGGGTTAGCCTTTTCACTTTACATGCACTGTGGCCATTTTTATGGATATGGGCAACATTGTGGCGCAAGGAGCGAGGCTGGGGCTTCAAACAACTTGAGCAAGAAACGCACGACATTCATCACCGCCTTGAAGAACTCATCGATGAAGTCAACGAACTCAAAAACGAAGTATCGATGTTGAAACAACAAAAGATTCAGCAAAAGCCTTTGCCTGAACAAAGTAAAGAGGACGAATAATGGATTTATTGCTGATTCTGACTTATACAGCCCTTTGTATCGCCATTTTTAAAGTCTTTAATATTCCTTTGAACAAATGGACTGTACCCACAGCCGTACTTGGCGGCGTAGTGTTAGTGGGCACACTCGTCCTTCTTATGAACTACAACCACCCATTTACTCAGTTAGGTAACCAAGTATTCCCAACCACGCCTATCGTCTCTGGTGTACGTGGCCGCGTTGTGGAAGTGCCCGTTCAAGCGAACCAACCGCTCAAAACCGGCGATATTCTTTTCAAAATCGACCCTGTGCCTTTTGAAGCAGAAGTCGCACGCCTTGAAGCGAAAGTGAAAGAAGCAAGCCAAGGTGCGTTGGGTTTAGAGTCTGACTTGAGAGAAGCAGAAGCGGCGGTTTTGAAAGCGCAAGCCGATAGAGATAAAGCACAAAGAGAATTTAGCCGATATCAAAGGGGCTTTGATCGCGGCGCGTTTACAGAACAAGATCTAGATACTCGACGCCAAGCGTACAAAGCGGCAGAAGCCATGCTAGACGTTGCGATTTTGCAGCAAGAGCAAGCACAGATCGCATTAGAGTCGGAAATCGGCGGTGAGAATACCCAAGTCGCGCAACTACTCGCTGAGCTACGTAAAGCAGAGTTCAACCTTGAGCAAACCGTCGTTCGTGCGCCAACCGATGGTTACGTTACGCAATTGGCTTTGCGCCCTGGTGTGATGGCTGTGCCGTTGCCGCTTGCCCCTGCAATGACCTTCGTGCATACCGAAGACATTACGTACACCGCTGCGTTCAGACAAAACTCGCTACAACGTTTGAAGGCAGGCTTTGAAGCGGAGTTTATGTTCCGTGCGATACCGGGCAAGGTATTCCGTGGCGAAGTCATCGACGTGATTCCAGCCATTGGTGAAAGCCAAATTCAAGCCAGAGGTGCTCTGCTTGGTACCGATGCCCTGCGCACAAGCGGACGTGTATTTGCGAAGCTGAAAATCACGGACGATTTGAGCGAATACCACCTACCAATGGGTACCGCGGTTGAAGTCGCCGTTTACTCAGACAGCTTTACTCACGTGTCAGTGATGCGCAAAGTGCTGATTCGCATGAAGAGCTGGCAGAACTATTTATACCTCGACCATTAATGAACATATAGCGCATTCATTTATCGGTAAAAATAACATCAAACCGTGTAATCAGGGGCTGACGATCAGCCCCTGATTCATTCTAGCCATCCAGATAGATAGCATTCCCACTTTTATTAATATTCTGTATAATGCGCGCCTTATTTTTAATGCTTGCTAAAACCAAAGCCAGTCAAAGGGATGCGTGAATCAAATCACACATTTCCTGAAGAAAAATAGAGCAAACAATAAGCAGCTTGGTTGTTTTGAATATATGTTACACAATCAAATAACTAACGCTTTCCGACAAAACAATTAAATGTTCTTTAAAATCGACTATTGAACTGAGGTTATCTATGAATCTTTCCGCTAAAACTGTTGTGGTTATTGCAATCGGTGCTGCTCTTTATGGTATCGGTGGCTTACCTATGTTTGGCATCCCTGTGTTTGCAAACACAACGCTAAAACCAGCAATGGCAGTATTAGCATTGTTCTCAGTACTATTTGGACCACTTGTTGGCTTCTTGGTTGGTTTTATTGGTCACTGGGTTACTGACCTATTTGCAGGTTGGGGCGTATGGCTCACTTGGGTACTTGGTTCAGGTATTGTTGGTTTGATTATCGGTCTATTCCCTTCTCTAACGCGCTACCGTTTGGAGAAAGGTGATTTCAATATGAAAGACTTCGCGTTATTCGTAGTACTTGCGCTATTAGGCAACGTATTTGGTTACGGTTGCTCTGCATTCCTCGACACGATTTTATACGCAGAACCGTTTACTAAAGTGTTTACCCAGCTTTCAATTATCGCGATCGGTAACACCATTCTTATTGCTATTGTTGGCTTCTTCATTCTTAAGTCTGTCGCTAAACGTAACAAGCAAAGCCGTAACTTAACAGAGGCTTAATGTCGAATGACAATCGAATTTTCTAACTTCTCTTTTAGATATGAGTCGCTGGACAAACCGACGCTAAAAAATATCAATCTAAGGATAGAGAAAGGAGAGAAAATCGTCATTATCGGTCCAAGTGGTAGTGGTAAATCTACCCTTGGGCAATGTCTTAACGGACTGATCCCACACGCAATCAAAGGGGAAACCAGTGGAACACTGACCATCAATGGTCAAGACACCGCCCCTTTCGACATGCACCAATACACTGAGCAAGTTGGCACCGTACTGCAAGATACGGACAGCCAATTTGTCGGCTTGAGCATTGGCGAAGACATCGCATTTGCGCTGGAAAACCAGCTAACTTCTAACATCAACATGTACCCATTGGTCAAAGCCACGGCCAAAATGGTCGACTTGGAACAGATGTTAGATCGCTCTCCCCACGATTTATCTGGCGGGCAGAAACAGCGTGTTTCTTTGGCGGGCATTCTCGTCGATGACGTCGATATCCTTTTGTTTGATGAACCACTAGCTGCGCTTGACCCTAAAACGGGTAAAAAAACCATCGAGATCATCGATGATCTACACCGCGAAACGGGCAAAACCATCGTAATCATTGAGCATCGTCTTGAGGACGTTCTGCATCGCTCAGTTGACCGTATTATCTTGATGGAAAGCGGCGAAATCATTGCCGATACAACACCAGATGAAATTTTAGCGTCGCCTCTGCTAGAAGATTACGGTATCCGCGAACCGCTTTATATTTCAGCTCTGAAAGAAGCAGGCTGCGCGATTGAGGGCGATGCAAAACCTTCTAGCTTAACCACATTACCGTTAGAGCAATATAAACCAGCAGTACAAGCATGGTTTGATGGTTCAACAGCACAACGACCTAAAACACCAGCCGAGACTTTACTTGAAGTCTGTGGCCTCACCTATTCTTACGACGGTGAGAAAAACGCGTTAGAAGACGTGAGTTTTGACATCAAGCGTGGCGAGTTTGTCTCTGTACTTGGTAAAAATGGCTCGGGTAAATCGACCATCACCAAACTGATTATGGGCGTTATTGAAGCGGATAGCGGCTCAATGAGCATGAATGGTCAAGATCTTAACGAACTGACCATCTTCGAGCGCAGCCAGAAAGTGGGCGTGGTGATGCAAAACCCGAATCACATGATTTCCCATCACATGATTTTCGACGAAGTGGCCTTCGGTCTCCGTAATCGTGGCATTGAAGAGAAACAGATCGAAGCTAAAGTACTTGAAGTCCTTGAGCTGTGTGGTTTGAGCAAATACCGTCACTGGCCAATCGAAGCATTGAGCTACGGCCAGAAAAAGCGCGTAACCATTGCGTCAATTTTGGTCTTGGAACCAGAGCTTCTGATCCTTGATGAACCGACGGCAGGTCAGGACTACCGGAACTACACGTCTATGCTGAGTTTCATCGAAAAGCTCAATCGCGAGTTGGGCGTAACCGTGATGATCATCTCCCACGACATGCATTTAGTGCTGGAATACACCACACGCTCTATCGTGATTGCAGACAGTAAATTAGTCGCGGATGCACCAATGACGCAGGTATTCAGCAGTCCAGAGTTACTAGACCAAGCGAACCTCACCACAACAAGTCTGTTTGAGTTGGCTACGAAAGTTGGCATCGAAGACACCAATGGCTTTATGCAGCATTTTATCAATGTAGAAAAAGCGCACCGCCAACAAAAAAGCAGCGAAGTAAACCAACCAGAGAAAGCAGTGGCATGAAAGACAATAAGATGAAGTTTGGTATCAACTACATCGATACCCAATCGCCACTTCATAAGTTGAATGGCATTACTAAGTTCTTGCTTTTCATTGCTTGGGTGACGGTGGTGTTGACCACATTTGACTTGCGAATCATCGCGCTGTTGATCGTGCTTGGTTTAGGCTTATTGAAAATGACCAAAGTGCCATTTCATGTCTACAAACCGCTTTTACTGGGTACAGGCACGGTATTGCTGATCAATGCCCTGTTTATGTTCGCGTTAGCGCCGCAACAAGGTACTGAGTTCATGGGCTCATCAACGGTTTTACTCTCGTTACCCGGTAATTACTCGCTCACTCAAGAGACGTTGTTTTACTTAGTAACAGTGACATTGAAATACTTCAGCATGTTCCCAATCGCGTTGGTGTTTGTATTTACCACTCACCCGACGGAGTTTTCAGCCAGCTTGAACCGCTTAGGTGTGCCTTACAAAATCGCCTATGCCGTGAGCTTAACGCTGCGCTACTTGCCGGAAGTGAAAAAGGACTTTGTTAACATCATGCACGCGCAACAAGCACGCGGAGTAGAACTGAGTAAGAAGGCTCCGTTGTTCACTCGTATGAAGAACGTGGCGAAGATTCTTGGCCCTCTGATTTTCTCTAGTTTGGACAGAGCCGACCAAA
Organism: Vibrio sp. SCSIO 43086; assembly: GCF_051132235.1. Lineage (NCBI taxonomy): Bacteria > Pseudomonadati > Pseudomonadota > Gammaproteobacteria > Vibrionales > Vibrionaceae > Vibrio > Vibrio sp. SCSIO 43086. Next base: position 1,453,299 of record NZ_CP072678.1, on the reverse strand, counting down.
TCTCCAACGCGATGACGCTGCGTGGCTTCGGCCGTCACTCATCTCGCACTTGGTACAGCTTAAAACCACTGACCAAAGCCGATATGACTTTTATGGCGGGGATTGCGGTGATAGTGATTGCTGCGATCAGCAAGCGTGTTTTGGACACACAACTGTTCTGGTATCCGTTTTAACGCGAGATAATCATAAAAATGGGATGCCGATGCATCCCATTTTTCTATCCAGATTATGGCTTAGTCTTTTGAGTAGTGAGCACTAACTCCACCTCAACAATCGCGTTTCGTTACCCTCTTCCGGCTTCGCTGGAATATTGAGTGACAACAACAAGCTAACGGCGGCCATACCCGCTCCGATGTAGAAAACGCTAGAAGGCGACACTAACCAAATCATCCCGAATGTAACGGGAATTACCACCGCTGCGATGTGGTTGATGGTAAACGCAACGCCAGCGGTAGACGCCATATCGGCCGGATCAGCAATCTTCTGGAAGTACGTTTTAATCGCCAAGGCAAGCGCAAAGAACAAGTGGTCGACAACATACAGCGCCGCAGCCCATTCCGCCGTTTGCACCAAACCATAACCGACGAATACGAAGATCAAACCGACGTACTCAAACATCAGCGCTTTACGCTCACCAACAACGCCGATGAAGCGGCCGATTCGCTTCGCAAACAAGAAGTTAAAGACATAGTTGATCAAAAACAGCAAGGTAATGTCTGCGGCAGAGTAGCCAAACTTCTCTACCATCAAGAAGCCAGCGAAAACAGTGAAAATCTGACGGCGAGCACCACTCATAAACGTGAGCGCGTAGTACAACCAGTAACGTTTACGCAGAATGAGTTTCTTGTTTTGAGGCACTTTTGTTTTAAATTGAGGGAAAGCGAATGCCATCACCAAAATAAGCACAAAACCTAGGCCACCAGCCATTAAGTAGACCGTTTTAAAATCAAGTTTGAGCTGTTCGAGCGAAACCCAAATGGCGCCGTAGGTAAACAGAGAAGCCAAAGCCCCAACAGAAATAAATTTACCCAGCATTTCCGGGGCTTCTTCTTTCGATAGCCATTGTAAAGACAAAGACTGCTTTAGTGTTTCAAAGTAGTGGAAACCGGTGGACATTAACAAGGTGGTAAAAAGTAGACCGTATAAAGTGGGAAAATAACCAGTTAATGCCGTACCAAGCGTAAGCATCGCCAAAGAGACGAGCATAAAGCGTTGTTCACGGATAAAAAGTAAAACGAATACCGCGGTGAAAGCGAGAAAGCCAGGTACTTCTCTAACACTTTGAAGTAAACCGATATCAGCGCCATCAAAGTTCGCTTTCTCGATAACGAAGTTGTTCAACAACGCCATCCAGGTAGAAAAAGCAATGGGCACGATAATGGAAATTAACAGGAGGAAATTTTGCGGCGTTCTCCAGCCTTGCGATGAGGTAGTCATGATGTTTCCTTTAAATATGAAGGCATCATCATAGCTTCAAATGTAACAAATTCGCAATATCATTATTATTTTCAACCCTGGCCAAGCAGATACGGTGTAGAGATATTGTTATGAAAATAAACATCGCACTCAATTCCTTGGTTAAGCGCGATGTTGAAATATCGAGAGAAATAGGTAAAAACGCCAGTGATGAGGCTCAGTAACTTAATCGATATTCTTTACTGTTAGACGATTCTTAAATTCAAACACATGTTCTGGACACACATCCAAACAGCGGCCACAGCTAATGCAGTTTTGATCCATAACTCGACGATCTCCCTCTTTCAATGGTTGTCGAAGCACCTCAGGTTCTGGGCAGACGTAAAAGCAATCCATGCATTTGGTGCAATCTTCGCGGCGAACAGCAGTAACGCGCAACAGGCTTTTTCGGCCTATCACACCATAGGTAGCACCCAGTGGACATAAGTGCCCACACCACCCATGCTCAACTAAGAGTAAATCCAGTACGAACACCAGTGCGATCAACACCCAACCTGCGCCCATACCAAACACCAATCCGCGATGCAATGCCGCCACTGGATCTAACCATGTCCAAAGAATCGCGCCAGACAGAGCACTACCCAACATCAAAACAGGGATCAGCCAATAACGAATAGTAGGAGACCAACGATAGCTCGCTTTAATGTTGAGCTTTCTGCGCAGCCAAGCCGCCAAATCTGTCACGATATTTAACGGGCACACCCACGCACAAAATGCGCGCGGTGCTAAAATCGCATAGAACACCACGACAATCACTACGCCTAACAACGCATTAAACTCCGGTATATGCCCTGTCGCCAAAGCTTGAAGCACAATTAACGGGTCACTTAAAGGGACCGTATCGAGCAACATACTCGATGAGAGGTTACCGGTTAGAACCCCTAATGTCGGCCCAGCCATAAACAGCGCAATGATGGTGAGCTGACATAGCCGACGTAAAACCAGAAACCGATGCGCGCGCCACCAACCAAGCTTTTCTACCACTTCTTTGCCAGCATTTTGAGCTAAGTTCTTTGCCATTACTTACCTCCTTTTAGCGATTCAAGCGCACCTTCCGGTACAGGCGTCTCACTAGGGAGGATATTTTCGAGTGGTTTGTCGATCTCTTTCCAACCAAAATTGTAGTGACTGCCCACTTTGCCTTTCGCCAAATCCGTCGGGACGACTTTAATAGCAGCGACATCCAACACGCACGCTTGTTCGCACTTACCGCATCCGGTACACACTTCGGAATTCACTGTTGGGATAAGTTTGGCGTGATAACCGGTTCGGTCATTGTGAACCATCTCTAACGTGATGGCTTCATCAATCAGCGGACAAACGCGATAACAAACGTCGCATCGTAATCCTTGCCAGTTAAGGCAAGTTTCATGGTCAATAAGAACCGCTGTCCCCATGCGAGCATCATCAATATCGGTTAGCTTCGGATCCAGCGCCCCACTCGGGCAAGCCACCACACAAGGAATGTCTTCGCACATTTCGCAGGGAATATCGCGCGCAGTAAAGTAAGGAGAACCAGTGGCTACAGGAGAAAGTAATGTCGCGAGTTTCAATGTGTCGTAAGGGCATGCTTGAACACACAAGCCACATCGAATACAGGCTGATTCGAAATCGCCTTCTGGCAATGCACCGGGTGGGCGAATAGGCACACCTTTAGTTTCTCGAGCTTGGCTTTGCAGCGATTGTAAGCCCAACACACACGCCGCTGCGCCAACGCCTGCCGCAGTTCGGACAGTATCACGCAAAAATCGACGCCGACTTTGCGATGTTTTAGACTGAGAGGATTTCATGCTATTTCCTCAACGAAACTCCTTTATCAAGTTAAGCATAAATAGCGCTAAACGTACCTCTTCCCCATACCTCATAAGAGGTAACTCCACCCTCAATTGATTCAAGTCAACTGATGTACAGTGCCGTCGTCACAGTTTGAATAATTCCATTTATTTCCTCCAAAATGAAATTCACCACGATACTCTGCCGTGCACGCCATTTTCAGTACAATAATTCAACACCTTTGCAATCTATTCGCTAAATTCAAAGATAAATGACTACTAAATTTTAGAAAAACATCGCTATAACAACCTAATTTAAAAGGTGTTTATCTCTCAAACTTAAAAAAATACTATCCAAAATAAGGAACTGTGGTTAGATTGAAAATTAATACTAAAAAGCGAAGGAGAGAAGCATGGAAATTATCGTACGTCCAACAACCGTTGAAGACGCAGCGGCACTCGTAGAAATCTATTCACAACCAAAAGCACAACGTGAAACCCTGCAACTCCCAAAACCTTCGCTCGCAATGTGGGTAGAACGATTGTCAAATATGCCCGCTGGCGTTTACAGCTACGTAGCTGAAATCGATGGTAAAGTAGTGGGTAACATTGGCTTTCATCACTCGCAGCGTCCAAGAACAATGCACACAGCATCATTTGGCATCGGAGTGCATGACAGCTTCCATGGGCTCGGTATTGGTAGCAAGTTGATTGAAACAGTCACTGAACTGGCAGATAACTGGCTAAACGTGAGAAGAATTCAGATAGAAGTCAACGCCGATAATGGCGCCGCCATTGGGCTGTACAAAAAGCATGGATTTCAAATTGAGGGCGAAGCCATTGATGGCTCCTTCCGAGATGGCGAGTTCATCAATACCTATTACATGGCACGTATCAGGCCAAGTAAAAAGTATATCAAAGCCTCCTAATTGGAGGCTTTTCTTTTTAAACTTCTACTCACTTTCGTAAGTGAGTCAGCGCTCTGCTAGTCAATGCTTCTGTGTAAGGATTGATCTTCCAGTGATCAGGGCTCCAGCCTTTCACAAAGCGTTGAAAGTCAGCCCACGCAACCGCAAACAAAGGACGCCATTCGCGCTCGACTTCATTGGGGTCAAGATTCGGATGATAAACCATTAACGCCTGTTGCAACTGAGCAAAATACGTATCCAAGACCCAAACTTCCATCTCTGCACAACGTTCTGGCTTGACGGCGCTGCTCATGAACAGTGCTACGTCTTTCATCGCACAGCCATGTCCGACGTATTGAAAGTCGACCGCAGCAACGCTTGATTCTTCTCGATCAAAACAGAAGTTCGCCAATTTGGCATCACCGTGTACAAGCGTCTTGAACTTGGCTTGCGAAAGCGTTTGATCAATTAATTGAGCGGCATTTTTTAGCTCGGTGTCTTGCAGCACCTCAAGCTCATCGGGTCTGGTTGCCAAGTGCCAATACGTGCCGCTATGCCACAGCTTATCCGAGCGAACACCGATGTAGCGCGCATGAAAGTTCGCCAACCAAGCAAGGCAGGCTCGTAGATGCTCTAGCTTTGCATCTGTGATGACTTTTGGAAAGCCCGCCTCGGCGAGATCTTCCATCACGATGAGCCATTCATTCTCCGATTGGAACGTTTTTAGACCTTGTGGTACTCGGCAGCGAGTGCTCACCTCTCTGGAAAAATGCGTATACCAATTCACTTCCACCTGATAAGAGTGCAGCTTTCTTTGGTGAGATCGGTCAGTATTCCAACCTCTTGGATGCTCTGAAGGCTTAGGGAGTTTTACATGCTTAATGATCACCGAACAAGTTGAATAATTAACTCGGACTAACTCACCATAGCCTCCCCATAGCGATTGTATGACTTCTACCGATTGATAATTCCCGAGCTTTAGCTCCTGGCCAATGCTTTGGTAACGTTGGTGGTTGTCGTTCATCATCATGCAAGCAGATGTGACCACGCTTGGTTTTTCTCCATATAATGAATGACATATGGACAGACTGGTTTGATTTGATAACCGAGTGCCTCAATTTCTAGCAATACCGCTTCCATCATCACTTTTCCGTACCCTTTACCTCGTAATGCTTCAGGAACTACGGTTGATGTGATGTGCATGACATTATTCTCAAGCTGATAAACCACCTTGGCTTTATAACCTTGTTCTAAATCAACCCAAAATGTGTTGTTTTCAACTTCATAAGTCACTTTATGCATATCTTGCTCTCTAATTTTTGTTACGGATTGATTGAATCAAACTATATCACTGAATAGAATCAACACCATGCGGAAGTGCTCTGTCACTTCACGCCCTTACCTTCTCAAATCAGGTACGACAATAATAATGAGAAATATGAGCCCTATTGCCAGAGACGGCAAACTACCTCTGCAAAGCAAGAAGGCACCCGAACGTCAGGCAAGTACACTAAATAGCACCGATGCAATGGCAATGGTCGAACATGGCAGTGAAGTAAGTTTAAACGTCACGACACCTGTTGGTACCAAGTTTATTACAACCAGCACATTTGTCGGCTGTCACTCAAATAATACCGCATTGATAGAGGTTCCGAACATCTCCGATGAGGACTTGAAATTCTATTTTCAAGAAGGCTTTTGGATCAATGTAAAAGCGTACTCTCATCGAGGGGAAGGTGCTGTCATTCCATTTCGGGCGCAATTGCAGCACCGACTCGGCGACCCGTATCCAATTTTAGTGCTAAATCTACCTAACACCATGCAGGTCTTTCAGCTTCGTAAAGAAGTACGTTACGAAGTGAATTTGAGGGCTCGCGTTTGTTTAGAAGCCTATCGAACTGAATGCGAGATAAGAGATTTATCTCGTAGTGGGTGCCGCTTTGTGACATCACCAATGAGCCGACCACTTCAGGTTGGTGATCGCGTTTCATTGGACCTAACCATGCCCGGTGAAAGCCACATGCTCGCGCCATTGAGAGGTCGTATTTGTAACTTACAAAAATCGACACACCATGCTCGCTATGGAATGGAGTTTGATGAGGTTGGTAAAACCAACGCTAAAAGTCTCCTGAGTCACCTAAAATTTGATGGGACTAAACTCACACTAAAAAGGTAGCTTTGATAACGAGCACCAAGTAGCGGCCAGTTTTGATACCCGGAAAACAAGAAACCCCTTACTGTAAAGTAAGGGGTTTTGTTTACTAAGAATAAGGCAGAATCTTAGATAACAGTTTCGACTTAGAAGTCGTAACGTAGACCTAGCGCTAGCTCATCTTTTTCATCAGCACCTTCGTTATCCATTAGATCGAAGTTGTATGATGCGTAGCCACGGAAGTTAGGCTTGAAGTAGTAAGTAACATCAACAGCTAGGTTTTCTACAGTATCAGCATCTTCTAGCTCACCTTTGTTGAATGTAGAAGTAAATACAGTTTGACCCATAGTGTATGATGCAGCTAGTTCGTAGCCTTTGTAATCCGCAGACTCACCTGCAACATCCACGTCTGCGCCTGTGTAGTTACCAGCGAAGTAGAAATCACCTACAGAGTATGCAGCAGCAAGCATGAACTCATCACTATCGTTTTGGTCTGCATAACCAGCACCTAGTTCAATACCAGTATTAGCAAATGCGTAGATACCAGATAGAGAGAAGCCATCTTCCTCGTTGTCTGTAAAACCTTTTGCATCTGTTGTGCGATCAGCAAAGCGGTAGCTAGCACGTACAGCTAGTTGCTCGAATTGGCCTTTGTAAGAAAGCATGTTGTCTGTACGGTCAGATACAGGCAGTTTAAGTGCTGCAGTGTTACCGTGGTAAGCCATAATATCGGTAAAATCAGTAAGAACGAATAATGCACCGTCGTTTTTACCGTAAGTTACTTCACCGTATTTACCGCCTAGGCCTGCGTAAGCGTAACGAGTTTCAAGATCACTGTTGTTATCTACGGCACCTTCTTCTTTTGTTTCGAACTCACCTTCCCAAAAACCAACACCGTATAGGTTTTCATTGATTTCCTGTTTGCCTAGGAAGTTAAGACGGATGCGAGTACGGTCTTTTGCCTTACCATCCATCATAGAAAGACGCGCTTCAGCGCGGCCGCCCATCTCAAGAGAAGTGCCATCTTGGTTGTATAGTTCTGAAGCGACAACTTGAGATCCTGATGCCATTAGCGCCACTGCTACAGCTAAAGTTTTTAATTTCATTGTTATTTTCCATATCATTGTTTTATATGTATTTTCTCACCAGAAAAACAGGACTTTTCTGTACCAACGAGAAAACTGGCGGCATAGTAGCAGTTGTTATTTTTCACGCAACGCGTTGAATAAACAGCACTTATAGAAGAAAACACCAAGTAAAATGACGATATGAATACCTCTCAACCATCAAGTTATCGGTTGAGGTAAAAAAATCGTTCGCGTCAAAAAAAAATTGACGCAAAAAATGTAAAAACAATCTCATTATATGTGATTTTGCTCGCAAAATATTTTCACTAAATGACTGTTTTAGATAGACTTCCTGATTTTAAATCAATTTCTCACAAACAAAAAAATCCCCAAGCAATAGCTCAGGGATTTATACATTTTGTTAGGCGAATAGCGAATTAAAGCTTAAAGAAGCTCAATTGCTCTTTCTGCTTCTCTGCAAGTAATGAAAGCTCAGTACTCGCGCTTGCGCTTTGACTAATACCCGCCACATTCTGGTTAACGAGTTCAGACATGTTAACCACGTTGCGGTTGATGTCTTGAGTGACTTGAGACTGCTCTTCGGCTGCGGTTGCTACTTGCGTGTTTGAATCGTTAATGTTGGCTACCGACTCGGTAATACCAACCAATGCCTCATTCGCTTGTTGCGTCAGTTCGTTGTTACGACTGAGCATGTCAAGGCTGACTTGCATGCTGTCATTCGCAAGCCCAGACTGCGCTTGAAGTTCTTCAATAATCGTTTGGATCTCTTGAGTCGAGTCTTGCGTGCGTGCCGCGAGCATACGTACTTCATCCGCAACAACCGCAAAACCACGACCAGACTCACCAGCACGCGCAGCTTCAATCGCAGCGTTCAATGCGAGTAAGTTGGTCTGCTCAGAGACACCGCGAATCACTTCAATAACGTCGTTGATCTGAACCGACTGCTCTTTTAAACGCAGTACCACTTGCGCTGCATCGTTCAATGCCTGAGACATCTGTGCGCTTGCTTCTGCACTCTCTTGGAAGATAGCCAGACCTGATTGCGCAAGACCATCAGCTTCGCGAGCTGTCGAATCCGCAGACGTTGCGTTATCGCTCACGTTGTTTGCCGTGCTAGCAAGTTCATTAACAGCCGATGCAACTTGTTCGATCTCAGCGAGCTCTAGCTGAGCATTCGCTTCTGCTTGCGTCATTACTGCGGCAAGCTCAGTCGATGCCGAGGCAACCTCTTCACTAATACGAGTTAGCTGGTCGACCGTGTTATAAAGCTGTTCTGCTGTTTGGTTAACATCTTTGCTCAGCTTCGCAATTTCGTTATCACCATCTACATCTGCGCGAACTGATAAGTTGCCCATTGCCAACTGACGCATCACTTCTTGAAGTTTTTGAATAGGCGTAACAATCATGCCTGATAAGATCCACGCCCCCACCAATGAGAACGCAAATACCGCAAGAACTGTCAACATAGCGTTGTTTTGTACACGCTCATTCTGTTGATGGCTTCTTATGGTTGACTGCTCTGCTTGATCATTCACATGCTTCGACAGAGTATTGATTTGTTGAACCATTTCTCGGCCAACATTACGGTACTCTTTAATGAATGCACGGTACTCACTGTCCGATTTCAAGCCTTGATCGTACTGGTTAAAGAAGGCCACTGAGCGCTCTGAATATCGAACATAGGCTTCGATCGCTTGGCGAACTTTAATCGCATCTTCACGAAACAGATTACGAGCTTCAATCGCACTTAAATCAGCCTCAACCTGCTTTAAGCCTTCTTTCAATTCATTAAGAAAATTTTCACGACGGGAAGCGTCGTAGATAGCGTAAACCGCTGTAATACGAAGTGGATAAATTTCATCGTCAATACGCGCCAAAGTGTCTTTATGGAAAACCAAAGACTCTTGGTTGGAAGCAATAACATCTTGCTCAGCTTGAAGATTGTTTTTAGTAATCCACAAAGCAATAAACAAAACAATCGCGGTAAATAATACCGGAACCAAAATTTGCGTTCGTACTGACAAATTTTTCAGTGATAACTGCATGACTGGACCTCAGTTGTATGCGTGATGCCTATATCCAAACGAACTCAAGCAACTCTCAATACTGAAGCTGCATTTCGGTTATTTGAATATCTATGCTTCCTTGCGACGGGAAAGTTCCCAGACGAATAAACAAGTGGCGAATATTAGAGGTCGATCACACTTTTGTCTAGTACAAAAAGTCCCCATTTTCAATCTGTTATTGACAATATCCCGACAGTAGTGTCGGGATATTGTCGTTATGATAAATTGTGATCACTTATGATGAGATACATTCACATTTAGGGCTGTTTTAGGCTATTTTCTCAACGAATTGAGCTTAGCTTGAGCAAGGCCAAAAATCGTATCTATTGGATAAGAACCTTCATCGGTTGGCTCACCGGCGACTTTCCCCGTGAACAGCTCGATGGCTTCAGTGACATGATCAATCGCCCAAATATTAAATTCACCTTTTTCTACTGCTTTCACGATGTCGGAACGGAGCATCAAGTTGTGAACGTTAGATTGCGGGATAATGACCCCCTGCCCTTCATGACGACCTTTAATCACACACACATCGTAAAAGCCTTCAATTTTTTCGTTCACACCACCAATCGGCTGAGCTTCACCAAACTGATTCATCGAGCCTGTAATCGCAATGTCTTGTCGGTTTGGTTGCTTTGAAAAAGCAGACACCACAGCACATAGCTCTGCCATGCTGGCACTATCACCGTCGACACCTCCATAAGATTGCTCAAACGTAATCGTTGTGGTTAATGGTACTCGCGCCGTTTTACCAAACACGGAAGACAAGTAGGCCGATAGAATCATCACGCCTTTAGAGTGAATACTGCCGCCCAAATCCACACTGCGTTCGATATCGATAACATCCCCATCGCCGTAACACGTCGTCGCGGTGATGCGATTCGGCGCGCCAAACATGTAGTCGCTAGTGCTTAATACCGAGAGGGCATTCACTTGACCGATAGCCTTCCCTTCAGTGCGAATCAAGGTTGTACCGTTAACAAACGTTTCCATCACATTGTCGCGTAATCGGCTCACTCGCATTTCTTGGTTCTTGAGCGCCTCTTCCACATGACCGATACGGATCATGTTGGAGTTGGCTTGACGAGCAACGTAGTTTGACTCACGTAATAAATTCGCAATATTGGCAGAGTGGAGTGATAGCTTGGTTTGATCACCAGACAAGCGTGAACTGTATTCGATAATCCGTCCCATGGACTTTCTATCACAGTGCAGCATATTGTTGTCGTTCACGACGCTAGAAATAAAGCGCGCATAGTGCAGTTCCGACTCTGGCGTTCGCTTCATCTCATCTTCAAAATCCGCTGTCACTCGGAACAACTCACTGAACTCTGGATCGTAATGCTGCAGTAATTGATAAGTTCGGTAGTCACCAAACAGAATGATTTTAATGTCGAGCGGGATAGGCTCGGGATCGAGTGATACCGCCCCTGTCAATGTCACTTCTTTTTCTAGGGAGGTAAAGCTCAATTGACGAGCACGCAGTGCGCGCTTCAAACCATCCCAAACGTAAGGCTGTTCAAGCACTTTCTGTGCATCCATTAACAGAACGCCGCCATTCGCCTTATGCAAACTCCCCGCACGAATCAGCGAAAAGTCGGTAAACACGGTTCCCTTGAAAGTGGCTGTCTCAATCGAACCGAAGAGCGAATGGTAATTGGGGTTTTCTTCAACCACGATAGGAAAGTCACTGCTGTTGCGACTTACCAAGACGTTCACTTTATAACGACGTGGCAATTTTTTATCCAACGACGCCGTTGCAATTTCGCCTTGCTCACCACTTTGGTCAAGGAAGATATCTGCGTTTTCAACGATATCTTTTTGCAGCTCAGTTAAGTACGTTTTGATTTCAGAATATTCTGCGTAATCCACTTTGAGCTTTTTAATGAAGTGAGTAATCACATCGAGCGTCACTTCATCATTAAGCTTTTTGATTTTGTCGCTGTAAGTTTCTTCCCACTCTGTGAGTTCACGGACCATCGAACGTAATCGTACTTCGAGTTCATCAATAGCATCACTGAACTGCTCTTGCTCTTTCTTACTTAGTGCATCAAAAGACTCTTCCGTATGAAGCTCGTCACCATTCATGGCGACAAACTGATAATCGCCTTGTGTGGTAAGCGTCAAGCTAATGCCTTTCTCTTTTGCCTCTCGGCTAATGCGGTCCAGCTCGTTTTGTTGCTTCGCTGCCAATTGGTTTTTTAATCGCTCAGCTCGGCTAAAGTACATTTCATTGTCGAACGCTAGGGGTAAAGCATTCAGTAGTTTGCCCATTAAGGCTTCAATATCAACACGTAACTTATTCCCGATACCACAAGGCAGCTTCAACACCTTGGGTGTGCGGGTATCTTCAAAGTTCGCAACGTAACACCAATCAAACAAGGCTGCTGCATCGTGCTGGTGACGATTCAGATAGCGCAGGATCATGGTGCGTTTACCTAGCCCATTCTGACCAATGGCGTAGATGTTATACCCTTTCTCTTTGATGGACATCGCAAACTCGACCGCTTTTTGCGCGCGCTCTTGGCCCACAATCTCATCAATTGGAGGTAACTCCTTGGTCGACTTACATGGCATATTCTCTAGATCTGCTACAGAATATAGCTGCTTAGCTTCCAATCTTAGTATTGCCATATCCACTTCCTTTTTTCTTATTTTCGTCATTTGAGTGTAGAGATTATTTGCTTAATTTTAAGTGATTTACCTTCCACCCTAGTTTGATTGGACATTTTATGAGCATAAAAGTGATATCAACACGCACTTGCAATTGATAATCAATTTCATTTAATATCAAAACAAATCAACTCTTGTGGAGATGGACATGAATATTGAGCAATGCTGGATGCGCTACTTGAAAGCAGAGCAACTGATGGAACAAGGCCACTGGCCCGAGGCACATCGTTTATACGACGATGTACTCAGCAATCTACCCAACCACATTCATTCGGCGCTCGAAAATGCTCAAACCAAACCTTGTCAGTTTGTCTGTCTCATCACCGGGGCGAGAGATGCGTGCGTCGCACAATCGGAGATTCTCAACAAACTCGGATTACAGCACGATGCTTTTTCAACACTCAATCAAACGTACGCACTATTCCAATTCTTGCAACTAGAGAATCATGAACTTATTGAGCGTGTGGGTCATTTACTTGGTCAACAAAGTGAAGACTTGTTAGCTCATATGGCGGCATTTTGCTCCGCTCAACGTAATGCTCAATGGATGATTGAGCTAGACCATGTGACGCGCGCACATGAGCAGTTTTTGCATTTGCAAGCGATGAGTTCGGCAAAGTCTTCGCCTTCTCACTTTTATAATTAATCTAGAATCCAAGCATTGAGGCCAGCTAGGTTTGTGCTGTCCATTGCTTGAGTATCATTTGCTTTACCAACCACAAGGATCTGTGATGTCTTCTAAAACCATTCTTTCGGTGAATAACCTATCGGTCAGCTTTACGACAAACGATGGGATCGTCGATGCAGTAAAGAATGTTAGCTTCGATTTAAAAGCAGGCGAGACGCTTTCCATCGTTGGCGAGTCTGGGTCTGGCAAGTCAGTATCAACCAATGCACTGATGAAACTATTGCCAGACAACGCTATTTTGCATACGAACTCATCCATCATGTTTGAGGGTAGCTCCATCTTGGATAAAACGGAGCGTGAAATGCAAAGCATTCGCGGTGATCGTATCGGTATGATTTTTCAGGAGCCGATGACCTCATTGAATCCATACATGCGGGTGGGGATCCAAGTCGCTGAGGCCATCATGTGCCACCGTCCAGTGGATAGACGGAAAGCCAAAGCGAGAGTGTTAGAGCTGTTTGAACTGGTTCACATGCCAGAGCCAGAGAAAGCGTACAGCAAATATCCGCACGAGTTTTCTGGCGGTCAGTTGCAACGCATCATGATTGCAATGGCACTGATTAACGAACCCGATATTTTAATTGCCGACGAACCAACCACCGCGTTAGATGTCACGGTTCAAGCAGAAGTGCTGCACCTGATTAAAGAAATTCAGGCTCAGATGGGCATGGCGATACTTTTTATTACTCATGATTTAGGCGTTGTAAAACACTTTGCCGACCGTGTCATTGTGATGTGTAAAGGGGAAGTCGTCGAAGAAGGCGAAACGCAAACACTCTTCGAAGACCCAAAGCACGAATACACACGTATGCTGATCAATTCTATTCCAAAAGGCAGTAAGGACCCTATTAGCGAGAGTGCTACACAACTATTAAAAGCTGACGATATACGAGTCAAATTCTTGATAAAGTCGCATTTTATTGCCAGTAAAAATGAGTACTTCGAAGCGGTAAAAGGCATTTCTCTTGAGCTTAAACAAGGGGAAACACTCGGGATTGTTGGGGAATCCGGTTCAGGCAAGTCTACCCTCGGCCGCGCATTGATAGGTCTCTTGCCATCCACAGGTAAAATCGAATACAAAGGCCAAGATATGGCTTTGCTAACAAACAAAGAACGTTTTGAGCTGAAAAAAGACGTTCAGATGGTGTTCCAAGACCCTTATGGTTCGCTTTCTCCTCGTATGACTATCGGCGAGATCATCACTGAAGGATTAACTGTCCACCAGCCAACGTTGAGTAAAAAAGAACGTATGCAGAAAGCACGCGACGTGCTTCGAGAGGTTCGCTTAGATCCCGCGTCCATCAACCGTTATCCGCACGAGTTTTCAGGAGGCCAGCGTCAGCGTATTGCTATCGCGCGAGCACTGATCCTTGAACCTTCGTTTATTTTGCTTGATGAGCCGACCTCTGCATTGGACCGCTCAGTTCAACTGACTGTGATTGACCTTCTGAAAGATTTGCAGAAAAAGCATAATATTGGCTACTTGTTTATTAGCCACGATCTATCAGTCGTCAAAGCCCTTTCTGATCGTGTTCTAGTCATGCAAAAGGGCGAGGTCATGGAACAAGGTACGGCCGAAAATATTTTCCAAAACCCTAAAAATGACTACACGAAAAAACTGATAGATGCCTCATTTGATCTTGAAAACAGTGAAAATCAGCACAATGCGGCTTAGGTTCATCACAGTTTCATATTCATAAACTAGGATTAAGAAAAGGTGATAAGTTCATCTTGTCTTAAGAATGGCGCAGCTGCCTTTCGGTTTGGCCGCCGAGACTGGTTGGTTCAAGAGTCAGACTTAGTCAACCTGGCTCACATACAAGCAAACAGTATGAATTGAGTTCCCCCAACCATGAAAAATGCCGCGACAGTGTCGCGGCATTTTTTATTCTCAGAAGCTTCGAGCAACTAATGCATTAAATCGACTCAATACCCATATTATGTAACGTAAATGCATACACGTCTGTGGTGAGGTCAATTTGCTTACTCAGCGGCATCCCTGCACCATGACCAGCATTGACATCAATGCGTATCAATACTGGATTAGCACCTTGCTGCTTGTCTTGCAGCTCCGCAATAAACTTGTACGAATGTGCTGGAACCACACGATCGTCGTGATCGGCGGTTGTCACCAATGTCGCAGGATACTGCACGCCTTCTTTTACATTATGAACAGGAGAGTAGCCAAGCAAGTATTGGAACATCGCTTCGCTTTGCTCAGAGGTGCCATAGTCATACTTCCAGCCTTCTCCAGACGTAAACGTGTGGTAACGGAGCATATCAAGCACACCTACGGCTGGCAGCGCCACCTTAAATAACTCAGGACGTTGCGTCATACACGCACCAACCAACAAGCCGCCATTTGAACCACCACGAATCGCTAGACGCTCGGAGCTAGTGTAGTCGTTTTCAATCAGGTATTCCGCCGCAGCAATAAAGTCATCAAATACGTTTTGCTTTTGCTGCTGAGTGCCTGCGTTGTGCCAAGCTTTACCGTATTCACCGCCGCCTCGCATGTTGGCGACAGCGTAAATACCACCCAATTCCAGCCAGTTGGCCACATTGCCAGAAAACATCGGAGTGAGGCTGATGTTAAAACCGCCGTAACCATACAGCATGGTTGGCGCACTGCCATCAAGCGCGATGCCCTTCTTGTATGAGATGATCATCGGAACTTGCGTGCCATCTTTTGAGGTGTAGAACACCTGTTTTGATTCATACTCACTGCGATCGAATGGCGCTTTTGATTCTTGAAACAGCGTCGATTCACCAGACTCAACATCAAATGAGAAGATCGTCGGTGGCGTCACGTAGTTAGTAAAGGTGTAATACAGCGTGGTTTCTTCTTTTTTACCCGCTAGACCATAAGCCGTACCCTCTCCCGGCAGTTCAACATCTCGAATCCACTCACCTCGGTAGTTAAACTGCTGCACTTTAGAAAGTACATCCACCATATAAGTCGCAAACAGATAACCGCCACCTTTGCTGATTTCTAACGGCTGTTCTTGTTCAGCAATCACATCCATCCATTGCGCTGTTCGGGTGTTGTAGCTGACAACTTTGCCATTCGGCGCATCTAGGTTGGTGTAAAGCAGCAAGGTTTCGTCTTGGCTATCAATCAAGTAGGTGTCGCCTTGCGTTGTATCACGAAGCGTCACAATCGCTTGGGACTCAGACTGTAAATCGATATAAAACAGACGATTACCCGATGTGGATTCTGCGCCAGAAATAATGAGGAAGCAATCGTCCGTCGTCGTGGTACCAGACACATAACGGTGAACCTGCGTATCCAACTCACCGAAAATCACTTTATCTTCAGACTGAGGTGTACCAAGTTCATGATAATAAAGCTTGTGATGTTCAGTTCGCGCAGATAACTCACTGCCTTGCGGCTTATCATAGCTTGAGTAATAGAAGCCTTTGCTGCCCAGCCAAGAAATCGACGTAAACTTCGCATCCACAATCTCAGGCTCTAACTGTTCTTTGGTTTCCGCATCAATAACAAAGATCTTGCGCCAGTCACTGCCCCCTTCCGAGATGGAATACGCGACCAAACGATAATCTTTCGAGAAGCTGACTTCGCCAAGAGAGGTCGTGCCCTCTTCAGAGAACGTATTTGGGTCAAGGAAGACTTCGGCTTCTCCCTCGCCTTTACGGCGATACAATACGCTTTGGTTTTGCAAACCGTCGTTTTTGTAGAAATAGGTGTAGTCACCACGTACAAATGGCTGGGAATATTTTTCGTAGTTTTGGCTGTTCGCGACCAAGTCACGGATTTGTTGGCGGTACGGGACCTGACCAAGAAAATCGAAGGTCACTGAGTTTTGACCCGAAACCCATTGTGCGGTTTCTTCGCTGCGATCATTTTCTAACCAGCGATAAGGGTCGGCAATGTCGTGACCAAAGTAAGTGTCCACGACAGAATCTTTACGTGTTTTTGGGTAATGCATAACGTCCGTGTTACTCCGTTGTTTTTATTAAGTTGTTTATTTTCATATCGTTTTATTGCGGTGATTACCTTAGAGCACCCAATATTGATTTCAACGACATTGTTTTAAATCTATGAAGGGACTAGAAATAATGAGATATCGTTAAGTAACGATCACGAATGTGCTCAATAAGCAGTTTCACTTTATTCGGTGGTTGACGAGTAAACGGGTACACCGCATAGATACCCAACTTTTTACCCACTAGTTCAGGAAAAATATCCACCAGTTGGCCATTGCGAATATCGTGATACACCAAGCATCGCGGGACGTAAGCTATACCATGGCCGCCCAGAGCGGCTTTACGTAATGCGGTCGCGTTATCAGTAGAAAAGCAGCCCGATACTTTGACGATGTAATTACCATCTTCGCCTTTAAACTCCCAGTCTGTTGCACCTGTGGTTTGGTAAGCGTATTGCAGACAATTGTGCGTGGTGAGATCAATCGGCTCGATCGGCTTCCCATTTTTAGCGATATATGAAGGGGACGCGCATACCACCCATTGGGAATCGAGAATATGTCGTGCGATCAAACTGGAATCGGCTAGGTAGCCAGTTCGAATGACTAAATCGTAACCATCAGCCACCAAATCGACAAAGCGGTTATCCAATGACATGTCCACGGTCAGACCCGGATGAAGGTTACAAAATTCCGCAACGGCATCAGCAAGTATCAAATCTCCAGAGATACAAGGCACGGACATTTTTATGTGACCGCTCACATTCTCTCCAAAGCCTGCAACAGCGTCCATAGCCTCCTGAGTGGCCTGCTTCACATTTTTAGCACTGTGGAGTAACACCTTACCTGCTTCGGTTAAGGTCAATTTACGCGTTGTTCGATATAATAGCTGCGCCCCTATCTCTTCCTCCAACCTTGCCATTCTTTTGCTAACTACCGAATTTGTAAGGTTATTTGCTTCTGCAACCTTACTAAAACTGCCCAGTTCGATTACTTGAGAAAATAGGATTAAGTCGTCTGCTCTCATACGATTATGTCACTTTTGGAATTAATTATTTTCATTATTTCCCTATATCAACAAAAAATAAAGGAGTAAATTCACGCCAAATTAACAAAACCATTACAACAAAAAGTCACCTCTACAGCGGATTGACACCGTTCGAGAAGTCAGCGTACGAAGGATGTACAAATGAGTGAAACCCTACTTGCCCTAGTGGCATTTTCGCCAATTGTTGTTGCCGCCATCTTATTGGTTGGTCTCAACTGGCCTGCTAAAAAAGCTATGCCTGTTGCGTTCGGTTTAACCGTCGCTATTGCCCTAATGTTTTGGGATATGTCAGCCAATCGCGTACTGGCTTCTGTATTCCAAGGGCTAGGCATTACTGTCTCTGTTCTATGGATCGTGTTTGGTGCCATCTTCTTGCTCAACACTTTAAAACACACTGGAGCGATCACCACTATCCGTAATGGATTTACCGATATTTCAGCTGACCGCCGTGTGCAAGCCATCATCATTGCTTGGTGTTTTGGCTCATTCATTGAAGGCGCATCAGGGTTCGGTACCCCGGCAGCAATTGCTGCGCCACTACTGGTTGCAATCGGCTTCCCTGCGCTAGCCGCTGTCCTAATGGGCATGATGATTCAGTCAACGCCAGTGTCATTCGGTGCGGTGGGCACACCAATCATCGTGGGTGTAAACAAAGGTTTAGACACGCATAACATCAGTGAGTCTTTGGCTGCACAAGGCGCAACATGGGAAATGTACCTGCAAGATATCACCGCGCACGTTGCTGTGATTCACGCTGTTGTAGGTACGATGATCCCTGTATTAATGGCGATGATGTTAACACGTTTCTTCGGCAAGAACAGAAGCTGGAGTGAAGGTCTGGATATTCTACCATTTGCTTTATTCGCAGGCGTCTCTTTCACTGTGCCATACGCGTTAACTGGTGTGTTCTTGGGTGCAGAATTCCCTTCACTTATCGGTGGTTTGGTTGGTCTTTCTATTGTTGTTACCGCAGCGAAAAAAGGCTTCTTAGTACCAAAGACTAAGTGGGATTTCGAAAGCGAAGACAAATGGCCTGCTGAATGGCTGGGCTCGCTAAAAGTCGATCTAAACGACAATCCAGGCAAGCCAATGAGCATCGTAAAAGCTTGGGTACCATATGTAATGCTGGCGGTAATTCTCGTCGCAAGCCGCGTAAGTCCGGAACTGAAAGGCTTTGTACAAAGCGTAAGTTTGTCGTTCAGCAATATTCTTGGTGAGACTGGTGTGAGTGCCGCTATTCAGCCATTGTACCTGCCAGGTGGCATCCTCGTGTTTGTCGCACTGCTTGCCGCAATGTTACAAAGCGGTAGCGCAAAGCCATTGCGTGAAGCGTTTGGCGAGTCAAGCAAAACACTGATTGGCGCGGGGTTTGTCTTGGTATTTACCATCCCGATGGTTCGTATCTTCATCAACTCTGGTATTAACGGCGCTGACCTAGCAAGCATGCCGGTCACAACAGCGAACTTTGCCTCTGACCTTGTCGGTTCTGCGTTCCCAGCACTAAGTGCCACCGTTGGTGCGCTGGGTGCGTTCATCGCTGGCTCAAATACGGTTTCAAACATGATGTTCAGCCAGTTCCAATTCGAAGTGGCACAAACACTGTCTATTTCGAGTGTGATTGTTGTGTCGCTTCAAGCCGTTGGTGCTGCCGCAGGTAACATGATTGCGATTCACAACGTTGTTGCCGCATCAGCCACCGTAGGCTTACTTGGCCGTGAAGGCGCAACATTACGTAAGACTATTATCCCTACGTTCTACTACATTGTAATGACGGGCATTATTGGTTTGGTGTTGATTTACGGCCTCCAAATGACGGATGTCTTGATGAAGTAACACGAAACGCAGGGTTTGTAGCCCTGCCTAATTTGACACAGCTGTCAGCACTACTACCCCGACATGTTGATTTAGCTTGCTACATCAATCCCCCCGACAGCTGTGTCATCCTTTCCAATTTGTATAACTGATTGAGTGATTTAACAAAATTTTTCAATCAATTATGTAAATGAGTTACCAACATCACCAGTTCAAACGTAAGTGAACCATAGGTAACTATACTCATTTTGATGCCTTCACTGCTTTGCGATGAAGGCTCAACGAAAGAGCAAATTGCTCCACAACTTTGCTTAGAATAACCGCTAGGACACCATTATGATTATCTCAGCTTCTACTGACTACCGCGCTGCCGCGAAAGCCAAACTTCCCCCGTTTCTATTCCATTATATTGATGGCGGCTCTTACGACGAACGCACGCTGAAGCGTAATACTGACGATTTAGGTGATGTCGCCCTTCGCCAACGCGTCCTACGCGATATGACAGATTTGAGCCTAGAAACCGAGATCTTCGGTGAGAAACTGGCAATGCCAATCGCGCTAGCTCCTGTTGGTCTAACTGGTATGTACGCGCGCCGAGGCGAAGTGCAAGCAGCAAAAGCGGCCGAGAAGAAAGGCATCCCGTTTACTATGTCGACCGTTTCGGTTTGTCCTATTGAAGAAGTCGCACCTGCAATTGAACGTCCAATGTGGTTCCAGCTTTACGTGCTTAAAGACCGTGGCTTTATGAAGAACGTGCTTGAGCGTGCAAAAGCAGCGGGCGTCACAACGCTGGTGTTTACCGTTGATATGCCAGTTCCTGGCGCGCGTTACCGTGACATGCACTCAGGTATGAGTGGCCCTAACGCAGCCATGCGTCGTGTATTCCAGGCGATGCGCCACCCAAGCTGGGCACTGGATGTGGGTCTACTTGGTAAGCCGCACGACTTAGGTAACATCTCAACGTATCGCGGCGAACCAACAAAACTAGAAGATTACATCGGCTGGTTAGGCGCAAACTTCGACCCGTCTATCTCCTGGAAAGATCTTGAGTGGATTCGTGACTTTTGGGATGGCCCTATGGTCATCAAAGGCATCCTCGACGAAGAAGACGCGAAAGATGCGGTACGTTTCGGCGCGGATGGCATTGTGGTATCTAACCATGGTGGTCGTCAGTTAGATGGCGTACTTTCAAGTGCTAAAGCACTACCAAGCATTGCAGATGCGGTAAAAGGCGATCTTAAAATCTTTGTTGACTCAGGTATCCGTACTGGTCTTGATGTGGTTCGTATGCTCGCACTTGGTGCAGACTGCACACTGCTTGGTCGTTCATTTGTGTACGCATTGGCTGCGCAAGGCGGCGCAGGCGTTGAAAACCTACTGGATCTGTACGACAAAGAAATGCGTGTAGCTATGACGCTTACTGGTGCGAAGTCTATCGCGGACCTTTCTCGCGATTCCTTGGTGAAAATCCCATAATCTTTGCAGGCGAGCAAAACAGAAACGAAAAAACGAGCCACAGTTGGCTCGTTTTTTATTGCTCTTCAACCCGATAATTTGACGAGCAAGCTAGCTTACTTGGTGAACGTACTCAATCACGACTTGGTTTCCGTCGATAAACACGTTACTGATATCACCATCCACCGTCACACGATTTTGTAAATAAACCGTACCAGATGCAGATAGATCACGCTCCGTCAAAGACGGAATCACCTGACCAGGACGTACATGTAGCTGCTCGCATAGCTGTTTTACAAAACCTAGCGTCAGTGGAGAATTACCACGTAACAAGCCAGAAAACTCGTGTAGACTCAAACCAAGGCGCTTCGCCATTTCCATTTGAGTGATGTGCATTTTGGCTTTTTGTGACATCCAGATGTCGTAGAGCGCGTTTCGATCCAGCTCTGTAAATTCCATATCTGCCTCCGCTAATTCAAGAGCCAATACACTCTCACACTTACTTAAGATAAATGTTAGCGATAAGTCAGAGAAGTTATAATTGATCGTTCAAATATCAACGCACATCGGAGATGACGAAGCTCCGCACACGAATGGAACGGCGGCTCATCACCCAGTTTCGACCACTCACTTTTCACCTCACGAAATAGCCTACCTCAGGCGATTTATACATAAGTAAATGATTTAAAGGAAATCACTGGGGTGAAGGAGTAATATCTGCTACCTTTCCTTCCATGGTTCACTAGAAAGAAGTTACATATGTCACAGTGGTTTACCGATTTGCAAATCTATATTGAAACATCTCATCAAGATTGGAGTGGAAGTGTCCTTTTCATTACACTCGCCAGCTTTATTGCTTGGATAGCTTGGCGACTGATCCGCTCTCGTCTCGCAGTACTAGTAGAGAAAACCCCTTTCCACTGGGATGACATGTTGCTTGACGCGCTAAAAGCGCCAGTCAGTACACTCATTTGGTGTTGGCCTGCAACCGTCTCTATCGGCATCATATTAGAGAGCGAGCTCAACGATAAAATAAACTGGTTAAGCACGCTGAAACTGATTTTGGTGATCAGTATCTTCGTCTGGACCGTTATGCGACTCATCACCAATGTTGAAGAGTACGTCCTAGAACAAAAAAACCGAGATGAAACCACAGTGCAAGCGATAGCTAAAGTCGCGCGCTTGTTCTTTATTACCGTCGGAATTCTCACTGTGATGCAGGCGTTTGGCTTGTCACTGTCAGGATTGCTCACCTTTGGTGGTGTCGGTGGTTTAATCGTTGGTTTAGCGGCGAAAGATCTACTATCGAACTTCTTTGGCGGCCTTATGATCTACTTCGATCGACCGTTTAAAGTTGGCGACTGGATCCGCTCTCCAGATCGCCAAATTGAAGGTACGGTAGAGCGAATTGGCTGGAGAATGACCATCATACGAACTTTCGACAAGCGTCCTCTTTATGTGCCAAACTCTGTGTTTAGCAACATAGTCGTAGAAAACCCATCTCGCATGCTAAACCGACGCATCTACGAAAAAATTGGACTTCGTTACGACGACGCCGAAAAAATGCCGCAAATCATTACAGCGGTGAAAGAGATGCTTAAGAATCACAAAGATATTGATGCACGCCAAACGCTTATCGTCAACTTCGATACGTTCGGTCCATCGTCACTGCATTTCTTCATTTATACTTTCACAAAAACCGTGAATTGGGTGAGATACCATGAAGTTAAACAGGATGTTCTTCTTCAAGTAATTAACATCATTAAAGAACACGAAGCAGATATCGCCTTCCCAACTCAAACACTCAAGCTCGACCCAGTTCAAATGATAAAAGCTGAAGAGCAAGAAGATCACGGCTTCTAATTTCCACCAATACCAATAACAAAGCCCGCTTTATTTAAGCGGGCTTTTTCATTTTTTATTTGCTTGGATTGGTTAGTGTTGCATTAACACCATACGAGCATTCAATGGTTGGATGGGACGATTGTTTTTCCCCATCACTTTCGTAAACGCTTTAATCTGCTCAGGGGAAATGGTTTGTGCTTCTTTCATTACTAACCAACGTACCCCTTCAGAGCATGGTGGTGTCGTTAGTGAGCCATTAAAGCGATAATACGCTTTGTCTTTTGGAAGCAACGCATCCGCTTCAAATGGCAATTTAATCTCTACACCTTGATCTTTACTTGGTATGGTTGCTAGTAACCTCGCTAAATCTGGGTTCGCTTTTCCGGATTGAAAAAACACGGCCACAACCGCCAAATGGCCAGTTGTATCAGCATGCACAAAGTGCGCTTCTAATGGGTATTCTTTGCCATCCACATGGTTTTCTGACGGAGTATGGAAGTGGAACTGCTTTAACGTGAATGCATTGCCATCAATCAACAGTGTGTTGTCACCCTCTAGGCTGGTTTGCAGGGTGTGGCCGTTATTGAGCAATGAGATTGCTTTGCCATGGTAGTCGAACTGCAATTTGTCTAACTTCGCTTCTGCTGCGGAGACAATATTAATTGGGCTTTGGTTTTGACCTTTGGAACATTCAGACGCAAACTCGCCCCAATGCTCAGGCCCGTGACTCCCCTCGTAACCCCAGCTTGCTGCATAAGCTGTTCCTGTAAATACCAACGCCAAACCTAGTGCTGCCAGTGACTTCTTCATAGTTTTCCTTATTCCTTCAAGTTAAATGTTGTGAAAACAAAACCATACTAATCGCACAGAATTAAGCGGGAATAGAGTGAAAACTATGATTACAAAAGTTTTTTGGAATAGATGCCTCTAGTTATGCAATTGATATGATGCTCAAAATTGAACATCAACGATTATCGAGTCGGTATAAGTGCCAGATGGTGGGGTGGTTTGGCTTGTTATTATCTCTGCGCGATAATTGAAGTTCTGCGGAGTGATGCCATCGGGAATGGTGTCACCCGTATCCACATCGCTCTGTTCACGACGTTCAGAACCAGTACCCCCCCACCGCTCCGTCGATGAGGATTTATAGATTTCATACTCCAAATAGTTACCGCCAGATGCCATGCGTCGTTGGCCTCCGGAGGCATTCACACCGTCGTTTAAACCAATGGTAAAAGCACTGTTCTTGGTACAGGTTAATGATATAACCTGACTGACAGGGTCAAAACCTGCCACCAATGGTGATGAACCAAAATTAATATCTGGCGCCGTGATCATACAATCGGGAGTGACTTCTAACTCTACCGTAATCAAGCTTTGTGCATTGCCTGTTTCTCGCCCAAGACATACGCCTCCAACTCCAATTCCTGAGCAATAATTCCAAATCCAAGACACCGTAATTTGGTCTCGATAAGTCCCTGCTGAGAGATTACTACCAGCTCCTGTCCGGGCATAAAGCGGAAATTCAGCTTGAGTGCCAAATAAACCTAGTAAATCGAGCAGCCCAATTTCAAAAAAATTGTAAGTTTGGCCAAAAATGTACTCTTGCGAAAGGCTTGGGTCTCCAAAAATCTGATAGCTAAGTTCCGAGCTGATATCCGCCGCATTAAGCAACCGCCCATCGTTAGTGCTGTTAAACGTTGCAGACACATAATCGCCACTCAACAAAGAAACAAGTGTAGAAAAGTCACACGTTATCCCAGCATGAGGCTGGGCTGAGCTCTGTTGCTGAATAGTTGAAACGGTAAACGAGGAAACGCTTCCAAATTGAATCAAAGGCGTCGGCGCAGTGAGCTCACAAGCCATGTTACCGGACGATATAAAAAGAAGAAAAAACCAAAGATAACGAGAATACCGACTCATAATTGTACCTCTGCTTTTTGCTCTTTCGTGCAGACTTGTTTACCTAATGTCTCTATTTTCTCGCTCCGTGTTTGATAGAGTCCCGTTATAAATACTTTACATGGTGGAAAGCCTTCGGGGTAAAAGATAATGTACTCACCTACATTACGCCCCTCAAAATACGTTACTCCATCCCAACCAATTTGCCCAACCACTCCAGTATCTGATTGACCATAAGTTCCTAACGGCAAGTAGGCGTCATTTTCATCAACAACCTCCATACTTAACGCAACTTGCAAAGCTATTGGGAACTCGAGCAAATAGCCATACCCAGAATGTATCGACGCGTATTGTTCTGTTGTTGGGAAAAAAGCATTGGCAGGTAATCTAAGCGGATCAATTTCATATTTTGCGGTGTAATATGCCATTGCCCACGGTACAAGTAAGTAACCGTCATCATCAGTCAATCCAACGACTTGATTCTCATATTTGACGGGCACACCTTCAAAACCGCTAGTACTGACAACAGCGAAACTATCATACACATTATTTGCAGGGAATATTTCACCATCGAGTGACGCAACCGAACCCGACATTTCGGCAAAATAATCGTAATTACCACTCGTCCCATTTAAGCCCGCTCGGAACTCCGCCCAAGAGGCTCGGTAAGTAACATCGGCCTGCTTTCTATTGTCAGGCTTTTCATTAATATCATGCGCTAAGTTGATTCCCCAACCACCTCGAATCGGCGCAAGTCGACTAACACTAGCACGGCCACCAATATGACCATCGCTTTCACGCTTCATGGTTAATCCCGCGCTACCAGAGAAGGCACTCAAAGGTAATGAGAATTGTGCTAGCGTAACGGCCTCTCCACCTATGCTCCGATTAAACGATAATGACATGTTGATATCGAACGGAAGCGAGCGGCTGTAAGTTACATTAAGTATTCTCGATCGAGAGTCGGTTTGCTGAACATCAAAGTATCCCCCTGATAACGAACCCCACTCATTCAGCCGGGCGCCAACATTTATCTGAGAGACATGCCGAGATAAATTCTCTCGCTCGTTAATGTCGTCACTTCTCAAGTTCTCTGGTGTTTGGGAGAGCGTGTAAAATCCCTCGCTCTCAACTTGGGTACGAGCGGAAAAGCTAAACATTCGAGATTGATAACTATAACCAACTGAATAGGAACTCGCTCTCTGCTCATAATTGCTAAACCTTACCGCCCCATCAATCGTTCCCATATTGAATAGGTTGGTAACAAAACCGACTCCCGCAACAATTAAGTCATCTTTCGCTTCGGTTTGTGCCTCCAACGTTAGCCAGTTTGTCATTCCGTGCCTCGCAGCTGCGACAACAGCACCATCGCCATAGTCATTTGAAGCGTTGCCATAGTTTCGGCGTAAAGCACCAAAACTGGCGTTGTAAGAGGTATAGTTAGCCTTCAGCAAGTTAGCTGAAAGGAAAAATGGACTGGTCATTGCAGTCCGCCTTCCCTGGGCATCCGTTGCAATCACTGTCGCTTCACCAGCTCCCGATACCATTGGAATATCATTGATAACAAACGGTCCCGGCCCCACAAACATTGAATCGGTTTTTAATCCGTTTACAAATAAATCTAACGTCGTGGGAGCAGTTACTTCGCCATAAAATGCAGGTAAAGGTGCGGTAACCACGTCTGGACGCATAGAGAAGTCATGTGACAGTTGAATACCAGCCATTCGAACTGGTTGACTCCACGCAAGGGGCCTCACAATGTAATCCCCTACTTCAAAGCGCAATCGACGACTTTGATCAACATATTCGTACCTCGTGTCGAAGCGCGTATATTTATTACTTTGTTGCGCTTGAACGTCTCGATGAAGGTTAGATTTAAATATTCCCGTCGTAGAAAGTACGCCGAATTCGGAAAAGGCTCTCAATTCGTGGTTAATAGATACTTCTTTTTGACTACTATCGTGATCATAAACACCAAACACACTGTAATTAAATAACCCACCAGTTCCGAATTTAGCGGGCGAAAAACGCCTCCTGTTCTGCGCAGAAAAGCGTTGCATCGGCAACCAATTAGGAGGCACTGTGATTAATAATTGCAGTGACGATTGCAAATAATCGACCTCTACACCCGATATTGATGTTATGTCTAACTTCTCTTGCGTCCCAGGTAATACATCCGCGACCACGCCAGCAGACAGTAAATCGTCTCTATACACGAAGTAACGCTCGCCTTTACGTTCAACATCCGCGATTAAACCAGTCGGTCGTTGATTAATAACTAGTTCTAACGACAAATGAATATTTTCAAAGTTCTCATAAGAAAAGTTTTCAGGACTAGGTAACTGCGATAAATGGGCCACTACGTTGTCGCACCAAACCACACCAGGCGTCATACTGGTAAATAAACAAGATAGATATAAAATCTTATTCATTTTGTTCGAGTGGAATAACGTAACGCTTACCTTCAATATCCGCCTTTACTTTTATATTTTTCATATTGGAGTAAGAAATAGGCCACGTTTTATATTGCTCAGGTAATATATACCCTGCTAACCCTTTCGAAACGATAAAAGGCGATTGGTTTGGTGCGGTCACTGCTAGGTTGACTAATCTGACATAGTGATTACTGGTGTTTTCTATATGAATAAGGTCCTTATCTTTACTCTTTATAATCTTTGCCTGTAGTCCGTTCCAAACTTCATTTGTTCCTTGGGATTGTCTTTTCATCCCTTTACCGTACATAAACAATGGTATGGAATATCTCATTCTCACTTTTACTGCCAGATCATTTTCTTTATTTTCATCTTGAGGCCCTTTAGCTGGCGGGAGTTCGTCGATGATAATACGATATGCGTACTCTTTATTTGAAAGCGCTCCATCTTGATTTAATATACGAATAAGTTGCTTGGCACCAGGTGCAATTTTCACAAAAGGAGGCGTAGCTATCAGTTGTCGTTGCTGCGCATATGTATCCTGCCCATCCTTCTGTCCCCACTGAAAAATACGAACCTGCAAATAAAAATCTTCAGTGCCTTGATTAACCATCCAAATTGATGTCGCATTCGATTCAGAAGATATTTTAGGGTAAATAGGCCAAATAAGGAGAGAATTAGCATAGGCCTGTGAAGTTAACGTTGATAAGAAAATAGTGACGAAAACCAGTCTTTTTATTATTAAATCCATTTAATTTCTCCGAAGGTTATCATTTCTTCGAAACAGCGCTTACCACTCAAGCGTTAAGGTAAGAGTATCTGTATAAATACCAGCGATTTCATTTCCATTTAATATCGCCTTTGCCCAAATTGGCACCTGAATGTTGTCAGGGTCTTCATTAGTTCCAACAGAATAGGGGGTATCAATGTCTAATACTTGAGAGTGTTCTGCATCTTCAAATAATAAATAATCCACCGTACTCGACTTTTCTGTGTGCTTCAGCTTGCGTACCCCTACCGAAGCGTTCAAACCACCGTCAATCTTAATATTCATGGCTATGCCAGGGGTACAACTTAACGTAAGCCCACCGTTGTAGGTGATGCTGCCTTCGACTTCCGCAGCATAAATAGCTGAATGTTCACCAAAGTTTAACTCTCCTATTGTTCCAATTTGAGTGTTACTCTCTTCTGTCAGCGCACCATTGATCAGACATCCCGTATCAATGGTCGCTGACACTTGGAAAGTTTCACTCTGCGCTGCAAAAATAGGATAGGAAAAAGTGGCACAGGCGGTGAATAAAAATGCTTTGAGTAATATAGAGTTCACTTACCAACTCAGAGTTACGTTTAGTGTATCAACATAATTTCCTGCGACGCTGCTGGTACCGTATGCCGTGGCGTACAAATTAATGGTCTCTGAATCAACACCATTAAATGTAGAGAGTGCTATCGGGTTACTCGAGGTAAACTGGGTAGAACGATCTGAATCAGTGAAGAGAGTGTAATCCACAAACTCGGATCCGTTGGTCATTGCGTGATTACCTGTCGTCGAACTGGGATCGTTGGCACCACTGACTAAAGAGAAAGTAGGCGTGACTCCATTGCTGCAAAGTATTTCGATCCCCGTACCACCTTCCCCAGTCAAGACTGCTTCTTGCTCAGTAAAAATGGCCGGAACGTCACCAAAATTTAATGAGCCAAAACCGATATTACTGGAACCGTTCACCGCATTGTTGCCATTAATGACACAGCCTTCCACTAAATTGATCGAAACGTCTATCGTACCGCTAATTGTCTCTGCCCTCGTTTGTAAGCTCAACACTGTAAATAACAAGGGAATAATCAAACAAAAAATTTTCATATGAAGCTCCATTTCTATCTCTGTGAACTCTATACAGATGATTGTATTATTAGTTATAGCTCAACAAATAAAACAAAGTGCATATCAAGATTAAAAAGATAAAAAGAAGTCAGTTCATTGTAGTTGTCAAAAGAAAAGCAGTGCTTTACACCGAGATATTCTTTTAGGTTGGAATATAAAACCACCAATTAACCATATTAAATAAAAGGTCTTTAGTGTATTCTGCATACGTTGAAACACGAAGAAGGCAGTTTTTTCTGAATTAGACAGCTTTTAGAAACGAAAAGAGATAGGGTGTGAGCTAAATAATAAAAAATCTAACCGTTTAAAAAATCTAAGCGTTAAAAAACGAAAAAACGCCCCTTTCGGAGCGCTTTCTTATTTGAGCAGATTATTCCCAGTCAAGGATAACTTTGCCAGACATGCCTGAACGCATGACATCGAAGCCTTCTTGGAAGTCATCAATCTTGTAGTGGTGCGTAATAATTGGTGATAGATCCAGACCAGATTGAATCAGTGAAGCCATCTTGTACCATGTTTCGAACATTTCACGACCATAGATGCCTTTGATAACTAGGCCTTTGAAGATAACTTGGTTCCAATCAATGCCCATATCTGATGGTGGAATACCGAGTAATGCAATACGGCCACCGTGGTTCATTGTGGTTAGCATTGAGTTGAATGCCGCTGGGTTACCAGACATTTCTAGGCCTACGTCAAAGCCTTCTGTCATGCCTAGTTCAGCCATTACATCTTCAAGCTTCTCTTCAGCAACATTTACTGCGCGTGTTACACCCATTTTACGAGCTAGCTCTAAACGGTACTCGTTTACGTCTGTGATAACCACATGACGAGCGCCGACGTGTTTCGCAACTGCAGCGGCCATGATGCCGATTGGGCCAGCACCAGTGATGAGCACGTCTTCGCCGACTAGATCGAAAGAAAGCGCAGTGTGTACCGCGTTACCGAACGGGTCGAAGATCGATGCTAGATCGTCAGAAATCTCGTCAGGGATCTTAAACGCGTTAAATGCAGGAATCACTAGGTATTCTGCAAATGCGCCTTCACGGTTTACACCCACACCGATCGTGTTGCGACACAAGTGAGTACGACCGCCACGACAGTTACGGCAGTGACCACAAGTGATGTGACCTTCACCAGATACGCGGTCACCGATTTCAAAGCCACGAACTTCCTGACCAATCGCAACCACTTCACCCACGTATTCGTGACCTACAACCATAGGCACTGGAATTGTCTTTTGTGACCATTCGTCCCAGTTGTAGATGTGTACGTCCGTACCACAGATAGCGGTTTTCTTAATTTTGATCAGAATGTCATTATGGCCAACTTCAGGTTTATCAACCTCAGTCATCCAGATGCCTTCTTCAGGCTTTAGCTTTGATAATGCTTTAATTTTCATAATGTAACCTTAATTAAAGGCCCTATTATCTAGGACCTAGAGTCTTAAATAAGACCCATGTCCTTACCAACTTCGATGAACGCATCAATTGCACGATCTAGCTGCTCACGAGAATGCGCTGCTGACATTTGAGTACGGATACGCGCTTGGCCTTTTGGTACCACAGGGAATGAGAAGCCGATTACGTAGATGCCTTTCTCTAGTGCTCGCTCAGCAAATTCTGCTGCCACTTTCGCATCACCTAGCATGATTGGAATGATCGCATGGTCAGCGCCGCCCATTGTGAAACCAGCAGCTTCCATACGTGCGCGGAAGTGTGCTGCGTTTTCCCATAGACGGTCACGTAGGTCACCGCTCTCTTCTAGTAGATCTAGAACTCGGATAGAAGCGCTTACGATTGCTGGTGCAACAGAGTTAGAGAATAGGTATGGACGAGAACGCTGACGTAGCCAGTCAATCACTTCCGCTTTACCAGACGTGTAACCGCCTGAAGCGCCACCCATTGCTTTACCTAGCGTACCTGTAATGATGTCGATACGGTCAACCACGTTGTGGTATTCGTGCGTACCTGCACCCGTTTTACCCATGAAGCCAACCGCGTGAGAGTCATCAACCATGGTCAGTGCGCCGTATTTTTCAGCTAGGTCACAAATAGCCGGAAGGTTCGCCACTACGCCATCCATTGAGAACACACCGTCAGTAACGATAAGAATGTGGCGTGCGCCTGCTTCTTTCGCAGCAATCAGTTGTTGCTCTAGCTCTTCCATGTTGTTGTTTGAGTAACGGAAGCGCATTGCTTTACATAGACGAACACCGTCGATGATTGACGCGTGGTTTAGTGCGTCTGAAATAATTGCGTCTTCTTTACCGAGAATGGTTTCAAACAGACCTGCGTTTGCATCGAAGCAAGAGGTGTAAAGAATCGTATCTTCTTTACCTAGGAACTTAGACAACTTCTGCTCAAGCTCTTTGTGGATGTCTTGAGTACCACAGATGAAACGTACTGAAGCCATACCAAAGCCGTGTTCGTCCATACCCGCTTTACCCGCTTCAATTAGCGCAGGATGGTTAGCAAGACCAAGGTAGTTGTTTGCACAGAAGTTTAATACTTCTTCTCCGGTAGAGATTTTAACAGCCGCTTGCTGCTGAGACGTGATTACGCGCTCTGATTTGTAAAGACCTTCAGCCTTCACTTCTTCAATTTGCTGCTGAATCTGTTGGTAGAATGCAGAAGACATTTGAAATTCCTTCCTGGTTATTTTGGCGAGTATTTACTCGTTTAGAATTAGGTTGAGCCTTTATGTGACGGGCATCACGGGCTATCACTCATCAATTAATTGTAGTGTAATTCAAGGAAGGAAGAAGGATTATCCCTTAAGGTGGAAAAGCATTAATGAATTCAAGGCACGAATTCAATTAATGCTTTCCTATATTATTGTAATAAAAGGAGTTATCGCCCAGTTGGTTGTTTAAGTAGTGCTTCAAAGTCTTTGGCTGGTAACGGGCGGCTATAGTGGAAACCTTGCCCGAACTCACAGTTTAAGCCTTTTAGATAATCGACATGACGCTGTTCTTCAATGCCTTCAGCAACAATCTTAAGGTTCAGCGCTTTCGCCATTGCAATGATCACGTTGACGAGCTCACGATCGGAGTCGTTTTCGAACATATTTTGCATAAAGCTGCGATCAATCTTAAGGCGATCGAACGGGAATTTCTGTAAGTAACTCAACGCAGAATAGCCAGTACCAAAGTCATCGATGGTAAGCTTAGTGCCTAACGCTCTTAAGTTATTGAGCATGTCTAATAGCTCTGAGTCGTGGTTAAAGAGAAGGCTCTCTGTCACTTCAATATCGAACTTATCTGATGGAAGACCAGACTCCTCAAGGCTGTTCTTAATAAACGCAAGTAAGCGATCACAATACCTAAATTGAACACTGGAGAAATTCACAGAAACAAACAGCGGCGTCAGACTTTGCCATTGCGCCGCTTGGCGGCACGCTTGCTGGATAGCGAATTCACCAATTTGATGAATCAAGCCATTTTTCTCAGCAATAGAGATAAACTCTTCAGGATTTACGAATCCGTACTTCTCATCATTCCAACGCATTAACGCTTCTGCGCCAACAATTTTACCACTGCGCAGCTCAATAATAGGTTGATAATACAACTCTAGTAATTGGCTGGAGATGGCATTTCTTAGTCGATTTTCCAAATCCAAATAGCGTTGCAAGTCTTGGTTCATATTGTGGTTATAAAAGCAGAAGGCATCGCGTCCATCTTGCTTCACGCGATACATCGCCATGTCAGCACAGGCGAGGAGCTGCTCGGCATTATCTCCATCATCCGGAAATACAGACATTCCGACGCTGCTACTCAAGAAGAATTCATGGTTGTTCCATACAAATGGATCGTTAAACGCCGAAAGCACGCTTGAAGCAACGCGCTTCGCGGTGTCGTTGTCAGGTAAGTCAGGAATCACTAATAAAAACTCATCCCCACCAATTCTCGCCAGTAAGTCTGTTTTTCTCGCGACTTGATGCAGTCGTTGAGCACTAAGTTTAAGGATCTCGTCCCCAACAAAGTGACCCATTGAATCGTTAATCTGCTTAAAGTGGTCTAAATCAATAAACATGACCAATACTTTTGAACCACTACGTGACGCTCTAATCAACTCCAAAGCCAGTCTCTCAGAACCGTAGCTGCGATTAGGCAAGTTAGTCAACGTATCGTATTTAGCTTGGAAGGCGAGTTCTTTTTCAGACGCTTTTCGGCGTTCAATTTCGTTAGTTAGTTTTCGGTTCTGTTGAGAAAGTATGTCTTTTCGCTTTTTCTCTTCTTCAAGTTTAATTTTCAATTCAATTCTATTATTGTTTGTGATGAACGCATAACACAGCGCAATAACAACCATAACAGCAAGAATACTCAAACCGAGAATGAAGATCCGTGATGTGAAAATATCTCGCTCACTCAAAGGCTCAAACCAAGCCATAAGTTTGAAGTGATGTTTTTCAACAGGCACTTCAAAATATATCTTTCCATCAACGGCTTCAGATATTAAATAATTCTCATCTTTATTATGAGAAGACGTTTTATTTATTGTATCCCATACGACCATCTCAACGTCTTTTATTTTGAGCACCATCCGGCTATAACTGTCTTCGTGCTCTTGATTAGTGAGCTGATCAATAACAATGTTTTTATTGAGATCTGCAATTAGAAAGGCAACTGGCTTTCCAGAGAACTTAACTTGCTTAATGACTTGAATACGCACGTCGTCGTTATATCGAGTTGCACAAACCTCTTCGGGATGCCCATGTTGAGTCATTAAGGTTTGGATATCCATCTTATGCTCTATGTTGTCTTCAGAGCCCGTCGTGACAATCGTTGTGCCATCACTGCCTACCAGTGTGAGCTTTTTATAGATTTGGCTGCTATTAATTAACTTACCATCTATCTTTTCATCGAAACGACGCTTCAAGTTAATTAAACTCGCTCCTAATCCGTACTCCATTGACATGCCAGAGGCTAAATTAGCAAAGAAGGTTTGTACTGTTTTATCTGTAGATAAATTATCAACATCCTCACTGGCAATGGTAAATAAATTATCGAGTGTGCTTGCGTAGCTTTTTACTTTTAAACCGAGTTCCCTATGTTGGGATTCTTTTAATTTATTTTGCCCCAAACTTGTCACAACAATAAGCATAGCTAAATAAATAGAGACTAATATTGCGCTTATTGCAATAAATTTTTTACTGGATATTTTTTTAACGGCCTTTTTCATCGGGTTTTCTTACTATCTTCTATGAAGTAATCGTTATAAAAGTAGTAAATAGATGGATAGTATTTTTTTACTAATTTTTCGTAGGTTCCATCTTTCTTTATTGAATCTAAATAACGATCAAATGCTTTGCGTAATTCCGGCGAGTTTTTCCGGAATGCAACAGCCATTTTCTGATTTTCGGATACTGGACCAATGACTTTTATTTCACCTGGCCATTTTTCTAATGCAATTAACGTATCGGCGACGTCTAGTAATGTGCTTTCCGCATCATTTTTCATTATCGCTGGCACCATCTCATTAAGAAGACGAGCCCCATCAGGCAGTATGACTTTTGCGCCTGTGTCATATAAGTCATAAAGGTTAGGGTCCAAACAAGAGTGCTCCAACGCCAACACTTCGCGACCATGAATAAGCTGCTTGACGGTTTTTACATCTTCATCAACCGAACCACTTGGTTTAATCGGACTCAGCGTGGAATCTGTTCTGGAAACTAACCAAACGCCCGACGGGAAGTAATCTTGTGAAAAGTCTAAAACTTCAGAGCGCCAGTCAAGAATGGTAACGCCATTTGCGATCAAGTCACCCTCGATTGGAACACTTTCTCCCACAACAGCTTGCTTATTATGGTATTGAACATCTTGGCCCGTCAGCTTACCGACCATATCGCTCCACTGAGCTGGAACATATTGGTACTTGACGCCCAACGACTTGGCAAAGCCTTTTACTATCTCTACATCTAAGCCAGTCAAGGTTTCCACTTCACCTTGTTCAATATAAGAAACGAAGTTAGCGTACGGCACACCAATATGGCGCAACACTCCGCGATCACGAATCTGTTGTAAGTCGTCTGACCAAGCGGAAGAGGACATAACAGAGGCCGCCATAAGCGCCATCGCCGCTAAAGTTCTTTTGAATGTTTTGACTGACATAATAATATCCTTACCTTTCACAAAGCGCCCAATCATGGGCGCTTGAGTGATAAACAACGATGTTAGAACGACGAGTAATACAAATTCGTCATCGCCACCACGAGCCCTTCAACATCCTGCTCGTCATGGAACAAGTGCGTGGAGATACGGAGTGCGTAAGTATCAAAGTCATCATCTTTATGCAGCTTAAAGCTGGTTGTTCGAATGATATAGCCATATTCTTCACGCAGACGATCTCTGAATTCAGTCAATATGTCTTCATTCGTCACATCAGAGAATGGGTTAACTGTGGTTAAGCCACTCGTTAAACCTTCCACGTTTGGCGAGTACATTTGGGCTTGTGGCAAGTACTCTTGTAGTAAGGTTTTACACAAACTACCAAGACTTAGAACACGTTCCTCAATGCGGTCACGGCCAATCTCATCCCACATTTTACAGCTATCAACTAACGCTTGTTTCGCAGGATAGTTGTCGTTCCCGATGTACTGCATCTGTAACTGCTTACCTAAGTAATCCGCATGAGAAAGTGAAGAGTTGATCAACCACAACGGGTTTTCACGATCACTCCAATACTCATTCAAACGATTGGCATTATCACGTACGTACAAAATACCGGTTGCACCAGGACCACACTGCCATTTGTGACCAGAACCTGCATAGAAATCACAATCCATATCATGGAAATCGAGGTCAAACATACCGACAGTATGCGCTCCATCTACAAGCGTAGGCACACCATATTCTTTCGCTAGAGCACAAATGGCTTTGGCTGGTAACGCCGTTCCCGTTTTATAGGTGATATGAGAGAACATGATGAGGCGAACGTTTTGATGCGCATCAAGCGCGTCGCGGAAAGCTTGGATGTAATCTTGTTCAGAAACGTCTTCAGTACCGGTAAATACTGGTAGTTGAATTTCAACAACATCGACGCCAAAACGATGTTTTGCGACATTCATCGGTGATGTTGCAGCCATATGCTCATGGTGCGTCGTTAAAATCACATCACCTGGTTCAAAGTGTAAGCCGTTAATGATCGAACATAGACCATCAGTAGTATTGCGGCTGAGAATGATTTCTTCTGGGTTAGCACCAAAGCCAGGCGCTACTTCTTGAACCATCTCAGAGACATAAGGCCAAGAGCCAAATTTGCCCTTCATATCCCAAGGATATTTAGCCACCAACTTGTTGTTATGCTCGTAATCTTGAAGAACTTGTCTTGGCATAGAACCCGTTGTGCCAATGTTCATGTAAGTCGTACGTTTATCCAAAACGAACTGTCGTTGCACTTTACGCCAAAAGCGCTTATCGTGTTTTCTACCTAGCCCGCGGCTGCTCCAATCAATTTTCTGTTCTCGTGCTTGAACTGCGCCCGAGAAAGCGGAAGCACTCACACCAGCAACAACAGCTCCTGTTGCGCCTTTCAGAAAATTACGGCGGCTGCTATTAGTCTGAATAGATTCCTTGTCTTTCATCTTTTTCAATCCTTGTCGGAAATTAGCCATATTATTAATTTTAAGTGCGTAACTATCTGTTACTAAAACATTATTACCCATTAAAACCAGAGTTTAATTTTTTCCTCTGCCATTAAGTGACTTTAGTTCCAATTTTTTATCTTATTTGATGATATAAGCAACAGTTTGACCACAAACCTATAAACAACCATGTTCACATTAAAATATTCATTAAATTGATTATTTTTTATAGAAGACAATTCCGGCAACTTCTTTATAAATCAATTATGAGCTTTGTTATAAAGTCATTAAAAATTTAACTTTGCGTTAATTTAAAAATATTCAGGCTATTTTTTGATTGACGTCTATTCTTTTTATATCTGAACAATCTCAATATGTTAAGTCTTAATAAAGGAGAACTGGTTTCGCAGATAGATACCAGTTTAAGACCATAGAGTGAGACACATCACTCTCTGACATAAACCCACCGCTCAACAGACATAAGGAAGAGAAGTTTTCACTAATATGTGCTTGAGCGTACAACCAAAAAGAAGGAAGTCCCATGTTAAAAGGATTGCTATGCATTTCAGTTGCTGCCACTCTCGTAGCCGCTCCTAACGTACTTGCGCAGACTGTCGCGATGACCGATCTCAACAGTAAGAAGAGCGCTGGCACCATTGAGATTTCACAAAGTGACTATGGCGTGGTATTTATGCCTCAGTTATCAGGTTTGTCATCAGGGGTGCACGGCTTCCATGTTCACACCAATCCATCGTGCGATAGCGCGGAGAAGAATGGCAAAACCGTCCTTGGCGGTGCAGCAGGTGGTCACTATGACCCCAGCAACACAGGGAAACATGGCTACCCTTGGACCGATGACAATCATTTAGGCGACCTGCCTCCACTCTATGTGGACATGGATGGCAATGCCAATCAGCCCGTTGTCGCGCCTCGCCTAAAATTATCAGATTTAAAAGGCCGAGCATTAATGATTCATGCTGGTGGTGACAATCATTCCGACCATCCTGCTAAATTAGGCGGCGGCGGTGCGCGCGTTGTATGTGGCGTTATTAAGTAGTCATTCGATAAGCCAAATTCGCGCTTCTCCTCAAGTAGCGAGAAGTGCGAACTTTTGTTGATACTCAGTGTCCGTCTCACACGTCTCTAAGTAGCTGTGGTGCAACATTAAAATTGACTGCACTATCTTTGTACCAATTCCTAATGCGCCCCCGACGGCATCTTTATCAATTCGATTGACAAAAGTGAACAGGATTCGCGACTTATCTTCACTCAAATGCGCTTGGCAATGCACTTCCGAGCCGATTGGGCTGTGGCGCAACGCATTTTCAAGCAGGTTCAATACCAACCGCTCTAAGAGTCCTTTATCACCCACAGTTTGAATCTCGCTATCCATATCCACTTTCAACACCACTTCTTTACGAGAAAACTGGCTCTGCATCGTCTCGGCACATTCAGCCATCAACGCGCCAAGATCTATGGGGCGGTATTCGTAGTTTGGCATTGGTTCCTCTTTACGCGCGGCGTCTAATAAAGAATGCAATTGAGTTGAGAGCTTCTCACAATTTCGGAAAGCGACCTCAATCAGCGGATCGGATTCCGGATGTTGCAAACGCCACGTTTCCAGATAGCCAAGCACGCTCGATAACGGCGTTTTTAAATCATGACTGAGCTGCAACAAGCTCTGACGACGATGAGAAGACTGATACTCCAACTGTAAAAACTGCTGCTGAATGTGCTTCGCCATCATCTGATAAGAGTGTGCAATCGGCACGAGTTCCGGCACTTGGTGAGTAAAGTCAGGTTGCAGGTGAAAATCATGTTCGGCTTGCTGTTGAAGTTGCTTGGTCACACGCTCAATCGGGTTCAATAGGCTACGTTTGACCAGCACATAAGCCCCGAGAGCAAAGCCTAAAATGGACACTAAGACCAATCCTGCCAGCGCGATGTAAGGGGTATCGACTTGCGCATTGGCAATGGCGTCATGTCGGGTACTGCCAATCACCACATAGAGATAACCGACCGTAGAGCCTAATTCCTCTATCGCCGCGACAGAAAAGACTTTGTGTTCACCGCGATTACGAGGATCTTCGCCTAAGATGGGAAGCGGTTCGTTGTTTAAGAATTGCTGAATGGGGTTCAGATCCACCGAGTCCATAAGCTTTGCCCCATCTGGCGCAGCATGGGTGGTGATATTGCCTTGGCTATCGAGGAAATAGATTTCAAAATCAGGGCCGATCAACATGAGCGTATGAAAGATCGACTTGAGCGCTTTAGGGTTGTAATCCGTACCAATCATCAGCGGATTATCGTCACGCATGTGGCTGGCTAGCTCTTTGTGCAGGCTTTGCTTAGTCCGTAACTCAATGGTTTCTTTTTGCCAATTGTAAGTCAGTGCAATCACCACCGCCGCGAGGCAGAACCACAAGCTGGTAAATACCACTAAGCGAGATTTGAAGCTCATCCTATCGCCTCCTTAAACAGCGATGTTTTTGAAACACCCGTGATGATTGAAAAATGACGGTGAAAACAACTGCCGACTTACTGTCTTGGCTTGATGTTTTGACTTGCTTTTTTGCATTAGTGTCTTGGCTGAAACTTATACCCAACACCCCACACGGTTTGGATGAAGTGATGATCAGAGTCAGACAAAGACAATTTGCTGCGTAAACGGTTAATGGTGCTACACACTGTGTGGTGATAACCAGAATGACTGGTGTTCCATACGTGATCGAGCAATTCATCTTTACTGTAGACTCTGCCCGGACGAGTCGCGAGAAACTGCAGCAAAGTAAACTCTGTCGCGGTAAGAGTGACATCCTTGTCGTTTAGGGATACTTGGTGCAACTCCGGAATGATTCTCAGCGGACCAAAATCCATCGCTTCGTCGAGGACTTCATTTGCTACTTTGGCCTCTGCGGTTTGACTGACTCGGCGCAGCACGTTTCGCACTCGTGCTTGGAATTCTAATACGCTAAATGGCTTAGTGATGTAGTCATCAACGCCCGCTTCTAAACCGTCAACCTTGTCCATTTCACCGTCTCTGGCTGTCAGCATGAGCACTGGATTCCAATCTTGTTGCTGACGCAAATAATGACAGATGTCTAGGCCATCACCATCTGGTAAACCTCGGTCAAGGATCAATAAATCAAAGGGTTGTTGCTGATATTGCGCTTTAGCATCGGCGACATTTGTGGCTCGCGATACTTGGTGTCCTTGAAACTTGAGATGCATCTGAACCAGTTCTGCCAAATCATCGTCATCTTCCACCAACAAGATGTTCGCGACTAAATTGATTGCCTGTTGTTCCATGGTCCTTTCCTTGCCTTCGAGTATCCTCACTTTGCACATGACCGGAACAAATTAGAAATTCTTTCAAAAAAGGTTCCGATGACGCCATGAGGGATAAAGCGCTCGGCTACAAGCGCTTTGGAAAGGAGACGTCATCGGAGCCTGTGTTACTCGACTCGAGTGATGGTGACTTTCGCACCTGGATTCAAGAAACGATGGTTCGCAGAGAGTGCTGAGTTTGCTAATCCGTCATCTTGGCTAACAACACCCGCATGGAATGCAACAACGTCATTGCTGTCATTACGGGCGGCATTGAAACCCTCACCGCCACCTGCTGGGCCCGGAATGGTTGCAGCAAGTTCATCGTTCAGTTCCGTGCCGGAATCCCAAACGTTCATGCTCATTTCGTAGCTTTCACCCACTGCGAGCGATTTGAGCGATAGTCCCGTTTCGCCAACAAAGGCATCATTGGTATTCACAAACATAGACGCCACAGACAAGTAACCGTAACGACTAGGATCAACCGTGATGGTGACTTCGTCCGATGCCCCCGGCAACACCAATCCATTGCCCGAAATACCTTGGTAAACACTGTCATTGCTGTTCATCAACTCAATCAGCTCAGCGTTACTACCGCCTTCGGCAAGGTGCTCAAGTTCAACAGATGCGGCTTGTCCAATTTCAAACAATTGGTAGTCACCATTGTGAGTGAGTACAGCGAGCGGAGACATTGGTTGATTCGCAGTCAAGTTCGCCACGTTGACGGTGTAGCGGTACGATTTCACTACGTCGTTATCATCATCGCTTGGACAACCGGCGAGCAAGCCGACTGAAGCTGCTACTAGTAAGATTCTGACTTTCATACATCCCCCTTACTTCACAACGATTGTGATGGTTGCGACTGGGTTTAACCAACGATGGCTGCTGCTGTCTAGGTCACTGATGCCGCCAGTTGGGTCGCTATCACCAAGGTTACCCGGATGCACGTGGACTTTATCGTTAGTTACCGTTGCTTCAACGCCTGTGCCGCCAGTACCAAAGGTAATGAAAGGTGGGTTTGGCATGCTAGACGCAAGCTCATCGTTCGCTTCTGTACCGGCATCGTAACTTCTTAGCGTTGCTCGGTATGTACCCGCTTCCGTTGGAATCTTCCAGCTATCCAGACCGACGAAACCGTCATTGGTTGGCAGCAACATCGCGCTCAGAGAAAGATATCCGTGATCGCCACTGTCCAAGGTGAAGGTGGTTGCAACACCCGGATTCAAAATACCACCAGCAGGGTTCTCAACCACCGAACCACCAGCGTTACCAATCACACTAGCAAGCCCAGAGATATCACCACCTTCTGCCATTGCTTCTAGTTCTGGAGTCGCTGCTTGACCCGTTCTGAACATTTGAAGGTCGGAGCCATGTGCAGCAACAATAAGTGGCGTAAAGTAGATGCCTTTGGTTGCGTTTGTCACGGTGATTTCCAATTCCGCCGCATTCACTGATGCAGAGCCTAGTGCCATAGCGACTGAAGTCATGACGAGTCCGAGTTGGGTACGTTTTTTCATTGTGATTCCATCCTTTAATGAGGGTTGAACTACCCAAGCCCATGTGTACGGCTTTACTTCTTTGTTCGTGACTTGAGTAGGTTAAGCATTACGTTTCGAACGTTTTGCGTTCTTGCCTCTAAGAATGACGAGCAAATCTATCAGTAACTTCATCGAATTCTCATAAAATTCTCACAAGTTCTGTTCGAATTCTATCATCAGCACTTTTTTACTCTTAATCAGGTGTTTACACTTCGCGCGCTCCCCTCCTACAATGCGGTATTCCCTGTTTAAATCACGATTCTCACCATGATTCATAACGTTCTGTCTGCCTACTATGGCGAAATCTACGGCATCGCTTTTTTCAACCACTACTTGAGCCATTACGCCCAAAGTGAACAACAAACACTGTGGCAAACCTTGATTAAAGTGGAAGACCTCACCGCAGAAAAGCTCAAACCTGTACTGCTGACAAATGGCATGGATATCAAAAATCGACACCAAGAGATGCTGGATAAAGGCTTGGCAGATGCAACCAAGTGGATTGGTTTACCATGGCAAGAGTTGGTAGCGACTCTTCTGAAGTGGGTAGAACCTTATGAGGTCAAGTATCGAGAGTGGCATGAAGAAGTGAAAGCTTCGCAGCAATATTCAATCGCTGAGCGAGAAGCTATCGAGTTAATTGCAGACCACGAAACAGCTATTTATCACTGTTGGCAACAATACCATACTGGTGAATCCGGCTTGCCTGCACTCAATACATTTTTAGCAAAATATCGTTAAAGCGAGACGGTGACACTTGAACCTCGTGAAACCGTACCAGACAATATCGTTATTCCGCTGCGCAGAACTGAACAATTATGGTTAATCCAAAACTCATTGCCCTACTTCCTGATCTTGCTTCGTTTATCTTG
Organism: Vibrio sp. SCSIO 43086; assembly: GCF_051132235.1. Classification (NCBI taxonomy): domain Bacteria; kingdom Pseudomonadati; phylum Pseudomonadota; class Gammaproteobacteria; order Vibrionales; family Vibrionaceae; genus Vibrio; species Vibrio sp. SCSIO 43086. Next base: position 1,410,835 of record NZ_CP072678.1, on the reverse strand, counting down.
GTGGTAAACGAAGGCAGTTTTACCGCTGCAGCCAAACAACTCGGCGTGACGCCATCGGCTTTAAGTAAGTTGATCACACGGTTGGAACAAGCCCTCTCGGTCAAACTGTTTGAGCGCACGACTCGTAAGTTGATCATCACTCAAGCAGGACAAAAGGTTTACGACCAAAGCATCGCAATGGTGAATGCGGCGCAGCAAGCCGTTGAGCTATCTGCGGAAGATCATGCCGAGCCAACAGGCGCACTCACAGTGGCAGCTCCTGAAGCATTTCTTAATTCGGTGCTTCAACCGTTTGTGTTGCCATTCCTAGAACGTTATCCAAATATACAGCTTAAGCTGCGTGCAGCAGATGGTGAGATCGATCTGTTCCGCCAAGGTATTGATGTCGCGTTTAAGCTCACCGACAAACCCGATGAGAATTTGGTACTCAAAGAGATCAGCAAGACCAATCTTGTCTTATGTGCCTCTCCAGATTACCTCACCAAACACGGTATGCCTGAGCATCCGACTGAGCTTGAGCAGCACGATTGTATTTACCTTGCCGAAAACGACAAAGACAACATCTGGTCGTTCTTTAAAGAGGAAGCATTCCACTCCATTGCAGTGAGCGGGCGTTACGCCGTCAACCATTCTCAAATGCGCTTGAACGGGGTTAAGTCTGGCTTGGGAATTGGGATCTTCCATGACTTCGTGATCAAAGACGCGTTGGAGCAAGGAGAAGTGGTAGAGGTGCTACCGGACTGGATGATCAAGAGTAACTACCACGGTGCTATCGCGATGCAGTATGCGCAAACCAAATACATGCCTGCTCGTCTGCGCGTGTTTATCGACTTCGTTAAGGAGCATTTAGTCTCCGAGGACACTAACCATGCTTGAGGATACTAACCATGTTTGAAGAGGCTAACCATGTTTAATGCCATTCATCACGTCGCGATCATTTGCAGTGATTATCCAAGGTCAAAACGCTTTTACACCGAATTGTTAGGGCTAAAAGTCATTGCTGAAAATTATCGTAAAGCCAGAGACTCGTACAAACTTGACCTTGCTCTGCCTGACGGTAGCCAAGTTGAACTATTTAGCTTTCCGGACGCTCCAGAGAGACCGAGCTTTCCTGAAGCTCAGGGGTTACGCCACCTTGCTTTTCAAGTGGATGATGTCGAGCATGTTAAAGAATATTTAGAGGCGAGAGAAATTGAGGTAGAGCCCATTCGCATCGATGAATTTACAGGCAAAGCGTTTACCTTTTTCAAAGATCCAGATGGCTTGCCGCTAGAAGTTTATCAACGCTAACTTTGGTGGGGCACGAGGAACTGGCGTTTCAAATCGTACACTTAGAGCCAAAAAAGTGTAGCTTTCAGAAATGACCAAGCTCAGTTGTGGAAGTATTGGTGTAGTTGGAAGTGAATCATGATGAAAAGTCGAAAAGTGACTAAAAGGACAAGGTTTGCCTTTATGGCTGACGGCATTGTCACTTTCTTCGATTTGAACCAATTCAAAACCATTAAGCGTACATAGCGTCGCCCACACGCCCATGCTGTTACCATGAGCATTGATAACAGGCATCAGCGTCACTAGCACCCAACTTAGAGCACTAGCAAATAGCATGGAGCGATAAAAAGGAATTAATCTACGCATAACGGTGACTTAACAAATTTAATTCAGCGTAACTAATTCTGAGTGCTAGCTCAAAAACAGGATCAATAAGTGGTTGCCACCTCACAGCTTTTCTTCAATAACGCAATTGACAGACACAAAAAAGCCCACCAAAACGGCAGGCTATTTTCATATTCTATTGTCAGCTTTTATCGCGATTAGCCGAACAGCTTACTCCAAATACTTGGGTTACGCTTGTCATGGTATTCTTCACGTAGGCTATCAATTTCACGTAATTGTGCTTTCGCGTCTTGCAGGTTACCAGCGTCTAAGTCTGCTTCAATCTTGTCTAACGTTACCGTTAGTTTATTAAAGCCTTCTAAGTAGGTATCGAATTTCTCTGGTGGATAGTTACCGCGCTTAGATTGCTCGACGATTGCTTGCAAGCTATCAATTGCAGACTTCATGGTTTCAACATCCGACGCTTCTGCCGCCTGTTTGAATTCCATCTTCATCTGCTTCATGTTTTGTTTTAAATCAACCGCTTCTGCCATTGCGTATGTTGAGCCAAACGCAATCGCACACCCTAGGACTAAAGGACGTAACATTTTCACTTCTCCATTTATAGTGCCGAATTCTGTGTCGGCTTTATTTACCCAAATAACCCACGCCATAAAAGGCGACAAACTAGCTTAGTTGAGTATTTCCGGGTCGCAGTGTAAAGCAATCTTACGCCAGGTGCATACCTAAAATGTAATCAAGTTTATGCGTTGCGAATGTCGTCATACTCTAGAATTGGCTTACGGCCTCTCAGAGCTAAGAAAGACAAAAACTGCTGAGCGGTGTGAGTAATCACTTTTTTGCTATCGATACCCACTTTATCCATTAGCTCTCCAACCAAATCCAGATTACCAACATCATGACAGAAATGCGCATCACTTCCCGTTGTGAAGAAGACACCGAGATCTTTACCGATTTGTGCAATCTCGTGGCAACGGTCTACGCTACCCACTCGGCTATTCCCTTTTAGCGTGGTGTTATTGATTTCAATCGCAACATTATGCTCTTTCGCGCACGTTAAAACAGCCTGAAAATCAAAGTCGAAATTTGGATTCCCAAGATGGCCAAGCGCATCAATACGACCATTTTGAATCACATTAATGAGCGCTTCCGTATGAGTTTCTTTGTTTGCAGGACGAAAAACAGGTTCATGGAAACTTGCAATAACCCAATCTAGGTTACGATCGACACTCAGCGGAATATCGATGTCGCCTTCGGTATTAAGAATGTTGGATTCCACACCCCGAATGATCGCGATACCGTCTAAAAATCGAGGCAGGATTTTTTGGTTGGAGAAAAACCAGTAATGCGGCGCGCCCGGCATTGATTCCGCGTGATCAGTCGTACAGAACATATCCAAGCCGTTCTCTTTCGCCAATTTTGCATTTTCAATCAAGGTGCTGTACGCATGACCACTGGCGTACGTATGTGTATGGGTATCAACTTTAAATTCCATCATCCACTCTCTTAGGTGCGCTATCTTGCGTGCTATTGTATACCTACACGTGACGTACCGTCAGCCCAAGATGAGTATCAGACTTAAGCTTGCTCCTCACTGATGGCTTTTATTAGGGGCAACGCTTTTTCCCATCCGTGATTAAACATAGAAACAAAGTCGCTGTGCGTATGAATGGTGACATTGAGTAACAAACGATCACTGTTGGTGTCGATCTGATAGATCTCTCGTGATCCAATCCACTTAGATGCTAAATCTCCATCCAATTGCTGCCTATTATCCGGATTAAAAATGGCAATGTGATGAAATTCAAGATGCTGTTGCGGTTGCACGATATCGATAGTCGCTCGCGTTCCGCCCATATCGGGATCAAAAAAAGTGATGTCTTGCCCTTCTTCCCATATCCCATCAAATTGAGACTGGGGTGAGAAAGCCTGTGCCCAGCGTTTGTATAACTCAGCATCGGTTAGCACTTCCCACACCCGTTGCGGTGTAGCTGAAATCTCAACGTAATAATTTAGCGTAAGCATTATTTCTCTCCCTGAACCTTTCTTGACGCTAGTTCATTGTCAGAAAAAATCAAACCTCACCTCTGATTTGCCTTACTTAATCCTCTATTTTCCGACAGGCTAAGAAGTTCTCGCTTGTAACCTACCACCACGATGCGCCGTAAAACGAACCCAACATGTGTTCAGTATGGTTGCGAGCACGATTAAACTCATCCCGATAATTTGGCTTTGACTCATTCGGTCATCGAAAAACGCACTCTGCCAAACCGCAGTGAACAGTAGGTTAGTAAAAATAAGTGGTGCAAGTTGAGAGCCGCTGCTTGCCAGTTGATACGCTTTGGAGCGGAAAACTTGGGTGTTAATGATCATCAGGGACATCACACCGAGCCACAGCATATTAGAAGAAACAGTAGATTCCATCACATTGGCTTTGAGGAAAACATCGATGTCGTTAAACAACGTTAGCGGTAACAGAAATACGGCAGCAAACCCAAACGCCCAAAAGTTGATTTCTAATGGCGACATATCAGTTTTACTCACTTTATATAGCGTAAGCTGAGAGCCGGAATTGAAGAGTCCACCAGCTAGACCGAGTAATAAATCCGAGCGCCAAGTAAACTCCCCACCAACTCCCGCCAACATAACCACTCCAGTAAACGCCATTGCTAAAGCAGCCAATGTTGAAACGCGAATGTGTGCTCCCATAAACAGCTTTTCAACCAAAGGAATAAATAATGGGCCAGTGGCAAACAATACCACCCCTTCTACCAGCGTTAACGTTTGTAGTGACGCGATGAAACACAACTGTGATAAGCCGATACAGAAGGCGCGAAGCAAAATCGGTTTTAACGTCCCAGCTTTAGGAAAGGTAAGATTTTTGAAACGAAGTAAGACAAGCAAAATAAGTGCAGGAGCCAAAAAGCGTAAGAAACTAAACAGTGTGACGGAAAGTTCACCTGTCAACTGCTTTGCTAACAACCCAGTAACAGATAAGCTTAACGTAGACATCAGCATGAAAAGAATAGATTTATTTACTGCATTCATTCGATACTCCTTAATATATGGAGTATTTTATGAGATATCACTTATTGTAAATAGCGAGTAATATTAACCATTAATGTAAGAAAAACTTACAAGTTAACTTATCTCTCATCATGTTACGGTTTCTAAAATATGCGTAAATTAGTCCCTCTAAAATCCATCTATGCATTTGTCGCTGTGGCGGAATCTGGCAGCATGACAGAAGCAGCGCAGATATTAAGTGTGAGTCATTCGGCGGTGAGTCAGGCGATAAAATCACTGGAGACTCAGGTCAACAAACCTCTGTTTGATCGCGTAGGCAGACAAGTTCAACTTAATGCTGACGGTAAAAAATATTATCGAAAGGTTGCGCCAGCTTTAGAACAAATTGTCGATGCCACAGAAGCGCTAATCCAAGACCAAAACTTGCAACGTATTACGCTTAATATGGTGAATTCCTTGGCGCTGCATTGGTGGATTCCGCGAATGTCTAGTTTGCAGGACTTTGCTCCGCATTTAGACGTTCGTTTATCAAACCTGTCTGGCAGGTTTAATCTAGAGCAAGAAGGTATCGACGCAGCCCTCGTGCATGGAAACACCGAGGAATGGCAAGATTATTACTGTGAAAAGCTCAGTGAAGATGAACTGGTTTTGGTGTGTAGCCCTGAATTGGTAGCTAAGACGAATGACTCAAATATCGCTCAACTGTTAAAGCAGTATCCCATCATTGAAGTCACTAACGAACGAAGAAAAAATGACTGGAACGTGTGGCAGAATGCGACTGGCGTCCTGCGACCTAAAAGCCAAAAACCAATCACTTTTAATATGTCGATACAAGCCGTGCAGGCGACGACTCGTCGTTTAGGCTTATTGGTCACTCATCGCTTGTTTGTGAAAGATGACATCAAATATGGCCAGTTAATCGAGCTGGGCGAACCCGTAATTAATCCTCATCAACAGCTTTACTTTGTATGCCCGCCACACAAGCTAAAGCTGGAATCGTTTCACCTTCTGCGCTCGTGGTTGCAACAATCATTCAATTAAAGAAACCTTTTGTTAAGCACATTCATTTAAAAATTAGTATAAAGTTAGAAAGAGCACTTTTCATCCAAGGATGGTTTATGAAGCGGTATCAAATATGGTTAAGCGTACTCTGCCTCGCAGTACCCATGAGTGCAGTCGCTGAAAGTGAAGACGCTCATTCAGAGCAAGGTATATCAACGGCAATCATAGGCGGCCAGCAAGCCACTCAAAATCAATTGCCCTTTTTCGCACGACTCATTCTACACAAAACTGGCGCTAATCAATTTGCCAACATCTGTGGCGGAACTGTTGTTAATGACCGCTTCATTTTAACCGCCGCTCATTGTGTAGAGCCGAGTGTTTTTTCTGATGGATGGACAATCAATGATCTGCGAGTCTTAGTAAAAAACCCGACAATGAACGATGTGTTTGTTGATGAATTCAAAGATGTTCGCTCTATCACTATCCATCCAAATTACGAGCCTAGTGATTTATGGATTAATGATATCGCCGTACTTGAACTTACCCACCCGATCACCGACAACGTTCAATCCATTACGTTGCCGCAAGATTTTGGTGATTACAGCAGCAAATCGGTTTATCAGATATTCGGTTTAGGGCAAACCTCGACCAACGATGAAAATGGACCAAACTATTTGCGATGGGCGGAAGTAAAACCACTCACCGATGCGCAATGTGCTTCTTTAGTGACGGGGTTTAATGCTCAAGAAAGCTTATGTGCCAATGGGTTTCCTGAGCGCAGTTATACCGGTATTTGCAGCGGTGACTCTGGTGGCCCTCTCACCTATCAAGACAATAACGGAATGTATCAACAAATCGGTATTGTGAGCTATGGTTCTTCTGTTTGTGAATCCGCTGCGATTCCGAGTGTGTTTACTGAGGTTCTAAATTACACAACATGGATTGAAGCCCAAACCAGCTCGGGAGTGAAGACTCGTTACAATGCTCTCTTAGCAAGCACAGAAGATTATCATAGTGAAGGTGATTCCGGCTTTGAACCAGAAGATACCAACACATCTGGCTTTGAGGATAATGGCAGTAGTGGTGGCGCACTTGGTGCAGGGATGATCATGCTTGGAGGCTGGTTTGGTTGGCTAAGACGCCGAAGAAATTATTCGCGCTCCAAATAGCTTCGATAAGACATCATAATATCTTGCGCTTAACACGAGAGTTGATGATGTCTTCTATTATTTTTTGCTCTTTTTTCGCTTTTTCATAATTTTGCTTAGTACGCCATCGTTCGAGCACTTTTTCTAACCCTTGAACACGAGCGTGTTTGTGCTCCAGCGTTTTTTGTACAGACGCGCATTCCGCTTGCATGACGGCTTGTTCATGCTCATGGTGGCGAAGCATTTTTTGCAGCATTTGATCGACACGATTAAAGTTCATCAGCGCTACGCTTGTCAGTGTTGGAACAGTTCTTGTTGATTGTCCCGCATGGCCTTTCAATGCTGACAATTGTTCCAACTGCATTGAAAGATGGGAGTGACGTTGGCGCATGGCATCAAGTTGCTGACCCACACGATCACGTTGCTTTTCTTCCATTTGATGCAGCTTACCCACTGCTTTTAACTTGGATTTCATCTCAACGATACCACTCCCATTTGGTTAAGCACTTTGAAAAAGCTGCGCAAGCTCGGTCAAACTGGTTGGGTAATCCACTGACTCATTGGCGGCTTGTTGTAAATACGCACGTAAGTTTGGATACATAGCAACAGATTGATCTAATTCAGGATCTTGCCCCGGTTGATAGCCTCCTAACGGCAGCAGTTCTTTCACCTGAAGATAGTTGGAGTACATCTGGCGGAAATTATTCGCGATCGTGCTATGCGCCTCCTGTGTACAGGTACTCATACAACGGCTGATAGACGCATTAATATCAATGGCAGGATAGTGCCCTTGCTCGGCAAGTTGACGCGATAATACAACATGCCCATCTAAGATAGCACGCGCAGAATCCACGACAGGATCTTGCTGGTCGTCCCCTTCCGCCAACACGGTATAAATTGCGGTTAGGCTACCGTGCTGATTTTCACTGTTGCCCGCACGCTCAAGCAGTTGCGGTAACACGCTGAAGACAGAGGGCGGATAACCGCGAGATGCCGGAGGCTCGCCAAGAGAAAGAGCGATTTCACGCTGTGCCATGGCGTATCGAGTGAGAGAGTCCATCAACAACAGAACATCTTTGCCTTGGTCTCGAAAATACTCGGAAACGCGATGACAAAGCAGTGTGGCTCTTAACCTCATCAGCGGGGATTCATCAGCAGGAGCTGCGATGATAATCGCCTTCTTGCGCGCCTCTGGGGTTAAGTTTCGTTCGATGAACTCGCGTACCTCTCGGCCTCGCTCACCAATAAGACCGACCACAATCACATCGGCTTCGGTGTTTTTGGTGATCATCCCCATTAAAACACTTTTACCGACACCACTGCCCGCCATTAAACCAATGCGTTGACCTTTTCCGACGGTCAAGAGTCCATTGATTGCGCGCACCCCAACGTTGAGTGGGGTATCAACAGGACGTCGCTTCAAAGGGTTAATCGGTTTTGGTTCAAGTGAAACACGATCTCCCCCTTTTAGCGGTGCCCCGTCGTCCAACGGCTCACCTAAACCATTCAGCACTCGCCCTAACCACTGAGCACTTAACTGCACGGTACTGTCACCATCCAGAGGAATGACTTTCGCACCAGCAAATAAGCCACCTAAGCGCCGAATAGGCATTAGGTAAGCAATAGTGTGCTCAAAGCCCACCACTTGCGCTTCGATCATGTCGCCTTCTGCGGTTTCTACGAGACAGCGCTGCTCCAGTTTAAACCGGCACCCAACGGCTTGTAACATTAAGCCGTTTACTTTAATCAAGCGCCCTGTCACGCGAGCAACAGGGATTGAATCGAGCGAAGCCAATGCTTCGCTCAAACGCTCACTCAATAGCTCATGGCTTAAGGTATTACTCATGCTCTGATTCTACCTGCGGAATACTAACTTCATCCAAAAGGTGTTGTTTTACATTGTCCATACAGGCTTCTAAACGAGAGTCGCAACTTGCATCCGCCTCTGCATCATCGGTCACTAGTTGGCAGCCACCAATCGGAAGTTCCGTATTAGCCACCAGTTTCCAAGATTGTGGCAGATCAGCATTAATGTGAGTAATTCGTTCTAAATCCTGCGGATTTAAATGCACGGTTACGGTTTCCGCTTTGCCAGGCATGGCAGACAGTGTCTCATCCACCAAGGCAAGGATCTGTTGAGGCATTAAAGTGAGCTCAGCACGAATCACTTGCTGAGCCACTTTTTGTACCAGCTCACAAATCATATGGCGTTGCTGTTGCTCTTTTTCGTCTTGCCAGCGAGACAGCGCATGAAAGAGCTCGTTCACGGGTTTCGCCGCCTCTAGAAAACTCTGTTTTCCTGACTGCTCACCAGACACAAAGCCTTTTTGGAAGCCTTCTTTTTGTCCATCTAACAGACCTTGTTGCTTACCCTGCTCGATACCTTGACGTAAGCCTTCTTCATGCCCTTGTTGTAAACCTTGTTGAAAACCGGCTTCAAGCTGTTGTTGAATATCAACTTGCGGCTCTTGCCAACCTTGGTTATCTAGCCCGAATTCGTCTTCTATAGCCTTAGGCTGCGCCAAAGGCGGAAAACGGTGCAAACGGTATCCACTCGGCGGCAGTCGCATCGTACTTGATTTTGTCTCTACCATGACGTTACTCCACCGTTGGCTCTTCATAAAGAAGCAACTGAACTTCACCAGATTCATCCAACTCACGCACCATTTGCATGATGTCTTGACGCGCTTTTTGAACACGACTTAGCGCAACAGCCCCGCGCGCTTCCATATCGTCTTCCAGTGCTTTCACCATACGCTGAGGCATAGAACGTTTAATGGCTTGCTGTAACGTAATTTCTGAACCTTTAAGTGCAACCGCCCACAATTCTAGTGGGATCTGCTGCACCAGCATGTCCATGGTTTCTTCACGCTGACGACCAAGAACCATAAAGTCGAACATATTCTCTTCAATGGCATTGACGACATCTTCATCATGCAACTTCAGCATTTCCATCAACGACCCGCGATCACCTTCAAAGCGGTTAATGATGTCAGCAGCTTGCTTGACACCAGATAGGGGTGTGCTTTGGCTCGCAGATACTTTTTCAATGCAGCGCTCAACGAGCTCGTGCAAATCAATAGCAACTTGATGATCGATGTCTTGCAGCTGAGCAATTCGGAACAAGATTTCGTCATGGTAATCTTGTGGCAGGTGCTTCAACACCGCTGAAGAGCTATCAGCTGGCAAATACGCAAGAAAAATCGCTTGCATTTGCGGGTGCTCATTCACAATGAAACGAGCAAGTGTTTCTGCTTCCACCCACTGTAAGCGCTGCATATTGTTGCGAATTTCATCACCATACAGCGTATTCAGCAGCCCTTTTGCCAAATCATTGCCCAATGCTTTACGTAGCGTATTGGACAAATATTCTTTAGAAGCTCCACGAATGCCACTGTGCTCACGAAAGTCTTCAAAGAAAGTTTGAATAACGCCGCGAGCGGAATCGCTCTTAATGCCATTCAACTTCGCCATTGCACGAGTCACCCGCTGGGTTTCATCACGGCTAAAGTGCTGTAAAACCTTCGCAGCGGCATCCTCGCCCATGCCTAATAGCACGAGCGCGGTTTGTTCTACATAACTAAGCGTCTGCTTTGATGGAACTGTGTTCATTGATGTTTACCCATTGTTTCAGTATTTCGGCTACGCGCTCTGGCTCTTCATTGGCAATAAGCTGTAGGTGTTTCAATTGAATCTCTAGTGGCGAACCGGCTGGAGGCAGCATGTCGCTGTTTACATCTAAACCGGAAGAGGCTGAGATACCTTTTTCTGATAGACGACGATCAAGCACTTCTTCATGCTCACGCTCTTCACGCGTTTGCAGGTTGTCGTAATCAGGCTCTTCTTGCGGCTCTGCAAAGTCTAACTCTGGTACTGGCTTATCAACGCCAGTGAGGTGCATGATCAATGGGCGTAGTACGAAGAAGATCATCGCCAAGCCTAACAAACCACCGATAACGTAACGTATTGGCTGCTGTACTGTAGGGTCTTGCCACCACGGCAACGCAGGAGGCGCATCAATTTCAATTGGAGTGAAGTTGAAACTCATCAAGCTTAAGCTGTCACCTCGTGCCGCAGAAATACCGACAGCATCCATGATCATATTTGAAATCTGCTCTTTATCTGCTTCACTCCAAGCAACACCATCCGGAGAGGCTTTCGAGTTCAACAGTACCGACACGCTCATTTTCTCAATTTGACCTTGTTGGTATTGAGTACGACGAACACTACTCCCCACTGCATACTGACGGTTTACTTCAGAGCGTGCGTTGGTGTTTTGGCTATCGTTCGTTTCTACTTCTTCACCAGTTACCGGCGGTTGGTTGCTTAGAGAACCTGGTACGCCTAGCGCAATTTGGTCAACTGAGTTGTTGTGAATGGTGTGCTCGTTACGTACGACAGGTGCGTTATCCAAAATCTCTTGCGTTTCTTCAACTTGGCTAAAGTCCATATCGGCAGCAACTTGCACACGGAAGTTACTCGGACCCACAATTGGCGTAAGCATGTCTGCTGCGCGTTGAATGATCTGCTTCTCAACGTTCTTTTGATATTCAAGGTATTTTGCGTTGACTTTACCTGCTTCCGCCGAAGCAACATCAGCACTGAGTAAACGGCCATATTGGTCGATAACAGATACAAATTCAGGCTTCATCGCCGTCACGCTACCAACCACTAAGTTGATGATTGCTTCAACTTGCTCAGACTTGAGGTCTTCGCCAGGTTTCAGCTCAAGCATCACTGACGCTGAAGGGTTCTCGCTGTTTTGACGAACAAATAAGGTTTGACGAGGAATAGCTAAGTGAACACGCGCATTCGCCACTGAATTTAGAGACATGATAGTGCGTACTAACTCACCTTCTAAACCATGACGGTAACGCGCCGTTTCCATAAATTGGCTTGTACCGAGAGAGCTGTCTTCTTTAAGCGAATCCAAACCTGTCGGCAGTTTGGCTTTAACACCTTTTGACGCAAGCAACATGCGAACTTTCGCAACTTCGCCTTCTGGCACAAGAACTTGGCCATTTTGCTCTTGCATACGGTAGCTCACACCTTCACTTTCTAATACCGAGACAATCTCTCCGATATCAAAACGTTCTTGTTGGCTATACAGTGGACGGAAGCTTTGTGAGGAACTCCAAAGAGCGACCACAATGATTGCCGCAACAATCGCAGCGAGTACGGCAGATAACACTAGGTTTCTCTGGCTACTCGACCAGATTTGCTTCAGCTTCGTTGTTACATCGTCCATGCTATTCGCAGTAGAAAATGTCTGTGCTGAGCCGGAGGTCATGGCTGTATTTCCGGCGACTTGGGGGGTTAGTTCTGACATGAATTACACCGGCATCTTCATAATATCTTCAAATGAGGTCACGACTTTGTTGCGCACTTGCATCAAAGCATTAAATGATAAGCTGGCTTTTTGGCTAGCGACCATCGCACCAACTAGGTCATCACTTTTTCCTGTTTCTACGGCCGTCATTTTTTGACTAGCCACTGATTGATGTTGATTCACTGTATCCAACACATTTGTCATCGCTTGTGAGAACGATAATGGTGCGTTTAGTGATTGTTGATCTAAAGGATTTGCACTCACGATAAACTCTGGCGGCTGCACTTGTGCCTGCATCGCCTGCATTTTTGACAACATAAGTTGCTCTGCCGAGACCGCATGAGTAGGTTGACTTGCCATCTATTTTTTCTCCTATTAGGCAGCCGAGCCTAGTGCCGACTGTAAATCAATACCATGTTCTCGCATGGCTGCGAGTTTGTAGCGTAGCGCTCGAGTAGAGACTCCAAGCGCGTTTGCGGTTTTCGTTCGGTTTCCACCAAACTGACGTAATTTTTCTAAAATAAATTGATATTCGGCCTGCTTCTTCGCTTCTACATGACCAAAGCTTGAAGCTGGCTCAGCGGATGGAACTGGCGCAACAAGTTCAATAGGCAGCATCAGATCATGGGCAGTAATGTAGTCACCATGACGCATGACCAATGCACGCTGAATGACATTTTCCAACTCGCGAATATTACCTGGCCAGTGATACTGACTCAGCGCACTGATCGCATCTTGGGATAGATGACAGCGACTGCTATCTTGATACTTTTCAATAAAGAATTGGCTGATCGGTAAAATGTCTTCTTTTCTTTCACGCAAAGGCGGCCAGTGCAGAGGCAAAACATCCAATCGGTAATAAAGGTCTTCACGGAATGTGCCTTTTTGAACTTCTTCACGTAAGTCTTTATTGGTTGCCGCAATAACACGAATATCAAGCTTCACCGCCTTGTGGCTGCCTACGCGTTCCACTTCACGCTCTTGAAGAACGCGTAATAACTTGGCTTGAACTGCAGGGGACATTTCACCGATTTCATCTAGCAAAATCGTCCCGCCATTCGCTTCTTCAAACTTACCGCTTTGAGAGTTAGTCGCTCCTGTGAAGGCACCTTTTACATGACCAAATAGAACCGCTTCTAGCATCGACTCTGGAATGGCGGCGCAGTTAACCGCCACAAATGGACCATCAATACGTGGAGAGTGCTCATGCACATATCGAGCCAGCACTTCTTTACCCGTTCCCGATTCGCCTGTAATTAACACACTGGCGCTGGTGCAAGCGGCACGATGCGCCAATTGCAGTACCTGCTTGCTTCGCCAAGATTCCGCAACAATGTTGGCCATTGGCTTACCTAACGCTTCAACGCGCTTCAGTAAATTAAGCAGCTGATTCGCTTCAAATGGGCGTAATAGATAATCGGTTGCTCCCGATTTCATCGTCTCAGCCGCCAAGATTCCCTGCTCTTGATCGACAATAGCGATAACAACACCAGAGTTACGTTGCTTTTGGTGGCAAGCAACAAACTCGCGGACACACATGTCCGGTAAAGTAGAGCTCACAAGAGTAATTTCTGCTCGCTCTTCAAGTAATGCGCCTCGGCCAGTACGAGTGTGTTTTGCGGTGTAACCTGCATTTTGCAACACATCCAATACTGGTTGAGCAAGAGCTTCATTCGGCTCAACCAACAAAATTTTCGTTTTCGTCATCATTGAACCTTAACTTTCGTTTGTTGATTTTGTTGTTGTACATCAGGGTGGTGTTTCACTGCCGTTCGCTCGTTATCTCTCACTAGGCGCAACGTTACACGTCGATTTTTCGCTTGGCCCTTCGTCGAATTATTGCTGGCAATTGGGTAACGAGAACCATGCGCTCTTGTTTCGATCATCGATTTATCAATACCAAGTTCAACTAAGGCCTCGGCAACTTGCTCTGCTCTAGTACGTGATACTGAAAGGTTCGCCAAACTAGAACCAACGTTATCGGTGTGGCCATCAATTAAAATCTTGGTCACACGATCATCAACAGATACATAGCTATTTAGCGCTGCGAGCGTTTCTTGCTGCTTACGACTTAGCGCCTTCTGACCAAAGTCAAAAGACAGAACAAGATTTCGTGCCTCTGAAAACGAAAGCTTAGGCAAACGCGCTCGACAGGCATTAAATGACTTGAGCGCGTTTTGAATTTGAATAGTCGGAATCACAATCTCCGACAAAGAGGAAGCATTACTTCCCTTTAGTGACAACGTCACCCAATTACCAGTAGCAATTGAATCCATGAGTTCATCAGCACCTTTGCTGAAGACAAATCGTTGGGATGGCTTAGTAAAATCAAGGGTGGCAAGCTCTTTTCTATAAAGCTCACTAGACCAAGGGGCACTTTGACTTATTAGAGCAATCGTTTTCCATTTATTATTTTCATAATGTATATCGGAAATAAAATAAGTTTTATTGTTAGGTTCCGAACGGAAATAAAACTTCCCATACAATCTATTTGATTGCAATAAGTTGCACTCAAATAGATTTCCTTTATATATCCATTTTGAAAGATCCATTGGTATTGTTAAGACCTCTCCAGAATATGTTAGTTTAGAAAAAATAAAACTCACAAAAATAAGTGTGTTACAAATTATCAAACGGATAGAGTCCATGTATATCTTACAATTCCATGACCTTATCAATTTAATTAAATATGCCACTAAGCCGTGATAACTGGCATAGCTAATCATGTTAATTACCTATTCTGAATATTGAAACTGGTTACAAAATGCTCACAAGAGCATGACCAAACCTTTAAAATTAAGATTTAAGCTTTAAAAACAATGCTTTATAATTTAATTATCTAAATTAGACGTTACACCATGAAGATGGTTTTAAAAAGTTAATAACAACTAAAACGCTTAATATTTTTATATTTTCTTATTAAGCAATTTATAAAGGAAACTAACCCTTTTTAAATTTTATTAAAAGATTAAGACTATATGCTCAAGGCAACATGTGAACTAAAGTCACAATCTTAGAGTTTGAAACTAAAAGATCATTAAAATTTCTGTGTAGACTACACGCCATTAAGTTAAAACAGTTTCGATTGTTAAAGCACGGTAAAATATAAATGGAAAATAGAGTTAGCGAGCCTATTTCTGATATTCAACTACTTGATGTAGAATTATTAGGCAAACCTATTCATATCATTCGTGAAAAGCTTGAAGGCTTGATTTCAGAGTCTTGTTCCAGCCTTACGATTGAATTACAAAATTGGCTCAGTACGAGTAAAGTGGAAGCTAGCTTAACCTCTGTAGACTTGCATCGCTTTACACCGATAAAAATGGATAAAGACCAAACGTCAACCTATCAACACCAAGAGGGCGGCATGGTATTTGTTCATGGAGATTCTCACACGTTAATAAAACTGGCGGATCGGTTCTATGGTGCCAGCACTGAGCGTTCAGCAACAACACTGACAGCAAGTGATCTCCGCCTACAAGAGCGAATCAGTCGTATCATTATTGGTTGGCTTGCACCAGGTAAGATGTGGGAAATGGGTGAGTACGAAGCACCCCAAGGGATTGGGATTAACGTGCAGTTAAACATCGCGTTTGACGATCACCAAGGCTCAATTCATCTCAAACTAGATAGCCACCTTATTCAAACACTGATCGAGCAGCTTGAA
The DNA here is from genome assembly GCF_051132235.1 of Vibrio sp. SCSIO 43086. Lineage (NCBI taxonomy): Bacteria > Pseudomonadati > Pseudomonadota > Gammaproteobacteria > Vibrionales > Vibrionaceae > Vibrio > Vibrio sp. SCSIO 43086. The sequence continues at coordinate 1,395,048 of NZ_CP072678.1, read as the reverse complement.
CTGCAGCCCGATACGGATTTGTACCAACCATTCTGTCGCTCTTTAGAGGCAACGCCTGTTCGACTGAATGTTGTTTTAAGTAAAAAGAAGATGCCGTTGAGCGACGTTGTTGGCTTACAACCTAACGATATTTTACCAATTGAGCTTCTTAATACGGTTCCAGTCAGCATTGGTAACCAATCTTTATTTACAGGTCGTATTGCTGAGCAAGACGGCCAACTTGTTTTGATCTTTAACCCTGATAAGGAACCGCAGCGATGAGCGAAGCGCCAGAAACGAATGCATTCGACGCAGAAGAATTGAACTTTGACGACTTTCAATTAGAAGACTTTGAAGCTGAAAGTACGCTCCAACAAGAACCAGCAACTGCGGAACGTGATCTTAGCTTTTTCAAAAGTATTCCCGTCACTGTCACGCTGGAAGTTGCAAGCAAAGAAATCCCACTTGGGGACTTAATGAAAGCCGGAGAAGGCACGGTTATCGAACTTGAAAAGCTCAATGGTGAGCCTTTAGACGTAAAGGTAAACGGCTCTCTAATGGGTCACGCTGAAGTCGTCGTTGTTAATGATAAGTACGGACTTCGTCTGATCGATGTACATGACTCTGCATTGAGTGGCGTTGGTCAATAATCTTAGGTAGGCATCACAATGAAAAATCTGAGCGCTTGGCACCGTTGGTTACCTCTTTTGGTACTGGTGTCACTTTTGTTTGCTTTCCCAACCATGGCGGCAGACAACGGCTTAACTATCCTGTCCGTTTCTGATGGCGACACACAGCAAGAATACAGCGTTAAATTGCAAATTCTGTTGTTGATGACGGCGCTCAGTTTTCTTCCAGCATTCATTCTGATGGCAACGAGCTTTACTCGGATTATCGTCGTCCTCGCGATTTTGCGCCAAGCCCTTGGTCTTCAACAAAGTCCTCCTAACCGCGTATTGGTTGGGATTGCTTTGGCATTGACCTTGCTGATCATGCGACCTGTTTGGAGCGATATTCATGAAAATGCATTTCAACCGTATGACAATGGTGAAATCACGCTAATACAAGCGTTCTCTGTAGCAGAGAAACCAGTGAGAGAGTTCATGCTGGCACAAACTCATCAAAGCTCTCTTGAGCAAATGCTGCGTATTGCCAATGAACCACTCGACCAAAACGTTGAGGATATTTCTTTTGCGGTTGTCTTGCCTGCGTTTGTCATCAGTGAACTAAAAACCGCCTTTCAAATTGGCTTTATGCTCTTCATCCCCTTCTTGGTTATCGACTTGGTTGTCGCCAGTGTGCTCATGGCAATGGGTATGATGATGCTATCACCTTTGATTGTTTCACTCCCTTTTAAACTGGTGGTGTTTGTACTCGTGGATGGCTGGGCAATGACGGTTGGCACGTTATCTGCCAGTTTCGGTTAAATAGGAGCATGCTATGACCCCTGAACTAACCGTAACGTTATTTTCCGATGCAGTATGGCTGATCATTCTGATGGTTGCTGTACTGGTTGTTCCTGGCCTAATTGTCGGTTTGTGTATCGCCGTTTTCCAGGCCGCCACACAAATCAACGAGCAAACACTCAGCTTTTTACCACGTTTGCTCGTTACGCTATTGATGGTGATTTTTGCGGGTCATTGGATGCTCCGAAAAATCATGGAACTGTTTGATTTCTTATTCCACAACATACCGGGGATGATTGGCTAATGGCCATCACATTTGCAGAGCTCTCAGCGATACTCGGTCAACTCTGGTGGCCGTTTTTTCGTGTAGGAGCCGTATTTATTTCGATGCCCTTCTTTGGTGATGCAATCATTCCCGTTTGGATCCGTACCTTACTGGCACTTTCGATCGTCGTGATTACCGCACCATTGATGCCACCAATGCCACAAGTCGAATTATTCTCCATGACGTCTCTATTCCTTGCTTTTGAGCAAGCGATTTGGGGCGTGATGTTTGGGCTAATTTTGCACATGCTCTTTAACGTTTTCACCATGCTTGGTCAGGTCGTTTCTCTGCAAATGGGATTGGGTATGGCAATGATGAATGATCCTATCAACGGACTTTCTGTCGCCATTTTGGGCCGCATATTTCTTATATTTTCAACCTTGTTATTTCTCGCGCTAGAAGGACACTTGCTCGTCATTGATATCGTGATTCAAAGTTTTGTCGTGTGGCCGGTCGGTTCTGGCATCACATCGCTTTCTCTGCAAGGCGTTGTAAATATTTTCGGCTGGATGTTTGCCTCTGCTTTAGCACTAGCGTTGCCTGCTATTGTTTCAATGCTCTTAGCCAACATAAGTTTTGGTGTGATGAATCGCGCCGCTCCCTCACTCAACGTGTATGCATTAGGTTTTCCAATGACGATGCTTCTTGGCCTGTTCAGCGTATTAATTTCAGTATCTGGTGTGCCGGGTCGCTACACCGCGCTTGTACACGACACCATCAGACACTTGAGTAACTTTATGTTGGGGGGCGCATGAGCGATCAATCGTCTCAGGACAAAACTGAAAAAGCCTCGCCGCAGAAAGTAAAAAAAGCACGTCAGGAAGGACAAATTCCTCGTGCAAAAGAGTTTACTACTGCGGTGATATTTCTAGCGGTAGCGCTCTACTTTTACTCTCAGCTCAATAGCATTTGGGAAAGTATGTCAGGTATTTTTCGCTACAACATGATGCTGACGCGAGCCGACCTAGAAAACCCTAAACAGCTTGTCGAGCAATTGGGACAAAGTTTAGCGGTAATCATCGACATGTTATTACCGTTGTTTACCGTCATTATTATCGTGACCTGTGGTAGCAGCCTTGTACTAGGCGGTTGGATGTTCCGTCCGGCGAACGTGATGCCAAAGCTGAGCAAAATTAATCCTTTAAGTGGGATAAAGCGCATTTTTTCGACACGCTCAGTGGTTGAGCTATTAAAGTCCACGTTCAAAGTAGCCGTTATTTTCGGCATCTTATATGGCTATTTAGACAACCACTTACAGCCTCTGCTAGGTATGCAAAACTTACCTTTAAGCCAAGGCTTTTCCCTGGTGATGTCTATTCTCTTTGAAGGCTTACTGTTGATGGGGTTTGCGTTGTTGTTATTTGGTGTTGTAGACATTCCCTACCAACGTTGGGAGCACCTAAAAGAGCTGCGTATGACCAAACAAGAGCTGAAGGAGGAATTCAAGAACAACGAAGGCCGCCCTGAAGTAAAGCAGCGAATCCGTCAAATTCAACAGCAGTTTGCACGCCGTAAAATCGATAAGATGGTACCAACGGCTGACGTAATCATCACTAACCCAACTCACTACGCTGTCGCTCTGAAGTACGAACCTTCACTTTCTGATGCTCCATTTGTGGTTGCAAAAGGCGTAGACGAAACAGCCATGCACATTCAACGAATCGCCCGAGAAAACAAGGTGGAGATCATCAACTCACCACCGTTGACTCGTTCGATCTATCACACCACGGCGATTGAACAAGCAATCCCAAGCCAACTGTACATTGCCGTGGCACATATTCTTACTTACGTTTTGCAATTGAAAGCCTTCCGTAAAGGTGAAGGAAAAGAGCCAACTCCTTTGCCTCATTTTTCGATTCCAAAGCATTTGCAGCACTGATTAACCCGCGTTTATCCAAGGACACGAAAGTATGCTTAACCGGTTAAAACAACTTCAAACATCAACCAAAGGCTACATTGGCATTCCAATTGTCTTGCTAATGATTTTGGCAATGGTGATTTTACCTTTGCCTCCCCTGCTATTGGATGCGTTGTTTACCTTCAATATCGTCTTGGCAATCCTAGTATTGCTGGTCAGCACTACCGCAAAGCGACCATTAGACTTCTCAGTTTTTCCAACGATTTTGTTAGTCGCGACATTATTGCGTCTTACACTGAACGTCGCTTCCACACGAATCGTACTCCTAGAAGGACATAATGGGGGGGATGCGGCAGGTAAAGTCATCCAAGCGTTCGGTGAAGTCGTTATTGGCGGTAACTACGTCGTTGGTATGGTGGTGTTTGTTATCTTGATGATCATCAACTTCGTCGTAATTACCAAAGGTGGCGAACGTATCTCTGAGGTGTCAGCGCGCTTTACTTTGGATGCCTTACCGGGCAAACAGATGGCGATTGATGCCGACTTAAATGCCGGTCTTATCGATCAGGAAACCGCTCGATTGCGTCGTAAAGAAGTCGCTAACGAAGCCGATTTCCACGGCTCGATGGACGGTGCCTCAAAGTTTGTGCGAGGCGATGCTATCGCTGGTTTGCTGATTCTGTTTATCAACATCATTGGTGGTATCAGCATCGGCGTCTTTGAGCATGGACTCGCAGCATCTGACGCCTTTAAAACCTACGCACTACTTACAATCGGTGATGGCTTAGTAGCTCAAATTCCGTCACTTCTATTGGCAACGGCTGCAGCGATTATCGTTACGCGAATTAATGATAGCGATAATGGCATGTCGGAAACCATGCAAAAACAATTGCTGGCAACCCCGGCGACACTGTTTACCGTCGCAGGCATCATGGCTGTGATAGGCATGGTACCAGGCATGCCACATTTGGCCTTTTTTGCTTTCGCGGGTGCTTTAGCTTTCGCGGGTTGGCGTCAAACGAAAAAGCCCGTGCAAGACTCCCAAATCGAGGAGGTCGAAGCACTTTCACAAGCCATGCAAGAGGACGATACACCACTTACGTGGGAAGATATTCCTCATGTTCAAACGTTGTCGCTTTCCCTGGGTTACCGTCTCGTTCACCTAGTCAACAAAGAACAAGGTGCACCTTTATCACAGCGTATTCGCGGTGTGCGCCGTAACCTATCTGAACAAGTCGGCTTTTTATTACCAGAGGTACGTATTCGAGACAACCTAAGCCTTAAACCGAATCAGTATACAATTTCTCTCAATGGCGAAGTGATCGAACAAGGCTTTATCGAGCCAGAACGTTTGATGGCGATTGCAGTCGGAGAAACGTACGGTGAAGTAGATGGTATTTTGGGCAGTGATCCTGCTTACCAATTACCAGCAGTGTGGATTGAACATCAAGACAAAGCGAAAGCGCTGAACATGGGTTATCAAGTGGTCGATGATGGCACGGTCATCGCGACTCATATTAGCAAGATAATGAAAACAAACCTTGCTGAGTTGTTTACGCACGACGATGTTGAAGCTATGACGCAACGTTTGACACAGCAAGCACCGAAGTTAGCCGAAGCCCTAGCCGCAGCACTTAACCCTGCGCAGCAACTCAAAGTATATCGCCAGTTGTTACTAGACCAAGTGCCACTAAAAGATATTCGTACGATTGCTAACACGATGCTGGAGTCCGCGGAAAACACTAAAGACCCGATTTTACTGGCATCTGATGTGCGTTGCGCACTAAAACGCACGCTCGTAAACCTGATTGCGGGACAGAAAAACGAATTAAATGTCTATGCTCTCTCTGATGAACTAGAACAAATGCTACTGACTTCGCTACAACAAGCACAATCTTCTGGTACAGTAATGTTAGACAGCTTCCCAATTGAGCCAAATATTCTTGGTCAGTTCCAACAAAACTTGCCACTGATAAGACAACAGCTCAAACAACAGGGATTACCTCCGATTCTTCTCGTTATGCCTCAGTTACGTCCACTTCTGGCTCGTTACGCACGCACATTTACGCAAGGACTGGCAGTATTGTCTTACAACGAAATTCCAGAAAACAAACAAATCAATGTGGTAGGAAACCTTGGTTAATCTTATTTCAACACATGCGATGTACGAACATTTGGTTGGTCTCGCAGTACAACATATCGTCACGGATGACGATCAATTAGTATTTGATGCTTTAAAGCACAATGACATTCAACACGCGTGCCAAGCCATTCGCGAGACTCAATCAGGCGAGGTAGAATTCCAACACCTGACGTTGAGATTTGGCACGCGTGGCGAACAAAGCGTCTATCAATTCGAACTCTCTGAACAAATGCAGTACTGCCTAGATTTGTTCAGCCTTTATCTCGCATTGCGACAAACACAGTTTCAGCTAGAAGCCTTTCACCCCGACTTAATCAGTAACGTCGTCGTGCCGATAAGAATCGACGCATTACTATGGGAACCAGGCATATACTTTCTCGAACAGATGATTCAGTTTCACTCTTCCGCTTTTCAACATGTGATTCCTTCTCTTCAAGCAGACAAAACGCTATGCGCCTATGATAAAGTCTCAGCGCTGATAGAGAAGTTAAGAGAAAACGCCTACTCACTTTGGTTTGAAGTCGCGACATCACAAGTGAACTTCGAACGAGTCGCTGACTTTAGTCCCGATATGATCAAACTATCAGTCACGTTAGAGGATAAAGAAGAAAGACATGCTTTCCTACCGATTGCTAAGTTCTTAAGAAAGCACAAATACCCTTGGGTAGCCGGGCGGGTAGCGAGCCAAACAGAGCTAAACCGCTATCGCTTGTTAGGGGCCAATTATTACTTTGGTTATTTCAGTGACATCCCGACCTCCCTCTCTTTTCAATCTTTTGGTGAGGAATGACAGAATTTTAACTATTAATCTTTATAAAACAGCGCGAATTATTCGCGCTGTTTTTTTATTTATAACGAAGAACGACAATATTGATAGATGACTGCTTCCCTGATTAAGTCAGGCTTATTCAGGTTATTTGATGTTATATCTGTATTTTCATGGAATACAAGTCACTAAAAATCATCAATTTTGATCTTTTTTAGGAATTTTTTAATTTTCAAATTAATCATTAAAGCTGACCGACCGCCTCTAGTTAGTGACTAGGGAATATCCCGAGGCCTGAAAGATATAGTGACTAACTAAGGAGACTAAGATGGCTTTATCAATGCACACTAACTACGCATCGCTTGTAACTCAAAACACTCTGAACAACACAAGCGGTCTTCTAAACACTGCGATGGAGCGTCTAAGCACGGGTTACCGCATCAACTCAGCAGCAGATGACGCTGCGGGTCTACAAATTGCTACTCGTCTTGAATCTCAAACTCGTGGCATGAACGTAGCGATGCGTAACGCACAGGACGGCATCTCTATGATGCAAACTGCGGAAGGCGCAATGGATGAGATGACAAACATCACATACCGTATGAACGACCTTGCAACACAAGCTTCAAACGGCTCTCTATCTGCAAACGACCGTACAGCACTAAACGCAGAATACCAACAACTAGGTTCAGAACTTGCTAACATCATGTCTTCTACTAGCTTTGGTGGTAACAAGCTTCTATTAGATGGTGCTGGTCAATTTGAGCAAGCTGCTGTTACTTTCCAAATCGGTACGCAAGCTGGTGAACAACTATCAGTCGACGTTTCTGGTCAAGTTCAAGCAATCAACACTGCTGTTGGTACTGCTGGTGCTCTAGCAGTAGGTGACCTAACGTCTGCAGCAAACGCACAAACTGCAATGACAGCACTAACTGGTGCGACTGGTGAAGCTGGTCTTCTAGGTGCAATCGGTACTGCACGTTCTGCGTTAGGTGCAAACATCAACCGTCTAGAGCACACAATGACTAACCTAGGTAACATGGTTGAAAACACTTCTGCAGCGAAAGGCCGTATCACAGATGCAGACTTCGCAGTTGAATCTTCAAACATGACTAAGAACCAAATGCTAATGCAAGCTGGTACGACCGTTCTTTCTAAGACTAGTCAGCTTCCTGGTATGGCAATGTCACTACTACGCTAATTATTTAGTTAATAGTGCGCTCAATTTAAATCGTCCTAATGATAAAGCCTTCCCGCGGAAGGCTTTATTTTTATCTACGAATATAAATAGCGCTAGTATTACCAGTCAGGTGCTCTGGAATTCGAAAGCCTATTTTTAACATTATATTGTGTAGTATTTTATTAAATAGTTCTAGCTCTACAGGTTCAACTCTGTTTTCTAATTGGCTAAGTCTAAGCTCCGGGAATTTAGACATTGCTTCCTGTTGAATACTAGCGATTTCATCAGAATTAATACTCTGTTTGCTAAGTAGCTTTGTGCTAATAAAACCCTCATATGCACGAGCACATTTCATTAATCGTAAAGCAAATTCATTCATAACAGACATTCTTTTTAAGTGGTGGTCTAATTAATACAAGATCACTTGCATATGTAACCTCTTCAAAATAATACCAAAACACAATTAAAATACCGTATCAGAATTATCTGAATTGAATAGAGGGAAACACTTAATACAACTACGTCCTATTCAGCTCCCCCTATCTAACATCATAACTACAATTAAATATTTTCTGCCTCTAGGTCGCCTTTTCTATTAGGGAAAAGTAATTATCCCTTTAGAGGAATGCGGAATATCCAAGGTGGAAACATAGCTTCCTCTCAACAAAAAACATCAACTTAAGTTATTGTTTTGTAAAAACTTAAACATACGGCACGCATCTTGCGGTGAAAAGTTAAACCAGACTTAAAAGAACACTATTTAAGTCGACTAAATATGAGAGAGGGAGCGACCTCATGAGTTCGTTAGATCCAATCACTATGGCAACGCAGTTCGCCACTTTAGATGTTCAACCATTCCAACAGCGCTATCAGCTACAAACGAACAAGTATCAGGCTCAACTTTCCGCATTAGGCAAAGTTGAAACCGCGCTACGAGACTTTCGTACTGCAATCAATGAGATGAATAGCAATACAAACAGTATTGTTAAGAACAGCGCTACGCTGTCTCAAGAAGGCAACTTTACAGCCAGTGCAGATGCCAAGGCTCTTACAGGAAATTACCAAATCTTCGTAGAGCAAGTAGCAACTTCACATCAAGTTTCAACCGGCATGCCCGCAGACCTTGAAGCAACAACGGAGATTCCAACAACCGGCTCACTTGAGTTCACTATAAACGGTGAATCAATGACGCTGGATTTATCAACCGTCGATAGTGACGGAGACGGAGTCGCTACCGTTAGCGACCTTGCAAGCGCAATCAACAACAATGTGGATAATCCTGGCGTCAGCGCAACACTAGTTCGCTCAAACGGTCAAACACATTTTATGCTATCGAGCACAGAAACTGGTGTTGCCAATAAAATCAACGTATCAGCCTCTGGTACAGGTCAAGCGTGGTTTGAAGATGCATTCACTAACCTAAACCAAATTAGCGCCCCGCAAGATGCCGTTATGTGGTTGGGATCTAAAGACTCAGGTCTCAAACTGACGAACGCAAGCAACACTTTTGAAGGCGTAATTGACGGTGTTGATATTACGGTCTCAAAAGCGCAGTCAGCAGGCGACGCACCTATTAGCTTGAAGGTCGGTGCGGATAGTGAGGGAACAAAAGAGCAATTGGATAAGTTTGTTGAAGCATATAACACTCTTATTGGCGCAATGAACCAACACACCCAAATAGGTGGTGAAGACAAAAAACGCGGCGTATTGGCAAGCGACCCTACACTGCGCTCTATTGAAAGCCAATTAACAAGCTTAGTCCGAGGTGAGCATGGCGGCATGCGTTTAAGCGAGATCGGTATCAGTCTAGATCGCAACGGCAAAATGAAAGTTGACCAAGAAAAGTTTAAAAACGCACAACAAAACAACAGTGCTGGTTTAGAAGCAATCTTTAATGGTGATGGTGCGTTACTTGATTCCATTGATGACATGGTGGAACCGTTTTTGAAGTTTTCATCAGGTACTTTCAAATCTAGAAAAGACGCTTTGCAAGCAAATCTAGACCGAGTCGAAGATAAACAGACCACATTAGAGCGCAAGTACGAGATGTCGTACAACCGCTACCTAAAACAATTCACTCAAATGAACTCAATTATGACCCAAATGAGCCAAACCATGACAATGTTTGGCTAAGCCTTTAGGAGAAAAAACTCATGCTTATGGACTCTGGCTATGACTCGTACCAGCAAGTAGACCTCAACGCGCAAGCGGCAGCAGCAAACCCACACCAATTAGTCATTATGTTGATCGATGGCTTACTTGATGAAGTTGAACGTATTCGTGGCCATTTGGCTGCGAATCGCTTGGCGGAGAAAGGTAACGGAATCAACAAATGTATGAACATCTTAATTGGGCTCACAAGCGCTCTAGATGATGAGAATGGTGGCGAAATTGCTGAAAACTTACGCCAGCTGTATGACTTCTGCCAAGTTGAGCTTTATTACGCCAGCGTGCAGAACGATGCGAATCGCTTGGTTAATGTCGAGCGTGTAATGGGTAACATTCGTGAAGGTTGGATGAATTTTGGACAACAAGCATAAAGTGTCGCCAGAGCGATTTCGTCATTTATCTCAGCTCATCCAATTCGCTACAAAAACAGCAGATTGGCATGCGCTTAAGCGCTATGACTTGCAGTTGCGAGAGCTATTGATCAGTCACAAACCTTTTTTGAAGGATCCTAAGCTTGCACCTGAAATTCAACGTGCCAAAACCGTTCATGCAGATGCATTCGCTAGATTAGAAAAGTCGAAGAACGAGTTAGAAAAAGAGATGAATATGGTCAATGACCATCAAGAGCGCGCTATGGCCTATCAATTAGCGATGACCATGGAGCTAACTCAATGATCGTATCTCCTTCAACTCAAATATCCGGCAATGCATCACCTGGCCATGAAGGCAACATAAAACAAGCAAGAGCTGTACACGGTTTTTCTCATAACCCTATGTCTGAGCATAGCCAGTATGACGGCCAAGGTTTCGCCTCAGCTTCAACCGTGCCGAGTTTTCATCTTACCGCTCCAGCTTTGGACAGCGAAGAAAAAGCGCATGCTCGTGGTTTGGATACTGACGAACACTCGGCTTCTGAAGCAGATGCTCACCTGACAAGTACACTGGGTTCAACAGAATCACCTGATCTTGCTATGCAAGCTCAGGCTCTAACCCAGAGTATGCTCACTATGGCAGAAAAGCAGTCGGGTCAATTCGGAAAAACTCCGCCTTTATCGGTAGCTAACGATGTTAAGTCTACAACACAAGACTCAAATAACGCCTTGCTAAACACCTCTATCAAGCAACAAGAGGTGCAACAAAGCCAACCGATGTCATCGAACTCGCGTCTATCAATCTCCAGTGCCGACTTTCAGACCCTATTGAGTCAACCAGCTCAAGGGCAACCAACGGCCTCACCACTCCAAGGACAAACACCAACGCCACAAGCCCCGAACACCGCCGTTGCCACGAGTCATATTCAAACTCAAGGCTCTGAGTGGGCGGCTGTGCGCGTTGACACCAGTGCTGGGAAATGGGGAGAGCAAATGATGCAAGTTCTGCATGACCGTGTGACTCTTCAAGCGCAACAAAATGTACAAGAAGCCAAAATCCGCCTCGACCCACCGGATTTAGGTAAGCTGGATTTACTTGTACGTGTTGAAGGCGACCGACTAAGCGTGCACATCAATGCCAATGCAGCCGCAACACGAGAAGCTTTAATGCAAGTGTCTGAGCGTCTACGCACAGAACTGCAAGAGCAGAACTTCGTCCATGTCGATGTCAACGTGGGCTCTGATCAAAGCCAGAGTCGCAATGACCAACATACAAATGAAGAAGACGCCACTATTTTCGCAGCACGAGAATCTGGTGCATTCCAAACTACAACAACAAACTATTCAGAACACTGGCTGAACACTCAAGCCTAGTTAATCCTCGAGGAAAAAGGTTATGACCAAACAACAAATGATCGCCCTGTTTATCGCCATGATCATCACCAGCGCCCTCGTTTCGGCCGCCACGATTATGGGCGGAATCTGGTACTTAAACAAACACGCTCAAGAGTCACCTGACTCTGGTTCCTTGATCGATGATTCTCCATTGTCATTTTTAGTCACAGAAGAACCGACAAGCAAAGGTCCTAGCTTCCATCCTTTAGACAAAGTCGTTTTGACCGTAAAAGGTAAAAAACAGACTCACTTTGTCATGCTAGAACTAGCAATTGAAACACGCCGTCCTGAGCGCATCAAAGACATTGATGAGTACATGCCAATGGTACAAAACTCATTATTAAAATTGTTTAGCGACAAAACATTTGATGAGTTACAGCAAGCGGGTGCCATCGATATTCTGCAAAACGAAGTAAAACAAACGCTTTTACTGGCTTTTGCTAAGACAGACATCGTTCGCGAAATCGACGATGTTTTGTTGACTAAATATGTTGTGCAATAACGGAGCACAACCATGTTAGACATGAATATACAAGACACCTATACCACAGAAGAGGAAGTGACGACGCCATCACGCCCAATTGACGAAAATGCACTGCTGCAACGTCATCAAGTTATGGTGAAACGCGTCGTTAACCAGCTACGTGTTCATGCCACTTCTCACTGTAGTATTGAAGATATGCAGCAAATTGGCCTTATCGCTCTAGTTGAAGCTGGACGCCGATACGGCGATGTTGACGATCCTCATTTCCCTGCCTTTGCCGTGTGTCGCGTTCGAGGTGCAATTTTAGACGAATTACGCCGGCTAGATTGGCGCTCACGTAAAACTCGCCAACAGGCTCACGAACTCAATGACGTGACTCGAGATCTCACACGCTCTTTAGGTCGGATGCCCACGGATGCAGAAATCATCCAAGCCTTGGGGACGAATGAGCAGGACTATTACAATCGCCAAAATGCCGCCCTTGCGGGAGAGATGCAAAGCCTTGACCAACTGATGGAAAGCAGTGGTGATAGCTATATTGGCGGGCAATATGATGGCATGGAACATGAGCATATTCGTCGCAGTTTAGATAGCGCTTTAGGCAAATTGCCGAAGCGTGATCAATTGCTGCTTACTCTGTTCTATCAACATGAACTCAACTTACACGAAATAGCTCTGGTATTGGATCTGACACCACCTCGTATATGTCAGCTTCACAAACAAGCGCTGAAACAACTCAACCAATTAATGTCCTCTTAGGAGTCACAAGATGCAAAAGTTTTTTGGAGTCCTCACTATCCTGGTGTGCGTCTTCGGTGGATACATGTGGGCCGGCGGTAACTTAGGCGCTATCTGGCAACCAGCCGAATTCCTTATCATCATTGGCGCTGCTGCTGGTTCTTTGATCATCGGTAACCCACCTCACGTACTGAAAGAAATGCGTCGCCAAGTGCCTGCGACCATCAAAGGCCCGACAGAAGAGCATGAGTACTACATGGAATTAATGGCGCTGCTCAATAACTTGCTCGAGACAGCGCGCAACCGTGGTTATAAGTTTCTCGACTCTCACATTGAGTCGCCAGAACAGAGCTCTATGTTTCTCGCTTACCCGACGATTGCTGAGGATCATCGCCTAATTTCTTTCATTACTGATAATTTACGTTTAATGGCAATGGGACAAATGTCGCCTCATGAATTAGAGGGACTGCTAGAGCAAGAAATTGAAGCTATCCAAAACGAAATGCTTTTGCCTTCACGCTCACTACAGCGTACAGCAGAAGCACTACCTGGCTTCGGTATTCTTGCAGCAGTTGGTGGCATCATTATCACCATGCAGGCCATTGATGGCTCAATCGCTATGATTGGTTATCACGTTGCAGCAGCTCTCGTAGGTACATTCATTGGTATTTTCGGTTGTTACTGTGGTTTAGACCCACTAAGTAACGCCATGGCTCAGCGAGTAAAACGTAATATGACTGCTTTTGAATGCGTACGCGCAACCTTGGTTGCCTACGTAGCGAAGAAGCCGACATTGCTCGCCATTGACGCTGGTCGTAAACATATTCAGCTAGACATCAAACCAACATTCAACCAAATGGAGAAGTGGTTAGCTGAACAGGAGGGATAATGCAAAAACAAGAGCATGTAGTGTTCAAACGTGCCAAAGCACACAGCCATGATGAACCTCATGGCGGCGCGTGGAAAGTCGCGTTTGCTGACTTCATGATCGCCCTAATGGCGCTGTTTCTTGTGCTTTGGGTTATGCAGGTGGTAGACAAAGAAGAGCGTAAAGCAATTGTCGCCCACTTACATAGCTCAAGCGTATTCGACAAGAGTTACGGTAATCCATTTGATACTTCACAAAGTATCTCTCCTATTGACTTGGCACAGGACTCTTCTGTGCCAAGTAAACACAATTCCAACCACGTGGTAAGCTCATACTTTCGAGGTGACGGCGATGGGCCAGAAATCGACTCGTTGATTCCTGGTAACTTCGATACTCAGGAGCAACTTGCAGCGTTGGCGAAAGTCATTGAACGAATGACCGCTCAGATTAACGCACAAGGAAATGTCAACGTCACCGTGACCCCACAAGGCCTACGTATCGTCCTTCAAGATGATTACAAACAGCATATGTTCAGTCGTGGTGGCGCAGAGCTGACCCCTTTCTTCGAAGACTTATTACTTGCACTTGCGCCTGTATTTCAGCGTGTGAACAACCCACTGATCATCAGCGGTCATACCGATGCGATTCCATTTAAAAAACGCTTTGGTCGTCAATCAAACTGGGCGCTATCTGCATCTCGAGCTGATGTCGCAAGAAATACGCTGGTTGAAGGTGGCATGCCGGATGATCGCGTCATGCAGGTCACAGGCATGTCGGATAGAGCACTGCTTAACCCTGATGAACCAGATTCAAGCGAAAACCGCCGTATCGAGCTGTTCGTTTTAACGACGCCAGCAGCCAAAGTACTCGAAACTCTTTTTGGTAACCACCAAGAAAGTGAACTGCAAAAAGCGAAAGATAAAGCCGAATTTAACCAACCAGTCATTCGACAAGAAGTCATCAATTACTCGGGTGATACGGCCACCAACGAAGTAAATATTCAAGAATTATAACCTCAAAAGGTCACCTCGCCTGATGGTGACCTTTCTAACTGAAACCTCTGTTACTGTGACTTTTTAGTTGAGTTCTATATGCACATAACACCATCCGAAAACAAAAAACGCGATCTGTTGAAGAAGGCCTTTTTATGGTTAATTGTCTTCGACTACCTTTTATTGGCGTTTTTCTTAACTCAGCTGTCCAGTTTAACGCTTAACAGTGGGACCATGATCAGTATGCTGCTCGTCGTCTACAACGTCTTACTCGTTTCTCTGTGCTTTCAAAGAACCAATAAACAGGACTCTTATATTATCTACCCTGTTTTATCCGCGACGTTGTTGGCATTTGTCTGCTTTCTTTATTTCTTTTTTTTAATTTAGATACCAGACTCCACCATTGACTTTATTTTTACTGCTTTTTCGAAGTGGTCGAGCCGATGGGTCTGAATCCACCACGTAGCCGCCTCCATCAACCGTTCTGGATCATCATTTTTGTTGGCGAAAAACGCATAAAATGAGAGCCCAACCTGCTCACCTTTGCTTTCGATCTTTTTGTCACAGACCTCTATTATTTTGTCTCTCAGTGAAGCTCTCATTTCTATTCCCTTACGCTAGTACATACTCACTAACCATACGGTTGAAAGAAATCAGATCAAACGAACCTTTAATTTCAAAACGTACTCTTCCCACCTCACTCATGAAGAACTCAATTTCACAGTCTAAGTCAAAGGTACCAGACGTCTCGATAGAAAATGCATTGATCTTGCTATAAGGCAGCGACGTGTAATCCACTTTTGAGCCCGTAATCCCTTGCACATTCGCCGCAATCACTCGCTTGTTGGTAAACACCACTTGGTCGCGAACCGTTTTAAAGCCCGCAAATACCGACTCGCCATCAATAAGAAACTTGTGAAAATCTTCCCTAACTTTTGATACCTCAATGGGTTTAAGCTTAAACACTGATGAATTGTCGAAATCGATCATAGTCATTCCTTTTTAGTTGATAGCGAACAAACTCAACGTAGCAGATACACAGACCGTTGCCTATCAGCTAAGTACCATCTTTCGATTTCAAACCTAGGAAAAATTCAACAAAGTGCATTACTTCCAGCCCTGCCGCCATAGCTCTGGGTCTTTCAGCTCTTGCCAGTTCATCTCTTGCTCACGTTTACTCATAACCGCCTCAATGACACATTTCACAACATTGCCTTCTTCATCCAGCTCCATTTCTGTTACGACAAAGTGCTTCTCTTTATTTTTAGGTGACGTCGCCGTCCATTTGCTGTGCAATAGCTTCTTGGGGTGAATTTTATTCATAGTGGTATACCAATTTAACTAACATCTTTATGTATACGACTGAATACCAAGAGAGAATCAGATTTTATTTTTAAGCATCCACGAAAAGAAAAAGCCGCAAAAGAGCTCATCCCCTAATGCGGCCTTACTTGCAACCCAATTAGGTCTTTTGACCGTTCAAACGAGGGTTTAAGTACTGACTCTGTAGCAACTGCAACGCCTTACCTACCAGCACAATCACCACCGCGCCGATCAGTACTGGCGTGAACAGAAAGCTCCACCCCTGCCCAGAGGCCATGATCAAGATAGGATTCGCGCCCGCTGGTGGATGCGTTGTCTTCGTAATCAGCATCGCTGACACACCTAACCCAGTCGCAATCGCGAGCGTGATTGGCGTGATCTCAACGTATTGACTAAACGCAATACCGATAGATGCCGTAATGCAGTGACCAATGATCACGTTTTTTGGTTGAGCGAGAGGGCTGCTAGGCACCCCAAACACCAACACCGCAGTAGCACCAAATGGCGCCATGAGAAGTACAACCTCAGTAAGAGATACCTCGGCGTAAGACAACACACCAATAGCCAATGTCGCACCAAGCCCCGCGACCAAAGATAAAATTAAATTATTCATAAACACCTCAAAGTAGACCGAATTGTCTACAAATTAAAATAGACAAATCTGTCTACCTTTGTCAATATGTGTTTGTAGAACTTTTTGAGGACGTAGTTATGAACAAAAAGAAACAGTTATTGATCGATACCGCGTTGTCGCTGTTTTACAAACAGGGCATCAACTCCATTGGCATCAATGAAGTCCTTAAAGTATCTGGCGTGGCTAAACGCACGCTGTACAGCCATTTTGAAAGCAAAGAAGCGCTCATCCTTGCCGCACTAGAACAACGCCACCAAATCTTCATGGCGTGGCTAGAGGAGAAACTGTCATCAGCACAATCGAGCACAGACGTGATCGACCAGTTGTTTACCGCGCTTAACGGCTGGTTTCATGGTTCTGAGGAAAAATTGGGCGAGTTTCGCGGCTGTTTTTTCATCAACACGTCCGCCGAATTCAGTGACGACCGCGGCGAGATTGCAACGTATTGCCGCCACCATAAACAACAGGTTCGTGAGCTAATTCAACGCTATCTCAAATCAGACAACACATCATTACTCAATGCCATTTGCATCATGAAAGAAGGTGCCATCACCACCGCTTACATGACAAAAGAGTACGACGACGTCACAAAGAAATGCGTGGAAATTTTGCACAAGCTGTAACGGTAAGAAATCAAGAAACGAAACGACCAAGCACCAAACTGGCGAGAATGTTCAGAAATGGTAAGGTTATTTTATCAACCTAATGAGACACGCTTGATATGAAAATTGGCGAACTGGCGCAAAAAACGGGCCTTGCTCCCTCGCGTATTCGATTTTACGAGCGCATCGGACTGCTAAAAACCGTGACCCGTAAAGCCAACGGGTACCGCGAGTATCCGCAAGAAGCATTAATGATTCTGGACATGATCACAACGGGTCAGCAAGCTGGATTCAGTTTGGATGAACTAAGTGCGTTACTGCCATCCGACCTTTCTAACTGGGATCATCACCAGTTATTGACGACCTTGCAGCAAAAAGTCCAAGAGCTCGACGAGCTTGAGCGAAAAATCGCGCAGAGTAAAAGCAAGTTAAAAGAAGTACTTAAAGAGATTGAAGCTAAGCCAGATGACATGGACTGTGCAATGAATGCAAAACGCGTCATGTCTCAGCTTGGTCAAACGATTCTGACCAAAGAAAACCCTTCAAATAAAAATAAAGCCGTCACCAAAGCAAAGCAACGTTAACAAGCGAAGCTTTACTCTTGATGTTGAGTTAAAGATTCGCAAGTTCCCTACCTGCCACTAAATTGAGTTTGTCAAAACCATTCGCCCTTAGCTCAGGTCTGCCATCTCCTTATTTCTATATTCAATAAAAATTAATCTGATTTATCTTCAAAATGCGGGTTGACCTTAAACCTAACTTTAATCTTAGGATGAATATCAAAGCAACACAGCAGGAGATTGGTGAATGCAAACGATATTGGGTGCAAGTGGGCAAATTGGCCGTGAGCTGGCATTAAGCCTAAAACGAGACTTTACGAGCGACATCCGTTTAGTGAGCCGCAATCCGCATCGAGTCAACGAGACGGATCAACTGGTAAAAGCGGACTTGCTCGACGCGAAACAAACATCAGATGCCGTAAAAGGTTCTAGTATCGTTTACCTTACTGCAGGGCTACCAATGGATACCCAACTGTGGGTGGAACAGTGGCCAACAATGATGCGTAATGTCATCGCCGCATGTAAAACTCATCAAGCAAAGCTTGTTTACTTTGATAATACCTACATGTACCCGCAAACGGATACGCCTCAACAAGAAGATGCACCATTTCAGCCCAATGGAGAAAAAGGTCGAATTCGTGCGGTCATTACTGACATGCTGCTAGAATCGATGAATAAAGGAGAAATCGAAGCCGTTATCTGTCGCGCTCCGGAATTTTACGGCCCGGGAAAAACGCAAAGCATCACTAATTCCGCCATTATCGATAATCTACTTAACCAAAAGAGCGCAAAAGTGTTTTTACGTGATGACACCAAACGCAGCTTAATTTATACGCCAGACGCAAGCCGAGCCATGGCGCTAATTGGGAATACGCCCGATGCTTACGGACAAACTTGGCATTTGCCTTGCGATGATCGTCGACTGACGTATCGGGAGTTTATCGCTGTTGCGGCAAAGGTTTTTAACGTTCAGCCGAAATACAAAGTCATCAAGCGCTGGCAATTGTGGCTAGCTGGGCGATTTAATCAAACCATTCGAGATGCAGCCGAGCTTTTGCCTCGCTACGAATCTGACAACCTTTTTGTTTCAGATAAGTTTCAGACTCGTTTTCCAGATTTTCAAATCACCACATTCGAACAAGGCTTGACCACAATTCAACAAGAAAAAGCCAATGACCAGAAACCTCTTTAAGCAGGCATTGATAGGAGCTTTTTGATGAAAGATAACACACCGGCATCATCCCCAGAGCGTTGGATCATATACGGAGCCAATGGTTATACAGGCGAGCTGATTGCGAGAGAGGCCGTAAAACGGGGTCACCACCCAATCCTTGCAGGTAGAAGTTTAGAGAAAGTACAAAGCCTAGCGGCTGAACTAGGGCTGCAAAGTCTTGCTTTTTCTCTTGAGGATAAAAGCAGCGCGATCCAACATATTTCGGGTTCCTCACTGGTATTAAACTGCGCAGGCCCCTTTTCTTCGACAGCAAAACCGATGATGAAAGCGTGCCTAGAAGCAGGTACACATTACCTCGATATTACAGGTGAGATCTCTGTATTTGAGTTTGCACAAACGCTGCAATCACAAGCAAAGGAAGCTAGTGTCGTATTGTGCTCTGGTGTTGGTTTTGATGTTATTCCAACGGATTGCATTGCAGCCACATTGAAAGCTGCGCTACCAGATGCAACACACTTGTCTCTCGGTTTTGACTCTCGCTCTGGTTTTTCTCCGGGCACAGCGAAAACGTCTGTCGAAGGTTTGGCTCAAGGCGGAAAAGTGAGACTTAACGGAAAAATCACCACCGTTCCGCTAGCGTATAAAGTTCGCAACATTGATTTTGGTGACGGCGAAAAACTTGCGATGACCATTCCGTGGGGCGATGTTTCAACCGCCTATTACACCACGGGGATTGAGAATATTGATGTTTTTGTTCCCGGATCGCCGAACATGATAAAAAACGCTAAACGAGCGAATTGGGTTCGCCCCCTTCTCGGCATAACCTGGGTACAAAGCCTCATAAAAAGCCGTATTGAAAGAACCGTAAAAGGACCGAATGAGGAGCAAAGAAACCAATTACCCACATATGTGTGGGGTAAAGCAAGCAACAAACTCGGACAAAGCAAAACAGCACGAGTACAAACGGCCAATGGCTACAGCTTAACCGTAACGGGATCTCTGGCGATTGTAGAACACCTGCTACATACGAAGCCTGAAGCCGGTGTATACACCCCATCTAAGCTCATGGGATCCAATTTTGTATCGCAGCTTCCCGGCTCTAGTGGCATAACCATTGAAGAGTAAACAAAAAGGCACCAATCGGTGCCTTCTGCATTAACAGGGGTTGAGGCCATCACAACTCGTGTTCGGTACGAGCGATGATGTCATCCTGCGCGTCTGGTGACAGCGCGGTAAAGAAGGCTGAATAGCCCGCAACTCGTACGACAAGGTCACGATATTGCTCAGGGTTCTTCTTCGCTGCCAGCAAGGTTTCACGAGAGACGATGTTGTACTGCACGTGCCAACCTTTGTGGTGATTAAAGAAGGTGCGAATCAGCATTGAAAGCTTGAGCTTATCCCCTTCTGAAGCGACAGCCGCTGGGCTTAACTTCTGATTAAGCAGCACGCCACCTAGGATTTTATTGGCTTGAATTTTACCGACTGAGTTATACACCGCCGTTGGTCCCAAACGGTCAGAGCCCGATGCTGGACTTGCGCCTTCCGCCAGTGGCGTTTTCGCTTTTCGACCATCTGGTGTTGCCATCGTGGATGCGCCAAATGGCACGTTGGCAGAGATGCTTGATGTTCCCGCGTAGTAGCCACCACCAATTGGCCCGCGCCCATGACGTGTGTTGACAAATTGCGCCAACTCATCGATATAAACTTGGTAAGCATCAGCCAGCAATTGGTCGACATAATCGTCGTCATTGCCGTATTTTGGCGCGAAGTTGATTAAGCGTTGGCGAAGTTGTTCGTTCTCAATACCATCAAAGTCTTCTTCTAATGCTTTTGCCAGTTCCGTTTGGCTGATTTGTGCTTCTTCAAACACCAAATGTTTGATCGCCGCCAAACTGTTACCCAAATTGGCGATACCCACTTGCAGGCCAGATACCCAATCGTATTTCGCTCCGCCTTCTTTTACTGTTTTACCACGCGCCAAACAGTCATCCACCAGCGATGAGCAGAAAATATCTTGCGCTTGCTGCTCAAGCACACTGTCGACTACGGTATCGATCTCTATCGATTTACGTGTGTAGTAGCGAATTTGCTTCGCCCAAGAAGCGGTGACTTGCTCAAAGCTCTCGAAGTTGCCTTTTGCCAACGACTTATCATGCGGCAAGAAGGCTTTGCCCGTCGTTGCATCCACACCTTCGTTAAGCGCAGCCAGTAAAATACGCGCAAAGTTAATGAAGCTCATGCCCGTGCAACGGTAACCCCATTTGCCTGGAACAGCGGTTTCAATACAGCCAATAGACGCATAGTTGTAAGCGTCTTCTTTCTCAACGCCAAGCTTGATGAATTCTGGAATGACGATTTCATCGTTGTTGAATGCAGGCATACCGAATCCACATTTGATCACTTCAATACAGCCCATCAAGAACTCTTGATTCAGACCTTCATGATAGCGAACACTCAAGTTCGGTTGCGTGGAACGTAGCTGACCACAAGACTCTAAAATCGCCCAAGATAGCGGGTTTACGGCGTCTTCAGGTTCTCCATTCTCATTCAGCTTTTGGCCACCGATACAGACATTTTGATACAGAGGAGAACCTGCCGATGCTTTTGAGTGCGCGCCAGAGCGAATCTTGTTTACTTCAAGCAATTTCAACCAACAGCTTTGCAATAACTCAAGGGCGAACGCTTTGTTCATCGCGCCACTTTCAAGATCACGCACGTAATAGTCGTTTAGGAACTGGTCCATCCGACCGAATGAAACAGAGTGGCCATTCGATTCAATTTGCAACATCAACTGCACAAAATAGCTCAGTTGCAGAGCTTGCCAGAAGTTGGTTGGCGCATGGAAAGCCACATGACGACAGTTTTCTGCGATTGTCTCCAGTTCCGCTTTCCTCTCTGGTCGAGTTTCGTTTTGTGCCATTTCCAGAGCGAGATCGGCGTAACTCACCATGTGCTCCTGAATCGCAAGCAAGACAATTTCGACGGACTTATAAAACTGCTCTTTCTTTAACCCTTCATACGTCGACACGTCGTTATTAGCGCGATGCTGGCGAACCTCATCCAACAGACCGTTCATACCGATCTTCAGGATTTTTTCGTTATCCACTGCAAGGTGCGCGTCGCCCGAAGTCATGTTGCCCTCGGCTTTAATGATAGTGCTGGCTAGGATCTCTTGTTGCTCGTCGGTAAAAAGTCCATAGCAGCGATCTTGAACCGTTTTACCGCGCCAGTATGGCGTAATGGCGTGAATGCTTTGTTTGTCTTCTTCACTTACCGCAAAACCAGCCCCAGGTCGGTCGGCCAGTTCGTCGATTTCCGCTTCAATCCAACGCACCGTGTATTCAGGGAAGATCGGCGCAGCGCGTACTTTGCTCGCTTGGTTACCGACAATCAGCTCGTCGTGCTTAATCCAAATGGTACGAGTGCGTAAGTGCTCTTGTAACGCCAACGCTCGTTGCACAATCACAGGTTTGTCTTCATTTGCCTGATACGCTCGAGTATAAGCCTCTGCGCGCTCAGTACAGATAGGCGGCGTTACGATGTTGACCAGTGCCGATTTGTGGGCTTTGATTCGCTCTGGAAGGGTATGTAGGTCCATGGTTAACCTCTAACAATCACGTTAAGTTGAGTATGTTCGCTTGCGTATTGCATTGCGTTTTCTAGCAGTTCTGGATTATTTAATGGTTTGTCAGAACACTCGTAAGGCATAATCGAGCAAACGGTATTTATTGATGCCGAGGGTGTGATACGGCAACAAGTGGAGTTTCTTGACAGCTTTCTAAAGAAGCAGCGAAGTCAATGATCGCTTTGAGCTCATCAATGGTGTCATTGAAGCCCGGCACAACCGGCACGCGAATAACAATACGTTTGGCAATTGGTGCCAATTTTCTAAAATTGTCTTTGATGCGTTTTAACGATCCCTTCGCCCAGCGGAGAAACTTTTCTTCGTCGGTGTGTTTAAGATCCGCTAACCAGCAATCAATATACGGCGCGACTTTTTCTACGTTTTTCCACGGAACATGCATGCACGACTCCACCGCCGTAGACACATGGTTTTGATGCAAACGTTCGGCAAGTTCTGCCACAAGACTTGGCTGCATCAGCGGCTCGCCACCAGAAAATGTCACGCCACCTTGGCTTTGATCGTAGAAAGGCTTGTCTTTCATCAACACTTCAAACAGGTCGTCCGATTTCGCCTCTTCTCCACATATGCTGAGCGCTTGTGTTGGACATACGTTTCGCAGCGCAATGATCTGCGCTTCGCTCATAGCTTTTCGATTGATGATGATTTGATCGTCAATGCGTCGGATACCATCGCTCGCCATATTGCCGTTTACGGTTTGTTTATAAGCCGATATACAAAGCTGGCAGTCCGCCATACAACTGCGCTCATCAAACAGCAGAGAGTGCTTTTCACTGCGGCTTTCTGGGTTTTGGCACCAAGGACAAGACAGACTGCATCCCTTCAGAAACAGAATGGTGCGAATACCATCACCATCGTGGGTCGAGAACCTCTGAATATTGAAATACATTGCTGTCCGCCTCTTGGTTTGCTCTTCTACTTTTCACGCTTTTCTTTTGCTGAAAGCTTCATTTGATAATGAAATATTGGCACTTAACTTTCGTTTTGTGAAATTATTATAGTTTCAATTGAAATTTCAATTGATCAAAATCAAGATCTCAGCGGATTGTCAGATCTATAGTGATCCCATCATCAAAACGAAGATTTTGTATAAGGTAGAACCCATGATCGAACTCTATTTAGATACTGCTGACGTGGCAGAAGTAAAACGCTTTAACCAATGCCTACCTCTGAAAGGGGTAACCACAAATCCAAGTATTTTGGCGAAATCAAAACAAGGCTTGAACCAAACCTTAGCTGGCATGCAAGAAGCGTTAGGGGGAACACCCCGTTTCCATGCTCAAGTGGTGAGTACTACTGTAGAAGGCATGGTGGAAGAAGCACGCCAAATCCATGAATTACCCTATGATATGGTCGTCAAAGTGCCAGCAACCGAAACGGGCTTAGCGGCAATTAAGTTAATGAAAAAAGAGGGAATTCAAGTGCTCGCCACTGCTATTTACTCTGCTCAGCAAGGTTTCCTTGCGGCATTGTGCGGCGCTGACTATCTTGCGCCTTATGTGAACCGTATTGATGCGATGAACGGAAACGGTGTAGAAGTGGTCGCAGACCTGCAATTGCTACTGGATCAAAACCAACTGCCTGCAAAAATTTTGGCAGCGAGTTTTAAAAATACCCAACAAGCGATGGAAGTGATGAAGTTGGGCATTGAAGCGATCACCTTGCCTGTCGATGTGGCCGCGCAGATGTTTTCTCATCCAGCAGTTCAGCCGGCTGTCGATCAATTTGATAAAGACTGGAAATCCGCGTTTGGCAACAAACTTTCATTTGAAAGTTAAGCATAAAATTATCGAAAGTCCCGTTCCTCCTCGATCGAGGGGCTTTTGATATGGGAATCTCTGAGAAAAAGTAACATTCGCGCAGGCAACTGTTTGTAGATGCGGCTTACGAAGAGATTCCCAGCCCACTAGTCTCACCTCTCCCTTCACGCAAAGCACTCTATTCGTAACATCACTACTGACGAACAACGCTCGTTCCACAAGCAAAAAATTTTTGCTTCAAGCCGACAAACTCACAAGCGAAACGCATCAATAACTCGGTAATTATTAATTTTATCTATTGGAAATGAACACTGTTCATTTATAATCAGCGAACCTAACGCAGTAACAAGGAATCCACTTCATGAAACGCATTGCGCTTCTCTTTGCCATATTTGCATTACTTTCTGGTTGTAGCAGCATGTCGCCAGAACAATGCCAAACCGCAGACTGGTATCGCGTCGGCTACCAAGATGGCCGATCAGGCAACAACCCAAACATTTTGTACGAATACATTAAAGACTGTCGCGAAGCAGGCGTAACGCCAAATCACGTTGAGTGGCAAGACGGTTTTGATAAAGGCACCATTCTTTACTGTTCGCCAGACAATGGTTACACGGTGGGTGTAGAAGGAAAAACCTACTATGGCGTTTGCTCTAACGATCTTTTCCTTAAAAACTATCAGTTAGGCCATCAAGAATATCAGCGTCAACAACGCATTAACGCGTTAGATGCGGAGATATCACGCCTTGATCATCAATTGGATGCAAACTTAGATAAAGACAACGCGAAGCGTATTAGAGAGAGAAGAAAACAACTGGCGCGTGAGCGTGCATCACTCATCTCGCCAGGAGCTAATTACTACTTTAACTTTTAGTCGCGACGGGCTACAACGCTAGGGTCATAAAGCGGCTGTTTGGATCAGGTTGATAGTCACCAAACTGCTCGCAGTACGCGAAGCCATGTTTTTCATATAGGCGATGCGCGGGTTCAAAAAATGCCATCGACCCAGTTTCCAAACTTAGACGTTGTATCCCCTGATGTTTCGCTTGCTCAATCACGTGATTGAGCAAGCGGGATGCCACGCCCTGTTTTCTCGCCGACGGCGTCGTACGCATCGATTTCAACTCTGCGTGACCATCTTCTAGTTGGCTCATTGCCACACATCCCAATAGCTGCTCACCATCCCACCCCGTCCAAAACGTGATTGAAGGCAGCTTCAACTTGCTTACATCTAACGCATGCACGCTCTCTGGTGGCGATGTAGCGTACATGTCCTGCAAATGCTCTTCCAACAACGCAAGCACCTGCGGCCGTTCTAAATCGTCGATTTCAATTCTCATATTTCCATCCTTGGTGTTTTCCTAGTTAAAGCGGCTGTCTCATAATGTGCTGCGGTCCAACGGGGCCGCCGTGGTAAAGCTCATTGGTATCTTCAAACCCTGATTTTAAATAGCACTGATAAGCGGGTATGTTGCGGCAATTCACGGTGAGATAAAGCGCATGAAACTCGGGATAATGACGTTTGGCGAAATCGGCAAACTGTTGAATGGCTTGCTTGGCGATGCCTTTGCCTTGATGACGGTGATCCACCAACAAAGCACGTACGCCTAAGCTGTTTTTCGGGCAAAAATCGTATTTCTCGCTGTAAGCAGCATCAAATAGAAAAAAGCCAACCACGTCATCGTCCGCCAAAATCAGATGCGGAAGCTCTTTGGGTTCAAGACGTGTAAGCATTTCACCCACATCCGCGACCGTAAACTGCGATTGCTCTTCTAGCACGCTAAGTTCGCAAGTTTGTTCATGTCGCTCAGGCGAATACTTTTCAATAGTAATCATAATCTTCCTTGTTGTTTTTATGCTCAATTCATACAGGGTATGTCGTAAATAGAAATACCTAGTGTCGTATTTCCCACTCGCAGGCAAACGTTTAGCACTCTATTATCCTCGCCATTCGATAGAGAGGTTTCCATGTCCCGTTTTTTACTTTGTAGTTTTGCACTCGTTTTACTCTACCCTACTGCCATTGATTTGTATCTTGTTGGTTTGCCTCAAATTGCGTCAGATCTCAACGCTAGTGAATCTCAGTTGCATATTGCGTTTTCGATCTATTTAGCTGGCATGGCTACCTCCATGTTATTCGCGGGGAAAATTGCAGACTCTGTGGGACGAAAGCCTGTTGCCCTCGTCGGCGCGATGATCTTCGTGCTCGCGTCTTTTCTCGGCGGAATGGCTGAACAACCAAACATTTTTTTGATTGCTCGCTTTTGCCAAGGCATCGGGGCTGGATCTTGCTATGTCGTCGCGTTCGCGATTTTACGCGACACGTTAGACGATGAACGCCGCGCGAAAGTATTGTCGATGCTCAATGGCATCACCTGTATCATTCCAGTGATCGCACCCGTGATTGGTCACTTGATTATGCTGAAATTTCCTTGGCCGAGTTTGTTTACCACGATGGCAGGAATGGGCATTCTCGTCAGTGTATTGGCCATTTTTGTGCTCAAGGAATCACTACCCAGCCAACAAGGTGAAGAACAGACAGCTCCAGAGAGCCATCAAGAGACTTTCTTCGAGCGATTTTTTATCAGTAGGCTGATCATTACTGCACTTGGAGTGACCACCATTCTGACCTTTGTTAACGCTTCACCAATTGTCGTGATGAGCATGCTTGGTTTTGATCGCGGCGGCTATTCTTCCATCATGGCAGGGACTGCGACGATCAGTATGTTGATTTCGTTCTCGGCGCCATTGGCATTGGGGATTTTTAAGCAGCGAACCTTAATGATCACCTCTCAAGTATTGCTCGCTTGTGCAGGCATCGTGCTCAGTGCTGCCCATTTCCATGATGGACAATCTCTTTACTATGTATTCGGACTTGGGCTGATTTGCGCTGGTTTCGCTTGTGGCTTTGGCGTGGCCATGAGCCAAGCGCTCAGCCCATTCTCTCAACAAGCTGGCGTGGCGAGCTCGTTACTGGGCATTGCTCAAGTTTGTAGTTCAGCGTTCTATATTTGGTTTATGGGTTTCATCGGCGTTAGTGCACTGAATATGTTGGTGTTTATCTTAGTGTTAGGTAGCGTAATCAGCCTTGCTCTAATACTATTGATTCCAAAGCCTGTTCACGATACCCATTATGAAGAAATCCCTAGCGCGACTTGATTTAAACTTACTGTTCACTCTGCAATTATTGCTGCAAGAGCAAAGCGTCTCGAAAGCCTCGAAAAAGCTGAACGTTACGCCCTCTACCGTAAGTAAGTCGCTCAACAAACTTCGTCATTGGTTCGATGATCCTTTGCTTGTCAAAACACCTAAAGGTCTTGCGCCAACGCCCTTGGCGCAAAGCATGGAGCAAGATCTTGCAGAATGGCTGCAAATTGGCAGCCAGATTGCAGAAAAACGCAGCGATATTACGCCTAAAGGAGTGCGTTTTGATATCACGATTGAGTCGCCATTAGTGCTCACGGTGTTGGACAGACTCATCGTCGCTATCCACCAGCGATACCCTGAAGCGAAAGTAAAAACCAGTAACTGGGATTACGATTCACTCGACGCCATCATTCGAGGCGAGGCGGATATCGGTTTTATCGGCCGAGAAAGTCACCCGAGATCGAAAGAGTCGTTGGATCTTCTGCCGTATTTCTTGGATTTTGAGATTCTATTTTATGACCTGCCGATGGTGTATTTGCATAAAGATCATCCGGCATTACAGCAAGAGTGGAATCTCGAGACCTTTCTGAGCTACCAACACATCAATATTGTTTGGGAAAAAAGTGAAACTTGGGCGTTGGATGAAGTGTTAACGGAACTAGGGCTACAGCGCTCTATCGGGCTGACGATGTCCAACTTTGAGCAATCCCTTTTTATGGCTGCGCAGCCGACGCATGGCATGATCACCACCGCGCCACACTATTGCAAAAGCTACACAGAAAAGCTGCATCTTGATTTGGTGTGCTTGCCAATTCCGTTAGACCAAACTCAACAAGACAAGTTACTGATTCCATTTACCATGATTTGGCATAAACGCAATGCGTACAATCCCAAATTGCTATGGTTGAAAAACACCATCAAGTCATTGTACGAACAACCATCCCTACCACAGTAACACTCAGGCTAAGATCAGGTTTTCTTTGGTGATTTTTGATGGTTTTCTCGCTCTGACAGCTATAACTAATCACTTTATCAACTAATGAAGAAGGTCGTTTGACGCTACACTCAATCCATATTTCTGCATTAAGGGCCAAGGATGTCGACCTTTTTACTCACTGCTATTACGATGCTGGCGTTCGCCGCCAATTCATTATTGTGCCGACTTGCATTGGCCGAAGGGTTGATTGATGCAGGTAGCTTCACTCTCGTTCGATTGATATCTGGCGCGATTACCTTAATCGCATTGCTCGTCGTGAGAGGTCAGTGGAAAACCGATCGGCCAACTTCTCGCTTTCGCTTTTTTGCTGGCGTGGCTTTATTTGGTTACGCTGCCCTTTTCTCTTTCGCGTACTTACAACTGGCGACAGGAACCGGTGCTTTGCTTTTGTTTGGTGCCGTGCAACTTACATTACTGGCCATCTATTGGTGGCAAGGTGAGCGCTTTCAGTTTCTCGAAATCATCGGTATCGGCCTTTCGATTGTTGGCTTTGTTTGGTTAATGTTGCCATCTGCCACTCGCCCCGATATCAGTTCTGCACTTCTCATGTTGATTTCTGGCGTTTGTTGGGCTGTGTTTACTGCGCTCGGCAAACAAGCGCCTTCTCCAAGTAGTGGCATCACGTGGGGATTTATCGCTGCATCTATGATTGGCATATTCCTATCACCGTTGATACTGTCCTCAATCCATCTCTCTCTAGGCGGAATCTTGCTCGCTATCACGTCTGGCGCCATTGCATCTGGCCTTGGTTATACGCTTTGGTATCAAGTAATGCGTAAGCTCTCTTTACTTCAGGCCGCCGTCAGCCAACTTTCCGTGCCAGCCATTGCTTTGCTGCTAGGCACCGTCGTACTCCACGAGCCTCTTTCACTACACACACTTTTAACCAGTGGCATCATTCTTGGTGGCATCGCTTTGGTTTTTTTATCTCGATCCAAAAAAGCAAGCGAACAATCGGCAAGCCGATAAAAAATAATAACTTTCCCTCTCAAATACCCATTCATCATCTATGCTTTTTAAAGCAGCAAAGCTCATTGCAGATGGTACGAGTGGCCTGCTTTAGTATCAGGCGAAGGATATAAGGTGAGAATTGGCTCACACAACACAACGATTTTGTTTCAAAAGTGAGAATCGTCACAGATCGCGATTTTGCTCGTTTTAGGCGTTTCATCAATAACGCCAAGGGCTAGCGCGAGATCGAGCCAAATACGCACTTTGTGTTTTGACAAAGGGTTTACAAAGCACACTTTTTCACCCGCTATATTCCGCCCCCCGAATTTATTCAGAACAAGATTCTGATTATTCATATAAGAAATTCATCAACTTATAACGATAAGCCTGAGCAAACTTTGACACTATGAACGACAAAATAAAATTCGCTATTAAAGTATCGCTTAGCCTGACTCTGGCTTATCTGATCCCGTTTGCCATGGGTTGGCCGCAAGCATCGACGGCCGCAACCACAGTGATGCTGATTGCATCCACAGGCAGTCGTCGTGAATCCCTCGCCAAAGGTACCTTACGTGTGTTCGGTACGTTGGTTGGCGCCGTCGTTGGCTTGTTACTGGTGGGATTATTTGCTCAAGACCGCTTGCTGTACATGCTGAGCGTGTCGGTTGTGGTCTCGTTCATTTTTTACTTCCGTAATGCCTATCAAAAAGATCCAACGCTACTCATGCTGACCGGCGTCATGACGCTGATGATGTCCAATGGCGGTGACGCAGAAGGTGCGTTTCTTTATGGCGTTGACCGCGCTTATATGACGGTGTTTGGGGTGGTGGTTTACACACTCGTGGGGACTTTCTTATTCCCGACCAAAACAGAACAAAACCTAAGACAACTAATCGAACAACTCAACCAAGCACAACGCGCGCTGTTCACCGCTATC
This sequence comes from Vibrio sp. SCSIO 43086, assembly GCF_051132235.1. Taxonomy (NCBI): domain Bacteria; kingdom Pseudomonadati; phylum Pseudomonadota; class Gammaproteobacteria; order Vibrionales; family Vibrionaceae; genus Vibrio; species Vibrio sp. SCSIO 43086. The sequence continues at coordinate 1,364,646 of NZ_CP072678.1, read as the reverse complement.
TTGCAAAATTTCGAGCAAAAATCGGCAGGGCAAGTTTCTCCTCAAGAAGAGGGAGAAGAAAATCCAGAAGCAGGAGAGCCACAACCTAGCGTGGATTCTCTTATCGAACAGATGTTTGCCGCCCAAAATGCGCTCGAACAGCGTTTTGCCACAGTCAGTGTGGAATGCAGCGACGTGTCGGCCTACATGAAAGAGTGGCGCTTGGCGGTTCATTTGAACAAGCAGGTAACGCAACAATTGACCGTCGCGGCGCACAGCCACTTTAGCCACCAGCAAGACCGTGAAAGCATCAGCAACTTTGATCAAGCCGTTGCGGAAATTGACGCTCTATTTGATACCTGCCAACAAGTCTGGGACGAAAAAGAGCCCGCTTTTCGTGCTCAAGAGTTCAAAGTCGAATACAACCAAGCGTTGCTTGAAGACGCAGCGCACCTAGAGAAAGGCTCTGCGCTTATGCTAGGGCAACTCTTGGGGCTCATGCATCAAAACTTGTCGCGTTTAGCGGAGAGCATTAGCTGCATTGACTCTGTGACGAACAATGTCTCCTTTGACGTGCCGCTGCCGAAACCGAAAGGCAAGTTTCTATGGTGGGACGCAGAAAACTTTAAAACCGCGGTCAAAACCTTTGTCACTTATTGGGTTGCAGGACTGATTTGGATTTATTTCAATCCACCAGGCGGCTACTCGTTCGTAGTCTTCTCGACCATGTTTATGTCTTTGCTGTCGTTCGTGCCTGTGCACCCGATTTTGTTGCTTGTGCTGTTCACTTTCGGCTTTTTGTTCGCGGTACCTTCTTACGTCTTCATTCTTCCCCAATTGGATCTCGGGTTAGAGCTTGGCCTATTCATCTTTATCTACACTTTTATCGGCTTTTATCTGTTCAACGGGCCAGTGACGATTTTCTACATGGTGGGCTTGTTTGTTCTCGGTTTAGACAACAACATGTTCTATCACTTCGGGATCCTCATGACGATCATGCTGCTGTTCTACATGGTGGTGTTCATGATCATTTTCGCGCACTACTTCCCGTTTAGCTCACGACCAGAACACCTCTTTTTGACTATAAAAGAGCGCTATTTTAGGCACACTCGGGATCTGTTTGACTCCTATCAGAAGCAGTCCAGCTCGATTATCACGCCGCTCAAACGGGCCTTGCATTTGGTGACGCTCAACGTTTCATCGAAAAAGCTCAAGGTGTGGGGTTCGAAAATCAACCACAAACACTTTGACAAAACTACGCCAGAAGCGATTGGCGCGTTTAGCAAAGCCTGTGATGTACTCAGTAGTCATATCAATATCTTAATGGCCGCCGAGAAAAAGTTGCTGACCAATCCGTTGATTACTCAACTTCGCCAACAACACCGCGATTCCATCATTCCTTTGATGGCGGGCGCTTTAGCCAGCCATCAAGCAACACAAGAACTCGATTCCGTATTCGACCAATACAGTCAGGATTACCAAACATTCGAAGATAAACTGGAAGATTTTTTTAGTGAGTTGGATTTATCTGACTACGCTTATTCTGAGATAGCCGGTTTTTATATCTTGCTGAATTTAAAACGGAACGTGTTCGAAGCAATCAAGCATTGCAAGCAAACCTACGAGGATATCGATTGGGTGAACTTACAACAGAAGCGGTTTTAAAGGTGGGGATATGATGCTTCCAAAACTAACCAAACCAAGCCTCGCCATACTTTCTTTGCTCGGACTCAGTGCGTGTACCACTGTGGGGCCAGACTATGTTCATCCAAAGCAGGCGCCAATGCCAAGTGACTGGTCGGTGCAAAAAGCAGCCAAAGATACGCAGCAATCAGAGCAACAGCTACAACAATGGTGGCAGCAATTTAATGACTCAACTCTCAATCAGCTGGTTGAGTTGGCGAGCAAACAAAACCTCGATTTAGAAGCCGCGGGACTGCGTATTGTCCAAGCTCGTTCATTGCTTGGCATTTCGACTGGCTTGCAATACCCGCAAGTTCAAACCGTGTCAGGAAATCTAGCGCGTGCCTACGTGAATGATCAGGGTGTAAACAACGCCGCTCTGTCGTTTGATGCTGCGTGGGAAATGGATATTTGGGGCAAATACGCTCGTGGCATCGAATCAGCAGAAGCTGGTTATTACGCATCCATCGCGTCGTATCACGACATAATGGTCACCATCACCGCAGAAGTGGCGCGTAACTACATTAACTATCGCACGTTCCAAGAGCGCATTTTGCTGTCTCGTCGCAACATCGAAATTCAAGAGCGTGTCGTCCGCATTACACAGGTGCAGTTCGACTCTGGCAACGTTACAGAATTGGACGTTCAACAGGCGAAAAACCAACTCTATACCACCAAAGCGGCATTACCGAGTCTCGAAGTCGCGATGAAACAATCACGTACCGCGTTGGCGTTATTACTAGGTGCATTACCGGAAGAAGTAGACGAGCTGCTGCAATCAGATGGAATGCATAAGCAAATTGCTGACTACGAAAAACAGTTCAAATCGACAGGCAGAAAATCGGCGTTATCGGGCACCGACGAGCGTTCCATTGTGCCACGTCCACCGCTATTGGATACCCAAGTGGATGCGAACTTAGTGATGCGACGTCCGGATTTGCAAGTCTCTGAGATGCAAGCTCGCGCGCAGAGTGCGCAAATTGGCGTGGCGGAAACCGCTCTTTACCCAAGCTTTTCACTGTTCGGTTCCATCGGTATCGACAGTACGGTTCCCGATGGCAGCAGTTTCAGTTTTAGCGATTCGCTCACCATGGTGGTTGGCCCAACGTTCAGTTGGAATATTTTCCAATACGGACGCGTGAAAAATAACATTCGTTTCGAAGATGCTCGCTTCCAAGAAACGCTGACCAACTACAACAAAAAAGTGCTGCAAGCCGTTAATGAAGTGACCAATGCAATCGAAGCGTATGACCTGTATTTACAGCAAAAAGATTTACGTTTGCAATCAGTCAACTCTTCCATTCGTGCATTCAATATCTCCATGACGCAGTACGAAAACGGCCAAATCTCTTTTGAACGTCTGCTCAACTCGGTAGAGAAAATGACCCGTGCGGAAGACAGCTACGCAACGATCAAAGGGAACGTGGCGAACCAAGTTGTTGCACTCTATAAAGCCCTCGGTGGAGGCTGGCAAACCCAAACAGGCAAACCCTTCCTCAGTGAATCTATTGCCAAGCAAATGACAGAACGAACTGACTGGGATGGTTATTTAAATGAAGAAAACCGCGTATTGCCGCCTTTGCGCCTCGAAACTCCGGCTGAGAACAGTGATGAAAACAAAACGGAGGATCTCTAATGCCTCATGAACTCTCCTGGGGAGACATTTACTTTTCTCCCACGCTACTGGTGCTCTTTCTCGCCGTCACGGCAACGTGGATAACGGTGATGATATTGAACAAGACACGTTTGTCTCGCTTCATCGCTTTTCCGTCTCTGACGTTTATTGCCATCATGGTCGGTTATGTGGTGGCCATCGACAGCTTTTATATTCAATTTTAGGTGCCAAACAAGATGAAAAAACTATTCGTAATCGCACTCAATCTTGTCATTCTTGGTGGCGCAGCTTGGCTCGGCTATCAAAAATTTGAAGAGTATTTTAATAACCCATGGACACGCGATGGCCAAGTACGCGCGAACGTCATCAAGGTCGCACCGCGAGTGTCTGGCCCAATTGTGAATGTTTCGGTGCAAGACAACCAAGAAGTGAAAACGGGCGATTTACTGTTTGAAATCGACCCAACTACTTACGAAGTCGCACTATCTCAAGCCGAAGTGGCGTTGGAAAAATCCATCGTGAGCTCTCGCGGTAAAAAAATCGAATACGATCGCCTTAAAGACATTCGCGCGAAAGACCGCGGCGCTGTATCTCACAAGGATCTGATTCGTCGTGAAATCGCTTACGAGGAATCGCTACTGCAAATCAAATCTGCAGAAGAGCAATTAAAGTCAGCGCGCCTTAACCTCAGTTTCACCAAAGTTTATGCGGCCGTCGATGGTTTTGTGTCTAACCTCGATATTCGAAACGGTACACAAGCGGTCGCAAACCAACCACTGCTCGCACTGATCGACAAAAACAGTTTCTGGGTATTTGGCTTCTTCCGCGAAAACCAACTCGCGCAAATCAAACCGGGTAGCCAAGCACGTGTCACCTTGATGTCTCACCCAGACACGCCTATCGACGCGACCGTTGACTCTATCGGTTGGGGTATTGCGCCGAAAGACGGCACGGTCGGTTACAACCTTCTTCCAAACGTGAACCCTGTTTTTCAGTGGATTCGCTTAGCACAACGTATTCCGGTACGAATCTCCATCCAAGAGCTTCCTGAAGATGTTGATCTTCGATTCGGGCTTTCTGCGTCCATTATGGTGATGAAAGATTCATCGGCAGAAAATGAACAGTAACTAAGTGAGAAGAACCATGGTCATTGGTAAAAAACTCAAAAACATTAATGAAGAAAACAACTTCTTCTATCTAACTTTAGCGCTGGTGATTTTGTTGCTAGGGAGTGCGATGGCACAAGTGGTGGGCGAAGGGACGATTGAACACATACTGCAGGCATTCACGGTTCTCACGTTCATTGTCTGTTTTGCCAGCCTTCGCTTCGACAAAATGTGGTCTCGTTTCCTCTATACCCTGTTTGGCGTTTGGGTTCTTGTGATTGTTATCAAGACCGTTTTCAACATCCGAGAGATGAATGTAGTGATGCTTGCCCTCACCTTCGCATTCTTTTTCGGCACTTTTAAATCCATCGCAAGGCAGATTCTTTTCACTGGCCACGTCAATAGCAACAAAGTCATTGGCTCAGTCGCGCTTTTCTTACTGCTTGGTCTGATGTGGGCAATTGCCTATCTCATTCTTCTAGAGTTCTCGCCAACCTCATTCACTGGGATGGAAGCCATTTCTTGGGGGCAGAATTTCTCTAATGCAGCGTATTTTAGTTTCGTCACCTTAACCACGCTTGGTTATGGCGATATCAGCCCTCTAACGCCATTGGCTCAAGTCGTGGTGTATTTAGAGGCCATTACAGGTGTGTTCTATATGGCGATTGTTGTTTCAAGTCTCGTCAGTTCTAACATTGATCATCAGGTAAACAAAAATGGATAAACAATCGGTAAAAATCGACAGTAAGCTTTTCATCAGTAATATGGTGGAATCAGCAATACGCATTGGCTTGATCTTCGTCTTGCTGATGTTTACATACGACATCATCAAACCCTTCATTCTTCCCGTTATTTGGGGTGCAATTATAGCCGTCGCTTTAATGCCACTTACAAAAAAGCTGGAGCGTGCATATGGCGGTCGTAGAGGCCTGGCAGCCACAACGATTGCTTTACTTGGTATTGCACTCTTAGTCACACCACTTGTTATGGTGTCAGGCTCCATTGTGGATGGTGCAACGCATGCGCTTGAAGTATTGCAAAACGGACAAGTGAAGATCCCAGGTCCAAAACCTTCCGTTGCGGATTGGCCTGTCGTAGGTGATAAGCTCTATGAGGTGTGGACCCTATTCGCGACTAACCTTGAACAAGCGATTCAAACCTTTATGCCGCAGATAAAGTCCGCGCTCACTTCTTTGCTAGGCACACTTGGCGGTGTATTGGGCAGTTTATTGCTTTCAATCTTGTCACTTGCGATTGCAGCAGGTTTTATGACGTACTCTGAATCTGCAGCATCAGGTCTAAGAACCATCGCTATTCGTACCGCTGGTGAAAACGCTAAAAGCTGGACCACGCTTATCGCAGCAACCATTAAGAGCGTACTGCTTGGCGTAGTCGGTGTGGCGGCGATTCAAGCCCTTTTGATCGGTGCTGGTTTCTTTGTATTTGGCGTTCCGGCAGCTGGTTTGCTCACTCTGATTCTGATGATCTTGTGTATCGCTCAGCTACCAGCGCTGCTTGCCGTACTACCAGTGATTGGCTTCATGTACATGACTCAAGATACAACGACAGCAACCATGTTTACTGTCTGGGTAGTAGTTGCAGCACTTTCTGAAAACCTCTTTAAACCAATGTTAATGGGACGTGGTGTCGACGTGCCAATGCCTGTGATTCTGCTCGGTGCCATCGGTGGTATGCTTTTCTACGGCATCGTTGGTCTGTTCTTAGGTGCCGTTATCCTGGCGATTTGGTATGAGTTATTTGTTTGGTGGTTGAGCATTGAGAAAGCACAACAGCAAGAAGAAATGGCAGAACAACAAGACGCTTCTGATGACCAATCAGAGCCTGGACACGGTGCAGGCATATAATAAATCAATAAGTTAGAAAGAAATTTAATCTATAACTTATGATATCAAACCGCTCTATTGCAGCGGTTTGATTCTATTTGGATCACAGTTTCCCCGTAATAAATGCGATAAAAATGACGTTCTTGTTAAATTTTCATACTTCTTACACTTGGGAGTTGCAATCGGGCAATGAACGATGCACTCTCGATGACCACTAATTTGCTTAGGATAAAAACAATGAAATTGATCAAGCCTTTAACTTGTGCGCTTGCTCTCGCAATGAGTGGCATGGCATTCGCAGATGTAACCGTGAGTGTTCCTGACAACGTTTCAGTATTAGCGGCTAACGGTGAAAAAGCAGACCTTTCGGGTGGTTTTTTCGCCTCGGAAAGAACATTAACGTTACCTGATGGCGTTAACCAAGTCGTATTTCGCTTCGCCCCTTACTTTAACCAAGGTAATGACCGTTTAAGTGTTGAAAGCGATGTTATCGTTACACGATTTGACGCTGCCAATGCCGAGCTGACACTACAAATGCCAGAATACCGCAACCTTCGCGATGCGGAAGAAAAGATCAAGGACTTAGATTGGAAACTGGTTGATGATTCAGGCAACACCGTCGCCGTTGAGCAAGACAAATTGATCAAACCGGGTATGCAAATCGGTCGTGATTACGTGCGTGAAGTGGAAAGCTACAACAAAACAGGCGGCGTTGCTGCTATCGCTGTTGCTGGTGCAGCCGTTGCTCAACCAGTCACACTGCCAGCAAAGATTCCTGAAGATATGAAACAAGCGAGAGCGACTGCGGTTAAATCAGATTCGACAGCAGAAGAGATGCTGCACTTCTGGTACCAAAAAGCAGACGCAGAAACCAAAGCTCGCTTTAAAGCGTACGTTAATCAACAATAAGTCTGATTAACTCTATCGATATTAAAAAAGCCACTTCATGTGGCTTTTTTGATCGAACAAGCTAGGACGTTTGAACGACTTTGGTATTGGTGATCGTCATGTGTTCAATATGGTTATATCAATTTAACCAAACGCTACCAGTAACGCTCATAGATGATATTGCCTCCTGTTTTAGGACGATACTTTTCCAACCCAAGCCCTTGTAAGACTGGCAAGGTATCTTTGATCATCTGCGGGTTCCCACACATCATGACAAAACTACTTTGAGCAGAGAATGGCACATCAGCAGCGTTGGACAGTCTACCCGATTCGATGAGTTCAGGAATTCGACCTTGTAACTGACCATCCACCACTTCCCTACTGACTATCGGGATGTACTTTAATCTGCCTTCATATCGTTGCTGTAGTTGCTCAATCAGATATTTGTAGACCAGATCTTTTTCGTAGCGAACCGCATGAACAAGCACAATTCGCTCATTATGGGGTGGTAAGTTTATATCATCCAGTAGCGATAAAAACGGTCCAATACCTGTACCTGTAGATAGCAGCCACAGATCATGAGCCTGTTTAGGAATAGAGTCGTGGATTAAGTCACCATGTGCGGTCTCACCAACATAAATACTATCACCAGATTTAAGCTTTTGGAGCCTTGGGGAAAGTTGTCCTTGAGGGTCCGCTACTATTAGGAACTCCAACCAATCGAACTGTTCGCTTGGTGCATTAACCACAGAGTAAGCACGGCTGATCGGCTTGCCCTCATCATCTAGCAAAGCAAGCTTGGTGAACTGGCCGGCTTTAAAGGTAAGAGGCGCGCCTGAGACCCTTAAACTGAACAGCTCGCCAGTCCAGTCAATGCGTTTTTCCACCTTGGCTAGATTGAAACCTTTCAGCTCAGTCATGAGACACCTCCTATTTGGTTACTCTTAGTTAAACTTACGCCTTCAACTCGATTATGTAAAGTTTCTAGTTTACATAATAAGATTGCCATTTCATTTCACATTTTAAAAACAATTTTATTACATATTAAATGATTACATCTAGAATAAATGCTCAAAGTGATAAGTCGCGTCGCAATTTGTGGCAATGCAGATGAAAAAGGAGCACTAAAAATGGACACACTGTTAAAGGACTTTCCCGTTATCACAGAGATCAAAGTCGCATGGGGTGAAATGGATGCTCTGCAACACGTCAATAACGTGGTCTATTTCCGCTACTTCGAGACAGCGCGTTTAGATTACTTCAACAAAATTAATCTGCTGGTCGACCTGCAAACCTCGCAAATTGGGCCAGTACTGAGCGAGACGCAATGCCGCTACAAGCTTCCTGTCACTTACCCAGACACGTTATTAGTCGGCTCGCGCGTAATCGACATGCAAGAAGATCGCATCACGATGGAATACCAAGTGCTGAGTAAGAAGTGGGGTAAGATTGCGACCATCGCGACCGCTACTGGTGTGATGTTTGATTTTAAGAACAACGTAAAAGCTGCGATTCCAGACCACGTTCGCCAGTCGATTTTAGACTTGGAAGGAACTGTGGGTAGCACGCATCATTTAGAGTAGCAAGAAACGAGAGATTAAAGGCGAGAATCCCCCGACAGCGCTTCTTCAGCGCTGTCGGGAATAACGTAGGGCTAATCTTCTAGACTACGCGATAAGAGAAGCAGCGTCATTCTAGCGAGCCAAAGCGAGACTAAGAATCTACTTACCGCTTGCTGCAGACCCTAGAGCGATGAATAAACTCAATACAATCTGAGAGTAGATTCTGAATCACGCTCGTTCCTCGCTGTTCAGAATGACAGTTCGAGTTTGGCTCTGAACTCTACAACACTATCTAAGAAAACCATCCCAGATGAGCACAAGCGAGTCATCCGGAACCTCGCTTTAGACGTAATAGCAAAGCTACTCTTCCAGCCTACGCGATAAGAGAACTAGCGTCATTCTAGCGAGCCAAGGCGAGACTAAGAATCTATTACCGCTTGCTGCAGGCCATAGAGTGATTAGCAAAACGTCTCGATATACAGCGCTTCGACTTTGTCTCGTGCCCATTGCGTTTTACGCAAAAACTTCAGAGAAGATTTGATCGACGGATCTTTCTTAAAACAGTTCACTCGAACGCGCTCATACAGGCCATTCCAACCAAAGTGTTCAACTAGTCGGGTGACGATTTTTTCTAAACTCAACCCATGCAGAGGGTTATTCGGCTGTTCGTTGCTCATGTTGTTGATCCAGTAACGATGTAAGTGGCGGGCTAATCTAACTCAAAGTGACCACTTAACCTAATGTTTTCACCTTCAAAGGCGTTTAGCTTGAATTACTTTGCTCATCTCCCCTATAGTAGCTCAAACTTCACAAACATCCTTTTCACGATGAAAGCCCTCAACGACCTCAATATTTTTGTCGAAACCGCGCGCCAAGGCAGCTTTTCAAAAGCCGCCAACAGCATGGACATGACACCTGCCGCCATTAGCGCATCGATTAAGCGTCTTGAAGGGCAAATCGGTTTCCCGCTGTTTGTGCGTTCCACCCGAAGCCTGCGTTTAACCTCAGAGGGCGAACTGTTTTTAGACAAAACCACGCAAGCGTTGGCAACATTGCAAGAGGGGTTGGATCAGATCTCAAGTGCGCGCGGGGAGTTGTCTGGTCAGCTGCACATTACTGCGCCCTCCGATTTTGGTCGCAATATGTTGCTCGATTGGGTGGATGAGTTCATCGATCTCTACCCAAATGTTTCCATCAAACTAGAGCTGTCCGATAGCTTGACGGATATGTACACCAAGCCTGTCGATATTGCGATTCGCTACGGCGAGCCGGCCGACTCCAATCTGGTCGTATTGGCATTGTGTGGGTCAAACGAACGGATCTTATGTGCATCGCCAGAGTACGTAGCCACACATCCAGAACTCACCTCTCCTGCCGATTTAACGCAACACAACTGCTTGTGCTACATGGTTGCGGATTCTGTCTACAACAAATGGACGCTCACGCGTAACGGCGAGAAAGAACAAATCGTCGTCAGCGGTAACTTGATGAGCAACGATAGTGACTTGCCACATCGGTTAGCGATCAAAGGCAAAGGCATTGCGAATAAATCGTTGATGGACATCAGCCGAGATTTAATCGAGGGAAGATTGGTGAGGGTGTTACCAGAGTGGGATTGCGGCCCAGTACCGCTCTACATGGTATGTGCCGATCGTCGCTTACTGACGCCAACGATTCGGACTTTCCGCGACTTTATCCAACAAAAATGCTGCCAGCAACGCGCCAACGTGCTGGCAACCTTCTGTCATTAGGCGATAAATCGAAGAGGACGAATCTGGGTATATTCAACCCAATCGTTCTCTTCCAATGTTTCAAGAAACGTCGCCATGTGCGGGCTTTGCAAATGCTTATCCAAGGCCTCTTGCGATGCCCAAATTTCTTGGAACATAAATAGGCCTTCAACTTTTTCGTCGAGATACAACTCGTATTGGCAACAGCCTTCTTCTTTGCGAGTTGGCTCTAGCAAACCAGCAAGCAAATTCACCACCTGATCCTTACTGTCTGGATAGGCTTTCACTTCTGCAACTAAGTGGATCATCGTTTTTTCACTCTTTTGCGATTTATATATTGATTACAGGGTTCTACGTCACCTGTAAGTAAGCTCGAATTAGATCTCGGTGAATACGGTTTCTGCGTCCCAGCGAGACTTTGGCGTTTTCGCGTTGAAGTCATCTTCCGCGTGGTAGCCAAGCGGCACGATCACAACACTGGTGTAACCTTTTTCACGCAAGCCAAATTCTTCATCCAGCACTTTTGGATCAAACCCTTCAATTGGCACTGCATCAATTTCTAACGTCGAAGCACCCAACAGCAACGTACCCACGTTGAGGTAAACTTGTTTCTCCATCCAATGGTTCGCATCTTTCAGATCAAAACGGTGCATGTTCACAAAGTAGCTACGACCACCGCGCACAGCCACTTTCGCTTCTTCAGTTGGGAATCGGCCATCTTTTTCTTCTTGCGCCATTAGCGCTTCAATGTAGTCGTTATCAATGCCTGTTTTTGCACAAAACACCAATACGTGAGAAGCGTTGAGAATCTTCGCCGCGTTAAACGCGTAGTTCTCTTGCGCCGCTTTAGCGATGCGCTGTTTGCCTTCTTCTGTGCTTGCCAGAATGAAATGCCAAGGTTGAGAGTTCACACTCGATGGACTAAAACGAATCAGCTCTTTAACTGCGTCGATTTTTTCTTGAGATAGCTTGCGCGTTGGGTCAAACACTTTCGTTGAGTAACGAGATTTTGCAGCTTGTACGATATCCATGAGGTTCTCCAATTAATGAATTTAAGCTGTGTAACAGCATAACCTCATGAGATAAAGGGAAAAACCGATTTCGATTAAAAACATTTTCAAAATAAATTTGAAAATATAACGATAAGAAAGGCTTTGAGCGTTCTCACTGAACTTCTTCATCTTTTCAGCAATAATGCATGTTTGCTCGCAACCAAACTCAACTCATGCTGCCTCAAGATAACGTTATTACATCCTTTCTGTGCAAAAAGCTCGGTCACAATCATCTGAGAATTGCCGGCGAATATTGGCACATTGAGAAGTTGGTGGCCTTGCAATGCATGATGTTGAAAGAAGCGCCTAACCTCCAAGAAGGGCTGCTTTGGTGGAGTAAAAGTGTCTCATTATTCGACCGCCGCTTGTACGTCACATTGCAACATGATGATGCCCAAATCCATCTGCAAGTCGAATGTAGAACGGCCGATATGCCAAATTGGGCGGAGTCGGTGTTTGGCTTGCTCAAAATGCAGTTGGAAATGCTTGAGCTAAGCGAATCAATACAGGTACAAGTTCACGCCAACAATCCACTCGCGGCCGATATTTTTCTAGAGGAAACGCGAGATTCTAAAACGAGTTCAAGCGTGTTTGAACTGGTGAAACATGTTTATTTGCTGCTTTCTCACCAACCCATTGAGCAACCCGAATTGCTGAGTGTTTTGAACGCCTTGTTCATCAAAAACAGTAATTACGCGCTCAAATTAGAGCAAGCGGCAAGGCAACTGGGCGTCTCCAAACGCACCTTGCAACGTCGACTGCAAGAAAAGCAAATGAGCTACTCTCAATGCGTTGATTTCGCTAAAAGAAAGCAAGCACTCACTTTGCTTGCCGATACCCAACTCACGACGCAGCAAATCGCCTATCAACTTGGTTACGAAGAGCCATCGAACTTTCACCGCACTTTTCGTCGTTGGTATCCGTTTTCACCCATGCAGTATCGCCAACAATGTTTGGATAACCGAACTCAGCTAAATCAGCAACCGATCCGCTTGTACTACGCCAAAGCCAATACCTTCGACGATAACCACATCGACCAACCTGTCGGCAAAATCTGGATGGAAGTGGACAATATTGCGTTTGAAAAAGTGGTCTCGGTAGAATGCCGTGACCGTGATGGCGCATGGCGGCGCTACCCCGCCTTCTTCGAGCGTTTTTTAAGTCATGGCACCGAACTCTGGGCAACGACCGAACTTCCGGTAGCGCATCCCCTTACCTTTCGCCTGTGTTATGAAGTCGATGGGGAACGTTACATTGAGAATAACCACCAGCGTGACTATGTGGTTTCTAAAGGGCTTTTAATTGGCGCAACGGAATACATTGTCCCGACTCGGCAGCTTATTAATATTGGGGCGCAATACACGCTCTTTATCGAACTGGCATGCCGACTTGAAAACGTTGCGAGGATTGACTGTTACGTCGATGATGCCCCCACACCTCACGCGATGCGCTTGACCCAACACTCGCTACATTATGCTTGTTGGGTGCTGCAATTATCGCTCACTCAAACTGCAAAGCAGTGCCGTTTCCGCCTTTATGATGAATTCGACAACGAGCTCGCGAAAGAGCATTACCCGATACAATATCCTATTGTGCAACCGCTCAATTAAAACTGTCGGTCAGATCAAAATCGTCTCTTCGTGACATCATTTCACGTCTTTTTTGGCGTGAAATGACACTCTCAATTTCAAACCTTTGCTTTATCGTTTCTGCATTACTGCATAACGGAGGCAGAAACTGTGCTTGAAACTCTACCTAACCCAATGAATAAAATAAAAATACTTCCTTTCGCGATCGCTCTTGCTCTTTCTGGCTGTGGAAGCGACGAAACCACACCAGTCGATACAGGCAGCCACGTGGCATCTCCTGATTGGCAAGATCAAATCATTTACTTCCTGATGATCGACCGTTTTAACGACGGCGACAGCGCTCTTAATGATCAAGGGCAAAACGAATTCGATCCGACTTCGGATAAAAAATTTAGCGGCGGCGACCTCGTTGGTGTGAGTGATAAGTTAAGCTACATCGAAGATCTCGGTGCCACATCGATCTGGATTACTCCGCCAGTTGCTAACCAATGGTGGGATGCAGAGCAAAACTACGGCGGCTACCACGGGTACTGGGCGCGCGATTTCCAAAAAGTGGATGAACACTTTGGTGACATGGAAAGCTACCAAGCGTTAGCACGCGAAGTGCATGCGCGTAACATGTTCTTAATTCAGGACATCGTGACCAACCATGTAGGCAACTTCTTCACCTACGATGATCCTTACAGTCATGATCCAAGCCTACCTTGCCAAGGCTTCCGTTTGATAAAAAATGCACTACCCGCCGGGCAAGAACTGCCGTACCCACTCAACATGAACGAGTGTAAAACAGACGGCACAGGCAGCTACCACTGGACGCCAACCATCACCGACCACAACGATCCGGTACAAGAAAAAACCTGGCAACTCTCTGATTTGGATGACCTTAATACGTCCGATCCCGAAGTACGCGCTTATCTAAAAGAGAGCTACCGAAAATGGATTCGCGAAGTCGGCGTCGACGGATTCCGTATCGATACGGTGAAGTTTGTTGAACACGATTTCTGGAACGATTTCCTACACGCCAACGATGGTGTGATGACGCAAGCGGTTGATACCGGTCGTGACAACTTCCTCACTTTTGGTGAAGTATTCGAAACATCTACGCCTTACCACACCGAAGGCGAAGAGAAGATGTTGACTTACATCGGTGAAAGTGGCTCGCCGAAACAGCTAACCTCGGTACTGAACTTCCCATTGCAAGCGACCATGACGCGCGTATTTGCAGCAGGGCAACCGACCGACTATTTGCGTTTCCGTCTTGAGAAAATGATGGAGATGTTCCCAAATCCATACATCATGCCGAACTTCATTGATAATCACGACATGCCGCGCTTTCTGTCGCAAGGTAGCGTGAATGACATGAAACAAGCACTGATCACCATGATGAGCGTACCGGGTATTCCTGTGATTTACCAAGGTACAGAGCAAGCGATGTCAGCGGCGCGTGATGCGATGTTCGCCGGAGGGTACCGTGAAGATGGCAACTACGTAGACTCGTTCGACCAAAACAGTGAGATGTACTTGTTTATTCAAGAACTGGCCAAGCTACGCACTGAAAACAAAGTCATGACACGTGGCGAAATAAAAGTGATTGGCAGCGATAAAGCGGGTGCGGGCGTGTTCGCCTTTACCCGAACGTTGGATAACGACGAAGTCTTGGTTGTGATGAACACATCCAACTCGCCGATGTTGATGAACCAACTCGATGTAGAACAAGTTGGCGGCACCGTCTTCCAACAACAAATAATGTCGAACTGGGCAGAAGCTCCAGAACAGTTAATCGCAGATGAAAATGGTCACGTAACCCTTGAGCTACCAGCCAAGTCTGCAGTGATTTACTCAAAAACAAGCAGCAATCAATCTGTAGATACGCCAGACCTCAACATCCAACTAGCGCAGGATTGGGAAGGACAAACCATCACTGGTGATATTGTTATCGCGGGTAGTGCGAACGCCAACGAGAAGTTGAATCTTGTCGTCGACGGGAACTTGGAAACAGCGCAAACCATTACTGTAGGCGCTGATGGTCAGTTTAGCGTCACGCTGTCGACTCGTCACTTTGCAATTGGCGAACAACAGCACCGCTTCGCGATTTATTCCACCGAGAAAAAAGCAGGCATCGAGGACGTGAATTTTGTTTCGAACCTAAGCTGGTCAAGCTCGCCGGATGACACCATTGATGATGCGGGCGACGCACAAGACGGCATGGGCGGTCCAAACGGTAACTACTCATTACCAACCGATCCAACGTTCGACAAAGACAACAGCCAACTCGCAATCAACAAGGCAGAAGTGTTTACCGTTGGCAGTAACGTACGTTTGATCTTCACCATGGACAACATCACCGACACTTGGTTGCCACCAAACGGCTTCGACCACGTGGGTTTCACCATCTTTATTGATTTACCGGAAGAAGCCGCAACCAACTTGTCTGAGCTACCGAAGATCAACGCTTCTATGCCAAGCGGAACCTGGAGTCGCAATGCGGTTGTTTTTGGCTGGCAAAGCTCGATTTACAACACCAAAGGAGCAAATGCGACGATATGGGGAGAAGCCGTAACACCAGCACCAATGGTCACGGTAGACAAAGCCAACAACACCATTTCGATGGACTTTGCTAGCGATGCACTAGGCCGCCCAGATTCGCTCGATGGTATCCGCTTCTATGTCACGACTTGGGACTTAGACGGTCTTTCAGCAACTTACCGTCCGCTAGAGCAAGACAAAGGCCCTTGGAACTTCTCCGGTGGCGCATCGGATGAAAGTAAGATTTGGGACGATTTACCAATCATCACCTTGTCGGAATAAACCGTTAAATAAAACACCGCCCAGCGTTTAGCTGGGCGGCCATCAACAAAAAAATGCAGAAAGACACTTCTGCTCGTTTTTATTCTAGTTAAAGAACGATTTCACCCACAGCACCAGACTGTCCCAAAGCTGAGCGAACCACGAGCCCTCTTCTACCGCTTGGCTGCTGACTAAGGGATAACTCGCCACGGTACTGTCATCGCTTTTCCAAACGACCTTACCAATCTCATCCCCTTGCGCGATCGGTGCAATCAATGGTTCATTTAACACCACACTCTTATCGAGCCCAGCCGTCATTGAACGAGGCAGAGTGAGATAGGCATCATTAGCGAAGATCGCCTCAACTTGATTGATATTTCCCTTCCAAACGCGAACTTTAGACTCAACTTGGCCCTGCTTAGCAACTTGCTTGGTGTCATAAAAACGAAAACCATAGCTGAGTAGATTCTTCGATTGGCTGATCCGAGCCTGTTGACTTGGCGTGCCCATCACTACCGAAATCAACCGCATTTTCCCTTCTTTGGCGGAGCTCACCAAACTGTATCCCGCATTGCTGGTGTAACCGGTTTTGCCCCCGTCGACATCAATGGAATTGTCCCACAGTAATTTATTGCGGTTGTACTGCGTAATGTCGTTCCACTTGAAGACTTTCTCACTATATAGCGCATACACAGCGGGAACATCGTTGATGATCGACTGCATGAGTTTTGCCATATCGGTGGGTGAGGTTTGGATGCCTTCACTATCGAGACCATGGGAATTTACAAAATAAGTGTCTTGCAGCCCTAACTTCTCAGCCCAACCATTCATCAAGGCGACAAAGCCGCGTTCACTGCCAGCAACGTGTTCCGCCAGTGCAACGCACGCGTCATTACCCGATTGGATGATCACGCCGCGCATTAAGTTCGCAACACTAATTTCATCTTTCGGTTTGATGAACATTTTAGAAGATCCGGGAAACTTGGCCGACCACGCGTTTTCGCTCACGGTGACAACATCATCCCATTTCAAACGTCCCGCTTTGATTTCTTGCCCAACGACGTAAGCGGTCATCAACTTGGTTAAACTCGCCGGAGCAAGGCCTGCTCGCCCGTTATGCTCGGCAATAATGGCACCGGATTGAAAGTCCATTAATACGTAACCTTTTGCCTGTAACTGAGGTGGGTTGGGCGTAACAACGGCAAAAGTAGGTACGCTTATTAAACAAGTCACAATAATCCATCGAGCCAGTGACACTTTCATCCGACTTCCTCCATGCTCTTACTTTGTCGCAACTCTATTGAGCATAGCTCACTCAACCAGTTGCACCAGTCGCTAATCGTTTCATTTTCTTGAACTTACATTGATTTGACCAAGGTATAGAACTGACGAAGCGATTTGGAAATAGCATTGGTTCTTCACGCCATTCGCAGTAAAGTAGCGCTACCCCTCAATAAGGAAATAAAGATAACAATGAACGCTCAATCATTTATCGACGCAGGATTGCATTACACTCCCCACAGCTTTACCGTTCCTCTGGATTACCAAGACGTGAGTAAAGGCACCATTGAAGTCTTCGCTCGTGCGGTTTGCCTAGTTGGCGATGAAGAATCGACCAAACCTTGGTTGGTTTACTTTCAGGGCGGACCAGGCTTTCCCTCTCCGCGTCAAAACGGCAATAACGGCTGGGTAAAACGCGCGCTCCAAGAGTACCGAGTGTTGCTTCTCGACCAGCGCGGTACGGGCAACAGCAGCGTAATTAATCACCAGACGCTTGCTCACCTCACGCCAGAGCAACAAGCAGACTACTTGAGCCACTTCCGAGCGGATAACATCGTGCGCGACGCGGAATACATTCGTGAGCAATTTGGCGTAGAAAAATGGGCGATCTTAGGTCAAAGCTTTGGTGGTTTTTGCTCCCTCACCTATTTGTCTTTGTTTCCAGACAGCTTGCTGCAAAGCTACATCACGGGTGGCGTGCCATCAGTCTCGCGTCATGCCGACGATGTTTATGAAGCCACCTTCAAACGCACCATGGAGAAAAACCAAGCGTTCTTCCAACAATTTCCAAGTGCGCAACAACTTTGCCAAAACATTGCGAATCACTTGCTGGAAAATGAAGAGTACCTACCAAATGGTCAACGCTTCACGGTGGAACAATTTCAACAAATCGGCATCAACTTTGGTGTGAGTGATACTTTCTTACCAACTTACTATTGGTTAGAAAGCGCGTTGATTGAAGTGAACGGCAAACAACAACTTCGCTATGAGTTCTTGAACGATATGTTGGCGCAACAAAACTTCCAAACCAACCCGATTTACGCCATTTTGCATGAATCGATTTATTGCCAAGGTTTTGCGTCAAATTGGAGTGCACACCGTGTTCGCCAAACCCGACCAGAGTTTAATTATGAACCTGGCAAGCCATTTTACTTTACGGGGGAAATGGTCTTCCCATGGATGTTCGATCAATACGTCAACCTCAAGCCACTAAAAGATGCCGCTGAAATATTGGCCGCGAAAGAAGATTGGACTGCGCTGTACGATCAAACACAACTGGCTCAAAACAAAGTGCCTGTCAGTTGCGCCGTTTACGCCGATGATATGTTTGTGGAAATGGATATCAGCCGAGAAACGCTCGCGTTAATCCCAAACTCAAAAGCGTGGATCACTAACGAGTACGAGCACAACGGTTTACGTGCCGACGGTGAGCGCGTTTTAGATAAGTTAATTGCGATGAGGAATCAAACCGCCGCTAATTTGAAATAAATACTATAAAAACGCCTCTTCTAGAGGTAAGAGGCGTTTCATTCCTACCATCTTGTTTTTACGAATCTCTTACGCGCTTGGTCATACGTTTCGTCATCACCCGGTAGCCCATTTTATGATAGAAATCCTCACCTTCATGGTTAAATGACGCCACGGTTAAGCCGATTTCTTCTATTCCTTGAGCACACAAATCACTTTCCATCTTATCCATCAGCGATAAACCTATTCCTAAGTTTCGATGGTTCTCTGAAACAATAAGCTCATTAATAAAGCCAACGCGTTTTTCTGGTGAAATCAGCGACTGAACGTTACGAACCGAACCAGAGATAAAACCGACGACTTTTCTTTGCGAACAAGCAATAAAAGCGCTCACGCTCCCATCAAAATACTTTTCGAAGGTACAATATGATTCTCTTAGTTGTGCCAATTCCTTGGGTGGACGATAGAAGTTCGGTTCAGCTTCATAGTGCGATGTATCGAGTTCAACGAGTAATTGTTTGAGCAAGGGAGCATCTTCTTCCCTCAGCCGCCTGATATAAAACTGCTGCATGTCCTTTCCTTGCCAACTGATCCGATTATTATTTTGTAGCTCTTGCGCACAACTTTAATGAAGAGCCGAAGAAGGAATCACAGTACAAATTTAAACCAAAAGTGTCGAGTTCAACTTACCTTGTTCTCTACAATTTATGCTTATAATTTGAACACATAGCGATTTTACCCGCGTGACGCTTTGCCGCATCAAAACACCGCTACATCCCGCCTAGCCATAATATCCGCATAATTTGTCCGTATTTCCGACTAATTTAGTCAGGTATACTTCGTGCCGCTAAAATTTTAAGGTCGTTGACCACCTGTATTTTTAAAGGAAACCTCATGAGTCAGTATGTAGTTTGTGCGCTGTACAAGTTTGTTGAGCTGAATAACTATCAAGAACTACGCGAGCCATTACTTGCGTTGATGGAAAAACACCATATTCGCGGAACATTACTGCTGGCAAGTGAGGGCATCAACGGCACTGTTGCCTCTGATCGTGCAGGTATTGATACGCTACTGGAGTGGCTAAACAACGAGCCTCGTTTGACAGGCACCGTATACAAAGAGTCGTATTCTGAGACCCAGCCATTCAATCGCACCAAAGTAAAATTGAAAAAAGAGATCGTAACATTGGGTGTCGAAGGCATCGACCCTCGCCACGTAGTGGGTACTTACGTGAAACCTCAAGAGTGGAACGATCTTATTGCTGATCCTGAAGTGTTTGTTGTCGATACACGTAATGATTACGAAATCGAGATCGGCACATTCAAAGGCGCTGTAAACCCAAATACTGAAACCTTTCGTGAATTCCCAGACTATGTAAAAGAAAACATGGATCCGGAAAAGCATAAGAAAGTGGCGATGTTCTGTACCGGTGGCATCCGCTGTGAGAAATCAACTGCTTACATGAAAGAGCAAGGTTTTGATGAGGTCTACCACTTAGAAGGCGGCATTCTAAAATATCTTGAAGAGGTTCCTCAAGAAGAGAGTATGTGGGAAGGCGATTGTTACGTGTTTGATGGCCGTGTTGCAGTAAACCACCAGCTAGAAAAAGCAGATTACGACTTATGTAACGCTTGTCGCCTACCGATCACAGAACAAGACAAACAGTCCGATTTGTTCGAGCAAGGCGTGAGCTGCCCGAAATGTCACGGCACACACTCAGAAGAACAAATTGCTCGATTCCGCGAACGTGAAAAACAAATTGTTCTTGCAGAACAACGAGGCGAGCAGCATGTTGGTGGCGAAAGTGCCAAGCAAAGAGAAGCCCGACGTGCCGCTAAGTACGCACAAAAAGAAGCTCAGCGTAAACAAGACTAAGCTCGACTCTAATTCTATTTTAAGCGAGCTGCCGTAAGGTGGCTCGCTTTTACTATGCACCAACACTCTTTCAATACAATTTTGTATCCCTCACCAAAACCTCTAGTTGATTGTCTCTTTTGCCTTCGGGTAGCCCCACCATCTCATCATAAGCACTTTGATGTACTAAAACCTGCTTATTTGCTTTGATATTCTTGCACTTCTTTTGCATCTCGATAAGGGAATGAGCCCTCAAAAAGATACCGTTGTCGTCAGTGATGAATTGCGCTTTTCCATCAACTACGACAGATGCTTGATACAATGCGAGATCAAGCGAGTGAATGATCAATTTATCTACGTAGAAGAACTTTTCTAACTTACTCAGTGGTATCGACATGTCTCACCTCCTTGTGAGCAACCTCTACGTTTTAATGAACAAAACCGATCATTAGGTGAGATCTCTTCGGATCATTTGCGTACAACATCGGAAACAAAGAGGATTCCGATGCAAACAATCAATGTCGTGTGGTTAAAACGAGATTTAAGACTGACTGACCACCAGCCCTTAACACAAGCATTGTCGTCAAAGCACCCAACGGTACTTTTATATATTGTTGAACCGTTGCTGTTAAACAACCCTCACTATTCTGAGCGTCACTGGCGATTTGTTTGGCAATCATTGCAAGACATGAATGAGACGCTCAAAGCCTATGGACACCGCATCACGGTTCTGTTTGGCGATGCCTTAGCATGTTTTCAATCAATTCAAATGCAATATCAAATCAACGCTGTGTTTTCTCATCAGGAAATAGGGCTCAACTGCACCTTTGAGCGCGATAAGCAAATTGCCGACTGGCTGCATGAGCAGAACATCACGTGGTTTGAGTTCGAGCACGGTGCTGTTATTAGAGGAGCAAAAGACCGGCAGGGTTGGGACAAACATTGGGATTTGGTCATGAGAGCCTCCATAAGCCCTCTTGAGCTGCAAACCAACTTGTTGCATTCATTGGATGCAGAATCACTCGGCTGCGCGTTTTCGCCACCTTCATCCTGGCTATCAAAATGCAAAGGAATGCAAACGGGAGGAAGCCAACTCGCTTGGAAAACACTGGAAGATTTTTTCAATCGTCGAGGTCGTGATTACTATCGAAGCATTTCTAGTCCCACAGCCTCACGTACAGCCTGTACTCGCCTTTCTCCATACCTCGCTTGGGGTAATATAGCCTTGCGTGAAGTTTATCAGTACCTATTGAAACACTGGCAAGTTGCTGGGTTTCGTCGCAGCTTAATTGCGTTGTCTTCACGGCTGCATTGGCACTGCCATTTCATACAGAAATTCGAGTCGGAATACGACATGGAGTTTTACTGTGTAAACCGGGCTTACGAATCGTTGATTAAACAAAGTAGCACTTTCGATGAAGAAAAGTTAGCAGCATGGAAATCTGGATATACTGGCATACCTTTGATCGATGCCTGTATGCGCTGTTTGCATCAGACTGGCTATATAAACTTTCGCATGCGCGCCATGCTGGTTAGTTTTCTCACTCATCACATGAACATGGATTGGCGAACTGGCGTGACGCATTTAGCGCAACTATTCCTCGACTTTGAGCCTGGTATTCATTACCCACAATTCCAAATGCAAGCCGGGGTAACTGGGACCAATACAATCCGGATTTACAACCCGGTTAAGCAAGCCCAAGAACATGACCCTGATGGCGCGTTCATCTATAAATGGGTGCCTGAATTGCAAATGGTCCCCACCCCACTATTGTTCGAGCCCTGGACAATGACACAGATGGAAACCGTCATGTACCACTTGAAACCGGATAGCCGTTACCTAGCGCCTATTGTCGACCTAAATAGCGCAGCTAAAGACGCAAGGGAGCGTCTATGGGCATGGCGGAAACGGGCCGATGTAAAACAAGAAGGCAAACGGATTTTAACACGACACGTGAGGCCATCGAAAGAAAGCAGGGCTCGTTGATCATCTTTTCATTTAGATGCGTACAAACGAAGACATTCTCTAGGGAAACCGTTGTACCCCCAACTGGTAAGGAACACATTATGTTTAAACGTATCTTGGTTATCACGGCTACATTGATGGCGACTTTATCTTTTATGCTTCCCGTCAAGGCTCATGAGCATGGCATGATGAAGGCTGATATTGTCGACGTTGCCACTGAAAACGGCTCTTTCAATACACTTGTCGCTGCAGTGAAAGCGGCTGATCTAGTCGATACACTCAAAGGAGAAGGCCCATTTACTGTTTTTGCACCAACGGATGACGCTTTTGCAAAACTGCCTGACGGTACAGTCGATATGCTCTTAATGCCGGAAAACAAAGACAAGTTGGTATCCATTTTGACTTATCACGTCGTCCCAGGGAAAGTAATGGCTGCCGATGTTGTTAAGCTGGACAAAGCGACTACGGTTCAGGGACAAGACGTGATGATTAAAACCATGGGTGATAAAGTCATGGTCAACGATGCAAATGTAATGGCAACCGATGTGAAAGCTAAAAACGGCATCATTCATGTTATTGATACCGTCATTATGCCTAAATAAAATGATTCAGAGGGCGGTATATTCCGCCCTTTAAACGGTGCTTCTTCTATCCTTAATCCTGCCCCTTCCCACCTTCGACCCAACAACCAATCACTCATTCACTCCAGCTATAGAAAAGACAAAAACAACATGAAAACCAATACCTTAGAAACAAAACAGCACAATATCAATGAGGTTGGCGTACCGTTACCTTTCAATTTGAGAACATGATTCCATGTCAGTGTCGTTTACTTTTCCACATGTAAATTCTTGAGCTAAATTTTGACTGCTCAATCACATTTCGGCAAACCACTCGAAAGGGTGGGACGCAAAGCTTCCGGTCTGTCAGCATTCCATCATCAAAAGTAATGCTCATGATAGCGGGGTTGCCATGTTGCAACACTACATTATCCAAAGTATGGACTCATGCAGCGTTGCTTCATGCTCAGCATGCGCCGAGGTGTGACATTAATTTGTCAGCCATAACAGAGGACATGTGATGAAATCCTTCCCAACCAAATCCGTACTTGCATTAGCACTTGCAAGCATTAGCTCAAGTGCTGCGGCTCACGGCTACGTATCAGAAACCAATGATGGTGTCGCTGCAAGTCGCGCGGCACTATGTAAGTATCCAACACCTGATACTAACGAAAAAAATAATAACTGCGGTGCCATTCAATACGAGCCACAAAGTGTTGAAGGTCCTGATGGTTTTCCACAAACAGGGCCTCGCGATGGAAAAATAGCAAGTGCCGAAACCGCTCTAGCTGCCGCTCTTGATGAACAAACTGCCGACCGCTGGGTTAAACGTCCTATTCAATCAGGTACACAGACTTTTGAATGGACATTTACCGCTAACCATGTGACGCGTGACTGGAAATATTACATCACCAAACCTGATTGGAACCCAAATTCCTCACTATCACGCGACTCGTTTGATCTGACTCCTTTCTGTGTAGTCGACGGCAATATGGTTCAACCTCCAAAACAGGTGAGCCATCAATGTAATGTGCCTACGCGCAAGGGGTATCACGTCATTCTGGCGGTATGGGATGTTGGCGACACAGCGGCTTCATTTTATAACGTTATCGATGTGAAATTTGATGGCGACAGTCCAGTCATTCCAGATTGGACGCAAGGCGGTCAAATTATTCCGACGATGGATTTAAATGTTGGAGATTCGGTTTATACGCGCGTATTTGATCAGGCGGGTGAAAACATAGCTTATCGAACCGAGCTAGAAATTACCGATGCAGTCATGGGCAAAGCGAAAAATTGGTCTTACGCTCTAGCAACGAAGATCAACCAAGAGCAAACTAAACTGCAAGCTGGACAGTATGCCGAGGATAAATTCACTCCTGTTTATGGTACTAACCCGGTGTACCTGCAAGCTAATAGCGGCCTTGAGCGTGTAGAAATCGGCTACAAGATAGAAACTCCCGCTCCAGAGTACTCACTCACAGTAGATGGCTTAGCAGACGAGTATATCATTGAGTCAACACCGACAACGTTGGAGCTGACACTAACTGCTGAAGGCGATTTAAACGCAGAACTCACCGTGTACAATCACCACCGTGAGCCACTTACAAGCTGGGCAGACGAAATGAAAGACGGCTCGGTGGAGGCTGTATCGCTCGCTTTAACCAAATCAGAGCCTGGTCACCATATGCTCGTGACTCGTATTAAAGACAAAGATGGCAACTTGGTGGATCAGCAAACGCTCGACTTTCACTTAAAAGAAGAGTCAGTAACGCCACCACCATCTGGCGAGTACGATTTTGTCTTCCCTGAAGGGCTATCTAGCTACACAGCGGGCACAAAAGTGCTTGCAAGCGACGGTGCCATTTACCAATGTAAACCTTTCCCATACTCTGGTTACTGTGTACAGTGGAAAGAAAGCGCAAACCAATACGAACCAGGAACTGGTTCACACTGGGAAATGGCTTGGGATAAAGTCAACTAAATCGCCCTTTGAACGTTAAGTAAAAAGAGCCTCGCTATGAGGCTCTTTCATTATCAAACGCAAAAATGGCAGTTTTCCCGATCTAAACCATGAACACCTGACAAATTGGCCAAATGCGCCCGCCCTTCAATCAGCCCCATTTCATAACCTTCCAATAGCACGGTTTGTCGCATTGATAAGCGCTGAACAGGAAAATTATCTGGTGGTGCAATCACTCTGACATGCGTTCCCGGTGGAGGATTACGAATAAATTCCAACGATTGATTGTAGTTATCTGCACGTCTTAACATCGCGTCCGCCATTTTAGGATGTTCGGCAAATAACTTCTTCATCAGCCATGTGGTTTTTACTGGCTTCTTGGCATAATTTAGCGGGTGAGAAAGCACAACGGTTATGTCTCGAGCCCCGCGACGATAAGCCTCACGCACCGGGATAGAATCTGCAACCCCGCCATCGGTATAGCAGCCTCCAGAAAAGCAAGGGGTATGCTTGTATGCAATGGGTAACGCTGTTGTCGCTTCAATCGCATGGTGAAAATTATCACGCGTCACGCGATAATAATCTGCCTGTCCTGTATCTACATTCGTCGTCGCTGCCAGAAAAGGAATGCCATTAAACAGTTTATTTTCATCGACGGGATACAAACGATTAGACTCTTCAAACAGCCACTTCACATCAATGAGATCCCCACCTTTAACGAATCGAGTCGGATCAAAAAAGCGTTTACTCGTTGCCAGCTTAGTAATGACATTAATGCTGCGATGCGGATAGTCGGTCAAATAACCAATCAAGTTTGATGCGCCAGCAGATACACCAATGGCAAAATCAAACGGTTTATAACTCTGCTCTAAAAACGCATCTAGCACTCCGCTTGCGAAGACACCTCGCATCGCGCCACCTTCCACTACAATTGCTTTTGTTGCCATATTTCCCCCATTATTCTTTCCAAAAGAGTAATGAAATTCGTGCAATCAAAACAATTGAATATTCTTATTATTGAAATAGGTGAAGTCTATTTATTTCTTTCTTAGAAAGTGAAAACTAAAGTTCAAAAAATCCACACCAGCTAGAAATGTAGGTGTGGATTTAGACGAGATGGAGACGCCTATGAGAAAACAGTTTTATAGGCTTCGCCCGCGCCATCAATAAACATTTGAGTACCGATAACCGCTAGGATTAAGCCCATCATTTTCGTCACGACGTTCAGAGCACTCGGTCCAACTGCTTTGACCAATTTGTCTCCAAATAAAAACAGTATATAGGTAATAACACACAACACAGCAAAAGAAACGATGGTAATAATGGTTTGATCAAAACCACCCGCCGTAGCAAAGTTCATCGCGGTAGCAATCGTTCCAGGCCCTGCTAATATCGGCATTGCAAGTGGAGAAACGGCAATGCTCAACGCCGCCTGCTGCTGCGCTGGAGAATACGCTTTCTCTTTAGTTTTCTGATGCGTCGAATCACCTTGAAGCATATTAAAACCGATCAAAAACACCAAGATACCGCCCGTTATTCGCAAGGCGTACAGCGTGATACCAAACAAATCAAAAATTAATTTACCGGCGATCGAAAATATCGCAATGATGACAAATGCAATAAAAACCGAACGAAGCGCCATGGAACGTACGGTTTCCCTGTCCTCATCAGCCGTTAAACTCAAAAAGATAGGAATATTGGCGATGGGGTTCATGATCGCAAAGAAGCCCATAAACACCGTGACTGTATGAACGATGAGTTCTTTCATATTTTCCACTGCAGTTAAATTGTTGATTCTAAAAACAGTATATACGCTCTCAAGCAGAACGAGTGATGTATTCTCTATTCATCTTCACACTTATGCGCTAAGCATTGTTTTTCTTTTGAGATAGTTTACCGACTCATCAAATATCGCTAAGGTGAGGCTTCAGCCTTTACATGTAACAGGGGATGTTAAGTCACCATGAACAGTACGATACAAACAATTCTCAATCACCGCTCAATTCGAAAGTTCACCTCGCAACCTATTGAAAGCGAACGATTAGAAACGATTCTACAAGCTGGCCTTGCGGCGTCTTCATCAAGTATGTTGCAAGTCGTCTCAATTATCCGCGTGACTGATAAAGAAAAGCGTACGCTATTGGCACAATATGCGGGGAATCAAGGGTACGTTGAAAGCGCTGCTGAGTTTTTGGTGTTTTGCATTGATTACCAGCGCCACGCCACTATCAATCCTGATGTTCAAGCTGATTTCACCGAGTTAACACTTATCGGTGCTGTTGATTCTGGCATCATGGCACAAAACTGCTTACTTGCGGCAGAGTCTATGGGACTAGGAGGCGTGTATATTGGTGGCTTACGAAACAATGCTCAAAAAGTCGACGAGTTATTAGGCTTACCTAAAAATACCGCCATTTTATTTGGTATGTGTCTTGGTCATCCAGATCAAGCCCCTGAAGTTAAGCCACGTCTACCTGCTCATGTCGTGGTGCACGAGAATCAATATCAAGACCTAAATTTGGATGATATTCAGGCTTATGACCAAACCATGCAAAACTACTATGCAAACCGTTCGAGCAATCAAAAACAAAGCACTTGGTCACAAGAAGTCACCAGTAAACTAGCTGGCGAATCACGTCCACACATCCTGCCTTACTTAAACAGTAAAGGGCTCACTAAAAGGTGATGACCACAGTACGATAGGATCAAAAAAGGCCTCTGAAGAGGCCTTTAGAATTTATCAGCAAAAACTCGCTTAGTTACCGCCTGTCGCGCCAGTACCATCGCCTGGTTGTGGTTCTGGTTTAATTGGCTTACCAGGTTTCGCTTCAGGAATGGTAGGAACAGTTGGTTTAATTTGATCTACAGGTTTACCTTCAGCGATATCTTTTTCAACCTGCTCAACAACGTTCTTTGTATCTTCTTCAGAAATCTCTACGTAAATCACGTCATCAGAACCCGCACTAGCTTTAGGGTAATGTGGGTTTTTCGCAATCACTTCTTCGGTAATCGATTTTGCAGCAACTGCTACAGCTTCAGGTGCAGCTGTTGGGTTTGCTTTAATGATATCCGATACAACGTTCGCTGTAGCAACTAACTTCGTAGCAAGTGCACTATTACCGCCTTCACTTTGAAGATCTTCAACTACTGACTCTGTATCACGAAGGATTTCATCAACCGTTTTACCACTTGCATTGATATCAATACCTAAGTTCTCGAATACTTTTTCGGCGATATCAGAAGAGTAAATCTCACCTTCTTTCAAAGAGTTAGAAACCAAAGTCGTAAATGGAGAGCCTGTTACTAATGAATCCGCCTGCGCTAAGCCTTGAGGGATTTTGTAGTCAGATGTAATAGGTTTGCCATTTGATGCGTCTTTACTCTCATCAGTATGCGTCAATACGAAAGCACAGTCACCTGGCGCATTTACGACATTGATATTTTCAAAACGCGCTTCACCAACCATACCTTCATAGTTTGTTGTATTTTCAATCGCGTCGTATGTTTCACCACCACATACAGCTTGAACCTTCATGCCGATAACAGCTGGGTCATAAGCCTGAACTGAGTATCTTTTTACCTCAGGGTCGCTGTCACTACCACAACCTGCTAGTAGGACTGCTGCCACACTTGCCGTTAAAAGTTTGATTTTCAAAATTAGCTCCAATATTTGTTGTTATATCCGACCGCAACAGGAAGCATAACGGCAGTTGCATATGGTGTAAATAGTATACATACAACTTTGGCATGAGTTTTTTCACATTCCCGCCTGTTTACTTGTGCAAAATCATGCATTCATCTCAATAACGTTAAATAGACACAATTTTGTCATGTATTCGTCAGTATTTTTTTAAGTATCTTGTTGCCTTTATTGCAACCAGATGGATAATAGTTGACTATTTTTTGTGGGTCAGATTTTTACACCTTCATTAATGAAACTAAGAGCTCTAAGTCGCTAGCAGCCATTTGGAGTGTTTATTACACAAATAATTCTGAATGGACTCGCTTTCTAAAGGCTTAAAACTGCAGTAAATCGTCAACATTGATGAAATGCAGTTCAATTAGAATGAACCAATTTCAGTCGGCAAACTTTCTTTCGGTAGTTATAAACCAATGAACACATTTAATAAATTTTTGGGGATATCAGTACTTCCTATCCTTCTTACAGGGTGTACTCTGCCTGGTAGCCACCTTTCGGTCAGTGACAAAACAGTAATGAGCACTGAATCGAGTGATATAGAATCGCAGGTTACGGTTTATCCTTTAACTTTGGAGCGAGTGACCTCTTTAAATTCAATAGATCCTTTTTCAAAGCCAAATCCAGAGTTAGATATTGAAATCGCCAAGTATGAATACGAAGTAGGACCTGGCGATATCTTAAATATTACTATTTGGGACCACCCAGAGCTCACGATCCCAGCTGGCTCATATCGTAGTTCAGCCGAAGCAGGTAACTGGGTGCACTCAGATGGCACGATCTTCTACCCTTACATTGGCGTTGTACACGTTGAAGGTAAAAACGTTCGCCAAATTCGTGCAGACATTGCCAACCGTCTTGCAAAATACATTGAGAGCCCGCAAGTCGATGTAAGCGTTGCAGCTTTTCGTTCTAAAAAGACTTATGTGACTGGCGAAGTGAACAAGCCTGGGCAACAACCAATCACAAACATTCCTCTTACACTTCTTGATGCCGTAAATAGAGCAGGCGGACTGGCAGCCGAAGCCGATTGGCGTAATGCAACACTGACGCGAAACGGTGTGGTTGAAAATGTCTCTTTATACGCTCTGATGCAACAAGGCGACTTAACTCAAAACCGTCTTCTAAAGCCAGGTGATATTGTTCATATTCCCCGTAACGATGCGCAAAAAGTATTTGTTATGGGCGAAGTTAACGATCCGAAGCTACTCAAAATTGATCGCAGCGGTATGAGCCTTACTGAAGCTCTAAGTAGCGTTGGTGGTATTAATGAAATCTCCGCCGATGCTACTGGCGTCTTCGTCATCAGACGTTCAAAAGAAGAAGCTAAAATGGCGGACATTTATCAGTTGGATGTTTCTGATGCTTCTGCTTTGGTGATTGGAACAGAGTTTGATCTCAACCCATACGACATAGTCTATGTAACAGCCGCGCCTGTTAGCCGTTGGAACCGCGTTATTGCTCAACTTGTTCCAACCATTTCCGGCTTTAACGAATTAACCGAAGGTGTACTACGAGTACGCACTTGGCCGTAAAAACGACGTGCCGCAAGAAAGTTATCTCTTGCGGCATGCATTCAATAGTTACGTAGCTCAATTGTGCAATATAAAGAAGCAAGCAATTCAGTTGGGATCATAGGCATACAATTTAAAATAGGGTAAGCATTTGTTTTCTAATATTCTTGTCGTCTGTGTAGGTAATATTTGCCGCTCTCCAACAGGAGAGCGGCTTTTGCAGTCTTTACTACCAAACAAACATGTCGCGTCAGCGGGAATCGCGGTGGATAAAAGTCATTTAACAGGAAAAGCTGCTGATGATATGGCAACCACCATCGCGAATGAACATGGCGTAAGCTTAGATGGACACGAAGCACGACAATTAACACCTGAGCTTTGCGCTCAATACGATCTGATATTGGTTATGGAAAAAGGTCATTTAGAAGCCTTAACCAAAGTCGCTCCTGAGGCACGAGGCAAAACGATGCTGTTTGGACAATGGATAAGTGAAAAAAACATTCCTGATCCATACAGACAAAGTAGAGAAGCCTTCGAACATGCTTATACGCTTATAGAAAAAGCAGCAAAAGCGTGGTCTCAAAAACTATAAGCCGCAAGGCTAAATAAATAAACGCCAATGGCAAGGTATTTAAGAAGTTAAAGTAATGACAACACAAACTATTAAGCAATCACGTCAAGCCGACGATGAGATCGATTTGGGAAAGTTATTTGGGATCATTCTTGATGCCAAATGGCTCATTCTATGTACCGTAGTCCTATTTTCAATTATAGGCGTCGGCGTTGCCATTCTATCAACACCTATCTACAAAGCTGACGCTCTTATCCAAATTGAAAGTAAGAGCTCCGGTGGTATTTCAGCGATGGTTGGTGATATGGGAGAGCTGTTTTCAGCAGAGTCATCAGCGACAACAGAAATTGAGATCATTAAATCTCGTATGATTTTGGGTGGTACAGTTGATAAGTTCAACTTAACCACGGTCGTCTCTCCGAATTACATGCCTATCATCGGTAAGGGCTTAGCTCGACTGCAAGGCGAACAAATCAGTCTGAGCGTTTCACGATTTAATACCCCTTCTTACGCAGTTGGAACTCCTCTAACTCTCGAAGTTATTGATTCTGAAAAACAGACGTTCAGACTTATAGAAGATGACAATAACGTCATTTTAGAAGGTAAGGTTGGCGAGCTCATTGAAAAGAACGGCTATCAATTCTTAGCTACAGAAATGATAGCGCAAGACGGCGCATCGTTTACCGTGAGTAAAGTCAGCAAATTAGATGCAATTAATAAACTTCAAGAAAACTTATCGATCAGCGAACGTGGTAAGCAAACCGGGATTATTTCTTTAAGCTTCTCTGGTGAAGATCGCGCTAAGATTCAAGCTATCTTGAACGACATTAGCCAGAACTACTTCTTGCAAAACGTTCAAAGAAACTCAGCAGAGGCAGAGCAAAGTCTCGAGTTCTTGAAAGGCCACCTTCCAGACATCAAAACAAAACTGACCGCTTCTGAAGACGTTTTAAATCGATTCCGTCAAGAAAATGAATCTATCGACTTAGGCCTTGAAGCTCAATCAACGCTTAAAGTGATGGTTGAATTAGAAGCGCAGTTAAATGAGCTGACATTCAAAGAGAGTGAAATCAGCCAGCGCTTTACACAAGATCACCCGGCTTATAAGTCTCTGCTTGATAAACGTGAGACGCTACTCAAAGAGAAAGAGCGTCTTAATAAACAAGTTCAAAAGTTACCGAAAACACAGCGTGAAGTTCTACGCATGACGCGCGATGTAGAAGTAAACCAACAAATCTACATCCAGCTATTGAACAAGGTTCAAGAGCTCAACATCATTAAAGCAGGAACCGTTGGCAACGTTCGAATCTTAGATAACGCTCAGTCGTTCTCTAAGCCAATAAAGCCGAAAAAAGCGCTTATCGTTGTGCTAGCAACACTGCTTGGCGGCATGGCAGGCGTGGCTTTCGTATTAATTCGTGCGGCATTCCACCGTGGTGTAGAAACACCAGATCAAATTGAGCAGATTGGTATGCCTGTTTACGCTAGCGTTCCAAAATCTATTCAACAACTGGAATTTGCAAACAAGCTTAAGCGAAACAAAGGCAGCAACGATGAGCTAGTCCTTCTTGCTGAAGCTAACCCGGCCGATCTTTCCATCGAGGCCCTGCGTAGTCTTCGTACTAGCCTGCACTTTGCGATGATGGAAGCGAAGAACAATGTTCTTATGATTTCAGGTCCAGCACCATCTATCGGTAAAACGTTCGTATCGACAAACTTTGCAGCCGTCGCTGCGAAAACAGGTCAGAAAGTACTGCTTATCGATGCGGATATGCGTAAAGGTTATTTGCAGCAATGTTTTGGTTTACGTTGGGATAACGGTCTTTCTGATTATTTGAGCGGCAAGACATCCCATAGCAATATCATTAAATCAACATCCATCGACAATCTAGATGTGGTTACTCGTGGCCAAGTACCACCAAACCCGTCAGAGCTTTTGATGCATCCTCGCTTTAAGAGCTTTGTTGACGAAATGTCGGCGCAGTACGATCTTGTGATCATCGATACGCCGCCTGTACTCGCGGTTACCGACCCAAGCATTGTTGGTGCAATCGCAGGAACAACACTGATGGTAGCTCGTTTTGATCAAACGACTTTGAAGGAAATTGAAGTCGCACAAGGTCGCTTTGAACAATCCGGCGTGGAAGTAAAAGGCGTAATTCTAAACGCCGTAGAGAAGAAAGCGTCAAACTCATACGGATATGGTTACGGTTACTATAACTACGCTTACAAGAGCGAGTAATTAATATCTACATGTATTACAAAGCCCTGCTAGACCTAGCAGGGCTTTTTTATTACTGGATCCTGTAATGCATATCTACTAGAAAACGGATGGTCTTTAACATCTACATAGGCATTGGCTGTCAAACTATTCAGCACTTCTTTAATGGGGCTGATATTTTGTGATGCGGTTCTCTAA
The DNA here is from genome assembly GCF_051132235.1 of Vibrio sp. SCSIO 43086. NCBI lineage: Bacteria > Pseudomonadati > Pseudomonadota > Gammaproteobacteria > Vibrionales > Vibrionaceae > Vibrio > Vibrio sp. SCSIO 43086. Next base: position 1,331,519 of record NZ_CP072678.1, on the reverse strand, counting down.
TGAATAGTTGCATGATGGATTGTGAAACCCTACTATCAGTCTGCTCACGCCTAAAGCCCCCAACACTCGCGGAAAGAACTTGGTTCACGGCAACTCTTTTACCCTGCTCTGTATAGCAGGCACAATCTGTTTTTACCTTCTTTTTAGCTTCTATTTAGGCGAGTGTGGAAGAGATAAGAAAGGTGAAAAATGAACTCTACAAATAGCTTCTTAATCAACATTAACCAACAAAAATCCGTTGCTAAAAAAAGGCTCAAAGCTATACGTCAACACGATGATGAGATGTTGGATCGAGTTAAGCGATTTCACTCCAAACCAGAATCATTAGCTCCCAATACAATTCAATTAGCTGACGTTCAACATTCGCTAGCCAGAGAATTAGGTTTACCAAGTTGGAGTAAATTAAAAGCGCATGTCGAAGAGTTAGAAGCTCACAAAGACGCCATCAAAAAACACTTCCCTCCTCTTGATAGCGAACTAAAAACGCTCCATGTCCGCTGTGGGCATGATATTCAGCAACGGCTTAAAGACAGCGGATTCGAGGGGACATTTTTAGCCCTGATAGATCCGCTTTGTATGGGTCCAATCCCAGCAACACCACAAAACTTCCTTGCCATTCGTGCCCAATATGTCGTAGAGACTCTGCTGCCCGTGATGAAGCGTGAAGATTCAGTGCAAGATATTGTCAAATTTGAGCAAGCTAATATTGATACGCTGCTCAGTGATACATTTGAACGAATCGTCTTTTGGGTCGAACATGACAGCTATGACCAATTAATGCTGCTTCGTGCCCTAACCTTGTTAGAGAATGTAGAAAACAAGGTGATAGAGATCATTGAGTTGAACCAGTTCCCTGGCACTGAGCGATTCATCGGTTTGGGGCAGTTGCCTAAAGAGGCTATTCGCGCTTGTTGGCAATACCGTAAACCCGTGACAGCCAAATTATTCAGTCAGGCTAAACATTCCTGGCACGCTGTCACATCACCGACACCCATCTCTATGGTTAATTTGATCGAGCAGCATGATCTAGATTGCTTACCCAATATGCTCAACGTGCTAATACGCCATATGCAAGAGTTACCTCATTCACAAACAGGATTAAGCTTGACTCAGCAGATTGCATTAGAGGTCCTAAGTTCTCAAAATCGTTCAATTCTCATCAAAGATTGGTTTGAGCAATATCAACAACGTGAACCTCTACCTTACCTGGGCGATGTGATGTTTTACGCCTTACTCCTCCCTCTAGCACAATGTCAAACGCCTTTAATCACGATTGAGTCACGTGAAAGGGACTGGTGGGAACAGAGCGTCCATATCACTGAGGCTGGTCAGCATTGTTTGGAAGGCTTCATGCTAGCGAAGCAATGCTATTGGGTTGGGGGTATTAGCAATACCAATCAGAATTATTGGAGTTGGGATCACCTCCAATTATCTACATTGACCAACCTTCATTGATTCAGCGGATAAATAACATAAGCAGGGGCATAGACGGCTCGTTAGCCCCTAGTGTTCTGCCCAATACAAAAACAATCAAAAAGAGACGGCTTCTAGTCTGAATAAAATCTAGATAGTTATGCAAGAGCAACATTCCTTAGAGATAATATGCACTCCATTTACTACCAAAAACAAATGTAAATACTCTTTCTTACCGGTTGTATGTTCGATAAAAGTGTTAAAATACAAACTTTTCGACCAGTCAAATAGTTAAGATTTGGTTAAAACTCTATTTTTATTAGTGATAAAGTTCACATCTATTAACCATTTAGAGGATTATTCTTTCGTATTTTCTCACTCCACTGCTACTCTGCTCGCCGCTTTGAAGTGAACTCAAGGTGCATAACTATAAGGAGTGTTCTCATGAATACCAAGAAACCGATGTCGCTAACCAGCCGCGTAATTTTGGGTATGGTAGCGGGTATCTTGACAGGATTTGCAATTCGCACACTTTTTGCCGGCAACGGATTTGTCGACGCATACATTGTTAATGGATTATTTGAAGTTGGTGGACAGATCTTCGTCGCCAGCTTAAAAATGCTCGTAGTCCCTCTAGTGTTTGTTTCACTAGTTTGTGGTACTAGCTCCCTCAAAGACCTTTCTACACTGGGTCGCATGGGTGGTAAAACCCTCGCTTTCTACGTTACGACAACGGCTATCGCGATTACGCTTGCTCTAACTATGGGTACTCTGTTCCAGCCAGGTGCTGGCGCTGACCTAACCGCAGCAAGTTCATTCAAATCAGCAGAAGCACCATCTTTGGGTCAGGTGATCATCGATATGTTCCCAACCAACCCTATCAGTGCGATGGCTGAAGGTAAAACCCTGCAAGTTATTGTGTTTGCGGTGCTATTTGGTATCGCGATCAGCGCAGCAGGCAAACCTGGTGAACGTATTGCAGCGTTCTTCTCTGATCTGAATGAAGTGATCATGAAACTGGTTGCGATTTTGATGAACTTGGCGCCTTATGGTGTGTTCTTCTTAATGGCGAAGCTATTTACAGGCCTTGGTCTGGGCGCGATCGTCAATCTGGCAGAGTACTTCTTAGTACTGGCGGGTACGCTTGTCCTACACGGCCTAGTCACTTACAGCTTAATGTTAAAAGGTTTCACTGGTCTAAATCCAATTACGTTCCTACGTAAGATGGAAGACGCGATCATGTTTGCTTTCTCGACCGCATCATCAAACGCGACGATTCCAGTGACAATGGAAACGGCTAAGCACCGTATGGGGGTTGAGAACCGCGTATCATCGTTCACAGTACCACTTGGTGCAACCGTGAACATGGACGGTACGGCGATCATGCAAGGTGTAGCAACCGCCTTTATTGCTCAAGCCTTCAATATTGATTTAACTATGGGCGATTACCTAATGGTAATCATGACAGCAACATTGGCATCTATCGGTACTGCGGGTGTCCCTGGTGTTGGCCTTGTAATGCTAGCCATGGTATTGAACCAAGTTGGTCTGCCGCTTGAAGGTATCGCGCTCATCATGGGCGTTGACCGTCTACTTGATATGATTCGTACTGCGGTAAACATTACTGGTGACAGTGCAGTTACCGTCATTGTCGCAAAATCAGAAGGCGCATTGGATGAAGCTCGCTTCAACGATCCAATGGCAGGCGTAGCCGAAGAAGAAGTGCACCTGAAACGTGCTGACGCCTAAATCGTTCTACGATTACCATTCTGAAATTATATAGTCCTGTCTAAAAGAAAGCCCCGATGGAAACATCGGGGCTTTTGTTTTCTCCGCGTCTAGAAACGCTCTTTCTAATCCGCCATCGAATTCAATTTTTCTCTGGCTCGTTCTTCGTGTTCTTCAGTAATGGCATTGCCGACTGAGTTAGCGGCTAAGGTAAGCGCTGCCATGTCATCGGTAAAGCCGACGCCTGCTAACACATCTGGCACCATATCAGTTGGTAATACAAAGTAAGCCAACGCGCCACCTAAAATCGCCTTATGGCGAACGGCGGTGTTGGAATCTGTCATCGCGAGCCATGATTTGATACCCATAACGGCAATTTCTTCACCCGCTTTCTTAACCGACCCTTTCATTTTGCGCCAGAATGTTTTCTCATCTGGCGCTTGCATCGTTTGATCTTTGGCGTCTTTCGGCGCCGATTTTACAGACATTGTTGTGCTCATCGTTGCCTCCGAAATTTATGACTGTGGCCAACATATTAATAAATCGAACCTGAACGCAAGATTAATAACAAGAAATGATAGTAAAGTGAAACAAAAACACAGATAGAAAAATCCCCAAACCGAAGTCTGGGGATCGTGATGTTGGGAACTAAGTTGTCGAGTTCGCTACTGAGCTATCTTCTCCAGTACACGCATCAGCATTTTGATACGTGGTTCGATAGACTCAAGCAACAAGTACTCTTGGTCACTGTGGAAACCTGCACCGATAGGTCCTAGACCATCCAAAGTTGGAACGCCAAGAATTGCCGTATTGTTTGCATCAGAGCCGCCACCCACTTCTTTCCAATTGATGTCGATAGACAACTCATTTGCCGCTTCTTCCACCAATGCCATTAAGCGCTCTGTTTGCTGACTTGGCACCATAGAAGGTTTGTAAGCTTCACGAACCAACTCGATGCTAACGCCATCAACGAATGGTGTTTCCAGCATGCCGTTTAGCTTGCTATCGACATCATCGTATTCTTCATTATTCCAGAAACGCACATCCACAATCGCTTCTGCATGTTCAGGGACGATGTTTGCGCCGTTACCGCCAGACACAATACCCACGTTTAATGTGGTGCCAGATTCGAAGTTCGTCATGGCATTGATTGCGAGAATCCAGTTCGCCATCTCGGTAATTGCACTGCGGCCATTTTCTGGCTCGTTGCCAGCGTGGGCCGCCACGCCGTTAAACGTGATTTTGTAACGCGCCATGCCTTTTCGCGCTTTGACTAAACCGCCGTCTGCACGTGCTGCTTCTGCCACCAATACGTTCTTCGCATTTTTTGCAACAGATTGAATCCAGTCGACCGAATCTAACGATCCGGTTTCTTCGTCTGGGTTCATGCAGATACAAATCGACAGTTTATCCAACACCGCTTGGTCGAGGTTACGCATCGCGTACACAATATTCAGCAAGCCAGATTTCATGTCCGAGACACCCGGACCGTACGCTTTTTCAGGGTCTTGAGACATAGGACGTAATCCAGCGGTACCGACAGGGAACACTGTATCCATGTGACCAATCAGCATCACGTCAACTTGCTCAGCTTCAGGCTTGTTTCGAACTTCAAGACCGATACCCGCTCTGCCACAGTCGATGCGTTTTACGCTCCAACCTGACATCGCTTGGTACTTCTCTTCAAATTGAGAAGCGATGAACTCAATGCCATCAGTGGTGTACGTACCACAATCGACATTAATGAGAGGACGAAGTTCTTCGAGATATTCATTGAGAGAAAACTGCATGATTGCTCCTTAAACAAACAAGTTCATGACTAGCATTGCGCCAAATGCGTTCAATACGGAAATCGCAATCATGACTGGGATGTAACGACCTTCAGTACCGATAGGTCCCATAATTCGACCCATGTACTGAACCTGTGAGCCCATTAGGTAAATTGCAGGTGCAAGAATCGCGATGTGCGTACCATTCAAGATGCCTTGGTCAAACAATGTGATAACCACGCCAACTGCGCCGCCCATCGACATCCAAGCACCAATCAGCACCGCAGCTGCTTCACCTGGCAAACCAAAAACCGCCATTACTGGAGAAAATACCGAGCCCATCAAATCCAACGCGCCAGTAATCTGTAACGCTTTAATGATGACAAACGCCATAAGAACGTTAGGCACGGTTGATGTTGTCGCAATAACCCAGCCTTTTTTAGCGCCTTCAACGAAAATATCCGTCACCATCGGCTTACTTGCTTTTACGTCACTCATTACGCCGTTTCCTCTTCTAAGTTCTCAGATTTGTTTTGATCTTGCTTGTCTTCTTTACCTTCTGTGATGTTTAGGTAGATACGGAATAAGTTCGCGCCCACAATTTTAAACAAGAACATCACCACAACCGCCAAACCAATAGAAGACGTTACGGCAAGCGAGCCATCCGCCATCGTCAGCGTAAACAGCACCGCACCTGAGGAAAAAAAGTTAACAATGGTGGCACCAGCGGTGAACTGGAACATAGTGAACACATCGGTTTCGCGTTTGGTAAGATGGCCTTCATCTTTAAGCTGACGAGTCATCGCCGCACCTGCATCGGTACTTTGTAGAGAAGCAATCAGAGCCAGACCAGAGTTACCTGGGATGCCCATTAGAGGACGTAGAAGAGGAGTAAGAAGCTTACGAGCTGCTTCAAGCGCACCATAGTGCTCAAGTACATTGATCATACCCAGTGCGAACATAACAGTAGGAATCAAAGTAAGTGCAAAAATGAAACCGTCACGTGCACCGCTACCACCAGTACCACGAAGCGACGTTGTTGCAACTTGCACACCCTCAGCCGTTTCGGTGACGCCATAAGCCACCTTGCCGAAAGAGCCATTCAACGTGGTGAAATCAAATACGCCATACCATTCATTCGATTGCATGAGACCAGAAAAGAAGACGACCGCAAACGCCAGTGCAACGTAGCACCCCAGCGTAACCTTGCGCTCGGTTTGAACAGGATTTTTCATAACATTACCTACACATGTGGGACAGGACACATATGTTCACTCGAATAATGTGCTAGAGAGATGATCAAAATCAATCCGCCTGCCGAACATTCTAGCGACTCAGTTATGAAGTTTTGTTTTATGATTTTAATCACATTTGAAAGATAATAAAAATTTGTGCTAACAATTAGGTATATTAATCTATATCGATACCTCAGGACTTCTTCATCAACCCGACCAATGATTCTGACGAATATTGCTTTCTACAACATTCATGACGTACTTCATACTTTGGCATTGAGGCGATATCGATTAACTCGAAAGTAACATTCCATAATGAAATTTAGGTTAGGATTGTCCGGTCATATGCAAACGGCATAAACCAGAATCAACAGGACTAGGCAGCCCATTGTTACGCTCACAACCTAAAATAGCCAAGTGGACACTCGCCCTCGTGTTTTGGGTGGTGATGGTATGTTTAAGCCAAAACTCCGGCTTCTCGAAAAGCTGCCCTAAGGCTCACCAAATACAGAGTCAGCAAGATGAAAGCGTGAATTTATCACCATCTTGCGACCTTTCAGAGAAGCTGGTTCAAGCGTACCAACACCAGTTTGATCATATTCTTATTCCATTTTTTCTGTTTGCTTTGATTGTGGCGCTGCCGATGGCATCCACAGCAATTCGTTATCTGGAATACACAGAACCGATACCGGAAAAGTGTCGGGTTCACCTAAAACTTTGTGTGTTTAGAGAATAAACCTAGCAAGGCGAGAGACCTTCTCGCCTGACTTTTGTACGTATTTTATTCACTTCACATAACAAACAACGAAATCTAAAAGTTTTAGGAAATATTATGACATTCACTCGTACACTTTTGACGTTAATGATGGCTATCGTACCTGCCGTATCTTTCGCATCAGAAAAGACCGCAGAACAAAAGCTAGAGGAAGTTACTCAGATACTAAAAGAGAATCCTCAAATTCTTGATTCATTACACCAAAACCTTCAAGAGTACATTGCGTATCAACAGTCATTTGGAGATACCTTGAAGGAGGTTCGTCACTATCTAAGTGATGGCAAACATTCCTCTTTTGGAGCTGAAAACCCTGAGTTAACCATTATTAACGTAACGGACTACAGTTGCCCTTTTTGTAAACGTTTAGAAGGAGAACTGGTCAAAGTTGGCAAAGAATATCCGCAGATAAAAGTGCTTAACCTCAATGTCTCTTTTAAAGAACAATACGAGAAAAACGGCTACAACTCGGCAAGTTACGCATTAAATGTTTGGCAAAACCAGCGAGATAAGTACGAACAAGTGCATGAGTTACTGGTGAAAAAACCGGGCGCACATGATGCACGTTCGTTAAAACAAATCGCGAAAAAAACGGGGACAGAAGCGCAGCTTGTCGACGACAAAGAGACCAAAGCACTGCTTGATAAGAACTATCAGTATTTCACGCAACTTGGTTTACGCGGCACGCCTGCGTTGATCATTAATGATCAAGTTATTCCTGGCTATGTGCCGTTTGACGAGCTAGAAAAAGTCATCGACCAAGAACTGGCGAACTAAAACAACAAAGCCCTTCCTTGATAACTCAAGGAAGGGCTTTTTATTTATCGACATAAAGAGCGTTTAGTTACTTATCACGTCCTACAAACGCCACGACGACTTTGTCATTGCCAAGCGAACGAGAGAAAACGTACGCACCTTCCTGTTCAATCACTCGATGCTGACCTGCGCCAATGGCAGGGTGTGCTTGACGGAACTGACCAAGGGTTTGCCAATGTTTGAGCAGTGCTTGCTTCTCATCCGATAGTTTCCAAACCATGTCTGAACGTGTGCCTTGGTGGAAATCATCCGCGTAAGGACCAATGTTACGACCTACTTCATCACCATAATAAACCTGAACCGCACCTGGGCTCAGAAGCAGTGCATTCGCGGCGTTACGCTGCATGCCGTAGTCTTTGAAGCGAGAGAAAAACAACTCCGTATCGTGAGAAGACATGTAACTGACTGGGTTGAAGTCTTTCTCGTTCGCGATAGTTTCCGCATAGCTTTGGTAAGTGTCTGCCATTTGGCTAAAGCACGCCGCGCCTTTGTCTAGCTTCTTCTGCATATCGAAGTTGATCAACGCGTCAAAACCATCATCGAAATAAGGGCTGCGATACGCGGTGTGTCCCCAGACTTCGCCCATCATCCAGAACGGCTGACCTGATTTGCCATTTTCTTTACGCCACTGCTCTAGGCTGTTCGATGCCTCTTCTTTCAAGCGTTTCCACACATCACCTTCAACGTGTTTCACCGTATCGACGCGATAGCCATCAATGCCAAAGCGTTTCACCCAATCAGTTTGCCACTCAATTAGATAATCCGAGACGGTGTAATTGTCACGCGCCTTTACGCGAGTACCAGGGTTATCCAATAACCATTGCGCTGGCTTCACGGTTTTGTCTGATTCGGTGATAAAGTCAGGCAAACCCGCCAATGACATAGTGATATCACTGCTACCCGGAGCTGGGTATCCCGGTAGACCTGTTCTTACCCAGTCACCGCCCCACCATTTCGACCAGTTAGGACTCTGATAATCAATATTCTGGTGATAGCTATGCCAATTTTCACCCGCTTTTGGTTGCCAGTCGCCCCATTTCTTGGGCAGATCGGCATTAGGCTTTAACACATCGATACCGTCGAACTGTAGATCCGCCAATGTTGAGTAACCAGAATGGTTGATAACCGCATCCATCAAGACTTTGAGGCCTCGTTTGTGCGCCTCTTCCACCAGCGTTTTTAAATCTTCTTCGTTACCGAAGTTCTCATCAATCTTGGTGAAATCGCGCGTCCAGTAGCCGTGGTATGCATAAAACGGAAATGAACCACTATCGCCACCACCGACAAAGCCGTGCACTTGCTCAACGATTGGCGACAACCAAATCGCGTCTGTACCTAGGCTCTTAATGTAATCCAGTTTTTCAATCACGCCTTTAAGGTCACCGCCGTGGAAAGTACCGATCTCTTCTTTGCCGTCTTTCTTGCGTCCATAGCTGTTGTCATTGCTCGTATCGGCATTGTTGAAACGGTCAACCATCACGAAGTAAATGTTCGCATTTCGGTAATCAAATGGCACCGCGTCTTTGGTTTTCTTCACTGGCTCTAGTAGCACCAAACCGCCTGAGTCTTTACTTGGCGTCAACGATACTTGCTGATCTTTCACTTCAACCATTTGATCTGAATAAGCATCGCGTAACTTGGTGCCTTCAGGAAAGCTATCCCCCAGAGCGATCGTCACTTCGCCGCCTTGGTAAACCTCACATTGCACTTGTGGAATTGGGCGTTTGAACTCACTCTTGGCGGCTTTCTTAGGTTCACGCTTAAAACGCAGTGTTTTGGCTTCTGCATCAAAAGCAAAAGAGTAATCGCCGGTAAAGCGGATTTTTAATGGCAGCTCCGTTGGCTTACCGCAGTTCAGCGCAAGAGGTTTGTTGAACTTCACTTTCTGACCATCGGGTGCAACGCAGTCACCTTCAACGCCCGTGATTTTTAGCGTGTATCCGTCTTTGGTTAGAGGCACAACCAAAGGCTGTTCTGCACTTAATGGGAAGTCACGGCTGTTGGTCGTGGTAGAAATGGTGATGTTAGGCTCGGCGATGGCACTTGCCGACGCAAGCAGTAAAGTAGTGGTAATCAGGTTCAGTTTCATCGTTCAGTCCATTGGTAGCACATGGTAACCATGCACATTTATTAGTTTTATTCACACTAATTGTGCCTAGATAAGAAACTGAACACATCATTCTAACTGCCTACGCCCCAAAGGGTGTGACGCTTCACATTTTATTGATATAGGGGCGTAGTTCTATTTAAACACAATGGATTTAGGAACTTAAAGTTGCACGCTGCCAAGATTGCTCATTTGATTCATTGCCCATCTTGTGCGGCGAGCAGTGTAATCACTTTGTGGATAGACTTTGATTCGATATGGGTTTGGCAACACCACGGCTAAACGCGCTGCTTGCCACTTCGAGAGTTGCTTTGCACTGACACCAAAATAATTCTGCGCCGCCGCTTCTGCACCGTAAATACCGGGACCAAATTCAATCACATTTAGATACACTTCGAGAATGCGCTCTTTACTCCACATCAGCTCCATAAGCAAAGCAAAGTAAAGCTCGTAAGCCTTGCGAGCGTAGGAGTGAGAAGGAAACAAAAACACATTTTTCGCGGCTTGTTGGGTAATCGTGCTCGCGCCTCTCGACGGGCCATTGTCACCTGCTTCGGCAATCACGTCGAATAGCGATTCGAAGTCCAATCCATAGTGATGAGGGAATTTTTGGTCTTCGGTCGCAATCACCGCTAACTGCATATTTTTTGAAATACGCGACAAGGGTACCCATTCGTGTTGGCTGCTATTTGGATAGTTCTTTGGTGGCGCAACAATGCGGCTTAACTTCCATCCCCATATTGGCGGATCGACATATTTCACCACACCAACCAAAACGACTGGGGCGATCAGTAATATCAACACCATTTTAAATAGAAATGACTTAAGCCTTTTCAACATGTGTGGCTCCCCAATGCATTAGCGATTGATGATAAACAAACCAGCGAGCTTGCCTGATTCAATCAGGAACAACAAGTTTTCGAGGTAAAAAATAGGTCAAAAAAAGCCCGATTTACATTGTAAAACGGGCTTAGAATTTGATTAGGTTGAATTATTTGTTCAGCTTGTAGAACACGGTTGAAAGAGGTGGTAAACGAAGCTCAAGTGATTGAGGCAGTGATTCACTTTCGACTTTTTCCGTTTTCACACTGGTCTGCACTTTAAAATCGCTGCCGCCGTATTTGCTGTCGTCCGTGTTCAGCAGTAGTTCGTATTGACCTGCATTTGGAACACCTAAACGGAAACGCTCGTGTGGTACGGGCGTAAAGTTGGTGATGATGAGAATACGCTCACCCTCTTTACTGATACGCTCGTGCGCTAGGATACTCGCATCCGCTTCGTCTTGTAGACGCCACTCAAAACCAGCAGGAACACAATCTTGATCGTGCATCGCCGCTTCATTTCGGTACAAGTGGTTCAAATCTCGCATCAGCTTTTGAACGCCTTGATGACGCTCATATTCCAGCAAGAACCATTGCAACTGATCATCGTGGTTCCACTCCGCCGTTTGGCCGATTTCCGCGCCCATGAAGTTCAGCTTTTTGCCCGGTTGACCATACATGTAACCGTAGTATGCACGTAGGTTTGCGGTTTGCTGCCATTCATCGCCCGGCATCTTGTTATGGATAGAGCCTTTGCCGTACACCACCTCATCGTGAGAGAGAGACAAGACGTAGTTTTCGCTGTGCGCATAAACCAACGGGAATGTGATGGTATTGTGGTGGTATTTGCGGTGAACAGGATCTTCTTTGATGTATGAAAGACTGTCGTGCATCCACCCCATATTCCACTTGAAGCCAAAACCTAAACCACCCATAAAGGTTGGCGCAGACACCCCCGGAAACGCCGTTGACTCTTCCGCAATCGTCATAGCATTCGGGAAGTGCTTGTACACTTCTTCGTTCATCCATTTTAAGGTTGCGATTGCGTCGTAGTTTTCGTTGCCACCGTCGACGTTCGGTACCCACTGATCGTGGCTACGTGAATAATCGAGATAGAGCATCGACGCGACTGCGTCCACGCGAATGCCATCAATATGGAATTGTTCAAACCAGTACAGCGCATTCGATACAAGGAAGCGACGCACATGTTCACGGCCAAAATCGTAGATGTATGAGTTCCAATCTTGGTGCCAACCGCGACGTGGGTCCGGGTCGTGGAACAGCGGTGTGCCGTCAAAGTTTGCTAAACCGTGGTCATCTGATGGGAAATGCGCCGGAACCCAATCCAGCACTACACCGATACCAGCTTGGTGACACGCATCCACGAAGAATTTGAAATCATCAGGTGAGCCAAAACGGCTGGTTGGCGCAAACAAGCCAACGGGTTGATAGCCCCATGAACCGTAGAATGGATGCTCAGACACAGGCATCAGCTCAACGTGGGTGTAGCCCATATCCACAAGGTATGGCACCAACTGCTCCGCGAGTTCGCGGTAGTTGAGGAAATCGCCTTTCTCGTTGCGCTTCCATGACCCTGCATGCAGCTCATAAAATGATAACGCTTCATCACGCTTTTGTGTCACTGCGCGATTTTGCCATTTGGCATCTTGCCATTGGTAACGCTTGTGATCGTAAGTAATGGACGCGAACGATGGGTACTGCTCAGAGTAAAAACCCCAAGGGTCTTGTTTGTGTGGCAGCCCTTCCCCATTTGGCCCTTTGAGCTCAAATTTGTACTGAACGCCTTCTTCTAAGCCAGGAATGAACAAACCCCAAATGCCATAATCTAAACGTTGCATTGGGTGACGACGACCGTCCCATTGGTTGAAGCAACCCACAAGGCTAACAGCCGATGCATGCGGTGCGTAGACAAGGAAGCGAACACCGGAGATGTTTTCACCGCCACGTTCTAGCGTGACAAAGTGTGCGCCCATATAGTGATACATGTCTTTGGGCGTATGCAGATGCTCGTACTCTTGGTAAATATTGTGGTACTGGTACGGGTCATCAATAATTTGTTCAACACCATTCCAATCGACCGCCAAACGGTAGTGGGTCAGGTGTAAATTGCGTTGTTCTTTTAAGATAAAACCGCTGTCACCATCACGCTCAAGTGCCACGCGAGGTTCGCCATTAACAAGCAGTTCAACCTTGTTTGCGCCCGGCATCCACACTCGCAGCGATCCTTCGCCATCATCAATGAATGGCCCCAACGCCGAAAATGGGTCTGAGTAAGCCGCCTCAGCAAGCAGTTCATATGCGCGTTCGTGTTGTTTCTTTATTTTCTTGGTTTTGGTGGTTTTCAAATCTTTCTCCCTAGAGCCAATATCCTTTTCAAGACCAGAAATCTGAATCAAACATCGGTTTCTCCACAGCCAACGTTGTGAACTCACAAAAGACTTCGCTTAAAACATGTATGCATCAAGCGATGTCAAAAACAAAAAATGCCCGCTATTGTCGCGGGCATAATAACGGTACTTCATCCTAACGGATTGTGTTTTCGGAATGAGTGACCTAGACGGAACTTTCGTACCTCTGAGCTAACAAAATTGGTAATCCGCTCATTCATCTACGTCACTCTACGCATCTTATTTGCTCGCCTGTGCGCGAACTTCAGTGAGGCGTTTGGAAATGCGATTCACATCTTCACGGCTGAAGATTTCATCTAGGTTCATCGACAACTTACGACGCCAGTTTGGATACTCATCCACCGTGCCAGGAATGTTGACCGGTTGATCCATTTCTAGCCAGTCTTCAAGCTGAACGCTAAGCAGTGCAGAGTCACCCGCAGCTACGTGCAGTTGCAGCGCTTCGCTTAGGTACGAGTCCATCGGTACGTACTGAGCATCATGACCAATGCCTTCTGGCAAATAGCCGTGCCAGCGAACGCTGTCTAAGATACCTTGCTTGCACTTCAAGCGATCAGCAAATAAGCCTTCCAACTGTTTTTCATCTGGGTAAAGGCCAATCTCACGACCCATTTTCAAATCATCGCAGTGCCAGAAACCACGCAGGGTTGGCATGTCATGCGTACACAGTGCCGCCATCGATTGCTCTGCGTAGTGCTTCGGAGAAATGAACCCACCGTCTTCTTTCGAAGTTTCGAAGAAGAACACTTTGTATGAGTGCACACCTGCATCGCGTAGGATATCGACGATTTCATCTGGCACAGTACCTAAGTCTTCACCAATCACAGAGCACTGATGACGGTGCGACTCAAGCGCTAGGATTGCGAGCATATCTTCCACTGGGTAGTACAAGTAAGCGCCTTCTGTCGCTTTCTCGCCTTTTGGAATCCACCAAAGGCGAAGTAGGCCAAGTACGTGGTCGATACGCAATGCACCACAGTGCTTCATGTTGGCACGTAGCAACTTGATGTACGCGTCGTAGCCAGTCGCTTCTAAAACTTGAGGGTTAAGCGGAGGCAGACCCCAGTTTTGACCCAGAGGACCAAGTACATCCGGCGGCGCACCGATGCTGGCGTCTAACACTAAGTTACCGTCGTCGGCCCAAGTTTCACTACCTGAGTCGGCAACACCGACAGCAAGGTCACGGTACAAGCCCACAGCCATGCCTTTTTCTTCTGCCAGTGACTGCGCTTCTTTGATTTGATCGTCTGCGATCCACTGTAGGTACATGTACAAGTGAACGCGGTCTTGATTGTCTTTGATGTATTTCTGAGTGCCGGCTGCGTCGAATGTGCGGTATTTCTCAGGGAATACAGGCCAACCCCACATGTTTAAATCTTCTGCGTGTAAATCCGCATGAAGCGCATCGAATGCAGCTTGGTGTAACAAGCTATCGCCGCCTTTTTCTACAAAATCCAAGAATGCACGAGCGCGGTCGGTGTTTTTGTCTAAATGGCGAGCTTTAAACTCACTAAACAGCAGCGGAAGAACGCTCATTTTCAGTTGCGAAACTTCTGTGTAGTTCACCCAATGAGAATCACGTGCTTTTTGTAGACGCTGTTGAAACTCTGCACTGCCAACACGTTGCTGAGCTTCAGCACTCAGTGCGAATTCAGGTACAGAACTTACGTCGATGTACATGATATTCAACCAACGACGAGAAGACGGGCTGTATGGGCTCGCGCCTTCTGGGTTCGCTGGGAACAGTGAGTGAATCGGGTTCAAACCAATGAAGTCACCGCCACGAGAAGCGATATCGCTCACCAACTGTTTTAGGTCACCAAAATCACCGATACCCCAGTTGTGCTGAGTACGCAATGTGTAAAGCTGGATACTAGGACCCCATAGCTTTTTATGTTGGTTTAGATCGTCTTGTTTGAAACACGCTTTCGGCGTGATGATCAATGACATCTCGTAAGGCGTTTTACGACGCTTACGGCTGACAATCAATTTGTGATAACCCCAAGCCAAGTTCTTTGGCAATGCAAACACTAGAGGGCCACCCTCAGCACGCTCATCACGAACAATTTGGGACTGAAGATAGCCTTCAAGTACCTCTCCTTGTTCTGTTTCTAAACGCCAGCTGAATTCACTCTCACGAGCACTCGTACCTAGGTTTAGTTCCACTTCGACTGGTTCGCCGTCGCGTAAAACAAGAACAGGGGCTAGTACGTCTTTTTTATGTTTCTTTTCAGCAGAAGCCAATAGTTTTTCATCGCTGCTAGTATCGTAGCCAAGCGAAGCGAGCAAGCGGCGTAGCGTCTCCTCAGACACTTTTGCCTCATCTCCCCAAGCACTGACATAGCTATCAGCCAATCTCGCCATTTCCGCGACTTTCTTTAATGCTGTTTGTTCTTTCATCGCTTTCTCCGAAGGTAATACCAACACCTTCCATGTAGGGTTTTATTGTTATCAATAACTTCTTTTGGAAAATGACCAAAGGTAGCGCTTGGCTACCTTGGTCTTAACTCTGTTCTATTAACGGTGAACCGCTTTTAGTTTCCAGATGTTGTTCACATAGTCGCGAATTGAGCGATCTGAGGTGAACTTGCCGACAAGGGCGGTATTAAGAATGGCTTTCTTCGCCCAGCCAGCTTGGTCTTTGTATTGTTCGCTCATGTCTTCGTGCGCTTTCACGTAAGATGCGAAGTCCGCAAGACATAAGTACGGGTCACCACCATCTAGTAGGCTGTCGTACGTTGCACGCAGTAAGCCTGGTTGACCTGGAGTGAATTCTTCACCCAGTAGTAGGTCCATAGACGCTTTGAGTAGGTGATCCGCATTGTAGTAATCAAATGGGTTGTAACCTTGAGCTTTCAGCGCTTTCACACCTTCAACGTCTAGACCGAAGATGTAGATGTTCTCATCGCCTACTTCTTCACGAATCTCAACGTTAGCACCATCCATCGTACCGATCGTTAGGGCACCGTTAAGCGCCATCTTCATGTTACCAGTACCTGATGCTTCTTTACCCGCAAGTGAAATTTGTTGTGATACGTCCGCCGCAGGAATAATAATTTCAGCCATACTCACGCGGTAATCAGGAATGAAGACCACTTTCAGCTTGTTGCCGATGCGAGGGTCGTTGTTCACTTTCTCAGCAATCTTGTTAATAGCGAAAATGATTTCTTTCGCTAGGTGGTAACCCGGTGCCGCTTTCGCTGCGAAGAACACAACGCGAGGCACACATTCGAAGCCTGGTTCGTTAATAATGCGATGGTACAGAGACAGTACGTGTAGAAGGTCTAAGTGCTGGCGCTTGTACTCGTGCAGACGCTTGATTTGAACATCGAAGATCGCATTAGTATCGAGTTCGATACCCATGTTCTCTTTCACCCAGTTAGCTAGGCGTTCTTTGTTCTCTTTCTTCACTGCCATGAATTCTTTCTGGAATTTCTCGTCAGTGGCGTACTTAGCAATGCCTTCTAGTTGCTCTAGTTTCGCTGGCCATTCTGGGCCGACTTTCTCTGTGATTAGCTTAGAAAGACCTGGGTTACAGAACTTCAACCAACGACGTGGCGTAATACCGTTCGTTACGTTGTGTAAACGTGTTGGGTACATTTCGTGGAACTCTGGGAATAGGTCTTTCTTAACCAATTCAGAGTGAAGTGCCGCTACACCGTTTACTGCGTAAGAGCCAATTACACATAGGTTTGCCATGCGAACCATGCGGTGGAAACCTTCTTCGATGATAGAAAGCTTCTGTTGTTTCGCAACATCACCCGGCCACATTGCACGTACGTCTTGTAGGAAGCGGTGGTTGATCTCGTAAATGATCTCCATGTGACGTGGTAGTAGGTGCTGAATTAGCGACTCTGGCCATGTCTCTAGTGCTTCTGGAAGTAGCGTGTGGTTTGTGTACGCGAATGTTTGAGAGCTGATTTCCCAAGCTGCTTCCCAAGTTAGACCTTTTTCGTCCATCAGGATGCGCATTAGCTCAGGAATCGCAATCGTCGGGTGCGTATCGTTAAGCTGGATAGTCTCTTGCTTCGGTAGATCCGCTAGCGAGTAGCCAGCTGCTTCGTGGCGACGTAGGATGTCACGTACAGACGCAGCTGAGTGGAAGTACTGTTGCATTAGACGAAGTGTTTTACCTTTCTCGTGGTTGTCGTTCGGGTAAAGCACTTTAGTGATGTTGCCCGCGTCGATCAGTGCGTGCTGCGCTTCGAAGTAGTCACCGTTGTTAAAACTTGCTAGCGAGAATGGTGCAATTGCCTGACATTCCCAAAGTCGTAGCGGGTAAACCGTGTCTGATTCGTAACCCACGATTGGTAGATCCCAAGGCATTGCTCTTACAGACATGCCAGGAACCCATTTGCGAACTTCTTTACCGTTCTCGTTAACCACTTCAACGTGACCGTAGAAACCGATCTCTTGTGCAAGTTCTGGACGAGCAATTTCCCAAGGGTAGCCTTCTACACCACGCCATGCGTCAGGTGCTTCTTGCTGGCGACCATCTTTGAAAGACTGTTTGAACAAACCGTATTCGTAGTGCAAGCCGTAACCGACGGTTGGGAATTCTTGTGCCGCACATGAATCCATGAAACATGCCGCTAGACGACCAAGACCACCGTTACCCAATGATGGGTCACGTTCTTCTTCTAGCAGGTCAGTTAGGTTGTAACCGAGTTCAGCCATTGCTTCTGTTACTTGTTCGTACAGACCCATGCTGATTAGGTTGTTACCCGTCAAACGACCGATAAGGAACTCTAACGAAAGGTAGTTAACGCTCTTCGCACCTTTAATGCGTGGATCTTCTTCAGTAGCAAGCAAATCTAAAGTAGTGAACTCAGCCAGTGCATGACCCATTGCTAGGTACCAAGCTCGGCTGTCTGCGTTTTCAATCGTGTGAGCGTAAGTTACAGATAGGTGTTTCTTTACGCTTTCTTGGAACGACTTCTTGTCAAATTGTTTTTGTTGAGTAGGTTTCATTACGAAATTCTCACGTCTTTTGGTAATTCATCTGCCATACATCGTGCATTTACCTCTGTGAATAAACATCCTCCTAATTCTCCTCCTTTGAAGGAGGAGGGCTGAGGGCGTAGAGGGGGTACCATTGCTAGGTTAGTGATCCAAATCTCAACAAAGTGAACTTTGCTCCAGTTCTTAGTGATTTTGATCACAATGGAATATAAGAAAGGTTAAAACCCGTTCATGACGCTTTTTATAGCCCACTCATCTGATGATGTGAAAATTGTAATATTGGTCACATTAACTTGGTTAACATGGAAAGATTTTTCATAATCGATGTGCAACGAGATCTTAATACACTCGACACAAAAGATATTTAAGTGACAAGAATCACAAATAAAGGGCGTAGTTGATGGTAAATCCATCAACCCTTGAGAATTAGGAAGTGGATCAAAGTAACGGACATTTCTGATGTCGTAACATCCCACACGGCTCACAGGATTGTACGCTTTTTATACAAACTAGAATTAGGCGGTGTGAGTTATTTCTAGTTTTCGCTAGCTTTTATATCTAAGTGACCGTATGGAATGGTTTTTCAGACGGATGCAAGCCCCAACAAGAGGCGACATTAACCGGCATTCAAGCAGTTTTTGATGCTGATGACATCATTCAGTAAGACGAAGCTTTCGAGGGGTCCTTACTGAAATGATCATGTCGCAATCACTTGGGTATACATAAATAAGGACATAATTACTAATGTGGATTCCATCTAAGCTTACTCGACCAGGACGCCTGCACAATGCCATCGTGCGCCCACGAGTGTTGGACTTACTACAGCAAGCGCCTTACTACAAATTGGTTTTATTCCGCTCCCCAGCAGGTTACGGAAAAACCACCATGGCAGCGCAGTGGCTATCCGATAAACCAAACGTCGGTTGGTACAGCATTGATGACAGCGATAACGACGGCTTTCGTTTTGTGAACTACCTGCTTCAAGCATTAAACAAAGCCACCAACTTCAGTTGCTCTAACGCACAAAAACTGGCGGAAAAACGCCAGATCTCTTCTCTACGTTCTTTATTCAGCGAAGTATTCGCGGAAATGGCTGATTTTCATCAAGAGTGCTACGTAGTGCTGGATGACTATCACTTGATCACCAACGATGAAATCCATGAATCCATGCGTTTCTTCTTAAAACACATGCCAGATAACCTCACCGTTGTGGTAACAAGTCGTGCAGCGCCGCCTCTGGGTACTGCAAACTTACGTGTTCGTGATTTAATGATCGAAATCGGCAACGAGATGTTGGCATTCGATACCGAAGAAACGACTCGTTTCTTTAATCAGCGTATTGCCGATGGCATCGACGAAGACATGGCAAACAGCCTCAGAACCTATGTGGAAGGTTGGCCATCTGCGATGCAGTTGATCGCGTTGCAAGCGCAACATCAAAACCGCACATTGGCGCAAACCGTAGAGTCAGTATCACAGTTCAATCACGCGCATTTGTGGGATTATCTGGTCGAAGAAGTATTTGACCTACTCGATCACGAAACTCGTCATTTCTTGATGCAAGTTTCCGTGCTTGACCACTTCAATGATGAGTTGGTGTTTGCCCTCACCCAACGCGAAGATGCGCTTGGTTTGATCGAATCATTAAACCGCTACGGCTTATTCATCTACCCACTCGAAGGGGAGCAAAACTGGTTCCGATTCCATAACTTATTTGGCGAGTTTTTGTCTCATGAGCGCCAAGCGCGTATTCCTCAGCAAGAAAAAGATCTTCACCGCAATGCAGCTGTTGCCTGGTTACAACAAAAAGCACCGCACCAAGCGATTCACCATGCACAAAAGTCGAACGATAAAGACTTGGTGGTAGAAATTCTAAACGAATTCGGCTGGAAGATGTTTAACCAAGGCGAGCTCAGCACACTGGAAAGCTCAATTAATAAGTTGGATGCTGAGCTTCTGTTCAGCCACCCAAAACTTACGATGCTCCGAGCTTGGTTGGCTCAAAGTCAGCATCGTTATAACCAAGTAGGTCACCTGCTTGAAGAAGCGGAAGAGGAGCATAAAAAGCGTAACATCGAGTTAGATATTCATTATCAAGGTCAAGCAAACGCGCTGCTTGCTCAAGTGGCTATCAACAGCAACCAACCAGAGAAAGCACTCGAATTAGCGGAGCTAGCACTTAGCCAACTTGATAACACGATTTACCGTAGCCGCATTGTGGCAACTTCGGTTGTTGGCGAAGTTAACCACGTGCTAGGTAAACTCGACCGCGCGTTACCGATGATGCAACAAACCGAGAAGCTGGCTCGTCAGTACCAAGTTTACCACCAAGCGTTATGGGCGATATTGCAACAAAGCGAGATTTTGATTGCGCAAGGTTACGTACAAGCCGCCTTTGAGCTGCAAGATTCCGCATTCCGTTTGATTGAAGATCAGCAACTTCAACATGTTCCTCTGCACGAGTTTTTGCTGCGTATTCGTGCGCAAGTGCTTTGGTGCTGGAACCGACTTGATGAAGCAGAAGAATGTGCCTACCGAGGTCTGCAAATTCTCGAAAACCATTCGCCAAGTAAGCACTTACACAGCTACTCGATGCTGGCGCGTATTGCGGTTGGCCGTGGCGAGCTAGACAAAGCCGGTAAATTCATTGAGCACATTCAACATTTGATGAAGCAGTCGACTTACCATGTAGACTGGACAGCAAACGCTTCACTATCGTTGATCCTATTTTGGCAAGCGCGCGGTAACACCGATGCAATGCAAGAATGGCTCAACACTGCGGTTCGTCCTGAATCGGCATGCAACCACTTTTCACAATTGCAATGGCGTAACATTGCACGCGCACACATCAACTTAGGTCAATATACCGAAGCGCGCGCAGCATTGGATTTCCTCCAAAGTGAAGCTCGTCGAACCAACCTGATCACAGATACTAATCGCAACTTAGTGGTTGAAGCGGTGTTTGCTGCTCGCCAAAAAGACGAAGAGCAAGCAAAAGCTTTGCTAAAAGAAGCGTTAGTGATGACAAACCAGACGGGGATGGTAGGTAACTTCCTCATTGATGGCGCCACCATTGGCGGGCTACTGGAGAAGTTAAGCCTCCGCCATGAGTTAGGCGATCTAGAACGTCACCGCGCTCAACAACTGATGAAGGATATTTCGTCCAATCAGCGCAGCCGCTCTATTCACTTTGATGAAGACTTCATTGAGAAGCTGGTAAACCACCCTAACGTACCGGAACTGGTTCGCACAAGCCCACTGACTCAACGTGAGTGGCAGGTGCTTGGTTTGATTTATTCTGGTTTCAGCAATGAGCAAATCGCGCAAGAGCTTGATGTGGCAGGCACCACGATTAAAACCCACATTCGCAACTTGTACCAAAAGCTCAATATCGCCAATCGTAAAGAGGCCATTGTGACAGCTGAAAATTTACTCCAGTTGATGGGGTACTGATCAGCTCAAGAAAACAGATTAAAACCTAAAGTGAAATACAAGGGGTTGGCGTGATGCGTCAGCCCTTTTTTATGAGTCTAGAACGAGGGAAGTGCAATTTGCAAAGCACGTAAGTAACGTTGTTCATATAAAAAAATAGCCAACCGCAATAATCGCGATTGGCTTATATTTAGTGTGAACAAATTGTATTCACTAACAACGTCAGTTGGCTAGGTGACCCTCGGCTTAAGAAGGGTCGAGAAGTATTATGCATTAATCATGCCAAAATGCAAAGACTTATTTTTGGGCACAGGATCTCATATAAAGTGAATTTGTCTATATAAAATATAGCAAAACGCAAATACAATTATCAAATTGCATTTGCATAATGCAACAAACGTAGCCATTGATAGTGCAGTTAATCATCTCAATAATGTAAACCAAATATTAAGAGATCGTTGTATTAGAATCACCTCATAACCTGTAACAAAAATAAGCAATTACTTGGATATAAAACCCAGTAGCTACAGCACTATTTCATACTTTTTTCGTCGCAATGTTTGTATACTCTGTGCCATCGAAACGACTTAGCATTAGAGCAATGAACTACTTAATTACTTTCTTCAAAGGAATCGCCATGGGCGCAGCAGATGTTGTTCCTGGCGTATCAGGCGGCACCATCGCGTTTATCACCGGCATTTACGATACGCTGCTTGAGAGCATTCGACGCATTAACCCATCACTTTTCTCTATTTGGCGAAAAAAAGGGGTTAAAGCTGCCTTTAATCACATCAACGGTTTCTTCCTTATCGCTCTGTTTGCCGGTATTTTCACCAGCATTGCTACGCTAGCAAAGTTGATCACTTGGCTTCTTGACACACACCCGATCCCACTTTGGTCATTTTTCTTTGGTCTGATTTTGGTATCGGTCTATCACATTATTCGTCAGGTTGAACAACGTGATCTTATCCGCTTCGTGACTTTACTTGTTGGTGTCGGGTTTGCTTACAGCATCACCGTGCTTAAACCTCTGCACATGGAACCAACGGCTATTAACACATTGTTCGCTGGTGCTATCGCGATTTGCGCGATGATCTTACCGGGCATCTCTGGCAGCTTTATCTTGTTATTGATTGGGATGTATGCACCTGTATTAGCCGCCGTGAAAGGTTTCCAAGTCGATACATTGGCGCTGTTTTTGTCAGGTTGTGTGATTGGTTTGCTGTCCTTTTCGCATCTATTGTCGTGGTTACTACGCAAGTTCCGCGATTTCACTCTGATGTTTTTGACAGGCTTAATGATTGGTACGTTACCAAAGATTTGGCCTTGGAAAGAAACCATCACTTGGCGCACCAATTCAAAGGGTGAGCAAGTGCCCTTGCTACAGCACAACCTATCACCATTTGAATTTGAACACGTGACATCACAACCTTCTCAGTTAGTGCTTGCCGTTGTGATGATGCTTGCTGCCATTGCGCTGGTTTTGAGTCTCGAAAAATTCGCAGATTCAGACAAGTAACTGCGGTATCAAATCAATACGGAATCAACAAACAAGAACGGAGCCAATTGGCTTCGTTCTTGTTTGTTGGCAAAGAGAAAATCATCGCAATTGAAAATCTTTATGGGCTTGATTCAACAACCCCCTACACCGCGCGGTTATTTTGATCTCTGTCATCGAGGCACAACGCACAATTTATCTAGGCCACGAGTTGGCGAATGACGCTTCTGTGCTACGATGCAGGTAATGTTAAGTGATAAATGCTGAACCTTAATGAAAGTGTTACAAATCGCCGCTGTTTCAGCCGCACTGGTTGCGGGATTTTATGCCCCAACTTTACTAAAAAGCTTTTCTTCATCCACTCCGATCAAACCGATAGATGAGTATTGCTTTCTCTCTACTGCCTCGTGCGTTCAAGAGAATGTTATGATGACGCTCAACGCAGATACTGCTCAACCCTTGGTCCCTACTACTCTGAATGTTGAGTGGCACACAAGCGATGCTGAGCAACTCGTCCTAAGCCTTTCAGGAAGAGAAATGGAGATGGGAGAACCCAAGTTTTTACTGAAGCAAGTCGCTCCCGGTCGATATCAAGGTGACATCATTCTGCCGGTTTGCACTCAAGACGCCATGACCTGGGTTGGTGAACTCAGTGATGGAGAGAGTACCGTTTACCCTGCTATAAAAATGCAAAGATAAGGAATCGTTATGAGCCGCAATTGGTCCCTATTTCTCGTAGTTGCTTTCGCCCTCGGGTTTGGCGTAAAAAGCTATTTAGATAATCAGAAAACGAAGCCAGAGCAAGTGGATAGTTCCACCTCTCAACAAACGGTATTGTTTGGGGAAAATAACCAAGCCGTCAATATCTTCGATGTGAATGACCCTCGCATTCGAGTCGTCTATTTTGGTTTTACTCGCTGCCCAGATGTTTGCCCAACTTCGCTTGCTATGCTGGCAGGAGCCCTAAATCAGATCGATGAAGCGCAAAAAGCGCAACTGCGCCCAATGTTCATTTCTTTAGATCCAGAGCGTGATGAGGCCGATGCCTCGGCGAAATATGCCCATTACTTCCATCCAATGATTGAAGGCCTATCGGCACCGCTTGATGTAACCACACCTTTGGCACACAACTATGGTGTTATTTTCCGCAAAACCGAATTGGAAGGCTCGGAGCTCAAATACACGCTTGATCACAGCTCTTACTTTTACTTCTTGAAGCCGGATGGCACGTTAATCACCAAGGTACCGCATACACTCTCGCCGGCACCGATTGTTGAAGCCATTTCAAAACTGACGACTGAAGGCTCCTCAAATGACAGTTAAGTCAGTGCTGAAACAGTTTTTCAGTTTCCTAACTCAAACCAACCCCAATGTCGAACAAGACGTCGATACGATCATTGACGCCATTGGGGGGATAGAAAACCTGCTAGAAACTGGAGCATGCGCGACTCGGCTGCGTCTTACCCTTAGAACGACGTCCATCATCGATAAAACTGCACTCAAAAATCATGGCGCGCATGGCGTCGTGATACTGGATGAGCGTCATGTCCAAATCATATACGGCTTAAAAGCCAACACGTATTCGCAGATAATGGAAGAGCGCATCAACAAACAAAGCTAATATTTTCGCAGTATAGCTACCCTCTAAGAAAAAGGGCGGCTATACTCTCTTGGCTTAATTAATTCACTTATTTATTAACCAACGAAGAGGACACATGATGATTGTATTGAATAACACTAACTGGGCATCGCAAGGGTAACCCTAACCGCACCAATTACGTGGCATAGCCACAACTCCCCTTCTCTGCCCGGTCTTCACCGGGGTCAACTCTATCCGAATTAGACCCTAATGCGATTTGTATTAAGGCGCTTTTTTGCGTCTGGGATAATTCAACAATGAATCAAACACATACTTTTTGTGACACATTAATTTCAACTTCAAACCCACTAAAACGATTGGGTTGGAAACCATTTTTTCAGCAACAACTGACACTAGACGATTACGACGACACTATCTTTGCACGTGTGATTGCGCATCACCGAAGTGGTTACCTATTGGCGACAGAAACGGGGCAAGTCCACCTCAATGCCCACCACTCTCTACCCAATATGACCGTCGGAGACTGGGTTATCTTAAATGACGATCAGCAATTTGTTCGCTTACTGGATCGCTTGAGCCTCTTTAGCCGCAAAGCAGCGGGCAGCAAAGTGGCAGAGCAGCTCATCGCCGCAAATGTGGATACCGTTTTTATCGTCTGTTCCCTTAACGACGACTTCAATTTAAGTCGTATTGAACGCTATCTCGCCTTGGCTCATGAAGCCGAAGTCGAACCCGTCATCGTGCTTTCCAAAGCCGATTTGTGTGACAACATTGATGAACTAAAAAGCCAAGTACAGAAGCTCGACCCTCTATTAGTCATAGAGACAGTCAACGGCTTAGAAACAGAGAGTGCTTCTACACTCATGAGCTGGTGCGAAGAAGGACAAACCGTCGCTTTTATCGGTTCTTCAGGCGTTGGCAAATCAACTCTTGTGAATGCATTACTCGGGCAGCAAGAACAGGCGACTGGGCATATTCGTGAAGACGATAGCAAAGGGCGACATACAACCAGATCGCGCTCTATCCATCTATTACCTGATGGCGGCATCTTGATTGATACTCCGGGAATGCGCGAGCTTCAACTAGCAGACTGCGAAGTGGGCGTCAGTGAAGCATTTTCTGACATTGAGGGGCTCGCTCAACGTTGTCGCTTTGGTGATTGCCAGCATCAAACTGAGCCGGGTTGCGCAGTTCAAGCTGCGATTGAAAATGGCACACTGGAGGTTCGTCGTTTCAATAACTATCAAAAACTATTGCGAGAACAAGCCTTTAACGGCGCGACTTTGGCAGAACAACGAGCTCAAAGTCGACAGTTCGGGAAACTCACTCGAAATGCCATGAGTGATAAGCGCAGGCGCCAACAAAGTTATTGATTTGTTACGTTTGAGTTGTCAATAAAATCAAAGGAGACGAAAGTCTCCTTTTTAACAACTTTATTAAAAACCATTACTCATAACTAATGATAATTTTCAACATAAAAATCTTATTTAAATAACATTGAGCAAACATTTAATCCAAAAACAAACTAAAACTAGACACAAAATATTACCAAGCTAAGATATGTGATATTCAGCAAGAAAATGGCTGAATTTATAAAAACAGGATAATTGATAATCATGTGTCTTAGTGACCAGAAGCAATGCTCACCCCTTGCAATACAAGGGCATTATCGCCGTGTAATGATGGACTATTGCCCTGCTCGCTCTGGCATAAAATTGCAGGAATGATGTATGCAACACAACAGCCTCGTTGCCCGATTTGCTCGTGGTAACCTCGTCGTCCAGATCCTTGTCGGTATTGTCTTTGGTATTTTGCTCGCCACAATTTCCCCAAGCCATGCCGAAAGTGCAGGATTAATTGGTAGCCTTTTTGTTGGTGCTCTTAAAGCGATCGCGCCAATCCTTGTGTTTATTTTGGTTGCCGCTTCAATTGCGAACCAAAAGAAAAACCAGCACACGTACATGCGTCCAATCGTTGTACTGTACCTGATGGGTACGTTCTTCGCGGCGCTATCAGCAGTGGTTCTAAGCTTCCTTTTCCCGACCAATTTAACGCTTGTCACCGGCGCTGAAGGTGCAACGCCGCCTCAAGGTATTGCTGAAATTCTACGCACACTGTTGTTTAAACTGGTCGACAACCCAGTAAATGCACTAGTAGAAGCAAACTACATTGGCATTCTTGCTTGGGGTGTGGGTCTGGGTCTTGCGCTACACCACGCATCTGCAACAACGAAAGCCGTGTTTGAAGATCTCAGCCACAGCGTGTCTCACATTGTTCGCTTTATCATTCGTCTTGCACCATTTGGTATCTTTGGTCTGGTTGCTTCAACGTTCGCAACAACAGGCTTTAGCGCACTAGCAAGCTACGCACACCTTCTGGCGGTTCTTCTTGGCGCTATGATGATCATCGCACTCGTTGTAAACCCGGCGATCGTGTTCGTTAAAACTAAGCAAAACCCTTACCCACTTGTATTCCGTTGCCTACGTGAAAGTGGTGTAACCGCGTTCTTCACTCGTTCAAGTGCGGCGAATATCCCAGTAAACATGGCACTATGTGAGAAGCTAAAACTGGACGAAGATACGTACTCAGTATCTATCCCACTAGGTGCGACCATTAACATGGCTGGTGCTGCAATCACTATCACAACGCTAACGCTTGCAGCTGTGCACACTATGGGTATTGAAGTTGATCTACTGACTGCGCTACTGCTCAGTATTGTGGCTGCGGTTTCTGCATGTGGCGCATCAGGTGTTGCAGGTGGCTCGCTACTACTTATCCCACTTGCGTGTGGTCTGTTTGGTATCTCAAACGACGTAGCAATGCAGGTTGTAGCGGTTGGCTTCATCATCGGCGTGATTCAAGACTCTGCTGAAACCGCGCTAAACAGCTCAACAGACGTTATCTTCACTGCGGCAGTTTGCAAATCAGAACAGCAAAAAGCTCAGTAAGGCGCAAATATATCTGTAAGATATCAAGCATAACTAGAAAGGGGAGCCGATGTGGCTCCCCTTTTTTGTTAGCATTCTTTCTCTCTTAGTGGCGATTTACAATCGAATCGTCTTACCCGTGCTCATCGACTCTAATGCTGCATCAGCCAGCGTCAGAGCAATCTCACCATCGATGCCAGAGCAGCAAGGTGCTTCGCCTTTCAACACTTCAACAAAGTGTTGCCACTCAGCCACATAGGCGCGCTCATAACGCTCGAGGAAAAAGTACTTTGGTGTCGCACTGATTTGCCCGCTTTCCCCACTATGGCTTACTAAATTCTCAGTTAAGTTAGCCACTTGCAGCATGCCTTTTTCACCATGCACTTCGACGCGCTGATCGTACCCATAGCTGGAACGGCGACTATTGTGAATCGTGGCCATCGCGCCAGAAGGGAATGTAAGAGTCACCACACTGGTATCGATATCCCCCGCTTCACCGATGGCAGGATCTACCTTGCAGCTGCCATGTGCCGTAACCGCGATTGGATCTTCCCCTAAGATAAAACGCGCCATGTCGAGGTCGTGAATCGTCATATCGCGGAACATACCACCGGACGATTTGCTGTATTGCGCTGGCGGTGGCGCAGGATCGCGAGAGGTGATAATTACACTGGCAGGCTCACCAATTTGACCGTCATCCAACGCTTTCTTAAGGCTTAAGAAATGCGGGTCAAAACGACGATTAAAGCCCAACAAGAAGGGGACTTGATGTTGATTCACCACACCTAAACAATCACGCACTCGGCACAAATCAAGGTCGATTGGCTTCTCACAAAAGATGGCTTTGCCGGCTTTGGCTGCGCGTTCAATCAAATCAGCGTGCGTGTCGGTTGAGGAGCAAATACACACCGCATGAACGTTATCATCCGCCATGGCTTCTTCTACGGTTTGGCGTTTGGTCTGCGGGTACTGCGCACAAAACTGATCCGCATAGACCCCATAAGGTTCGATAAGCGAATAAACCGCGGTTTCTGGCGAACGTTCGATATTGACCGCATGCACTTGACCAATTCGACCCGATCCAAATAAAGCAATATTAAACATAGGAAATCCCTTCTGTGTCGCCTAGTTGAATTGACGCTTCATGCCCGCCAACATATCTGCGGCGATGTCGTAGTAATCCCCTTCCCACAGTTGGTCATTGAGGAACTCACCAGAATAGAAGCCGTCGTAACCTGTTTGGCGAATCGCATCGACCCATTCTTTTAATGGCACTTCACCTTGTCCTAACAAGTAACCACGTAGAGCGCGCTCATCAGGCCAAGCCTCACCCGGAGCTGGGCGCTTGCCGTCAGACAAGTGCACGTTGTAAATCAGCTCGGCATCGATGTTTGCCACTTGCTCCAAGGTTGCCCCGCGACATGCCCATAAGTGCCATGTATCGAGTACAAAACCAAAGTTGTCGCGGCCGACGGCGTCATACAGGCGGAAGTAATCTTCCAGTTTGGCGATTGGAGTCCAAGCCGCGCCTTCATATTGAAAACGGATGCCATAGTTCTTACCAATGTCGGTAATCTGACGAATGTTCTGCGCCGTGAGTTCGATGTTTTGCTCTTTGGTTAAGCCGTTTAACGCTTCAAAAGCATTGAGCTGGATGGTAGGTGCACCCACGGCCTGCGCAAAACGGCACAGCGTTTCTGAATCTTGGAACAATTGACGTTGGCTAGCTTTATCTGTCACTTCAACCGCGCCAATGATGTCTATCGCCGTTGGGACGATGCCAAGCTCATCCATGCGTTGTCTGAGCTGCTTTGCAGTAAAGCCAGCTTGAATATAACGCCAGAGTTTTTCGGTATGAATTTCGAGCCCTTGATAGCCGATTTCTTTGGCGAGTCGGACATCAGATAGGATATTGCTGTGCAGGGAGCACATGCCGTGTAGAGCAAAACGCATCAGATTTACCTCTTTTCGTTGCCCTGCTTATTGCAGGGCGCGGCGGAATTCAGCTCGAGCAAACCCGCAGCGCAACCGCTAAGTTGCACCTAATCAGTGGACAAAGGTATAAGATAAAGTCTGCGTGCGTGACCGCTTAGTCCGCAGGAAGGTGTCCCGATTCGAGATTACTGAGCAATGAAGTTACTTCACTTCTCGACAAATGAGACTGACCGCAATCGCCTGAGCCAAATACATGGAGCTGCTGAGCGAGCGGAAACCCATCAATTCACCTTCTTGCACTTCAAAACAGACATCCATTTTGCTGCCATGTGGCGTCATTTGGTTATCGGTAATGCAGACAATCGGCACGTTCTTTTTACACGCATCATCAATCAGTTGGCTGGTTTCTTCCGCGTATGGATTGAAGGTGATAGCAAACAGAACATCTTTATCGTTCATTCGTCGAGTCAACGGAGACAACATGCCACCGTGATCGTCCAACAGCACCACATTCTTGTCGGACTTCATGAGGGCATACCAAAGATAGAAAGCCACTGGATAAGCACGGCGAGTGCCCTGAATGTAGATGGTTTGTGCACCATCCATCAGTGCGACTGCTCGTTCCAGTTTTTGAGGAGAAACCGACATTTGCAGCTGTTCTAATGCTTCAATGTTCGCGTGTCCAAAGTCCTGGAAAATGGCTTGCGGCGAGTCATGTGGGACATCTTCCATCTCACGAGCTTTGCGAACACGTTCCTTGTAGTCTCTCGGGCGATTCAGATATTGATCGCGAAACAGCACTTGCATCGAAGTAAAGCCATCAAAGCCCATCGCATTGGAGAATCGACTTAAGGTCGACAACGGCACATTGGCTTGCTTAGCAATGGTCGCCATGGTTTCTACCGCCACCAGCATCGGCTGGTCGGTCACAAAATCCGCGACTTGCTGCAAACGTCCGCTCAAACTGTCGTAACGCTTTGCGATTAACTCTTTTAGTGTGTCTAAATCTGCAGGTGCTTTCACTTCAACATCCATAGTTATACTGCTCTCCTATCAATGAACGCTTGGAGACAGAGGCCCCTAATAGTAACAAAAGGGGCCGCCATTTTAAGATAATAATTCAAAGTTTCGTACCGCTTCTTCCTTCACATACGGCATCGCCTTTTGCATGAAGTAAATGCGGTCAAACTTTTGTGGTTCCTGATTCATGTAATCGCGAAGATTATGACCCAGAGCTTGTCGCAAGCAGGTGCCAATATTGAACTTGGAGACCCGGCTTTGCTTTAGCTTGAGCATGTCTTCATCACGAATACCACTCGAACCATGAATCACTAACGGCACAGCCACTGCACTCGCTATACGATCTAGGCGACCAAAATCGATAGTACAAGTTGGCTCGGTTAAGCGGTGAACGTTACCGACTGAAATTGCGACACAATCGACGCCACTTTCTTCGGCAAAACGCGCGGCATCTTCCGGCTCTGTGTAGATCGATTTGATGTGATCGCGACCTTCCTCGTATGGCACCGAACCAATCTCACCTTCTACCGATGCGCCTAATGCATGTGCGACTTCCACGACCTTCTTGGTGCGAGCAATGTTCTCGTCCAGAGTGAGTTGTGAGCCATCGAACATCACTGAGCTAAAGCCAGCTTTAAGCGCGCGGAAGACGATGTCTTCTTCGTAGGTGTGGTCAAGGTGAAGCACGACAGGCACTGTGCTCTTATGCGCCAGGTTTAGAAACATCGCAGCCGCAGTTTCGACGCCGTAAAAATCCACCACGTCTTTGTTGCAAGCCAAAATCACTGGTTTATTCATTTGCTCTGCCGCTTCAACAACGGCGCGCGCATCTTCAAAGCCGAACACATTAAAGCAAGGGACCGCATAGTTAGACGCCGCCGCATCCGGCAATAGGTCATTCAAATTTACAAGCATGATGATTCCCCCTACTTAAATTTCGCGATCATGTCTTTGATGCCTGGGATCGTCTCCACTTGGTATTCGTGGTGCGGATCAAAGTGCTGAATCAAAGATTTTTCTGTTTTGCCAACGATGATAGTGAAGTAGTACATTTCGTACCCCGGTGCTGCCACGCTTGGGTGATAACCTTTATCGATGGCGATCACCGAACCAGTACGCACGTGGTAAACCGGACCAAAATCGTCTTCGTGTTCGTAAAGGAACTGTGCACCAAAGCCGAAATCCGGATTGAAACGGAACTGGTACACTTCTTCATAAAGAGTTTCTTTACTGCCGTCAGGCTTCACGCGATCTTCATCATGCTTATGCGGCGGGAAGCCAGACCAACCGCCTGCGCCAACGGTAAATAGCTCACTCACCAGTAGGCGACCACGTTGATCCGCATTGGATTGACCCAGTACATGCTTGATCTTACGGTGTGTTTTGGTGTCATCCGAGCCGTACTGAACGATGTCAACGTTCTCTTCGCGAACACAGAAAGGTTCTAGCGACGCTTCAAACTTGCCGCCTGCAATCATCACATCGGCTTTATCACTGACACACTGAATTTGGGCACGGTAGCCAAGTGGGACATAAACCGCTTCTGGGTTGCCATCCCAAACTGATTTGCGCTTACCAATGTTGTCGAATGTTTGGCTTTCACCGTCTTTGCTTACGGTGATGCTGCAAGTACCGCCAGCCAATACGATGACAGACTCATACCCTTCGATCACATGGTCAAAGGTTTCGTTTTGACCCAAGAATACTTGGTTGAAGTAGCACAATGGCGTTACTTCGTCGTTCGCACCAATAATTGGTTCATTCTTGTTATCAAATGGTGGAATATGTTTACCCATTTTTCTTTTCTCCTCACAGCTCGTGGTGAAACGAGGCTGCACTATCCTTTTGAACGTGGCTTAACAAAAAAGCCGGGCCACGATGGTGTGTACGCACTCTGTCTTGTTACCCTCAACAAGTGACATACCGGCCCGGGAGACCAAACGCGCAGCTATTCAGTGCCCGAAGGCACCGAACAGTGCTTAACTTCGCGTCTCAATAAAATCGAATAATTGTTCCTTGGTTGGCATGGCTTCGGTGCAGCTGTGACCGCTGACATTAATCGCCGCTGCTGCCGTGCCGTTGCGTACGCCTTCTTCCAGCGAACCGCCAGTAACTAGCGTCCAAATCAGACCGCCCGCGAATGAGTCACCAGAGCCAAATGGCTTGTTGGCTTCCACTCGGAAAATGCCTTGTTCAAACTTGTGACCAGAGCGGTCGTACACTTTTGAACCGTGCTCACCGGCTTTCACCACCACCACTTGGGTGTTCTCAGTCAAAAAGCGCGCCGCAGTTTGGTCATCATCGGTGTTGCCCGGTGCAATGACGGTTTCCATCATGTCGAACTCTTCGCGGTTACCAATCACAATGTCCGACAGACCTGCGGCAATGCCGTAGTAAATCGAAGCATCGGTATCGGTGCGCCAAGAGTAAGGACGATAATCGACATCCAATACCACTAAGGTCTTGCTGCGGCGTGCATGCTGCATCGCAATCAAGGTGGCTTCACGGCTTGGGCTTTCTGACAATGCCGTTCCCGTTACCACCAGAACTTTCGAGCTGGCGATGTAAGCTGTGTCGATCTCTTCTGGTTTGATGGTCAAATCCGAAGCGTTGTTACGGTAGATAAGCACGGTGCAATCTTTTGGCTTCATCTCAGTGAATGCCACCGATGTGCGCGAGCCAGAATCATCGGTTCTCATGCCATCAAGGTTGATGCCTTGCTCGGTCATGTAACCTTTGACGTAACCACCGAATGCATCGTCAGCAACGCAACCAATAAAGCCGACCTTGCCACCTAGTTTGGCGATGCCCACTGCGATGTTTGCCGCCGACCCACCAACGAATTTGTTGAAGCCAGAGATATCCGCCATATCGGTTTTAGCTTCACGAGCGTAGAGATCTACGCCCGCACGTCCTAAAACGATGGCATCCAATGGTCGATTTGTTTCAAGTGCAATGTTTGTCATCGTCTATTCCTATTATTTGTAATCAACCCAAGCGGCGTTCTGATCGGCAGACTCCACACACTTCTCGCATAGGCGCACACCTTCGATACCCGCGTCGATACCTGGGAACCAGATTTCAGACAACGCTTGTTGGTCATCTCGGTCTGCCGCATCGAATGCCAACGCGAAACGGTGGTACAAGTTCGCCCATGATTCGAAGTAACCTTCTGCGTGACCACCACCAACACGATTAGCAGCCACACCCGGTGCGTCTTGGTATAGGTAACCCATGCCGCGTTCTAAAATACGTGGCGCTTCACCTTGCACTTCGAAACGAAGTTGGTTTGGTTGTTCATCCCACCATTCGATAGACGCTTTTGAGCCGACGATGCGGATTTTTTGTTGGTGCATCGAGCCTGCGTTTACTGCCGATGCCCAAAGCGTACCGACCGCACCCTCTTTAAATTGCATCATGATGTGGGCGTTATCTTCGAGTGGTGCGCGTGACTTGATGAAGCTTTGACGCATGCAAGACAGACGGTCAATTTCCAGACCTGTCATCACTTCGCATAGGTAGAAAGCGTGCGTACCCACATCACCCAAAACGTAAGTTGGACCAGAAACTTCTGGGCTGACGCGCCATTTCAAACCTGGATCGTTTTTCTCGTACTCTTCGTTATGGAAGCCATGCGCAAACTGCATGTTCACAACGCGAATCTCGCCTAGGTCACCACGTTTCACCATTTCACGTGCTTGTTGCACCATTGGGAAACCGCTGTAGCCGTACATCACGCCGATCACGCGATTACGCTCTGCTGCGATCTGTTTGAGCTCTTCTGCTTCTTCCGTCGTGAAGGTAATTGGTTTTTCACACACCACATGCAAGTTGGCCTCTAGCGCCGCTTTACAAATCTCGTAGTGGGTTGAGTTTGGCGTTGCCACCGATACGGCTTGGATGCCATCTTCGCGTTGCGCTTCTTTCTCAAACATCTCTTTGTAGTTTGCGTAGCAACGGTCACCATCTAGACCTAGGTTTTCACCGAAATCACGACAACGATCCGCATCCAAATCGAACGCGCCAGCGACCAGTTTGAACAAGCCATCGCGCTGCGCCGCATTACGGTGCGAGTAACCAATTTGACTGCCACGACCACCGCCGACCATTGCCCAACGGATTGGTTGTTCAAAATGACGTTCTTCATTAAACATGTTTGACTCCTTGATAGGCTCTTGCTTAATAGCCTATAAATCGAATTGTTGAAATCTGTTTTTAAAGCTGAATGTTTTGATACATAAATCGGTTTGGGCTTAGACGCCGGCACGTTGCGCTGCTCTGCCTTCTTCCCACGACGCCACTTTTTCAGCCGTGTCGTCATTGCGTGTCACTTGAGGAAGACCCACTTCCCACCAACAGTCACACTTAGACCAAGCCATTGGCGATACAGGGTCGATGTCCACCACAATCACGTAAGTGCGGTCGGCTTCTTTCGCACGTTGGAATGCCGCATCAAACTGGTCGATTGACGTCAGTTTCTCGCTGATCGCACCTTGCGCTTCGGCGTGCTTAGCAAAGTCCACGCGAGCCACTTCACCATCTGGACGACGACAGTCTTCCAATAGGTTGTTGAACGACTCGTTACCCGTGTTGTTTTGTAGCTTGTTGATCACCGCGAAACCGCCGTTATCACACACCACGACAATCATCTTGTGGCCCGTCAGAACCGAAGAGTAGATGTCTGAGTTTTGGATCAGGTAAGAACCATCACCGACCAGCACAACCACATCGTTATCTGGGTTAGCCACTTTCGCGCCCCAGCCACCAGCGATTTCGTAACCCATACAAGAGAAACCAAATTCGATGTCGAACTTACCAATTTGGTAGTTCTGCCAGTTCATCGCCAGCTCTGCTGGTAAGCCGCCAGCTGCCGTCAGTACGGTGTCACCTGGTTGCATGGATTTGTTGAGCTTACCAATCACTTCTGCGTAAGAAGAGGTCCCTTCGAGTAAGTCACCTGGTTGAGGGTGAGTGCGACGATGCACCACCGCTTTCCATTCATCAGCTTGTGCTTTTGCCGTCGCAGCCCATTCGTCGCTGCTGCGGAAATCACCCAGTAAGTTAGACAGCTCAACCAAACCGCGTTTTGCGTCGGCTTTGACTGGAATGGCGCGATGTTTAATCGCGTCGAAGCGCGCCGTATTGATGGTGACTAACTTCATGTCTGGGTTCTTGAATACTGACCAAGAGCCCGTGGTAAAGTCTTGTAGGCGAGTCCCCACCGCCAACACCACATCTGCATGCGCTGCCATGTAGTTTGCTGAGTCTGAACCTGTCACGCCGATTGGACCTGCGTTCAAAGGATTGTCTTGCAGCATCGTGGCGCGACCAGCAATGGTCTCCACCACAGGGATGTTGTGTTTTTTCGCAAAGGCCGCCAACTCGTCCGTTGCTAATGAGTAATGCACGCCACCACCGGAAATAACCAGAGGTTGTTTCGCGCTAAGCAGCGCCGCTTTAGCATCTTCTAGATCCGCCACTTCTGGCTCTGGACGACGGATGCGGTGCACTTTTTCTTGGAAGAAGATTTCAGGGAAATCGTAAGCCACACCCTGAATATCTTGTGGTAAGCCGATAAATGCTGGGCCACAGGTTTCTGGATCAAGCATGGTGTCAATTGCTTGAGGCAATGAGTGCATCAACTGTGTCGGCGAGATAATGCGATCCCAGTAACGAGTCAGAGGTTTAAAGGCGTCGTTACAAGTAATCGAAGGATTGTAGAAATTCTCTGGCTGTTGAAGCACAGGATCTGGTAGACGGCTGACGTAAGCGTCACCAGAAATCAATAAGACTGGTAATCGGTTTGTATGTGCGATACCCGCTGCGGTGACCATGTTGGTAGCACCTGGACCAATAGAACTGGTCGCGATACCGATGCGACGACGTAAGTTCGCTTTGGCATACGCGATTGCCGCTGTTGCCATCGACTGCTCATTTTGACCACGCCAAGTCGGTATTTTATCTTCAATATTTTTTAGCTGCTGTCCAAAGCACGTCACATTACCGTGACCAAAGATGGCGAAAGCCGCACCAAACAGCTGTTCTTTTTTACCTTCAATTTCAATCATTTGAGCGGCTAGGTACTGAGCTAGCGCTTCTGCAACAGTTAGGCGTACAGTTTTCATTGTGTTCCCCGGTAGTATCAATCATTTTTGTAGCCACGTTGTCTCCGTAGCTTGATACAGGGGAGACGAATCTCCCCCTTTCCTTGCTCGAGCTATTACAGACCGTATTTCTTCGCGTAGCCTGTGATGTTCTCGTAAGCGGTTTTCGCGTAAGTCAGTGGGTGTGCTTTCGCTGGGTCTTGCTCTGCTTCCACCAGCAACCAACCTTGGTAGTTACGCTCTTTCAGTGCTGCGAAGACGTCGTCGTAATCCACATCACCCGTACCAGGTACGGTGAATACGCCATCCAGTACTGCGTTTAAGAATGATTTGTCTGCATCACGCGCTGCTTTCATCACTTCTAGACGAAGGTCTTTAAAGTGCATGTGACCAATACGATGACCCCAACGTTTGATCATGGTGACTGGGTTACCGCCGCCGTAAGTGATGTGGCCCGTATCTAGCGTTAGGTACACCGCATCACCCGTTAATTCCATCATGATGTTGATGTCATCTTCCGTTTCGCAGATAGTGCCGACGTGGTGGTGGAAAGACAGCTTGATGTCGTGCTCGTTAAGCAGGTATTCCGCCACTTGCGTCAGCTTCGCACAGTAGGTTTTCCACTCGTCCATAGTTAGGATCACGCGTTGAGAAAGTGGCGTGTTAATGTCGCCATGAACCGTGTTGCTCACTTCACCAAACACCATTGCCTTACAGCCTGCCGCTTTCAGCAATTTGATGTGCACCTGCATCGCGGCGATTTCTTCTTCTGCCGTCAAGGTCATGAGATTACCGCTGTACCAACCCGACGCGAGTACCAAGCCATGCTTTTCAAGTAGAGGGATAAGAACTTCTGGTTCACGTGGGTACTTAGTACCTAGCTCTGTACCAGTAAAACCTGCTTCTGCCATTTCACTCAGGCAAGTTTCCAATGGGATATCGCCACCCAGTTCTGGCATGTCATCATTTGTCCAAGTCAGTGGGCTGATTCCATATTGCACGTTGCTCATTTTTATTCTCCGACAATGTTTGCGTTATTTAATAGATGCCATGAAATAAAAGCGTACTTTTTATAAATGCTTTTCTTTCATTGATTTCGTTTCACTGGAAACAACATTAACTAAAAAAAATAAAAATGAAAAACTTTTTTCAAAAGCAAAATAACATGTCATGGAATTGTAAAATCATGAAAAACACCAACCACAGCAAGCCTTGAGAGCAAAGTTGAGCCAGATCTCACTTTATTTTATTCGTTAATTTTCAATTACTTACACCAGATATCGAAAATGAAAAATGTTTTTCATTTTTTGATTTAGCTAACACTTTAGAGCAAAAAGCGAACAAACACCTAGTCGAATAACAAAAGAGTAAATATGATTAATGCAACCGACAAATGAAAAATAATTTTCATAAACATAATAAACATTAACCGTCGGTAATATAGATATCCAATACTCGTACCCTACAAAACAGAGTATTGGCCGCTACCCAACTTGATCTTATTCGATGGTTAAAGGAAAGCTTGGGGTTCAAATAAAGGAAAAAACAATGGAAGCCACATCCAAGGCCGAAGCTCGAAAGCACAATATTGCCTACATCGTTAGGATTTGTTGTATCGCTGCGCTCGGAGGCATCTTACTAGGTTACGACACTGCTGTTATCTCGGGCGCAATTGGTCCAATCCGCGACTACTTCGGATTGTCACCAGCTCAAACTGGCTGGGCAGTATCCAGCGTCGTACTCGGTAGTATCATTGGTGCGGTCAGCGCTGGCTGGGCAGCACTGAAATACGGCCGACGCAACACCCTCCTAATCGCCGCCATCCTCTTTATCATCTCCGCCATCGGCTCCGCTCTCGCTCAAACCTTTACATTTTACGTCATGCTACGCATCGTTGGTGGTGTCGCCGTAGGTCTGGCTTGTGTAGTGTCGCCAATGTACATGTCAGAAGTGGCTCCTAAGGACTTCCGCGGGCGCGCCGTGAGTATGTTCCAGCAGTCTGCGGTCATCGGTCAAACCGGGGTATTCTATGTCAACTACCTCATCGCAAAAGGCATGTCAGAAACATGGTTGGTCGACATGGGGTGGCGCTGGATGCTCGGCTCAGAGGTAATGCCTGCTGCGATTTTCGCCATGTTATTGTTCTTAATCCCTGAGTCACCACGTTGGTTGGTATTGAAAGGCAAGATCGCCGAAGCCAAAGAGACGCTATCTCGAATCTCAAATCCACAACACGCAGAGCGTGTGGTCGCAGATATTCAAGAGTCACTCAAAGAATCGAGGGGAACAAAGAAAAACCAAGTCAGCCTGCGTTCTCCGCTCCTTTTCGCTATCTTAGTCATCGGTACGTTCGTTGCAGCAGCTCAACAGCTGACGGGTATCAATGTGATCATGTACTACACACCTGAGATCTTAAAACCGATCACTGGCTCAACAGAAAACGCGCTGTTTCAAACTACCTTCGTCGGCATTGTGTTCATCGCTGGTAACGCGCTAGGTATGTACTTGATTGATAAAGTTGGACGCCTTCCGCTGATGAAATATGGCACGTTTGGCTGTGCATTCGGTATGTTCGTTGTCGGCTATGTGCTTTACCAACAAACCGAAGGTTACGCGGCTTTATTCGCACTGTGTCTGTATGTTGTTTCTTACGCAACCTCTTGGGGCTGCGCATGTTGGACCATGATTTCGGAGATCTTCCCGAATAGCATCCGCTCTCGCGCAATGGCCATCGCCGTTGGTGCGCAATGGCTCACAGGTTTCATCGTGACGCAATCTTTCCCAATGCTGAACGAGAACCCATACCTAAAAGAGCAATTCAACGGGGCATTTAGCTTCTGGTTGTTCGGCATCCTGTCACTCATCTGTATGGTCATCGTGGTTAAGTATGTGCCTGAAACGAAAGGCGTCAGCTTAGAAAAAATGGAAGAAGCGATGGCGAAAAAACTCGGCAAAAAGATATCAAAAACTGAGACTGAAGCACGTGCATAACATTGCTTAATGCTTTACAAAAGGAACGGATGTCAGCATCCGTTCCTTTTTTGCTTTGGAGACCACCTCATGCTCGATAAAATGGCGTTCTTTGTCTACGTGATCCGCTCAGGGTCTATCTCCTCCGCGGCTCGCAAGTTCAACATCTCCGTCTCAGCGGGAAGCCGCTGGTTGCAAGAATTGGAACAGCATTTTGGCACCACTTTGTGTCGCCGTTCCAACCGTCTGCTAGAAGCAACACAGGCAGGGCAAACCTTATATGAAGAGTTCTCGCCTTTAGTCGACAGCGCCGAGCGTATCAGCCGCAAGCTGGAAGACTTCCAAGACAGTGAAAAAGGCCACATCAACATCGCTTGCACGCCAGTGTATGCCAATCACTATCTGATGGATAAAATCGCCGAGTATTCCAAGCTCAATCCAAAGGTGACCTTCAACATCAACGTTACCCCTTGGGCATTGGATCACGCCAGCACGTGCGATTTGATGATCAGTGCCAATGCCAGCTTCCAAGGCTACCGTGAAAAAGATTTATTACTGGTAAAACGCGAGTTGATGCAATGCCCATTTATTGTTGTGGCTTCACCGCAATATCTAGACAAGCATGGATTGCCAACCCAGCCAGAAGACTTGCGGCAGCACGCTTGCCTCATCGCCACCACACTAACAGGCAGTAACGATTGGATCTTCCGTCAAGGGGTAGAAAACATGGTACTCAAAGTGCCAAAGACGATTGAAGTGAACGACAGTGACTTGCTATTAAGTGGCGCAATCAAAGGCGCGGGCGTGGCATATTTACCGCAGTTCGTCACCAAAGAAGCGGTCGGTCACGGAAAGCTGGTACCACTATTGGAAGAGTATGAAACCAGTATTTGGAGTTTGAACTTGTACTACCATTCGCCGAAAACCGCGTCTCCGGTGGCGATCAAGTTCAAAGAGTTCTTATTGGAAAACCCTTGTTAAACTGGGCGGGATTAAAACAGCAAGGCATTGACACCATCGTAAGTGAGCTTGACACCAGACAAAAATAAGAAAAGGTAACAGAGCTGATAAATTTTTTCCTGACTGACGCGATGCAACAGACACACGCCGATCTTAACGCCAACTGGTGCCAGTGGAACTAACACGAATGCGGTCATCAAGTTGGTCGAATCAAATTCACCAAGCCAAATGTAAGGCACTAATTTCGCCATATTCACCAAGCCGAACAACACCGCCATGGTGGCAATCAAGGTGACTTTGGGCAGTTTTAACGGTAACAGGTAGATGCTTGCAGGTCCACCACCAGCATGAATCGCCGTGCTGGAAAAGCCACTTAACGTACTCCAAATCCAAGCGCCTAACTTGCCGGATTTAGATTGCACTTCCCCACTTAACCAATACTGAAAGCAGAACAGTAGAGACAACACACCTACGGTGATTTTCAGCCCGGATTCTGGCGTAATGCTGAGAAATAGCCCAGCCAACACCACTCCAAGCAAAGCGCCTGGCAGCATGGTTTTCAGTGTACAATAATCAGCATTTTGATAGTGATGGCGCACCGCGAATGCATCCATCACCAACAGAATCGGCAGCAAAATCGCCGCCGCTTGTGTCGGTGGCACGACCATCGCCATCATCGGAACGGCTAAAATGCCCAGCGCGCCACCAAGCCCACCTTTGCCGATGCCATAAATTAACACCGCAGGAATCGCCAAAAGATAAAACCAAGGATCGCTGAGCATCATTGTTCGCCTTTTCGTCATCCAGTCCGAGTTACGCCACGATCTGGGCCAAGTAATCGCGACTGCGTTTTAGGTCACGCGAAACCTGACTCACATCCGCCGTGCCATGTTCATGCTCGACCACAATCCAACCTTGATAATTGCTCGCTTTCAGTGCACTCATCACTTGTTGCAGCTTGACGTCGCCATCGCCCAGTGGCGTAATCAGCCCCTTGCTATACGCATCGACCCACTCCCACTTGTCACGAATTGCCAATCTCAGTTTGTCAGTCGAGACATCTTTAACGTGAATATGCTCAATGCGCGCGCCGTACTGACGAATCAACGCCAATGGATCCATCCCATCTAAAAACGCATGACCGATGTCGATGCACAGCCCTAGCTTGTTAGCTGGGATCTGGCTCATGACAAAATCAATCTCGTCTTTGTAACTGATGTAACCACCGATGCCAGGGTGGAGCAAACAACGCAAACCATATTGACTCGCCACGTCAATGATGCGCTCAAGATTGGCAATCAAAGTGCGTTTGCCTTCCATATTCAGGCGCGGTGCCGTGACACTTTGACCAATATAGTCATAACGCTCAGCATGAATGCCTTCCATCACCAGCAAGGTTTTCACGCCCAGTGAATCTAAGCGCTGACAGACTTTTTTGACTTCTTCCAAAATGGCAGACATGTTTGCAGAATCGTAAAACGGCACTTGCACCTTGCCTGAACACGTTTGCAATCCGCGTACACGAAACGCACTTTTCAGCAGTTCAGGATCTTCAGGAAAGAAACCGTCCGGTCCCAATTCGATACCACGAAAGCCACTGTCACTCGCATCCATCAACACCTTACCCCAGCTTGGGTTGGTCGCATGAGATGCCTCTTCTACTCCCCAGCAGCATGGGGCGCAAGCAATACGATCAAGCATGTGTTTTTCTCCTAAGTTGATTTCCCTTCACATTAAGATTGGTAGGGAAAAAAGTTCGTGATTCACACCTCGTTTGCACTTTGCATTTTCGCAAAGCGGCTTTGAATTCCTGGCTATATCGCGACCAATTGGCACTCCCTAAACTGATTGTGACAGAACGATTACGGAGTAAATAGCAGTATGGAACGAATTTTTATTGTGGCGGCGAAGCGCACCCCGATTGGCAGTTTTAACGGCGCATTGGCATCCTTATCTGGGGTGGAATTAGGTACTCATGCCATCAAAGCAGCACTGGAGCAAGTGGACATTGCACCCGAACAAATCGATGAGGTGATTGTGGGCAACGTACTCACCGGAGGCACGGGCATGGGTCCCGGTCGCCAAGCCGCAATTAAGGCGGGCATTCCAGAGTCCGTACCGGCTTACACACTTAACATGATTTGCGGCAGTGGTATGAAAGCCATCATGGATGGCGCGAGTCATATCCGAGCAGGTGACGCGGAGCTTGTGCTGGCCTGTGGCATGGAGAGCATGTCCAACGCACCGTATGTTTCTTCTGGTCAGATTCGTCGCGGCTACCGCATGGGTCATCAAGTCCAGGAAGACAGCATCATCAAAGACGGTTTGACTGACGCCTTCCACAACTACCACATGGGCGTGACAGCAGAAAACATCGCTAAGCAGTTCCAGATCAGCCGTGAAGACCAAGATGCGTTCGCACTACACAGCCAACGCAAAGCGGTCAACGCAATTGAAAGTGGTCACTTTGCAGCGGAAATCGCGCCCATCACCATCATGGATCGCAAGCGCCAATTTGAAGTGAAGCACGACGAATACCCAAAAGCAGACTGTACCTTTGAAGGCTTGCAGGCACTGCGCCCAGCGTTCGACAAAGAAGGCAGTGTCACCGCAGGTAATGCGTCCGGAATTAACGATGGTGCGTCCGCGATTTTGCTCGCGTCAGAAAGCGCGGTGAAACGTCATAACCTCACACCATTAGCAGAACTGGTGGAATACGGACAAGGTGCTATCGCTCCCGAAGTCATGGGGTTAGGTCCGGTGTCGGCGATTGCCAATACCTTAGCCAAAGCTGAAATGGCAATAGAAGATATCGAGGTTTTTGAGCTCAACGAAGCCTTCGCCGCACAGGCTCTAGGTGTGGTTCGCTCACTCACAGAGCAGCACAATATCGACGAAGCCTGGCTGCTTGAACGCAGTAACCTCAGTGGCGGTGCGATTGCGCTCGGTCACCCAATTGGCGCATCCGGCAACCGTATCGTGACCACCTTGGTTTATCAGCTACAGCGCACACGTCAAGATTACGGCCTCGCGTCGCTGTGTATTGGCGGTGGTATGGGCACAGCCTTAATTTTAAAACGTTGCTAGAAGGAACATCTCATGGAAGCCACACATATGAAAAAAGCAGCCACCCCGCAGCAAATTGAGATCCTTTTGCACGACGGTATGACCATTATGATCGGCGGCTTTATGGCAACGGGCGCGCCAGAGCGCCTGATCGACTTGCTAATCAAAAAGGACATCAAAGACATTACTTTGATCAGCACCGATACTGGCTCACCAGGTCGAGGGTCCAGCCGCTTAATTGCCGAAAAACGAGTGAAGAAACTCTACGCTTCACACATCGGCACCAACCCGGAAACGGGTAAACAGATGAACGAAGGCACTCTTGAAGTGGAACTCGTTCCCCAAGGGACATTAGCAGAACGCATCCGCAGTGCTGGCGCGGGCTTAGGTGGCGTATTAACCCCAACCGGACTTGGCACCATCGTTGCGGAAAACAAGCGCGTAATTGACATCGACGGCAAGCAGTACTTGCTGGAGATACCTCTGAAAGCCGACTTAGCCTTGATTCGCGGCTCTAAAGTCGACCGTCGTGGCAACGTGTTCTACAGCAAAACCACACAGAACTTTAATCCTTTAATGGCAACCGCTGCCGACACCGTCGTAGTCGAGCCAGAGCAGATTGTTGAATTGGGCGAGATTGAGCCAGAGGCGGTTCATACCCCGAGTTTGTATGTCGATTACATCTTAGTGGAGGACAACTAATGGCTGCACAATTAGATAAAGAAGTGATTCGTCGCCGCATCGCATGGCGCGTGGCTCAAGAGATGAAAGATGGTGACATCGTTAACCTCGGAATTGGTTTGCCAACACTGGTCGCCAATGAAGTGGACAAAGATGTTGAGCTTCTTCTCCAAGCTGAAAACGGTCTGCTTGGCATTGATAAATTAGCTTCAGAAGCCGAACTCGATGCTGACTTAGTCAACGCAGGCGGACAAAAC
The DNA here is from genome assembly GCF_051132235.1 of Vibrio sp. SCSIO 43086. Lineage (NCBI taxonomy): Bacteria > Pseudomonadati > Pseudomonadota > Gammaproteobacteria > Vibrionales > Vibrionaceae > Vibrio > Vibrio sp. SCSIO 43086. The sequence goes on along the minus strand of NZ_CP072678.1, from coordinate 1,287,017 downwards.
ATCACCGCAATCGCGGGCTCATGTTACTTCAACAGTGCTGACTCCTTCGCCATCATTCGCGGTGGTCATGTCGACTCAACCGTACTTGGCGCACTGCAAGTAGATGAGCGTGGCAACCTCGCCAACTGGATCATTCCGGGCAAAATGGTCCCGGGGATGGGCGGCGCGATGGATCTGGTGGTTGGCGCCAAAAAAGTCATTGTCGCAATGGAGCACACCGTAAAGGGCAACCCAAAACTGCTCGAGCACTGCACTTTGCCGCTCACCGCCGTAGGCCAGGTCGATTTGATTGTCACTGAAATGGGCGTATTCGAAATTACCCCACAAGGTATGATGCTGACGGAACTCGCGCCTGAGTTTTCCATCGACGAAGTGCAATCCGTGACTGAAGCCACACTCCTGATTTCACCTAAGCTGATCCCAATGCAGACACCGGATGCACCTTACGATGAAGACAGAGACTAATAGATAGAAAAAAGGAGCCAACAGGCTCCTTTTTACTCATCAAGCACACTGCGTTATGCCATTTCCAGCACAACCTCTTCGATTGGGAAATGTTTACTTGGTTCAACAAATTCTTGTTGGGCAATAATGGTCTGTAATTCCCATTCACCGGCGTGGTAGGTCGTACTCAATACGCCATAACACGCATCATGACAGTGTTGGAACGCTTGCTTAGGAGACCAGCCTTTCAATAGCCCTGCAGTGAAAATCGCCGAGATCAAATCCCCCACCCCAACTGGCTGTTTGGCAAACTCAAACTGAGGACGCTTCGCTAAGTAAATGCCTTCTTGCGTTGCCAGTAACATGTTGAAGCTGCCATTCTCTAGGCAGTAAAGGTGCTTAACTAGCACAACTTTTGGACCTTTCGCTAGTGCACGTTGGCATGCCGTGATCGCATCGTCTAACGAGTGGATTTCCATCTCTGCAAATTGGCTTAGCTCGAACTGGTTAGGCACGATCACATCTGCCATTGGCATCAGACGGTTTAACAAGTTTTCTGCAATACCCGGCGCCACAATACAGCCTTTGTCTGGCGCGCCCATCACAGGGTCGCAAACATAAAGTGCCTTCGGGTTCGCTTGCTTCACCTTCGTCACAGTTTCTTCGACAGCAAGGCACTGCTCTGCGCTGCCTTGGTAGCCCGTCAACACCGCTTGGCACTTTTCCAATGCACCGATGTTACTAAGACCACGAACTAACTCACTGATGTCTTCAGCCGCAAACGCTCGCCCAGTCCAGCCTTCTTGATACTGCGTGTGGTTAGAAAATTGAACGGTATGAATCGGCCATACTTCGAAGCCCATGCGTTGCATTGGGAAAACGGCACTGCTGTTACCAGCATGACCAAAAGAAACATGAGATTGTATAGAGAGGATACCTTGCATAGTACCTTACCTCTTATTGTTGTTATCGATAGTTCAAAGACAGCGGCAAGCGCTAGTTTTGCGAAACCAGTAGTGTATCCGACAAACCAAGATTCTCTAACTCAATTCTCGTTAACTTCTTCAGAGTAAGTTGGAGCGCTGGTTTTCAACACCATCTTCTTGATTTCCATTTTGTCTTTATTCAGTGCGATTTCTAGGGTATCTCCTTCCGTTATCCCGAGTTGAGTCAGGATTACGCTTGGAATGACTACGGCGGTATCGTCACCGATTTTAACAGGTTGACTTATCATCTTTCGTCCTCCAAATGTCGAAAATGAGTTTTCACATCATTGGATATTTATTCCCAAGAGCCTTGTTCTGACTTGGGCTTGGCATAAGCGCCTAAAAACAAAGAGCCTTCCACACCGCGTTTGGGAAGGCTCTTTCATTATTATTTTTTAATTTGCTAAAGGCTCATGCTTGGCAGCAATCAGACCGTAAGCACTCCAGCCTAGGAAGGTGACGATTGAGCCCCACATCATCGCTTCGTAGCCAGAACCATATAGCGCGTAGAAGCTGTATAGGGAACCAATCAGAGCGATAATGTTGGTGGTTTTCATCTCGCGCTCTGGCACGTGCGCCACTTGCTGCATGATGAAAATTGCGCCCATACATAGGATGTAAGGAATTACGTTCGTTACTACCGCTAGGTTAACCAGCGCTTCGAACTGCTCGTTCAGCGTTGGAGAAATAGTCATTAAAGACAGCACCGACTGGATAACCGTGATGGCCACCATACCTTTGATTGGCGTACCACGTTTGTCCACTTGAGAGAACAATTTAGGGAAGAAGCCCGCATCAGAAGATGATTTGAACACTGACGCGATAGTGAACTGCCAACCTAATAGAGAACCCGCACAAGCCAATACCGCCATACCAGCAACCGCTTTACCTGCTGCTGAGCCAAGCATCACAGACCATACGGTTGAGAATGGCGCGGTAGAAGCGGCAAGCTCAGAGTTTGCAACGATACCAGAACAGATGTTTGTCGATACAATGTAAACCACCGCAGCAATCAACGTACCGCCCAATACTGCGATTGGTACGTTCTTCTCTGGGTTTTCTACTGCTTCAGAGTTCGCACAAGCCGATTCAAGACCAAGAAACGCCCATAGTGTCATGGCAATAGAAGCACTCACAGCTTCACCAAATGGTAGGTGGTGTGGGTTCCAAGCTTCTATGTACATGGTTGGGTTAAACCAGAACCAACCAACAATACCTAGCGAACATACCGGTAGGATCACACCCCATACCGTGAAGGTACCGATTTGACCTGTGATTTTCGCACCACCGAAGTTAGCGAAAGTACAAATCCAAAGAATGGCGATGGTGTACAAACAGGTTTCGACCGGAGATAGGGTCACTTCAAAAAATGCGGAACCGTAACCCACACAGGTAATCGCGATCGCAATATTCGCAATAAGGAGCGACAAACCGTAAGTCCAGCCCGCCATAAACGCACCAGATTTACCGAATGCGTAAGACGCGTAACCGTTCATACCGCCGTCACGTTTACTAAAGCGACCACATTTTGCAAACACATAAGCCAACGCCAAAGAGCCCGCTGCCGTGATCAGCCAAGACAACACAGAAATGGTGCCCACTTGTGCCAGTTTACTTGGCAGCATAATGATACCGGAGCCAGCCATGTTGATGAACGTCAGAATGGTTAACTGCACCACCGACATTTTTTTAGTTTCAGTACTCATAAATTATTCTCCACGAATAAGCGGTTCGCACCGACGCCGGAGCGTGGTGCGAACGGGTAGATTAATCTTTTAGGACATAGCAATGTGCGGTAGTGCGACCGTCGACATCTTCAAGGTACACACCTTGAATTTCTGGCGCGAAGCCTGGGAATCGGTTGATGCCTTCTTCTAGAGATAAGAAGTAATCCACCACCTGTTGAGTCCAGATTTCACCAGTGATCACACAGATAATGCCTGGAGGGTAAGGCAGCGCACCTTCGGCGGCTACGCGGCCGACGGCCTCTTTAAGTGGTAGGTAATCGCATTCACCGCGGAAGTATTTACGTGTTGCCACGTCTGGTTTGTGAACCATTTGTGGGAAGTATTCACTGCGGAACATCGCTTTTTGTAGCTGTTTCACGTTCAGCTCTTTGTACATGTCATGCATTTCCTGACATAGCTGACGGATGGTGTAACCACGGTAGCGCTCTTTGTTCGCTTCGTAGACGCCTGGTAGCACGATACTGAGAGGTGCATCATCACGAATGAATTTTTCAAATCGGTTGATTTGTGCGACAAGGTGACGGATCTTACCCATATCTTCGGCAGGAGTGAGTAGGAACAAGATGGAGTTCAAGTCACACTTCTCAGGGATGATGCCGTTTTCGCGAAGGAAGTTCGCCAATAGCGTTGCCGGAATACCGAAATCTGCGTAGCTGCCGTCTTCGGCAATTCCTGCCGTGGTTAGCAACAATTTACATGGGTCAACAAAGTATTGACCTTCGCCATAACCTTCAAACTTGTGCCAGTTTGCATCTGGCTCGAACATGAAGAACTTCTTGTTGGTCGCGATCACATCAGTGTCGTAACTGCCCCAAGGTTGACCTTCAATTTCATTTGGAATGAACGGACGAATTAACTCACAACTTTTGAGAATTTCTTTACGCGCTTCGATACCTGTCTTAACCGCGTAGCTCCATAAACGTAAGCCTGCTTCACCATCGTGGATTTTCGCGTTCACATCCAATGCAGCAAACAACGCATAGAACGGAGATGTCGATGCGTGCATCATAAACGCGTTGTTAAAGCGTTTGTGATTGCAGTAACGAGCTTGGCCTTTGATATGGCGGTCTTTTTTGTGGATTTGCGACGTTTGAGAGAAGCCAGCTTGTTGCTTGTGAACAGACTGAGTCACGATCACACCCGCATCTTCTGGTTTCAGATCCAGTAGCAGTGGCGAACAGTCTTTCATCATAGGGATGAACTGCTCGTAGCCGACCCATGCAGAGTCAAACAAGATGTAGTCACAAAGGTGGCCGATCTTATCCATAACGTAACGAGCGTTATAAATTGTACCGTCGTAAGTACCCAACTGGATGATGGCCAGGCGGAACGGACGTTCATCTCGTGCACGCTCTGGAGATACTTTCGCGATTTGAGCACGAATGTACTCTTCATCGAAACAGTGCTCATCCATACCACCAATGAAGCCCCAAGGGTTACGCGCCGTTTCTAGATAAACTGGCATACCACCCGCTTGGATTAACGCGCCGTGGTGATTTGACTTGTGGTTATTGCGGTCGAACAATACCAAATCGCCTTCAGTTACTAGCGCGTTACACACCACTTTGTTTGAAGCAGAAGTGCCGTTGAGTACGAAGTAAGTTTTGTCAGCGTTAAATACTTTTGCAGCGTGTGCTTGCGCTTGGTGTGCAGAACCTTCGTGGATCAGTAAGTCACCTAAGTCCACGTCCGCATTACACAAGTCACTACGGAACAGGTTTTCGCCAAAGAAATCGTAGAATTGTTTACCAGCAGGGTGTTTTTTGAAGAACTGACCACCTTGGTGCCCTGGACAGTCAAACGCCGAGTTACCCATCTCAACGTAGTGCGTTAATTGCTTGAAGAAAGGAGGGAGCAGACGACACTCATATTTAGTCACGGCTTCATTAATTTGACGGCAGTAGTAATCGATAGATTGTCTTTCTAAATCAATAACCCCTGTTAACCAAACGTAATCTTCTGCCGAAACTGGAGTTTCATCGGTCACTAAGAAAACAGGAATTCCGTACCCTGTTTCCGAAATCATTCTGTGCAGACCCGCTTTAATGTCTGCTGACGTAATAATAGCTGCACCAACGTCGGTTAATTCAACTTGTTCTAAAGGCAGTAAGTGACGATTAAATTGTTCATCTAAAGATTCAGCTAATAAGCTAAAGTCTTCAGGCATGTAATTACTAACACCTATAATTAAACGTTTCATTTGAAATATCTCTTTTTGTTCTTTAAAAATGACAAGGACAGATATTACAAACGAAATATTTATTTAAAATTCAAATTACAAATTTCGTGATTAAATTTTCATATTTAAAAGACTTATTTTATCGAATTAAAATTTAGAGACTTTCATCACTTTCCAGTTTCTATCTCAATGATATTGAAACGCACCTAAAAGGAAAGAACCTTCAATAATTATGTGACAACGCCCATTATTAAAAAGAAGGTTATTATAAGAAAATAAAGTTTTGAGATTTCCATCACTATATAATAAGTTAAATTATATTATTGCAGTTTAAAACACTCCACTTTTAACCAAATTTAAACACATAATAAAAGAGCCATCAACACATGTATTGATGGCTCTTTACTTTGGATATAAAGAAAAAACAACTTAATTGAATAAATGACTATCTAGCTTGACTCCACCATTCGACCATTGCTGATAACGCTTTACAGACATGCCTGACGAGTACATGGTATGTTTACAATCCATACACTCAACAAAATACAACCCACTCATTCCTGCCATAACGTGCAGCCTTCGGCTATCGCAGCGCTTGCAGGACAGGCGCTTTACTTTGGTGTTGACGTCAATACGCCGAGCAAAGTTTAACGTTTCGTGAGAGCATAAAGCGTCAACAGCACTATCTTTAAAAGGATGCTCACTAAGTAAATAATTAATGGCGTAATCGTACACCGGGGGGATTGAAGATTTTCCACTTTCAATATTACTTATCTTAGCAACGGAAACGCCTAATAAAGAAGCGAACTCAGCCTTGCTGTACTCTAAGATAAATCTTGAAGAGATGAATTTATCTGCACTAATGATTCTCAACATACACAAATCTCTAATAGAAATAAAAACAGAGAAAACTAATTCGCTCCATTTCTGCTGAAACATGTAATGAAAAAGTTACTTCCTAGTGTAATTCTGCATATTATCTATGCTATTTTATTTTGTACGTCATCTTGCGCCTAATTAATTATAAAATCAATAATCCATGCCTAAATATAAAAACACAATTTAAGATTTATAATACAATTTTTAATTTACATTATTAGATAAAGTAATGAATACTATTCACCTATTACTCTGGGCATCAAGTATTGCTCTTCAATCATTATTACTATCAATTGAAGAGACTTGATTTGAGCCCAACAGGAGAAGTAGATAAAGAGGGAAAACCCTCTATTTGAAGATAAACATATCCCACCTTAGCGAAGTACTAAAAATGTGTTGAAAAATCGCATAAATAGTATGCAATTCAGTAAATAAATCGCTTAGATAAGTTTACAGTCTGTAGTTGTGATCGACAGAGATACTGAGACAGAAAGGCAAAAGAAAAGCCTCAATTATGAGGCTTATGGATAAGATAAATTATGGTTGAAGGAAATTCTGCGTGAAATCGAGCGCCTCTTTAGAGAGCTTTTTTTCGGTGGACGATGTGGTTGTCTGCCCTTCCGTCGTTGCGGTCGTCATGTCAGGCTGGAAGTTCGGCGCCGATGCTTCATCCCATGCGTTAGCATCGTCTTTATTTTCGTCACTCAACACCGCGTTAAGCTCCTCCTCTGCAGGAAAGTACGCTTCGCGTTTGTACACCTTGTTCAGCGCCCGAATAATGGAATGCTTTCTTACCATCCCTGACGCCAGCTTCCTTTGCAACGGTTTCGCTATAGATTGCAATCCAACGACGACGTCAACACCAATATTGGTCGCCACTTCGTCACGCAACGTACGCGCTGGCTGATACCCCATATTGGCAGCAAGAAACAGCCAAACATAAGCAATCGCATTGCCTGTTTTACCTTTGTCCTTCCACGCTTCGCCAGCATGATACATCGCCTCGGCGCTGCCACCTTCTGCGGCTCTTTCAAGCCAATAGCAGCCTTTGACCATGCTTTTTTCTGTACCAACACCATTTAGGTAACATAAGCCAACTTGGATCTTTCCGTCCGCACTGTCTTTTTCAGCCGCTTTCATAAACCAATAAAGCGCATCTGCACTGCGTCCTGCACTATTGTCTGGTGAAAGTTGCCATTCACCCATGTAAAGCATGGCATCAATACAGCCTTCTTCGGCTGCAGTTTCAATCAGTTGGTTACCTTTGGGAATATTTTTTTCCGTTCCGCGACCAAAAACCAACGCTTTGCCTGTCGCAAATTTCGCTTCGGTATCCCCTTCCATTCCGGCAATGGCGGTACGCCAAAAGTTTGCCTGCTCTTTTAAAATCACATCTTCACGCATGCGCTCACTCAAGCGAACAATACCGTACATTCCCGTCACGTTGTCCAACTTAGCGGCTTTATCATACCAATACAGCGCTTGACGAATGTTGTCCTTCTCAGCTTCTTTCGCTAGAAATAAAATGGTGGGGATATGTCCGGTTTCTGCTTTGAACTCACGCTCTTTACGCTCTTGCTCTCGCGCTTTTTGCATCGCCTTTCGATAAGCGGCTTCGCGAGCTTTCCTCTCTGCCTCGAGTCTCTGTTTCCGCATCGACAACGAGATCATCCACACAAATATCAGGACGAGTGAAAGGCCAGTTGCCGCAATGGCAATGCCCATACTACTCATAAATAGCCTCTTTTGGTTTCAGGGCCCAATTCATCTCCCTCTCAGGGAAATCTTAAGATTACGCGCCGACATAACGCCGACTACCTTCATTATATAACGACCACTTAGCGAAAATCTGAAGCTTGCCAAGACTTAATGGCGGTATTTTATTCAATATCACTGCAACTTATTTTTAATTAAAAAATATCACTGCGATTTTTATAGAACTTAATCACGGTTTTGGGGCTGAGATATTCTCCTCCCCTATCATCCCCCCTTGCTCCTCCTATAAAAATTTACATTTTAATGATGTGCAGAAGCTCTCACTATGCGTCTGTTTTATTATTTAATTTGTGAACAAAATCGACTGTAACAGAAAATTTTCACTTGTAAAAAACTTAACTGCCTGCTCTCACATTTTGCTGATGATTCAGTGTATTAGCATCTAGTTGAACATTTCCTTTTTCGGCATCTGCCTTTCTAGCGTGTGCGAAACCTTCTTGATGACTGAGTCAGCGAAGGCAGCGCGCAGCTCAATATCAATTCAATAACAATGGATTTGTAAACGTGGACAATAAGACATTTAAATTATCAACAATTGCCAAAACCGTACTGCCTTTGATTTCCGTCGCAGTCATCAGCGGTTGTGGTAGTGATAGCACGAACGAAGATACGACGAACCCAGGCTCAGGCTTGTACCCTGCGGGAGAGAACGAGGTCGTCATTTATTACAAACGCGACGTGGCGTCCGCTTCAACGGCCAGCGACTACGAAGGTTGGGGCTTGCACCTGTGGAACGGTGAAGGCTGTACCAGCACAGATTTAGACGCAATGGGCATTCCTGGCACAGGAACGGATTGGTCGGCACCGCATCCATTCGATGGCATCAACGACACCTACGGTGCTTATTACGTACTGAAAGTGAACCCAGATGCCTCTGACCCACACGAATGCATGAACTTCATTCTGCACAAAGGTGATGAGAAAGCATTCGGCAGTGCAAACTCAAAAGTAGAGCTGACGAAAATCGGCGAATCTAAAGGGTTGTTTGGCTTCCACGGCAGCAGTGAGCTTTACTACGAGCCAATCGAAGAACGCCCTGTTGATATTGATGGTCAAAAAGCGCATTGGCTAGATGCCAACACCATCGCGTGGGAAGCGGCGACCAATGCGGATTCCATGAAGCTGTTCTACAGCCTCAGCAACGACATTAAAATGGATGAAGACAAGCAAATCTCCGGTGGCACGGCGGTTGAGTTGACGAAAGCAGGTGATTTATCTGATGGTCTGAAATCACGCTTCCGTCACCTTGCTAGCCTTCAAGCTGCGGGTATTGATGTCGATGACGCGACCCTACGCACGATCCTGAAGTCACAAATCGTTATGGTAGCTTACAACGCAAATGGTGACGTCATTTCTGCAACTGAAGTGCAAAAGCCAGGCGTTTTGGATGCGGTGTTTGCCGATTCCAAGGCAGGTAACGCGATTGGTCAAGAACTCGGCGCGATTGTGGAAGGCGGTGCTGCAACCTTCAAGCTATGGGCGCCAACTGCTCAAGATGTTGATCTGATAATCTACGATGAAAACTTAGCGGAAGAAGCTACCGTTGCAATGACAGAAGATCCAGCAACAGGTATCTGGGCTTCTGAGGCACAAAGTAATGTTGTTAACAAATACTATCGCTACCAAGTTAAGGTGTACCACCCTACAACTGGGGTCGTTGAAACGCGTTTGGTAACAGACCCATATTCAATGAGCTTGTCTAAGAATTCACGATACTCGCAAGTGGTTGATTTAGATGATCCAAGCTTAATGCCTCAAGATTGGAAAAACTACGCACGCCCAACGGTTAAAAAAGACGAAGACCATGTCCTTTACGAGTCACACATTCGTGATTTCAGCTTTAACGACAGCAAAGGCACACCAAGTCTTGATGGCAAATATCTGGCGCTTACAGAACCTGAGCGTGAGTCTGTATCTCACTTACAAGCTTTAAAAGATGCTGGCCTAACAACGCTACATATCCTGCCAGCATTTGATATTGCAACCGTGGATGAAGACGCCGACAAACGAGTCGATATCACCGACACCGTGGGTAAACTTTGTGGCATCAAGCCAGAAGCGTCCATCTGTGAGACCGAAGACGACGGCAAAGTGATCGAAGAGGTATTAAACAGCTACGACCCAACAACGGGCAAAGCACAAGCGTTGATGAACGATCTTCGCATGCTAGACAGCTTCAACTGGGGTTACGACCCATACCACTACACCGTGCCAGAAGGCAGTTATGCGACCGATCCTAACGGTTCTAAACGTATCCTTGAGTTCCGCGAAATGGTTCAAGCGACGCATAAAATGGATCTGAAACTGGTCATGGACGTGGTGTACAACCACACGAATGCATCCGGTGTGAACGAAAAATCAGTACTGGATAAAATTGTCCCTGGGTACTACCACCGCCTAAACGTCAACACTGGCGGCGTAGAAAACTCAACCTGTTGTGATAACACCGCAACCGAGAACCTAATGATGGGTAAACTGATGGTTGACTCATTGATGGTATGGGCGGATGACTATAAAGTCGATGGTTTCCGTTTTGACCTTATGGGCCACCAGCCGAAAGATGTCATGGTCTACGCACTTGAAAAAGTCCGTGAAATTGATCCGAATACTTTGTTCTACGGCGAAGGCTGGGACTTCGGTGAAGTTGCGCAAAACGCTCGCTTCGATCAAGCAACACAAGTCAACATGGCGGGGACAGAAATCGGTACTTTCTCTGATCGTCTGCGTGACGCAGTTCGTGGCGGAAGCCCGTTTGATGGCGGTGTAGATTCTGAAGGTAAGCACCCACTTCGCTTCAACCAAGGCTTTGGTAACGCCGCTTACCCGAACGAAGAAACTAAAACTGATGCAGAATCTGTGAATGGCCGCCTACACAACCAAGATCTGGTTCGTCTAGGTATGGCTGGTAACTTAGCTGACTACGTCCTTCTGGATTACAAAGGCGAAACCAAACTTGGTAAGAATGTTGATTACAATGGTGCTCCAGCAGGCTACACAAAAGTGCCATCAGAGAACATTTCCTACGTGTCTAAGCACGATAACCAAACGCTGTGGGACAACAACGCTTACAAGATTGCGACAGGCACTTCATCTGCTGAGCGAGCACGAATGCAGTCTGTATCACTATCAACGGTGATGCTAGGTCAAGGTATTCCGTTCATTCACATGGGTTCTGAGCTATTGCGATCTAAGTCAATGCAGCGTGACTCGTACGATTCTGGTGACTGGTTCAACCGTGTATTCTTCGATGGAAGCGACAATAACTGGAACGTTGGTCTACCACGTGAAGACAAAGACGGTGCAAACTGGGAGTTGATCAAAACCATCGTCGGTGACAGCACGGCGAAACCAGACTCAACGGACATCGAGCTGACGAAGCAACAATTCCTAGAGCTACTAAAAATCCGCAGTACAAGCGAACTGTTCCGCTTAGACACCGCGCAAGAAGTGATGAATCGTGTTGATTTCCGCAACGTGGGCCAAGACCAAGTAGAAGGCTTGATTGTGATGTCTATCGACGATGGCACATCAGCAGGTGCCGATTTGGATTCGAACTACGATGCGATCGTGGCCGTTGTGAACTCAACATCAACTGAGAAATCTTTCAAAGTTGCTGGCGCAACTGGTTTCGAGCTGCATGAAGTTCAACAAAACTCTGCGGATGACATCGTGAAAGGTGCAAGCTTCGCCAATGAAACGTTCACAGTACCAGCACTGACAACAGCGGTATTCGTACAGCCACAAGACGGCGCGCAAGGTGCAGGCCTACCAGTAAACACGGACAATAAAGACGTATCGAGCATTCCTCCTTACGGCGAAACTGTGGTTTACGTCAAAGGCACCATGAACGAGTGGTCAGATAGCAGTGACTGGGCGATGACCTTTATTGGCAATGGCATGTACTCTGTAACTGGCGTTCTTGAAGCTGGTGAACACGAGTTCAAATTTGCGGATTCAGGATGGGCAAATCCAAACATCGGTTGTGATGCTGCGGATTTGGCTTCTGGCTCACTAGACTTAGGCTCTGCGGGAAACTGTACGTTGTCTGTCGCTGAAACTGGTAAGTACAACTTCACTCTGGACGCGTTACATGTTCAAGATGAAAGCGTAGAAAAACCTGTCGTTTCAGTGACGAAGTCAGCAGATGCACCAACGTTCGGTGAAACAGCACTTTACCTACGTGGCACTATCACCACATGGGATACTCCAGCGCAAGACTCAACTGCGAAGTTCAGCTATGTAGCAAATGACGTTTACTCGCTAGACATTGACCTAGCGGCGGGCAACTACGAGATGAAAGTTGCGAGCGCAGACTGGGCAGCAGACACCAACTTCGGTGGCGAAGGTAGTGTTGAGCTTGGTAAAGCGCTAACGATGGAAGTCGGTGGCGGTAGTGCAAACCTCAAAATTGCGATTGCAGAAGCGGGAAATTACAACTTCCACTTCAACGCGGCTGACAAGTCGGCGCCAATCGTGACGGTAACAAAAAACTAGTTTCATTTAAAAACATCCGTAATGAAAAAGGGGAAGCATCACGCTTCCCCTTTGTTTTGTTGGCGTCACTAAATGGTGGATACCAAAATCAAAAAGGTGTTAGTTTCCCCAAATCTGTTCAACAAACTCAGGGTGATCAATGAATGGATTGCGATTGCCCTGAAACTCAAACACTTGTTGATTGCGGTTTTGTTCTTTTTCACTAACGGGATCATTTTTGTGCCAACGCTTAAGCATGTTTAACATCCAAGGTTCAAAAACCGTTGAACTTGAACCATCAAGGACAGCATCCGCATTGCTTGAATTGCCTTCCCAGTTACCTACAACATTTTCATAGCGGGTTGCCATGTAGAAATAGGCACGAGCAAAATCGCCTTTAAACTCATCGATCGGCTCAAACACCGTACCGAAATAACCTAGGCCTGTGCTTGCTTGACCAAGTTTAGAGCCATTACTAGACACGTACGTCGCGGTGCCCACTTCACCAAATGGCCAGTTACTGCGCTTCGCGTTCACATAGCCATCGGTCGCAAACAAATGGTGACCGTCTGAGTTCATCGGTTCAACTTTACCGCCAAACCAGCTTTTCGGGAACGAGTGTTCACGGTTGTAGCAATCCCCTTCTTGGCTGTATTGACCACATTGGTCTGTCACTTTCGTGAAGCTGATAGCATCAGTGCCCGCAGGTTTCTCTGAATACATATCGAGAATAGAGCCATCATTTTCGTAATAACGATCAATATCGGCATCTTTTACCAAGGTCCACACCGCAGAATAACCTCGGCTAGTGTGGTTGTTGATGATGTTAAACAGCGCCGTTTTTAGAGCGTAGCCCGTCTTGCCAGACGCCGCTTGGTAGTAACCATCAACCACTGGTGGGGTCGTGGTTGAGTCACCTAACGTAAAGTCGGTGGTTTCGCTTTTCGAGAATTCAGCGCCAGAAGCAAGAGTCTTATCTCCCACCTTCAACGCGTAAGACCCCGAACCATTGCCACAGCAAATGCCGTCGCCATAGCTGTCTTGAATCGTAAATTGGTAGTTACCATCGGCTAAACACATGGTCTTTTCAATAGTGGTTGACGACTCATACCCCTGACCAGAGAAAAGCACTTGCGCTTGGCTATTTTTCAACTCCCAGCTAGTTTCTGAGCCATAGTTATCCGTCGTGAGTGTAAGAACCACTTCATGATCGCTACAATTTTCTACAGGAGGTTGTGTACTTGTCTCGGTCGGTTGAAAATTATCGACGTAGACAACTTCTGAGCCATCAAAACCGGCCTCATCGTAAAAACGCAGACCGACGTTGATGGTCTTGTTCGAGCTCGCTGTGTAGTTGTGCGCCAGCTCTTGCCACTGGTTTACCTGCTGCGGATCTGAGTAATTGTGATAACCATCAACCACCAGACGTGCTTTTACATTTCCTTCGGTGTGATAAACCGAGACAGAAAACGGATAGGTTTTCCCTTGCTCCACATTAATGGTTTGCAAAAGGTCAGTGTTGCTTTGGGTACCTGTATTCACGACGACTTGAGCAGCCAGGCCGCCCGATTTGATTTGTTCGCTGCTTGGCGACACCGCGATGCCAGCGTCAATCACTGACCACTGCGTAGGCGCACTGCCATTCCACTGTTCAAAGTCACCATTGAGAATTTGGCTATATGCAAGCGGAGAGCTAATAACAGCAAGAAGACAGAGGGGTTTCGTTATGGATTTCATTATACTTTTCCATTAGTTATGTAAATCCCAAACACGATAAACATATTAGTAAGGCATAAGTAATCCCTCGGTCACACTTTTACGTTGCACAAGTGTTAATTTACTTTTTAATGTGCAGCTTATCTCACAAATATCTACCGGCCGAAAACAAACGCCAATGCAAAAAGCGAAGCAACCTGTCGGCCACATCATTGGAAAACCATTAAGGGAAAAGTAAAACGGACGGAAAAAGCCAAGTGTGTGCCTATGGGGGTCAGCAACAACACTTGGCTTGTGTATGAGAAAAGCTTCTGGTCAGCTCAACTGATGAGCGGTGATTCTGGATACTTCCCTAGGGAGTTACCGCAAAGAATCGTCCTTGTAGTGGCGACATCAGAATCTGATATTGACCATTGCTCGAAGTAATTTTTTCATTCGTGAGCAAATCCACCAACTCACCAGTACCAACACTCTCCTGAGTAAGAGTGACGCTTCTAGCGCTCTCTAAGGTATTTAGCGCAAACAAGACTTTGTCCGAACCAGATTGTTTCAAGTCCACATAACTGCCGTTACTCGCAACTAAATTCGTGCGTGACCCCTGATAAAGTGCAGGATGCGCATCGCGCATTGTCATCAGCGATGTCACATAAGCTTTGAGATCGGCTTGGTTTGCATCAAGCGTCGCCGTCACGCCTTCAATTTTCGCACTGCTGCGCGCAACGTGATCATCGCAAAAACCTTGAATGGCACAGGTACTGTTGTCTTCTTTTGCGGCAAAACCATCCACTTGATCCCCGATTTCATCACCGTAGTACAACGTGATTGGCCCGGTGTACGCCGCTTGGAAAGCAAACGCGGCTTTATGGCGTAACCAATATTCTGCATCATTCACATCCGCCAAGTTTCCGCGCTGTAACAAGTCACCAAAGCGCACTAAATCATGGTTGCCGATCATCAAATTCGGCTGCGCATGTGTTGGATATTGGTTGTGTGTGCTGTAACCGTTGTCTAGCCAATCCACACCGCGACCACCCACGCCGCTCTCATTCACGGCCAAAGTTTCTACGATGCGATAGCGCATCGGGAAGTCAAATGCAGAGCACAATGCTGGATCGCTGTTCGATCCATACGCCTCATTCGCGATCTCAGACTCCCCTTTCCAAATCTCTGCCACCATGTAACCCAACGGATAGACTTGTTCGCCTTTGCTATTGGTGTACGTGACACCTTGCGAGGCTTCATCGACAGCTTTACGAAGTTGTGTCCAAGCGTCTGTCGGAACTTGATAGGCTTGATCTAAACGCCAGCCGTCAATCTTGAGTTCTTTGATCCAATACGTTGCTACCTCTTTGTAGAAGTCGAGACTGGCCGGGTAATCAACGGGGTTACTCGAGCCCGTTGGCAACAAGCCGGAGGGAGATGGTTTGATCAAACCATCTTTGTGATGACCAAATACGCCATCAAAAAACACGTATAAGCCGCGTTTGTGTGCTTCTTCGACTAGAGTTTTCGCGGTCGCTAAATCACCAAATTTGGGGTCAATCTTAAAGTAATCTGTCGCAAAATATCCCGTGGCATCCAAACGATCGGCCCAGTGATCTTGTCCTGCGATCGCTTCAGACTCAAAAATCGGCGTCAACCAAATCGCGTTCATCCCTAAATCTTGGATGTAATCAAGTGAATCAATCACCCCTTGCAAATCGCCATTATGATGACTGGTGCCATAGCCCGTACCGTGACCAATGCTCGCATCGCCATCCACAAAACTCTCGACCATGATTTGATAAGTACGAAGTTGGTTACTTTGCGCCATGACATTGGCTTGGCAAGCATAACTGGTATCCGGTAGCGGAGTGCTGCTATTAGTATCACCACCACCAGAAGAATTACACGCAGATAAAGCACCAATCACACTTAACGCAAGCAGCGATCGATACAGGCGATGGTTACGTCGGACGTTACGCATTTTACTCTCCCTAACTTACTCAAATAACCTACAAACATTTGAGTAATAAAATTAACCCCAACATGCTTCCCATGTAGGGGTTAATAAATAAAAACAGATTTTAAATAACTGAATGGAATATTATTGACACTTATTTACCATAACATGAAGCGGTTTGCCTTTTCCTTCAAATTGAAGGCTCCAGACATATTTCCCGTCTTCTTTAATATCAACTGAAGTATCTGTACCGTAACCACCAAATGTTAATGGTGTTAATTCACCAACGTTCATTCGATTCCCTTTAGCGGTAAATTGTGGGAACCACAACTCGGTCGCATACTGCATTTTGTAGGAGCCTACTTTTTCTTGAACCACAGCTTGGTAGAAATTATTTCCTTTGTAGGTGTATTGACGTTGAGGCACGTGTTTCCAGTCGGAATCCGCAAACGTACCCACCACAAACAGTGGTTTAGAAATTGGTCCTTTCGCTGTGCTATCTGGGTTGTCACACGCTTTCATGAAAGCAACCACTTCGTCTTGAGACATATTCACAACTGGCTCTGCGGCCGCTTCTGATTCTGCAGTCGATTGACAACCCACTAAGGCAACAAGTAGGGCAGCAGCAAGAGAGGTCTTCATCATGTTCATTTCACGTAATTCCTTTTTAGTATATCCAAAGCAAAATAAACTCAACGTTTAAAAGAAATATTAATCGTTATTAAAATGGAAATATCAAACGCTAAATAAATATCGTCGGATTGCGAATTTAAATTACTTCGAGAAGTTTATTTATTTCCTAAATACAAAAAATAAGTTAGGAACTGTCAATAATTATTGATCTAACCAATATAAAAAACAAAACAATAAAAATAAATATGTGAATAAGATAACTCTATGTAGGGGTATTTTTATTGGTTTATATTCTATGAAAAAAGGCCAGCATTTTGCTGGCCTTTTATATTCAATTATTTTTTATTTACGGCTTTCACAAACACTTGTTGCGCACCTTCAATACCCAGCTCTTTTGCTTCATCGAGCAAGGTGAGTGCTTTCGGAATATCGTTCGCTGCGACCGCCGCTTCAATTGAGCTGTGGTAGTAGCTAGTGAGATCCGTACCTTGAGGAATGTTGTCGTTTTTCGCAACAATCTTGGTATTCACGATATCATTTGCGGATACCGACAAACGGAACTGACCCAGTGGGCTGTGTTTCGCTAAAGGGTCTGCAATATCTGGCGGCTGAGTGTGGCGCGCCATGGCGAAGGCTTTTGCAGGATGCAGAACTTGCGTACTGCCTTTTAGATCAGCGGAAGTCGTGTACACCAATACATGCAGATCGTTACCTGTCATGTCTGGAATCACATTGAGATCAAGTACGAATTTATCATTGTCCAACAGTTTTGCTGGTTCGTACTTAAACTTTGAGAAATCTGCTTGGTAAATGGTTTCTCCTGCCGAGTTCATCACTGCGACATTAGGAGCATAAAATTGAAGTTCTTTACTTACGAATGTCTCTAATTTGATATCGAGACTGCCACGGTTGCCCGGAAGAGCAAACGCTGCAATAGCGCCAGCACTGTTACCATCCAACAGCATTTGGCTTTTATTAGTCAAAGCGAATTCAGTAACCACAGGTACATCAACCGTTACCCATTGAATATCACCCGATTGAGTGATCACTTGTTGCTGATCTTTTGGACTCATCTCTACTTGTTCTACGGACGCACAACCAGTAGCCAACATGCCCAGCAGTACGGGAGCAAGCCATTTTTTCATTACTGTCTACCTCGACTCTTTATTGTTTTTTAAATAAATACAGCCAGATAAGTTCTGGCTGTATCATTCTAGGACAATTTAGGACTTAGTGGTTAGATGATTACCACCAAGCTTCAGCTTGTACACCGAATTGGAACGTATCGTCTGAACGACCGTTGTCAAATGTGTTAGAGTTGTCTTCTTTGTCAGCCGTTAGGTAAGAAGCGTAAACACGGATTTCAGGACGAGCCCAGAAGCTAGAACCAGCAGACCATGCTTGAGCAACAGTTAGCTTACCGTATTTGTTTTCGTCGCCGTCGTTATCATCGATAGCGTAACCAGCTTCGAAGATAGTTTTGTGGTTGTCATCCCATTTGTACATTGGACGAACTACAACAGACATTGTTTCCCACTTGTCTTGGCCAGCCCACATGTCTTCACCAACACCGTAAACTAACTGGTGACCCATTTCCCAGCTGTCACCCATGCCGATTACACCCCAGTTGATTAGGCGGTAACCAGATGCACCGTTATCAGCTTCTGCGCCGTACCAGCTACCGTCGCCGTAGAATGCCATTGTTTTTGAGTAGCCTTCAGTACCGTACTGAAGCACTGTTTTGTTGAAACCAGCGTCTAGACCTTGAGTCAATTCTGCTGTGAACATTACGCCGTTTTTCGCATCTTTAGTGCCGTTTGGCGCAGCGTCAGTTTCGTTAAGGATTGCGTAGTTCAAGCCCATTTCTAGAGAACCGTTGTCCCATAGAGGAAGACCTGCATAACGTACGTCTAGAGTGTTAACGTTTGTATCGCCGCCATCGTTACCTGGATCTGCGATATCGCCACGGTCGTTACGAACCCAAGCGAAAGAAACTTTACCTGGACCAGCTTCGATACCTTCAACACCAGCGCCCGCGCCAGAGATGTTCCAGTAGTAGAAGTCAGAGATATGAATGTCGTGACGTTGGTAGTAGCGCTTACCAGCCCAAAGTGTTGCTTCTGGAGCAAAGTTTAGTAGGCCTTTAGCTTGAACGTTGAATTGACGTAGTGCGAATTGTGCATCGTCAACACATTTCACTTCGCCGTTATCCAAACCACAGTTAGCAGAAGTGCTTTCCCAGTCGTTTGAACCATTAGAAGTCATTGCAACCATAGAGTCTACGTAGAACGTTTTGCCGTTGTTGTTGTAAACTTCTTTACCTAGTTGAATCTCGCCGTAGATATCGCTTTCATTACCTAGACGACCGATCTTGTTCTTTTCGAATGTTAATTGTTGACCACCGTCAGCGTTCACGCCAACGCCAGCACGCATGTAACCGTGGAAATCCACTGCGAACGCAGAACCAGCAGCTAAAGTTGCAGCCACAGCAGCAGCAATTGCACTTACTTTTTTCATTCTTAACTCCATTAAGGGTATTTATAATTCTGTCTTCCCTGCTCACTCTTTTAGGTGAATATAGGCAGTAAAAACACACCTAAAGAAAGAGAGGTAAGATGGGAACGAATCCCCGTTTGTTTCAACAGTTATGAGATTACCCGAGGCGTACAAGGATGACTTCCTCCGCCCCAAACTAATTTAGGGGGGATGAGAAGGGAGTAGAAAATTTACCGAATGGTGTTTTTTCGAGTCAGATCACCAATCTAGGGAGGAATTAGTAAGTTTATTCGGTTTTGAGCCGCTACAAAGTGATAGCCATTTCATATTTTTGACTCTAAGCCGTCACATAAAGTAATTAAATTACATGAATATTTTTATATTTAGGGTGGTTGACCTTAGTAAGACAAAGTTTTTAACTTATAGTTTCCTAAAGGTAGCAATAAATATTAAATAAAGTATCTCCGATGACACGACTTCTCTCTCGCCCTTACCCCTTGGGTGCAACTGTAAATAAAGAAGGTTGTAACTTCTCTATTTACGCTCCGGGGAATAAAGACATAAAACTCGCCCTGTTTGCAGACGATGGCAGTTACGCGCTTCATGATTTACCGAATGAATACGCTGGCATACGTCATACTTTTATTCCGGATATTAAGCCGGGGCAAAAATACGGTTACCTTGTCTCCCACAAGGAAGAGCCACTATTAATTTCTGACCCTTACGCAAAGTCAATTGATAAAGCCCTCCATTACCACCCTCCCTACTCTCCAGCCAAAAGTTTCGATATGCCGAAGTGCATCGTTATCGAAGATAATTTTGACTGGCAAGATACGGATCATCCGCGTATACCCAGAGAAGAGATGGTGTTGTTTGAGACACACGTCAAAGGGCTTACCCAACTCCACCCAGAAGTTGAGGACAAACTGAAGGGGCGCTATTTAGGTCTTGCGTCACCTGAAATGCTGGCCTTTTATGAACAGCAAAACATCAACACGCTGCAATTGCTACCTGTCGCTGCGTGCATGCATGAGCCTCACCTACTAGAGATGGAAAAGGTCAATTATTGGGGATACAACCCTTATCTCTTTATGGTACCCGATCCGCGCTACGCAGAAAAAGACGCCGTCACAGAGCTCAAAACAACGATTCGAGAACTGCACAAAAACGGCATCGAAGTGATTCTCGACGTAGTTTACAACCACACCGCAGAGGGGGGGGAAGGGCCTACAACTTTCAACCTGAAAGCGCTCGATTCCCGTTTTTACATCAAACATGGCAACCACTTCGCAAATTACACTGGTTGTGGCAACACGGTCGATCTCACCTATCAACCCGCTTTAAACCTTGTAATGGATACATTGCGCTACTGGGT
The DNA here is from genome assembly GCF_051132235.1 of Vibrio sp. SCSIO 43086. Lineage (NCBI taxonomy): Bacteria > Pseudomonadati > Pseudomonadota > Gammaproteobacteria > Vibrionales > Vibrionaceae > Vibrio > Vibrio sp. SCSIO 43086. The sequence continues at coordinate 1,266,370 of NZ_CP072678.1, read as the reverse complement.
TAGCGAATTTAAAGTCGATGGCTTCCGTTTTGACTTGGCTGCAACGTTAGGTCGACAGGGCGATGATTACAACTCAGAAGCAGCTTTCTTTAAAGCCGTTGCACAAGACCCTATTTTGCGTGAAACCAAATTGATTGCCGAACCTTGGGATATTGGTCCAAATGGCTACCAAGTGGGTAACTTTCCATTTGGCTGGAACGAATGTAATGACAAACTGCGTGATATTTCCCGCAGTTTTTGGCGCGGTGATCAAGGCTATTTAAAAGAGTTTGCCACTCGATTAATGGGCTCTCGTGACATTTATAGTGCAGCGAACTGGCCATACAAACTCACGGTGAATTACATCACGTATCACGATGGCTTCACACTGCAAGATTTAGTGTCTTACAAGCACAAACACAATGAAGCTAATGGCGAAGAAAATCGCGACGGCCACGGTGACAATCGCTCAGAAAACTACGGTGTCGAAGGCGAGACAGAAAATCTGATGATCATCGCCACGCGTGAGAAGCAAAAACGCAACCTTATTGCCAGCTTGCTGTTTGCTTTTGGAATCCCACACATCCTCACTGCTGACGTGCTGTCTCACACCCAAGGCGGTAACAATAATGCCTATTGCCAAGATAACGAAACCAGTTGGCTTAACTGGGGAGAAACGGAGCGTAAGCAACATTTCAAAACGTGGATGTCACAAATGGTCGCCAACCGAAATCAATACATGGTGCCATTTATCCGAGCTTTCAGTGGAGAAAACCGCAATAACAACCGCATTTTCTGGCGCCGAACAGACGGTCGCTTAATGGAGCATGATGATTGGAACCGTTTAAGCTCTGTCGCACTTCACCTTGGCATCGGTAAAGAAGGACAAGAGCTGGTCTATCTCATCAACCAAACTAACGCTACAGCGCGCTTTAAGCTCCCCAATGAGCGAAAGCAAGAATGGGTAACGATCTGCGACACAAACGTACGTAACCTCAACCCAGGGCATGCTGAAGGCGAAGTCTTGCTGTCACCCACCTCGATGGTGATTTTGCACTATCAACCAAACCAAAGAACACCAAATGGTGAGCAAACGCATAGCTAAATTATAAACGCTCCAAAAAAGGAAAGCCGATGCATCTCAGTGCTTAGGCTTTTTTGTTGGTTAGATTTGCCTAACTCATTATTCGCAAGGCGGCGCTAGGTGGATCAAAGCCAATCCACCCAGTGACGTCTCGCGGTATTTCTTGTTCATGTCCTTGCCCGTTTGGTACATGGTTTCAATCACCTTATCCAACGAGATCAAACATTTACTATTACGCTTTAGTGCCATGCGAGATGCATTGATCGCTTTCATTGCACCCATTGCATTACGCTCAATACACGGTACTTGCACTAAGCCACCAATTGGGTCACAAGTCATGCCTAGTGAGTGCTCCATGGCGATCTCGGCCGCAATACAAATTTGCTCATTGCTGCCACCACGTAGCGCGGTCAAGCCAGCTGCCGCCATGGAAGAAGACACGCCAACTTCGCCCTGACAACCAACTTCGGCACCCGAGATAGACGCATTAGTTTTGTACAAAATGCCAATCGCACCGGATACAGCAAGGAAGTCTTTAAGCTGTTTAGTATCGAGCTCTTTGATGAAGCGATGGTAGTACATCAATACCGCCGGAATCACACCCGCCGCACCATTGGTTGGTGACGTTACGACTTGTCCACCAGCGGCGTTTTCTTCACTCACAGCAAAGGCAAACAGGTTAATCCAATCCATGATTTCCATTGGATCGTTTTCAATCGCTGCATTTGCTTCAAGCTTCTTCAGCAAGTTAGGCGCACGGCGGGTCACATTCAAACCGCCATCCAAGATACCTTCTGTCTCGAAACCACGCTCCATGCAACGCGTCATCACACGCCAGATCTGTTCTGCACGTTGATTGATGGCTTCCATATCCTGAAACGCTTGTTCGTTTTTCAGAATCATGCCGCCAAGGCTCATGCCGTTCTTCTCTGCCTGTGCCAACATTTCGTCCGCACTGGAGAATGGAAACTCAACTTCTACGGGTGAAGTCGCGCTGCCATTTTGCAGTTCATCCGCCGTTGCGATGAACCCACCACCGATAGAGTAGTAAGTTTCAAACCCAACCTGATTGCCATGCGCATCTAACGCAGTAATCGTCATGCCATTCTCATGCAGAGGAAGGTTCTCTTCATGGAACAACATGTCCGTTTTGTAGTTGAATTCGATTTCATGACGGCCATCGACAGACATCATGCCCTCTTCAATCGCCTTGCGCATCGCTTTGTTCGCAGAAGCGATTTTGATGGTATCTGGTTTGTTACCCAACAGACCCAAAATCGTTGCACGGTCTGTATGGTGACCAATCCCCGTTAACGAGAGTGAGCCATATAAATCGACTTGAATACGAACCACTTTTGCCAAGTTCGATTCAATCAAACGAGTGAAGTGGTAACCCGCGATCATTGGACCATTGGTGTGAGAGCTAGAAGGGCCCACACCAATCTTGTAAATATCAAAGATGGACAGCATAAACTTACCTATTACGACAATGCAGCATAAAGCCAATCAGGGAGAACCATACAAGCAGCGATGGTCGCCACAGCGAACACCAACAACCCGTAATGGCTTGCGGTTGGCTTTGCAAAAAGATGTTTTTGATTATTGATAAAGGTTTGTTGCTCGGCAGTCACAGCGCCCCAACGACGGCTTACTAACACACCAAACAAAAGGAAGACGAACGTACCAATTGGCGCGAACCACGGCCAAGCCACGTCGAGATACATCGCAGTAAACACCGCAATCACACTCATGATACTGCCAACGATCACGCCTTTCTCATTGGCTTTAGCCCAGAATAAACCAAGCACGAATGACCCCAAGCGGATACCAACGAAGATGGAAGTCAGGCTAGCGATGGTTTTGAGTACCGATTCATTCGATACCGCTAGAAGAGCTGGCACTACCACCATGGCCGCCGCAAGCAAACTCATCTTTCTTGCGACTTTTTCGTAGTGCTCATCATCGGCACTTTTGCGAACGAAACGCTTGTAGATATCGAACGTTGCGACGGTCGCCATTGAGTTGTAGGTCGAATCCAAGGTCGACATTGCGGCCGCCGCCAATGCGGAAATGATCAAACCAACGACGATTGGGTTAGTGTGGTTGAAAACGAAATCCAAAATCACTTCGTTGCTGTTTTCAAACGATTGATCTTGATAGAAAACACTTAGAAGCACACCGAGTACCGCGAAGAATAAGTACACGAAAAAAGCACCGTAACCACACAACAACATTGACTTCTGCGCCGTTTTTTCACATCTCGTCGCTAACGTGCGTTGGATGATCAATTGGTTGGAACCGTACACACTCAAATGTAAAAAGCTCACGGCAACCACGCCAGCCCAGAGTGTGGTATCCACGCCCAAATCAAAATCTAAGTTGATGATATTCAAGTGATCACGAGAAAGATAATCTGCCGCATTAATCTCTGTCATTAGAATGGCAAAGATAGCGATACTGCCCGCAACCAATACTGCAGATTGCAACATATCGGTCCAGATAACCGTGGAAATCCCGCCCGCATAGGTATAGCAAGCGGTGAAAATACTTATGTAGATAATGGCTTCAGAAATACTGATAGGCAGAACTTGCACTAAGATCAGCGCAACGGCATACAAAATCACCCCCGCAGAGATACATTGAACCACGATGAACACAATCGAGTTGATGGTTCTTGCATACACCCCAAAGCGGTGCTCAAGGTATTCATAAATCGAAGTCAGACCCAGCTTATAGAAGACAGGCACAAAGAAAATGACAGTAAAAAAGATAACGATGGGATAGTTAAGGTGAATACTCATCGCTTCCATGCCAGAGCTATAAACCCAACCAGGCATCCCTACAAACGTCATCGCACTAATGTAAGTCGCAAGTATCGAAACACCCGCCGTAAACCAGCCAAATTGCTTTCCACCCGTGGAAAAGTCGCCACCATTGCTGTAGCGCTTATTCACTAAATAGCTGATTAGTATGGTGATTAACACGTATAACGCAATCACCACAAAACTTGAGTACGTAACCATTTCAGAGTTTCCATAATTCTGGGTGCTAATTATTTGTGCTTGGATATTACTTTAAAAAAGCATATCTAAACGATAATCCCGCCATAACTGTGACTATAATCACCAATATAGACGGTTATATATTCAAAAATGCCAAAAAGACCGATTTAATGAGACTCCCATCACTAAAAACCACTAATTGGGTACGCATTCATTTTAAAATTGATATTGATCACGGATCTAATGACCTTAAAAAAACTATGATTCACCACGACACGAAATCGAAGATGATCCCAATAAGATCGTGTTCTTTAAGTTTGAATAGCAACAAATCCTAAGTGAAATAGAGGTTTATCGGTCATGAATGCCAAAAGACACATGAGCGAAGTTCCTATGATTCAAAGGGTAGCTGCCTATCTAGCGATACTGGTTGGTTACTTTTTTTATTGTTATAACTTTGTAATTATTGACTACGTACGCCCATACATCGTTGAAGCGTATGATGGTATTAGCCTGTCAGACACTGCCCAGTTCTATACATGGCAGTCGGTTGGTGCACTTATCGGTGCATTGAGCTGTGCTTGGTTCGCAACAAAATTTGGTAAGAAATCCACTCTTATTACCATCACAGCCCTAAACGGTGGCGCAACGATCATCAATATGATGTTCACCGACTACACAACATGGGCAGCAATGCGTTTCATCATTGGTTTGTCACTGGGTGGTTACTTCACCGTGGCAGTGAGCCTGATGATCGGTCTATTTACGCCAACGGTACGTGGTAAGTTGACGGCATTCGCGTCTTCTATGTTCTCTGTAGCACTGATGGTAATGGGTGCGTATGCAGCATTTATTGCAAGCATTGATGCACCATGGGAAAGCCTAATGCTTGTAGGTGGTATCCCACCATTGGCAGCAGCTGTTGTCATGATCTTTGTACTACCTAGCGACAGCAAAGTGATCGCTTACGGCGAAGAAGAGCAAGCAAAAGCAGAAGAATCAAATACACCAGCGAAAAAAGGCTCTTGGGGCGAAATGCTAAGCAAGCCTTACCGTAAGATCACACTAACGTGCCTATTACTGGCTGGCCTCAACTTCTACGGTTTCCAATTCTTTGGTGGCTTCGTAACCACTTACCTACGTGATGTACGTATGTTCGACGGTGCAACCATCGGTCTCATCTTCTCTATCTCAGCATTTGGTTCACTGTTTGGTGCGTGGTTCTGGGGTTGGGCGGCTGACAAATTCGGTCGTAAGGTGAACGCATTTGGCTTCATCCTGGCGGGCATCATGGTTTCAATCTTCTTTGTTGCACCTGGCGACATGGTGATTGGCGGCCTAAACATGCTGGCTCTACTCGGTCTGATTTACAACTTCGGTCTGTCTTCTTCAGCAGTATGGGGTGGTTACTTCTCAGAACTGTTCCCAGCACACCTACGTAGCTACGGCGCGGCGCTATTCCACGGCGGTCGTATCCTCGGTATGTGGGCACCAATGGTACTTATCTTCATCCAAGAGCGTACCGACCTACAAACCGCAATGTGGGGTTCACCAATCGTATGGATCCTTGCTGGTCTTCTATGGCTATCACTGCCAGAGACACTAAAAGGCGGTGTGTTCGATAAGAGCAAAAAAGCCGAAGCAGCAAAAGCGTAACTGAATTTCAAAAACTCCGGCTGGTTCCCCGGCCGGATGAAAAAACTTAATTTCGAGTCCTGTTCCCAAAGCCGACTCGACAGCAAATAAGAGAGTTTATTATGTCTAAATATCAAGAAGCGAAACGCGTTGTACGTGAATACTTCAGCGCAATGGAAAACGCAACTCACGAAAACGTGGCAGAAGTACTAAAAGCACACACTTCAGAAGATTACCTATGGCGTGGTGTTTACCCATTCCGTGAGCAACAAGGCGCTCAAGCAGCGGCTGACGTTTTCTGGGCTCCTTTGATGAAATCAATGACTCGCATGCAGCGTCGTCAAGACATCTTCATCGGTGGTGAGAACGAAGTAACATCAGGTGAGATCTGGGTAATGAGCATGGGTCACTTCATGGGTCTATTCGACGCTGAATACCTAGGCATGCGCCCAACTGGTAAAATCATGAACATCCGTTACGCAGAATTTAACTGTGTTGAAAACGGCAAGATCACCAAGACTGGCCTATTCCTAGACCTTCTAGGCGCGATGGACCAAGCGGGTTGTTACCCACTACCACCATCAACAGGTAAGCACTTCGTATACCCTGGTCCTCGTAATCACGATGGTCTACTGTTCGAAGACGCAGCACCAGAAGAAGGCGTAGCAACACTAGCACTAGTGAACAAGATGGTTGATGACCTATCTGCACTGAACGACAGCGGCGCTATGGGTTGCCCACCAGAAGTTCTTGAGAAGAGCTGGTCTAAAGACATGATCTGGTACGGTCCATGTGGTATCGGTGCGTCTTACACAATCCCTCGTTACCAACAGCAACACCAATTGCCGTTCCGTAACAACCTGAAAGACAAGAAGTTTAACGGCCACGTATGTCGTTTCGCAGAAGGTAACTTCTCTTGTTTCTTCGGCTGGCCAAACCTATCTAACACACCAATCGGTGGTTTCCTAGGTATGACAGGTGGTCAAGTACGTGCAGACATGCAAGTGGTTGACGTTTACTACCGTGACGGCGACAAGCTATCTGAGAACTGGGTTCTGATCGACCTTCCTTACTGGCTAAAACAGCAAGGTCTAGACGTGTTCGAGCGTACTCAACAGATCCTAAACCCTTCTCTATAAGAAGTCCTAGGGGCGGATTGTCAACCCGCCTTTATGTTGCCTGAATCCCCTCTCGGTTCAGGTGACATGCTCCCAACTCGTGCCTCAAGGATGGGGCACAACCTCAAGATAGAACCCTTATTCACAACGGGCATGAACGCACGGTGGCTTTCTGCGCCCTGAATAACGAGATTGATGATGAAAAAATCGACCCTTTCAGCAGTGATTTTAGCAGCGCTTACTTCTAGCTCAGCCTTTGCTGCACACACTTTTGTTAATGACGCTGGCGACAGCCTAACCATCGATGGCCGTTTCGATCTTCGCTACCAAGACCGTGGCGGTGATGACAATGGCGAATGGAACAGCGGCAGCTCACGTTTCGGTTTGAAAGGCCAAATGGGTCTGGATAACGGCTGGACTGGTTTCGGTCACGCGGAATGGGGCTACAACTCTGGCGCGAACGGCGACAACATTTACGACCGCTTGCTATACGCAGGTGTTGATCACGAAAAATACGGCAAGATTGCTGCGGGTACTAAGCAGTGGTCTACCTTCTACGACGTAGCATGGTACACCGATTTAGGTCGTGTATTCGGTACTCGTGGCTCAGGTGTTTACAACCTAGCTGACTGGGGTATCGCATCCGGCGCTGGTCGTGCAGAAAACTCAATTACTTACCGCAATTCCATCAATGAAAAAGTGAGCTACGGCTTTACTTACCAAACCACGAGTGAAGATGTCGCTCTAGCAAGCAATGCGACAGCCTCATTGAAAAACGGCATGGGTGCGTCGATCACTTACAAACCGGTTGATGGCGTAACACTGGGTGCGGCTTACCATCAAAATGAAGTTGCAGATCTAGACGCAAGCGTGGTTGGCGTAGAAAACGGCGACAACATGCGCATCATGCTATTGGGCGCAAACTACAGCAACGGTGGCTTCTACGCGGGTGCGACTTTCCACGTTGGCGAAAACTGGGAAGCAGTGAGCCAAGGCGGTACGGACGTAATGTTCGATACCCTAGGTGGCGAAATCTACACTTACTACCACTTCGACAACGGCCTACGCCCAACGTTGAACTACAACTACATGGAAGATCGCGGTGACGAGACACAAGGTTACGAGCGTAACTTGCTGATTCCAGGTCTTGAATACCACTTCCTGAAGAACAAATTCCTAGTTTGGACTGAATACCAGTTCGACCTAGGTAAAGATCAGTACGATGGCAGCAAATTCGAAAACCGTGATGATCAATTCGCGGCAGGTATTCGCTACTACTTCTGATAACCACGAGATAAGTTATTCCGGTTACGTAACTTATTCGATTTAGTGGAAATGGGAAATAAGAGCAAGCCTTACCTTTCTTGGGTAAGGCTTTTTTCGTATGCAAAACATGCAATGTGACTTGGGTACTACCCAAATTGCGCCACCAAAGACAATCCAATCCTTTATTTGCCTAAATCTTGCTTATTTCTCTTTATGAGTACGTACCTATTTGTGTTAACCTAGTCACAGTTAAACTGACTTATGAATCAACTCACATGAATCCTGCAAAACAAACCGTAACATCGAAGGACGTTGCCAAACTGGCTGGCGTTTCTCAATCTACTGTATCGCGTGTGTTTGTTCCGGGCAGCTCAGTGTCAGAGAAGACCAAGCAAAAGGTCTTTGAAGCTGCGAAAGCCCTAAACTACCGTCCAAATGCTTTTGCACGTAGCTTGACCACCAACGAATCTAAGTTGATCGGTTTGGTATTCCCCGATGCGGATTACCCTATCCACATGAAAACACTCCAATTGATTTCAAGTGAATTGCAGAAGCAAGGCTACTCAGCAGTGTTGATTCCATGGCAAGTGGATGATGAAGACAACCACTCAATCCCGAACATCTTCCAATACCGTGTAGATGGTGTCATTGCCGCTTCCGCTACTTTCAACAAATCACTGTATGAAGAGTGTGAAGAGTTCAATATCCCTATCGTTCAGTATGCACGCGTCGTAGAAGGCACTAAGAGCAGTTACGTTATCAGTGACAACTACGAAGCTGGCCAACAAGCCGCGCAACTTTTGCACAAAAGTGGCGTGAAGAACGCGGTTTACCTGACGGGTGAAGTGCCAACCTTTACCAACGACGAGCGCCAAAGCGGCTTCTGCTCTGAATTTGAAGACCTAACTAGTAATACGCCACGCATCGTTGAAGCCACTTATGATTACGCTAGCTCACTCGACAAAATCCGCGAAATACTCGCTGATAAAAACCGACCAGAAGCCGTGTTCTGTGCGACCGACAACCTTGCAATGGCTGTTATGGATATTGCGCGTATCGAATGCGGATTGAGTATCCCGCAAGACTTACAAGTCATTGGTTTCGACAATATTCCGCAGACAGAGTGGTTGAGTTATCAGTTAACCACATTCCGCCAAGATTTTCGTCGTCTCGCTCGCGAATGCGTGAAGATCATTGTTGACCAAATCAATACTAAAAACGGTAGCTTGGTCAAAATGATGGTACCAGTGAAACTAATCGAGCGGCAGACAACGAAAGCTTGAATGACTAAAGCCAACCATTCGGTTGGCTTTTTTATTTGCTTTTGCTCAACCTCAATGGTCCATTTAGTGTTGTAAGCATTAATGAACCTCTGTATATTTATGAGCCATTACAGTATATGAACCAAATTAAAAAGGCGTATAGTCCATATGGCTACTTATCTTTACACACGTTACTCGCCAAAGAATCGAGCTTATCAAGAGCACCTCGGTGTCCTAAAAGCGTTCGTGCCTGACGCCCAACATTTTGAGGATAAGGTTCGCGGTTGCATGCCTCCAGCAGAACGAGAAGCTTTCCAACAGCTACTCAATATCGTCAAAGCAGGTGATACGATTGTGCTCTGGTGGCTAACGGCATTTGGTCGAGATTTTAGTCAGGCGTTAAATACAATAAAAGTATTACTAGCAAAAGGGGTCACACTGAAAACCGTTTGTGAACCACTCACATTTGAACCGGATTCTGTTCAAACTCAAACGCTACTCACCGTGTTATCTGGATATGGAAAAGTGCAGACTGAACATCGCCTGTTTGCCGCAGAGCAAGGACGGCAAGCCATTAAAGATCAACCAGATTTGTGGAAACAGAAATTTCGCGGACGCCCAGCAGACAAAACTAAACACCAACAGATCGCAACGTTGCTGTTAGAAGGCTATACGTTGAAGAGTGTTTCGGAGCAGTGTGATGTCAGCCTATCTACCGTAAAACGCGTCAAATCTAAGTTAAATGAAGTGGATGATGAAGGCTGCCTCAGAACACGAAAGCAAAGAGGTTATTCTGATGGTGATCCATCATGAGTCGCCCAATCGACTTTCGCACTATCTTACTCGCCTGTCTTATTATCAGTGTTGGCCAATTGAGCATGGGGCTTGTTATGCCCTCTTTGCCATGGATCGCAAAAGACTTTTCTATCTCCCTTGATCAAGCCCAACTGCTTGTGAGTATTTACTTACTCGGTTTTGGTCCCTCTCAGTTCATTTACGGTCCGGTATCGGATGCTTTGGGTCGAAAAAAAGTACTATTGACGGGTTTGCTCATCGCGATGTCTGGTCTATTAATGATCATTTTCCTCAGTGACACCTTCACAGGCATGGTGATGGGGCGTTTTCTACAAGGCTTAGGAACTGGGTGCTGCGCGGTACTCGCGAGAGCATCGACTCGGGATAGATTTAGCGGTGATGAGCTCCCTGTCGCCATGTCTTATATCGCTATGGCAGCTTCGATCACGCCACTCATTGCGCCTGTGATTGGCGGCTTTATCAACTTCCACTTTGGTTGGAGTATGGTGTTCATTTCACTGTTAGGTTATGTCTCACTCGCTTGGGTAGTCATCGCCTTTAAGTTTACAGAAACCATTGCAAAACGATCTGTTATTCCGTCACCACGCAACATGCTTTTCCAGTATCGAGACTTGGTGACGTCACGTTACTTTATGAGTTTTGCCAGCATCAGTTGGTTAAACTTCAGCCTGATGATAACGACCGTGTCCGTGATGCCATTTATCATGCAAGACCAAATTGGCATGACATCCGATCAATACGCAATGTGGGCAATCATTCCCGCTTTAGGTATGTTAGGCGGCACCACGATTTGTAACCGAGTAAGGCCAATTATCGGCAACAAAAGAATGCTACTTTGTAGTCCATTCCTGCATCTCAGTGCGGCAATATGGTTGTTCTTCTGCCCGGTAGAACCGCTGTATTTAATGTTGGGACAACTATTAATGATCTTAGGTAACGGCATTGCCCTACCTTGCGCGCAAGCCATGGTAATGCAACCCTACAAAAAGCAGGCTGGTGCTGCGGCAGCCATGTCTGGAGGTGGACAAATGATCGTATCCTCATTGGTCAGCTTAACATTGGTACAGCTTGGTTTAAGCCAAGCCTGGCATCTATCAATCGTTATTGTGGTGTTTGCAGCAATAACGCTCACCAATATTCAACGAGGTTTTGGAGCAGAGCAACCTTCAGAACAGTAACGAAAAGACTGACTATTGTCCTTATAATTAAGAACACATCGTATAAGCTTTAACTAAGGATAAGTTGGCGGGTACTAACATGATGTTGCATTTACGAATTGGCGCGCTACTACTCGCCACTTTTATATCCGCTGGCACCGCCGCGAAAGCCAACGAGTACTGGCAATTTGATAGTGACGATAACGGAATCACTATCTACTCTCGAGAGCATACCGACGGTTTGGTTGAGATTCGTGCTCGGATGTTCACACCCACCAGCTATGGCGCATTTTTAACGCTATTGGAAGATAGTGATAATATCCCGAACTGGATTGACAATGCCAGTCATAGCCGGGTTTTGAATCAAATATCAGCCACCGAAAACATCGTTTATACCCAATTTACGGCGCCATGGCCTGCAAAAAATCGTGATATGCTCACCTACTCTAAATATTGGGTCGATGAACTCGGGTTCACGATAAAAATCAAAAGCGCACCAGACTCATATCTTGCTGAACAAAAGGGCTATGTTCGCATTCGTTCGGTTGATGCAACTTGGGAATTACAAAAGCTCACTAATGGCACGACACTCATTGACTACAAAGCGTTTGCTGACCCCGGAGGCCTTTTGCCAATCTGGCTAATCAACAAACTATCAAAACAAAGTGCACGAGCAACATTTAGTAATCTAAGAAAAGAGTTACCAAAATATCAGCAATACTCCCATCCTCAGATAAAGGAGTAAACTTCACGTTTGCTCTTTAATTACGATTACGGTGTTTGAAAAAAGTGCCCACAAAAGAGGCGAAGGCTAACCCCAAAAAAAGCCAAAACAAAGGGATAAACCCAAATGACTCTACTAATAAGCCATTTTCATCTACGTAAGAGCCCTGAGCGTGGTACACAATTAAACATGCCACACCGCTCAAAAATAAAACTACGCTCAGTTTATATTTACGAATCAACCCCATCTAAACCTCAAGCAATCAATTGATATGTCTTCGACATATTGCCACCGTATATAGTTCACTCAAAAAATATATTGTCTCTATGTTTGCTCCAATCTTTATTAGAGGTCTTTTAGCCAGAGATAAGATAAAAATCCAAACATAAAGAATAAAAAGTCAAATTTAACTCAAAATATTATATGCGTTCTCAGAACTATCTTGACCTTTTTTCTCACATACACAGTGTAATTGTTATCATTTTGTTTGCTCAATGCTGCCAAAAATCGTTCACATCTCTCCCAAAATAATTAGTGTTCTAAATATTTTTATTACTCTACGAAAAAACAAACCAAACAACAAAAAAACTTTTAAAATCAAAACTTAATACTTAAAAGTCAATTGTAAAACAATAATAGCAACGAGTTGACCTCTTCATCTCTTTCGCCTTTTTAATTGAACGTCTAATCAAGTTAACGCACAATGCCATCGACAACTCACATAATAAATCATGAAAAAAAGGAAGTGTCTTCATGCATAATTTTTCAAAAAGTGCAGTGGCAACTTTAATCTCTGGCCTTTTGCTTGGAACTTCAGCGCATGCAGGAGTGAGTATCACACAAGGAAAGACCACGATCCCCGATGGCGAAGCTACACACGCTCAAGACATTACCGTTCAAAACGAACATGTCGCCTTCGCTCTCGCTGTTGAATCCGCACCACCATGGGGCGTACCGCGAGGAACATTGGTCGATTTGGCAGCAGTAAAGAATGGCAAAGTAGACCTTGACCGTGTTGCCTTTGCTGACTTCATTCCTAACAGCTGGTCCGCATGGCCGAATGATCGCAAGTCCATTGAAATTATCGAAGACAGCGACAATAAAGCGGTCATCAAAGTGAGCCGCAACTTCGATAACGTTGATATCACAACGTGGTATACGCTCGCTTCTGGATCTGACTCAATTGCGCTTAAAACGGTCATGACCAACCAAGGTAAAAAAGATCTCGCGTTAGAATCAGGGCACACCATTTGGCCAGACACTGGCTACCAATTTGCCGTGCCGGGGTTGGAAGGGAAAGAAGAATCCATGGCCGACAATGCCCTCGCCGATCGCATGGTCGCTTATGATCGAGACTGGGCCTTTGCACTTCATGCTCCTTATTTTGATCGCGTCAAATACAATGGTCGTGACATGTACCTAGGGCATACCTTGAAAGCAGGTGAAAGCCGCACTTTCCAATCCCGATTACAAGTGGTTCCAAATGGAGACATGGCCCCCATTGTCAAGGCAGAAGCTGACCGATTAGGACAAGCGACAGGCATCATCAACGGCCAATTACGCGCAGATAATGGTCGTGTTCCTGAAGATGCCATCGTGATGATCAAAAAAGAAGGACAACCCTATGCCTGGACATTGGCCAAAGATGGCCAGTACAGCATAGCGCTGCCAGAGGGTGAGTACCAAATCTACGGCACAGCGACTGGTCACGCAAACAGCGAGCTGCAATCGATTCAAGTGGCGAGAAATAGCGAGCAAACACTCGATTTTACGTCTCTAAAACGCCCAGCAACTCTCTCACTTCAAGTTGAAGAGGCAACATCAGGTCTGGCCAAAGATGCGAGAATCACCATCCTTGAAGGTCAAGCGCCACCGGTTGAATTTTTGGGTAAACGCACCTTCTTTACCGATCTGCTGCCTGCAGGTCATGCGGAGCTAAAACTGGCACCCGGTCAATACAAATTAGGTATCAACTCTGGTGGAGGTTTTACAGCTAAAACCCAAACATTAGACGTAACCCTAACGTCCGGTAAAACGACGAAGCAACGAGTAGAAGTGCCTCAAGTGACGTTTCCTAACCGTCAGCATTGGTATGGCGCAGATTTACACCATCATGGCAACGTGTTGGAAGGCGTTACCCCGCCAGAAATTGTTGTGCGTGCTCAATTGGCAACGGATCTTGATCTGACTTTCATTAGCGATCATGACTCAACCATTAACCACCAGAAGTTTGCAGAACTATCTGCGAAACGTGGCGTGCCTTTCATCCCGTCGATCGAAGTTTCGCCATCATGGGGACATATGAACCCATTTCCTATCGATAATGGCGCCGAGCTAAAGGTCGATCCTGGCACTGCTGACGTTCACACGTTACTCAACGCCGTACATGAGATGGGGGCTGAAGTCGTACCGATGAACCATCCATACAACGATTATGGCTACTTTACGAATATCGCTAAAAATGCAGTCCCTGGTGGTAAAACGGATCGCTTCGACCTTATGGAGCTTAATGCGCGCGTAGACAATGAATCAACGTTGAAGAAAGCGCATAAACTCTGGGACCTGGGTGAAGCAATGTACTTTACAGCGGGAACCGACACCCACGATGCGTGGAACCAACTCACGGGGCAGATTCGAATGATGGCAAGAGTCGATGGAGAGCTAACGCCGTCGAAGTTTGCGCAAGCACTTAAAGCCGGCCATGGCTACGCAACACAAGGCCCTATTCTTTATCCGCAAAACATTATGTTTGGTGAAACAGCAACAGCTGGCGATACGTGGGATATCCACGTCGTTGCAGCCGATGGTCTAAAAGAAATTCGATTGATCGGTAAAGGCGGCAAAGTGCTGAATACCCTGACGATTAACCCGAAAGTTGATACTCAACGCATAGAGCTGTCGCTACCTATACCTAACGACACAGAGGGATGGATAAGTTTAGAAGTCGAAGATAAAGACGGCAGCACGGCCTGGAGTAACCCTGTTTGGTTGCAGTCATAGTCTTGATGAATGTCCGACTCGATGGTAAACAAACCTGAGTTCGACGATGAAATAAAGGCGGCACAGTGCCGCCTTTTTCTACTCGATGTTTTACTGCTGTGCAACCGTCACGGGTTTGGTCGCACCACGGTAATCAAACTCAAAACCAATACCTTGATCTGTTACATCCATCGTCATACCACCAACAAGCTCGCCTTGTAAGCTTTTCATAACATCATCAGGTAACGGCTCACCAGTCACGGCTGACGCACTTTCCAACACTTCCAAAATGCGTTCTGAATCGAAGTCAAAACTGAACAAGCCATTTGGAGAAAGTGGTTGTGCCATCACTTCTTTGCTCGCGTCTTCGGCATTCTCACCACTGTAGAGCGTAAAATGGTTTTCGTTTAAGCGAGCAAACACATCCATCTTCAAGCCTGTGTGCATTTCTAGCAGGTCACTGACATTAACTGGCTGGTTATCCGGCTGAATTTGTAATTGAGCAAGTTCAGGGACAAACATTTGCGCGGTTTGAATCAGCATCATTGGATCATTGGCAGATAGAGACAACATACCATCTAGCTGGCTAAATACTTCACCGTGCTGAGCATTAGTGTCAACGTGGATATCAAACATTTGCAGGCTTAATCCTTTCAGGCCGTTAACCATGCCGGAGCCCATGCTCACAGCTGCGGCTGGGTTTTGGCCACCCATCTCTTGCTGCATTTGTGTCAATAAAGAACATTGGTACTGAGGCTGAGTCAAGTCGCTCCAAATCTGACCAATCGATGGCGCTAGCGTATTAATGTCTAAACCAAGCGCCATGCTAAAGAAGCTCTTATCATTGTTCGATTCTGCCAAAACGCCACGAATCGACTTAAGCGCATCTAGAATCACTTTATTTTTCGATTCAACAACAAAAGCACCTTTAATGAATGCCTGCTCGCCTTTCAACTTGTATTCCGCAAATGCGACGGATTGAGGCCAGTTTTCTGCAACTTGAGTAATTTCAGTATGACAGGCTGGTGAGCGCATCTCCTGAATAGTCGGCTCAGGATCAATAGCATCCAGCATACTGACTTGACGCGCAAAGATATTGCCATCTTTCGTCGTCAAACCTTTAACCAATTCACGGTGATCAAAGTAACCGAAAGAGTTATTGTTTTCGCCGTATTTAGCCTGCAACGCCGCTAGGCGTCCACTCTCCGCAATGTTTTGACTTGGTGACTCAAGTCCCAATGCCATTTTAAGCGGGTTTTGAACACCCAGTTGCGGAATATCAACCGTTAACGTAAGTACGTTGTCAACCACGGCAACAACCAAGCCAATGCCATCTTGCGGGTCAACCGAATCTGTCATCTCGTAACGACGAAACTCAACTTCACCGAGTTTAACCAGCTCGTGCTTAGCACCGCTCATCTGCTCTTCGTGATCCAATGTTTTCCATAACGCGGCAGGATCTTCAATCTTCAATTTGTACACTGGTACCATACCGATTGTGTACAACACAGGATTAATGTTTTCTCCGGTACCTAAGTAGGCTTTTAACGTTTCTGGCGATGCAGCGCTCTCCAGATATCCATCAAACAAGTTAACGGCAAACTGTTGCTGTGGAGAAAGTGGTTCATCGGCAAAAAGTTCAGCAATCGAGCCTTGGTTAGCCGTGCCAAATGCATTCATGTATTTATAATGATTAAAAGGTTCCGTCTGATACGTCACCATGAGCGAATCCGCAGGAACTTGCGAAAGTAGTGATACTGAATCACTCGGGGTAGTATTGTTTTGGTACAGGTAGCCAGCGCCCCCTGCAGCTGCGACCACTGCTGTAGCCAATAGTAGTTTTTTCACGACCAACTCCGTTGTCATAGTTATGTGTTCCTAAGCGAAAGATCACGCTTAGGTTTAAAGCCTTTGAATAGCACTTTTATATCGACCGCTATCATAAACAAGTTATCGATATAATGAATGTCGGTTTGATAAATTATCCAACATTTATAAGGTAAACCGTGAAGTAAGTTGAATTGCGTGAGGATGCTATTGGCAATATTCACAATCTAATTTCTCGGATAACCACCTTACAAATCAAAATCTTCAGTTCAATAAAGCGATTTGGAGTAACTACGACCAAAAGCGCTAGGATATTAAATCTTTATTGAGTCTTTTATCTAATATCTGAAAACGCCTCACGACCTGACACTTCTTTCCAATTTGCCTCTAGCGGTCCCCGTTCGTTTTCCTTACATTCCCATTAACTCAGTGACGAGACGTATACCAGATACGAGCAGTAGAAGACGATGAAAGACCAGTTGACGATCTCTATATCAACCATCAATGGCTCCAGACATTGGTACTTCAGTAAAAGGATGCAACGCAATCTAAAAACGTTTTTATGCTTTTTTGTCATTGCTCTGGCCGCAACCGCGATCTTAATTCATCACCTGTACACTCGCGTCGATAATGCCGCGTTAAAACAAGCTGAATTGACAGAACATTCGCGCACTATGGGTGAAGAGCTCAGCACACTGAAAGCATTAAAATCCGAGCTGGAAAGTGATCTCTCAGAGCGAGAAGAGCGAGTACAACTTGTTTCGGAGCGTTTGGGAGAGTTAGAGAAAGTCCTTGGAGTTGGAGAACATACTACCACGGATAATTTGGATGCCCGACTTGATGCGGCGGCGATTACGTCGAACGTTCGCATGGTGTTGTTAAACCAAATACCAAGCGGGTCTCCGGTCGGTAAAGCGCGGCTCTCTTCTCGCTTCGGTAAGCGCATTCATCCTGTGACAAAAGTCGCTAAGATGCATCGCGGGCTCGATTTTGCCGTGAATACCGGTACTAAGGTTTATGCCCCAGCAGATGGGGTTGTGGAAGTCACCCGCCGCAGCAATAAAGGCTCTGGTAACTTCCTCAGGCTGCAACATTCTTTCGGTTTTTCGAGTTCTTATTCGCACTTGAAAAAGTTCAAAGTAAAAAGCGGTCAGTTCGTCAAAAAAGGGCAACTGATTGCAATTTCCGGCAACAGTGGGCTCTCTTCTGGCCCTCACCTTCACTACGAGGTGCGTTTTGTTGGGCGAGCACTGAATCCGAAGCCATTTGTCGATTGGAGCCTCAATGATTTCGAAGACATTTTTACTAAGGAGCGAAGAATACGATGGGAATCTTTAATCAAAACCGTGGAACAACGAGTAGCTCAGCAGCTTCAACTCTCATCGCCAAAGGCTGTGCTGTTAGCGGAGAACTCAAAGTAGAAAACGATGTCCAGATTGATGGCATCGTCGATGGTCAAATTAATGTAGAAGGCACTCTCGTCGTTGCAGAAAGCGGCCGAGTAAACGGTGAGATCTACGCTAAACAACTGATCATCAATGGCATGATGGATGGTAACTGTCACGCAGAACACATTCAAGTACTTGCCAAGGGACGTGTAAGTGGGAGGATCTGGAGTAATAACCTCAGCATCGAACCTGGTGGTAAATTCTTTGGTGAGGCGGCCGAATTACCTGAAAAAGAAGTGGTGACACTGAAAGGGAAGACTCAAGAAAACGCCAGCACGAAAGAAAACAATACCAACAATGAAAAGCGACCTGCGCGTAAATCAGCGTAAACTCTTTGGTTAAAGTGCATAAAAAAGACGGCTTTCACGCCGTCTTTTTTATTACTAGAGACACGAGCTTCGTCAGAAACTACAGTGATTATTCGGCCGGGTTTAAAATCATCACCGAGCGCTTTGCTTGCGGACCAAAAGCCGCTTTCGCATGCGCTTTCACTTCGTCTAACGTCACACTCTTAGCCGCTTTCTCAACGTCAAGCAACACATCGACGCCGTAATCATGCACTAAGTAGCGAGTATACGACCATGCGCGCTGAGCAGGGTTATCATCTAATCCTTGCATCGCTACCGCCAATTGCTTCGCTGCCGTATCCACCTCTTTTTGCGTGATGTTCGAAGCCAAGTCATCAAACATTTTGCCTAACTTGCTATCTAAAACTGCCACGTCTTCGGGCTCAACTTGAGATTCCAAGAGCCAATCAGAGATTGGTTCGCGATCTTGCGTCACGGTGTAAATATTTGGGCTGTAATCGAGACTAGACTCTTCTCGCACAATATCCAAGACACGCGCATTACTGATACGTTGCAAAATATCTTCGATAACCGTATCCCTTGCCGTACGTTGGTAATCGTTCGTGTTAGTCAAACGCATTACATACAAGGATGAAGGTTCATGACCATCCGCAACGACTGTTCGCGCCGGCACGTCGGTGTTGAACGCAACATGGTAATCAATCGAACGACTCGGTTGCATCTCGATGGAGGCCACATACTTACGCAAGAGTGGCGTAATTTCTTCCGGCTCGACATTGGCCACAATGACCATCTTAAAACCATCGTTGGTTTTGAAAAGTTGCTCATGCACCGCTAGTATCTGCTCGGAAGTCACTTGTTCAACATCATCACTGGACACTATACGATGACGACTACCCGGCAAATAAGAATTGCCGTTTGCTTTTTGAATCAGTTTTCCCATCGGTGATTCAAAAAAAGCACCGCTCTGCTGCTTAAACTCTTGCTTCGCTGCCGCCATCTGGCGCTCGTCGACTTTAATCTCCGTCGCTAGATTGTATAGTCCATTCAACGCGTAAGTTAAATGCGTTGTTGGCGCGGTAATTTGTGAACCGTGACTGGTCGCATCAAGAATCGCGCTAAGCGCAATGTTATTTTTGCGTAAGTAACTGTCTAACTCTGAACCAGAAAATGCCCCTAACCCACTGCGTATCGCCGTCGTTGCAGCGATTTCATACGCAGCATATAACGCTGGATCAACGGCGGCTTTACCACCTTGGCTCGCATAGTAAATATAAGCTCGACCACCCGCTTTGGCATCTTTTTGGAACCACACTTCGACACCGTTTGATAGCGTATAAACTTGAAAGCCACCCGCTTCCTGACGCATGCTGGTGATGGTACCTTCTTGAGTAGGCTGTAAGAATCCATCCACTTTGTCATACATCTCTAACGGTTTTTCGCCAGTTTGGAGGTAGGCACTGTATAGATCGGTAAATACATCATTGAACTGAGCTGACGTTTCACTTTTCCCCAACCCAATAACAGAGATTGGTTGCTCAGACAGCAAGGCATTCAATTGCGTGTTAATGCTCTCTAGATTCTCGTTGTTGATGAATTCAGACAAACTCTGGGCGTAACTCTCTTTTGATTGACTCACACTGCCTTGGTCAATTTGGAAAACGCGCGCTTCTGCATAACTGTTTGGCTTACGTTGGTCCCAGTCTGAATCAATATTTGCGAGCTCACCTTGCCAATTTGACATGATGCTCTCTAACTCAGATTGGGTCGCACCATAATCTCTCAGTGACGCCAACGTGCTGATGAAAGTTTGATGCATTTGTTCACGACGCTCAGGCCCAAACGAAATACCTGCCGACATCATGCGCTGGTAGTTGGAATAGTAAGGCTGGGCATAAGCATACTGAAAAGGTTCAGCGGCATCATTAAGTACACGAATCAGACGTTGTTGAATTAGCTGAGTTGCGACTTCATCACGCCACACTTGATGCTGTTGTTCAATCGTAGTGCTGCCACTTAGACCACGCTCAATCACTAAATGAAGGCTTGGTGATTCCATCGTGTTACTTGGCAAGATTCGGTTTTGGTTATTCACTCGAATATCGCGGCGCTTCTCTATTACGGTATCCGAGGTGCTTTCCCAGTTCGAGAATTTGTTTTTGATAATATTGGACAGTGAATCCACGTCGATATTACCGGTCACAACCAACTCGGCATTTTGTGGTTGGTACCACTTGTCGTAAAACGCTTTTAGCTTGCTTGATGAGGCATTTTGAATCGCTTCGCGAGTACCAATTGGGTCGTGTTCACCATACATAGTGCCTTCAATCGACGCTTGATAAGCATGCATAGAAAAGGACTTATCATCCGGGTTAGCACGTCGCCATTCACCAAGGATCACCCCTTTTTCTTTCTCTACTTGTTCAGGAGCAAACTGAAGTCCGTTTCCGATATCTCTCATCCACTTCAGGGCATCTTCCAGCTTTGTATTATTGGCAAGATCAAGTTGGTAAGAAGTTTGCTGATAAGTGGTAAAGGCGTTGATATCGGCACCAAAGCTACCACCAGATTGCTCGAAAAGTTTAACAACGTCGTTGCCGGTAAAATGCGTGCTGCCATTAAACGCCATGTGCTCAACAAAGTGAGCGTAACCTTTTTGATTGGTTTCTTCTTGGAATGAGCCGACATTCAGAACCAAACGGACCGATACTTCTTGGTCTTTTGTTGGGTAAAGATGGTATTTCATACCGTTCGATAACTGGTCGACATGCCAATTGGCGTCAGGCTGAATCGGCGTCGATTGTTGTGTCAGAGCACACCCTGACAGTAATAACGCGGGGACTAACAATATACTGCGCATAACTATTGCCCATAACAATGATTAAGCCGATCAATATAATCCTCGTTCGATGACCTTCACATTTTTAATGGATTATTTACTACTCAAACGTGACGTAAATCACCTTTTAATGAAATCAATTATCATTTACAAAAATAGACAAATCCTTACTTTACAAATAGATAAATAACACAGCTTAAAAGCCTTTTTCTTATTTGATGTAAAACTCAAAATCGCGACATGGAGTCAGTATTTATTTTGAGCAATAAAATATAATTATTGAACAGATTCGAATCTGACTTTCTGCTGCATATTCAACGGCTCGGTGAGTCCTGATGAGAATAAAAACACAACAACTATTATTCAAAGATCTATTATTCGCTTTATGTTCAAAAATCTATCATTAAAAAACAAACTGGCGATCTCTGCCAGTGCGGCCATCATTCTCGGGGGAGTGCTGGTAGAAGGGCTGTCTTTTCGAGATTCATTAAACAGACTGGATGTCGAAGTCGCGCAACGACTAGAAAGCACCAGCGCATCTTACAATCAATACGTAAAGGACTGGTTACTCTCAAAAGAGCGAGCACTGACGTCACTCTCTTCCGATTCAGAAAAGCGTTCTCTAGTTACGCACTTGAAACAAGTCCGAGACTCTGGCGCGTTCGATAACGTCTTTCTCGCTTACCCAGACGGCTCACAAGACAACGCTAATGGGGTGGTTTTACCACCAGGTAATAATGACCCTCGTAAATGGGGTTGGTACACCAACGCCATTGCCAATCCATCGAAAGTCTTTATGGATAACCCAACCGTCGCAGCGGCCACGGGGGCCAACGTCGTGTCGCTCGGTAAAGCCCTGCAACTACATGGTCAAACCGTCGTTCTGGGTGCAGATGTCGAAATTGGAGATATTTTAAACAGCCTCAACCAAGTGATCCTGCCGGGTGAAGGCTATATGTTTATTGCCAATGAACAGGGCAATATTTTCACCCATAACGACGGTAAGCTGCTGAATCAACCTGTTAGCAAGCTGGGCCTAAACAACAGCGATATTACCTCTGCCGCACGTTCCGGCACAGAGCGTCGCGTCTCGATTAACAACACCGAATATGTGGTTTACGCACGCCATATTGAGGGCACCAAACTCACAACGGTCACAGTGTTAGATCAAAACTCGTTGGTTGCCCCACTTTACGATGCTGTTTGGGATCAAATCATCGCAACCACTATCGTCGTCGTTATCTGTGTGGCTTTGTTTAACCTGCTATGTAACATATTGTTCCGTCCACTCTACAACGTTTCGAATGCGCTTGCGCAAATCGCCAACGGTAGCGGCGATCTGACTCAACGCATCAAAGTAGAAAACCGTGACGAAGTTGGTGAACTGGCTGAAAATTTCAACCAGTTCGTTGAAAGTTTGCAGCAACTTATTGGCCACATTCGTCACCAAGCGGAAGAACTGAGCCAACAATCGGAGCTGAGCACGACTCGCGCGAATCAATCGGTTTCCGATCTGAACCATCAGCAACAAGAAATCACTATGGTGGCGACCGCTGTGACTGAAATGGCATCGGCAACGCAAGAGATTGCAGCGCATGCAGAGCAGACGGCCAAAGCCGCACAAGACTCTTCAGCGAGCACACAAAATGGTCATGAACTGGTGATCAACTCCAAATCGTCCATCAACAATTTGTCTTCTGAAGTCAACCAAGCGAGCGTTGTCATCGGCGAGCTCAACCAGCACGCGCAAGACATCTCTACAGTACTATCAACGATTCGAGACATCGCAGAGCAAACCAACTTACTGGCTCTGAATGCGGCGATTGAAGCGGCACGCGCCGGTGAGCAAGGTCGCGGTTTTGCCGTTGTTGCAGACGAGGTTCGCGTGCTATCACAACGCACACACACCTCAACCGAAGAGATTCGCTCGACGATCGAGACTTTGCAACAGACCACACAACGCGCTGTGACCATCATGGATACAAGCTCTCAACTTGCCCAAGGATCAGTGGAAGATGCCGATCGCGCAGCACTGGCTCTGGATGAAATCAACGCGGCCGTTGCATTGATCAGCGATATGGCAACGCAAATCGCGACCGCAGCCGAAGAGCAAACGCACGTAACCAATGAAATCACACAAAACGTCACGTCAATTAAAGATGTGACTGATCACTTGGTGGTTGGTGCCGAAGAATCGATGAATCAATCTGCTGAGCTGAAATCACAAGCCGAGGATCTCAACTCGAAAGTAGCGACGTTTAAACTGGCTTAAACGCCACGCTAGGAACGCACTTAAAAACAACAAACCCCGCTAGCAAATGTATAACTAGCGGGGTTTATTTTTATGGCTCGACGCTTTTATTGCAGATAGCTTTCGAAAGACGTAAGACCTACACCGCCACACACATCGGCGTGCCTGAGATTGGATCGTTAAATACTCTCGCTTGTAAATCAAACACCGATGCCAACATGCTTTCTGTCAGTACCTCTTGCGGTGTTCCCTGCGTGACTAACTGACCTTTTTCCAACACCACCAAATGATCGCAGTAACGGCACGCTTGGTTTAGATCGTGCAGCACTACGACCACTGTTTTGCCTTTGTCGTTCATCTGCCTCATGAGTTTCATCAGCTCAACTTGGTGAGAGAGATCCAAGTAAGTGGTTGGCTCATCAAGCATCACTACGTCGGTATCTTGCGCCATTACCATCGCAATCCACGCCCTTTGCCTTTGACCGCCAGACAAAGATTCAACTGGCTTGTCAGCAAACTCTATCACGCCAGTATCTTGCATTGCTTGCTCGACTAAGGCTTTGTCTTGTTGACTTAACCTGCCCCAATGAGAGAGGTAAGGCGAGCGGCCATATTCGACCAGTTTTCTGACGGTAATACCTTCAGGGCTGACAAGAATTTGCGGCAGCAAAGACAACGAACGCGCCAAGCGTTTATCGCCGTAGTTGCTTAGCGGTTTATCGTCATACAACACTTCGCCAGAAGCTGGTTTATTGATGCGTACCAAGGTTTTTAATAGTGTCGACTTACCGCAACCATTTGGGCCAACAAGCGCGGTAATTTTACCTTGAGGAATCGACAAAGAGAGATCCGGAATGATGGTCTGTTTGCCGTACGCGACGGATAAATTCTGCGTTCGTAACATGCTTACCAACCTCGATAACGATACAAAAGAAAAATGAAATATGGTGCGCCAATAACAGAAGTCAGCACACCCGCTGGCAACTCAATTGGTGGCTGTAAGCCTCTCGCTAGACCATCGGCGCAAATCACCAACAGCGCGCCAAGGGTTGCAGAAGCAGGAATCAATAACTTGTGGTTGTGACCAAACAGCAAACGCGCAAGATGCGGTGCAAGCAGGCCAACAAAGCTGATCGTGCCTGCCACAGACACACTGATGCTCGCCAATAGCACGGCAGCAATCAACGCAAGAATTTGGATCTGTCTTGGTTTCGTGCCAAGTGTAGTGGCGCTTTCTTCTCCCAGTCCCATCACATCTAACCTCCATGCCAACCAAAACGCCAATGGCAGTAGCAGCAATAGAGCACTCCAAATAAACGGCACTTGTTGCCAGTTTCGTCCCCACAAACTGCCGGTTAGCCATACCATCGCCGTGTTGATTTCGATAGGGTGCACAATCAGAAGAAAATCGATACCGCTGGCTAAAAATGCGCTGACAGCAACACCAATCAGCGCCAAACGTGCTGGTGTTGGTTTCGACCAGTAAGCCAGCACAGCAATAAAGCCAGCAGCAAGCAAGCCTCCCGCCATGGCGACCATCGGCAACATTGCCACTGGCGCATTCGGATACAGCACCAAACAAGCGGTAGCCGCCAGTCCTGCTCCGGCGCTTATCCCCATTAAATCTGGTGAGGCAAGTGGATTACGGATGACGCCTTGAACTAAAACGCCTGACAGCCCCAACCCAGCGCCCACGCCAATGGCGAGCAACATTCTCGGTAATCGATATTGGTGAATCACAAAGTCCGAGCCAGAGAAAGAAAACAGTAATGCAAAAACCTGTTGAGCCGACATGTTCGCCGCGCCAACAAACAGCGTGAGAGAAGCCGCAATCAGCAACAATCCAACTAATGCAAACAGTTTGGTTTGATTCATCATGATGATTTCCTCATTGCAATCGCGATAAAGCAAGGTGTGCCCAACAGCGCGGTAATCACGCCCACTGGCGTTTCAGCCGGAAAGGCAATCGCTCGTGATAAAACATCTGACCACGTCACCAATGCCGCGCCACACAAGGCGGAAACCGGAATGAGAATGTGATAGTTGTGACCAACAATCGGGCGTACCAAGTGCGGCACTAACAACCCGACAAAGCCAATTGGCCCAGCAATCGCTACGCTAGTTCCTGCCAACAGCATAACCGCTAAACCACTGATAAATCGCGTAAGACGAATGTTACCACCTAGCCCAACAGCAACTTCGTCCCCCAACGCGAGTAAATTTAAGTTTCGCGCTAAGCCCATGGCGAGCACCAAACCTAAAGTCGCAAAAGGCCACAGTTGCTGCCACTGCTCAGAATCTACCGCAGAGAGTGAACCCGTTAACCAATGCAACACGCTGTAAGCCATGTCATCCGCCAAAATTACCGACGCACGAGTTAACCCTATCAGCAGTGCACTGATGGCAATGCCCGCTAGCACTAAACGCAATGGGTGAGAACGCGCGGAGAAAAAACCGCCCAACAACATGACCGCACCACCACTTAGTAGCGCGCCGAGTACTGCGTTGATGATTGGGTTCAATTGACTAAAGAATGGTACGCCGATGGACGCCAAGGCCATAAAACACGCCGCACCGGCATTAATGCCGAGAATGGATGGCGACGCCAAAGGGTTACGAGTTAATCCTTGCATCAGCACTCCGGATACCGCAAGCGAAGCACCAATCAATAACCCAGCATGGGCACGAGGCGCACGCAGCGTCGCGAGGATTTGATGCAGCATATTGCCCTCATCAAACGCAAACCAATAGCTTGTCAGATCATTAACGCTCAAAGAAAAGTTGGACCAGCCAATCATTGAGGCTGCATAGCCTGACAGCGTACACAACGCCATAGCACAGACAAACAAGCTCGCTTTCCAATGCGATTTGCTAACCGAAGACGGGCTTTCTGAGATTATCGACGCACTCATGAGCGCCCCAATAACGCTTCAAGGTTGCGGGCAATTTCTTCCGCCGCCAACATGCCGCGATTTAATGACCACAATTCCGGAGAGACTTCTACCAGTTGCTGCTTTTTCGCCGCAGTTAGCAACTTAAATAATGGATTTTTGCGCCATTCATCCACGACATTTGGTTGAGAGTAAAGTCCAACTAGTAACCAATCAGGGTTGGTTTTTAGTAAAAGTTCGAAGCTGGTTGGGATATACGCATTTTGCTCAGATGGAGCCAGAGGGCTTTGGATGCCTAGAGTGCTCAAAACGCCACCAGCGTAAGAAACCGGACTATGCAGCCACATCCCTTTATCGGAAACCACACCAAACTGTATGGTTTCTTGTGTTGCAAAATGCTGTTTGAACTCCGCCATTGTCTGTTTGTGCTGCTCAATTCGTTGTGTCATTTTCGCATGTTTGCCAATTGCCACGCCGATTTTGTGTGCGGATTCGAGATTTTCTTGATATGTCTCACCACGGCTTTTTAACAGCAAAGTTGGCGCAATTCGCTGCAAATCTTGATAAATCGCGCGATGACGTTCTGCATCAGCAATGATCAAATCCGGCTTGAGCACCGCAATCGCCTCTAAACTCGGTTGCGAGCGCATGCCGACCGATTGCCAAGGCTCAACCTTGGCACGAACAGCAGGAATGACTCGTGTGGCATCGTTGTCATCGGCGACGCCTACCGGTGATACATCGACTGCCGCTAATGCATCGACAAACGAAAATTCTAAAACCACAATACGTTGAGGTATCGCTTCTAGCTCAAAAGTGCCTTGCTCATCTTGCACGCTGCGCACCTGAGAAAATGCGCTAAATGACATCAAAGCTGAGCTCAGTAGCATCAGCAAAACGGTTGAAAAGTGTTTGATCGTAAATTGTTTTTTATTTTTCATCTTGCTTTTTTCCAGTGCTAAGAGTTTTCCAGTACCTAAGATCGGCAAAGTCGCCAAGGTAAATTGGCGACTTTTCTTTTCAAACTCGGTGAACGAAACGCTTAAAACTGATAGTTCAGATCCAGTGTGTAAGAGCGTCCCGGAGCTGGGTACCGACCAACTGGGCTTGTATCAATCCCGCGGAAGTAATACTCCTCGTCAAACAAGTTGTTCACCGCAACATTCATGCGTAACTTGCCTTTGTCGTCTTTGTATAAATCCGTCCCCAAGTTGAAATTCCACACCATGTAAGATGGTACTTTACCCGTTGCGCCTGTTGCATCTTCGGCACTGGTGTTGGCGTTATCGGTATACGATTCACTGAAGTAGAAGCCCGATAGCGTGGTGTCCATGCCGTAAAATGCGTAGGTTGCATCCCAACCAAGCTGATGCTTAGAGGTGTAAGGCAGTTGATTACCTTTATTCGCGCCTTCTTCTTCAAGCGTAGCGTCTAGATAGTTGTAGCTTGCGCCTAAACTCAGTGCAGGTAGTGCTTCAGGCACGTAACGAGCAGAAAGCTCTATGCCTTGGTGAAGTGTTTTTCCGATGTTATCGAAGGTCTGCGTTGAGCTTTGCCATTGCAATTGATCTTCAAAGTCGATGCGATAAAGTGCAGCGTTAAAGCTGGTCGCATCTTGGGTGTAACGCGCGCCGACTTCGTAGTTCCAAGCCAGTTCGCTACCTTCTTCACCCAAACCTCGGATGTAGGCAATTTGTGGCGCACGAAGTGATTTTTGCGCGTTCGCATACGTCACCCACTGGTCAGTTAAGTTGTATGCCACCGTCAAACCTGGCAACCATTCCGTCACGGTGTTGTCTGCCGTTTGTTTTTTACCACGATCGGTAAACGTCATGCGAACCGACTCAACACGCAACCCAGGCGTTACCTTCAATGTATCATTGAACAAACCAATTTCGTTGCTAACGTATCCAGCAAACGCGTCCGTATCTAGATGCCAATCACGCGGAACGCTGGTTGCACCACCGGCGATTGGAGTCTGAGTGAGTTTGTAGTCAATGTCTTCATTAACATAACGGGTACCCACGATCCAGTTTTGAGTAACGGATTTACCTTCGCCAAAGTACATCGCCATTTTTGGCTCTATACTATACACGGTAAATTCACGTGGAGAGGTACGAACGTCCGTCGCTGGCAGAGCCGGATCCGCCCAATGGCCACCCGCGCTGTTAAAGCCCCACTTGAAAAGACGCTCTGACTTATGGCCAAACGTTAGCACTTCTAGCTCGGCACTGTCGGCAAATGGCAAATCGTGAATGTACTTAACACTCCAGCGCGTCGACTTACCTTCATAATCATCGTAAGGACGTTTCGATTGATGACGATCTTGCTCGTAATCTTGTGGCGAAAGTGCGCCCGGCATTTGCGTTTCAGCATCGTAACGTTGCAGGAATGCTTGAATCTCTTGAGCATCACTCAGTAGCCACTGTGCTTTAGCTTGAAAGTTCTTCACGTCCGTATCGGAATGTTCACGGAAGCTTTCGCCTTTTAGGAAGTTACCTTCCAACTGCAGCGCGAATGTGTCGCTTAACCAGCCACCTGTGCGTAGGTAAAAATCATTCAGCGGCGCATCACCACCGTCAAACACGGTAAGGCGGTTGCTAATTTCAGTTTGCCAAGTGTGTGGAATCGGTTTGGTCACTAGGTTGATCACACCACCGACGTTGTTTGGACCGTACTGCACTGCGGCACCGCCGCGTACAATGTCAATACGATCAAGCATTGACAGTGTTGCAGGAAAGATAGACTGACCAGTATGACCGTATGGCGCGAGCGTTAGCGGCACACCATCCATCAAGAACTGAGCATGACCACTACGGCTTGCTTTCAAACCACGTACGGAAATGTTAGGCAATACGCCCGTTCCGCTTTCATCCTGAACTTTAATACCCGGCACGCGCTGTAGCGCATTATCAATCGAACCCGCTGCGGTTTTCTCAATTTGATCACGGGTAATGACGGTTCGAGCACCAGGGTACTCTTTGACGTCTTCAATGTCAGAGTTGCCAATCACGCTGCCAGTGACAACAACCGTTTCCATCACGGTGGTTTCGTTTTTTGCGGCAGGAGCGGCAACTGCGCTCATGGAGGTGGCAGAAGCGATAGCAATCGCGAGCACACTGTAAGTGGTAGACAAACCAGCACGTACACGCACTTTACCATCCAAATTCTGGTAAGACATTAAGATCTCCTTTGCGAGAAATTGAGCCTCGGGCAGAATACATCCCGTAGGCTCTCGGGGCTAAACATCCTCAATATGAGGTAAAAATTGGCTAACAGGCGCTAACTACGCACAGCAAGCCTAGAACTGATATCCATAGCTGAGCATGAACTCGGCTGGTGCGCCGTAGCCAATCTGGTTTAAGCCAGACGTGCCGTTTGTTGCGCCAAGAATGTATTTCTCATCCAAAATGTTGTAAGCGTTCGCTTGGATTTTGTGACGACCAGTGGTGTACGCCGCCATCAAATCCACCGTTGTGTAATCGCCAAGTGCGACTGCTTCGTCGTTACCTGCGTAACGATCGCCCACGTACTTCACACCACCGCCTAAACGCCAGTTGTCATCCAATTGGTAAGTGCTCCAAAGAGAGAACAAGTGGTCTGATACATCGTTCGGCTTTTTGCCTGTGGCTTTGTCTTCCGCATCCAAATAGCTGTAACCCACAGAGATGTCCCACTGTTTGGTGATTTGACCGCGAGCCTCTAGCTCAATGCCTTGGTGACGTACTTCAATTTTGTCGATGACATCGCCGTCTACGTTGGTTTGTGGCTGCTCTTGGTCGATCTGGAACAGTGCCGCATTCAACATTAATGCGTTATCCAGCAGGTACGCTTTCGCCCCCACTTCTTTTAGGTCTGTATGGAAGAATTCCGCCAACTTTGGATTGATGTAGATGCCTGCGTACGGCAACTGCCAAGAGCGCGCTAAACTGGCGTAAACGGAGGTGTCGTAATTGATGCGGTATACCAAACCAGCACGGTAGCTGACTTTGTCATCATCCAACTTTTCCTTATCTGAGCCCGCTTTTTGTTGTTCGAGCTCCATCGAGTCGTAACGCACGTTACCGATCAAAGAAAGGTCGCCCCACGTATAGACGTCTTGCACATACAAACCTGTCGTGGTGGTGGTATTGTCACGAAATGGCTTAAAGCCCGGATCAGTCGTTGGACCAACGACTGGGTCGTAGATATTTTGCGGAGGAAGCGTTTTGTCACTTGCCAACGTTAGGTCGATATCGATCTGGTTGAAATCTGCACCCACCATCAATTGATTGTCCCTGGTTTCCCAAACCAACTCAGATTGTAAAGTGGTCGTAGTACGCGGATCGTAACCAAAGTTGTTGACGGTTTGAGACACTTCATTACCCGTCACTTTGCCCTGACGCGTGCCTTTTTGCTCAAGTTCTATATGGTTGAACGCCGCTCGGTTGTTCCATACCCATTGATCATTCAGACGCCATTCGTAATCCACCGCAATACGGAGACTGTCTGACTCCTGATAGTCGTTTGTGCCGCCAAAGTAAGTGCTTACTGGCAAATCAACTGGCTTGCCATTTTTTGATGGCACACCACGATATGGCACTAGTTCTTGATGGGCGTATTCCACGTCAATATCAATGGTGTGACCATCCGCTGGTAACACACGAATGGTCGGTGCAATGAAGAAATCGTTTGAATCAACATGATCAACGTACGAGTCGGCTTGACGGTATTCCAAGTTAATACGCCCGTTGACCTTATCTGAAAACGCCATTGAGCTGTCGACCTGACCAACATACTGGTTGTTGCTACCTACACTGCCGTTTACGTGAGTAAAATTCTCACCGTTAGCGCGTTTTGTCACCAAGTTGATGATGCCCCCAGCCGAACCGCGGCCATACAAAGCACCCGCAGGGCCTTTCACAATTTCAACGCGTTCAACGTTCGCTAAGCTGCGGTAAGACTGCAACGTACCGTCATCTCGCAAGCCATCACGGTACATATCGTTGAGTGAATCAAAACCACGGATCATGAACTGATCGCGGCTGCCTTCGCCCAAGGTGTTATTGACCCCGGCTACCCCATCTAGCGCATCCACTAAACGCACCGCGCCTCGGTCTTGCATTTCTGTTTTCGTTACTACAGATACCGCTTGTGGCACATCAAGCCATTCCACATCGGTTTTGGTGCCTGATTGAGGCATGTGTTCAGCATAACCTTCGTACTGATGACCGAAGACTTGAATCGTTTCAGTTGCTGATGAGGTTGAGTTCGTCTCTTCTGAAGCCACTGCGCTTGGTGCTACTAGTGAAGAACCAATCGCGACCGCCAAGGGGGTCAGGGTCAATAATTTATTCATTCCATAATTCCGTTTAGTTGTTATAAAGCCAACGGATGGAAATAAGAACAAATATTATTTCTATTTGCAATATTAATTTTATGCTCTATATTTATTTACCCTAAAAACACAACTAACAACAAAAAAACCAAACATAATAACAATAAACACTAAAACTTCTGCCCTCCGTCTCGCGAGAGGCACATTGGAAGACGACCGTGAGCGACTTTATCAACGTTAGAAGAAAATGTTAGAAAATTAGGAAAGCTCATGAAATCTACGATGATTATCGTAAGTCATGTCGTTAACGATGCAGTCACTCACGGCTTCGTGCCTGCAGCTAAAGCGATGGACCTTCACGTCGTTCTTATCACCGACCATAAGCTCAGCCATTTAGAGCTGGCGAGTCGTGATAGTCACTTTAATCCGGATACCATTCTAGAATGTGATGTCTTCAACCCATTAGAACTCATCGAAACCATCACGGAGCATGAATTAAAGCCAGACGCTATTTTCAGCAATAGTGATCACTTACAAACTTCCACCGCCATCTGCGCGCAATTTTTTGGCCTCCCATCCAAAGATTGGTCTGTCACGTTAAAAGCCAAAAACAAACACTTAACTCGACAAGTGTTAAATGAAAAAGCCCTACCCAACACACAAAGCTGTTTGCTGCACCGCCATTCGAATGTGGCATTAGGCATGGCCTTTCCTGTCGTGGCAAAACCCAAAGAAGGCGTGGCAAGTTTAGATGTGCAGCGCTGTGACTCCCAAAGCGAGCTCGACGCATACTGCGATGCGTTTTGGCAAAAACACCCAAACGCCGCCATTCTGGTGGAGCAATTCCTTCAAGGGCCGTTGGTTACGCTAGAAACTTTAGGAGATGGTGAGCGCCTTATCGCCGTGGGCGGTTTTGATGTGTCGCTCTCTGAGCCGCCTTACTTTATCGAAACGGCCGCAGACTGGAACGGACCAAACGGCATTGCTCACCGAGAAGCTTGCGTGGCTCACCTGAAAGCGTTTGGCGTTGGTTTTGGTGTTTGCCACAGCGAATTTATTATCACTGAAAACGGCCCAGTTCTGGTGGAAATCAACTATCGCAGCATTGGGGATGGCCGCGAATTCTTACTCAACAATCTCGCTCACTTCGGCTGGTTTAGCACGATTTTGGGTCTGCATCTGGGTCGAAGATTGGACGGCGATTACCAAATTCATGGGTCAGCGCACGTGCACTACGTAGTTGCGGAACACAGTGGTGTGATCGACGGAGGTTCGACGTCGTTCATCCAACACGATGACGATATCATCACCCAGCAACAGGTACTAAAAACCGCTGGAGAACACTTCCAACAGAGTTATTCCAATAAGGATTATCTCGCCCGAATTTCGATTGTCTCACCATCAGGGCGAAACCTCGACCAAGCGCTGCAGAACGCGCTTAGCAATTTCGATCTCGCTCCGACTCGTGAGGTGGCAGCATGAACGACAACGCTTTGTATCTAACGCAACGATTGATCGACACTTGCTTACGCGAAGACATGTTTGGCATTTTGTCGAAAGCCAAGTTCAGTAGCGACGCGCCAAAAGGAGTAATTGTTCCTCAAGGCGAGCAAGTCTGGCTGATATTTGCCAACTCTGATTTCACGTTGTATTTACCTGTTGCGCCAACGTATTACATGCAGCACTGGCGCTACGGTCATGCCAATGACGAAACACCACAAGGTTGGTGGGTGGAGAAAAATGGCCAAGTCGAGCATCAGCAGCATTATCAAGAGTGGATTGCGCTACTAACGACACTGGCGCATGAGAGCTCTCACGAATTGTTGGCGGGGTATCTTCAAGAACTGGAATGCGCAGAGAAACACAAAGCACTGTGTGACCAAGCGTTTCATCATCACGCAGACCACATTTCTCAACCAATATCCGAGCTTGGTTCTTGGCATCAAAAACTGCTGCTTGCCGACCAGATCGCTTCTTACCTTGACCACCCGTACTATCCAACTGCGCGGGCGAAGTTTGGTCTGAGCGATGAAGACCTTGCTAAGTACGCGCCCGAGTTCGCACAAAGCTTTGCTCTGCATTGGATTGCGATTGAAAAATCACTGGTGACATTAACCAGCGGACAACCTGATTGCTGGCCAACAATGGAGCAAGTCGGGCTTCCTGCTGATTTTGCACTGAGCCACGTACTGTTCCCTGCGCATCCGCTCACCCTTCGCTCTTTAGAAGCCTTACCCGACGGCATGATAGAAGCGCCGTTTACGTACCTAGACGTGACGCCAACGCTTTCCGTTCGTACTGTGGTAGTCAACGACGCGCCGCACATTCACATCAAAGTTCCGCTGATCATGCGATCGCTAGGCACGAAAAACATTCGCTTAATCAAGCCTTCAACACTGTATGACGGCCACTGGTTTGAACGTCTACTCAGCCACCTTGAACAAACGGACGCCGACTTAAACAGTCGCTTGTTCCATTGCAACGAAAAACACGGTGGACACGTCGGCGAGGATAAAACGTTCGCGTACATCGTACGTGAGTACCCACTTACTCATTGCGAAGACAAAGCGTTAGTTCCGGTTGCAGCACTGGCAAGCCCAATGCCTGACGACCGCTTGTTCTTAGAACACTTAGCAGAGCAGTACTATCAACAAGATACGCTGGCGTGGTTCCAAGATTACGTCGACCTTCTTTGCCAAGTGCACCTCACCTTGTGGCTTCGTTATGGCATCGCATTGGAGTCCAACCAGCAAAACGCCATCGTTGCATTTGATCAACAGGGCAAAATGACGCTCGCGATGAAAGACAACGACGCGGCGCGAATTTGGCCAGAGCGCTTCCACTTTGCAACAGAGCATGCCGCCCAAAAACAGGGCGCAGGAACAATTCCAGTGGATTGCGATGAACTGCTCGACCAACGCATCAAAGTCGACAATGAATTGGCGCTCGGTCAGATGTTTACCACCATCACATTACAACTGGATATCGCAGCGATTGTAGAAGCCATGGCTACAAAGGGCATTGCCTCTTCAGCATCGCTTTACGCCATCGTGGCCAAAAGCATTGCTGAGCAACTCAACCGATTGGAAGGCGAAGGGTTAGAAACAAAACTGGCACGCGAGTTACTGCAAGAGGCGCCTGATTTGTACGCCAAGTACTTGTTGAGCTCTGGCAGTTTGCTCTCGAAAGAAGCCTCCGGCGCGAGTGACATCAATAAGTTCTATGGTTTGTCGGCCCCGAACTTCTTACTGCTTTCTAGCGAAGAAGCGCAGCGCGCCTACTTAGAAGCCATCAAAAAAAGCGTACGTTAAACGATTATGACCAAACTCATCTACAGTGTGTTGTTGTGCCACTTTATCGCTGCGTTTGCCGCGTTAGGTATGCCGCTATTTCTACCCGTCGTGTTGCCAACATTAGGCGCAAGCATTGATGCGGACTGGGCAGGGGTATTGTTTATCCTACCTACGTTTTGTACTGCGTTGGCGGCGCGATTTTGGGGCAACTTTGCCGATCGCTACGGTCGCCGCCGCTCACTCTTGCGTGCGCAACTTGGCCTTGCAGCAGGTTTTGCGCTGTGCGGCTTGGCAGACAACCTCGCCATGTTTGTGTTTGGTCTTATTGTTCAAGGAACCTTTGGCGGCACCATGGCCGCCTCGAACAGCTACTTATCTAGTCAAATTAAAGAAGCCAAAACACTCGGCAAGTCGCTCAATAAAACCCAACTATCTGCTCGCTTGGCGCTGATCGTTGCGCCCATTGGGCTCGGCTGGAGCTTGTCAGAGACCAACCCGCTCAACGCGTACCTTTGGTTATGCGTTTTGCCTTTAATTGCGATGGGCATCACGCTAACACTGCCAGTGGATAAAACCGCCGACCAAAACCTCGAAAAGCCAAACTCAGAATCTCAGCAAGAAAAACCGGTTGCACAGAAAAACGCAATGCATGCCATTCGCTGGATCTTCTTTGCTCAGTTCGGGTTTGCGTTTTCCATGGTGGTGACCTTTCCTTATTTCTCGCCGTTTGTGCAGCAATATGGCATCACTCACCACGCATGGATCGGTTTTTTGTACGCACTGCCGCATGGCGTCTATCTGTTGCTGGCAGGCAAAATCCACGTGTTGTCAGATGGGCTGAATCGCCATCAACCGCTGCGCACGTTGTGGCTCGGGTTTGCATTGCTTGCCGTGAGCTCTGCCTTGCATTTGATTGCGTCCGAAACCGCACTCATTGCTGCGAGAATTATCTTCGGCATCGCGATGGTGTGTTGTTATCACGGATTGCATCAGCATCTTGCGAGCAATCTGGATCGCAAACTCAGTGGCAAAGTATTTTCTCGCTTTGATGCCATGTCCAAATGGGGTGGCGTGGCGGCGGGATTTTGCGCTTCTTTCATTTCTAGCTTGGGGCTACTTGAGGTTCCTTTCCTACTTTCTGCGATAGTCAGCGTAATCACCTTGATCGCGCTGGTTCTCCATTCAAAATTTGGAAATCAACATGTTACAAACTCAATCCTCTCAGACTAGCGAGTTGCGCGCGCATGATGTGCAGCTCAATCGTGAGAAAGCCCAACTCAACACGATAATGGGTGTTCTTAATTGTTACTTACGGGAATTTGCGCTACCGAATCAACAAGTGGAATGGCACTACCAATCAACATCTCTACCCCAAACGTTAAAACGCAACTATTCCGCTAAACAGCGGGTAGCCGTTCATCTGTCTCAACAAAATGGCGTGTTGGTTTTGCCGATTCACTACGCGAGTAAACTGGGCAAAATCAAATTGGCAGAACTGCCTTGGGCGAAAATGCCGGGATCTGGTTGGGCAAAATTGGATGCCACGCAAACTCTTACGCTTTTGCTTAACTATCTCAAGCAGGTATTGGCGATCCCGTTTAACCATGAGCTGATCGAACAACTGGAAAATAGCGTGCTGGTTACCGAGCAGTTTCTCAACGTCGCGCCCAAATCGCATCACAACGAATTTATCGCTTCGGAACAGTCTCTGATTTGGGGGCATACTTTCCATCCGACCCCGAAAAGTCGTTCGGGCGTCACCATGGATGATCTCTTGGCGTTTTCTCCAGAAGTCGGCGCGCAAGTCCCGCTGTACTGGTTTGAAGTGGATACGTCCTTACTTGATGTGCTGAGTTCCGACGGAGAAGCTAACCCTGCTCAGCGCATGCTACAACAGCTCGCGCCACAACACGCCACCAGCAATGGGAAGACACTCTACCCTTGCCATCCTTGGGAAAGCTACACCATTTTGAGTAATCCAAGCGTGAAGCGTGCCATTGAACAAGGCAAGATCACGCCACTGGGTTTAGGTGGTGAAAAGATGCAGCCGACCTCTTCAGTTCGTACCCTCTACCACCCTGACATGGACTGGTTTGCGAAATTCTCCATCAACGTACGATTAACCAATTGCGTGCGCAAAAACGCGTGGTACGAACTCGACAGCGCCGTGCAGCTCACGTCGATTCTCAAACCGATTCGAGAAAACGAACAGCTGCACAACCCTGTATTTAAAGTGATGACAGAGCCTTACGCCACCACGTTAAATCTTGAAAGTGTCGCTGAGCGTAATTGGGACGACAACACCAAAGCGCGCGAATCGTTTGGGATTTTGTATCGCGAAAATTTCTCGCTGAGCGAAGTCGACATCTTAAAACCAACCCTCGCTGGCGCTCTGTTTGCTTACGACAAAAACGGCAACAGTTGCATTGCTCAACGCCTTAAAAACAAAGCGCGTACTACGCAAAATCGCTATTCCGACATCGCGACACTGTGGTTTGAACGCTATTTGCATGGCCTAATTCCGGGTGTGTTTAACTACTACTTCAAACACGGTGTGGCGTTTGAGCCGCATTTGCAAAACACCTTGATTGGCTTTGAGCAAGAGATGCCGTGTTGTGTTTGGATTCGTGATTTGGAAGGCACTAAATTACTGCCGGAGTTCTGGCCAGCAGAAACATTAACTGATTTGTCTGAACGCGCGCGACAATCGGTTTACTACAGTCGCGAACAAGGCTGGAATCGCATCGGATACTGCACCTTTATCAACAACATCAGCGAAGCGATTTTCTTCATCGCAGAAGGTGATGAGCCACTAGAGCAAACGCTGTGGAATGCGGTGCAAAGTGCCATTGTGCGTTGGCAATCCGTGAATGGAAAACAGCCGGAACTAGAAGCGTTGCTGAATGGCGGTCACTTCCCAAGCAAAAATAATTTCACCACGCGTTTGATGCAAAAAGCCGATAAGGAGTCGGGCTATACCCAAGTCGCCGCGCCTTGGCAGCAACACGAAAAAGGAGCGCAACATGTCTAATTCACTCGCTCTACCAACACGCGTTAGCCAGCAAATTCACACGCTCGCACAGCAGCAAAATCAACCCTTGTGCGCGTACTTGTATGACCTAAACGCCTTAGAAGAACACATCAAACAACTGCGTCACGTTTTGCCGAAAAATGTCGAGCTATTTTACGCGGCCAAAGCCAATCCATCGGGCCCGATTCTCAAAACGCTCGCGCCGTATGTCGATGGTTTTGAAGCGGCGTCTGGCGGGGAGCTGGCACACCTCCACCAGCAACAACTCGATAAGCCATTGATCTTCGGCGGCCCGGGGAAAATGCCAAGTGAATTGCAACAAGCGATTGAGCTTGATGTTGATGCAATTCATGTCGAAAGCCTCACCGAGCTGCAACGCATTGGAGCACTAACCGAGCGCCTCAACCGCCCTGCTTCGATCTTTTTGCGTATGAACATCGATATTGGCGACATCACGCTCAGCAAGTTGGCGATGGGCGGCAAGCCAACTCCTTTTGGTTTGGACGAGTCCGAACTGAGTAATGCTTTGATGTTGCTGCGCGATTTCCCGCAAGTGTCACTCAAAGGCTTCCATTTTCACTTGATGTCGCATCAGCTCGATGTTGAACGTCACTTAGCGTTAATGCAGCGCTATTTCCAGGTCGTGAAGGCGTGGCAACAAGAGTTTGAACTCGGTGAGCTGATGATCAACTTGGGTGGAGGCATGGGGATTAACTACCAAAACCCTGAGCAACACTTTCCGTGGATGGAGTTTTGCGACAAGTTGGAATTCCTCATCGCCAAAGAGCAAGTGCAAGACTGGACACTGCGTTTTGAATGCGGACGTTTCATCACGGCAGCATGTGGTTATTACGTGATGGAAGTGCTGGATATTAAGCAAAATCTTGGCGAAAACTTTGTCATCGCACGCGGGGGGACTCACCATTTCCGCACGCCAGCAGCGCAGAGCCATGATCATCCATTCGTCATCCTGAAAAGCGAGCAACACCATGAGATTTCTCACCCAATTCAGCATGCACAAGCGACCTTTGTCGGCCAGCTTTGTACGCCCAAAGATGTGCTGGCACGCAATCAACACGTCGCCCACGTCGATATTGGTGATTACGTTGTGTTTACCTTAGCGGGCGCGTATGCGTGGAACATCTCCCATCAAAACTTCTTGATGCATGAACCGCCGATCTTCCACTATTTCTAAACGGCATACTTCGCTTTACTCAAGCCCCAATCATTGGGG
This sequence comes from Vibrio sp. SCSIO 43086, assembly GCF_051132235.1. Lineage (NCBI taxonomy): Bacteria > Pseudomonadati > Pseudomonadota > Gammaproteobacteria > Vibrionales > Vibrionaceae > Vibrio > Vibrio sp. SCSIO 43086. Next base: position 1,226,909 of record NZ_CP072678.1, on the reverse strand, counting down.
CTTTTTTATTCCATCTCGGCACAGATTCATTGCCATTAACCGCTTTTCGAAATCGCAATAATGCGTTTTATCAGCTCGTCGGGTTCCATCTTGGGATTGCGGTAAAAACGGAAGATTTCCGAGTTTATCGCTTGCTGAGCAACTGGATTGACCGCCATTGAATCAATCATACTCGGCACAGCGAGGTTGTGTTTTACGCCGTAGTGAAAGTCTTGATATGACTGGACCTGACATGGATTAAAATCGCTGATGTCGATATCGGTGCGCACCGGAATCGAGCCTTTTACCTTATTGAACTTGGCTTGAAACTCGACGTCTGCCAGCGCGCTTGCGGTTTGCTGAGCCGCCTCGGAAGAAAACGACTTGCTCGACATAAACACCAAGCTGTCCATGTTGTAGAGGAATACACCATCGCTGTCAGGCGTTGGGTAACAGCCGACCTCTTGCGGAACCGAGACTTGATTGGCGAGCAGCTCACCCAAAATCCAATCACCGCCGATTTGAAACAGCGCCTGACCGTCGGCTAGTGCTTGGGTCGCCGTATCCCACTTACTGTCGGGTAATTGGTTGTCTATCAACAAACTCAGGCGGCGAAATTGCGTCAGCGCTTGGCGCAGTGTATCGCTGTCGATGCTGTCGCGTTCTAGTTTAACCATTGCATTGGTGTAGAACTCAACGCCGCCAGTGGAGATCACTAAGTTCTCGAAAAGTTGGGCGACTTGCCAAGGCTGCTCACCGACCGCGATCGGCACGATGCCATTGTGCTTAGCAAGCTCCATGGCAGCGAACATCTCTTGCCAGTTGTTCGGCGCGGACAGATTCAGCTGTTTAAGCAGCTTGTGGTTGACCCACAACCAGTTCAAACGGTGCAGCGTAAGTGGCAGGGCGATATAGCCGCTTTGTGTTTTATTAATTTCGATAGACAGTGGGTAGAGCACCTCGTCCCAGCGTTGCTCATTGGCAACCGCGTTAACGTTGTGCAAAATACCGATGGCATCCCACGCTTTAATACTTGGCCCTTCGATTTGCGCGAAGCTTGGTGGATTACCCGCCAGCGCGCGAGCTTGCAGTACCGTCATCGCGCTGTCGCCACCACCGCCTAACACTGGGCTTTGCAGCAGCTCGATATCATGCTGTTTTAGCTGAGCTTTGAGTATTTGTAGCGCTTGCTGTTCGCCGTCAGAAGTCCACCAATGTAAAAACTCTACCCCTTGTGGCGGCTCAGCGTGAGCGACGCAAGGGGCGAGCAACAGTGGGAACAAGAATGCCAGTTTGTTCATAGTCAATCTCTCGGGAAAGTCAGTGTGGCGCAGAGGCCGCCAAACTGAGAATGGCTCAGCGACAAACTGCCGCCGTGAGCCTTTGCAATGCTCTGTGAAATGGTTAACCCCAGCCCACTGCCTTCTTTGTCGTTGCTAGCGCGGAAGTATGGCTGGCAGAGCTTTTCAAGTAATAAATCGTCAACACCATCACCGTGATCTTCAATTTCAATCTGGATCGACTCTGGGCTTTCACTCAGCGTAATGTCCGCTTGATGGCCGTATTTGAGCGCGTTATCGACCAGATTCTGAATGCAGCGCTTAATCGCTAACGGTTTACCAGCAAAGTGAGTGCGGATTTCGCCGTGGATGCGAATTGTGTCCGGCGCATCGGCGATATTGGAGGAAATGTGCTGAATCAGTTGGGTGAAATTGATCGGCTCGATTTCCTCGTGGATATCTGTCTCTTTAATGCATTGCAATGCGCCTTTGACCATCAAATCTAGGTCGTTACTTAGGCGGATAAAGCGTTCTCGGTCGGCGTCGTCATCCAGCATTTCCGCCCGCAGTTTTAGGCAGGCTATTGGCGTTTTCAGATCGTGGGAGATGGCGCTGAACAGCATCTCGCGGTCTTTAATGTGGCTGTCGATGCGTCGATTCATCTTGTTAAACGCACGTACCGCCGCTTTCAGTTCGTTACTGCCGCGCTCAGAGACTTCGGGCACGTCTAATCGGCTCGACATCAGGGTTGCGGCTTTTGCCAGTTCTCGAATTGGTTGAATTTCTTTACGAACGATAAACCAGGTACACAACAGCAGCATTAGCGCGGACAGTAATAGCGTCAGCCATTGGCGCAGCTCAAAATAGTTAGTCTCTAGGTTGATGTAAGGCGCGGGTAGCACCGCCGCGAGATAAAACCATTCGTTCTGCGCGACTTCGACCTGCATCACCAGAATGGGTGGATTGAGGTCACCAAACGAAAGCGAATAATGCGCCCACAATAGTGGCAGTTCATCGATAGGTAGCTCGTTGTTGAACACTTTGAGTTTGTCGCGCTGGGTGAACTCCACTTCGATATTAGGAATGCCGCTCAGCTCGCTTTCTAATACCTCGCGAACTTGGTTGATGACCAACGTTTTGCGCTCGCTCTCTGGCAGTGGGTCGACATCAATCTGGTGATTGTTGAGTGAGACGAAAAAGCGCGTACCACCCATGTTGCGTAGTTGATTGAGCACCAAGTGGCGATATTCCGAAGGGAGGGTTTGAAAGAAAGCGATGGTGGAAGAAGCGCTCAGTGCTAAGCTTTTGACCGTGGTGGTCAGGCCTTCTTTATCGCGTTCGCTGGCGTGTTGATACCAGATAATCCCGGATAATACCTGCGCCAGAATGATCACCAGCAACAGGAATACACTGGTACGAACGACCAGTGAGCCCGTCCAGCGTTTAATTCTCATAATGCACGTCCGTGGTCAGCATGTAGCCTTTATTGCGCACCGTTAGGATCAGCGAGCGGTCTTTATCTTCAAGGTGATGACGCAAGCGGCTGATCTGCACGTCAATGCCGCGTTCAAACGGGTCGGCATCGCGTCCCCAGATCTCGCGCGCAATGTCATCGCGAGACAATATTGATTGCGCGTGGTTGACGAACAAACCGAGCAGCGACAAATCCGCGCCACTAAGTTGCTTAACTTCGCGGCTAGCGACGTGGGTCAGTTGCCGGGTTACGGTATCTAACAACCAATCATCAAAACGCACTTTACGCGTCAGTTTGCTATTGGCGGTCGATTGGCTGCGTCTCAGAATCGTTTTGATGCGTGCGAGCAGTTCACGCGGACTGAATGACTTGGTGATGTAGTCGTCAGCGCCCATTTCTAGCCCTGCGACTCGGTCGGCTTCTTCAGTGACGGCGGTCAGCATGATGATCGGGATATCGGAGTTTTTGCGCAGTTTCTGGCACAGGGTAAAGCCGTCTTCACCGGGCATCATAATATCGAGGATGATCAAATCAGGATGGTGATCGTTGAGCAGTTGCCACATCACGCCGCCGTTTTCTGCGCAAAGCACTTCAAACCCAGCGCGGCCAAGGTAATCTGACAACGCTTCGCGAAGGTCTAGGTTGTCATCGACGACCAGTATCTGCTTGTTTTCCATCCTACTTTCCCTGTGCCTGCCCCTGAGTTTGGCGCTGGCCAATATGATGCATTCTTAAACGCCCATGCACAATCGAGCCGATTGCAATTTTCACTTCTCGGTGTAAGAGATTTGTAAGCGGCCACTTACAAACTGATTGCCTTTTGTAACCTTAGGCGCCGCCTTGCTCGCTATGATCATCCTGACCTTACGTGAAACAACATGACCTGAAGGAATCAGGTCCTACAACACTGGCATTCGTCAGGAGGAAACCATGTTTGCAAGTATATTTGGACAACTACAAAAAATAGGGCGGTCGTTGATGCTGCCTGTGGCGGTGTTACCGGTGGCTGGCTTGATGCTGGGTATTGGTAACGCGGGGTTTGCGTTTATTCCAGACGCGGTCAACAAAGTGATGCTCGCCGCCGGTGAGGGCGTGTTCGGCAACATGCAGTTGATGTTTTCGGTCGGTGTAGCGCTCGGGTTATCAAAAGGCAATGACGGTGCGGCTGCGCTCGCTGGCTTAGTTGGCCTAATTATTATGAACGCATCGCTCGGTATCGTGACTGGCTTGCGCGGCTTAGAAACTGACGCCACCATCATGGGCGTTGAGACGCTGCAAACCGGGGTGTTTGGCGGTATCTTTATCGGTGCGGTCGCGGCAATCATGTACAACCGCTTCTACAACATCAAACTGCCGGAGTATTTGGGCTTCTTCGCGGGTAAGCGATTTGTGCCCATTGTCACCGGTCTATCGGCGATCGTCGTTGGTGCGATTCTCGCGTTTGCATGGCCACCTGTCGGACAACTTCTTGATGCATTCTCTCATTGGGCAGCGTACCAAAACCCGGTACTCGCGTGGGCGGTTTACGGCGCGGGCGAACGTTCATTGCTCCCGGTTGGTTTGCACCACATCTGGAATGCGCCGTTCTTCTTTGAAGTCGGCAGCTATGTAGACCCAGAAACAGGCAAAGAGTTTACCGGTGAGCTCACTCGCTTCTTCGCAGGCGATAAAACCGCAGGTTATCTGTCTGGTGGCTTTATGTACTCCATGTGGGCACTACCAGCAGCGGCACTGGCGATTTACCACTGCGCGTCTCCAGAGCGTAAGAAAATCGTCGGCGGTTTGATGATGTCTGCGGCGTTGACCTCTTGGTTAACTGGTATCACTGAGCCAATCGAATTTACCTTCCTATTCGTCGCACCAGTTCTGTACGTGATCCATATTTTCCTAACTGGTATTGCGTTTGCGATCACCGCATTTTTGGAAATCAAACACAGTACGGACTTTGCGCACGGCGCGATCCAGTTCTTCCTTTACTACCCAATGTCGACCAACGCGTGGATGTTCTTCATCATCGGTCCAATCTGGGCGACGTTGTACTACGGCTTGTTCCGTTTCCTAATTGTGAAGTTGGATCTAAAAACGCCGGGTCGCGAAACCGACATTGCAGAAGTGAAGATTGCCGGACAACCTGATGAAATTGCGGTGGATGTAGTAGCTGCATTGGGCGGCAAAGCCAATATCAAGTCAGTCGATGCGTGTATCACCCGTCTGCGTGTCTCGGTGAAAGACATTGCTAACGTTGATGTTGCTAAGCTAAAAGCACTTGGCGCGCGAGATGTATTAGTGATTGGCGACAGTTTACAAGCGATTTTCGGCACGCAGTCTGACTCAATTAAGTCAGAAGTGCACAGCGTACTCGCCACCTCCTGATCTTACCTCCCCCAATATAGGTAAGATTTGCCAACCTCCTTGTGAGGTTGGCTTTTTCGTTTTCGGAGTTAAAAAAGCGAAGCCAATAACCAGCCCTACTTCGCCGCCGCGTTGGTTAAATTGCCCAGCACGCCGCTGATTTTGTTCAATACCTCGTCGCAGCCTTCAATATGATGGCGCTGTTTTAAATACATCGGATCGTTGTAAGCTAACCACGTTTTGCCTTCAGCATCTTCATACACCAACACTTTTTGGGGTAAATCGAGCGCCACTTCCTGCGCACAGATCATCAGTGGCGTGCCCACTTTAGGGTTCCCAAACACGATAACTTCGGTTGGTCGCAACGTCATATCGACTTTCGTGGCGTTCTCTTGATGGTTAATGCGCGCAAAGACGTTCAACCCTTTTTCTTGCGCGATAGCGACAAATTTATCCGCCGTATCTTTTGCTGAATGCGTGCTCGCAACGGTTACCACACCCTCCCCAGCCAATGCACTCAATGACGCCAACGCCACGACCAACACGATGATTACTTTTTTCATTTGTCGTCCCTTCCTCTCTACCTGAGTCGAAAACTGTAAATATAGAAAAACCAAGTGTAGGAAAACTATAGAAGTCAGATTCCGCTATCGCGAATTGCACTCTACCCACTCAAGAGTCGACCTTGTAACACGGATTAATTGATTCAGATTAATAAAGCGTTAACTAGCTGAGCATCAAAAGCGTGAAATACGTAACATTTGCAGCCTATTTTAGTAAGAAAGAGAAAAGTAGTGACACGCGATCAATTTGAGTTATTAGCACCCGGTGGTGATTTAGATTCCATCAAAGCCGCCATTGCCGCTGGCGCCGATGCAATTTACTGTGGGCTCGACCGCTTCAATGCTCGTAACCGAGCGACCAACCTCACCTTAGATAACTTAAATGGCGTGTTAACGTTGGCCCATCAGCACAGCTGTAAGATTTTCCTAACGTTGAATGTGCTGATTTTAGAAAGTGAAATTCCAGCGATTGTTCGCTTGCTCAGCCAACTGAACACCACCAAAATCGATGGCGTGATCGTACAAGATCTCGGTCTGGCCTACATTCTCAAACATCACTTTCCCGATTTGGATGTGCACGCTTCAACGCAACTGAACACGCATAACGAAGGCCAAATCCTCTTTCTCAACCAGCTCACCGCGAGCCGAGTAAACTTATCTCGCGAGCTCAACATCAATGAGATCAAACATCTGGCGCAATTTGGTCGCGAGCACAACGTAATGATGGAAGTGTTTGTCCACGGCTCATACTGCATCGGATTCTCCGGAATTTGCTATATCAGTTCCGCTCGCAATGGTGCATCAGGTAACCGTGGACGTTGCAGTCAACCTTGTCGCGAACAGTACGAAACGACCAAAACGGGCAACAACTACCCACTCAATATGAAAGACAACTCCACCTTTGGGGACTTGAAAGCGCTTGCCGATGCTGGCGTGTATTCATTAAAAGTGGAAGGACGAATCAAGAAATCGCACTACGTCTATACCGTGGTCGACAATTGGCGTCAGCAAATCGATCGCTTGTGCGAGGGTTTGGAACTCTCTGAAGACACCACCGAGTTATACACGGTGTTCAACCGTGATTTCTCCAACGCATTTTTGCAAGGTGATTTCGGCAAGGCGATGTACATCGACAACCCGCGCGACCACGCTGTAAAGCATTTTTCGAAGGTTTATCAATGCCAGTCTGCTGATGATGTGCAAGCGGTGAAAAAGAAACTCTACGACGACAAAACCGCGATCATTGAGAAAGTGGCAGAGCAAACCAAGTCGTTCGATGTCACTTCGACACAAGTATCCGGCAGCAGCTTGAAAGGGTCGATTGATGTGCCAACTCTGCCAGCGTTACCTCAACCAGAACCTCGCCAAGGTGCGCCAAAATTATCGGTTCTGATCTCGTCAGAACAAGAAGCCATGCTGTGCGAATACCAAGACATTGATGTTTACTATCAGTTGCCAATGGGATTGTCTGGTGAACTGAGCGCGATGATTGAGTTGTTCCAAGCCAACCCAATGCTCAAACCTTGGTTCCCTGCCATTTTGATTGGCGAAGACTACCAAGCCGCGCGCGTATTTTTGGAAACCATCCAACCTGAGTTGTCGATCACCAACAACTCAGGCGTCAGCATGATCGCAAAAGAGCTCAGCTTAGGCTGGGTAGCAGGCCCACAAATGAACACGGTGAACTCATACGCGTTTAAATGCCTTCAAGACGAGTTCGCGGCAAGTGGCGCGTTTGTTTCTAACGAGCTGAATATGAAGCAGATGCGCCATATCAAGCGTCCGAAAAACATGCGCAGCTTCTACAGCATTTATCATCCAAATACCCTACTCACGAGCCGCCAATGTTTGTTTCAACAAACCGAAGGATGCCGTAAGGTGAAGGTCAACAAAGGTTGTTTGAAACGCTGTGATAAACGCACGTCTATCATCAACTTAAAAGACAATCCTTACGTGGTGCAAAAACAAAAAGGCAGCCACAACTCTATCTACAGCGAGCACAACGTCTTAAACCTGCAAGTGCTGCACGATCTGCCGCAATTGTTTACCGATGTGTTGATCGATCTGCGTGATATCCAGTCCGAAACGAAAGTCTCAGCAAGCAAACCTGAGTTGATTGACGCGTTCTTAGCTCTACTTGAAGAACACGGCGAACTAGCCATCCAAACGCTGAATGACATGATTCAACCAACAGCCAACGCGCAGTATTTAAAGGGGTTGTAGAATTTTTCTAACGAGGCAAACAAAACGATAAATTATCCTACACTCTACTAGAGGGAAGCGTAACGCTTTGTAAGTCAGATGGTTGGCTGAAGAACCTAGATCATCAATAGAAGTACTTCCTGGCCATTCGAGATAATTTATTTGAGTACGCCATGAAAATATCTAAAGGTATCGAAGAGCAGGGAATCCCTGTCGGAAACTATTACGACAAATACAATACTCAGAACCCCATCGCCAGAAAAATGATGAGCAATTTCGATCATCATTTATCTCAACTGGTTGATATGGTCACACCAAAGTCGATACACGAGATCGGCTGCGGAGAAGGAGTCTGGGCACTTAAATGGCATCAACAAGGGATCCGTGTGAAAGGGAGTGACTTCTCCCAACAAGTGATTCAACTAGCAAGAGACAATGCCCAAGCACACAACTTGGAAGACATTTTGTTTGAACAAAAAAGTGTGTATGACGTTGCTAGAAAGACTGATTCTGCTGACCTTGTTGTTTGTTGTGAGGTCTTGGAGCACCTAGAGCATCCCGAGCAAGCACTAGCAACATTGCAAGACCTCGATACTGACTATTACATTTTTAGTGTGCCAAGAGAGCCGTTGTGGTGTGCGTTAAACATGGCAAGAGGTAAATATTTAAACAGTTGGGGCAATACTCCCGGACATATCCAACACTGGTCCAAGAATGCCTTTCTGACTTTGCTCAAGCAACACTTTGAGATTCTCGAAGTACGCTCTCCCATTCCTTGGACCATGGTTTTATGCCAGCGTGTGAATCATGAAACATAATAAGAGTAAATTCATATTACGCTGGGTTGGGCGAATCATTACTATTTTTTCCATCGCCTTTGTATTAATCAAGCTCTCTACATACTCGCAGCAACTGAATATTCAGGATATTCCCTCTTACTCCTATCTGGTATTTATTTTTTGCATAGGCCTCTACGCCTTTGGCAATTATGTTCTTTCTATGGCGTGGCGACTTTTAGTCGCGAACAGTGAATATACTTTGTCTGCATCAACTGCCATTTGGGTGTTTGGCGGATCTCAAATTGCTAAGTATCTACCTGGAAACATTTTCCAATTCGCTAGCCGACAAGTAATTGGCGTACAACACGGAATTAAGAATAATGTATTACTGAAATCGACCTTATGGGAAATAGGGTTGATGGGTATTGCGGCTGGTTCGTTTGGCGTCTTTCTGCTGAATGAGTACTTCCCTAGTTTAATGGGGTACGAGATGACTTTATTCGCTGGACTTATCGTGATCACCGGATCAATATTAAGCTTGATAGCCAGTCGCAATTACCTAAAAGCTTGTGGGCTTTATCTCTGCTTTTTTTTGGTATCGGGCGGCATTTTCTCACTCATATTTTTTACGCTAAACGACAATCTAACTCCAACTTTAGAGACATTTTTACAAACATCTTGTTACTTCATCATCGCATGGTTAATAGGGTTTGCCACCCCAGGTTCTCCTGCAGGGTTGGGTGTCCGAGAGGCTGTTTTAATCACACTTCTAGATTCGCCGAGTATTGAAGATACACTCTTAGTTGCCGTCCTTGTTTCCAGAATCGTCACGGTTCTAGGGGATATGTTGTTCTTCGCTATCTCGAGTTTATTTAGGCCTAAGCAAGCCGTATCAAATAACTCACTTCTTTAAAGTATCGAGGTAACTCGCTATTACTCTCCAGATCGTTTTCGCTTGGTTTCAAACTGATAAGTGGGCAACTTTTCCTGATGCTCCAGCTTTTCTTCCAATACCTCAATTCGGTGCAATACTTTTTCGGTCAGCTTTCGATTGAACCCTATTAGATCGGCCACCAACCCCATCAATAAAGTGATGAAACCCAAGATAAGTAGCGTTGACCCCAAGACCAATGACTGAATATGGCCATCTCCCGCTCCATTTAAAAAGAAATACAGGAATCGCATAATGGGAATCACACCACAAATCATCGCCACCGAGCCAATAAACAAAAACACTTGCAGAGGTCGATACATGGTATAAACCCTGACCAAGGTAGAGAGCGACATTTTTAGAAACTGCGGAATGCTCTTAAACAGACGGGACTCTCGCGTTTTTTCATTAGTTCGGATTGGCACCGAAACCACACCAATCCTTTTTGCACTTGCTTGAATCAACATTTCTATTGTGTAGCTAAAATCCGATACGATATTAAGTTGTTGTGCCGCACTTCTCGATATTGCGCGAAAACCACTCACAGCATCTTTAACATCCAATCCCGTCGCTTTGGCAATAATAAAGCTCCCCGACACTTGTAAACATCGTTTAAATACAGAGAAATGTGTATTGCTATACCCTCCTCGGTCACCAACAACAATTTCTGCTTTGTGCTCGATAATAGGCTTAACCAAGTGCGGAATATCGGCCCCATTATATTGATTATCGCCATCGGTGTTCACAATGATATCAGCATGAAGACGAAGGCACTCCTCAATCCCTCTTCGAAATGAGTAAGCTAGCCCCTTATTGCCCTGGTTAGTAATAATGTGCTCAACACCACACTTGCGTGCGACTTCTGAAGTACCATCCGTAGAACCATCATCGATGATTAGAATATCTATCTTAGCGATACCATCAACGCGCTTTGGTATTGAGCGAATAACATCAGCAATATTGTCCGCTTCGTTAAAGCACGGAATTTGAACAATTAACTTCATGCTTGCTCCTCATGTTCTGAATCAACATTACTGTGCGTATTAGAAGCCGGTAAATAACCTCTGCTTCTCTTCAAGATTGCGAGGTCGGTACAGGTTATCTCCCCAACGCAGAACGACTTTACCTGGCTCTTTCGACACTAATTCATAGACCCCCCGCGCCAAGTACCGTGCTTGACCTGCCAACCAAACCTTGCCATTAATCAGAAGACTATTGCTAGCTTCAAGCGTATATACGCCCTCGATGTTGACCTTAACTTCCCGACTAAGAGAGTTGGGCGTCAGTTCAAACGTCTTTCCTGCAACATACAGATGCGACCAATGATGAATGTAGTTCTGCCTTAACGCTTGAATATCTTGCCTTAATAGCCCTTTATCGGTTTTGTCAGGGCCAAACACATCTAAATAGTGCGAATTAACCAGTACAAAAGCTGGATTGTCTTGCTCTATAGCATTGCGAATAACGGGGATGTTTCTCGCAATATAATCTTCGTAACCCCACGTACTCATGAAAAAACCTTGTTTTGAAAAAGTCGGAACCATGGAGCATCGATCAATATAAGCAACAGGCTGAGGAAAGATTTTATGTATTTCATCAAGAAACTGACGCTGGTAGGCCAAGTTGCTTTTTATCGGTAAAACAAAACCATTCACCACAATGGATACCGCAAACAAGCAGGGAACAATAAAATTAAAAAATTGTGCAACTCTTGCGTTAGTGAAATTCTGGATACCAACCCAAGCCACAGCAAACAAAGCACTCACTGGAGCAAGCATAAAAGCGTAATAGTATGGGAAAGCGTTGCGATAAAAGAGCAAAGTGAAGAGTAATAAACTTAGGCACAAAAACTTAATCGATGACTCACGGCTTAATAGCTTTTGCGAAAAACACGCATAAACAGCAGTACCAATACCAATGAAAAGAGCTAACCAATACCATGAGTTCGTCGAAACTGAATGAACAAAGTAAAACAATCGAGGAAAAAGCTCGCGCTGGTTTAGTGTCTTATCCGCAGCACCGAACATCGTTCCTGCATCACCAACCGAACTCGCTCCATGTATAGAGAAGTAATGCCAACTGTATAGCATCGCAAAGGCAACCAGTATTGCGACTCCATACATGAGAACTTGCCTAAAATAACGCTTACGATTTCGCGACCAATAAAGCGAGGTTAAAACTATGCCTATAAAAGTCGGGATATACAGAGCGGTCTTTAAAGTGACGAGCAAGGCGACAGCCGTAAGGACACCAGCAAGAATGGATACACGCCAAGAAAATGTTGTACTAAACACATAATACAGCGCCGCCATGATCATACATGTCGCGATAGGATCAGTACGAAAACTGGCCCCCATACGAACATTATAAACAAAAGAAAAATAGGCAAGCACCGCAAAAAGTGCCGCCGATTTGCTGCAGTACAATCGACATAACTTGTATAGATAAAATCCCGTGAGTAATTGAAAGAAGACCATAACGACTCTCGCCACAATGATCTGGTCAACATCGTTATCTGATACACCACTCAGCCAAGTAAAGAAGTGAATGTGAAAGGTTTGGAAACTATTAATCACCTCGCCGTTAATAAACCGATGTACAAAAGATAGGTAATAAAACTCGTCCCAATTTACTTCGTAATTAAACGCAACAAAAAACCGAGCGATTACAGCCACTACGATTAGAATACAAAGAAAAATAGAAGTGCTAGAGGTAGTATCTCTATCCGATAAATGACGTTTATTAACCTGTTCAACAGTCTCCATTTACCCTTCCTTGTTAATCGTTTCTCGACTAGTGGCATGCTCTGAGACATTAAGTTGTATGAATAAGGTTAGAACTGCCAGTAATGAGTATAGTCATGATTCAAAACCAAATAAGGGGTGGCAGGAGAAGTTTCGAGAGCAAAACACCGTTGAGCAACGAGACCGTGTTTTTATTCCACACTTTGAAAGCGGGAAACTTTGCATTATTTCAAAAGGCTTTAGTATTAAGTCTCTCAACATATCTTGAACACTCACTGTGCACTGACTACAATGGCGCACTTTTTACGGAATTTAGGTCACAAACATGACAGATACAGCTAAACCAGCTCTACCAGATCGCCTAGCAGGTAACCCACGTAGCCCATTCTTCATCAAAGAATGTTTCGATCACCAAATCGGTATCCGTTTTAACGGCAAAGAGCGCACAGACGTAGAAGAATACTGTGTGAGCGAAGGTTGGGTGAAAATTGCTTCTCCTAAAGCAAAAGACCGTTTTGGTAACCCAATGCTGATCAAACTTAAAGGCGAAGTTGAAGCGTACTACGTATAAGCTGACCAAGCTGAATTTCTTTGAAAGCTCGAGTTTGACTCGGGCTTTTTTAATGCCTGTTATATCCCTTTCTCGATTAATCTATTCCCTCCTCTATTCAGTACAAGTTATTAAGAAATCGATGTAAATCGCTGTTTTTATCTGATTGTTGGCTAAAGTTTCTATAGAACTTACTGTAATAACCATTGCCAAAAGAAACGACACCTTTTGATTGTAGGGAGAGGAAATGGAAAGCCCACTTGTCACACTCAAACACGCCAGCAAAAGCTTTGTTGATGGCAAAGAGACACATCGCGTGTTGGAAGGGGTCGACTTCACGTTGAGCACAGGAGCGAGTGTTGCGCTGACGGGCGCAAGTGGTAGCGGTAAAAGTACCTTACTCAATATCATCGCTGGCTTTGAGCCACTTTCCGAAGGTGAGTTGTGGTTAGATGGCGATAACACAGCGGCTTGGAAAGACCCACAATGGAGCCGATTTCGCCATCAAAAACTCGGGGTTATTTTTCAGCAATTCAACCTCTTAACACCTCTTAACGTAAAGAAAAACATCGCCTTTCCTCTCAATTTGAATCAACAGAAATGGAATGACTGGTGCGATTATCTGGTCGAAACGTTAGGCATCAGCCAGCTTCTCGACAGGCATGTTTCTGCTCTTTCAGGCGGTCAACAACAACGCGTCGCGATTGCCCGTGCACTTGCCCACAAACCCAAACTTCTGCTTGCCGATGAACCCACAGGTAACCTCGACCAAAAAGCCGGCTTGGAAGTGATGAAACTACTGAGTGAAATCACCACCCAAGGCAATACGGCGGTGCTGTTAGTCACCCACAGCCCTGAGTGTGCCGAGTTCATGCAAACCCAATTACGTTTAAAAGATGGGCGTTTGAAGGATGGTCGTTTGCAAAGCGGACTGACGCAAAATCAGCGCGATGTAAATGAGCAACATCATGAAGCAAGCTAGGCAACCAAACACCAGATTCACTCATACGCGACTCGCCCTGAATCTGTTTGCGGCACATTATCGACAATCGCCGCTGCAAGCCGCTGCGATTCTGATCGGTATCGTACTGGCTGTGACCTTGTTTGTTGCGGTGCAAGCCATCAACCTCAATGCCAAGCGCAGTTATGCTGAGTCTACCGAGCAGCTTAGCGCACAAGCTCAGAACTTAATTATTCCACCAGCAGGGCAAAACTATCTGCCCGAATCGCTCTACTTCACCCTTAGACAAAACGGACTCAGTGCAGCGCTACCTATAATCGAAGGGAGAGTGAGAGACAAACAAGGGCGTCGCTGGTCAGTACAAGGTAGCGAGTTAATTGCCGCCATCTCTTCACGTTCGCGCTATTCTTCAGAAAACCAACAGAACGTGTCTTTGTTCGACAGTGCTTTGCCTTTACCTGAGCTTTTGGCTGGCAAGCCCATCGTGATGATGAGCCAATCTCAACATCAAAACTTAGGAGAGGTAGAAACCCTAACTCTGGACGACATTCCAACCCAAGTGGTGGTGCTACCAGACGAATGGCAGTTAGGTAGCCGAATGTTGATGGACATTGGCTTTGCCCAGCAACTGCTCAATAAACAAGGACAGCTCAGTTACATTGCGGTTTTCCATTCGGGTGATAAAGGGCATAAAGACACGCAAGCAAATTGGCAAAGCATCATTGGTGAGCAAGGACAATGGATTTCCAATAATCAAACTACAGACCTTGGTTCGCTGACCGATAGCTTTCACCTCAACCTTACGGCAATGAGCTTACTCGCCTTTTTAGTCGGGCTGTTCATTGCATACAACGGCGTTAAGTACAGCTTGCTTAAACGCAATCGGCTGTTAGTACAAATTCAACAGACGGGTGTCGCGCCAAGCATTGTGTTCTCTGCGCTGTTAGTTGAACTCACTCTTCTCGTTACCATCGGCGCTTCCCTCGGTTTTGTATTGGGCATGCAGCTCAGCCATTGGTTGCATCCGACCGTCGCACTGACTTTAGAACAGCTTTACGGCGCAACACTTCTACCCGGTACTTGGCAGTGGCAATGGTGGGCTCAAGCCCTGCTGCTCACACTAGCCGCCACACTGTTGGCGTGTTGGCAGCACTTTAAACAGCGAGTGCGCCAGCCGCTCTCCTCTCATGGCGGCTTTTATCAAGCGCCTGAAGCTTCTAACGAAAACCAATTGTTCGTGATAGGTGCTGCGTTGACGACTCTCGCACTCGCAGGGTTATGGCTGAGTGAGCATCACCGCTTCACCATGGCGTGGCTCGGCGTACTTGTGGTGTCGATTCCTTTGTATCTACCCAAAACACTCAGCGTATTAGCCAATTGGTGTGAAAAACGCACCGCTTCAGGTTTGATGCAGTATCTGTTTGCTGAGCTGCGCGAGCTGATTTCTCCGCTTTCTCTCGCCATGATGGCACTGCTACTCGCCGTTACTGCCAATATGGGGATGAACACGCTAGTTGGCAGCTTTGAATCCACCTTAAAACAGTGGTTAGAACAAAGGCTACACGCCGATATTTACGTCAGCCCTGCGCAAGGAGAAATCGCTGATGTAGAGCGCGCGTTAGGGCAGTTCGACAAGGTTGAGACCGTCTACAAGCAATACTACGTCGACGATAACCTGCAAGGTTTACCAATTTTGCTTGGCACCAAAGACAAAGACACCTTAGAGCAAACCATGGTGTTCAAATCGCATTTGGAGAACTTCTGGTCACGTTTTTACCAAGGTGAATTAGTCGCCATCAGTGAACCTACTGCGGTCAAACTGAGTTTATCACTGGGTAGCGAGCTCACGCTTGATGCCGTTCCAAATAAGAACCTACTTGTGGGTGCGATATTCCACGATTACGGCTCACCTAACGGTGAAGTCTTATTAGCACCCAAATTATGGCAAGAGAGTGGCTTTACCGACCTGCCAACAAGCCTTGGCATTAAAGTCTCGGGGGACCCACAAATCGTCTACGAGCAACTGCGCGATCAATTGAATCTGCATCCAAGTCAGCTCTACGATCAGGCGCAAATCAAATCCATCGCGTTGGATATTTTCTCGCAGACCTTCGCCATTACGCGCGCACTCAACGGCGTGACTTTGATGGTCGCCGTGATTGGTTTGTTCAGTGCTTGCTTCATGTTGCTTGACGCGCGCAAAGCCGCCATTGCAAGACTGTATGCACTTGGCGTCAGCCGTCGTAAATTAATGACCATGGTGGTCGGACAGATCGTCGCTCTGGTCAGTTTTACTCTGGTTATCGCCCTACCTTTAGGAGCCATGGTGGGTTATGTGCTGACAGACATCGTCACCTTGCGCGCTTTTGGTTGGAGCTTAAATTATCTGTGGAATTGGAGTGATGCCCTCAGCATTGCGGCGATCACCATCTTGGTGGCGGTGATTGCAACCTTGATTCCGCTGTGGCGA
The DNA here is from genome assembly GCF_051132235.1 of Vibrio sp. SCSIO 43086. NCBI lineage: Bacteria > Pseudomonadati > Pseudomonadota > Gammaproteobacteria > Vibrionales > Vibrionaceae > Vibrio > Vibrio sp. SCSIO 43086. The sequence continues at coordinate 1,210,624 of NZ_CP072678.1, read as the reverse complement.
TTGGTCAGTAAGCCTGTCGTGTCCAGTTTGCAAAGCGAGGTGTTGTGATGGTTCGATTGGCAAGCAAGCTTACTCTACTCATAAGCAGTCTGTTCCTGTTCGGATGTGAAGATCCCCAACAAAAAAATATGGGCACGTTGCTAGGCAGTGGAGAAACACAAAGCGAGAGCAACCCATTCACACCCGTGGAAAAAGGGGTTGAACTCACCTTTCCTGCCGATCATCAAGCGCACCCAAACTTTCGTCATGAATGGTGGTACTTAACCGCTAACTTAATTGATGAAGACGGCAATCCACTTGGCGTTCAATGGACACAATTTCGCTTTGCTGCTGCGCCGCCAACGGGCGAAGATGACGTGAAGAAAACCGAATGGCAAACTCAGCAAATCTACATGGCGCACAGCGCGGTTACAACGCAAGACAAACATTATGCTGATGAAAAATGGTCACGTGACCAAGCCTCTCTAGCTGGCGTCGACACTTCACCATTTCGGGTTTATCTCGATGATTGGCAGTGGACTTCTTCAACCACCGATCTCTTCCCTGCCACATTGAATGCAAACTCCGAACAATTTGGCTATTCGCTGACGCTTAACAGCCACGTGCCTTATCAAAAGCAAGGCGAACAAGGTTACAGCACCAAAAGTGCCGATGGCAGTGTGGCTTCGTATTACTACAGCCAACCGTTTATTGATGTGTCCGGTGAGGTCACGATCGACGGCGAAACCCATCAAGTATCCGGCAAAGGTTGGATAGACCGAGAGTGGAGCTCGCAATTCTTACTCGACTCACAACAAGGCTGGGACTGGTTTGCCCTAAGGTTGAGTGACGACACCAGTTTGGTGGTGTTCCAATTGCGGGATTCCAAAACCGGAGCAGCCAGTTACGCCAGCGCAAGGCTGATGCAGCAAGATGGTTCTGGCATCGCTATCCCACAAAAAGACATTCAGTTAGAGGCGACCAAGCAAACAGAAATCCAAGGGCGAAAGTATCCAACCCAGTGGCAAGTGTCGATTCCTAACCAGCAAGTTGCTCTTACCGTTTCTGCACTCAACCCGAACGCGAAAATGCCCCTTTCTGTGCCTTATTGGGAAGGCCCTGTGCGTATTGAGGGCTCTCATTCTGGGACTGGTTATATGGAGCTGACGGGATATTAAGCGCTCTGAGCGGATTTCAATTACCGTTGAGAAGCCATCTTAAGAACCATCTCCTACCCGCAACAGAATGCATCATAATCAGAAATAAATGACTACGACGCATTTATTCGATACTAGCCTTGAATCCTTGCTTCGTTGCGGTACGCTTTGAGCAAATCAAACAAGGGTGGCCCCTCTCATGCGTGTCGATTATCACCAACGACTCGTTCCTGTTATTCGCTATCTGGAACAGCACTTTAACGATCCTCTCAATTTGCTCGAAGTGGCAGCGCTAGCAAACCTCTCTCCCTATCACTTTCACCGTACCTTCAAGGCGGTACAAGGCGAAACATTAGCCGACTTCATCCGACGTTTACGGCTAGAGGCGGCAGCAGACGACCTTTTCAAATCAAAGCAACCAGTGCTGAACATCGCGTTAGAGTACGGTTTTTCTAGTTCGCAAAGCCTAGCTAAGGCGTTTAAGCAGCATTATGGCGTAACACCAACCGCCTTTCGCGACTGTAAAAACTACCAGCAATTTTCTGAACTCGCGCGAAACAGCAAGATTGGACACGCACTGCGCAAGAATGGAAACGAACGAACCCTAAGCGATTCATATACTGACTCTGAACTCACAACATGGAGCAACAATATGGAAACGCAAAACTTTGATAAAGCAAAACTGGCTTACATTCGCGTAAACGGCCCTTACGGCAAAGGCTATGAAGAGCCATCAGGTCGCTTGTATCAATGGGCAGGGATAAAAGGTTTGGCGGGTAATACCTGTATCTTCATTTATCACGATAACCCAGAAATCACGCCAGACGAGAAGTGTCGTACTGACATCTGTCTAATGGTGCCAGAAGATACCGAAGTACCAAAAGGCATTGAGCTGCAAGACTTCCCCGGCGGTCAATATGCGGTGATGCGCCAGCAAATTACCGAATTCAGCCAATACCCTAAAGCATGGGATGATTTGATGAGCAAAGTGGTTGAATCTGGTATTGAAAACGACTGTCGACCTTGCTTCGAACTTTATCATAGCTACGATCCACAAACGCACCATGCAGACGTCAGCTTCTGCACTGCCATCAAATAATCGAAAAAAGCCTGCACGTTCGCAGGCTTTCCTTCTATTAGAAATAATGTCTAAATCGATTAGATCGCTTCGCCGTTTACTGTAACAGCAACATCAATATTGCCACGAACGGCGTTTGAGTATGGGCAAACTTGGTGTGCAATGCGCGTTAGCTCTAATGCTTGTTCTTGTGGCATATCTAGCTCTACCGCTAAGCTCACTGTTAGTGCAAAGCCGCCGTTATCGTTCGGACCAATGCCCACTTCCGCTGTTACGGGTGCACTTTTCAGGTTTACTTTACCTTCACGTGCTACGTGCAGAATAGCGTTAGAAAAACATGCTGAATAGCCCGCTGCGAAAAGCTGCTCAGGGTTAGTTGCCGCACCTGTGCCGCCCATTTCCTTCGGGTATGACAGCTCTAGATCGAGAAGACCGTCATCTGTTTTTACTTGACCATTACGACCAGCCAAAGCAGTAGCTTGAGTTTTGTATAGAGTAGTCATGCGATTGTCCTTCTTAATTTAAGTTGCACACAATTCAATTGCCTGCAATCTTATATCGAAGTAAAGATCGTTTGCAACTATATTGTGCACAATTTATTTTGTTACTCTCTTTCTCTGTGAGCAGGTAGGCAACGCCAATGAGCCAGTGTTACACCGACAACACCATGACCAACGACGATAAACTCTTACTCGAAAACCAAGTTTGCTTCCCGCTCTATAGTGCAGCAAATGCGGTGATCCGAGCTTACCGCCCTTTGCTGGACGAACTTGATCTGACTTATTCGCAATACTTAGTGATGATGGTGTTGTGGGAGAAAGACGGTGCCAGTGTTAAAGAACTGGGCTCTCAACTGCATTTGGATTCAGGCACGCTCACGCCGCTGCTTAAACGATTAGAAACAAAAGGCTATGTAGAACGTGGTCGCAGTGACACCGATGAGCGCGTACGCGTACTCAACCTTACAGAGCAAGGTCGTGACCTCAAAGAGCAAGCCAAGTCAGTGCCAAACGCCATGATGTGTAAAATCACGTTAGAGCTGGATGAAATGATCATGCTGAAGAAGTTGTGCGGCAAGGTGCTCGACAATCTGAACTAAAAAATAAAAGCATCAGCTTCCCCACTTCCTATTAGAAAGAGCCTGCCGAAATGCAGGTTCTTTCGATCTTAGCCAGACGATATCTTAAAGGTCATCATCGGTATTCTCTATTACCACTCGGCCTTCATCTTCAATAAAACCTATCAAAGCAAACTCACTTACATCGGGCTTCCCTATTAATAAAGATAGGAAATGACTATCAATAGGATAGTTACAAGCGATTTTCCTTAAACACAATCCAATGCGAATATACTTTCCGAAAGCAAGAACTGCTCACCCTAAAACATTCTGAGGAAAGTAAAAATGATTAATACAAAGATCAAACCATTTGCAGCTACAGCATACAAAAACGGCGAATTCGTTGAAGTAACAGAACAAGACGTTCTAGGCAAATGGGCTGTATTCTTCTTCTACCCAGCAGACTTCACATTCGTATGTCCGACAGAACTAGGTGACCTAGCAGACCACTACGAAGAGCTACAAAAACGCGGCGTTGAAGTGTACTCAGTATCAACAGACACACACTTCACTCACAAAGCTTGGCACGATAGCTCAGAAACCATCGGCAAGATCCAGTACTACATGCTTGGCGACCAAACAGGCAACATCACAAACAACTTCGGTGTGATGCGTGAAGGTCAAGGTCTTGCAGACCGTGCAACGTTCCTAATCGACCCAGAAGGTACTATCCAAGCAATGGAAATCACTGCTGAAGGTATCGGTCGTGACGCAGAAGACCTACTACGCAAAGTGAAAGCAGCTCAGTACGTAGCAGCACACCCAGGCGAAGTTTGCCCAGCAAAATGGAAAGAAGGCGAAGAGACGCTAGCTCCTTCTCTAGACCTAGTAGGCAAAATCTAAGCCACTGAATTTAAGCTCAATTTGACATGCTAATTGACGCTTAACTTAGAGAGCATTCCAGGTTAGATACCTTGACGACCTTCTGCCTGGTTTGCTCTCTCCCTACTGATTTTATCCAGAGTAACCACTCTTTTGTTTATTTAAGGTAACAACAACTATGTTAGACCAAGCGATCCAACAACAACTCAAACAATATCTGGCTAATGTAAAAGAAGACGTTCGTCTAGTGGTTAGTCTAGATGAAAGCAAAGCATCGAATGACATTCTGTCTCTGGCGAACCAAATCGCAGAGATGAGCGACTTTATCACCGTTGAACGTGACGACAACGCAAGCGCACGTAAACCAGTGATGACGGTGACGAACCCAGTAAAAGGCACAGCACTTCGCTTTGCTGGCCTACCAATGGGTCACGAATTTACCTCTCTGGTATTGGCATTACTGCACTCTGGTGGTCATCCAATCAAACTAGAGCCGGAAGTGATTGAACAAATCGCAGCGCTAGATAAAGAGTTGGAAGTTGAAGTGTTCATTTCACTGTCGTGCCAAAACTGTCCAGACGTTGTTCAAGCGTTCAACATGATGGCGGCAATCAACCCGAAAGTGAAAGCAACCATGATCGACGGTGCACTCTTCCAAGATGAAGTGAAACAACGCGACATCATGGCCGTACCAAGCGTATTCGTGAACGGTGAGCTATTCGGTCAAGGCCGTATGTCTCTAACTGAAATCCTAAACAAAGTGGATGACGAAGCGAGCGAGAAAGCCGCAAAAGCACTGAGCGAAAAAGACCCATACGACGTGCTAGTTGTCGGCGGTGGCCCTGGTGGTAGTGCAGCAGCACTATACGCAGCGCGTAAAGGTATTCGCACTGGCGTTGTCGCTAAACGCTTCGGTGGTCAGGTGATGGACACCATGGCAATCGAGAACTTTATCTCGGTAAAGCGTACTGAAGGTCCAAAACTGGCGACTGACCTAGCAGAGCACCTAAAAGAATATGACGTAGATGTCGTGACTGAGCAACAAGCGCAAAAACTGATGGGCGCAGCACACACAGAAGATGGCTTGATTCATATCCAACTTGAAAGCGGTGCAACGCTGAAAAGTAAGAGTGTCATCCTTAGCCCTGGTGCACGCTGGCGTGAAATGAACGTTCCGGGTGAGCAAGAGTACCGCAACAAAGGCGTCGCGTACTGCCCACACTGTGACGGCCCGCTATTCAAAGGCAAGAAAACCGCGGTTATCGGTGGTGGTAACTCAGGCATCGAAGCGGCTATCGACCTTGCTGGTATCGTAGAACACGTAACGGTTCTTGAATTCGCAGACGTACTTCGCGCAGACCAAGTGCTTATCGACAAAGCGAACTCACTACCAAACGTAGACATCATCACGATGGCGCAAACTACTGAAGTTGTGGGTGACGGTACTCGCGTAACAAGCTTGAAGTACAAAGACCGCAACACAGATGAAATCAAAGAGATTGAACTGTCAGGTATCTTTGTTCAAATCGGTCTAGTACCAAACACAGAATGGCTGAAAGATTCAGAAGTAGCGCTTTCTGAGCGCGGCGAAATTGAAGTTGGTAGCCGTGGTGAAACCAGCCTAGAAGGTGTCTTCGCAGCCGGTGACGCTACGACGGTTCCTTACAAACAGATCATCATTGCGATGGGTGAAGGTGCAAAAGCAAGCTTAGGCGCGTTTGACTACCTAATCCGTAAGCAAGGTTAATCTCCAATTTCTTGAGCACAAAGCGCACGGTGCGGTGTTTTCTTCCCCGGAAAACCAATCGGGGCACCGTGACAGCGATGAGTAACAAGAAATAAAAGCAAAAAACTAGAAGCCCAAAGACTTTGCCAGCAGGTACTAACTGCTGGCTTTTTTGGTTTTTGGGGATGTACTCCGAGTTCAAACTGGAGAGAATGGCTCTACAATCACGGATAATTCGGTTCACTCCACCAGCATCACAACGCGCTGCGAATAGATTCTGAATACTCGCTTAGGCTCATTCAGAATGACGCTGTTCGTTTAGCGCTCTCTTCACGTCATTCCCGCGAACCTAGGTGAGACTGGGAATCTACTAACCGTAAGCTTGAACGAAAGAAATTCACACACATACACGTGAAGCATCAACGGTTAGAGGGTTCTGAACATGATCCTCCTCTCAACCTCAAACCACCAACCCCACCTAACCTTCGCTTGTATAAAACTCTAAAGATCTCAACACTCCGGGCTCAAAGAGGAGGGACTGGTTCTGCAATCGTGGACAGTTAACTTCACACCGCTTGCATCACAAAGCGCTGCAAATAGATTCTGAATACTCGCTCGAAAATGATTAGCACGAACAAACAAAAGATGAAAGAGGATTGCAAGCACCTAACCCAACTCGCAGATTCAAGTACCACCCCACCGAATCTCTCCATGTACCAAGCTCCAAAGACATCTACCCTAAAAAATTTAAAAAAAGCCCTTTACCTCGACTTAACTTGAGGTTTTAGCATGTTCATCGTTGGCTAGGAAATGACAAAAAGGAGCACATCATGATCCAACTAGAACATATTAATTTAGTCGTGAAAAACATCCCTGAAATGCTGAAGTTTTATCAAACTGCATTTCCACATTGGTACGTGCGTGATGAGGGGAAAGGCGAATGGAGCGGCAAGCATAGAAACTGGCTGCACTTTGGCGACGAGTATCAATACATTGCGATGAGTGACCACGGTGAAGGTGAGAACCGCGAGTTGGGCGGCCATCAAGTTGGACTAGCGCATTTTGCTTATGTAACCAATAATGTCGATGCCATCATCAAAAGGCTGACCGATGCAGGTTACCCAATTGCCCAGCCTGGGGCTGATGAGCCATACCGCAAGAATGTGTATTTTGTTGACCCTGCAGGTTTTGAGATCGAATTTGTTGAATACCTGACGGATGACCCAAAACTTCGTAACCTGACAAGCTAAAAGAGACGTAAATAATAAAACGCCAGCAGATGGTTACTGCTGGCATTTTAGTTTATCTATCAGGTTTCTTTATCGCATTAGCGCTGTTTGGCAAAAACCTGAGTCCAGTAATACCCGTAGCTTGCAGAGTGATTTTCGACAAGCGACGCGCCCATCTGATCAAAATCCGCACTCATGATATTTAGGCAGTGACCTTCGCTCGATAACCAAGCATTAACGACGGCGTTAATGGAACTTTGCCCTACGGCGACATTCTCACCAATAGCGCTCCAAGCATAGCCCGTTGCGTTGACTCGATCTGACATATTGCTGCCGTCAGAGCCTGTATGACTCATGAAATCGCTGTTCGCCATGTCGCTTGAATGTCGATAAGCGGCGCTTTCCAAATCGTAGCTCCAAGTCAGGGCTCCAACAGGTGGCATGGTGGTTGCCCCACACTGCTGTGTAGTAGAGCGAGCACTGTTGACCGCTGCGAGCATCTGCTCGGCAAATGTGCCTTGTAACGATGTGGAACCTGTGTTTTGAGAGCCGCTGTCTACAGGTGCTGACGACTCCCCGTCGCCGCCACATGCGCTGAGAAGTAGAGCCATAACTGGCACTAAGATCTTAGTTGGCATTGTCTTTCCTTTATGAGTGACGAAGAGCAAACTGCGCTTGTCGATAATAACGCCCAATAACCTAACAAAAACCCATAAAAGCACCATATGGCTTGGAGTGTTTTAACCAAAGACTCACATGAAGTTTTCAATCGCCTTGGTTCGGTTGGTAAATCGGCAACGTTTCAGCCCACGTATGGAATGGCGTTTCATCCATATCCTGTATCGCTTGGGTGATAAAATCGATGAACACCCTCACTCGAGCAGGCACATATTCCCGGTTGGCATAGAGAAGATACACGCCATTTCCTGCTTGGCGCATACTCGGAAATATCGGCACTAAACGCCCCGCTTTGAGCCAATCTCTCGCGATAAAGTGAGGAATCTGAGTTAACCCTAAGCCTTCTGCGCAAAGCTCTGCCATGGATTCGCCGTCGTTTACAATAAAATTTCTCTCGGGGTTATACTCACTTGCACCGTCTGGTTCTGGCATCCGAATCGGCAACAGTTTCCCCGTTTGTTTAAAACGAAAACGAACCCAAGAATGGTCATTGAATACATCCGAGCCACTCGGAACACCATGCCGCGCTAAGTAATCCTGACTGCCACAAATAATAAAATCGATAGGACTCAGCTGGCGCACAATCAACTGGCTGTCCTGAACGACACCAGATCTAATCGACACATCAATCCCTTGCTCAATAATATCAACGTAGGCGTCATCGTAATGAATATCGATAGTGATGCTGGGGTAGCGGCGACAAAACTCTTTTAATAAAGGGCGAATGTAAAGGCGACCGTAGGAGACTGGCACGTTAATCTTAAGCAGCCCTGAAAGCGCATCATTGTGGCTTTTCAATGAATCCTCACACGCCGTCAGTTCGTCCAGTACAAACCTAGCGGTATTTGCGTATCGACGACCGGCTTCTGTCAGACGGATCTGTCGCGTAGAACGTTGGAAAAGCTGTATTCCCAAGTCGCTTTCAAGACGATGGATAGCCTTACTCACCGTAGAAGGGTCTGTGCCATACGCTTTGGCGGCCGCAGCAAAACTGCCACCTTCTAAAGTGGCAATAAAAAATCGTAGGGACCGTATCTTATCCATAAAACTCGTGCATTCCATTCGTGAACTTTATTCACTTTAGTAAAGACAAAGTGGCTCTTCAATCACCAATCAGCCCAAATATAATGAATCTCAATAACTTGATGCTCTGTTAGCGAGGAAAAAACAATGGGTAAAAATGGATTAAAGAATGCACTACAACTATTGATAGCGACCTTAGTTCTATTCTTTGGGATGCTTCAAACGGCACATGCGGCGGATAAACGCATTGGCATTCTGGTTTATGACGGCGTATTGACCTCTGATGTTACTGCGCCTTTAGAGGTCTTTGGTGTCGCAAGTCGGCTGACTTGGTTTAGTGATTATGAAGTGCTCACTATTTCCGTCTCTGAGCAGAAAACCATCACCACTGAAGAGGGATTAAAAATTGGTGTGGATGCTTGGATTGGCGATCAGCCGGAGCTCGACGTGCTGGTTTTAACATCCAGCTACGACATGGATGCGCTAATCGAAAACAAGGATCTCATTCACTTTATTCAAACCACATCAAAGGCGGCAGATTGGATGGCAAGTAATTGCTCTGGTGCGTATCTATTGGCCGAGGCTGGCCTGTTAAACGGTAAGAAAGCGACGACATGGGCAGGAGGTGAAAACGGATTACAAAAAGACTATCCAGCAGTTGATGTACAGGTCGACCAGAATTTTGTTGTTGATGAGGGTGTCATCACCTCAAACGGCAGCCTAGTTAGCTATCAAGCCGCCCTTAAATTGCTGCATCTCATGACTTCAGAATCTAAAGCTCAAGAAGTCGCAGACGCCCTTCAATACTCACGTTTTTCTACCCAGCCATTTTAAGCGAGCAAGAATGAAACCGCAGGTAACCTTTGAGCTTCAGAGGTTACCTTGCTACTCAGCTCTACACTTCTGATCTTAATGCTATGGAAAAACACAAACGATACGAAGCACTGACGAAGGAGCGATACCAAGATATCTATCGTCTCGCATATTGGCTGTGCAAAGATCACCACCTTGCTGAAGATTTGGCGCAAGAAACCTTTCTGAAAGCGTGGCGATTCTTTGATAACTTAAATGATCCCAATGCCGCGAAGCCTTGGCTCATCACCATTTTGCGTCGTGAGAATGCTCGGCGCTTTGATAAAAAGCAGTACGATTTTGTCGATATTGATGAGTGTGTAATACAGGCAAAAAACTACCCTGGCAGTGACCACGACATGGCACAAGATTGGCTTCAAAAACAAATGATGATTCTCGAACCCAAATACCGAGAGCCATTGGTCTTAAAACTCGTAGTCGGGTTTAATCATAATGAAATTGCTCAAGTCTTAGAGCTTAATCACAACACCGTGGCGACTCGATTATTCAGAGCACGCAATCAGATGATTTCGCAGAGGGAGCGCGATTAAGACACAAAAAAGTAGTCAATCATGTCAACTAACTGGCTATGCTCCGGTCTATTTCATAAGTCGTTACACAACTCGGCGCTTTAACGCTTTACATCAAGCGCGACTAGATGAACACTTCTCGTCAAAGTACAATAACAGCCGACATAGAGTAGAGTCAGTAAAACATTATGAGTAACACAACGGCGAAAAAGCCGAATCCCCTATTCGAGATTCTTTTTAACGTATTCATCCCTTCCTTTATCTTGATGAAGTTTAGCGGCGATGAACACCTAGGAACAGCAATGGCGCTGGTTGTCGCTTTGCTATTTCCTATCATTTACGGCGGTATGGACCTTGCCCGGAACAAGAAATTTAACTTTATTTCTGCACTTGGCTTTATCAGTGTTTTATTAACTGGCGGCATTGGCTTGTTAGAGCTTGATACACGTTGGTTAGCCTTGAAAGAAGCCCTGATCCCTGGCCTGATCGGTTTAGCGGTTTTGGGCTCAACGTTTACCCGCTATCCACTGATGCAGAAGTTAGTACTGAATGACACGGTATTGAATTTATCGCTGATTAACGAACGCTTGAAAGAGAACGGTCAATCAGAGGCATTTGAACGTTGTCTAATGTCATCAAACTATCTGTTTGCGAGTACTTTTGCGTTCTCATCCGCAATGAACTACTTCCTTGCGACTTGGATCGTGACCAGTCCTTCGGGCACGGCTGCTTTTAATGAAGAGTTGGGTAAGATGACGCTTTACAGCTACCCGATGATTGCAATTCCAAGCATGTTAATGATGTTCGGTATTTTTTATTACATTTGGCGTCAAGTACGTACGATGACATCGCTCGAAACAGAACAAATTTTCCATCTAAAATAGTCCCATCATTACAAATAACCCATCAAAAAAGGGAGGATTTTATCCTCCCTTTTCTCAACAGACTCACTGTAATTCATAGCGTCAAAATGATTTTTCCTGACACCGCCGATGAGCGTTGCTCAACCATTTCAATCGCAGTTTGAAAATCCTCTAGCGGCAGTTCAGACGCTACACTTAACTTTATATCGTTGGCGATAAAGTGGTCTAACATTTCAGCGAATACCGCCTTTCTCCCGCCTTTACCTACCGACTCTTCCCAATACCGCAAAAAGAAGGTGCTAAAGTCGATGTTGTTGGTCTTCATCGATTCAAAAAACGCAGGCGTATAAGGCGCTAACGACAACGTTCCGTAGTTGATGTATTGGCCATTTTCTTTCAAGGTACGAATGAGATATGTGCCAGCCTCACCGCCTATCGCATCCAAAGCGGCCGTTGGTTGTGGCAGTTTGCGCGTTTGCAGTTGCACGTGTAAGTCTTGCTTCGCGTCCAATACTGGAGTCGTATCGTACGGATACTCGTCTGGCTTTGAAGTCACAGCAATCAGTGTAAAACCCAGTGAATGAGCAAGCTGGGCAAATATCTTACCGATCGCCGAACCCGCCGCATTGATGATCACCATATCGTCGTTGTTCAACTTAGCCACTTTCGTGGTGATAACCCACGCGGTTAGCGCGTTGATGTACAACTGGCAGGCATAGCCGTTATCCAAACTTTCAGGTAGCGGAAAAAGATTCTCGGGCGAAGCATCGATGTAGTATTGCCAAGTACCACTCATCGCCACCAACACTTTTTGCCCAACTTGAAAGCCAGTTTGACCGACAGCACCAACTTCCACCACACGCCCAACCGCTTCAAATCCCGGCACGCGAGGTGGTACGTGAACGCGGCGGTATTGCCCAACACCATAAATGGAAAGCAAGTCACTTGGGTTAATATTGGTGGCTTCCAGTCGCACCCGAACCTTGCCCTGAGCAAGCGGTTTGAGGGGCACTTTTTCCAACGACAGCGATGTTTTTGGCTGACCAAAGCAGAATTGGTTCACTCGAGTATTTATCGTTGGTGCCATTGTTATTCATACCATGTAATTGAAATTCAAAAAGGAAGTATCGCGACTTCTACTCAAAAGCATTCAGTGAAGTCGAAGCTCTGTATTTCTACCTGCGCGATGCGCCGTTCACTCTAAACTGTTGTGGCGTCATATCAAAATAGGCTTTAAATGCTTTGATGTAGGATGAATCGTTTTGATAACCCACTCGGTCTGCAATGGCTTGGATTGGTAACGTTTCATCTAACAAAGAAAGCGAGTAAATCAGCCGAATTTGTTGCCGCCAAAGCAGAAATGAAGTGTTGAATTCCTTGGCGAACAACCGTGATAAAGTGCGCTCAGACGCCCCAATTTTCTCCCCCCACTCTTTTAGCGAACAGCTTAACGCGGGCTCGTCAGTCAAGTGCTCGAAAATCAGTTTTAGTCGTCTGTCTTTTGGCAGTAATAACTGAAATGTCTGCACGTTGCTTTTCAAAATTTGATCATGCAACACCGCCAGCAAATGCAGCACTTCTTCATGGCTTGCCTCATTTTCACACTGTCTGCGGATCTCTTGTAAAAGCTCATTTAAAAACGGCGTTAAAGCAATGGTTCTCACTTGTGGCTCGTACGTCGCACCAAACTCAGGGTTGAGGTAAATACCAACAAATATCGTGTTGCTCACAGCAACCGACTCGTGTTGAACACCCGCAGGAACAAATAACGCAGAAGTGTGCGGAACCAAATGCTGATAATGCTCCGTTTGCGTTTGCAATAACCCTTTGATAGGAAAGATGATTTGATGCCAAGTGTGTTGATGCAGCGCATCAATGTAACCTTTTGGCATGTCGATGGTTTTCACCAAAACAGGAGAATGGGGATTCGCGGCCATCATCTCATTGGAGGTCATGACGCCTGACTTCGAATCAATTTGGCGAGTTAGCATTGTTGATTGTCTTTTCATCCCTACTCCGACACAAGTTCACTAGGCTATCATGCTCCGCATCGCGAATGAAGATAAACACTTTATCTCTCATTCAAACAATAAGGAGGTTACATGAAGAAAATCGGCGTCGTAAAAGCTGTGCTAGCAGGGAAAACTGTCCCTTATGCTCATGGAGCGCAAAGCGCAATCAACAAACAAGTGTTGCCCGAGCGCCAGCACGCAACAGAGCTTGGTTTTATCAGTGATGAGCAAGGCGATCCACGCTTTCATGGTGGCATTCAAAAAGCGCTTCATATTTACCCAAGCGAGCACTACCCAATCTGGCAACAACAATTAGGCGAAAGAACTATTTTCCAATCCGCTGGCGGCTTTGGCGAAAACATCAGCTCCGAGGGCGTCACCGAATCCACGATTTGCTTGAAAGATAAAATCCGTATCGGCTCAACACTACTGGAAGTGTCGCAAGGTCGCATGCCTTGTTGGAAACTTAACGTACGATTTGACCAACACGACATGGCGAGAAGACTGCAAGATACGCTTCGAACAGGCTGGTATTTCCGAGTATTGGAAGAAGGCGATATCGGTGCAGGTGACGAGATTATTCTGTGCGAAAGACCTTATCCAGAATGGCCATTGGCTCGCATCATGGGTGCGGTTTTCACTGGCTGTTTAAATAGAGAAGAACTCACTAAGCTGTCTGAGCTGCCGTTAGTCGAGTCTTGGGGCAAGTTGGTCGAGCGCCGCCTAGAAACTGGCGAAGTCGAAGATTGGGAAATGCGCTTGGTTGGCCCAACAAGACAATAAAAAACGCAGAGTAAAAGCTCTGCGCTCGCTATAAAAACGTGGCCTTTGTTATTGCTGTCCTGCTGCATACTGATCATCGGTGACCTGCTCTTTCCAGATAACGTTTTCACCGTCTTTTGACGCCGTAACCACTAGGTGAGTCATTGGCGCATTTGGTGTTGCACCGTGCCAATGGTCGATATCAGGCGGACACCAAACACTATCACCAGCAGCAAATCGAATTACATGCCCATCACGCGTTCCTGTAAGTGCGGTACCGGAAGTGACGATCATGTGTTGTCCTGCAGGGTGAGTATGCCAAGCGGTTCGAGCTCCTGCATCAAAAGTGACATAGGCGGCGCTGTAGTTTGCAACTTCGTTTTCAGGAAACAACATCTCGACGTTAACTTTCCCGGTAAATAGGTTTTCAGGTCCTTGAAACGATTTCTGATCAGCAGAGCGATAAACTTGCTGCGAAGATGAGTTACCATCGGCTGCTTGAGCAATTGGAAGCATAAATCCCGTCGACAACAGCACAGACCAAATAAGCAATGATGATTTATTTTTCATAAAACGAATTCCTTTCTAATTGATATGATTGGCCAAATAATATTTATTTTTCCAAAACTGTTTTTAGGACCGATTGAGCATTGTTCGACACACTTTCACCACAGCACTCACTTAATACAACAATAAATTCCTCTAACTCTTGAATAGAAACATTGTTATTCATACTGATATTATAGTGAGCTGCTAATTGGCTATTAACACCGTTCATATTTGCTAATGCTGCAATCGTAGCAATTTCACGCTCTTTCCAAGTGAGCACATCGCGTTCAAAAATATCACCAAACAAATGTGCTTTTAGGTATTCATCAATTTGCGGAGAAAAATCGAATAGCGCGCCTTTTACTTCTGCACCAACAAGTTGTGTTTGGTTTTCAGCGCCAAATTCTAAGCTGGTTTTATCGTTAGGTAACGCGCTTGATTCTCGCCCTAAGATATCGGTAATACCTCGGCTTTTACGTTCCTCCAACACCGTCATAAATGTTGCTAGTCCATTCAAACTGCGCGGAAATCCAGCATACGCGTACAACTGAGCCAGCACTTCTTTTGTCTCGTTGACCGTTAGGCCTGCGTCTAACCCATCATTAAGGCTTTGTGTTAGTTTTTCTATTTCACCACTCGCAGTAAAAGCAGAAATAGGAATAATAGCTCGCTCTTTATCACTGAATATTTCTGATGCTGAAGCGATATTCGTTGTGCATAGTGTTGCCATAGTGAGCACCAATATTAATATTGATTTAACAGATTTGTTTAATGCTTTCATATCAAAATTCCATTATGTAACGGTGTTCTAATCCATAGAAGTTCTAGAAATATATTTATTAGCGTTCTGATTTCTACATTAATAATTCACATTGTTAACTAGGTCATTAATTGACTTTTTCGATCGTGACACGGTTTGTTTCTTTCGAAATAAAGCAATGAATCCCATCATCGATTTGACCTAATTTAATAAACCCAGACGCGTAACCAAAGTCTTTATAAAAGATAACTAAATTTCCCCAAGGGGCGTAGTAAGAGATGTCACCCGCTTTTGATTGAGTTCCAGAAGGTGCGCCTTCGCGAGTTAACTTATTCGGTAAGTAAGCAATTTTCTCTGTATTTGCGTAGTCTTGTAGATCTAATGTTAGAGGCAATTGACGAACAAAATCGTCTGTACTCGCACTGCTCTTCAATGTGCCTGAAACACTGCAATCATCGAAAATAAAACGAATTTTCACCATATTTTCCTCCAATCCAGCGCTATTAACTTCTGCGTTTACAATGCAGGGGAACATCCAGACACCACTCACCAAAACGCATCTCACCCACTGATTGAAACGGTATGCTTGTCTCATCGATATTCCCTTTTCTCACTGAAAACTTAGCTCGGGCTACTTTAGTTGCATGTACTCTTGATCAGAGACTGGTTCGCACCATTCATTACTTGCGCCTTCAGCCGGTATTTCTATTGCTACATGTGAGAACCAACTGTCTTTAGCTGCGCCATGCCAATGCTTAGTACCTGGCGCAATATGCACGACATCGCCAACATTCAACTCTTGTGCTGGTTGGCCAAATTCTTGATACCAACCTCGCCCTCCTGTCGCTAACAGAATCTGCCCACCTTCATGATGAATATGCCAAAAATTGCGACACCCTGGTTCAAACGTTACGTTCGCCACGATAAGACCAGGCTGATTGAGCAACGCCAGATAACTCGTACCGGTAAAGTAATCCGCATACGCTTCATTCTTTTCACCAAACTCGAAAATGCCTCGACCTTGAAATACACCGGCTTGCAGTACGTCAGGGATTTGAGTATTGCTTTTGTTATTCATCATGACTCCAAATAGTGTTCTTGAGTGCTTACAACTCACCAAACCATAGGTTCACTGTATTGCGCTTTGATAGATGACCGTTAGCCTATTCATTGCTAATACTTGCCCAATATTCCAAACCAATACAAAAGACAACCGTACTTGAGACCGGTTAGAAAAAACGAAATAAAAACTCATCAATACATAAGCACTTGACTATTAAATAATAAAATTCATGACAGACAATTAACCCGCTCAAAAACCAAGCAGAAAGATCAATCTCCGATCGCTTAACCTCGAAATAGACACTTGCCCAATATTCTTTACTTAAAGAAATGAACTGTTATAACTATGCTTAATTGACTCCGAAAAAGCGTTAACTACAAAGACAGAAATCGCATGCCGTTAACACCAAACCTGAGGCCAACCAGAGGAGAGCATTGACTTATGCAAGAGGTACCGTCAAACACTTCGTCAACCCTGGCCAGTGCAATAGAAAAGCTTGCCAAGCACATTGAGAAATGGGCAAATGGCGCGAACCAATATGACACAGAAATTCCAGGATTAAGGTTCAGTCGCTGGGCAACCCCAACACCACCGACAAGCTACACCCACAACCCAAGTATTTGCTTAATTGCTCAAGGGAGAAAGCGCGTGTTGTTGGGTGAAGATAGCTTTGTTTACGATGCGAACCACTTTTTGATCTCCTCTGTCGACTTGCCGATTATCGCCAATATCATTGAAGCCAGTGAAGATAAACCTTATTTAGGGGTGATTATGGAGCTGGATCTGACTGAAATATCTCAACTTATTGTCGATAGTGAGCTGACGTTTAATCAAAGCAAAGAAGCACAAAAAGGCATAGCGGTTGGAGAGTTGTCGGAGCCATTACTTGACGCCTTTCTGCGTTTAATAGAGCTGCTGGATGAAGGACAAAGCATCAAAATTTTAGCACCGATCATTAAACGAGAGATTTTTTATCGACTGTTAATCACCGAACAGGGCGCTCGTCTTAATCAAATCGTGACTGCAGGAAGTCACAGCCATCAAATCGCGAAGGCCATTGATTGGTTGAAGAATAATTTCGTAAAGCCGTTAAGTGTCAGTGAGTTAGCCGCCTACAGTGGCATGAGTAAATCGGCGTTTTATACTCACTTTCGTTCTATGACATCCATGACGCCACTGCAATTTCAAAAGAAATTAAGACTCAGCGAAGCTCGGCGTTTAATGCTGACAGAAAACCTCGATGCCATGGCGACTACGTTTAAAGTGGGTTACGAAAGCCCTTCTCAATTTAGCCGTGAATACAGCCGTTTATTTGGTGCGCCACCATCCAAAGACATCAAGTCTTTGCGCGAGAGTATGGGTTAAGCTCGGAATATCCTAGGAAGAAGTTAGAAAGTGAAACCGTCAGCCTCGTACTGCCTCGAGGCTAACGGTTTTATTATTTGGGAGAGAATGAACGTCACCTGCATTTGCAAGCAAAACTGCGCAATATTGTTTATAACACCGCTTGTCGACTAGGCAAAAATACCTCACCCAACATACAGCGAACCGAGCCACCACCAATAGATTCTATGGTAGAAACATCGAATGGCAGCAATTTACCGTGCGTCGAAAGTTGATTTCTTTGTGCTGGAGAGAAAGCATCGTATGCCGATTGCGACATCGCAATGACTTTGTCTCCATTGATGGTTTCCAACTGAAGAATGTTGCCGCAGAACTGGTTCATTTGCTCAATCGAAATAGAGATCACTTGTTTATCTTTAGCGAGAGATTTCATGACAAAACGACGCTCAAATTCTGGGATCACTTCGTCACAAATCACGCAAAACTGTTCGCCAACCGCCATCATCACATTAGTGTGATAAATAGGCGCACCAGATGGCAAACGAGTTTGAAAAGAGATCACTCGTTCATAGCCAATGCGATCGGCGTAATCTTCTAAAACCAGACGATCACAACGTTGTGAGAGTGCGGCATAGACCGTTTTATTTAAGTGGTCAAAGACCATCACACCCGTGCTTTCTAAATACGCTTGCTCATCAAGATATTCAGTTAGGCTGCTACGTCGATGAACTTCGCGCCCAGCTTGCGCTAGTGCCGCCACAAGCGCATCGGGACGCACTTCTTTTTGACGGTTTTCACAGGCCATTGGAAAGGTGTACAACGTGCCATCTGGCGTAGTGCTAAACCAGTTGTTTGGAAATACCGCATCTGGCGTCGCAACATCTGAAGCTGGATAATCAAACTCAACAACTTGAACGCCCTCTTGACGCAGCGTTGCTACCATACTCGCGAACTCGGCCATCACTCTACGCGAGACTTCTTCTTGGCTGAGTGACACTTTATGTTGGAACTCATTATCTTGTGCGGTTTCTTCATTAAAACGAAACTCTTTCGGTGGCACCATCACTACGCAGTTTGCGGTTTGGCGCTGAGCACTTTGCGTGCTTTCTTCTTTCCCATTAGCAAATTGGGTCACTGATTCGTGTAATAGCATCCAATACATTCCTTATCACTAGAATGAGGAGATTGTAAATTTATTGTTAACTTCAGTTTTGCTGTTTTCACAATTAATTTAATTATCTAGAAGTAATTTTCACTGCACTTAGCTTATTTCTCCCGAAATTTTATTGTCACTATGCAGGTTTAAGGTTTTATGGCATCGCGATGAACATGCTAAGAATTCATCATAAGAATCAGAACCATAGACAACCACACCCATAACCAACTAGTTACATTTAAAACACAATCGGTTAGACTATTTTTTCGCCCCTCTCGTCAATCCGTCTGCTTTCTCGAGGAGCAGCCAAAAACCCTTATACACGCGGCTTCGTCCAAAGCTGCGTGAATCGATGGATTTAGCCACCCCAAATGGCACTGTTTTAACTTTAGGATGAGTTATGTTTAAACGATTTGAAGGCTTTACAGAGCCGTTCCCCAAATCCACACCAGATCAGCCTCCTTCAGGGATGCTCGCTTTTTTACGTTATTACACCCGCGGCTACGAAAAGCCTTTGATCATCATGTCTTTGATGGCCACGATTGTTGCTGTCGTTGAAGTTATGTTGTTTGGCGCGATGGGACAATTGGTTGATTGGTTGTCCACCAGCAATCCAGAAACGTTCTTGCAAGACAATAAAGCAGATTTGATTTTTTACGGAACCTTATTGTTGGTTGTCATGCCCATTTTGGTGATCGTGTATTCGTTGCTCGTTCACCAAACATTATTGGGCAACTATCCAATGTCTATCCGCTGGCTTGCACACCGGTATTTGCTCAATCAAAGCTTAAACTTCTATCAAGATGATTTTGCAGGCCGAGTTGCAACTAAAGTCATGCAAACGTCACTAGCTGTGCGCGAAACCGTCATGAAAGCTATGGATGTGTTTGTTTATGTTACGGTTTACTTCACCAGTATGATCATTATGTTAGCGACGGCAGACTGGCGTTTGATGATCCCAATGATCGTCTGGCTGCTCGCTTACATCGCTATCCAAATCTATTTCGTTCCTAAGCTCAAAGACGTCGCTTCAGCGCAGGCCGATGCTCGTTCGACAATGACAGGACGCATCGTCGACAGCTATACCAATATTCAGACGGTCAAACTGTTTTCTCATAGCCAGCGCGAAACCCAATATGCTGAGCAAGGCATGAAGGGATTTTTGAATACGGTCTATCGTCAAATGCGCCTAGTGACCGGCTTTGACGTTGCTGTAGAGATCTCAAACTATATTTTGGTCTTTTCCGTTGCTGCTTTATCGATTTACCTGTGGTTGGATAGTGCCATCAGCGTTGGCGCGATTGCGATTGCTGTTAGCCTTGCATTACGCGTAAATGGTATGTCGATGTGGATCATGTGGGAAGTTGGCGCCCTCTTTGAAAATATGGGAACCGTAGTCGATGGAATGAAAACGCTCTCTAAGCCTATTGATATTAAAGATAAACCAGGCGCAAAAGACTTAGTAGTCACTGAAGGTGGCATTCACTTTGATAACGTCAGCTTCCATTACGGTGAGAACAAAGGCGTGATTAGCCATCTCGATCTCAACATCAAACCAGGAGAGAAAGTCGGCTTGGTTGGGCGCTCCGGCGCCGGAAAATCAACTTTGGTGAACTTGTTACTTCGTTTCCACGATGTCGAAGACGGCAGCATTAAGATCGATGGACAGAACATCTCAGAAGTCACACAAGACTCTTTGCGTTCAAAGATCGGTATGGTGACCCAAGATACTTCTCTGCTGCACCGCTCGATTCGCGACAATATTTTGTATGGTAACCCAGATGCGACAGAAGAAGATTTGTTGAAAGCCACCAAGCAAGCGCATGCCCATGAGTTTATCGAAACACTGACCGACCCATTTGGCAACGTCGGATACGATGCGCAAGTTGGTGAACGTGGTGTGAAACTGTCTGGCGGCCAACGTCAGCGTATCGCAATATCTCGTGTGCTACTCAAAGACGCACCATTGCTGGTACTGGATGAAGCAACATCGGCTCTGGATTCAGAAGTCGAAGCAGCCATTCAGGAAAGCTTAAATGAGTTAATGCAAGGAAAAACCGTTATTGCGATTGCGCACCGATTGTCGACCATCGCACAAATGGATCGCCTCATCGTGCTAGATAAAGGCAGTATTGTTGAGCAAGGCTCTCACCAAGAGCTCATCGCGAACAACGGTATTTATGCCCAGCTTTGGGCGCATCAAACTGGCGGATTTATCGCTGAAGAGTTAGAAAATCAACACGTTTCTTAATTAGCGAGAAACCCAATAAAAACGGCGCATGAAGCGCCGTTTTTCATTTTTATTAATAAACCTATACTCATATAGCCATTATAGTTTCTCATATATGAAACACCCTCCATGATAAAGCTCACATTTTTTCTGCTAATATACCGCCTCGTTGCGTATCCATTGCAATGAACACAATACAGAGTTTTGAGCCGTCTTCATTTGTCATTTCACTTTTTGAGAAACAGCTATACTCAATAGATGGCTTAGTTATTAGATTAACAATAAGGTAATTAGCTTATGTGTAAATGTGGTTCAATGCAGATCGTACAACTCAAACCAAGTTGGGCTGACAAGCTATTCGGCTACTCAGAAAGATGGAAATGCCAACTTTGTTGTAAGATCTACCGCATCTAAAATTAAAAATAGAATCTTAGTTTTTCTAAGAAAAAGCAGTGGCCCGACAGTAATTGTCGGGTTTTGTTTTTCTGTACATCCATTTTTATCCCTTCGCAACACGGTCACTCATCACGGCAAAACCTAGCATCTCAATGTGACTTAGGTATAGAATCAGGCCCACTTATTTATTCCGATATTCACATATAACTGGTCACTATGAACAAAAGTTTGCTAACGAATGTCCTCGCTATCGCTTTGATGGCTGGAGGTCATCAATTACAAAACGACTACCTTTGGTATGCGGGGCTGTTTGCGTTCTCAGGCGCCATCACTAACTGGCTTGCCATCCACATGCTGTTTGAAAAAGTGCCTGGATTATACGGTTCTGGCGTGATCCCCGCGCGATTTGAAGAGTTTAAACTGGCTATCAAAAACTTGATGATGGAGCAGTTCTTTACCGAAGCGAACATCGATCGATTCTTGAACAAAGAAATGGCGGGCGGTGTAAACATCGATCTTCAACCTGTGATTGAGAAAGTGGATTTAAACCCAGCGTTTGACTCTTTGGTAGAAGTGATCGAAGGCTCTCAATTTGGCGGCATGCTAGCGATGTTTGGCGGCGCGGAGGCATTACAACCTATGCGGCAGCCTTTCGTCGAAAAGATGCAAGAATCCATTATTGAGTTGAGCAAGAGCGATAACATCAAAGAAGCACTGAAAGAGCAGTTCGAATCTCCTGCTATGATGGATGAGATAAAGCAAAACATTGAAGGCATCATTGATCAGCGCTTGAGCGAGTTAACACCCGCACTGGTCAAAGAAATGGTGCAAAAAATGATTAAAGAACACCTTGGCTGGCTAGTCGTTTGGGGTGGCGTATTTGGTGGTTTGATTGGTGTTATCAGCACCTTTATCGGCGCATAGTCGCTCACCGATTTATCAAAAAGGAGCTTCGGCTCCTTTTTTGATCTTGAAAAAGTAATATGCCAAGCCACGCTAAATAACGGGCTCAACGCATGCCTCGCCTAACCAAGGAGCTCCGGGTTCACGCCAAATCCTGTTTTATGTTCTTCAATTACCACTTCACTGCGAGTCTGGATTACGCCCGGAAGCGTGCCTAACTTACTCGACATAAACTCCTGATACGCTTTCATACTCTTAACACGAACCTTTATCATGGTATCGAAGTCCCCAGAGAGCGAATAACACTCTTCAATTTCCGGCATCAATTCGACGGCTTTCGCAAACTTTTCAAAAATGGAAAAACTGGTTTGGTCTAAGCGAATATGGATGAATACTTGCACATCCAACCCTAATTTTTCCGCATTCAGCTCCGCATGGTAGCCATTGATATACCCCTCTTTTTCTAGCCGCTTCACGCGGTCAGAACATGGCGAGGTCGTTAAGTTGATCTGCTTTGCGAGTTCAACAACTGGAATTCTGCCTCTTGAATGAAGCACTCTCAAAATGTGTAAATCAATCCGGTCCAATTGGTAACTCATTAACCACATCCTTGTAACCACTCAGGAAGCATCACATTAATCGTTGCTTAAACAATTGCAAACCATCAAATGCACAGCATGTGAAATTCAGCAGAGAATAATTAGAAAATAACTAAGGAAGGAAAGGGCTGCGATTACTGCCGCTCTCTCCATAACCGAGTATGAAGAACAAAAGTAATCTAGCGGCTCCCGTAGAGTCGCAAATTTGAAAGCGTGTGATACGCCTTTATAGATCTGGCGTGCGGGACAAGCCGCCCTGTTTAGCTATTAATCATAGCTATCGCTCTGAATTAGAGAGCTGCCGACGTATGCCTGGTAGGATGAGGAATCACTTCTCCAATTGCACGATGATTACAGCATCGGCAGTAGTATTGTGGTTCCATCTCGTAGTAGTGTTCACCTGATACAAATTTCGCCATCAGCTGTGTAAAACTCACCACTTTACCTGTCAACGAATCAACGGGCTGTGGCTCGCAACGCTTCATGATCACTTTATGTTGCGTTGATTTTCTACAAGCTGCGCAATATATATCCGGCATTTCTCTTCTCCCTGTTTTTCAGTACTACTGACAATTGACATATTTTGTTCAAAATAATTCCACAATAAAAAAGCCCCTTTAATTTTTTGTGTCCTATCTTCAAAAAATTGGACGAAAGTATCAAAAAATTGAGACATTGGTCAGACCTCAACTTTTGTACCATTATTATGAACGAACGCACTTATGTGTGTAATAATACGACACATCACACATAAGCAATTGTTGCTACTCGCTATTTCAATCTGCAATGAACAGTTCTATGGCGTTTTAAATATGGCTTTCACTCACATTTCCTATTCAGGCATTACTTGGTTGTTTAAACATGCCTGATTTACAGTGTGAATCTGCAATTTCCACGATACTGACGCATCTCAAGGACGCACGATGACGCTTCAACCAACACTCACGACACAAAGGCTTATTCTTCGCCCATTTCATCCGACAGACAGCGAAAAAGTCGCACGACTCGCAGGAGACAAGAGCATTGCAGATATGACGGCAAATATTCCTCATCCCTATGAAGAGCCGATGGCACAAGTTTGGATTAAGAGCCATGTTGGCCTATATCACCAACGTAGTGGGGTCATATATGCCATTACCCTGCGTCAAGACGAAGCGTTAATTGGTGCTGTTAGTCTGCTAAACATCTCCGAGGGAGTCGGCACATTAGGGTATTGGCTTGGCGTCGATTATTGGGGTAATGGGTTTGCTCAAGAAGCGTCAATGGCTTTAATTCAATTTGCCAGACCACATTTTGAGTTATCGGGCCTAAAAGCGATGCATTTGGTCGAAAACAGACAATCCCAATCAGTCATTCAAAAGTTGGGCATGACGTATATCGACAATCACATCATCAAAATGCAGGGAAAAGAACGAGAAGTCTGCGTATACCAGCAAATATTTTCGCCTCAAGTAACCGTAGCAACCTCTCAAAATTAAGGCACTAAAAAACCAGCCTCTCAGCTGGTTTTATCTTTCACCTTGAAAGGCAAAAATACTAGTCTTGTGCGACTTTCACACGAATCTTGCTCTTGTGTACTGAAGACAGGTTTAGTGCCTCCAACGCCGCAACGGCTTCGGCTTCATCCGGCATGATCACAAAACCAAACCCTTTTGATAAACCCGTTTCTTGATCAAGCACGACGGTGCAAAGCTCAACTTTGCCGTAGTTTGAGAACAGAGTACGGATGTCTTGCTCTGTCGTCTCACGAGCTAAGTTTCTTACTAGAAGTTTCATATTAAACCATTTTATGTTTATAACGCCTCAATTCTCTCAGCTTCTCCCTTACAAACCAAGTGAATAATGTTGTTGCGAAGGCTAGATGTCTCTAAGTGTTTCTGTTTAAATGATTTTTAGTGATAACGCTCTGAATCCTGCATTACGAAACGATTGGAGTATAAAAGCCTAGGAGATTCGACATGGAAACCAAACGTTTAAAGCTCATCCCAGCTTGCTTGGAACGTGCAGAAGAAGCACATCAGGCCGTTGTTCGTAGCCAAAAAACGCTTGAAGTTTACCTGCCATGGGTACCTCACGTGCTCACTTTAGAAGCGATGATTGCAGGGACAGAGAAAGCCATCGCAAACTTTGAAAACTTCGAAGAAGAGTTGCGCTACTACCTAATCGACAAGGAAAGCGATCGTTTACTCGGCGCCATTGGGTTAATGATCCATGATCAAGAGATACCGGCATTTGAGATTGGCTATTGGCTTGATGATCGCGCGGTAGGCTACGGTTATATCTCTGAGGCGGTAGCGGCGATTGAAAACTATGCATTCGAAGCGTTGGACGCGAAAAGAATCGCGATTTTAGCCGATGCGAACAACCGTAAAAGTCGTGCGGTTGCTGAGCGCTGTGGGTATGAGTTTGAAGGTGAGCTACGCAATGCTCGGCGTGCGCCTTCTGGCGAGCTGAGTAACACCGTCATTTACGCCAAAGTTCGTCGTGACTAACACACTCACAACGAATAAAGCGACGTGAAAATCTGGCCTCAAGCAATCACCATTAACGTTTATTAAGTTCAGATAAAACAAAGCCCGCTGTATAAGCGGGCTTTGTGTTCGTAAAAGGAAGTAATTAGTCTAGTTCAACTAGTTTCTTCTCGTACGATTGATGTTGGTCTAATACGTCTTGCGCTGCACCGCCTGTCGCTTTGCTGATAACAACGATAGCAAGCGTAGAGAAGATGATGCCCGGTACGATTTCGTACACATCAAACCAACCGCCAGTTAGCTGCTTCCAAACTACGATAGTGATACCACCAACAAGGATACCTGCTAGTGCGCCGTTACGGTTCATACCGCTCCAGTAAAGGCTAAGTACAACCGCAGGACCAAATGCAGCACCGAAGCCAGCCCAAGCGTAAGAAACAAGACCAAGTACTGAACTATCTGGTGTCATTGCTAGGAATAGCGCAACAAGCGAAATCACGATAACGCCGATACGGCCAATCATTACGATTTCTTCAGAAGAGGCTTCTGGCTTGAATACTTGCTTGTAGAAATCTTCTGCAAGCGCTGAAGATGAAACAAGAAGCTGTGAGTCTGCTGTACTCATTACCGCCGCTAGGATTGCTGCTAACAACATACCCGCAACGACAGGGTGGAATACTGCGTTAACCAATAACATGAAGATCTTCTCGCCATCTTCTAGTTGAGTGCCCGGATGACCCGTAACCCAAACCAGACCGACAAGACCAACAAGCATTGCACCAACCATAGATAGTGCAGTCCAAATCACAGCGATACGACGTGCAGTCGTTAGATCTTTGTTTGAACGAGACGCTTTAAAACGCGCTAGGATGTGTGGCTGACCAAAGTAACCAAGACCCCATGCCGCTAAAGAGATGATAGCAATCGCAGACAGTGGTTCGCCTTTGGCGTCATTCCATAGCGTTGCAAGTTCTGGGTTGATGTCATGCAGATCAGAAGTTAGCTGACCTAGACCACCGTCCATTACTGCAACAGGAACAATCATTAGCGCAGCCGCCATTAGCAAGCCTTGCACTAAGTCAGTCCAAGATACCGCAAGGAAACCACCGAATAGTGTGTAAGAAACCACACACACCGTACCGATGATAACAGCGTAGGTGTAATCTAGACCGAATACCGTCTCAAACAGTTTGCCCCCTGCGACCAAACCTGAGCTGGTGTAGAAAAGGAAAAATAGAAGAATGAAAAACGCAGAGATTGTCTGGATCAGTTTCGACTTATCGTTGAAGCGACGTGACAGGAACTCTGGCAACGTTAACGCGTCAGTTTGGATACTGTAGGTACGTAGGCGTTTTGCACTGATGAGCCAGTTTGCCCATGTACCAAGAAGTAGACCGCCGGCTAACCAGAAGGCCTCGATACCCGCAGCGTACGCATAGCCAGGCAAGCCTAGCAGCAACCAACCACTCATGTCTGAAGCACCTGCAGATAATGCAGCAGGCCACGGACCTAGGCTACGGCCACCTAGGAAGTAATCAGATGAATTGGAAGTCCTCTTATACGCGTAAACGCCAATAGCAACCATAATCAGTAAATACGCCACAAAAGTGGACGTGATAGCAAAGCTATTTTCTATCATTAGATAGTCCTCGTTATAATTATTTCCTTCCTTGCCTGCCCTGATATTTTACCGTCTCAGCAATACATCAGAGTATAAGAAACCAATCTGGACCGGCTCTCAGTCCAGTTACTCCAGATTGGTATCACAAGTCAGGTTAGTGAGTTTCGTTCCCCAACTCGAGTAGAGTCGCGTTACCACCCACCGCGGTAATATTTATCGTTCGAGTGCGCTCGGTAATGAAGCGCAACGAGAGATGAGGATCATGAGCCAATTTCGGTGACTCTAAATCCGTTTCAGAAACTAAGCCGACGATTGCACCGTCACGCTTAGCTAGTTGAAGATTGAGCGCATGCTCAACCTGTGAACGCCCAACATAACCCACACTACGTACATCGCTCTCAAGCAACGGGGCAGACGCATCGTACGCAACAACCTGGACTAAGTTAGATGGGAAGTTTGCCAACGCTACAGCTTGCTTAACCAGTTGGTTTAGCTCTGCATTGTCACTGCAAACGACCACGCTGTTGCCTGCAATTAAGGCACAGGTGATCATTGCAAAAGCACTGTATAACGCATTATCAGCAGGCTCGATGTTGTTTTCACAAATCACCAAAGCCACACCGCGTCCTGCGGCATACAGTTCGTTAGTTTCCCCTGTAGGGCCAACTAACTGGTGAGTTTCTGCAAGAAGAGTTGATGCTTGTTGCAAGTGGTAAGAAACCACTTTGGCAACGGTAGACTGCTGCCCTTCTAATGCAGATTTAAATGCCAGAACATGCTCGCATTTGTAATCAAAATCAGTCAGATTCCACTGCTCCCACGCAGAGAATGCATCTTTAAAATAGGTGATCTGATGAACCATAATGCGACTCCTTATGCGTTTTCTGCTTGAGCAAGAAGATGTTGAGTAAAGCGGAATAGGTAGTGTGGACCACCAGCTTTCGGACCAGTACCCGACAAGCCTTGACCACCAAACGGCTGTACGCCAACCACAGCACCAACTTGGTCTCGGTTGATGTAGCAGTTACCCACTCGAGCGTGTTTCTCAATCCAACGGTACGTGGTTTCGTTACGGCTATGGATACCCATCGTCAAGCCAAAACCTGTCTTATTGATCTGCGCAACCACGTTCGGTAATTCAGACGCTTTAAAGCGAACAATGTGCAAGATTGGACCAAATTGTTCTTCTTTCAGCACATCGATGCCCGAGATTTCAAACGCACTTGGTGAGACAAAGTCACCATGCTGGCACGATTCATCCAGCTGTAGCTGAGCGACTTTAGTCTGTGTTTTGCTCATTTGCTCAAGGTGAGCAAGGAGTTTTTGTTTTGCATTGCTGTCGATAACCGGACCAACATCCGTTTTGTGTAGGTAAGGTAAACCAACATGCAGCTCATTCATCGCACCTTGAATCAGGTTGATCATACGGTCTGCTACATCTTCTTGTACAAATAGAACACGAAGGGCAGAACAACGCTGGCCGGCAGATGCAAACGCCGAACGAATCACATCACGCACCACCTGCTCTGGCAATGCAGTACTGTCCACGATCATCGCGTTTTGACCACCTGTTTCCGCAATAAACGGAACCGGTTTCGCGCTGCGCTCTGCGAGCGTGACGTTAATGCGTTGCGCAGTTGCCGTTGAACCAGTGAATGCCACACCAGCAATGGCATCATGAGAAGTCAGTGCATGACCAATCTCAGCGCCGCGACCAGTAAGTAACTGAATCACACCAGCTGGGAAACCCGCATCAAGCATTAATTCAATAGCGCGAGCGGCGATTAAGCTTGTTTGCTCAGCAGGTTTTGCAACCACAGTGTTACTTGCAATCAGTGCTGCCGTTACCTGACCAAGGAAGATAGCCAGCGGGAAGTTCCAAGGGCTGATACACACAAACACACCAAGACCTTCACGGCTAGAAATGCGTTTCACACCATCGAAACCCTCTAGCTCAAATTGCTGTAGGTTTTGCGCTTGTTTCGCGTAATAACGACAGAAATCCACTGCTTCACGAACTTCATCAATACTATCGTGAATCGTCTTGCCCGCTTCTTTGTGACAAATCGCCACCAGCTCAGCCAGATTTTCTTCCATTAAGTCAGCAAGCTTTTCTAAACAAGCCGCTTTTTGCTCAACAGGAACACCTTTCCAATCAGAGAAAGCAGTTTGCGCCGCATCAATTGCAGCGGAAACATGATCAAGTGTTGCAAATGCCACCTTGCCGACTTCAATTCGGCGATCGTACGGTGCGGTGATGATCTCAGCCGCATTTTCCTTGATCATGCTTTCGGCAAAACGCTCACCATTGATCATCGGGCCTGCAACCCACTGATTGTCCATGAAGCTTTCTACTTGCGCTTCAAATGGCTTCGCCTCACTGTCGATATCAATGTTGACGCCGTATGAGTTCTTACGCTCAGGGAAGATGTCGGCAGGTAATGGGATCTTGTCGTTGTGTAGCGTGTCAAAACCCGTCAACACATCAACAGGGTGATGAGTCAACTCGTAAATCGGACAACGCGCATCAACCAATCGATGTACAAAAGAGCTGTTCGCGCCATTTTCAAGCAGACGACGAACCAAGTACGGAAGAAGATCAGCATGGCTACCGACAGGAGCGTAAATACGTACTGGCTGACCATACATTTCCATAACATGGTTATACAGTGAGTCACCCATACCATGTAGACGCTGGAACTCGTACTCTTTGTGCTCAGCCATAACGGCGATTGCCGTCACCGTGTGGGCATTGTGGCTTGCAAATTGCGGGTAGATATTACCGCGAACACCTTCGCTAAGTAGGAAACGAGCACAAGCTAGGTACGCAACGTCCGTCGCTTCTTTGCGAGTGTATACCGGGTAATTAGCGTAACCCGCTTGTTGAGACCACTTGATTTCGCTGTCCCAGTACGCGCCTTTAACCAAACGCAGCGGAATAAGGTCACCCTGCTCTTTTGCGAGTGCGTTTAGCCACACCAAGACTGGTAGAGCACGTTTTGAGTAGGCTTGAATAACCAAACCAAACTTGCCCCAACCTTTCACAAGATCGCTACGGTACACTTTCTCAAATAGCTTCAGAGAAAGCTCAAGGCGATCCGCTTCTTCTGCATCGATTGTGATTGCAACGTCGACTTCAATTGCACGTTTCAATAGCTGCATTAGTGAGTCATACAACTCTGTCATTACACGTTCTTCATTTGCGACTTCGTAGCGCGGGTGTAATGCAGAAAGCTTGATGGAAATCGAAGGCGCAGGACTGGTGTCATTGCCGTAAGTTTCTCGACCTACCGCTTCGATCGCCATTAGGTAATCTTTGAAGTACTTGTTCGCGTCCGCTGTAGTTAACGCCGCCTCACCTAACATATCAAATGAGTAGGTGAAACCTTTGTCGCGCATTGGGCGACCATTCTTTTGCGCTTCTTCGATCGTACGGCCACGAACAAACTGATGACCCATGATCTTCATTGCCTGATACATGGCTTTACGAATCACAGGCTCAGAGAATTTATTTACCAGACGGTTTACAGCCTGACCTGGGCTCTGGGTGCCTTGCTCACCAAGACCAACCACTTTACCTGTTAGCATAAGTCCCCATGTTGATGCGTTAACAAACACAGAGTCAGAGTTTTTCAGGTGAGATTTCCAGTCTGCGACGCTCAACTTATCTTTAATCAAAGAATCTGCTGTCGCGGCATCTGGGATGCGCATTAATGCTTCTGCAAGACACATCAGCAAGATACCTTCTTGAGTATCTAAGCTGTATTCCAACAATAGAGCATCAATCATCTGGATTGACTTCTTATCGGCACGAATGGCTTCGATAAGTTGGGTAGTTTGGGTAGTGATCGCCGATTTTTCATCCTCTGTCGGCGTCGCTAGTGGCAATAGTTGCTCTAGCCATTGAGACTCGTCCACCATATACAATGGCGAGATCAGTGACCACAACTTATCAAGCGGCTGCCCGATAAATTCCGGTGTCAACACGTTCGTAGCTGTAAACATGTGTGTTCCTCAATCTCACTCCTCGAAAACCGCTTCGAGGATTATCAATGGCTGGCAGTGTATTTTGAGGCCGATAAGAATACTTGTCAAAAACTACGACATTTTTGCCAAAAACTCGCTTTTATAACAAAACATCCACATAGTCACATTCAAATAGGTAATATTTTGTGTTGTAAATTTTAATTTTTTCATTGCAATCACAACAAAATATCAAGAATATCAATAAGATTTTTGTGAAGCGTCCGTTCTAAGAGAAAATGTAGGATCAAGTGGCATATCAGTCACACCAAAGGACAGAGAATTTAACAAAACGAGAGATAGGTCACGTGAATAAAACACAAAAAAACCATGCATATTGCATGGTTTTGTTCTGATTGCTGCTAATTTGACCTAAAAATACGCGTTGTTATCCAACTTGTTTTTTATAGCGGGATGGCGATATTCCCTGTAAGCGAGTAAAAGTATGAGTAAACGTACTCTGGCTTGAGAAACCAGTGAATTCGGCAATTTGCCCTAAAGAAAGGTGGCCTTGCTCGATTAATTCACGAGCCATGTCGATACGCTTTCCGAGAACATATTGATGAGGTGTAATCCCCATCTGCTCCTTAAACAAGCAATGGAACTGACTTTCCCCAAGAAACACTCGTCCCGCTAACTGAGCCACACTGATCTTATGGCTAAGGTGCTGCTCGATGTAGCGATCAATCGCCTCCAAATCAAAGCGTGACTCTTTTCGGCTAGTCTCAAATGCCGAGATATGGCGCTGCATTAATGCAATCACGGTGTCGTTGCACGCGCGACTTAACAGCAGGTCGTCCGGATGGTTTCGCATTTCCTGAACCAACATCTGTATCAGCTTCTGAATTTGACCGTCTAACTGAAAGTAGACATGATCTCTTTCTAGATTATTGATTTTCTGCAGCATTTCAGGATCATCATTTGTCGGTTTTGGCATATTCAGCACCAAAATATCCGATTGATTAATGACGCCACCGAAAGCATGATCAGAGCATGCGGTTACCACACAACCTTGGCCAGGACCGACAAGATTACCTCGTCCACGCACTTCAAATTCGGCTTGTCCTTTTAAACCAATCACGATCTGTGTGTAAGAATGATCATGGCAGTCCATATAAGACGGAAGTGTGATCAGTTCTGCTGGCTTAGGCAGCATAATCTCTTGATATGGCGGGGCTTTGGGGTTATCTGAATCACTCATTTTAAACAGTCGTCTTTACACGGTCAGCTTACGTCTTGGCATCATATACCTTCCTTGTTGGGTTGCAACTTTTCCCCAACTCAATCGCACAAGATCAAAACAGCATGATCAAGTTCGTTTACATGATCATAGTTCCGGAACGATGATCATGCGAGGTTAACTTACGGTCAATGAGCAACCAATTTTATTAACAAAAACGGATAGATAGAAGCACCTTACGTATACATAACCAATAGATATAAAGATCCTTGTTACCGAACAATCCGTTATTTGGTAGAACACTGCGGTTCAAAATAGATAAATCGCCTCATAAACAGATCAAAGCCACATCTTGAAATCAACATAGAGGGATTTCCCCCCTTACTAATATGCTTCTGATTCAATACATTAGTCCTCGAGCTTTAAGATGCATACGATCTAAAGCTCTCGGTATCTCATTGATACCTCTAACTTACTTAGCAGACCCTCGCTAGGTAATTTAGAACCTCTTCTACACGTCGACAAGATTATATCTTGTGTTGCCAGCCCGTCTTCAGGCTGGCTTTTTTTTCGCTTCTCAACAATGAAAACAATGGCATAAGCTGATATTATAGCTTTCGTCTCACTGTCCCTCTCATATGACTTAGGCGCCGTTCTCCCTCTCGATGAGTGATATGAACGCCAACTAAATTACAACTGAGTTGTAGGAAGCATGATCAAGGACGATACGAGTTGTAAGCCGAACATCAGGCGGACATCCGTGAGCGCACATATCTGTAATGAAACAGACCATTTTCCCAATTAAATTCTTCGTTCAATTTCGTTGTTGTTTATCACTGTGTGACGAAAATATCGAACACCATGAACTTAATTGGATTGAGCGCCAATCAACGAACGTGTTCTAGCAACATGACTGCCTACTTGGCAATGTCAATATTAACAACGCAACACGGACGTCTCTGTATTGGTAAAAGCAGTATGTAGTGAGTCCTTTTGTGAATATTTCAGTCGATACCATAGAACAATCCCTCCTTAAACAGCTACCAGGTTGTTGGGGATGCAAAGATAAAGATTCGGTATTCCGCTACGTAAACCAGGAATACGCAGAACTGTTGGGACACACGTCGCCCGAGGAGTGCGTCGGTAAAACTGATTTTGAGATGGCGAGCCCAACCACTGAATGTGCACAAGAATTTCAACGCCAAGATAAACACGTTATCGAAACTGGTGAGTCACTCAAAATTCTTGATATCCACCCTTATCCAGATGGCCGATGGCGAGCCCATATCTTTACTAAAACACCGTGGCGAGATGACAATGGTAACATCGTAGGGACCATTTTCTACGGAAGAGAACTCACCGACACCGCCGTGATTGAAGTCGGGTATTGGGTTTGTCGTGCAATCAGCACCAACCCTAATCAGCAATCCATCTTTCGTTTCTCTGACTTACAGCCAAAACCAGAGAAGCTCACATGTCGCGAGCAAGAAACGCTTTTCCTCTTGCTCTACGGCAAGAAGCCACAATTCATCTCTCAGGTCATGGGTATATCAACAAAAACCGTTGAAGGTCACGTCGCACGCTTACGTAATAAGTTTGCAGCGAACAGCAAGAACGAACTAATAGATAAAGCAATGGAAGCTGGCTACGGCTCTGTTGTACCCAAAACTCTGCTTAAGCATCAATTATCGGTAGTGTTGAATGGAGAGCGATAATTCGCGCCACTTTCCACCTACAAAAACACCGCCCAAGTGGGCGGTGTTTGTTTATTCATGAGGCACGAGAGTTTATGGCGCAAGACGGTCAATGTCCCAACTTCCATCATGTTGGGAGAAAAGAAAGCGATCATGAAGACGATGTTCACCACCCTGCCAAAACTCAATACTCTGTGGTTTTACGCGAAAGCCACCCCAGAAGGTTGGAACCGGTATTTCACCCTTAGCAAATTTCTGTTTTAGCTCTAAAAACTTACCTTCTAATACGCCTCGAGCAGAAATACGGCTACTTTGCTTGCTCGCGATTGCGGCTAATTGGCTCTCTTTTGGACGAGAAGTAAAGTATTTCATATTTTCTACTGCGGTGAGCTTTTCCGCCACACCAGTAATATGAACCTGGCGCTCTAACGGATGCCAAGGGAAGTGCAAACTAATATTGCTGTTATGCTCAAGCTGCTGGGCCTTGCGACTGCCTAGGTTGGTGTAAAATACAAAGCCATTTTTGTCGACGTTTTTTAATAGAACAATGCGTTGAAACGGCATGCCATTTTCATCAACCGTTGCAACTGTCATCGCAGTCGGATCCGTTAAACCCGCTTCAACTGCTTGCTCTAGCCACAGATTAAATTGATCAATAGGATCAGCTTTCAAATCTTTACGACGTAGCCCACCTTTGGTGTACTCACGACGAATATCAGCAAGTTCCATCTTTACTCCTTCACTCGTTTTTGTCGATTGTGCTCCCGATACTGAGGAAATACAAGGACATCATTGTGCCTGTTATCGTTGCCGCTCACAGCATCACAGTGTGTCATTTGATACCATGACACAAAAAACCAGTGAGCTGATCGTGAACTTACTCAACCCTAAAGCCCTACGCCATTTTCTATTGCTACTGTGTGCCGTTGGCATTTCAGGGCTTGCGCTTACTCATCATTACGCAACTCAATACCAACATGATCAGTGGCAACAAAAGCTAGAGAGACAAGCAGCGCAAGTGTCGCAAGAAGTCGACTACGAGCTGGCAAAGTTTGAACAGATACCAAACCTATTAAGTCACGATCCGAGATTACTCAAAGCAGTAGAACGCGGAGCGCCCTCTCACGAGCTCAACCTATTGTTAGCAGATTGGTTGAAACAAAGTTTGGCCGATACGATTTACGTTCATGACCGCACAGGGTTGGTCATTGCCTCAAGTAACTTTCAGCAAGAGGATACGTTTGTTGGTTCCAGCTTTAGCTATCGTCCCTATTTTAAAAATGCGCGACGCGGTGAACCTGCTCAATATGTCGGGTTAGGCGTTCGTTCAAATAAACGTGGGTACTTCTTCTCATCTCCGCTTTGGGTAAATGATGAGGTCGTTGGCGTGATCACGGTAAAAGTGAATTTGGAGCAGTTAGAACAGCGTCTTTCGCAAACCACGACGGACGTACTCATCACGGATAAACACAATGTCGTGTTTATGAGCAATTTGCCTAACTGGCGCTATCGTGCACTTTTCCCGCTGTCACCGAGTGCGATAAACGAGCTTACCGAAACGCGTCAGTATGGCGATACCTTACCAGAGTATTTTGGTGAGCTTACCGCGCAAAGTGGCGTCACCGAGTTTGCTGATAATCAATTGCTCCTCTCACCCAATTACCTCGCATACGCGACACATGTATTGGATAAAGGATTTCGCGTCGTTGCCTTGATAAACCACAACACCGTCCTTGCCGCCGTTTTACAGGCTGATATCGTCTTCCTGATTCTATATGCGCTCATTGCGCTGATTGCGTTAGCGTGGTTCCAAACACTAGTGAACAAGGCACGCCTAGCCGACCTTAATGTGAGCCTAGAAGAAAAAGTAGTGCAACGGACACTAGTGCTGAGTGAAGCCAACCAAAAGCTACACCAGACCATCCGCCAATATGAACAAAGCCAACAAGAGCTTAAACAAACACAACAAGAACTGACGCAAGCCGCGAAATTGGCATTGTTGGGTGAGCTGTCTGCCAGTATTAATCATGAGATAAATCAACCACTTTCCGCACTAAGAACCTATACCGAAAACTCACAGCGTTTGTTGGCAATGGAAAAATACCCAATGGTCGCCGACAATTTGGGCAAAATGCTGACACTCAATGACACTATTTCGGAAGTGATCGCACGCTTAAAAGTCTTCACTCGGAAAGCCACGCACGATTCACACAATGAAATCGCGGTACTGCACGACGCAGTGCATACTGCCACCAGCATTTTGAGCAACAAACTCATTAAACAAGGGGTGACATTAAAAGTCCCAGCTATCGATTATAATGTGAAGCTAGCAATTCACAGCGTTGAGTTAGAGCAAGTTCTGATCAATCTCTTCCATAATGCTGCACAAGCGATGGAAAACTACTGCATTGATCCGCAAATATCTATTGCCGTTCAGTGTCATGATGACAGCTGTGACATTCTTGTTTCCGACAACGGGCCCGGCATGTCGGACGAAGCCTTAGCAAAAGTCTTTGACCCATTTTTTACGACTAAGCCAGAGGGCTTAGGATTAGGTTTGACCATCTCCAAACGCATTTTAGAAAGCTATCACGGTTCACTCAGTGCTTATAAACATCAGAACACGGAACAACAAGCAGGAGGCATGACCTTTATCGTGACGCTGCCAATCGCTATCCAAAACCAACGCAACCCAGAAGTGGAAAACAACCATGAATAATCCCGTTTTCTTTGTTGATGATGAACCACATATTCGTGATGCCGTCGCTCAAGCACTGCTTATTGAAGGGATAGACGTCACCTGCTTACCAAACGCCGTGGAAGCCTTGCGCGTTATCGACCCAAATACGCCAGCGATCATCATCACCGATATCCATATGCCCGTGATGGATGGATTGGAGTTCATGCGAACGTTGCGAAGCAAAAACGATCACTTCCAATTTATCGTGCTCACAGGACACGGTGATGTCAAAACCGCGGTAGATGCGATGAAAAGCGGCGCGTACGACTTTCTCGAAAAGCCTTTTTCAACGGAACAACTTATGAAGTCGCTCAATAACGCTGGTGATAAGTTGAATCTATTGCAGGAAAACATCTGGCTTAAAAAAGAGCTCGACATGCAAACTCATGTTGGTCCGAAAATGATTGGTCACAGTAAAGCCATGGTGAGCATTCGTCGAGCTTTGATCAGCGCACCAACGAACCAGCCGATCATTTTTGTTGGTCAAGATGGCACAGGTCGCCGGCTCGCCGCACAATTTGCCCACGACATACATGCAACGCCAGACAGCGAGTTAATCGCCGCTTCTGGTGAGGATCTCTATGAGCTTTCATTAGAAGCTCTCGATAAAGCCATACATCGCTTGATTGAAGGAAAAAGCCATTGCAGCTTGTACTTACATAGTGCTGAGCATGTGTCATATGAACAATGGCAATGCTTATTTAACCACCCGAAACTTGAGCGTGTTTTTGGTGCAACAACCCAAGTTGATCCGTCTATCAAAGCCCTGGCTAGTCTAATTCACTTGCCGACACTCGATGAAAGAAAAGAAGACATTGGACCTTTATATAAGCACTTTGTACGCCACGCAGCGAGCCGTTATCAGCTTCAACCGCCACACATTAGCTTAGAAGAAGTCAAACATCTGACCGATTTAGAATGGCCAGAAAATATTAAGCAGCTGCGCCAATTTGCAGAACTTCGCGCACTCAAGCCAGATACCTTCCGAATGGAAGATTGGAACAGTGAAAAAAGTATCGAAATTCAGAGTATGACTCAGCGCACAGAATACTTTGAATATTGCTTATTATTCGATGCACTACAAAGACACCGAGGCAGACTCAAAGAGGTTCAACTAGAATTACAGGTATCACGCAAAACCTTGTACGACAAACTAAAAAAACATCAGTTGGATAAAACCAAGTTCAAGGCGCAATAGCCATACTCTGACGGTATCTCCACTTTTCTTTTGCTAGAGAAGCATTGAAAACGCTCATTCGGAGAGAGAATGGTCTTCGTCTCATATTTTTATTCGCCGAGCATACTGACATGATCGGTTAATAATAATAAGATCAAAAAGATAATCAGCATTTATATAAGCAGGGACTGTGATGAGCCGAGATAACTACAACAAACTCAACAATGAAGAGTTGGATTTTGTTGACGACAAAACTGCAGCATTGCTCCTCAACACCCCCAACAGCGCACGTTTGATGCTCTGGGTGATGGTGTTGTTTTTTATTGCTGCAATAGGCTGGGCATCTTGGGCCGAAATCGACCAGGTCACTGTTGGTCAGGGAAAAGTCATTCCCTCTTCACAGATTCAAGTTGTCCAAAACTTAGAAGGTGGCTTAGTCAAAGAAATTTTAGTCAAAGAAGGTCAGTTGGTTGAAAAAGGTCAGCAGTTGCTTCTTATCGATGACACTCGCTTTCGCTCTGATTTTCGTGAGCGTGAACAAC
Organism: Vibrio sp. SCSIO 43086; assembly: GCF_051132235.1. NCBI lineage: Bacteria > Pseudomonadati > Pseudomonadota > Gammaproteobacteria > Vibrionales > Vibrionaceae > Vibrio > Vibrio sp. SCSIO 43086. Next base: position 1,172,348 of record NZ_CP072678.1, on the reverse strand, counting down.
AAGTTGCTAACCTAACTGCGTCTGTTCTGCAACTCTCAGCTTCAATCAACAGTGTTGCCGTGAATCGTGATTTTGAAACGGAAAACTGGCGCCAAAGCGTAGTACTCGATTATGGCAAACTGACCTTTCCACCAACTTTAGAAGAAACTCAGCCGAAACTCACTCAGCGCCAGAAAGCAGAATACCGCGAAGATTTAGACAATTTACGCAACCAACTTTCGGTGATTGACCAACAAGTTCAGCAAAAGCAGCAGGACTTAGTAGAGATTGAAGCGCGAGTAAGGAACTTACGTCAAAGCTATCAATATGCGAAGAAAGAATTAGACATCACCAAACCGTTGGCTGATGAAGGTGTTGTGCCTCGTATTGAATTACTCAAGTTACAACGCCAAGTCAACGACACCCGCCGCGAAATGACTTCCAGTGAGCTCAAAATCCCGGTGTTAAAGTCAGCGATTCGAGAATCCATGCTTAATCGCATTGATGTTGCGCTCAAATTCCGTTCTGAACAGCAAGAGAAACTCAACAGCGCCCAAGACCAGTTATCTGCTTTGGTTGAATCAGCAGTGGGTTTAGAAGATAGAGTCAATCGAACCGTTGTGAACTCGCCAGTCACAGGCAAAATCAAAACGCTGAACATCAACACCGTTGGGGGTGTTATCCAGCCAGGCATGGATATCGTCGAAATTGTACCAACTGAAGATACGTTATTAGTAGAAGCGAAAATTGCGCCAAAAGACATTGCATTTTTGCGCCCAGACCTACACGCCATCGTGAAGTTTACGGCTTACGACTTCACTAAGTACGGAGGCTTAGAGGGTGAATTGGAGCACATCAGCGCAGATACAACCCAAGATGAAGAAGGAAATAGCTTTTACATCGTTCGTGTCCGCACCGATAAAACGAATTTTGGTCAAGATGCAGATTTACCAATCATTCCAGGAATGACGGCATCGGTCGATATCATCACAGGGAAGCGAACCGTTTTGGAATATCTACTTAAACCGATTTTAAGTGCCAAAACGAACGCCTTGAAGGAGTAAATCACACCAAGGTACTCACAACGGCGAGTATTGAGCGATAAGTGATTAAATAAAAAGCACTTGTTTCTCACTGACGAACCCTTTAGAAGAGTATACTTGTGATATGAGTCGAATATGCGATCCAATTTGAAGCGTAAAGTTACATTATTAATCAGTTTAAGTTGTTTTTCGTTCCAAATTGGTGCGTTAAGCAGTAAAGAACAACAATGGGTCAATACGGTCACAGCGGTGTACGGCGAACGTGCGGGATTGCGCGTAAATACATGGCGAAAAAACCTCGACTTATTTAAACAATTAGAGACACATGAACAGCTCGCTGGCGTCAACGACTTTTTTAACCAGCTGTATTTTGTTGACGACATAAAACTGTGGGGAAAGACAGATTATTGGGCTACGCCACTCGAATTTTTAGGGAGTAATGCAGGGGATTGTGAGGATTTCACCATCGCCAAGTACTTCTCGTTACTCGAGCTAGGAATACCAGATTCTAAGATGCGTTTGATCTACGTAAAAGCCATCGAACTGAATCAGTTTCACATGGTATTAGCTTACTACCCAACCCCAAGCTCTGAGCCGCTCATTCTCGACAATATCAACCCTGATATTGTCCGAGCCTCTAAACGTAGCGACTTGCTACCGATATACAGTTTTAATGGTACAAACCTGTGGTTGATGAAGTCTTCTGCTAGCACTGGAGAGCTGGCAGGGAAAGCATCACGGTTGAGCCTTTGGAATGACTTACGCTCGCGCGAACGTAAGTTGCAGTTAAATAAACCTAAAATTAACTATGACGAGTGAGAAACATGACCCTATATAAGAAGCTTGTAGTGGGAATGGTTACGGTCTTTATACTCTTGTTGGCATCAGTATTCGTAATCCAATTCAACACGACTCGAGACAGCTTGGAACAACAGCAACGTTCAGAGGTCAACAACACCATTAACACCGTAGGTTTGGCATTGGCTCCTTACCTTAAAGACAAAGATAAAGTCGCGGTAGAATCCGTGATTAATGCTCTGTTTGACGGCAGCACCTACTCGGTTGTTCGCCTTACCGCTTTAGATTCTGACTACCAAATCGTGCGCACTTACCCGGTAAAACCAAGTACGGTGCCACAATGGTTTATCGACATGAATCTATTCAAAGCCATTCACGATAAGCGCGTAGTAACCAGTGGTTGGATGCAACTTGCTGAAGTGGAAATCATTAGCCACCCAGGAGCAGCTTACGAGCAGCTCTGGCAAGGCTTTATTGGTTTGTTATCTGCATTCAGTGTCATTTTCCTGGCTGGTTTAATTGCGATTTCGTACATCCTCCGTCGCTCACTAAAACCATTAGCGGCCATCGTGAAGAAAATGCATGAAATCGCTAATAACCAATTTGGTGAACCACTTGCTCGTCCAAGAACGAAAGATCTGATCGCGGTGGTAGATGGCATTAACATGATGTCTGCTCAAATTGAGCTGTCATTCAAAGAGCAAGCGAAAGAGGCACAACGACTGCGTGCTCAAGCTTACCTCGACCCTATCTCCAAACTGGGTAATCGCTCGTTCTACATCAACCAAATAGACCAATGGCTTGCAGAGCAAACGCAAGGGGGTATCGCGCTACTCCATGCAGAATACATTGGTGACATTTACGAGACAAAAGACTACCAACGCGCCGATGCCCACGTAAAAGAACTGTCTCAACGTCTGAAAAACACCATTGATGTGCCGGGAGCTACCATTGCACGCCTATCTAGTGATGAGTTTGGCCTGCTTTTCCCACACATGGATGAAAGCGAACTACGCATTTTGGCGGACAGCATCGTGAACTGCGTTAACGGGTTGAACACTGATCCAACCGGTCTAGCCAAACCAAAAGCAGCCTTAGGTGTTGCGCATAGTAAAGACCAAAAAACGCGCTCTGAAATCTTATCTATGGTGGATAATGCGCTCTCGAAAGCCAAAGCTCAACCAGACAAAGCTTACGGCTTTATCGGCAGTGACACACCTTCTAACTTAATGGGTAAACAGCAGTGGAAAGCGCTGGTTGAAGAAGCGATTCATAGCGATTGGGTTAAATTCCGCTTCCAAGCAGCGAAGAACACTTGGGGTAAAGTGTTCCATAACGAAGTGTTCTCAAGCATCGAAAAAGAGGGCGAAACGTTCCGTGCCAACCAATATTTATTCGCACTAGAGCAGCTAGACGCCACCAATATTTTCGACCAATACGTTATTGAGTCGATGATTAAGATGTTGGAAAGTGGCGAGCTAACCGATCCTGTCGCGATCAATATTGCGCAAAGTAGCTTGTCTCAGCCATCGTTCATTCGCTGGACCACCAGCATGTTGGAAAAACACGCAAAAGTGGCCTCTAAGCTACACTTTGAAATTCCAGAGGAGTGTTTTATTGATCAGCCTCACCACACGGCGCTGTTATGTAATGCCATTCGCCAATCCGGGGCTGAGTTTGGCGTAGATAACTATGGACGTAACTTCCAATCATTGGAGTACATCCAAGAGTTCCGTCCTAACTATGTGAAGCTCGATTACCTATTCACACACAACTTACACGACGAAAAACAGAAATTCACGCTAACGTCGATTTCTCGTACTGCCCATAACCTAGGCATTACGACTATCGCGTCGCGTATTGAAACTCAAATCCAGTTGGACTTCCTCACCGAGCATTTTGTTGAGGTATTCCAAGGATTCATCGTCGACAAGGAATAAAAAGGTTTACCACAGATGAAAGACCCTTTACTGAATTCGCTCATCTACGTTAGCCGTTACTATGGGTTAGCTAACTCGCCAGAAGCGCTGGTCAATGGCCTTCCGCTTTCAGACGGCAAGCTAACTCCATTTTTGCTACCAAGAGCAGCGGAAAGGGCCGGATTGGTTGCCAAGGAAAACCGTGCAGAGCTGGAGAACATCTCCAGCCTGATTCTGCCGGCAATCTTAGTTCTTAAAGGCGGTGACTCATGCGTTCTCAACAGCATTAACACGGAGACACGCGAAGCCGAAGTCACCACCTTAGAAAGTGGAATGGTGCCAATCTCCATTCCATTAGAAGACCTACTTGAGCAGTACACTGGTCGCTACTTTTTAGTTAAAAAACAATTCCGTTTCGATGAGCGCTCTCCCGAGGTGCTCAAAACCAACGAAGGTCACTGGTTTTGGTCAACCTTGTGGCAGTCAAAACGTATCTACCGCGATGTTTTAATCGCCTCACTTCTCATCAACCTCTTTGCCGTTGCCGCCCCGCTGTTCACTCGTTTGGTGTACGACAAAGTGGTACCAAATCTCGCGTTTGAAACCTTATGGGTATTGGCAAGCGGCATCTTTGTTGTCTTTCTATTCGATTTCATACTCAAATCGTTGAGAAACTACTTTATTGATGTCGCAGGAAAGAAGTCTGACATTCTGATTTCCTCCAAACTGTTCAGCAAAGTGATGGGCATCCGAATGGAGTCCAAGCCGCCTTCGGTCGGCGCATTCGCTCGCCATCTTCAAGAGTTTGAATCTATTCGAGAATTCTTCACGTCTGCAACCGTCAGTGCCCTAATTGACCTGCCTTTTGCCATTCTGTTCTTGGTGATTATATGGCTAATGGCTGGCGATCTTGTGTATGTTCCAATGGTCGGCGTGGTCATTTTGATTGTTCATTCACTACTGATTCAAGGACCGCTACGTCGCTCTATAGAGGAGGGGTCACGCTTAGCATCGCAAAAATACGCCAACTTAATTGAGAGTCTAGCGGGGCTAGAAACCGTAAAAATGCTCAGCGCGCAAAGCCAATTCCAATACCGTTGGGAAGAAGCGGTGGCGCACATGGCGAACTGGAACATCAAAAGCCGCCGCATTACCGACAGCATCCAGAACGCGGCTGGCTTCGTACAGCAAAGTAGTAACGTTGGGATGATCATTCTCGGTGTTTATCTGATTGCAGAAGGCGAACTCACCATGGGTGGCTTAATTGCCGCAACCATGTTGAGTGGTCGCGCCATAGGGCCTTTGGTTCAGTTGTCTTTGCTCTCAACGCGCTACAACCAGGCGAAGTCTTCTATGACGATTATCAATCAAGTCATGGAAATGCCGGATGAGCAAGAAGAAGGGAAACGCTACATCCATCGCCCAATAATCCAAGGTAAGATTGAAATTGATCGCGTAACGTTTCATTACCCAGACTCTCCTGTCGCGTCTATACGTAACATTTCTCTCACGATAAATCCTGGTGAAAAAGTCGCGATAATCGGTCGGATTGGTTCGGGTAAGACAACGTTAGAGCGCTTGATTATGGGCTTGTATAAGCCAACAGAGGGGCACGTACGTATCGATGATACTGATATTGCACAGCTTCATCACGTTGATGTTCGACGTAACATCGGCTGTGTGCCTCAAGATTCGAATCTATTCTTCGGTTCGATTCGCGACAATATTACCTTGGGTCGTCCACTAACCGATGACCGAGACGTGCTTGATGCAGCAAACCGTGCAGGCGTGACCGCATTTACACAATCGGATCCAGCTGGTTTAGAACGTCAAGTAGGTGAAGGTGGTGCGATGCTTTCTGGTGGTCAACGTCAAGCCGTCACGATCGCTCGTGCATTTTTGGGCCGTCCTCCTGTCCTACTCATGGATGAACCGACCAGCGCGATGGATAACCGCTCTGAAATGCATATTAAGCACCAGCTATCTCAGCTCAAACCGAGCGAAACATTGATACTGATTACGCATAAAACGTCGATGCTCGACATCGTTGATCGAGTAATTGTGATGGAGAAAGGCAGCATCATTGCTGACGGTCCTAAAGCGCAAGTGCTGAATGACCTGAAGCAAGGCAAAGTACGTGCGGTTAGCTAACCGAAATTAGCATTTACAAAAGAGAAAGGCCCCGTTTGACTCATGTTTAACGGGGCTTATTTTATTGAGAATCCAAGATAGTTAAGCTCTTCAAGCGCTATCCAAACGAGCACTAGCCCCACAATCACTACCAACATCATAATCGCCTTTTCATCTTCTTCCATTTGATAGATATCCTAGCAAGCCATTTCACTCAACACGTCTTAGGTTATCAGGACAAAAATCATATTCAGCACGTTTATACGCTCCTATCCTCATACAATACCGGATATGAGATACAGCTCAAATATTAAACACTTTAAAACCGCATCAACTGTGGTTGAATATATGCGGTGAGCGCAAACAGAAGCAAAGCTCTGCACACTATTGATAAAACTCTACAACTCTCCGTAGGTTCTAGGGCGAAATTCCTAGGTAGAGAGACGAAAAATGGAGAGAGAAAATTTGTGATTACTTACATCAGAAAATCAGCTATAACAGCGGTTTTCTTAATATCGTCGAGTTGAAGAAATGAATGATTGGATCCATCTAGATCAAGTGAGCCAGTATTTCACCGCTGGCTCTCTCGGGTACAAAGTCTTAATGGGCATTATTGTCCTGATTGCTTATCGCATTCTGAAGAGAATCGTCAATCGAGCCATTTTAAACTTAGCGACCTCAAAAGGTGTAAAAAAGGCCCGCCTGAGTTTTATTCAGCGTTGTTTTAACGTCGTGCTTTTATTTTTAACCGCGTCTGTTTTTGCCATTATCACCGGTATTGGCTATGGTGATGTGTCATTGTTCCTATCGTCCATTTTCGCCGTATTGGGTGTAGCGTTTATCGCGCAATGGTCAATTCTGAGCAACATCACTGCCAGCTTTTTGATCTTTTTTGTCTTCCCATACCGAGTGGGCGATCGCATTAAAGTCGTAGACAAAGACGAAGACATCAGCGGCGAGATTCAAGAAATCAGTATGTTTCACGTGTTAATTAAGCACGATAACGGTAACTTGATCACTTACCCAAACAACCAGATTTTGCAAAAAGCGGTACTAAAGCTGGCGAAAAACAAGCCAGAGCCAAGTAAAGCAAAATCTCGGATTTATACTCGCAGAAAGAAATAACCCACTAAAAAGCCGATGTAGATACATCGGCTTTTTAATATCACTTGGTAGTCACAAATAACCCAAAGTTAATGGAGAACAACAGTGAAGAGACAAAACGTATAAACTGAAAGGTCACCGCTGTATTCTTTCATGATAAACACATGACACATCGCCGAAACCAAAAGCGCCACTTTAACCAAAGTAAGCTTCTTCTTTACGAACCTTAAATAAATACAAAAAATAGAGATGGTGCAAGCAAAGAAAAAATCGTCACTAGTTCCATCTTCCTTAAAATACAAGGACATGGTTTTAGTTAAGCTTATATTTTTAGCTTCATTATGAGCCACCCACTAATATTTAGCGAGATAAGGGCAGAAAAGAGGTAAAAAACAAGACTGACCGAAACAAAAAGTAGTGCATGCACTTTTTCTTCTAAGCTCTCTGGATGAACATTCATATCCACATCAAACACCCCCCCTATAAAGTGTGCAAATGCCGTGGAAAAGGCTGTAGAAAGGCCTCCTACCATAATGATAATAATCCCTCGCCTTAAGAAACGATGAAATGTACTTTTCCCGCCTTGGATCAGGTCTGAGTTTACATATTTTAATCTATTTTTCCGCCTATTAATCATCACTAGTATCGGTACCTTTATCATTGTTTCCAAGAGAGTTTTCTACATCTTTAAGGTCTTCCTTTAACGCTTTTATACACGACATTCGCCATCATTGCATTCACTGTAGTTATGCCGTCGACTTATCCTATAAGAAAGCTCTTTAGATACCAATTCGTACTTTATCTATCTCAAATCTCTTCTTGACCTCAACTTATCTTGAGGTTTTAGCCTTATTCGCACGATTCAAAATCAACAATACAAAAGGAACCATAGTGTCCAAAATTGCGATTATTTATTTCTCTAAAACCGACGTTACTGGCCAACTTGCTCGCACGATTGCTGCAGGCGTTGAACAACAAGGCATTAAGCAGCAAGGTGAATGTGAAATCCTCTCTCACCGAATTGAAGGCAGTGAGATTATTGAGGGACGTTTTGTGAACCCTCACTTAATGGATGAGCTTGCTGAGTGTGATGCGATTATCTTTGGCTCACCGACCTACATGGGCGGTGTAGCAGCGCAGTTTAAAGCATTTGCAGATGCAAGCAGTGAATCTTGGTATTACCAAAAATGGGCGGGCAAAATCGCGGCTGGCTTTACCAGTGGTGGAGCAATGAATGGCGACCAATCTTGCACATTACAATATCTACAAACGCTCGCTAACCAACACGGCATGATGTGGGTCGGGTTGGATAAGATCAGCAATTCTGGGGAGCAAAACCTGAATCGTTATGGTGTACAAGGTGGTATTGTTGCACAAGGTGGTGAAGGTGGTCAGTTGCATGCCTCTGATGTTGCAACGGCGGAGTATCTTGGCAAACGAATCGCAATGCTAGTGGACAAGCTCTCCGCTCGCTAACAATAAAAAGAAGCCCCGTAAGACACATCTTCGGGGCTTCGTATTTATCGCTTGTTTTGAGCGCTACTTCTTGATGTAGAGATCTTTCGAGTAGATGCGCCCTTCTACGTTATTCTTTGCAAAGCCACCCACGGTTGGACGAACCAAACGTGCTTGCATGTAGTAATAGATTGGCGCGATAGGCATATCTGTCGCCAGCAACTGTTCAGCTTGGTCGTAAAATCCTTGGCGCGCTTTCTCATCGGTTGCAGCCAGTGCACTGTTCATCGCGTTGTCGTACGCTGCATTGCTGTAACGTGCAAAGTTACCCGAAGAACCTGAGCGAAGTAAGCTCAGGAAAGTAGACGCTTCATTGTAATCACCACACCAGGAAGCGCGCATCACATCGAAATTGCCTTGTTTACGCGCCACTAAGTACGACTTCCACTCTTGGTTTTCTAACTCCACGTTTGCACCGAGATTTTTTTGTAGCATCGACGCTATCGCAACCGCGATCGATTTGTTTGCCTCACTGGTGTTGTACAGCAATTTAAAATCGAGCGGCTTGTCTTGGCTGTAACCCGCTTCTTTTAACAACTGACGCGCTTTCTCGTCACGTTGTTGCTGACTCCACTTACTGTATTCAGGCGGCGTCGCATCAAACCCTGCGGTGTACTGATGCGCAAAAGTATAAGCAGGAAGGTTGCCCACTTGCGTGACACCATTTGTAATCACATCGCGCATGATGGAGTACGACACCGCTTGACGCACTCGCACATCATCAAATGGCGGACGAGTGGTATTGAACGCGTAGTAATACGTGCACAACAATGGCACCACCGTGTAAGCCTGCTTGTAATCTTGTTTAAGCTTCTGCGCCATATGAGTCGGCACATCTGACGTGATATCCAACTCTCCTGCCGCATAACGATTGATCGACGCGTTTTGGTTTTCAAACGGAATGTAAGTCACTCTGTTTAGATGCGTATCTGCGCTGTCCCAGTAACTTGGACTCTTAACCAGTTCAATGCGCTCATTCACGACCCACTTATCCAATGTGAATGCACCGTTGCTAACAAATTGGTCTGGATCGCTCCACGGCTTGTCGCGGTTTTCCACTGTCGCTTGATGCACTGGCATCATGGACGTGTGCCCAGTCATAGCAACAAAGTACGGCACTTGACTGTCCAACTCAAAACGTAGGGTGTATTTATCCACTGCCTTGATACCGAGATCGTCCAAAGGCTTTTTGCCCTCTGCTACATCGGTGATGTTTTTGATCTTGGTGAGTTTGAGATACCAAACATTTGGAGAAGCGGTTTTCGGATCCACCGCTCGGCGCAGTGAATAGACAAAATCATCCGCTGTCACAGGCTCGCCATTCGACCATTTCGCGTCTTTGCGCAAGTGAAAAGTAAAGGTTTGGTTGTCGTTGGTTTCCCATGATTCTGCCACACCGGGAATGATGTTTCCGTCACGATCTTGAATCACAAGCCCTTCAAATAAGTCACGAATCACATGCATTTCTGGCAGACCTTCGGCTTTCGCTGGGTCAAGCGTCGCCGCCTCTGCGTCATTCGCACGTACTAAATGCTGTTCTGCGGCAAGTTGAATGCCTTTAGGTAAGGTCTCCGCAGCAACCGATGTAGCAAGAAAAGGGGTGAATAAAGAGGAAATCAGCAACGCCGTTGAATGTTTTTTAAAATCCATATCGTTTTTCGTTCTCCTAACGCGTCTTGTGAAGCAAGTGCCACAATTAACATTTCAACCGTTGACGAGTTTAAACGGTTCGGTTTAGCTAGGTTTAATTAGCTTAGATATTGATACTACTTCATCAATCAGGAGATTACGGTGAGTCTAATTCCAAGAACGGAAAGAGCGGCATTTTTAATTCGGCCAACAATATACGGTCAATCCGTGCTTGGTGCGCCATTACTGTATTTTCCGGCACAAGTCGAAAGTGCTTCGCGAGGTTTGATTTTAGCAGGCACTCACGGGGATGAGACGGCCTCGATTGCAGGTTTGTCCTGCGCGCTAAGAAGCTTGCCTGCTGAAAACTTACGACATGATGTGATTCTGTCACTGAATCCGGACGGCAACCAGCTAGGCACACGCGCAAATGCAAACCAAGTGGACCTCAATCGCGCGTTTCCAACCCAAAATTGGACTGAGCATGGCACAGTGTATCGATGGAGTTCTCACACACCCGTTCGAGACGTAAAAGTGAAAACTGGCACTAAAAACCAGCTAGAGCCAGAAGTTAGCGCATTAATTAACTTGATTGAACTGCGCAAGCCAAAGTTTGTGGTGTCGTTTCATGAACCGCTTGCGTTTGTAGATGATCCCAAACATTCCAACCTTGCCAAATGGCTCGGCGAGCAGTTTCAGCTGCCAATCGTGGACGATGTCGACTACGAAACACCCGGCTCATTCGGCACTTGGTGTAGTGAACGTGATTTACCTTGCATCACGTTGGAGTTACCGGCAATTTCTGCCGATCTCACCATTGAAAAGCATCTATCCGCTTTTATTGCTTTACTGATGCACGATCCGGATCTTTAGTTCGCTGTTGGTTAAGCGCTCATGTGAGGATCTGCTTGATATCGGTACTGATATCGCTGATCAACTGACGTGCACTTTCGTCTCTTTGCTGAACCAAGATGATAAACAGCAAATCGGTGATCACGTTTTGCGCGGTACGCGAAGCAATGGATGAGCTGCGATGTTCCGTTTCATTTGCAATCGTATCAAACGTAACATCGGCAATACCGCGCAAGCGACTTCTCCCAGGAGCAGATAACGCAATCACCTTCGCGCCCTGCTCTTTTGCCGCTTCTGCCGCGACGAGAATTTCTTTGCGTTCGCCCGAATACGAAATCGCTATCTGCACATCTTCTGAAGAGAGGGTACGAGCAACAGCAATCTGCACGTGGCTGTCTTGTTCGGAAAGCGCCGTAATACCGAGTTTAAGCAGTTTAAAGCTTAAATCCTTCGCGGTCAGGGCTGAGCCCCCAATCCCGACCACTTGCACTCGACGCGCTTCGCTCAACCATTTCACCGCTTGGTGACAAGCTTCATAAGACAGCGCATTGGTGGTTTGAAACATAGCATCTGTTTTTGCTTTCACCAGTTTCTGCGAAATAACCGCGATGGGATCATCTGCCAAAATATCACTGTGCAACGGTGTCGACTGCATCGCATGCTTACGGCCAATCTCTTCATTCAGAGCTAACTTAAACTCGCTGTAGCCTTTAAAGCCAATACGCTGAGTAAATTTCACAATGCTCGATTGACTCACTTTTACTTGCGCCGCAAGTTCTTGGCTGGTGAGCTGCGCCGCCTTTTCTGCGTTTTCAACAATCCAATCGCCGACCAAACGACCACTTTGCGAAAGCTGAGTACGCCTCGCGACTATCTTATTGATAACTGACACAACAAAAACCTCAAAAAATTTAAATAAATTATTCCAAAACAAAAATAATTGGAGTTTGATTTAACCCCATGATTATTCTAACCAAGCCAGTTTATACCGGATGTAATGGACGTATATTTTCTCTCATTATTCCAAATTTCTCCTGCACAAAGAATAACCTCAAGTGTGATTTTTATCACCAAAACAGAATATTTTATTCCATAGAATCGCCCTCAGATTGAACATTACGAAGAGTGTAAAACATGAAAATTGATTTAAGCCGATTGGTGACAGAAAGCCGTAATCCAGCCAGTGCAGAGATTGATACGCTTTCGACCATCGAGATGCTGCAAGTCATTAATGAAGAGGATCAAAAAGTCGCGCTCGCGGTCAAAGCAGTGCTACCACAAATTGCAAAGACGGTTGATGCAATTACTCAAGCGTTCGCCAATGGTGGCCGTTTGGTTTACATGGGAGCTGGCACATCAGGACGCTTAGGGATTCTTGATGCGAGCGAGTGTCCTCCTACCTACGGCACGCATCCAGACATGGTGATTGGCTTAATTGCTGGTGGACACCAAGCGATTTTGAAAGCGGTAGAAAACGCAGAAGACGACGTGAAAATGGGTCAAGACGACTTAAAAGCGCTTCACCTCACCAAACATGACGTGGTTGTAGGCATAGCTGCAAGTGGCCGCACGCCTTATGTGCTAGGTGGTTTGGAGTACGCCAAATCCATCGGAGCTACGACCGCATCTATCGCCTGTAATCCAGAATGTGCCATGGCAAAAGCGGCCGACATCGCGATTCTGCCGATTGTTGGCGCAGAGGTCGTTACTGGATCTTCTCGCATGAAAGCCGGCACCGCACAAAAACTGGTGTTAAACATGCTCACGACAGGCGCAATGATTCGTAGCGGTAAGGTATTTGGTAACTTAATGGTGGATGTAGAGGCCACTAACGCCAAGCTCATCCAACGCCAAACCAACATTGTTGTAGAAGCAACTGGCGCATCAAAAGAAGAAGCAGAGCGAGCATTAAATGCCTGCGCTCGCCACTGCAAAACTGCCATCTTAATGATTTTGGCCGATTTGGATGCCGAACAAGCCAAATCACGCCTCGCCGCGCACAACGGTTTTATTCGCGCAGCACTAAATAATAACTAAATAATCCGAGTTCTGAAGGATAGACCCTATGGCAAAAATAACTTCAAACACAGTATCGCAGTTGCTGTCCGCAGTGGGTGGCAGCAGCAACGTAAGCAAATGTGGTAACTGTATGACGCGTTTGCGTTTATCGCTCGCCAACAATGGCTTGGCTGACCAGTCTGTTATCAAGCAAATTCCCGGCGTAATGGGTGTGGTGGAAAGCGATGAGCAGTTTCAGATCATTCTCGGTCCCGGAAAAGCTCAACAAGCGGCTGAGATGATGAATCAATTGATCGACAGCTTAACCTCTGGTGACAGTGAAGAACCAGATATGCCGCAACAAGATCTTTCTGCCGTCGCTGCCGAGCAAAAAAAGCAGATGAAGAGCAAACAAACCAGTGCGGTTCAGCGTTTTTTAAGCAAGTTTGCCACCATCTTTACGCCGTTGATCCCTGGTTTTATTGCCGCTGGTTTGTTGCTAGGTTTTGCGACGTTATTGGAACAGATGTTTGTTCTCGACCAGACACCAAGCCAGTTTATGTTGGATTTGATCGCCTACATGAAAGTCTTTGGTAAGGGTCTGTTTGCTTTCTTAAGTATTCTGATTGGTTACAACGCGCAGCAAGCGTTTGGCGGCTCTGGTGTTAATGGTGCCATTCTCGCCTCTTTGTTTGTGCTGGGTTACAACCCAGAGGCTACATCCGGCATTTATTCTGGCATGAACGAGTTTTTCGGCTTTGCGATTGATCCGCGCGGCAACATTATCGGCGTACTTTTGGCGGCGATCATCGGTGCGCAAGTCGAGCGTAAGGTTCGTCAATACATGCCAGATGATCTGGACATGATCTTAACGTCCGTTATCACTCTGTTGATCATGGGTGCGGTAACCTTCTTGATCATCATGCCAATCGGCGGCGAGCTGTTTAAAGGGATGTCTTGGTTGTTCCTCAACTTGAACGATAACCCATTAGGCGCTGCAATCTTGGCAGGTTTGTTCTTAATTTCTGTGGTATTTGGCATCCACCAGGGTTTTGTTCCAGTGTACTTTGCATTGATGGAAGCACAGGGCTTTAACTCGCTATTCCCTATCCTGGCGATGGCTGGTGGCGGTCAGGTTGGCGCGTCAATGGCGCTGTATTTCAAAGCCAAAAAAGACGCTCTACTGCGCACTCAAGTTAAAGGCGCTATTATTCCTGGCCTTCTAGGCATTGGCGAACCATTGATTTACGGCGTGACATTACCACGCGTAAAACCATTCGTTACCGCTTGTATTGGCGGCGCTGCGGGCGGCTTCTTTATCGGTTTAGTTTCTTACCTTGGCTTACCAGTTGGTCTTAATACGGTGTTTGGCCCGTCCGGTATCGTGGCGATTCCTCTCATGACATCAGAAAATGGCATCTTCCCGGGCATGATGGTGTTTGTTGCTGGCCTGCTTATCTCTTACATCGTCGGCTTCCTCGCGACTTACTTCTTTGGCTGCAAAGACGTCGATTTAAGCTAAATCATTCTTCCCCTATAGGAATGGACTAGCTCGCGCCCTTGGCAAACAAGGGCGCACCCTCTCTCTACTTCACGACAATTTTTCTTATTCCGTTACTCGGAAGGGGCTTTGTCGTACCTAAAACAATAGAAATGAAAGGTCGTTAATCATGAAAAAGCACATTTTGACTCTACTTCTCCCTACATTGATGGCATCAAACGCAATGGCAGCACAGCTGTATCAAGCGGAAGATGGGTCAGTTTTAAATATTTACTCTCGTCTTGGTTTCAATGTCACCAGTAAAAATGATGAGCACGGCGATGCAAATGGCGAGTTTGATGGCCGTATTGGTTTAAACGGTTCACAAACCATCAACGAGTACGCGTCGATCATCGGCCAAGCGCAATACCAAGTGGGTGCCGCTGAATACGCAAACCAAGTAAACGACAAACCGTCTCTGACCGCACGTTATGTATGGGCGGGTATTGATGCGAAAGATTATGGTCGCATTACTGGTGGTCGCGTGGCTTCTGGGTTGATTATGTTTACCGATATTGGTGATGTGTTCGCCTCTTCCGATGTTTCTATGGCGCGCCAAGCGAATAAAGTAGACAAAACCGCGACGCAAGTTTTCCGTCAAGATGGCACGCTGCAATATCAAAACAGCCTAGGTAATTTCGACTTTTCTGTCGCGTACATTTTAGGAAATAACACTTCTGAGCTCGACTACGGTTACAACGCTGCACTGCGTTATACCCTAGACATGGGGAATTTGGGTACCTTGGCACCAGTGGTGGCGATGCAGAAAAATAAAGGTGATGCACGTGAAAGCAACGACACCGATTACACATTCTGGGGCGCAGGTACACGTTACTACCTAGGAGATTTGATGTTGGGTGCGTTGTACTCGGAAGATGAACTAGAGGGTTATTACTCACAAACCAGTACCGACAAAGTGATGGAACTAACGGCGGTTTACAGTGTAAATGACAAATGGGTACTGCGTGCTGGTTATCGTTCTTTAGAAAACAGTGATGGTGACGAGCTAGAGCTGAAAGATACAACGCTAGAAGTGCAATACAAACTGACGCCTCGTTCTTCTATCTACACAAACTACGTTGATCGTAACGGCTCGCGTGGCTACAGCAATGGACAAGAAGTCTCGTTTGGCGGTGCGCACGCAGACGAAAGCTACTACCACTTAGGTCTGCGTTACGAGCTGTAAGCACGATACTTAATGTAAGTTAGCTGAATCCATGAGCTTCTTCTATGTCCGGTCAGTAGTTATTGCCTTTAATGCTGATTTGAAGAAGCTCACCCTCGCAATATGTTTTCTTCGTTACCTGTTTTGACCAACACGCCTGCATCAGGAAAGCTGGTGACAGTAGCTAACAATTTTCCATCTACAAAGTGCAATGCCGCATAATCGTGAATGCCATAACAAGTGATGCTCGGTTGAGAACGAGCAAAGGCTTGGAAAACCTCAAACTTCTCACCTACATGGGAAAAATGCGCCGCAGCCAAACCGTCAATTAATCCAAGACAACGCATAACTTGGTATGCTTCGGGATCACTGTCTGTCACCGCAAACTCAAACCAACAAATTGCACCAGCGCTCATGCCACAAATGATGATGCCTTGTTCATAGCACTGCTTGAGTATTCTATCGATTCCCCATTCGCGCCAAATGGCCAACATCGAACGCGTATTACCGCCACCGACGTAAATGATGTCTTGTTCAAATAGCGTTTCTTTCCAACCAGCTTCAAACTTAAACAGCGGAAAATGGGTCACGTTTTCACTAAGCTTCGCATCGTAAAAACGTTCAATAACTTCATCAGCGTCTCCCGTGGCTGTCGGTAGAAAACAAATGTTTGGATTCTCCTTACCAGACAAAGACAAAATGTATTGATCGAGCGGACTCGGATGCTCTCCCATCATCCAGCCACCACCACCAATCGCAATACAGTGTTTTCGCATTCCTTTACTTCCTCAATTGTCGCTATTCGCCGACAGAGTATATGTTCCTAAAGTGATCAATGAACGCTCGCGTTCTTCTTGGTAAGTGCTCACGTTTTGGGTAAAGCAGATAAAGCGGCAAAATCGCATCCGTTTGCCATTCTGGCAGCAAACTCACGAGTTGTTCTTTTTGTGCAGGGTCGAGTTTAGCCAGTGCAAATTCATCTAACATGGCAACACCACAGCCAGCCAAAGTAGCATCCAACATGGACTGGACAAGATTAAAACTCAGCGTACTTTCTAACTCAATGCTGCACTGCTGCTGAGTTTGCTTATGCGTAAACGTCCATTTATCTAACACCAAGTCGCGACTTTTATAAAGGATGTGCTCCAAGTCGCCAAGCTCCTCTGGCGTACTTACATTTGGTTTATCAGCTAAATACGAGCGATGAGCGATTGGTTTACAGTGTAAAGTGCGTAGCTGATGGCCGACGTATCCCTCTGGAGGATTATCGGTAAAGTAGAATGCGATATCAAACCCAGCCTCAATCAAGTCGAGAGGTGTCTCTGTGAAGATCACTTCGACGCTCACTTGTGGATGTTGCAATCGAAACTCGATCAATGTTTGGCTGAGTAACGCGGCTCCGAAAGAAGCAGACGCCGCTATTCTCAATTTTCCCGATACGATCTCGTTTGCCATGACTTGCTCATTGATCTGCTCAGCGCCTTCGAGCAGTTGCTTTACCTGCTGATAAAACCGCAAACCATCGTAGGTCAAATTAAACTGGCGCGTAGTTCGCTGAATAAGCTGCACCGACAATATGTCTTCAAGCTGTTTAAGTTGCCGACTTACATGCGCATTCGAACAATTCAGGCGCTTTGCTGCGCCAGCAATACTTCGCTCCTCGCACAAAGCGACGTAAAGTGGTACGTAGCTGAGCCATTTTATTTCCATACAGTAATTCTGAATCTCTAAAATCAAACTACTGGAAATAATAGAAAGCCTCTAAACTCTGTACAACCTAAATTTGAAAGGATGAGTTATGAGTGTTTTCGACACGTGGTTAAAAGGTCAAGTCATTAAAGATCACATCACTAATCCCAATATCATCGTTGGCGATTACAGCTATTACTCGGGCTTCTATCATCAAAAAAGCTTCGAAGAGCAAGCAGTACGCTACTTGTTGGGTGACCCCGTCACACTTCAAGAATGGCAAAGTAGAGAACCCGATAGCATCGACAAATTAATCATTGGCAAGTTTTGTTCCATCGCTTCTGGAGCCACCTTTATGATGGCAGGAAATCAAGGTCATCGCATTGACTGGATTTCGACCTTCCCCTTCTCTCCTGAAGAATTTGGAGAAGGCGTACAAGACGGTTTCGAGCGTGCCGGAGACACGGTGGTGGGGAACGATATTTGGATTGGCAGCGAGGCGATGATCATGCCCGGATTAAACATCGGCGATGGAGCCGTCATCGGAGCACGCGCCATAGTGACGAAAGACGTGCAACCTTATTCGGTGGTGGTTGGAAACAACCAAGTCGTACGTCAACGATTTAGCGATAAAGAGATTGAAACTCTACTCAATATCCAATGGTGGAACTGGCCAATAGAACACATTAAACAAGCAATGAAAGTAATGTGTAGCAACCAAGTCGGTGCGCTTGCGGACTACTATCAAGAGCACATTGTCGATTTGTAGATAAAAAAGCCCACACATCTTGTTGCGACGTGTGGGCTCAGTGAGTAAGAAAGCTTAAACCGCAGCGACGTCCTCTTCTTCCAAGTTCGCCGAGACTTTAATTTCGTATTGATTGAAACGGAACGAACAACCGCCATGAGTGCGCTTTGTCGTTACTTGCTCATCGCCAAACTGCACCGTCACGCGAGTGAAGACACGCTCTTTGGCTTCGACAATATTTTCTTCTAACGCGACTTCAAAGTCATGTTCCGTTTGTTCTAGCTTTTGCTTTATCGCTTCAAGCTGCTCGTTGTTTTGTGTTTTCATCACATCAATCTGAGCTTGTTCTTCGTCGGTACGTTCGGCTTTAGGACGTTTCTTAAATTCGAGCTCTTTACGAATCACATCCATCGTTCCTTCTTGAGCACGTTTGTATTGATCTTTGAGCTCTGCTAATCGCTCCTTAAATGCAGAATATCGCGCGAACGCTTCTACCTTAGTGGCGGTGTCGCCTTCTACGCCCAATTGTAAACACACCACTTTGTCACCGACTTTTGCATCTCCGCCGCTGAGCGTGCCGTTCCTACCGTTCGCATCCAGCACCGTCAGATTGCGCCCACAAACAATATCGTTATTCATGCTGTGCACCGCCAACTCAATATCTTCTCCGGCTTGCAAATCACAATATTGGGCGTAGCTGGCACGAATCGAACCTTTGGCTTTGACGTGACAACTCTTTGGCTGGCCATCACTCACGGTGTGGCCAATGATACCTTTACCAACTTGAATGTCGTCTTGCGCTTGTACGTCAGCCGATTCAATGAAGCCGCCTACAGTAATAGAGCCCGTCGCTTTAACAATCATTCCGGATTCAATGTTGCCACCGATAATCACATTCCCTTTGAATTTCACGTGACCTGTATTCACGCCAACGCTATTGAGACAGAGTGCGTTATCAACTTCAATGGTTTTGTCTTTAATCAGAGGCGTACCGGACACCGATGCGATCAATAGGTTTGGGTCGTGCTTGCTTATCTCGGTGCCCTTGCCTGGCTTCATTGGGCTGTCTTTCCCGGCTTGTGGAGGAATCACTCGCCCTTGAACAGTAAAACCTGGCGTACCTTTGGTCGCAGGCGTGCGGCGCATCACCTCATCGCCTACGTCAACCGCGATAGTTTCACCGAGGTTACGTAAATCAATTTTGTCGCTAGCAGATTGGCCGTCTTTGGGTTTGAGGATGCGTTTGGTGATGTCTTTAACGAGAGGAGTAAAAAGAGCGTCTTTGCCTTTGATAGGTTGCTTACCAACCGCTACAGGTTGAGAAAAAGTTTCGCCAGGTTTGAGCTGAGTGCTGACAACCAACACTTTCTTCAAAGCCAGTTTGTTGATGCCTTTCGAAACTCGCGCTTGAGCAAGAGCTTGAACAATCTCGGGGCCACGTAAACCTCGGCCTCCGTACGCACCGACAACGTTCATACTGGCGAGCATGTCATTATTCGACAATTCGACCTCAACTTGTGCGTTGCGTTTTTCTGCAATGACGATGCCTTCGTAAGCTTCGGCTTTACGTTCTTTGGCGCAGTTAATGAATCTAACGACTTCCCCCTCTACAACAAACAGCTTTTCTGCGTTCATTGCGACGAGCTGCTCGTTTAATTCATTTTGATTTAGCTCACCACCGAGGTCCACTTCTCCCGGAAGACGGGCTATCACCTTGGTCTTATCTTCAGATAACTCAAGACACAGCTTCCACATACCCTTACCACTTTGCTTCCCATCAACACTTTCAGTCTACCCAAATCCGTTTTCTGAACAAACCTCGCATTTCTTATTATAAGGCTCACGTCACTAAAGAAAGTAATCCATCAATAACGGTTAAACAGATATTAAGAGAGCATTTCGATTTAACCTAAAGCTCAATCAAAATACACACTGAAATAAAAAGGAGCTGGATTTACAGTGTAAAATCAGCTCCTAATAATTTCATTTACAGTGTAAATCTCACCTTATTGTTTACAGTGTAAATCGTTCCAAATGTGCTTTACTTCGTCCCTTAGCTGCTGCTCAACTTGCTTTCTTCCAGGTAGCCCAAATTGCTGAGCACATTCAGTCCAACTACGGTTAAGAAAAAGCCTACTGATCATCAAGTCGGAAACGAAATTTAATCCAAAATGAAGTAACCACTGCTGAAGCCAGATAGACACGGACTCATAACTGTTACCACCATCAGCATAACATTCAATTAGTAATAGCTTGGCGGGATGAAGTGGACTCATGCCCAAAGGTTGCGGTAATAGAGATCGAAAAATAGAGGCTTCCAATTTTGGATAGACGTCAGCCACATTGTTAGACAACATTTCTTCAAATAGCACCTGAGATTGGTCGACCCAAGCCGTCTGTTGGGAATCACAAGGTTTGACCATTAAGACTGAATAACAACCGCTAGCAGCATCGCGCATTGACCCTAAGCGAATTGTACGGAAGTTCGATTGTCGCCAAAAATGGACCAATTCTTCAGTCGCACCGAAACTCGTGGATAAGTAAGCAATGTGTTTAGCAGCCATTTGCTCAAGTTTCTGCAGCATTTTTTGACCGATGCCTCTTCCTTGCAATGCCGGATTAACAGCAATTCTCATGACTCGCAGCGTCGATAACTTCGCGACATTCGGAAATCCTAGGTGGTTTGCAATCGTAACTGGGGCTAAGTGTCCTTTAGGACGACGCTTACCAAGCTGAATTTCTTCAACCAATTCGGCGTCAAGCCCACCCTCTTCGACCGCTAATATTACCCCCACAACCACATTATCTTGCTTAGCAAAATAGAGCTGACTGTTGTCGTCTTGCAAAAGGTGAATCAAATCATTCGGCGAGGTCTGATAATGAGCATTAACCAAAAGAGCGAAGCACTCACGTAGCAAACTAGGCTGCGATATCAAATCGTTCTTATCGGCTTTAGAAAGGGGAATTGAGTCGACCTGGTTAAGTTGATGGTGCGTTAATTCCGCATCCAACAAAAACGCGTCATAGAGCCATGATTCGAGCGCATCATTCATGCTCCAGCGGATGGGCTGTGTCATGTGCCATGTTTTCATTCCCGAACGCTGTTTCTGAAGCCAATCAACAAATTTAATCGTAAAGCCCCGGCCACAACCTTCATAACCGTGAATAGTCGTAGAAAAAACGAGTCGATGATAATGTTCGGTAATGCTTTTAAGCATAGGAACTGGAATTGCAGCCGCTTCATCGACAAGTAACAAATCACATTCAGGTCGGCTCGATAGAAGTTCGTCAGGAGCAATGAATTGAATGGCTCCCTGCCCTGATTCTAATCTGTCCTTCCTAATACGCTGCGCATTAGGAAGTAACCGCAAAGCATGTTGGTAAACAGGCTCAACAGCTTTTATAGATGGTGCCGTAATTAAGATTCTAAGTGGCTTCTGCTGTAATAAGTTCGCACACGCAATGCCGAGGGCACTTGTTTTTCCGCGCCCACGATCAGCGGTCAAAACTAACGGTCGCTTTCGATGTCCAGTTACCACCTTTTCAATTAGAGAAATGGCATGTTCTTGTTCCGTGTAGTGGCTTTCTTTTTCTGCTTGCTTGATGTCTGGAGCCGTTGGCAATGCTTTGTCTTGCTCAATAACAACGAGCTTCTCCCATTGTTTGTGCATCCATTGCTGAGCAAAATTCGTAGGTTGTCGCGACTCAGTAATGACAATAAGAAGACCACCGCCAACCAATGAACCAAGCGCGGCGGTAAAGCTATTTGCGTCAAAACCATTTCGAGCATCAAACAATAGAACGTCACACTCTCTGCCTAACAACATGTGCCCTTGTTTAGGCGAAACACTGTATGCGTTTTCCAAACCAAAATCGCCGACACAAAACCAACGTTGATACATCTGTGTTTTATGGAACTCTGACACCAACGCATCTTGCCAAGAAGACTCGCCTTGAATGACGATGCCGAATCTTTGGAAAGATTGGTGAGCTTGTTGTTGAAGTGATGAAAGGAAATCAGATTGTGTCTGCATTTTGTCTATCCAACGTTGAACTGACGCAATGGTATCACATCTTTAATTTGACGCTTCTCAGATATAAAAAAACCGCCCGGAGGCGGTTGATTCAATCATCTTTTGTTATTGCAGCTTGTTTTGCACAAAGGCAAGAATCTCTTCCATCAAGCTGTCGTCAACTTTCTTCAAGTTCAACGCCAGACTGCTACCTTTTCGGCTGTAGCTTGCTCGACCTTTTACTAAGTCGACTTTTTCGGTCTTCTTGCCAGGTTTTGCTGGTGCAAGCTCAGCAATCCAGTTTTCGATGCTTTCCGTGACTTCTTTTGTCAGACGAGCAACGCCTTGAGCTGTGCTTCGCTGCCATAAAAAGCCTTCGCTAGAGCGACACTTATCTAACAGCTCTTGCTGCTGCTCTGGCGTCAACGTTGAAAACTGTTTGTGCAGTTTCACAATAGTTGGACGACCAAGATCGCCGACATTGGGATACGCTTGAAGCAGTTCTAACGGTAATGCCGCCGCTTTTAAAGCGCCACTTACTAACGCTTCACTACACTGGAACATTTTCGCCAATGCTTTCTGATCTTCAGCTTCACCACTATCTAGTTTAGCCTGCATCTCTTTACCTTTTTCGTACAAAGAGAGCGGCTTGTGAGCATTTGCCACATCAGACAAAAACTTTGCATGGTCAGTATTGATGTTATCAGCAACATAAACCAAAAAATCTTGTTCAGCGAGGATACAAGACATGCGACGACGGCTACCGTCTAGCACTTCAATTTTGCCATCGTCAGTGCGACGACCCACAGCAGGATATTGTTGGCCACGCTCTTTGAGCGTGACTAAAACATCAGATAAAGCATGTTCGTTTAAGAACGATTGCTCACGAGCGTTATCAACAAACACCGTTGTTTCTGTCGCGACTTTCTCTGCAGGAATACGAACAAGTTCAAACTGAACAATGTTTTCACCTGCGACAGCTAGCTCAATCGTTTGAGCTTTTTCTTTTGCCGCGGTTTGCGCCTCTTGTGGAGTCACAACACGACGTTTATTCGTTTTGCCAAATAATTTCGCGTTTAATTCAGACGTTTTCAAAGCCATTTACTTATTACCCCTGATTCAATGACGGCCAATTAGAATGCAGCACACGCTCTAATTCCAGTGCGCTTTTATGAACAGCATCTTGTGCGGTGGCTAGCGTCTTCTTACCGCCTTCAAAATCGCTTACTGTCAGATCAAATACTGTGCTGTAGGTATCGGCACAGGTTTCAAACGCACGGCTACGAGGGATAGTAGCCATCATAACTTGGTCACCTAGAAGATAGTTCATTTCAGTTAAAACAGAAACTTGCTTCTTATTGTCGTCCTCAAACATGGTTGGCATCAAGCGAACAAACTCAAGACCATTCCAGTCTTCCGGAAACATTTCATATACCGTAGGCAAATGCTGGAAGAAGTTTAC
This sequence comes from Vibrio sp. SCSIO 43086, assembly GCF_051132235.1. Classification (NCBI taxonomy): domain Bacteria; kingdom Pseudomonadati; phylum Pseudomonadota; class Gammaproteobacteria; order Vibrionales; family Vibrionaceae; genus Vibrio; species Vibrio sp. SCSIO 43086. The sequence goes on along the minus strand of NZ_CP072678.1, from coordinate 1,148,764 downwards.
TGTTGAAGCCCAGTCCAGACGCTTAGCCGCACAAGGGATTAACAACGCATTTGATGCATACATCGCATTCCATACTAGTGGGTCAACGTGTGGGCCGGTATCAATCATGATGATATCGAAGTCATCAGCAATTTTATCAATCAGTTGCTCTTTTAGCAGACGAACGATATCGAGTGATGGGTCTTCAGATAGCGTTTGCCATGCTTCAGCATTAAACATTGCGTCTTCTGGAAACGCTGAAATCGACTTTAAGTTCGGGTATTGCGTTGGCAGCAATACGTTTTTACGCAAAAATTCACTGTCAATTTCTACACCATCAGGCACATTACCCAACATAATGTCTACAGCAGAATAGATATTGTCATGCTCTGCCATGCTGATTTGTGGGTTGAGGAATAAACGTAGCGAGCCTTGTGGGTCTAAGTCGATTAAACAAATACGGTAGCGTTTATCCAAATTTAGCGCTAAACATGCCGCTAAATGGACCGCTGTCATTGATTTACCTGTACCACCCTTCTGGTTCTGCACGTTAATAATCCAAGGTTTGTTACCTGAATTCTTCTTACGCTCATGAAATTTAGGCACTTCAGCCGCATCCATAAGCATATGTGCTTCTTCTAACGTAATTGAATAATGATTCGCGTTATTTTTAGTAAATTGATGGCCAGCGGCTTCCATCTTACCAATCGCGTCATCGAGCTTACGACGAGTTAAACCTGAACGGGTTTCCATCATCGCCTTAGACATTGGTGGGAAGTAGTTATCGCTTCGCTCTTCTAAAACAATTTCAATACGGTCAGCTTGAACCTGCTGAGTCAGCTCCGCCAACTCAAGAAGGTTTTCAATCGTTTTTTCTCTTTTCATGCCAAATTCCGTTGGAAGGATTTATGCTTGCAATTGTACAGCAGTAAAGACCAAAAACAACAAAAAGGTGCACGAACATTTTGAATAACCATCACATAAAAAAACACTCAAATCGACGCTTTTATGATTTATGGTAAAAAACATAACTATTTTTAATTAAATAATCTTCGAATAAATGGACACCTTAAACTTAAAAATAAAAGTGTTACACTGTCACTCATTTACAATGTAAATCAATTTTCTACCGGAACGATTATATTATTAAGCTAAATTACGGATTGTGTTAGGCCAACCTAATTTAAACAAAAAATAGAAAGCAATCTTTCAACATGAACGCTAATAACAACCTTGATCATGTATCCGAGCCAAAAAGGGCTGTTCAAGTGATGCTCTTATGGAAGTATGATCAAGGTATGCTTATGATCATGCTTCCATGATAAAACACAAATACGAAAGCATGATCATGGAAAAATAGAGTAGATGAGGGTGTAAACTCGCGGATTAAATAAGATCCATCAATCGGAAATATGATCAAGCTATAGAATCTCTCGGAAGCATGAGTTTTTGTCTCTAATTTACGGTTGAATGCAGTCAGAATGGGGGATGGAGAAGAAATTAGTGGATAGAGAAGCCGGAACAATGAAATTGTTCAAGTGACTATGATAAATCTTACTCTCATGATCATGCTTCCTAAGAATAGCCCGAAACTAGGTTTTACTGCGGAATAAGAGCTACTTGGATGCATTTTCATCACATGAGTAATTTATCATCAATATTGTCTCCAGAACGATAGCTATCTCAGCTCTTGATCATCGATCCGAGTATCAATAACATCGACAATGCTCAATAAAATCCTCATTAAGATCATTATTAAACACAGCATCTGTGGATAACCTGTAAAAACATCATGATCATCGTTTCAAGACTCTTTTGATCATCTTTTCATAAACTTAATGATCATGCTTACGAGCAAATGTGATCATGCTTTCAGGCTATTGTTGATCATAGTTTCAGAATTAACATGATCATAGTTCCGACATGCATGAAAATAATCACTTTATAGAACATGCACTTAGCGGGAAAACGATAGCCAGATCATTAGATCATATAATCAATTAAGATCAGATTAATCAAAAAGATCAGTTATTTAAAAAACAATCTTTTTTCTTTATTTATGATCTGTTTTTCTTTATTCTTCGGAACCATAGCACAACTACGGCTAGTGTGATCTGGATCTAAAATGACGGCTGATGAAAAAATTCTGATTAAAGCACCTAGAAGCCATAAGGATGGCCATCTTTTTGAGGTACATGAATCCTCTGCAGATTGGGTAGAGCAGTACCAACATTTCAAAGGGGTGACCAAAAGCATCTTAGAGTTGCTTAATCTGATCTCATTGCGAGGTTTCAGCAGCAAAGATGGATTGGTTTCAACCACAGAGATTGTGGAAGCAACGGACGGACAACTCACTCGTGCAGCTCTGCAACAACGCTTACGTGCAGCAGTAAACATTGGTTTGTTTACTCAAACTCCAGTGCGGTTTGAAGAAGGACTTGCTGGTAAGACGATGTTACATAAGTTTGTTAATCCTAATCAGCTTATTTCAGTGTTGGGTGCAACAAGTCTTGTTACAGACAAAGTACGCCAAAACGAAAAGCAAAAACGTTCAAAAGCATTGGCTCAAACCCAAGTGAACAAGCGTTTGTTGAATGAACATGGGTTGAATACCCCTCCAACGATGAAAGATGAAACCGATCAATTTGTCGTATCTCCAACGAATTGGGCTGGGATCATTGACCAAGCACTTGCACCACCAAGAACTCGAAAAAGTTATCAGAAATCCATGGTGTCGATCTCTGGTACCAAAGCGGTTATTGAAACGCGATCATCCAAAAATATCATGACTGTGGATGATCTGATGACCTTATTTGCTCTGTTCACGTTGACCGTGCAATACCATGATCATCACAAAGATCAGTATCAACTCGACGCAGCACACGTGCCGAACAAGACGCCGTTATACATTACTGATATTTTGTCGCTTCGAGGCAAAAAAGACAGTGGTCCAGCACGTGATTCTATTCGCGACAGTATTGATCGTATTGAGTTTACCGATTTCCAGCTGCATGAACTTACTGGTCGTTGGCTAAGTGAAAACATGCCAGAAGGATTCAAAAGTGATCGTTTTCGTTTTCTTGCTCGAACCATCACTGCGTCTGAAGAAGCGCCTATAGAGGGAAGCGATGGTGAAATTCGTATCAAGCCAAACTTGTACATTTTGGTTTGGGAGCCTTCGTTTTATGAAGAACTATTAACGCGTGATTATTTCTTCTTGTTCCCACCAGAGATCTTGAAGCAACATACTTTGGTATTCCAACTGTATTCTTTCTTTCGTAGCCGCATGGTGCGTCGTCATACTGACTGCATGCTGCTGAGTGAATTAAACCAGAAGCTGGCACGTAACATCGAATGGCGACGATTCTCGATGGATTTGATCCGAGAGCTGAAGCGTTTATCGGATGGTAAGGGAACGGATGAGCTGTTTGTCGTTAATTTGTGGGGTTATCACCTGACGATCGAAACTGTGATCGAGAATGACAAAGTTATGGACTACCAGATCGATATTAAATGCGATGTGGAAGAAGTCTTACGTTATTCACGTGCGCGAACAACCAACGCAGGAAAGCGTAACATGGCGCCTACGCTGCCAAACCCACTTCGTAATGAGATGGTTACCCGACAACAGCTTGAAGAGCTCTCAGGCATCATAGACGGCGAATTTGAGCCTATCCAACGCAAAGCGCCATCTCCAAGAGGGAATTTAGGCCGCCGCGTGAAGCAAAGAAAACACCTGGTAGAGATCAATGCAGACGAGATCACCATTACTTTATCTAAATATACCTCACCAGAGGCTCTAGAACGCAGTATAACGGCTTTATCTGCGATGACAGGGCACTCATATGCCTCAATCAAAGAAGAGTGTTCTGATTACATAGAGAAGCTTGATTGGCTAAGGGTAGGGGATGAGCCAATTCCTTATGAGACATTAAGCAAAACCGTCGAGCTGTTTAACACTCAAAATGATATTAAGCATCTTACCATTGAGCGCTTGATTGCTGGATTAGCGGTACGTCGGAAGGTGTGCCGTCAAATCTTCGATGGCCACATGGATGAAATGGTATTCCGCGCTCTGGATGAAATGGCGATTTAAAAGCGTTGCTTGATGTGTATCAAGCAATAGGCGTGGCGTATTGATTTGAAATGTAACAATGTCTTTCGATGATAAAAAACAGACTTAACTCTAACAAATCACTGACATTAGGAGCCAAGCTTGAGACTATTATTTATCACGAATAGACAACCTTTTGTCCTTTCTGATGATTAATAGATTGGCTCATATTGTTACATTCATTCTGAATAGACTTCGCGAGTTTCTCCTCAGGAAACTCGCTTTTTTTATTTCTGCATTTCCAATTAAAACAAAAACCAACTTTTGCTATTGTATATAAAACTTTTTGTAATCTATAATATTTATTTAATAAAAAATAAGATTATTACTTCAAATGAGTTAAGTGAAAAATAGAACGAAAATAGCCAATAAATACTCGTTGCACCTTCTAAAAGTAAACTTATAACTTAAGGTGAAGCTTACTATCAAATAGTGGATAATAAATCTCTTAAAAATATAGCTATTAGTATAAATATATCAATGTGGCTAAGTATGTTTTAGTTAGATAAAATGATTTTTATTACAAAAATAAACAGAAAATATTAAGAGTTGGTATTGGTTATCTTTATATGATTGAATTTTTAATGCTCCTAAAAATAAGAATTAACCTAAAAAGTATGTGATAATCACACATAATAATTTCACTTTTCATGTAAACGAGTCTAAGGTGGATGAAAACACATAATCTTGTCTATATCGATATTTATATATCGTTGATTCGAGTTATACAAATGAAAGCTTAGGCCTGTAAAACTAAAAATGTTATTGAAGACTATTAGAGAATGGAAATTGACCTTCTATACTGTAAATAAAATGATAATTTAAAAAACTTAGCTAGCTTGTAATTATTATACTTCCTTTTCAATAAGCCCCTATCTTAGAGGATCTTTGTACTTTGTAGGCGAACTATTAGGCTTTTTAGAAAAATAAATTCATTACTGAATGAGATTGTATCATTTAGTAATGAAACTAGTGGATATGAGTCTGTTTTTTTAATTATAAACCTAATATGTGCAATCAGTGAGTGTGAAATGAGTTTTAAACTATTTATTATTTCATTCTCCTGACTTTTTATTGACAAAAGTAATAGTATTTGAGGTATCATATGTCTTGTAGAAGTGATTTCTACGATTTCATGAAAAATGTAGAAGCTGCCTCCAACAGCATCTACGCCTTAATAGAGGGCTACTTCAGCCCTCTATTATTCGTACCATAACCCCGCAATTTTATTAGACTGAGCTACATCTCCAATTTTAAAAATCGCATCAAAGCAACATGCGACTCGATCAGGTTATGTGCTTGTTGTTGCCACTCATTTTGATCGCATTGCTGATTACAAAACTCTAAAGCTAAAACGGTAAGGTGCTGAAGTCGCTTTAAACACCAATCTTTGATCAGAATATCGGTCGATACCTGACATGCCGCTTGCTCGAGCTTTACGCTCGTGTAAAGCAAGGTTTGATACGCTTTTTTAGGATCTCGGTACCTAGCATGTTGAAACACACGTAAACAACCGTCTAGCCAGCAAGCAATCGCTTTGCTTTGAACTTCGTTCAGTTCTGGGCCAAACACGCCGTCGGGCGCTTGATATAAGATCGCTTCCAGGTTTTCAACTTGATCATGCTTCCGATGTTCATACCACATGGCGATCTGATCTTGCCAAGTCCTCAATTCCATTACGCAGCCTCAGTCCATTGTTTTACATAGTGATTGGGTCCTATTTGATCAAATTCGTCGACAATGATGCTGCTACGACTACGAATTTCATCGGCATCTATCGAATAGTTTGGCTCACTTTTCACTAAGTTACCAAAAGGAAGATCTGGATCGGGAACGGCTGAAATCAATAGTTTGGTGTACGGGTGCTGCGGATTCTTCAGTATTGAGTGTGTATCACCCCATTCAACGATTTGCCCTTTGTACATCACAGCTGTTTCTTCCGCGATGTAGTGTGCGGTCGCCAAATCATGAGTAATGTACAAAAAGCCGATTCCTAGCTCTTGCTTCATGCGCTGCATTAGATTCAGTACCCCGAGGCGAATGGAGACATCCAGCATCGATGTTGGCTCATCCGCAAGAATGATTTGCGAACCGACGGCGAGAGCACGTGCTAAGTTTACTCGCTGACGTTGTCCACCACTAAGCTCGTGAGGAAACTTATTTAATGTCTCTTCAGGTAGTTCCACCAGCTTTAAAAGCGCTTCCAAGCGGGCAGGAATGTCACGCTCGCTTTGGATTTGCTTATGAATCTTTAAAGGGCGTGTTAGATGATGGCGAATGGTATGAGTTGGATTGAGTGAGCCAAACGGATCTTGAAACACCATTTGTACTTTACTGCGATACTCTTGGAGCGCTGAGCGTGACGTAATCTCATTGATATTAGTGCCATTGAAAAGGATCTCGCCTTCTGTTGCCGGATAGACTTTAGTGATCAAGCGAGCACACGTACTTTTACCGCAGCCTGATTCTCCAACCAAAGCCAGAGTTTTTCCTGCATACAGATCAAAGCTCACGCCTTGGAGGGCACGGAAGGTTTCCTCTTTCGCTAAACCACCGCCTATTCTGAATTCTTTAATCACGTTTTTCATTTGGATGATAGGCTGATTCATGATTGCGCTCCTGGTTGCTCTGGTTGTTTGTGGACGTCGTGGATGTTTGGGAAAGAAGCCCATAGCTTTTGTGTGTAGGGATGTTGAGGATTATTGCGAATTTTGTATGCCTGATTGACTTCGACGATTTCTCCATGCCGCATGATGGCAATGCGATCACACAATTGGCTCATCAGCGCCAAGTCGTGCGTAATAAAGAGTACTGAGAAGCCAAATTCATCTCTAAGCTGATAGATTTGTTGTAAAATCTCCCTTTGTACCACCACATCTAAAGCGGTTGTGGGCTCATCCATAATGATCAGCTTAGGGTTCAAAGACAAAGCAATGGCAATCACCAAGCGCTGACGCATTCCACCTGAAAATTGGTGAGGGTATTCCGTTAACCGTTCTCGCGGAATATTGACCAAGTCCAATAGTTTTTCTGCTCGATCTTTCGCTTGAGCGTTGGTGAGTCCTTGGTGATGACGCAATACGTCTGCGAATTGCTCTTGGATCGTTAAGACAGGGTTGAGTGAGTTCATCGCGCTTTGAAACACCATGGCGATTTCACTCCACCTCAGAGCGGTTAGCTCAAAATCTGAGAGGCTAAGAATGTCTTTGCCATCAAATAATATTTTACCGCCAGAAATGAACGCTGGCGGCTTATGGAGACGATTGATCGAGAATGCGATCGTGCTTTTGCCACATCCCGATTCACCAGCAAGTCCAAATACTTCTCCTTTGCCGATATCGAAGCTGACGGATTTTACCGCATTGAAATCACCATTATCGGTGATGTAATCGACGCATAAATCTCGGATCTGGATGACCGGATTATTGTGGTATGCATGATTTAAGTTAATACCATCCATATAAATACCTTACCAATGTAAAAGATAATCATTATCATTATCAGGTGTGATGATTTTTAGAAAGTGGCAAGCGGTGAATCAGTGAAGTGACTCGAAAGTTAGGCGAAATAAAAAGTGGTATCCGGCGTTGTTAATGAAGTCAAGGAAGACGAGAATTGAGAGCTGGATCAGCACACTTTTCTTAGGGGGAATTACTCAAATTTAATCGTAAATTTGCCCCTTGGCAAAACTTAAATGATGGATCTATTAAGGAGTTAACGAAAGGGCGGGAGGGGTCACATTTCCCTACTGTTTTTCTTACCACCTCGTTCCTGTTTTGCTATAGATTACGCATCGAAAACATGGTGTGTTCGGAGGAAATATGTCCATTAATTCTATCGACCATGACGAGATGACCAACATCGCTCACAAATGGGAATTACCTGATGAAGAAGCCGTTGTGAAGCCTGAGAAAACAGTGAAATCAGCAGAAGCTAGAAGACGCATTGAAGCGCTACGTGAAATCCGTGAAAGTGGATTGACCATTGAAGAAGCAAGGGAGCTTGGCTTGATACACTGATTGCTCTAGTTTGGTATAGCAATCCATAGGGTAGTCGTCGGGCTGCCCTTTTTATTTTTCGCTCCATTTTAGCCATTGCGTCTTACTACAACATCTCACATCTCTTTATTTTTCTTATCCAAACGTTCTAATTCACCTCTCTTTTACCTAAAAAGTTCTAGATCCAAACTCATTTTCATCTATGTAGAAGTTTGACAATCTTACCTAGCGTTACTAAAAGATATATCAATAGCGATATGCTTTTTGTTGATTATCGCGACCACAAAGCAAGGAGCGCGAGTATGGTTGACCAAATCCTTTTTTATGAGCCCGATGAGCCCCACGGTTTTCTTTCCAATTTTTGCCATGCCCCAGTCAATATATCCTCCCAAACTTGGCCCACCAGCGAACATTATTATCAAGCCCAAAAGTTCCTCGATGCGCAGTTACAAAGCAAAATTCAACACGCGAGCACTCCCGATGAAGCATTCGCCTTAAGCCGAAAATACGAACATTTCGTCAGAAGTGACTGGGAGGATATGAAGTTGGCCGTTATGGCTTTCATCGTTAGAGAAAAGTTTCTGCAAAATCCACCTTTAGCGCAGCAGTTAATGAGAACGGGTAACGCTTGTCTCACAGAGCATTCTCACAAAGATGCCTTTTGGGGGGATGGGGGAGACGGTAAAGGAGAAAATCATTTAGGAGAAATTCTGATGAACGTTCGGGCTGAGCTGAGACATGTCGAGCCCTACAATCTCGTGAAGTTCATCGATAAAGCCAAATTGCCTACCCAATGGGGCACATTTATGATGTATGGCTTCGTTGAAACTGCCACGAACAAAGAGCATCTTGCCCTCGTGTATGGAGAGCCTGCAAGCAGCGCTGCACCGCTTATTCGGTTGCATTCGGAGTGCCTTACTGGCGATGCCTTGTTTAGTACGCGTTGCGACTGTGGTTTTCAGCTCAACAGGGCGCTACAAAATATTGTCGAAGAGGGATGTGGTGTACTGCTTTATTTGCGTCAAGAAGGACGTGGTATTGGCTTGATTAATAAAATTCGAGCTTATCACCTCCAGGACGATGGCGCCGATACTGTAGAAGCCAATGAACGTTTGGGCTTTGCTGCCGATATGCGTGATTACGCGTTCTGTAAAGGGATGTTAGAGCATTTGGGCATTGATGCGGTGCGACTAATGACGAACAACCCACGTAAGCTGGCTGCGTTAAAAGCGGTTGATATCAACGTCATTGAGCGTGTGCCCTTGCAAGAAGGTAATAATCCGAGCAATCAACACTACTTGCAAACTAAGGCGAGTAAATTAGGGCACATGTTTGATCCTAAGTTTGTCAATCACACCAAGTAAAGCATCATCTATGTCTCAATAGATGAAAACGCCAACGATACTATCGTTGGCGTTTTCGTTCGTTAGGTCATTTATTGATATCTTTGAATGATCTCATCAATTTCACCCGATATTTTTAACTCAGCCAAACGTGTATTGATGTAGTCCTGAGTTTCTGGCTTCATTTGGGGCGAAAAGGCCAAATAGATCGAGTAGTCAGGGATAACTGAGTCGAAAGATTGGATCTGAAAATCTTCTAGCGACAAATTGAGGCGTTTTAAGTTGTACATAACGCGTGATTCCATTTCGACGAAGGCTGTATCTCCTGGTGTTCGGGTTATCACTCGATATGCGGCATCATAATCTTTAACGCGTATTTCATTCACACTACCATCCTCAAAGAATGGGATTAAATTCGGATAATCAAAACCGAGTAGTAATACGATAGATCGGCCATGCATGGTGTCCATATTCTTGAACTCTAACGGTTTCTCACTACTAGAGACCAATACATGTTTTACAGTGTAAATGGGCTCTTCAGACAAGTTTTCTGATTGCACCTTGCCCCAATTTGGGCTGCCGTAAGTTAGCCAGTTTGGTTCGCCACCTTCTTCTAATATGGAGATCATTCGTTTAAACGGATAAGTATGATAATTCACCTGATAATCTGATTCAGCGAAAATGGCACTGACGATGTCAGTCACAATCCCGGAATGCATTTGCCCCTGTTGTTCTATTTGAAATGGCCTTGCTTGGTCGGCGATAACGTAATAGTTCACTTCAGCGGCAGTAGCATAAGTTCCTATCGCAATAAAACTAAAAGCCAATCTAAGTAGAAGTCTTTTCATCGTATCCTCGATTATTATTTGCGCGTGGCTATATTTAGAGTAGCGCAAGTTTATCGGAGCGATTTCATATGGATGAAAAAGAGCGATCTCAACGTCGATTTAGTATCGGCAACCAACTTATGTTGGCGGTGCTAACGTTGAGTTTAATCTTTACTGTCATCATTTCCGCTGTGAGTTTATATCGAGTTTTTAACGAAGATTTAGCCCATTTGCACGTCGAGCTAAAGCAGGTCGAATCCAGTTACTTATCGAGCTTTTCTGCCAGCTTATGGGTGGAGGATAGGGAGCTGTTACTCACTCAAGCAGAGGGCGCAATGCGCATGCCCTCTGTGGATTATTTACGTATCGCTAATGAAGATGAAGTTATCGTCGAACTGGGCACCGCACTTTCTGAGGATGTCGTAGAAAGAAGTTGGCCGATGCAATATCGTGTTGGTGATAAAACCTATGATCTGGCGACATTGACTGTTCAGGCGGATCTGAGCTCGATTTATGAAGATCTTTGGCAACAATTTTTTTTCTTGCTCACGACAGAAGCGATCAAGATCCTATTGCTCATAATTGGCGTGCTTTGGGTCGCCTTCCGCCTCTTGGTCAATCCTCTCCAACTGCTTTCCGGCGCCGTGAGCGATTTTAGTGGCGGGAAGGTCCCAAGCAAAGTTACGCTCCCAAAGCGTTGGTGTTTTGATGAAGTGAGCGTGTTGGCGGAGAAATACAACCGAAGCGTTGAGAAAGTCCGTGAGCATCAGACTGAACTTGAAGAAGAAAGAGATAGAGCGGAAGTCGCCAACCGCAAAAAAAGTGAATTTCTTGCCACCATGAGCCATGAAATTCGAACACCGATGAATGGCATTATTGGTGTCGCTTCATTACTGGGTGACACCAAACTCGATCCTCAGCAAAAAGAGTTTGTAGAGATCATCGATAGTTCTTCTCACTCTTTAATGACGATCATCGACGATATTCTCGACTTTTCTAAAGTCGAAGCAGGTAAAGTCGAATTAGAAAATGCGAGCTATGATCTGCGCCGTATTTTGGATGATGTGATCAGCTTACACGCCGTCAAAGCCAAGCAGAAGAATCTGCAATTGCTTAGCGATATTGATCCTCACTTGCCAGCGGAAGTGCAAGGTGATGCTGCACGCTTAAAACAGGTATTGAACAATTTGTTGAGCAACGCGATCAAATTTACTGATCGTGGTCATGTGAAGCTTCTTGTTGAGTTAACACGTCAAGAGCATGATATCGCCATGATTCGATTTCGCGTCGTTGATTCTGGCATTGGTATTGCGAAAGAGAACCAACAAGCGATCTTCGAACGTTTCCAACAAGCCGATGGCAGTACAACCAGAAAGTACGGTGGTACCGGCCTTGGTTTGGCGATTGGTGCTCAGTTGGTGAACTTAATGGGAGGAGAAATCCAGCTGACAAGTGAGTTGGGGCTCGGTAGTTGTTTTGAGTTTTCGATTCCAGTTGTAGTAAAAGCACGGTCTACCTACACGGAACGACCTAATGTTTTGACTTTTCCAAAAGTTGAAGACAATGAAACCAGCCTCCAGCATGACAATCAACCTTGGGTATTGATTGTTGAAGATACCATCGTAAACCAGAAAGTCGTGCGTATTATGTTGGAAAAGCTCGGCGTTCGAGTGAGCGTCGCAAATCATGGTGAAGAAGCGCTTCAGCTATGTGAGAAGCAAGCTTTTGACTTGGTGTTTATGGATTGCCAAATGCCAGTGATGGATGGCTTCATTACTACTGAGCGTATTCGACAAATGGGAGAGTGGGGGAAACACGTTCCCATTATTGCGTTGAGTGCCAATGTTATTAAAGAAGATCAACAACATTGCTTTGACGTCGGTATGAATGAGTTTGTCGCCAAACCTGTGACCAAAGATCGGTTGCATCAAATATTCGAGCAGTTTTTACCAAAAGCGCTGAAAATCAGTGCGGGTCCCAAATAGTTAACTTGAAATTGATCAAGTTAAGTGCGTTTCTATTCTGCAATTGTAACTCTGTATGCTATAGTGCGCGGCTAGTATTTAAAGTACCTTGAGGCTGTAAATGTCGTTCAATCTATCCCTATTGCCGCCTGATGAAAAAAACAAAATCGAACTGGATAAACAAGCGTCGTTTTTGGTTTGGAAGCTCAGAGAGGCCAAATCTGGTCCTGAAGCAATAGAAGAACAGTTGTCCAAGATTAACGATGCTGATGAAAAAGCGTTTTTTCAGCAATCGGTCGAAAAGTACAAACGAGTAATGGGTGTCGCTTAACGCGAATCGTGACAACGGTATAAAACTATGTGGCGAATGAGGTAACCTCCCCATTCCTTTGCTAAGCGAAATTGAAAAGGTTTCGCTTTTTGCTAAAATCCTTCGCATTAAATTTGAATTTAGAGAGACATCCCGATGGGAAGAAGTTTTGAAGTGCGCAAAGCCTCTATGGCGAAAACTGCAGGCGCGAAAATTAAAGTTTATTCCAAATACGGTAAAGAAATTTACATGTGCGCGAAAAACGGCGGTAGTGACCCAGACATGAACTTGTCTCTTCGCCACCTGATCGCGAAAGCGAAAAAAGATCAGGTACCAGCGCACGTTATCGACAAAGCACTAGACAAAGCGAGTGGCGGCGGTGGTGAAGATTACCAACCAGCGCGCTACGAAGGCTTCGGCCCTGGCGGTACTAGTGTTATCGTTGACTGTCTGACCGATAACGGCAACCGTACTTTCCAAGATGTACGCCAATGCTTTGTTAAAGTGGGTGCGAAAATTGGTGTTGAGGGCTCAGTTTCTCACATGTTCGATCACCAAGCGGTATTCCAGTTCAAAGGCGACGATGATGAAATCATCCTAGAAACGCTAATGATGGAAGATGTAGACGTAACTGACGTTGAGCTAGAAGACGGTGTGATCACTGTATTCGCTCCTCATACAGAGTTCTTCAAGACGAAGACAGCACTAAATGGTGCGTTCCCAGATCTAACGATCGATGTGGAAGAAATCACTTTCGTTCCTCAAACTCACACTCCAGTAGCGGGTGAAGATGCTGAGAAGTTCCAGAAATTCTTAGATCTTCTAGATGACTGTGACGACGTTCAGCAGGTTTACCACAACGCAGAGCTATAATTTCTTAGCTTCCACCGTTGTAAAAAGGCTTCCCGAGGGAAGCCTTTTTTGATCGTACTTTTTGCTAGCAGCATTATGCGTTGCGATATTTGGAATAACACAGTGACATGATCACACCAAAACAGATGCCTTGCGTCAGCATGGCCGTGCCGCCGTAACTAAAGAACGGCAAAGGGCTTCCCATTACAGGCAACAAGCCGCTCACCATGCCTGTATTGATAAAAGCATACAGGAAAAAGCTCATCGCTAATGCACCACTCACAAGCCGACTAAAAAAGTGGTCAGACTGACATGCAAGCAACATGACGCGCGCGGTAATAAACAAGTACAGTGCGAGCAAGACTAAACTACCAACAAAACCCCACTCCTCGGCATAAGTCGAAAAAATAAAGTCCGTATGACTTTCTGGAATAAAGCCAAGTGTTCCTTGCGTAGCATTCATCCAACCTTTGCCTTTCATTCCGCCGGAGCCTATCGCAATCAAAGATTGGATAATTTGGTAGCCCGAACCTAACGGATCCGACTCTGGGTGCAAGAACTGAGTAACGCGGCTTTTTTGATACGTTTCCATGACGAAGAACCACAAAATAGGCGCCAACGTTAATATACTCGCGACAAAGCCACCGATTATTTTCCAGCTCATGCCAGCTAAAAATAAAACGAATAAGGCGTAAATGACGGTAAAAACTGCACCGTCTAAATCCGGTTGTAGCGCGATTAACCCAGCAGGAATCATGGTGATGAGTAAGCAGAATGCGATTTTTCTACTATCTGGTCTGCCACCTTCAATATGTAGCATCCACGCGATCATGATTGGAATCGAGAGTTTGATTAGCTCCGAGGGTTGAAAGCGAAAAAAGCCAATATCGAGCCAACGTTGAGAGCCATTAGTGCTATCGCCAAACAAAGCGACAGCAAGTAGCAGCGCAACCGCAATGATGTAGAGATATGGAGCTGAGCGTTGATAGCTAGCGGCGGGAATCGATGACATGACCAATATACAAACCAAGGTCAGTCCGCAGCGTGCTAAATGCTTGAAGAGCATGGCCTCATTAAAGCCACTGGCACTCCAAAGTGTTAGTGTACTCAATAGCATGATCGGAATGATCGCCATCAGCAGTGGCAAATCGACCCTGGGGAAAAAACGCTTATTCATTTTCTACGACCTAATAACGCACCCTGTTCGAGCGCGAAAACAACCAGAACTCGAGAGTTCGAACTATTCCGATGCTAAGAATCCTATTTGGAAATAACAGACATCATGCAAAGGTGTGTATGAGAGGAGCGTCGATGTCGTCTGTTATGGGTAAGCTGCTTGGAAAGCTGTGGAATGGATAAATACACTAGAAGCAGGTTTTAAGCCAGTATTTTTATTCCTATTGTAGTGAAAGACAGACGCTTACAAACAAGCTGGGATAAATGCTCTCTTTAAGGATGGAATGTCATTCATCGCAGCAAACAACCGTTCATTCTAAATAACTGCCATTGGTCGCATGCAAAAGCAGTGTGTGATCTTCTCCCTTAATCTGAAACCATCAAATCACGTTCAACTAAGGACAGTACATGATGGTTTCTCAATCTCGCTCAATCAAAGCTCTTAAACTGGCAAGTACGTTTATCGCCGCATTTGCACTCAGTAGCAATCTGGTACTGGCTAACCCAAGCGAGCGTACACTCAGTCAATTCAACCAAGCAGCGCAGGGTGATTCTGGTTTGGTTGATACCGTTTACGGCGAACTATCCAAACAACTCGAAGAGCAGGGCGCAACGCCCGTGACCTTGGTTTACTTGGGCAGTGCTGAGACGTTGCAAGGTCGTGAAGCGTTTATGCCTTGGAACAAGATGAAGTTCACCGAGCGCGGTCTTGCTACTATCCAAAAAGGTTTGGATCTAATGGTGAATCAGCCAATACCACTTCAAGAACAACAACGTTTACAAGGCTTGCCGGAATATCAATTAGCCACCGCCATGGCAGCCACTACGTTTACCTCTCTGCCAGACATGTTCAATCACTTTGAGCGTGGCTACGAGCTATACCTTTCACTGCTTGATGAACCGAGTTTTAGTCAGCAACCTTTTGCGGCAACGTCTTGGATTTATCGCTACGCCATTGAAGCGGCACTGCGCGCTGAAGACGTTCAACAAGCCAAAACATGGTTAGCGCAAATGGAGCAATTAGGTGACAGCAATCTAGAAACGCAAACCGCGAAAGCGCTGCTAGCCAAGTATTAGGGGGAGCGTCATGATCGTTTTTAATCAACTTAGTCGCGATTACGCCCTTGGCAGCCAAACCGTGCATGCATTGCGAGAGGTGTCTGGTGAAGTATTTGCAGGCGAAATGGTGGCATTATGCGGACCGTCTGGCTCAGGCAAAAGCACCTTACTTAACGTGCTTGGCATGCTGGATACTCAATACCAAGGTCAGGTGACATTTGCAGGCAGCCCATACCCAACCGGACAAATGCAAGCTGCGAAAATGCGCCGTGAAAAGCTTGGTTTTGTGTTCCAAAAATTCAATCTTGTGCCCGTGATGACAGCGTTAGAGAACGTGGCGTATCCGCTGCATCTCAACGGCTTTTCAAAAGCAGAACAAACCGAGCTCGCCACACAAATGCTAGAACACGTTGGTTTGGGCGAGTTTATTCATCACATGCCCGATAACCTATCAGGCGGTCAGCAACAACGCGTGGCAATTGCTCGTGCTTTAGTGCACAAACCGGCGCTGGTGATTGCTGATGAGCCAACCGCAAGTCTTGATAGCCAAACTGCCAACAAGGTCATCGACATTATGAAAGGACTTGGACACGAGCTTGGTACCACTTTTATTGTCGCTACACACGACCCTCGTATGGCATCCCGCTGTGATCGCACCATTGAATTGGTGGATGGCAAGATTACCCAAACGCATGCAAGTGTGGAGGAGGTTTCATGGGCAAGCTAATTCCTGTTTCGGTTCGCCTTGCTTGGTTGAACCTGCAACGCAATCGCCGCCGTAGTTTGTTGTCGATGCTGATCATCGCCATTGCCGTGTTTGCCTTAACCAGTGCGGGTGGTTTTGGTCTGTACACCTACGACAGTTTGAAAGAGTCGACGGCGCGTGACACGGGGCATCTGACGTTAACCACGCCGGGTTACTTTGCGAAAGAAGAAGAGATGCCGCTGAGTAACGGTTTAACTCATGCAGACGACATCACCAAGCAATTGATTGGCTTAAACGAAGTGCGAGGCGTGCAGCCACGAGTTGAGTTCAGTGGGTTGATTTCCAATGGTAACAAGTCCTCGATCTTTATCGGCATTGGTGTGAACGAGCGCGAATTCGATATGAAAGGACCGTTTTTGGATGTGCGTGAAGGGCAGACGCTGTCCAATATTCATGCATCGCGCTATGACCCAGCAGAGCCAGAAGTGATGCTTGGCGTTGATTTGGCGAACAACTTAAGCGTGCACGTTGGCGATTGGATTACCTTGCTGGCGACCACAACCGACGGTGCGTTGAACGCGTATGACTTCAAAGTTCGTGGCATCTATTCAACCGGCGTACCAGAGCTTGATAAACGCCAGTTGTACGTGCACATCAACAGCGCGCAATCGCTGCTCGGTTCAGACAAAGTCAGCGCGTTGTCGGTCTTTCTGTTCGATACCAGTTTAACGAGCCAAGTCGAGCAACAAGTGGCTTCGGTTCTGAGTAAGCAAAAACAGAACTTTGGTGATCAAGATATTGAGATTACGCCTTGGCAAGAACGTGCGTTCTTCTATCTCAAAGTGAAAGGTTTGTACGACCGTATCTTCGGCATCATGGGCGCAGTAATGGCGTTGGTGGTCTTTGTTGCGCTGTTCAACACCATGACCATGTCGGTCACCGAGCGTACACGTGAAATCGGCACATTGTCAGCACTTGGTAGCTACCCTAGCGAAATCATTGCTGGGTTCTTGCGCGAAGCAGGGTTACTTGCGGTGATTGGCAGCTTAATCGGCGCTTTGTTTACTGCGTTAGTTACCGTTTTACTGATGGTCGTGGATGTGCAAATGCCGCCACCGCCAGGACGCACAGAAGGTTACCCATTAACGATTTACTTCTCTTGGGAGCTGGTGGCTGCCGCAGGATTCGCAGTATTGATGATTTGTTTGGTTGCGGCGTTTCTCTCGGCACGCAAAGGGGTGAACAAGCCAATTACGGAGGCTCTGATTTATGTTTAATTTCAAATCACTATTACCAATTGCACTGCTAACGGTTAGCGGCATTGCAAGCTTGAGTGCCAGTGCAAATGAAACAGCGCTAGATGCACAGCAAGTTGCGCAATTGATTGAAAAGGCGGACAGCTACCGCTTGCAAGATGATTCCTCCAAAGTGGTGTCACTGGTGCGCTTATATCAAGACCAAGAGTTAGATAAAACCCGTCTTTACCACGTGTACACGCGTCCAAATCGTGAATCGTTGGTGGTGTTCAAATCAGCAGTCGAAGCTGGGCAAAAGATGCTGATGATGGGCGACAACTACTGGCTGCAAATGCCTAAGAGCCGCCGTCCGATTCGCATTACGCCAATGCAGAAGCTGCTTGGTGAAGCGTCTATCGGCGACATCTCAACCCTGACGTGGAGCCAAGATTATCAAGGTGAATGGATAGCGACAGAAACCGTTTCGGTGAACGGAGAAAGTGTCGCGGCTTATCATCTTGCTTTAACCGCGAAAACCAAAGGGGCGAGCTATCAGAAGATCGACTTGTGGTTGTCTGAGCAAGATGCGTTTCCAATCAAAGCCGATCTCTACTTGCGCTCTGGCAAACTCGCCAAGCAAGCGCAATACGGACGCGCAACCGACAATGGCGAAGACTATGTCAGTGAGATGACCTTGCTTGATAGCATTCAGCCGAGCAAAAAAACCGTTATCGAGTACCAAGAAATCGTGCCTTGGCAGCTGGATAACAAGTTCTACAACCCAAGTTATTTGCCGAAAGCCAATACGACTCAGCTTTAGTCTGAGCTTCGTAAATAGAACCATGAAAACGAGCAAGGAAGTCACATGAAACCGCACCAGCCTAACCTTAACAAAAGCACCAGTCTGTTGATTGCTGCGTCATTGTGTGTGGGCGCGGCAGCCCCAGCTTTTGCCAATGATGAGCTGAGTTTTGAGTGGGATTGGGCTGTCAGTTACGAAACGGCCAAGCAGCGTGATAGCGCATTTATACAAGCGCAGGGCAGTACTCGTGATTCACTCAATGCGCTACTGGATGTGCAAGTGAACTATCAAAACTTCAGTGGCTTGTTTGCTCTGTATAGCCAAGGTTTGTACCTCAATCAACAAGGTGAGAGTGACTGGTGGAGTGAAGCTGATAGCCAGTTGCTGATTCGTGAGCTTGCTTGGCTAGGGGAGTGGCAAGTCGGTGATACCACACTTGATGTGAGCTTAGGTAAGTTGCGCGTGGATTGGGGCGTGGGTTATGGCTACCGACCATTGGATCTGTTTAAGCCGTATCGACAAAACCCGGTTGGCTTAGTCGCAGAAGAGGGTGCGGGTGTGTTTTCACTTTCACACTATGATATGGCAGGCGAATGGACCGTCATTGCGACCGATTCAAGCTGGGGGCAACAAGACCAAAGTGCACTTGATCAAGCCGCAGAGCAACAAGGTGTTGGTATTCGTCGTTATGCGCTGGTGGGTGACACCGAGTATCAACTTATTGGTTATTACGATGATGTGCGCCGAGGTTTGCTTGGAGCCAGTGCCATTGCCGTGTGGGATGAATCCATCGCCATGCACGGATCAATGCTGTGGCAAAAGCAAAGTGTCGGCTATCAGTTTCAGCAAGACGATCTTTACCAACCCGTTTCAGTTGAGGAGCAGGGAAGCGCATTCCAAGCTTTAGTTGGGGTGAACTGGGCAAACCAAGCCGGACACAACGTGATTGCTGAATATTGGTACGACAGCCGAGCATGGTCGAAAAGCGAATGGCAACAAGCAATAGAACGTGGTGAATTACTCTCTCAGATCCCTGAACCTAACTACTCTCTGTTGGCTAGCAGCGCTCTACTTCCGACAAGCTACGCCCAAGGGTTTCAGCATGCCAATATCGTTCAGCATAATGTAATGCTGCACTGGAGTTGGGATGTGGAAGCGTGGGCTGCATGGAACGGTAAAGCGGATATGGGCTGGCTAAGTGATGTAACCCCTACGTTGGATGTGATGCTGTCGCCACAAGATGGCGGTGTGATTGTCACGCAGTGGCTTAATTACCAATGGATTGATACCGGCGATCAAAGTGTAGAAGTGGAAGTTGCCGCACGCTTTTTAACCGGAGACGACCAATC
The DNA here is from genome assembly GCF_051132235.1 of Vibrio sp. SCSIO 43086. Classification (NCBI taxonomy): domain Bacteria; kingdom Pseudomonadati; phylum Pseudomonadota; class Gammaproteobacteria; order Vibrionales; family Vibrionaceae; genus Vibrio; species Vibrio sp. SCSIO 43086. Next base: position 1,129,050 of record NZ_CP072678.1, on the reverse strand, counting down.
TGCTTACGCACAAATCAATGATAAGCATATGATTGTATTTAACATCAAAGGGAAATTCTAAATGTATTCAGCTAAGTTAATGGTAGAAAGTGGATGGCTACGCAGTGTGGTTGTCACGACTTTATTCTGTTTGTTTATCTCGGTAATGACATTGTCTGTTTGGGGGGGGCCTTACTATGTACATGTATTGGTGAGCTTTGGTTTTGGTTACTCCGCCTTGTTCTTCTCTTGGTTAGTCGACAAGTTGTTTCCTAGCATCCCTCGTAGACTAGAAATTGCTTTGTCACTGACCGCCTGTTTGTTGTTTGGCGTCATTAATGCGCAGTTTTGGCTCGGTGAATACTTCGGCATTTCGGGCATGCTGCCAGTGTTGCTGATGGGCTTGTTATTCAGCGGCATGTGTTACTTTTATTTTCACTCACGAGAGAAAGAAGCGATTGCTCAGCGTGAATTAGAGAGTATCAAGCGTGAAAAGGCAGAGCAGGAACGTGCGCTGTTGCTAAGTCAGCTTAAACAGATGCAAAGCCAGATTGAACCGCATTTCCTATTTAATACCTTGGCAAATATCAGCGTGTTGATGTCCCAGGACGTTGATAAGGCCAAGCAGATGTTGGATCAACTTACCGCACTATTACGTGCGACGCTAAAAAGCTCACGTGAAGAGCACACCACGATTGAGAATGAAATTGCCTTAATTGAAGCCTACTTGAGTATTCAGAAGATACGTCTGGATGGACGTCTAAGCTACAAAATTGAAGTAGAAGACGGTTTAGGAACAACAGAACTGCCACCGATGATGTTGCAACCTTTGGTGGAGAATGCCATTGTTCACGGTATTGAGCCAAAGCGAGAAGGCGGCGAAGTCAGTTTGCTCATTAAGCGCGAACAACAGAACTTGCAGATTGAAGTTAGAGACACAGGTGTTGGCTTGAATCATGTTAGTGGGCACATGGGCTCCGGCGTGGGTTTGAGTAATCTCAAGCAGCGAGTTGAAGCTTTGTTCGCAGGGCAAGGAGAGGTTGTTATCAGTGAGTCTGCTCAGGGTGGCGTTTGTGTTCGCTTGAGCTGGCCAATGGAATCGTAAGCAAGGAAGAAAGGAATGAATACAGGGTTTACTGCCATTATTGCTGATGATGAACCGTTATTGAGGCGTCATCTTGATAAAAGCCTAGCTGAAGTGTGGCCAGAGCTAGAGGTAATAGCCAAAGTCGCGGATGGTGAACAAGCGTTGCAAGCTATTAAGCACAACCAACCTGACATTGTGTTTCTTGATATTCGTATGCCAGTTTTGGATGGCATGACACTAGCGCAAAAACTCAATCAACTCGCCAATCCACCTTTGATTGTGTTTGTCACTGCGTACGATGATTACGCCATCAAAGCTTTTGAGCAAAATGCCGCCGATTATTTGCTCAAGCCTATCTCGGATGAGCGCCTCCTGACGACGTGTGAAAGAGTGAAAGCACGCCTTGCTAAGCGAGAGCAAGAAAGCAGCAATGTGCAGATGAACAGCCTGTTAGAACAGTTACAACAATTATCCGCGCCACAAACGCCGCAATATCTTCAGTGGATCAAAGCAACGCAAGGGGAAGATATTCATCTGATCGCCACGTCTGATGTGCTGTATTTCAAAGCGGAAGAAAAATACGTTTCTGTGTATGCCCAACAAGGACAAGGTAAAGTGCAGGAGTATTTGATTCGCACATCGTTGAAAGAGTTGATAGGGCAGCTTAACCCAGAACAGTTCTGGCAAGTGCACCGTTCAAGCGTGGTGCAAGTGTGCAAAATTAGCAAAGTAAACAAAGACTTTTCTGGAAGAATGTTTGTTCACATTGGGGAAAACAAGCTCGCTGTGAGCCGTGCATCTCAAAGTTTGTTCAAAGGGATGTAATCGCTAGAACTGCTCACTCTTTACAATGTAAACTCGCTGCTCTTAACCTACATTATCAAGGAAGATAAATGAGTTATCGCGTCACCCTCTTAAATGCGACGGGAGAGTTGTCTCCACTCGCTGAGTATTTACATCAGAAACTTGATGACCTGAGCTCACAGCTTTCTAGTTACTTTGATTTAAGTAACGTTGACCTGACCATTAGCCCGTTTGATCGCAATGACGTACCGCAGACGGGGATTGGTGGCTATTGCTTAAGTGCCTATCGTGTAGAGATTCTGCTTGATACTCAACGTGCTGATATTAAAAACGTTATTGAGAGAGAACTGGCTGCGGTGTTAGCGCATGAGTTGCATCACCTGTTCCGTATGCGAGCGGGAGAGAATGGCGTTGCACTTGGTGATGTGCTGATTATGGAAGGGTTAGCTTGTCATTTCGAACGTAAGGTGAATGGTGGCGTCACTCCGAGCTTGTTTGAGAACATCAAAGATCAAGATTGGCGTCCTTTCTATGCTGAGATGAAAGACAAGCTGACCAGTTTAGATTACAACTTCGATGCTTACTTTCTTGGCTGTGATGAAAGCCGCTGGCCGAAGTACATGGGGTATTGGGTCGGGTACAACCTTGTCGCGGAATATCTGGCTGATTTTCAGGGCTCTGAGCTGGATTTGGTTGGAGCAAAAGCCGAGCTTTTCTATCTATAACTCCGGCACAAGCCAAACTAATAGGCTGAGTTGTAAAAACAAAAAGCGCCTAAGTCATAAGACGTTAGGCGCTTTTATCGTTTTATAGTGATGACTTCTCCGAAGAGATGAATGGGCTTATTCGCTGATCGTCACTTTCTCGATAATGATTGGATCGCATGGCACATCATCATGACCAAGCTTAGAAGTTGTTTTCACTTTCGCGATGCGGTTTACGACTTCCATACCTGCGGTCACTTTACCAAATACCGCGTAACCCCAGCCTAGGTTGGTGGTTGCGGTATGGTCTAGGAAATCGTTGTCTTCCAAGTTAATGAAGAACTGTGCCGTTGCAGAGTGCGGTGCATCGGTACGCGCCATTGCGATAGTGCCAACAAGGTTCTTTAGACCACGGTTTGCTTCGTTTGCAATCGGTGTGCGCGTTGGCTTTTCTGCCATGTCTTCGGTGTGACCGCCACCTTGGATCATAAAGCCGTCGATAACGCGGTGGAAAATGGTGCCGTCGTAAAAGCCATCTTCACAGTATTTTTTGAAGTTCTTTGAGCTAACTGGCGCTCGTTCTAGATTCAATTCAATTTCGATGTCACCGAAATTGGTGGTCATGATAATCATCTGGTTTTGCCCTTATGGGTGCTTAGTTGGCGGCATTATAGCTAAGTCGCTTGAGGATAGCAGAAATAGAAACAGCGACGTTAAGGCGTCGCTGTTTCTACTATTAAGTATGGTTAAGGAAGTTAAACCGTGAAGCGTCCCACCAAGTCGTAAAGTTCGTTGGCTTTGTGATTGAGGTTTTGGCTGCCCGAGCGATTTTGATTGGCAAGGTGCGCCGATTGACTACTTTGCTGAGAAATGACTTCGATGCGTTGTGAAATCTCTTGTCCAACTTGGCTTTGCTCTTCGGTCGCGGTAGCGATCAGCGTGTTCATGTCCATGATATTCGCAATAGCTGCTTGAATATCTTGCAGCGCAACCGATGCAGCACGTGCTTCCTCTACTGTCGCTTCGCCACGTGCTTGGCTAGATTCCATCGCTTTTACTGCGGCATCCGATCCTGCTTTAAGTTGATCGATCATCTTGTGAATGTCACCTGTGCTGTCCTGAGTGCGGCTTGCAAGCTTACGCACTTCATCCGCGACAACTGCGAATCCGCGTCCTTGGTCGCCCGCTCGTGCCGCTTCAATGGCGGCATTTAGCGCAAGCAAGTTGGTTTGTTCAGCAATATCTTGGATGACTTCAAGTGATGATGAGATGTTCTGCACGTCACTCTCTAGACGTGAAATTACAGTGCTTGCTTCAGAGACCTCATTTGCTAGCGCTTCAACGGAATTAGCGGCGGAGTCTACGATGTGCTTCGCTTGTTGTGCGTTGTCATCGGCGTTTTTAGCGGAATCGGCGGCTTGGTTTGCATTGCCAGAGATTTCGTGAGCGGTGGCCGTCATTTCTGTCATTGCTGTCGCGACTTGTTCCGTTTCCTCACGTTGACCAGAAGCCAATTCATCCACTTGTGAGGCGCGTTGAGACATGTTGTTCGTTTCTGATACTACCTCTTGTCCGACATGGCTGACGCTCTTAATAATTCCTTGCAAGCTCTCAACGAAGATATTGAAGTTATGCGCGAGCTGCTTAAATTCTGGCACGCTAGATTCTTCCATACGCGCGGTTAAGTCGGCATCACCTTGCGCGAAAGATTGGATTGAGCTGTCAAACTGTTCGATAGGGCGCATAATGCTACGGTTGACGAGTACGGCAAAAATGGCCACGACAACGGCAATAGAGACACAAAACATAGCAATAGCGGCTAAGGTATTGTTTAGCTCATCGTTTGCTGTGTTTTCCATCTCTGTAATGATCGCATCGATATCATCAGTATAAAAACCTGTGCCAATCATAATATCCCACTTGGGAATGAACATGGAGTAGCTGAGTTTTGGTAATGCTTCGGTTTGCCCTAACATAGGGAAGTAGTAGGTTGTGAAGTCACCCGTTTTGGCGTTTTTCAACAGGTCTTGGATCAGGTAGTTGCCTTTTTTGTCTTGAAGGTTATAGAAGTTTTCTCCAACCCCTTTGTTGTTTTTGCCGACAACAACACGCACGCCTTTTGAGTCGTACGCAAAAATATAACCTGATTGGCCGAACTCTAGCTCTTTGAGCACTGGAATAGCTTCTTGCAATGAGGCATTACGATCCAATAACGGTTTGAGTGCGGAATGAGCCATCTGCACATAGTTTTTCAGTTCCGCTTTCTTCATCGCCATCATCGTCGTGTGCGTATGATTGATTTGTTGTTGGTTGTAGGTACTGGTTTGGAGGTAGGTAAACCACATCATACCCAAAGCAATCGTTAACACGGGAATGATGGAAAGAATATAAAGTCGCTTTCTTATCGTTAGATTCATAGGTACTTCCTTACGTCTCGGCGCAGCGTTACAAATTGGTAAACTTCAATAGCTTTACCAAATAAAAGTGTTAATAATTATTTTTGTACTGATTGCAGATTAACCGAGTTGGCGGGTGAGAAGTACAGGAAGTTGGTGATCGTGGACGAGAGAGACTCACATTTTTAAGCAGGATCACAATTAGCGAGAGCATTGGCCCGAGTTGCAGCGGGAGCTACCAGTAAGCCAGTATGAGACACGATACCTATTGTTGGCAAAACGCAGGTAAAGCCAGTCGGCAATTGGCTTGAGTAATGGCCAACGTAGTGGAGCATATAGCCAACCTCGACCGACCAACTGCCATGCTCGGTGAGTCACATCAAGACCAAGTATCAGTTCATTGTTGTCATTCAGCGCATGCAAAATCGTATTGGCTTTTTGCGCGTCTATCTGTGGGTAATCAGAAAAGTCATCGCTGTAGATATCGACGATTTTTATCGCTTGTTTTACATCTCGTCGCTTAAGTGCGTACATTTCTTTGGCGCACAGTGGGCAAGTTCCGTCATAAAATATGGTGAGTTTTGTCATTGCGATCGTCTTATTATTTTATTTGTTTTACTGAGTTCTACGTGGCGATTTTTCTTTTGGTTCATTATGTTGCAGGTAGTGGTTCCAATTCGCGCGTATGTTCTCGTAGTTGTATTGGCAAAAGTCTTTGCGATCTCGTAGGTAGTCTTTTTCAACTTCATCGAGAAGCGACTTGTACTGTTCCGGATCACTGCCGTACACCAAACATAAGGTAGAGAAGTAGCGTTGCAAATCAAAACTGTGCTCATCAATGTACTCACCGAAGTCGTAGTAGTCCGGTCTGTCATCGGACTCAAATGCGAACATGTCGGCGGCGCTAATGGCCATCTCTGCGCCATCTTCTAGGAAGTCAATCATTAAGATCGTGGCAAAATTATCGACGGCATCTTCTTCTTTTCCGAGAACAGGGATGTTTTGATCTTCGATGTAAGCATGCCCGGCTTCATGCAGCAAGGTGTGTAATAACGTATCTAACGCCCCTGTTTTTGGGGATTTTCCAAGGCGTTCTTCATACTGGTTATTGGAGAAGTAATTGAGTGATTCCAAATAAAAAGTGTAGGGAATGTGTATCGTGTGCGTATCGGGATCGTACATTGGGCCATCTTCTCCGCCGTAAACCAGTGTGAGTGGTTTGCGAAATGGAAAGTGGATCTGAGATAGCTCAAGAAAAATTGGGTTTACATCGCTGTTTTGGATAGATTGCAGGGCGATTTTTTCATGGGTTGTTTCCACGGGAGAATATTCAATACGGATATTTTCCGCTGCAGTGGCAGATGAGATGGCACAGAGTAATAGCACAGGGAAAAGCGAATGAATTTTCATGTAGGGCTCTTGTTATTTGAATAACTTACATAAAAATTATACATGTTTTTGTGTGATGCATAACTGGGATTGTTTTTATCACCCAGAATCGGGTAGTTAGCCTCGAAAGACTACCATGACAACACCGTACATTTTGGTTGCTGGGCCCTCCAAAAAGCCTATCAAAACACGTTTTATTCAGGAGACGATAGATAAGTGATTGGCTTTTAAGGTTTATTTTTTGGTGAGGCTAAGCTGAATTGGCTTTGCTCTTTTGTCTGTAAAAATGCTATTCAGCAGTTAATCATTATGGAATGAAATCATGGGATTGGTGAATGTCACTGAATTGAAGAAAATTATCAGCAATATGTTATAATCCGGCTCCGTTGTGACGAAAACGTTTGTTGCAGCTTGAGAGTTTCCTTGGATTCGGCTCGTTTACACACCATGAGCCAGAGTTGAAAAACTACGACAGGAACAAGCAAACCCAATTGTTTTGAACGCGATCTCGGCGTTTAGAGGTTACAACGGGAAGGAACTTTGTTTGATAGTAATTGACACATTCTGTTTAAGTAAGGGAGCCCAACGTGGTTCAGAAAGTGTCACCCAGAATTTACTCACAACACTATACCCCAAGCAGTCACGCACAGGTATTGCGAGGGGGCATTTGAAGGAGCTATATCGGCTCCTTTCACATTTAAGGGCTTGCTAACAGCGGAAAACTGACACATCGCTAAAGGAGCGTCCCTTAAACTAGCCTAAGGCGCATCTACACCAACTTTTGAGTATTTTCGAAACAGTAAAGCGAGAACATTTGCTATTGAATGAAGGTTAAATTAACACTCGATCATTACGGAGGATGAAGAGAACAATAATAAGAGGCGATATGAATCATTTAATATCTGTAGGTGCACTGGAGTCCTTCTTGGTCGCAATCAGTGTGCTTTTCCTGGGGCATTTTATTAATGCTAAGCTACCGATTTTAAAGAAGTTCAACATACCTGAGCCGATTGTAGGTGGCCTTATTGTGGCCTGCATGATTACTGCTCTTCATTTCAACGGCATCGACTTGGAGTTCGATTTGCCGTTACAAAATACGTTTATGTTAATGTTTTTTGCGACGGTTGGTTTGGCCGCAAATTACACTCAGTTGATGAAAGGAGGTGCGAAGGTTTTTATCTTCTTAGCTGTCGCATCGTTTTACATCATCATACAAAACGGCGTTGGCGTTTCACTCGCGGCGGCGCTCGGTTTAGATCCTTTGATGGGGTTAATTGCTGGCTCGATTACTCTGTCTGGTGGCCATGGTACAGGTGCTGCGTGGTCACAAACCTTCCAAGACGTGTATGGATTGGATAACGTTTTGGAAATTGCGATGGCATCAGCCACTTTTGGTTTGATCATCGGCGGTATCATTGGTAGCCCAGTGGCACAGCGCCTCGTAGAAAAAAACAGCATTGAATCGGAGTATGGTCGTGGTGGTCGGGATGCCAAAACTCACGAAAAATTCCCTGAGTTGGTGACCTACAACGAATACGAAGAAGATAAAGTAACGGCGAAAAAAGTGGTGGAGAAACTCTTCTTCCTACTGATCTGTGTTACGGGGGCGAAGTATGTTGAGCAATGGGTTAGCACGTATGAAATCTCATGGTTGATGATTCCAGATTTTGTTTATGCGCTGTTCATTGGTGTGATCATCACGAACTTCTTAGAGGTGACCAAGCTTCGTAAGTTAGACGCAGAAACCGTCGATATGCTCGGTACCGTTTCTTTGTCATTGTTCTTGGCGATGGCATTAATGAGCTTGAAGTTATGGAATATCTTTGACTTAGCGATTCCATTCTTGGTCATTTTGGCTGTGCAGTCTGTGGTCTTAGCTATCTTCACTTACTACGTTACGTTCAAAGTGATGGGACGCAACTATGACGCTGCGGTTATTGCGGGTGGTCACTGTGGTTTTGGCTTGGGGGCAACCCCAACAGCCGTGATGAACATGGGCTCTATCGTTAACCGATTTGGCCCGTCGCCGCAGGCATTTATGGTGGTGCCAATTGTGGGGGCTTTCTTTATCGACATCGTTAACTTAATCATTTTACAAGGTTACATTTCATTCCTTGGTTAAATTTAAGTTCATGATCTCCTGAGGTCGAAATAAAAACGGTCACAACACAGGTTGTGACCGTTTTTTTATGGCTCGATTTTGGCCGTTTATCGAACGACGGATTATTGAATGGTTCGGCTGAACTTGAGACTAGCTGTCCAACCAAGAACGCCGACGAAAGCGTAAATGCCAACGTTTAACCAACCCGCTTGAGGAATTGCATTAAATGGGCTTGGTGCAACAATGGCGTGCAGTGGAAGGTAAAGCACTTCGGAGAAGAACTGATCTAGGCCGTAATAGCCAAATAGTGCGATTGGCATCCAGCGCAGCGCATAAATGGCGATAAACAAAATGACCAGTGGTGAGTTCACTTTCTGAGAAATAGCCATTGCGGTTAATGCCAGCGGTAACAGTAGAATACCGGCGAACAACATTCTGATTAAAAACTCTCCCCAATGCAGCAGCACGCAACCTAACGAGGCTTGGCGGTACAATAAAGCCAATTGGTGATCGGTAGAGATGTTCAGCAACCACAACATCAAATCTGCTGCGAGCACAAGCGCCGAGCAAACGAGCGGAATCACCAATAAGCCAAACCCTAGCTTCACTAAGTGAGTTTTTATGTCGCTGACCGGCATACTACGCCAAAACATAATACTGCCCTCCGCGCGTTCTTTGCGCAGTGTTCTCGGGAAGTATTGAACGGCTAATAAGATAGACAGCAGTCCCGCCCCGCCGGTGATCAACATGTTTACATCGTCACCAAGCTCTTTGTGAATGTCACTGACATCGCCACCAAAGCTCATTTGGAAAAACATATTGTGTTGTAGAGTGTCGTTGCTCATTAAACTGACAAAGAGAATAAGTCCACATGCCAACACAAACAGTGGAATACGTAAAACAAGAGGGTTTTCCAACCACTCTTTTTGCAACATCGCGACAACTGAACGCATTACGCTGCCTCCTTCTGCAATGCTAAAAATAGATCCGCTAACTTCACCCCATGGATGGCCCCCATTGTTTCTGCTTGTTGGGCATACTGGGCAGTGAGTAACCATTTCGTTGAACCGAGCCCTTTTTGTGACGAGAGTGGGTTCATCGCTTCAATTTGTGTGCGGTATTCGTCGCTGGCCTCAAGGATAAAGTAGTCTTCACTGATACTGTCCATCGAGGTTTGTAGTACAGGGCGGCCATGCTTGAGAATCAGCACATCAGTCAGTAAGTGCTCAATCTCTGATACTTCATGACTGGCGATGATCAACACGCGCTCGCCGTCGTGAAACCATTCCAATAAGTGACGATAAAACGTATCACGATACACGAGATCTAACCCGAGTGTCGGTTCATCCAATATGAGGATTTGGGTGTTGGTCGCGATCACAATCGCGAGGTGCAATTGCACCTTCATCCCTTTGGATAAAGATTTGATGCGCGCACGAGGTTTGATGTCCGTTTGACGAAGCAGCGTATCTGCTTGGACGCGATTGAACCCTGGATGCACGCCTTCGGTATAGTTAAGCAGTTGAGCGACAGTCATCCAATCTGGCAGAACGTTCACATCCGAGATGTAGGACAAGCTCTGCATTATTTTGTCGCGTTGCATAATGGGTTCAAATCCGTTGATACGAACAGTGCCTTGATATTCATGTGCGCCGAGTAGGGCATTAATAAGCGTTGATTTACCTGCGCCATTATGGCCGAGTAAGCCAAGTACTTGTCCTGCATGTAGGTCGAAACTCACTTCATGCAGTGCTTCTCCTTGTTGCTGATATTGCTTGGAGACGTTTTTTACACTGACTAATGCGCTCATTGGTCACCTTTCAAGTGTGGTTTTAGTTGTTGAATGAATTCGTCGAGTGACATATCCAGACGCTGTATTGTGCCGGCTATCTGCGGAATTTGTTGTTGAAGAAAACGTGCCTTCTCGTCTGCGAGCAATTTGAGCTTTGCCCCTGAAGCGACAAACATACCTTGACCGCGTTTTTTCTCTACTAACCCCTCATCAACAAGCAATTGATAGCCTTTCATGACGGTGAGGTGGTTAATTTTCATATCCGCAGAGATGCTACGAACTGAGGGTAGAGCATCGCCTTCTTGCCAGATACCTTGCAGTATTTGTTGAGTGATCTGGTCAGCCAACTGTCGAAAAATCGGTTGGCGATCATGCCAATTGGTCATGAGTGAATCTCTTGGCTGAAATGGTGTTATATATAGGTATAATACCTAGTGTGCCGGAGAGAAAGTAATAATTTAAAATTAAGCGTATGTTCCAGCCTTCGCTTTCCCTAAATATCTACCTATGTGATAGCTATTTTGAAGACTTTATTGTGAACATAAATTAGACACTTCTCATAAGTTGAGAAGTGTTATTTTTCTAATCCAATCAAGGTATTTACCACCAGCTTGGTATTGGTATTCTCATATAATGATAATCAGTGGGATTTTGGGTGCATCCATTTCTTACTTGATGAGAATTTGTGGCAAATACACCCTAGAAAACAAAAGGTTCGAGAGGCAATCTGATTGACTTAGGCACCTATCTCACGTTGAGCGCTTGCTCAATGAATGAGAAAGAGGAGAGTAAAGAGGTCTCATGAATCAGGTAATATCTATCGGCCCACAAGAGTCGTTTCTCGTCGCAATTTGCGTGTTATTTTTAGGGCAGTTCATTAACACCAAATTACCAACCTTAAAGAAATTCAATATCCCAGAGCCAATTGTTGGTGGTCTAGTCGTGGCTTGCGTGATCACGACGATGCACTTAAATGGTGTGGATGTATCATTTGATTTGCCACTGCAAAACACCTTTATGCTGATGTTTTTTGCGACGGTTGGCTTAGCCGCGAATTACACCCAACTGATTAAAGGCGGTGCGAAGGTTTTCATCTTCCTTGTTGTGGCATCGGTCTACATTCTTATCCAAAATGCGGTCGGCGTATCCTTAGCAACCGCATTGGGGTTAGATCCACTCATGGGGTTGATCGCCGGCTCTATTACGCTTTCTGGCGGACATGGAACTGGTGCGGCGTGGTCGCAAACTTTTCAAGAAATGTATGGTTTGCACAATGTCCTAGAAGTGGCGATGGCTTCTGCTACGTTTGGCTTGGTCATGGGCGGGATTATTGGCAGCCCTGTCGCGCAAAAGTTACTCAACAAGCACAACTTAGAATCGGAATACGGACGCACCAACCAAAGCCATCAGAGTTTCCCTGAATTGGTGACCTATAACGAACATGAAGAAGATCGTGTCACGGCGAAAAGAGTTGTAGAAAGCTTATCCATTATTTTGCTTTGCGTGACAGGCGCGAGCTATCTGGAGAGTTGGGTGAGCAGTTTTGGCATCAAGTGGTTAATGATCCCAGATTTTGTTTATGCGCTGTTTATTGGTGTTGTCATCACCAACATCATGGAAGTGACCAAGGTGCGCAAGGTTGATTTAGAAACCGTTGATATTCTTGGTACGGTTTCGCTATCGCTGTTCCTTGCCATGGCTCTGATGAGCTTGAAATTGTGGAATATCTTTGAGCTTGCGATCCCATTCCTTATTATTCTTGCTATTCAGTCTGCCGTACTCGCGGTGTTCACTTATTACGTAACATTCCGCATTATGGGCAGTAATTACGATGCCGCGGTGATCGCCAGTGGACATTGTGGTTTCGGTTTAGGTGCCACACCGACTGCGGTCATGAATATGGGCTCTATCGTGAGTCGTTATGGTCCATCACCACAAGCATTTATGGTAGTACCAATTGTCGGTGCATTCTTCATCGACATTGTGAACTTAGTGATTTTGCAAGGCTGCATTGCTTTTATTAAATAGCCCCCGCTTCTTTCAACTTAACAAAGCCAGTCCCTTGAGATTGGCTTTGTTATTTGTAACACGAAATCTAGTTTCTCTGACTTCAAGCCGTGAAATCAATACGTTACTATGATGACATAGTGTTCAGTTCTACAGCAGCATGAGGTACCCACATGTCTGAAAAAATATCGACGTCGGCATTAGCGAAAATGCGCAAGGTTGAAGCCAAGCTGTTGTTTGCCGATCTCAAACGTGCTGGCTACATTGTTCGTCAAGACGAAAAATGGATTCTGACGGAAGAAGGCGCCAAGTTTGGCGGCGAATATGTGGATCACCCTAAATTTGGCCAGTTCATCGTCTGGCCGACCAATTTACATATTGAGCTGACTTCCAGCTCAGGGAAAACATTAAGCGCCACGCAGCTGGGTGAAAAGCTGAAACTGAATGCGAAGCGCATGAACCAACTGTTGAGTGAGTTGGGGTGGATCGCCAAATCTGAAGAAGGTTGGAGTGTCACTGAAGCTGGTATACGCGCTGGTGGCCAGCAAAGAACCGATAAAGAGACACAAAATACCTTTGTCGTATGGCACGATGTGGTGCTGCGTAATAAGCGTCTTAAGCAGTCTGTCATTGAATTTTTAGGGCAAGATGCCGAGTCACACTCCACGGATAAATCGTACTCAAGCTTTCGCCAAAAGTTTGAAGCCAAACACCGAACATTAGATGGGCATTACGTGCGCTCTAAGGGGGAGTTGCTCATCGACAACTGGCTGTACTTGGCTGGTGTGGTGCACGCTTATGAACGTCAGCTGCCGATTGACCAAGATGTCACCAGTGACTTTTATTTGCCAGGTGGTAAAGTCTATTTGCAGTTTTGGGGAAGTGATACTGGGGAGATGGCTGAGGCTGACCGTGAGACCATTCGTACTGTGTATGAGCAGCATCATTTTAACCTTATCGAAGTCGAACCGAGTGAACTAGACAAGTTAGATGAAGTGCTGCCTAAGCGTCTTCGTCAGTTTGGTATTAAAGCTTATTAACGACTTAAGCCCGCTGTTCAGATAAGAAAAAACCCGTGATCAATCACGGGTTTCGTATTTTTAGCGTGCATCTAGGCTGTCATCCTATGGATTAAAAACCTTTGATGTTTTCCGCTTCTAGCTCCGAGAAGTACTTCACTGTCTTCACTTTCAGTTCTTGTTGAGCTGGCTCGTCACATACGATCACTGCTTTAGGGTGAAGTTGAAGTGCAGAAACCGTCCATAGGTGGTTTACACAACCTTCTACTGCTGCTTCAAGTGCTTGAGCTTTGTTATGACCTGTTACCAGAATCATCACTTCTTCTGCGTCTAGCAGTGTACCCACACCGATAGTCAGTGCGTATTTAGGCACTTGGTTGATATCGCCGTCAAAGAAGCGAGAGTTCGCAATGCGAGTGTCTTCAGTCAGTGTCTTGATGCGAGTACGAGAAGACAGAGATGACGCTGGCTCGTTGAACGCGATGTGACCGTCGTTACCCACGCCGCCCATGAACAGGTTGATCTTACCGTAAGACTTAATTTTGTCTTCGTAACGCTTACATTCTGCGTCGTGATCGTCAGTGTTACCATTCAGTAGGTTGATGTTTTCTTCTTGGATATCAATGTGATTAAAGAAGTTGTTGTACATGAACGAGCGGTAAGACTCTGGGTGATCCGCAGGGATGCCAATGTACTCATCCATGTTGAAAGTCACGACGTTTTTGAAGCTCACTTCGCCGGCTTGGTAAAGCTCGATTAAGGCTTTGTAGGTTGCTAGAGGAGTGCCACCAGTTGGTAGACCCAGAACGAATGGACGCTCAGCAGTAGGTTTAAAGTCGTTGATACGCTTAGCGATATGCGCAGCTGCCCACTTACCTACTTGTGCTGCTCGAGTTAACGGGATAAGTCTCATTTTGTGCCCCTAGTTATTGGAATTTACGATGTACCGAAACATTAATTCGCATTATAAAATAAGTAATGACGAACTGCTATTGTTTTAGGTCAAAATTTTGCTTTTTCTTTAACCAGTGTTGATTTTATCGACTGTTTTTATATCTAAATGCTTTTATAAGCCGATTTTTTACAAAGAAATTGCATTATGAAACTGACGAATTGATAGATAAAATTTATGATCTAAATTAAGTTCTGTCTTCGCACTTAACCTTGTTTTTTAACAACCTACAGAGTGTGAAACCGCACACGAACTTCAAATATTATGGGATGGACATGGCACGACGCTCATTCCTTAACCATAATTGAAATGTGTAAACCAGTGAGGAATTCGGTATGAAAAATGAGTTAGATCCGAGCAAAGTACTACAGGCTTACGAATGTGTGATGAACAACGGTACACCAACCGAATTTGGCAAAATGTATGAAGGTGTAGAAGCGTTTTCCGATTACGACGGGTACAACGTTTTCTTACGAGGGAATGGTGTTGAGCTAAAGGTTGGCTTCCACAATACCTATCAATTGGAGTACGACCAAGAGCACTTGAAAGAGAGCTTTTTGAAAAAGATCGCAATGCTTGCCAAGTAGACTAGCACTAAATACTAAAAAAGCCCTTGGGAGAACGCGCCCTTGGGCTTTAGGAGAAGAAATGAGCTTGTTTTGCTCGCTCAGTCAAACCAAACGAGCTTTCGCCTATTACCTACTGCTAGAAAAAGGCGAGAATTAGTTTATTTGGTTATTAATCGTCTTCGACCAAACTCTCTTCAATGTAATCTTCTGTCGCGTCAGGCTTATTACGACCATTTAGCGTGTGGAAGCGCTTGCGACCACGAGCAAGTTGGGTGTACTTTAGCCACGTACGCTCAAGTTTTGTTTTTGCTTTGCCTGGGTTTTCTAGCACCTTGATGAAGTGTTTCTCTTCGCTATTTTCAGGTGTTAATTCGCCTGACTCTAAGCCAAGCATAGTATCCCCATAAATTGTTAGGATTTCCTCTTCCGAGAGAGTAAAATCGCCAGACTTTGCAAAGCCGCGTGGGAATTTTACGTTGTCGTAAAAACGTTTTTTGCCATGACGGAATTCAGTGTCAGACATGTCAACAGCCTCTGTAACCGTTATTGATGAATGTAGTGAACTACGGCGAAAATTAGGCGTAAAGCTAACAAAAGAAAAACAAAACTTTTTTGTCGTCATGATTTTAATTAGTTGTTAATCTGGTTTTATATTAACCAGGAGATGGTTTATGGATGTAAAAGTCTTTCGAACATTTTTAGAGCTGGCAAGGGTTCGTCACTTCGGACGCGCCGCTGAGAATCTTTATATTACCCAAGCTGCAGTGAGCGCACGTATCAAACAATTGGAAAGTTACTTCGATACGCAATTGTTTATTCGTGATCGAAATAACATAAAGTTGACCTCTGCAGGTGAGCGCTTAATCAGTTATGCAGAGGTGATGGTCACCACATTGCAACAAGCGAAGCTAGAGTTATCGCTTGAAGATGGTAAAGCGCTGCAATTAACGTTAGGTGGTACGCCAAATATTTGGGACGCCTACTTGCAGAACTGTTTAAGTGTCGTCACGGATTCATTTGGAGGCTATGGCTTCATGGCTGAAGTGATGGGGCGGGAAATGCTCAGTCGTAGCTTGCTAGAGCGCACGTTAGATATGGCATTTGCGTTCGATCAGATCAAAGCTGATGAGCTTAACTGTAAAAAAGTGGCGGATGTTGTTCTCGTTCTAGTATCAACCGAGAAAGATTCTTTAGACACCGTTTTTGAAAACAAATACGTGTACGTTGACTGGGGGACGCGTTTCTCCTCAGAACATTCTGAACGTCACCCTAAGATCCCGGCTCCGTATCTGCGCACGTCAACAGCGCGTATAGCATTGGACTTTATTTTGGAGAAGGGCGGTGCCGCTTACTTACCCATCTCTCTGGTAGAGCCATTTATCGCCAATGGGCAGCTTCACAAGGTGTCTGGCGTAGAAGATTGGTGTCGCCCTATTTATTTGAGCTATCGTAAAGCTAGCTCGTCTGTAGACGCGATTAAGCAAGTGGAAGAAATTGTCAAAGAGATTGATCCACTGACGGCTTACAGTTTTCAGCAAATTGGTTCCGGCACTTCCGACGAATAGCGTTGAGTGAAAAGTCAGAGAAATTAAAAAGCCGCCTTGGAAAATCCAGGCGGCTTTCTTTTTATCTCGATGAATCGATAGTTATGGCAAGTCAAATAGCAGGGCGGTTGTGCTCTCGTTCGATGTATTGCGCAAAACAACCTTACTTTGCTGTTCGATCTTCGCGCCGTCGCCTGCCGTCAAGGTGGTATTGTCGATGCTAAGGCTCCCCGTTACTTGGTGAACGAATAAGTTTCTACCCGATTCTATCTCAAAGTTAAGTTCGCTATTTGGTTCAAGAATTAACTGATGTAATGTGGCATCTTGCTTAATAAGTAGCGTACCGTTTTCTCCTGTTGGAGTCGCGATAGTTGTTAATCCAGGCGTGCGACCAAAGTCTTTTTGCTGATAACCTGGTTTGGTTCCAAATGTATTTGGCTGAATCCAAATTTGTAGAAAGCGCAGCGTGTCGCGGTTCGACGCATTGTACTCACTGTGGTAAATCCCTTTCCCTGCCGACATGAGTTGGAATTCCCCGGCAGGTAATGTTTTCACGTTACCTTCGCTGTCTTTGTGCGCGATAACACCTTCCAGCACATAGCTGATGATCTCCATATCACGATGGCCATGTGTATCAAAACCTGCGCCAGGTTGGACTACATCGTCATTAATGACTCTCAGCTCAGAAAAGCCCATATGTTGTGGATCGTAATAGCTACCGAAAGAAAACGTATGTTTGCTATCAAGCCAGCCAAAGTTTGCTCGACCTCGGTCTGCTGCATGTCTTACCGTAATCATAGAGCCTCCTTAAGAGAGCTTTTTGTTTAAGAAGTTATCTAATGCTGCTTTACCTGCGCCAGAGAACGCCAGAGAAACGCTCGCTGCCAGTAATGCTAAGCCAAACTCGTAACCGTTGTTTGCCATGAACAAACCGTTTTCAAAGTGGACGGAGAATATCGCTACCACCATCGTGAACGCCAAAGCAACCGCTGCTGGTCGAGTTAGCAGACCAAGTAAAATGAACAAGCCGCCAAAGAACTCTGCGCTGCCCGCAAGTAACGCCATGAGCACGCCAGGACCTAAACCGATAGATGCCATCCACTGACCTGTGCCTTCTAGCCCGTAGCCACCAAACCAGCCAAACAGCTTTTGTGCGCCGTGCGCCATAAAGATAATGCCGATTGGAACGCGAAGTGATAGTGCGCTGTAACCTGCGTTTGATGTGGTAATTTTCTGTAATAGTGCTTTCATGATTCTGTCCTCTGACTCTTTTCAATGAGTGGGAAGCGTGTGCTCCCGTGCTGTTGAGAACAGTTTAGGTGGCGGTGAGAATAAAAATAACGGGAGTATTTTGATAAACTCGTTCTAAAAAATTGAATAACAGATTTTTGTTATTTTTAATCAGTTGCTTGAGTGTTTTTTATGAGTTTTTTTATGCCAGTTTTGTCGTGTTTTAAATCAGGCTCCATCATTATTTTCGATAAACATTTTTGCTGTTAAACAAAAAAAGAGCACAGGTTGCTGTGCTCTATTGCTTTCGCTATTAACAAGGGAGAAAGGTGTGTTAAAGAAAACCGTCAGAGGTTCATTAAGCTCTCTAGTGACTCCTCTACATTGTTGTAGTGATAGGTTCGAATATTACGTCCATCCGTGGCATTAATTTGAATTTCTGAGATCTCGTTATCTGAGTCTCGTTCGATAATTCCAATTGAATGATCTACGGATTTACTGGTAATAACCTTTTGGTTTCTTAGTACAATTACGCAAGTGTGTAAGTCCATGCCAATTCCCTTTAGCCGACGTTGTTGTGATGTTCTGAATCTAACTTTAGTGTACAAAAGCGCTAATGCCAATAAATCTCAATATTGAGTTCCGAAAATGGCTAATGGTAGGCGCTTAAGCAAGCTACAATAACACTATATTGAACGATGCCTATGAACAATAAATGACAAAAGGCATGAGCAAGGAAAGCACTATGTTTATTCACCCCCATACCTCACTGACTTTCGAGCAGTGCCATAAGGCGCGGGTCGCGCGAGACAGCCGTTTTGATGGGCGATTTTATGTGGCAGTGAAAACAACGGGGATATTTTGTCGCCCAATTTGTCCGGCTAATTTACCTAAAGAAGAAAATGTAGAGTACTTCACCGATAAAGCGCAAGCTCTCCAAGCGGGGTACCGTCCATGTTTGCGCTGTCGACCTGATAGCGCGCCGGGTTCTTGGGCATGGAAAGGCGTAGAAACGACCTTTCAACGGGCGATTTCGTTAATTGATAGAGGGGAGTTGCATCACCATTCGGTGTCTGAGCTAGCAGAGCGTGTTGGGATTTCTGATCGTTACTTACGTATGTTGTTTGAGCAGTATCTAGGGATGTCACCCAAGCAGTATGCGCAATATCAGCAACTAATGTTCGCCAAACAGTTGCTTCACTCCAGCTCTATGTCGGTCACCGACGTGGGGTTTGCGTCAGGTTTTAACAGTACGCGCCGCTTTAACGATGCTTTCCAAAAGTTTCTCAAATTGACGCCTTCTCAAGTCCGTCGCAAAGAGTTTGACGGTATGGGTAGCAATCGAATTGCCTTGCCTTATCGAGGTGAATTGAATTGGCAGCACATGCTGAACTTCTACCGTTTACGAGCGATTGAGGGGGTTGAGCTGGTGAGTGATGAGAGTTATCAGCGCAACGTTTGTCTGGATACCAGTAAAGCATGGTTTAAAGCGACCAAAGGTGAAGGGTACCTAGAGCTAGCGTTTGAAATTGAAGATGTAACGAAGCTGCAAAACTTGGTGTCTGACATTCGTCGTATGTTCGATCTTGACGCTGATATTTGTACTGTTGAGCAGCATTTGGATTATGTTGCACCGGGGCTTGTGTCGAGTAAAGGTATTCGGATTCCTGGTGTATGGAATGCATGGGAGGCTGGAGTTCGAGCGATTTTAGGCCAACAAGTGTCGGTCAAAGCGGCGATTGGTCAACTTAACTTATTGGTGGCCACACTTAGTGGAGAGTCAGAAAAACGCTTTTTCCCGACACCAGATGCGATAGCGAATACCGACGTGAGCTTTTTGCGCATGCCGCAAAGCCGTAAAGAGACGCTAGTGCGCTTTGCCCAGTTCATGCAGGACAACTCAGAAGCCGACCCCCAGAAGTGGCTAGCCTTGAAAGGCATTGGACCTTGGACAGTCAGTTATGCTCAACTGCGAGGGCAATCTCAACCCGATTGCTTTTTAGATAAAGACTTGGTGGTGAAAAAGGCGATGCAGCGTTACCCATCACTGAATACGCACACTGCGGCCCCTTGGGGAAGCTACGCGACGTTTCACTTATGGAATCAATCATGAAAACATTTTATACCGAAATGCCGAGCCCATTAGGAACGGTGACCATCCAATCTAACACTGAGGGCTTGCTTGGCATTTGGTTTGAAACATGCACCACTAAGCCGAGTGAACTGGGAGCGCGAGACGATCAACACCCGATTTTGCGCCAAGCTGTTACCCAGTTGAATGAATATTTTTCTGGCCTACGTAATGAATTTGAGCTGCCTTTGGCGGCTACAGGCACGGATTTTCAAAATCAAGTTTGGCAGGCACTAACGACCATTCCATACGGCGAGACGTGGAGCTATCAAGATCTCGCCAACGCGATTGGCAACCCTAAAGCTGTGCGCGCTGTTGGGTTGGCAAACGGAAAAAACCCTATTTCTATCGTGGTACCTTGTCATCGCGTTATTGGCAAAAGCGGTAAATTGACAGGGTATGCTGGTGGAGTAGAGCGCAAGCAACGTTTACTTGCGTTGGAGCAAGGTACACCGCTTTAAGTGAGGCGATTCTCATATTGTGATTAAGCGTGCTGCACAGGGGAAATGATAGTGTAGAGTTTCATATTCGTTATACGAATAGAAAAAGGATAATAAGGACATGCCTTTCAAAACGGATTTTGATGCATTCATGAGTGAGTGTTGGCAGCATCACGAAACACGGCCCGAACAAACTTATGCTCAATTGGAAACGGCTCTGAGTGAGGTGGAAAACGTTAACCACATCGAGCGAATATTTGCATTGATGCTGCACACCGCGATTGGGCACCTCCAGCGTCCAGAACCGTTTCTTGCTTGTTTAGAGCGCTTTGATGAACGCAAGGTTGCCGAGAGTTCGGCATTGCAACGCAGTATTGCCGTTGCGCGCTTTTTCGTTGATGGCACTGACTGTGTGGGGTTGTTAGCAGAGCAAGACCAACGCCGAGTTTACGCTCTGATTTCGAATGAGCTTTCTGTACTTGCTCAGCTTGAGCTGGCGAGCCAATGGCTGGAGAAAGCCGCGCTAGGTATGACACCACAAGATGCTGAAGGGCCGCTAGCGCGCTCTATCGCAATCACAGCAAACAACTTGGCGTGCCAGTATGAAGCGCTGGCTGAGCGCACGGATGTGGAAAAATCGAGGATGCTAGAAGCGGCGAAGCTCGCGTTGGATTACTGGAAAGTGGCGGGTGGTTGGATGCAAGAAGAACGTGCAGAGTATCGCTTAGCGATGAGTTTACTCAAAGCGGGTGAAGCCAGACAAGCCAAGCAGCATGCCGAGCGCTGCGAAGCCATTTGTCAGCAAAATGGTGGTGACGCGTTTGAGCTGTTCCATGCGCATGATTTGCTGATGCAAGTGCACTTCCATCTTAGCCAGAAATATAAAGCTAAAGTGGATGTGGGGATGCAGCAATACTGCACAACGAGTTCGTTGACATGATCTCAACGTTGAATAAAAAAGCCCCGAGCGAATGGCTCGGGGCTCATATTTTGTAAGTTCACTCATTACACGATGTTGATTAAGCTATTTGCGCTTTTGCCTGGTATCGTCCTGGTTTATGGTTCATCGCCAAAATCAAATTTGTCGCCACGGCACCTAGGACGGATAGAGCGATAAGGTGAGCATCCACAATGAACAGCGACATCACTACGATGGCACAATCGAGCGCCATCTGAACTTTACCCGCTCTAATTCCAAAACGTTCCTGAAGGTACAACGCTAGAATGTTAAAACCGCCTAAACTCATCTTGTGACGGAAAATCACCAACATACCTATTCCAATTAACCCACCACCTAGAAGTGCTGCATAGAAAGGTTCGATTCGTGAAATTTCAATCACATGGTGCAGATGATCGACCGCAAAAGAAACAATCGAGACCGCAATGAAAGTATTAATGGTGAAGCGCCATCCCATGCGCATTACAGACAAAATATAAAAAGGGAGGTTGAGAGCGAAAAATATCTGACCAAAGCTGAAGTCACTCACTTTGGTAAGGAAGATCGCCAAACCAGCCGTACCTCCGGTGAGCAATCCTACTTTGCTGAAAAATATTACCCCAAGCGACACTAACGCACTGCCGAGCATCAGAGCCAAGAGGTTCTCTCTTAGGCTATGATCTTTATCCATAAAATTTTTTCCTTGGTTTAAAAACCGCGCCGGAGACAACACGTCCATCCAACGAGATAAACAGTTGCCAAAATAGCAACTAACAAATCGGCCAATAAAATGTCGCGAAAAGTGATGAATGTCGAGTTTTTGGACAAGATTGTGCTGATGCTAGCCTGTTTAACATAATGTACACAGGTAGAAAAACAACAAGGAAAAGTTATGATTAAGAAAGTCGGCACTACCCAAATCAACGCATTACATCGACTGAGTTGTCACTGCGGAAAAGTTGAGCTGGAACTTGCATTACCTAATGGTATTGAGAAGCCGAGACGATGTGATTGCTCCATGTGTCGACGTCGCGGCGCGATTGTGGCATCTGTGCCTCTGAATGGTATTCGTATCGTGCAAGGCGAAGACGTTTTGAAGCTGTATCAATTTAACACTCGCACAGCGAAGCACTTTTTCTGTGGCGAATGTGGTATTTATTCTGTGGCGAATGTGGTATTTATACGCACCATCAGCGTCGCTCTGACCCGAGTGAGTACGGCTATAATGTCGGCTGTTTAGAGGGCGTCAACCCATATGAATTGGGAACTATCGAAGTGATGGATGGCGTTAACCATCCATCTGACCGTTAGGTTATATCGCAAGTTAAGCGCCTGACGCGCGGTGCTTTTAGGTAAATAAACCGCTATTCATCCACAAATGCACTGCAATACTGGCCGCATAACCCAAGGCGATGACGGGAGCCCATTTTAGATGGCCAAAGAAGGTATATTGACCACGCGCGGCTCCCATTAATGCGACACCTGCCGCAGAGCCAATTGAAAGCAAGCTGCCCCCCACACCCGCAGTCAATGTGACAAGTAACCAGTTCCCCATCGACATGCTTGGTTCCATAGTCAGTACAGCAAACATAACCGGAATGTTATCGACGATGGCAGATAGAACACCAACCATCACGTTGGCCCAGACAGGGTTCCATTGGTTGTACATGACGTTTGAAACCAGTTCGAGATAGCCAAGTAAGCTCAAACCGCCGACACACATCACTACGCCGTAGAAGAACAGCAAGGTATCCCATTCTGCTCGAGATACACGGTGGAACACGTCAAACGGAACGACTGAACCTAAGCGTTTTAATGCGTGATCGTCGCCATTGGCAATTGCCATAGCCGCTTTTTTTGCCAAAGAATGTTTGAGTGTTTGGCGTAAGAAGTAGCCGAAAAATTGTAAGTAGGCCAAGCCCATCATCATGCCCATAACGGGTGGGAAGTGCAGCAAAGCGTGGAAAGAGACTGCGGTGGCAATCGTCAGAATGAATAGTGCGACAATACGTCTCGCGCCGCGTTTCAGTTCTACGTGTTGGTGAATCGTATTCGGTTTGGTGTTTGGAACAAAGAGTGACATCAAAAACGCAGGAACCAAATAGTTCACCAGTGACGGGACGAATAACGGGATGAATTCAGCAAAGCTGACATGCCCGGCTTGCCACACCATCAGGGTCGTAATGTCACCAAACGGGCTGAATGCACCGCCAGCGTTGGCAGCGATAACAATGTTGATACAGGCAAGATTCACGAATCTAGGATTATCACCAGAGACTTTCATCACCACAGCGCACATCAAGAGGGCTGTGGTTAAGTTATCGGCAATCGGTGAAATAATAAAGGCGAGAAACCCCGTCAGCCAAAACAGCTTTTTGAAGCCAAAGCCTTTGCCGACCATCCACGCCTGTAAGGCATCGAAGAGTTTGCGCTCTTCCATAGCATTGATGTAAGTCATCGCTACTAACAAAAACAGCAGCAGTTCCGCGTATTCCAACAAGTTGTGTTCTAGTGCGGATTTGGCGATTTCTGGCTGGTTGTGTTGAGCAAAGGTGTAGCCAATCAGAATCCAAATTAACCCTGCAGCGAGCAGCACAGGCTTGGATTTTCTCATTTTCAGATACTCTTCCAACATAACCAGTATGTAAGCAATCGAAAAGATAATGAGAGCCGCGTAACCGACACCAGAATTAACCAGGTTCAGTTCATTGGTGGGGGCAGCAAAGGTGGCGCTAGAGAACAACAAACAGCAGAAAGCCACAATTGGATAGATTGGCATAGACATTTCTCCTTTGTCTGGTTGGAGAAATATTAGCCACAAATTAATGAGTTAGTTGTGAGAGAGCTCGAATTAACAGTAGGAGTTAGGAAATGATAGTGTGCGCCACTATTTTCTGAGTGACGCAATGCTTGCTGCGCCAAATAAAACCACAGCGGCATACAAACCGTAAGTTAACCAATGGCTAATCTCTAAAAAAGGAACGAGTCCTTGACCTGCCCACATACAGCCTCCGTTTAATGAGCAATGTTGTAATAGTCGAGCCAATTTAAAGGAAATGAACAATGTTTTTTGTGAGTGACGGCAAATTCTGAAGGATTAGAAAGTCAAAAATTGGTCAGTGAGAGAGAAATCTCATTTTTAACTGGCTAGCTCTAACCCTTTTGAGCTAGAGCTAGCTATATCGAGCGCTGAATGGATTTAGCGCAGCAGCCATTTTCTCAACGGCGAAGCCTCAATTGCTTTCACAAGTATTATGGTTGCGACAATCGTTGCAGGATAAATAAATGCGTCTTTCGCGAGGTGTTGCAACCCGATAAATCCAGCGACATTCATCATTATAATTATCACAAGCAGATGGCTAACATAAATGCCTAACACGCTAGGAGATAGTTTGAATACCCAAGGCATATCGCCAAAATGTGGGTGGACTAACAGCCACATGAAGACACCCAGGGCCCAGATAACAGTACCAAACAGGAAGTCGTGAGAATTAAAAGCGACCTCGTGTTGCATTAGCCAATAAGCTTCACCAAAATGCAGCGCCATACCAAGAAGAATGCATCGAATCGTATTGTTTCGCGACCATCGCCATTGTTCTTCTCGTGCTAGATAACCCAGTGTTACCAGCAAAGTACTGAAAAACGGCCCATTACGAGTAAAGAAAGGCGCTGGCAGATCGGTAATGGTCGAATAACTGCCAGCAAACACGCCGTATATGTATAGCAATACGGCGGTTGGCAGTACCAATTGAGCCATATTGATATGCACGAGGAAGGCAATTAAGGCAACGGCAATGACCAGAGCTGGAATAAACCACAGGTGAACGAGCCCGCCTTCGACGAGTGAATTGAACGGGGTCGACATTAAGTAGCCCCAGTAGCCCTGCCTTTCGGCGAGATACCCCGCCTCAGCGACAGTTTGCCACTGGAATGGCATCAATAAACTGATCACGCTCCAAATGAGCCAAACCTTCATCAGTGGTTTGGCGTAGTTTTTTAGTGTTTCGATAGGTGCGCGGCTTAACTTGGGCTGGATAAGATAACCAGAAATGAGAAAAAACAGTGGCACAGCAAAACGAGCCAATTGGTTGAGCATATAACCAACCCACGGTATTCCATCCCATTGCCAGTATGTCAGGGCCATCTGGCAGTGCAATCCTATAATTGCAAACATCGCAATAATACGCGCAAACTCTAAGCTGGCTATTTTTTGTTTCTTTGCCATTACATTACTTACCTAAATAAAAAAAACTTAGGTGAAAGTAGCAGGTTGTGGCTGAATTAATGCGAGAAAAAGTCAACAGACTCGCGCTTACACTGAAGCTGTGTTTAAATTTAAGACTTACTTCAAACTTCTTAATTATTAACCTATTAACCAACTCAATACATGATTAGCGAGTCGAAAATGACACTAATGTATGGTTAGACCAGTTAACTCTAGATTGCAAAAAAGAACGATCGTGCTAAAAATAAGATTATGCAAAAAGGAAAAGTGACAAAAGAGTTTATTCTGCAACGGGCTTTTGAGATCGCCAGCGAAGACGGATTAGAAAGTCTTACGATTGGTGAGTTAGCCAAGCAATGCGGTATGTCGAAAAGTGGTCTGTTTGCTCACTTCAATTCGAAGTTGAATTTACAACTATCGGTATTGGAGCACGCCAATAAAGTGTTCGCTGCTCGGGTTATTGAGCCTGTTCGTGAAGCAGGGGATGGCAATATCGAACGTAAAATTCGAGGGTTGCTCGACTCTTGGATGACTTGGAACCACGCATTTCAAGGAAGTTGTATGTTTCTAGACGCTTGGAATGACACGGCAGATAAAGATTGCCCACTTCAGGCCGGACTGCGTAAATCCATAGACACTTGGCTGAGCTATTTGGAGATCCAAATAGCGAAAGGCAAAGAGAAGCAAGAATTTGAAGCAGACTTAGATACACGCCAAGCAACGTTTGATTTATACGGTCTTTATTTGAGTGCGCATGTTTTTTACTCAATTAAAGGTGAGGAAGAAAGCTTGCGCCTGTTTTGGCAAGGGATCGACAACTTATTTTCTCGCTGGAAAGACTGATACCAGTTATTCGCTTTCCAGATTTGTAGACATAAAATCATAAAGAGCGGCTGAGTTCGCTCTTTCTTATCAGCATAAAAAGCACGACCGTTCTATTTTTGTGCGTAGCTGATAGTTAAGGACATAATCATGAGTGAAAAAATTTACTTTAATACATCGCAACGTTTCAGTATTAAGCGCAGTTTGGTGAACATCAGTACGCGTTTACACCATACGCTGGCCCCTTCCCATGCAAAGAATACCGCGCGTAAGTTGCTCCTGACACCTGCTCGCACAGCACCTAAAAACACCGAACCTCAAGGACTTGCCAAAGGTGAAATTAAAGGACATGCAGGCATTATCAAAACCTACACTTTGGGCTCTGGACCTATTTGGGTGTTAACTCATGGTTGGTCTGGCACCGCAAGTCAGTTTTATCCGTTGATGGAACATATTGCGTCGAAAGGTTTCACCGCTTTGGCATACGATCATCCAGCACATGGTGAGAGTGAAGGGCAGTATGGGCACATTCCGGGTTTTGTCAAAGGGTTAGAAGATGTGTTAGATACGGTAGACGATATTGTTGGTCTAGTTGGGCACAGCATGGGCACCGCTTCTGCTCTTGAGTGCCGACATAGCAAATTAGAAAACAAGCCTTTACTGCTTATTGCACCGGTATTGAATTACGTAGAGAACCTATTCGGTAGCATTGCGCGTTCAGGTTATTCGATGAAGCTTTTTAATGCCGTAGTTTCTGAAGTTGAAGATCAATTTGGTTACCCATTACAGTCAATTGATCCGCTGAAGCGTTTGGCTGAGCGCTCGTCTCCAGCCATCATTGTTCATGATGAGCAGGATAAGTTCACTAAGTACAGTATCTCTGCACAAGCCGCTGAAGAGATTGAAAATGTTGAGTTAGTGACAACGCAAGGTCAAGGTCATGGCCGAGTGATGAAGTGTGCACAAGTCTTCAGTAGTTTTGACCGTTTACTCGATCGTTCTTGGTAATCTTCATTCTTACTAATCGGCTCGATCCGTTTTGGGCTAATTCGATTTGAAAGCAATACCTCGGACTGTTTTTCGTCAGTGGTATCGCTTTTCTCATTATGAGATAAAAACAAAAAAGGACAGCCGAAGCTGTCCTTTCATCGTTAACTTTACAGAAAGTCTGCAAGGTTGGGCTTAGTTACAGTTAGCTACGCCAACTTCTTTCCATACGCCCCATTCGCCAGATTGGCTAGGATCGTCACCCTGAGTCCACCATTTCGCTTCCCAAGTTTTACCTGCATGAGTGACTTGGTTGCCGCCTGTGTACACTGCGCTTGCATCCCATGCGTTGTCACAGGTGCCTGGGTTTGGATCGGTGGTATGCTGTGCAACAACAACAGTTGCGCTTGCCGTTGAAGACGCTTTGCCGTCGCTCACACTTACGGTAAAGCTTAGGCTAGTGTCTTGCGGGTATTCAGCAGCAGTGAAAGTTACTTTAGAACCGTCAACCGTTGCGTTCAAACCTTGAGGAAGCGTC
This sequence comes from Vibrio sp. SCSIO 43086, assembly GCF_051132235.1. Lineage (NCBI taxonomy): Bacteria > Pseudomonadati > Pseudomonadota > Gammaproteobacteria > Vibrionales > Vibrionaceae > Vibrio > Vibrio sp. SCSIO 43086. The sequence goes on along the minus strand of NZ_CP072678.1, from coordinate 1,101,397 downwards.
CAGTTGAAAGTAAGAGTATCGTTGTCTGCATCGCTAGAGGCTGACGCATCTACAACCACAACGTCACCAGCGTTTGCTGTTGCTGGAGCAACAACTTGCGCTACTGGCGCATTGTTCGCTGGGTCAACCACACCTGCTGGCTTCACAGTTACTACAACAAGGTCAGATGCCGTTGCACCTTCGTTGTCAGTCACCGTTAGCTTGAAAGTTAATTGCTCCTCAACGGTAACTTCTGCTGCATCAAAGCTTGCTTTCGCAGTGTTGGCGCCTGCTAGTACCACTGCAGTGCCAGATACTTGTTCCCACGCGTAACTCGCGATAGTGCCGTCAGAGTCTTTCGATAGGCTACCATCTAGAACCACACTTGCTGGGCCAGTTACAGATTGATCTGCGCCAGCAGCTGCGGTTGGTTTACGGTTTGGTTGAGGAACTACACCGCCAGCCATACCTTCGTGCATTGCGTTGAGAATGTCACCGTTATCCGCGTCGATTTCCCAAGAGAATAGACCCGCAAGACCTAGAGACTTTGCGTAGTTACCTTTTGCTAGCACTGAGCGATGGTCATCAAATGTGATCAACTCACCCGTTGTGCGGTTCCACACCCATGGTGCTTCTGCTTGTGCATCATAGCCGTACTCGAAACCGTTAATGCCAGTGTTGTTGGCACCTAGCATAAATGACTTAATGCCTTTGTAGTCGATTACGCCATCTTCCCAAACACCTTGCGCTGTGCTGCCCTTCAGTTTACCTGTAGCAGTACCTGTCATTGGGTCATTTGGATCGGTTAGCGTATCTGGAGTGACGCCTTCCCAGCCACGACCGTACATTGCTGTACCAAGTACTAGCTTGTTCGCAGGAACGCCTTGAGCAAGAAGAAGCTGGATGCCGTTATCTGCTGTGTAAGCAGGACCTTTGTACGGTTCGCCGTTCTCATCAACGCCACTACCGTCACACTGACCAGGGCGCATGAATGAACCACAGTAAAGCGCAGTCTGGTGACCAGGAACGTTGTTCCAACCGCCATAGAAGTCGTAAGTCATCGCGAAGATGTAGTCCATGTATTGAACCGCATCTGCATAGTCTACGTCTTCAATCTTGTCGTAACCGACACCGATAGCTGACGTTAGCTCGTAAGTACGGCCAGTCTCAGCTTCTAATTCATCAAGCATTACGCGCAATTCACGCATCAGTGCGATGTAAGCTGGGCCATCGTTTACAGGGTCGCCCTTATCCGCGGCTGCACCGCCGCCACCTGGGAATTCCCAGTCGATATCAACACCGTCGTAGAATTTCCAAGTTTTCAGGAACTTCTTAACCGATGCGACGAATGTGTCTCGGTTTTTCTTGTCTACGAAATCGAAGAATGGGTCAGACAGCGTCCAGCCACCGATAGATGGGATGATTTTTAGATCAGGGTTACGTTGTTTCAATGCCATTAGCATTGCGTAGTTACCCTTGATAGGTGTGCTGTATTCATGACCAGCTTGTGGGAAGCTCTTCTGATAAGCGGCCCAAGGGTCGTGGATCACGACTTCGTAGTCAGGCACGCCTGTACAAGCGGTTTGTAGTGCATTGAAACTGTTGCCGCCAACAGACTTCACAGACTCATTTGGGCCACAAATTGGGATAAAACCGTAAAGGATGTGAGTCAAGTTGTCGACTGGCATGTTATCGACCGTGTAGTCACGACCATAGATGCCCCACTCAACAAAATACGTACCCATCACGACGCTTGGATCGGTATTGTACGTTTTGTTGTTTGGATCAACGTTCATCGTCAGTGGCTTCAAGTGAGAACCATCGGTATCTGCAATCGTGATTTCAGCTGGTGCGCTTTTCGCACAACCTGTCGCATCACATGCCTCGATTTCCATTTGGTATAGGCCGCCCTGACCATATTCAAATGTCGCTGTTGTTTGGCTACCAGTGATTGGGCCGGTTGCTACTTTTGCACCATCAAAATAGACGTTGTAAGTATCACCTGGCGTGCCACTCCACTGGTTAAACTTAACAGTGATCTTCGCTTGCTCATGGTATTTCACCATGTCGTAGTAGCCTGACGTGGTTTCCATCGCGAGTTCAATTTTAGAAAACTGAAGGTTGTTGGAACCGTACATATCGATACTTGGTGCGGTTGGAGCCGCAACTGCAGCACCTGATAGTGCTAAAGCAACGCCAGCTGCACATAGGTTAAATCGAATCATAACTTCTCTCTCAATCCTTGGATTCATGTTCTACCTAGAACATAGGCTGCTCTTGCACCAGATAAGATGATTGGATTTACTCCATGTGCAAAAGCATCACACTCAGCATTTCAGAGAGTTTTTTTTCGTCAAAAAAAATTAAGACGGTTTTCGAGGCACTTGAGAGAACTTAACTAAAACTCGCACTCTGTTACACAGAAAGTGTCAGACTGAGTCAATAATTTATAAAATCTCAGCAGAAACTAAAATTATTGTTTACTCAGTAGCGAGTGTGATAAATGCGATGAATACCTTATTTCATTGTTTATTAAGGTTTTGTTTCATCGAAATAGAAAGAGAATTGAAAGGAGAAATAGCCGTGAAGACGTGCTAGTCACGGCTGAAATGTTCACTTAATGCAGCGCGACGTTTTGAAGCCGCTCCGGTTTCTGAGCCTTGAACGGTATGCTCAAATCCCTTACGGATGAATCGTTGGTCTGGAATAAGAGGCTCAATGCGGCGAATCTGAGGTGAAAGGTGAGAGCCCGAGATCTGGTACGCGGTTTTTCCTAATCCAGTGTTCAACGTGATGACCTTTCCATCGAATTCAAATTCTGTCGTGATGAGTCGATGGTTTCGATATACCCCATCCTCTGTGAAAGTCAGACGTTCTGTTTGGTAGGGTGGCGCGCCGATCTCAATCCACTCGCCGTAGACTTTTTCCGGGTCAATATGGTCTTGATAGGATAGGTGGATTTGATAGCTGAAAAACGTCAAAAGACCCACCCCGAAAACGGCAAATGCGCTTTTGAGGACTTTGGATTGGTGGCGAGCCCAAAATGAAAGTTTTGGTTCCTGTCTTGTTTTCTGCCTTCGGCGAGCTGAGTCCGTCATTGGTCTACTTTTCTTCCCTTTTTTAATATGGTGGAAACCTTCCTTCTCAAAAACAAACAATCCCGTTATTAAGACTAAGAAATTATGATCTAATGTCCACTTTTACATTCGGATACACTCTTATTGATGGTTTTATTGTTTGCTAGCGTTAACTAATTCACCGACTTTATCTCACTAATTACGTCGTCTGGTTAAGCCTAGAAAAAGGTGGCCTCGCTCAGTAGCAAAGGATGTGCTTTATAACGTTGGCTTAATGGCTTTCAGAGCTTGAGTAACAGGAAGAAACAAGGTAAAAAAGAGCGGACTTTTGATAAGGAAACCAATAATGAGTATTAAGGAAAATAGCTATTTTGCAGGTAGTGTAAAATCACTAGGCTTTAACCAGAATGATCAGGACGTTAGCGTTGGTGTAATGCTTCCTGGTGAATACACGTTCGGCACTCAAGCGCCTGAGCGTATGACGGTTGTAAAAGGTGCGCTTGTGGTCAAGCGTGTCGGCGAAAGTGATTGGACGACTTACCAAAGTGGTGAGTTTTTTGAAGTGGAAGGGAACTCCTCATTTGAGCTTCAAGTGAAAGACGCGACCGCGTATTTATGTGAGTATTTCTAAAGCGCACTTTTTGCCTGTGATAAAGCCACCTTCGGGTGGTTTTTTCGTCTATGTGCTTCACTTATAACGCATCTTTTGGTTATTTGGGTATATACTTAATAAAAATGTACCCATCGACCAGGGAGGAAGTGATGGCAGTACAACGCAAGCATTCTGATCTCCCTCCTCGTTATGAGGACAAAGATCTCACCAATGAGCAAAGACATCGTTTTACCGAGGTTGCCAATGCAGCCCATAAGAGACGTGAATTCTATCGACGTGCTCTAGGGAAAGGCTTAATGGGCAAAGTGAAGGACCGTGCGTTTAAAGGCCAATTCAGTCGCCAGCAAGATAAGCCGAGCAGAGTGCTGCAAGCTGTGTGGCTAATCGTATTTCTGGTGCTGGGGCTATGGGTGATGCATGTATTCGCTTAACCGTTAGCAAGCTTCTGACACAGTCGGCGTTTCAGAGGCTGACTTCTCTTCGGTATTGCAGTGCTCGTAATACGCGTATTGGTTTTTCCCTGTGTGTTTAGCCGCATACATTGCTTTATCTGCGCACCGAGTCAATTCAGATAAATCCTTCGCATCTTGTTTGTAGATAGCAGCGCCCACACTCATCGTTAACTCGTTAATCATATCGTAGCTTCGGTAGCCTTTTGGGAATAGATTCACAATACGCTTCAAAATGCTGTCGAGGTCATCTTTACTCTTTATGTCGTACAGCATGAGCACAAACTCGTCGCCCGCAAATCGAGCGATGGAGTAGTCGTGTTTGTCGGTTTTTCTGTCTTTATGGCGAACATTGTTTTTTAATCGAGTTGCAAAGGCTTGAAGCACTTGGTCACCAATATCGTGTCCGTAGGTGTCGTTAATATGTTTGAAGTTATCAATATCTAGGAAGACCAGAGCAGTGATACTGTCATCAGATGAATGGTTGATCTCATCGAGCTTTGCACGCGCCCAAGTTTCAAAGCTCCAGCGGTTGGCAAGTCCTGTGAGTTGGTCAAAATACGCCAACTCTTCAATCCCTTCACGATAAAGTGTTTGAATGTAGTTGAGGACTTTTGTGTAGTAGTACGAGAATGTGTGGCACACAAATGCAGTCGCTATTAGGGTCAGCATAAATCGTCGTTCTATGATGTCACTGGCTGTTGGTAGCCGATCTAAAAAAACGACTCCAAAAAAGATCAGTAAGATATAGGTGCCACTAAACAGCAGACCGACTTTAAACTCATTGATCAGCACCAGAGTGGCGACAATGGGATATAGCCATAGCAGTTTGCCTGAGGGGGCATCGTTATACAGAAGTAGCAATAACCCTTCGAACATCAAGACTGCACTCAGCCATAGGTCGGCATATTGATGATGTCGTTGAACCTTTATCACATAACTGATACCTAAACAGGCTAAGGCACACAGAGCATGGAAAAAGCTTAATCCCCAATTATCCTCAAACAATTGAGCAATGGAGCCATAAGTTAAACATGCCGCGGCGATACTGGAGCATAAAAAGACAATTTTCTTTTTTCTTGTTGAGCGGATATCCGCCATTTCCTCTAAGCGTGCTCCAGCCAATGTCGACATTACGTATCCTTACTTAATTAACGTGTACGCTTATTCTAGGCGGTATTTTAGCGATAAATAGAACAACAAAGTTTCCAAATGTGATGTCAGTCATTTTTAGTATGGGCCTAGAAATGTGGTTTGGTGAGAGTGCTCAAAGCACAACACAGGCTTATAAATTTTTCCATGGCGGATCTTTATGGCTTCAGATAGTTCTATTTATAATTCAAAGTAATGCATTTCCACCGCCGTATTTGCAGGATCTATCCTGACTCAACTCTGTTGGGAGTAGCATGAACTGCGCCTTCTACCGATTGAGCTCATTGTTCGTCAATCGACGATCTCTAAGTTCCGGCAATGAGTTTTTCGTTGTGAAAAAGCATTAGAAATATTTTTCCGAAACAGAGCGAAATATTGTTGTCGTTGTGACCAATATGCGACTAGAATCCGCGCTAAATCACGACCTCATATCGAGCTTCGTTCGAGTCACTCTTTTTCCAAACTGCTTCACACATTTTGTGAGGCAGTTTTTAGTTGTAGGAAAGGTTACAAACATGCCTAAAAGCCAGAACATCAACCAGCGAATGTCTATTGTGGCGTTAGCTTGGCCGATTCTTGTCGAAATTTTGCTACGGACGGCTTTAGGAACCAGTGACGTGTTCATGCTGAGTGGATACTCAGACAAAGCGGTATCCGCTGTTGGTGTGATCACGCAGATTACCTTTTTCTTAATCATCGTTTCGACGTTTGTCAGCAGCGGAACGGGGATTTTGATTGCCCAATACAATGGCGCAGGGCGCGAGCAAGAGTCTGTGAGCGTCGGCGTTGCAAGTATTGCGCTGTCTGTGATCATCGGTGTGCTATTGAGTGTGATTGCTGTGCTTGGCGCGATATTCCTGCTCCCATATTACGGTTTGGAGGCACAAGTCGAGCAATACGCACGTGAATATCTGCTGATCAGCGGTGCGATGACGTTTAACGTTACGATTGGCGTTGTTTTTACGACCATTCTGCGTAGCCATGGCTATTCACGCTCTCCAATGGTGGTGAACTTGATCTCGGGTGTGTTCAACATCATTGGTAACTACATTGCGCTTTACCAGCCATTCGGTTTACCTGTGTATGGTGTGCAAGGTGTAGCAATAGCAACTGTCGTCAGCCAAGTCATCGGTACGTTAATGTTATGGTTTATTCTCGCTCGCAGCAGCATTGAACTACCAATGTCGACCATGAAACAAGTGCCCGCAGAGATTTACAAAAAAATCTTAAAAATCGGCGGCATGAACGCGGGTGAAGTGCTGTCTTATAACGTGGCGCAAATCTGCATTGTGTACTTTGTGGTGCAAATGGGGACGGCATCGTTGGCGGCTTTCACTTATGCACAAAACATTGCCCGTTTCTCGTTTGCTTTCGCGTTGGCAATTGGTCAGGCTGCGCAAATTCAGACTGGTTACTACATCGGTAAAGGTTGGGTGAGCAGCATTTTAAAACGCGTACAAATCTACTTCTTAGTGGGATTTGTGGCATCAACAGCGGCAACCACACTGATTTACCTGTTTAGAGAAGAGATTCTGCGCGTATTTACCGATCAACCGGAAATACTCGCATTGGCAGGCTCGTTAGTCATGGGCTCAATTTTGCTCGAAGCCGGACGTGTGTTTAACCTGATTTTTATCGCGGGGCTGAAAGGCGCGGGTGACATCAAGTTCCCAGTGCAAATGGGGATTTTGAGTATGTGGGGACTAGGCGTGCTTTTCTCTTACATCTTTGGCATCCACTTGGGTTATGGCGTTTTAGGAGCTTGGATGGCAATCGCACTCGATGAATGGGTGCGTGGTATCATCATGGCAAGACGTTGGCGCTCTCAGGTGTGGACCAAGTTTAAGGTGAGCTAACGGTTTGCTTTATCACGCATCACGCTTATTCTGTTGTTAGAAACCAAAAAAGGCACTGATAGTCAGTGCCTTTTTGTTTTTAAAATCTGGAAGAAGTTAGAATTCGCACTCAGCTCTGAACACCATGCGCTCTTTGCTGTATGGATGATCCAGCTCTAGCATCTCAGCATGCAGGTGTAAGCGATTCGCTTTTTCGCCGTATAAACCATCACCAACCATCGGCATGTTTAACCCCATGTGATGAGCACTGTGTACACGTAGTTGGTGAGTTCGCCCGGTTTTCGGATACATGTATACCTTGCTGCGTCCATCTTTGACGTCAATCAGTTGCCAGTAGGTTTCTGCATGTTTCCCGTGTTCAAAACACACCAGTTGACGTGGGCGGTCATCTGGGTCACCACGCATTGGCAGTGAAATTTCCCCTTCCGGCTCGTTCAATACGCCTTCGAGCAGTGCCATATAACGTTTTTGTACGCCGCGAGCCATAAACTGTTTTTGCAGGCTTTTGTTCGCGCGCTTAGTTAAGGCAAACACCAAAATGCCAGAGGTCGCCATGTCGAGGCGATGAATCACAAACGGCCCTTCCACATCAGGGAACATCGCTTGTAAGCGCGTATAAGCAGAGTCCTTGATAGTTTTACCCGGCACTGAAAGTAAGCCCGATGGCTTGTTGACGACGACCATAGCGTCGTCTTGGTAGATTATCTCTAGTTCTTTGTCTTCTGCCCAATTCTCCGCCAATGGGTTAGGTTCGACATCCAGCCCTTGTATCATATGGCCCAAAATCGGCTGACATTTGCTGTTGCACGATGGGTAGAATTTTTTGTGTTGGCGAACTTCAGATTTTGGCGAAACACCCCACCAAAACTCTGCCAGCGCCAGCGGTTTGAATCCGTATTTAAACGCGTATTGGAGCAGTTTTGGCGCAGCACATTCCCCTGCACCTGCTGGTGGTATTGGGTTTGTGGTGTCCGCAAAAATGTCCACCAAGTCGCGTGTTTCGCCATGGCTGTTTAGGAAGCGGTATTGTTTATGCAGTTTGTGCTGTAAAGCGTTGGAGAGCGTCTTGCGCTGCTCTTTAAGGTGAGCAAGTTGCTGCTCTAACTCGGCCAATCGTGCTTCTTTGATTGCAAGCTTTTCATCCCACGCTTGCTTTAAGTATTTGAGAGCGTTTTTCTCGGCGACACTTTGTTTACCCAACTCATCCAACAAGATTTTGAGGTCATCGGCATTGAGTGTTTGCTCGCCCTGTTGGCGCTGTCGTTTGCGTGCGGCGCGGCCGTCTATCATCACTTGGCGCTGTGTTTGCTCTTCTTGCTGATAAGCGGCTCGGTCGGCTTGGATTTGCGCTTTAAGATCTGCCAATTCCGGATTCGCAGCACAGGTTTTGTACTCCGCATTGGCGGCGTTGATGGCATCCGTTTCTGCGCGGAAGAAGCCTTCATCGGTCAGCATGTCGTACACAGGAGGGACAAATCTTGGAATCAAGTTTTGGTCGGCAATTTTGCCAGAAAACGCACTTAAAAAGCCGAGCTCGCCTTGAGGGCTTTTTACCAGCAATACGCCAAACATTTTGCCTCGCCCCGTTTCTTCATTAACCAAACCAAAATCGTGTTCGAAGTCGGTTTGCGCTAATAAGTGCTGTTGCAATTGCTTTGCGGCCATAACGCAAAGAGGATGCGGCGTGTAGTAGAACGGAAACGTAAACTGCGTTGGTAATTCATAGTCAGAAGTATCAGCAGTAAAACGTGTAAAACAATGTTCAGGCGAGTGCATGGTGGGTATCCGCGCGAGTAAAAATTCGAGCGAGGATTGTACCTGTTTGAGTCAGGATTGCCATGTCGGTGTTGGCACTCGCTCTTGGCTTAAGAACAAGAGCGAGTGGGGAAGAGCTTATTGCAGTTTTCGTAATGCAAGCTTCCACTGTGCCGGTTTGTCGTAGTAGGTCGAGTGCGGCAAGGTCAGGTACTCGCCATTTACTTCTGCAATCAGGGTTGGATAACCACCAACGTGTAACTGGCGCATCAACTGTCGGCTAGAGCGAATTCTCTCGTTTAGCTCGGCTTCGCTTAACGTCATGTTTTGCTCCCACGCATCGTTTGCTAAACCTAGCGATTCTGCAATGGCTTTGAGCGTCGATGCTTCATTCACTTTTAACCCGAGCTGATAATGCGCGGATTGGATGGCCTTTAGAATGTGCCATGGATTCAGCCCCATTTTCTCCGCACTCAAGATCGCTTGTGTTGGTAGATAAGAATCAAGAATAAACGCATCTTCGCTTTTCACGCGTTGCAGATATGCCTCACCAAACGTTGCTCCCGTTTCGGTTGCGATACGAGCGTCACTGTTGATGATGTGCTGACGAAATTCAGGCTCAATCGCGCGTTTCTCGATCATGCCGCCGGGATGAAGCTCGACCTTAAATTGAGAGGTGTCCATCAAGGCTTCGATGAGTGGTGATGCCCCGTAGCACCAACCACACATGGGATCGAAGAAGTAATGCACGGTTACCATGTCATTTCACCAGTATGCACTTTCGCACCGATTTCTAACGCGATTGGCAATTGAGCTTCTGGGTATTTCGCTGACATGGTGTCAATGAGTTGAGCACTGTTATTGCTGTGTTTTTTCGCTTGCTGAAAATCCTGCAAGTATTGTTGCGAGTAGCGAATGGTGTCTGCGTTCAGCTTTGTGCCTGCTTTCATGTGACCAGGAATGACCACTTGAGGTTTAAGCGCAAGCATCTCGCTAAGCTGCTGCTCCCAAGCATTGATAGCGGTTTGGTCAGCGGCATCTGCCATCCATAAATGCACGTTTGAGTACACGGCTACGTTACCCAGAATCGCTTTGTTATCTGGAATCCATAGGTAAGGGCGGTGTGCTGATGTGCCATGGTTACCACGGATTTCAATCTTATGGCCTTCTAGCTCCAATGATGCTTTGTCGTACGCGACAGGGATCACTGGTTTTACCGGTGCGTTTGCGCCAAGTTTTGGTCCCCAGTACGCCAGCTTTCCAGCCAACTTCTCTTTAATAATTTTTTGAACCGCTGGCGTTGTGATGATCTGCGCATCAGGGAACTGTTGGTGTAAGGCCTCTGCGCCAAAGTAGTAATCTGGGTCGGCTTGGCTGATGAAAATGGTTTTAAGAGTTTTGCCTGAGTCCAACACTTTGGCGGCAATGCGCATCGCGTCAGCTTTGGTGAAGCCAGTGTCGATGACCATGGCATCAGTCTCACCGTATACCAAGGTTGAGTTAACGTGGAAGCTGTTACCATCGGCGTTGTAAACCTCAAGAGTAAGGGGAGAGTGGTTTGCCGCTAGGACAGGGCTTGCCATTAAAATGGATGCAGCAATCAAAGTGAATTTTTTCATAATAAGCTCCTAAAGAATTTGGGGCCAAGCGACGATGGCTTGGGAACGGGAGCTATATTAGAAAATTGATACGCTCGGAAAAATACACAATAATGTGCATCACTATTTCTTATTTCGAGCAAATATATGGACAGAGTAACGGCAGCAAAAGTATTTGTGGATGTGGTGTATTCTGGCAGTTTTACCGCGACCGCAGAGCGGTTAGACATGTCTCGGCCAATGGTGACTCGTTATGTAGAGGCGATGGAGAACTGGTTGCAAACTCGTTTGTTGCACCGCACCACGCGCAAGGTGTCGCTCACCACCGCAGGGGAACGCAGCTTGCCTCAGATTGAGCGTTGGTTAAAACAGGCCGATACGTTGACGTCGGACATTGCCGTTGATGGTGAGCTGTCCGGAAAAATCCGTCTCGCGTCTAGCACTTCATTTGGGTTCTCACAGTTGATCCCAGCAGTAAACAGTTTTATGCAAAAGCACCCCAAAGTGCATATCGACATAGATCTGCAAGATTCAGTGAGTGATCTAACCGAGCAACGCATCGATCTGGCAATCCGAATTGCGTCAGATCCCGATCCTTCTTTGATTGGTAAGCCGATTGCGGTGTGTGAATCGGTGTTGGTGGCATCGCCGCAATACTTGCAAACTCATCGCGCGATCGCGCATCCGCGAGATTTATCTTCACACGACTGTTTGGGTTACAAAAACTTTGAGCGTCACGTGTGGCATTTGTCTCAGGGCGACCAGTTCGAATCGGTGGGAATTGAGTGTCGCCTAACCAGCAATGAGGCCACGGCGTTATTGCATGGCGCTTTGCAAGGCATGGGTATTTCGATGCTGCCAACCTATTTGAGCAATATCTATCTGCAATCGGGTCAGCTTGAGTCAGTGTTGCCGGATTGGAAGCCAAATGATCTCAACATTTACGCGCTTTATTCATCGCGTAAGCACTTGTCTCCTGCGGTGAGAGCCTTCATCGATCACAGTGAAGATTACTTTAAACAGCACCCTTGGTAATCGCGAAAGGCGTCGTCATCCCGACTTGAGATTCATACAAGATCCTGTACCTTACATGGATTATATTTTCGCAGCGTCATTTAGAGTTTTAGTTAATGTCACAAGTTCGCATCAAATTTATTGCTTCCGATATGGACGGCACTTTGCTTGACCAATACGGTCGTTTGGATCCAGAGTTTTTCGATCTGTTTTTGCAATTGGAAGAGCAAGGTATTTTGTTCTCCGCTGCGTCTGGTCGTCAGTATTACAGCCTGCGTGACACGTTCGCGCCAATCAAAGATCGAGTGTTGTATGTGGCCGAAAACGGCACCTTGGTGATGTACCAAGACAAAGAGCTCTACAGTTGCACCATTCCTAAAGCGGAAGTGGCGGAGATTGTGAAAGCGGCTCGTGAAATTGACGGGGCGAACATCGTATTGTGTGGCAAGCGCTCGGCGTACATCGAAACGCATGATCAGCAATCGCTGGAAGAATTTCAAAAGTACTACCACCGCTGTGAATACGTGCCGGATTTGCTTGAGGTCGAAGACGAGTTTATTAAGGTGGCAATTTGTCACTTTGACGGTTCGGAAGAGCTCCTGTTCCCGACCATGAACGCGAAGTTTGGCGCAACGCATAAAGTTGTGGTGAGCGCAAAAATTTGGCTGGATGTGATGAATGCCGAGGCGTCTAAAGGCGCGGCCATTCAGCACCTTCAAGAGACGATGAATTTTACTCCGGCAGAAACCATGACGTTTGGTGATTACCTCAACGACCTCGAAATGCTGCAAGTCAGTGAGCATTCGTACGCGGTTGCTAACGCGCATGAAGAGATTAAGAAAATCGCTCGTTATTCTGCGCCAAGCAACCAAGAGGCTGGGGTACTAAAAGTGATTAAAGAGAAAGTGTTAGCGAAGTAACGCTCATCCTTTCGATGTTCTTTTCTTGTTAACGTAAAAAGCCCCGCAGTGCATGCGGGGCTTTGTTTTTTTGTGTGTGTGGTGGGAGGGGGTAGTAATGTTCCCGTTTTTTAGCGCACGTACTTAGCGGTTGCGCTGACCAAAAAGTGCTGCAACTTTCCATTCGATTTTGGTACCCACAAGTCGTTGTGGTATTGGTAGATACGGCCATTGACGGTCACAGACAAGGTGTTATCACCCGTTTGTTCCATGCGAATAAACTGATCCGAAGTGACCAAAAACGGCTCTTGTTCTTCAATGCTCTGTCCCGTTGCCAATACGAAGTAGCCGAATCGGTTGCCAGCATCCGGATCGGTTGAGTAGATTCGATGCCCAACGAGGCTGTAGTCGTCGTTGAGTGCCTGCTCAAGCGTTTTTTGCCCGATGGTTTCGTGCGATGGAATAAATACCCAAGCCAACACACCTGCCGCAATGACTGCCAGTAGAAGCAGCATTTGCATGAACTTTCTCATCATAAATACCGTTTAACGTTGAAATTTCATTTTGTACATGCGCTTATCCGCTATGCTGATAAGAAAGTCAACATTGTTACTGTCTTTTGGGTATTGGGCTAAGCCCATGCTGGTTGATAGTGTTGCGACGTTGTCGGAGTTTAGTATTGGCGCATCAAATACCGCATTGATATGCTCACGAACGCCTTCTTCATCAACATGCTCCCCTTCGAGGATGACGGCGAACTCATCGCCTCCCATGCGATAGACGGTAAAATCATTCAACGCCATAGATTTAAGCCGTCTAGCAATTTCACGCAGTACGGTATCTCCCACTTGATGACCGTGTGTATCGTTGACGCTTTTAAAACCATTTAAATCTAAAATCCACAGAGAAAAAGGCCTTTTCTCTTGAGTGAGCTCATTCAGGTTGATAAATAGTGCATTGCGATTTCCAAGATGAGTCAGTGGGTCGCTGAGCGCCAGTTTTCTATGGAAATGGGATTCACGATAAAAGAAATAAGTCAGAGACAGGATCGACAAAACGAATGTAGCAAACAGCATATACTGCGCTTGCATTAACCGTTGCGTTTCTCCTTTCTGTGCCTCATAGACTTTGCTGCTTAGGCGAAAGTTCTGATTAACGAAATCGACCAAGCTTAAGTACAGTGTTTGAGTGGATCGATAAAATTGAGCCGCAGCTTGGCTATCGCCAGTTCTTGCTTCAACTAATTGCGCTTCCAGACCCTGAAATTCCTCAAAAAGATCAATGAAATACTGATGCATATTATTTCGAGAGAAAAAAGTGTAGGCTTCATTACTACTAATTAATAAATCGAATCTACTCCAGGCCAATTCATATTGCAGCTCTGCACCTTCGATATTTAATACATTTTCATCGACTCGTCTCGCTTCTCCGACAAGTTCCGAAAGCTCTTTAGAGAGTTGGAATAAAAACCAGGTCGCTTGTTTTTGCTCATTATTAAAGTTTTGTGACAGTGCGCGTGTCTGCTGCAGAAGCAATACATTTGCGAGAAGCAAAGAAGTGGCAAACACCACAAGCAACATTTTACTGGTTGTAGAGTATTGTGGTGCTCTCTGCTTTTGATGGGTGGGTTCCGATAACTTCATTCTTATTATTTTGCTTTCATCTCATTTACTTGCCAGACCATTTGCGCGTGATATTTATTGTAGTTGAGCTCAGGATAGAGACTAAGAGAGTATATTACCCAAAATGGCCCCTTATTCCTGACTTTTATATAGTGTTGATCTTGTTGGTAAGCCAGTATTGGTTGGTATCTAAGAATGTCTTGTCGAGACAGTGTCGAGTGATAGTCATTCAAGCTACTGACATCAACTTGTTCTGGCACTTTGCCATAGACGTGGGTGAGGAGCGTGCTAAGTTTGACCCCAAGAAATTCAGAAGAAGCAGGGATCCAAGGCAGCGTGGTTGTGTAGCTGGTGGTTGGTAAAGATTGAATCTCTTCCAGTTTTAATGTGACACTAGGTTGTTGGCTACTGCTAAATACGATCGTACTTGCAGATAAGAATGGCGCAACAAAAAACAGACCTAGCGCGACTATCTTTTTCATCATATGCCCTTTGAGTTTTATTCTTTTTGCTGAGCTAGGACAAAGGTGCTAGCGGTACTTTATTTGTAATTGTAATAATAGAGCCAACCGGATGAGATTTTATAATATGTTATGTTTGAAAAGTAACTGTCGGTTTACTGTACGTCAAGGTTATTAAGTGACTTCTTAATTAAAAGGTCAGAAATATGCGTTATTATTTCTCTCTATAACGAATTCGTGTCAGTTCGCAGATTTTTAATGGAAATTAGTCCTATTTTCAACCGATGAATTGTATTGTGAATGAGAATTAGAAGGGTTAATGATTGAGGTATAAGCAAACCCGATTTCATCCTCACATTGTTCTCTATCTTTATTCCAATGTTATTTAAGATTGGTATGTTAATACGCACCAAAAATAAAGCCACCTAGGTAGGTGACTTTATTTTTTAATTCATCAAGTTACTTCTATGAATTAGGCAAACAAATACTTCGCATGGAAGTTGAGATGATCGTCAATAAAGCTTGAGATGAAATAATAGCTATGGTCATAACCAGATTGCATTCTTAAGTTCAGGTTTGAATCATGAACTTTTGCTGCAGCAACCAGCGCTTCTGGCCTAAGTTGTTCGTTAAGGAAGCCATCAGCATCACCTTGATCAACCAAAATAGGAAGTGGTGATGGTTTTTGCTTGAGAAGCTCACTTGCATCGTATTGCTTCCAGCTCTCAATATCTTTGCCTAAGTAAGCAGTAAAGGCTTTTTGTCCCCAAGGGCATTGGACTGGGTTACAGATAGGGCTAAACGCCGATATTGAGCGATATTGTTCTGCGTTTTTCAGACCAATGGTTAATGCTCCGTGACCTCCCATGCTGTGACCAGAAATGGATTTTACTTCTGAGACAGGGAAATTGCTTTCAATGATCTCTGGTAACTCTTTAGTCACGTAATCGTACATGAAGTAATGCAGTGACCAAGGTGCTTGAGTCGCATTAAGGTAAAAGCCAGCTCCTTTACCCAGGTCATAGTTTTCATCGTCAGCGATACCTTCGCCTCTTGGACTCGTGTCCGGAGCAATGATCGCAATGCCAAGCTCGGCCGCCATACGAAATGCGCCCGCTTTCTGCATAAAGTTTTCATCGGTGCAGGTTAAGCCCGACAACCAGTACAAAGCGGGTACGGGGTTCGATTTAGTGGCATTCGGTGGTAAGAAAATCGCAAAGCGCATCGTGCAGTTTAGGGCTTTGGATTCGTGTGTATATTGTTTGTGCCAACCGCCAAACACTTTGGCCTGGCTTACATTTTCAATGGTCATGAATAAACTCTCTAACAACAGAATGAATTCAGGCTCCCCAAAAGGAGAGCCTGAGGTAGCATTATTGATCCATATGAATAACAGTACGGATGCTCTTACCTTCGTGCATCAGATCAAACGCTTTGTTTACGTCAGCCAATCCCATTGTATGAGTAATGAACTCTTGCAAGCCAAACTCACCAGCCATGTAACGGTTTACGATTTCTGGAAGCTCAGAGCGGCCTTTAACACCACCGAAAGCCGAGCCACGCCATACACGACCAGTTACTAGCTGGAATGGACGAGTTGAGATTTCTTGACCTGCACCCGCAACACCGATGATCACCGACTCACCCCAACCTTTGTGACAACACTCAAGTGCCTGACGCATCACGTTTACGTTACCTATACATTCGAATGAGTAGTCAACACCACCGTCAGTCATTTCAACAATCACTTCTTGGATAGGCTTGTCGAATTTCTGTGGGTTAATCACATCGGTTGCGCCTAGCTGTTTTGCAAGATCGAATTTGCTTTCGTTGATATCGATACCGATGATGCGGCTTGCACCCACCATGCGTGCACCGATGATCGCTGAAAGACCGATACCACCCAGACCGAATATCGCAACCGTATCGCCTTTTTCAACTTTTGCCGTATTCATAACTGCGCCCATACCAGTTGTTACGCCACAACCTAACAGACACACTTCTTCAAGTGGTGCATCTTTGTTTACTTTCGCTAGCGAGATTTCAGGGAGTACCGTGTACTCAGAGAAAGTAGAACAACCCATGTAGTGGAAAATGGTTTCACCGTTGATAGAAAAACGGCTTGTGCCATCTGGCATCAGACCTTTACCTTGTGTTTCACGCACTGCCTGACAAAGGTTGGTTTTGCCCGATTTACAGAACTTACACTCGCCACATTCTGCGGTGTACAGTGGAATTACGTGGTCGCCAACCTCAACGCTGGTAACGCCTTCGCCAACCATTTCAACAATACCGCCACCTTCGTGACCAAGAATCGAAGGGAAGATGCCTTCTGGATCGTCGCCTGACAGAGTGAACGCATCAGTATGACAAACACCTGTTGCGACGATGCGCACTAGCACTTCACCCGCTTTAGGAAGCTGTACATCCACTTCTTCCATTTTCAGTGGTTCGCCAGCGGCCCATGCAACCATTGCCTTGGATTTGATGTGAGTTTGACCAGGTTTGATTTCAACAGTCATTGGATTTTCCTTTATATTCTCAGTATATGGAGTGACGTAATAAGCGTAGTTAAGGTTTGCTTCCTGCGCTGCGTCGTTTTGTTGGTGTCCATTCTAGGTCTTTCAATAAAAATGATAATCCGTCCATTTTGAAAATGATTTTTACATATACGTAATAATGTTAAAGTGAGTGGACAACAAGAGTGTGATGCCTCCTCAAAACAGAAGGGAAAACGGAAAAGGCGATTGACCTGAGGTTAGGTAGAGGGACTAGAGTAGAAAACAATCAACCCATCAGATAAGTAAGAGTGATTATGAATAAGACGGATCTGAACGCCTATTTAACCAAGCTCGGTTTGCCGAGTGAGTTACCCGCCGATTTGGAGTCATTGCACAAGATTCACGTAGCGCAGCACCGTTGCCTGCCGTTTGAGAACTTTGATATTTCGTTGCAGCGTGGCATCTCTGTTGAGATTGAAGACATCATTCAAAAAACCGTGTATCACTCCCGTGGTGGCTACTGCTTTGAACTGAATGGTTTAATGCTCGATGTGCTCAAGACCCTCGGGTTTGAAGCGCGCAGCTTACTTGGGCGTGTTCACGTGATGGGGACGCCGACAGGTCGCAGCCATCAAATCACGTTGGTGACGCTGGATGAACAAGCATGGATTGTCGATGTAGGCTTTGGCTCCAATACGCCGCGCGCGCCATTGCCGTTTATCCTCAACCAAGTGATTCAGACGGATTTACAAACCTTCCGCTTTGTTGAAGATGCCCAGTTTGGTTACTTCCTTCAAGTGTTGTCAACGGACGGAACGGACACGTGGAATAACCTTTATAGCTTCGATTTAGAGTTTGTGTTTGCGGGTGATATCGCGTGTGGCAACTTTTTTACCTCCACTTCTCCTCACTCGCGTTTTACCAGCGCAAGAGTCGCGGCGAAAGCAACAGAAAGTGGGTTGGTGACATTGCTTAACTACACACTCAAATACACCAGCGAAGGTGAGCAGACAGAATTAGAGTTAGAGCCGGGCCAAGCCTACCTGGATGCATTGAAAGAATACTTCGGCATTGAGCTTGATGCGCAGTATGGCGATCTTCGTCCGTTGCCTGACGCGTAAAATTCTGACGTTTTCAAAGCGTAGCGCGACGAGAACATTTTCATCACTATTTGTCTAAAAGAGGTCGACAGGAATACAGCATGGCGAATTGGGAAGGGGTCAGCGAATTTGTTGCTGTGGCGGAAACCAACAGTTTTACCGGAGCAGCAGCTAAGCTGAAAACATCGGTGGCACAAATCAGTCGTCGGGTATCGGCACTTGAAGAACGACTTGCGGTGAAATTGCTGCATCGCACGACGCGAAAAGTCTCCCTGTCTGAAGCCGGACAACTCTATTACCAGCAGTGTAAACATTTGGTGGAAGGGTTAGAACTGGCCGAGCTTGCCGTAACGCAAATGCAGACCGAACCGCGCGGTTTACTGCGCGTGACGGCTCCTGTGACGTATGGGGAAATGAACCTCGCGCCGCTTTTGCATCAGTTTTTGGAAAAGTACCCGCGTGTGGATCTTGATTTAGTGCTGACCAACCAAAAGCTGGATTTGATTGAGCAAGGTGTGGACGTGGCGATTCGTCTTGGCCGCTTGCAAGATTCCAGCATGATCGCCAAGCGTCTTTCCTCACGTCAAACCTACGTGTGTGCCAGTCCGATGTACTTGGAGCGTTTTGGTGAGCCACATACGTTGTCGGAATTGGGACGGCATCAATGCTTGGTTGGCTCGGTCGACTATTGGCACTTTAAGGAAAATAAACGCGATAAATCTTTACGTGTGTCGGGACGGATAAAATGCAACAGCGGTTTTGCTTTGGTGGACGCAGCGAAACGCGGGCTTGGTTTAGTGCAGCTGCCGGATTACTACGTTCAAGAAGCGTTAGACAGTGGTGAGTTAGTCGAAGTACTGACCGATTACCGCGACGATCGCGAAGGCATTTGGGCGCTGTATCCGCAAAGTCGCAATTTGTCGCCAAAAGTGCGGTTATTGATCGACTTTTTGGCGCAAGAGTTGGCGTGATCAGCGCATCAACTGACGCAACGTGACATCCGGAAGCGCGGTCAGTTTTTTACTTTGTACCAAGAACAATTCCGCGCACGCCAAGGCATCACTGGCGGCTGAGTGCGATAAGTACCCCGGCAGGTGATAGTAGCGGCGCAAATCGTCCAACTGATAACTGCTGTGCACGCCGCTTTTCCCTGCATAGCTAAACTGCTTTTCGATTTGCAGAGTGTCGATAAAATACGCGGGGAAATCCTCTACTTGGTAGCGAGAGGAAAAATAAGCGTGAATGAAGGCTTTTTCAATGCAGCATCCGTGGGCGAGCACTACTTTTCCTGTGATGCGTTCCAACAACCGATTCATCCCTTCATCCAATGGCAGTCCTTTGGCGAGATCTTGCGGAGTTAAGCCATTAATTTTCGCTGTTTCTGGTTTGATGAATTGTCCATGACAAATGTACCACTCTTTGGAGCTGGCGATATCAATGCCGTCCAGCGTTAGGTCAACTACGCCAATCGATAAGATTTTATCGCCTTGTGCGTCCACGCCTGTGGTTTCAAAGTCCAACGCAACAAAACTCAAATCCTTCAAGGTCGTTGAGTCATCCACCAAAGGCCGTTGAAGATAGTCTTTCAGCACCATTGGCCAATCGTCAATAACGTGAATGGCTTGGCGTTTTTGCTCAGGAGAGAGCGGCGTTTCCCACCGCTTAAACCAACGTTTAATCATGGTTACGCCCCTTTCACAAACTTCAGTTTCGCGACATCTTGCAGCTCACTGATGATCTTAAATGCATCTTTTAAGTGCTTGCGCTCAAAGCTACTGAAATCATCGGGTGCGATGTGGTTGTCTGGAGTGGTGCCCGCCAGAATCGCATTGAGTTGATGACGGAAACGTACCTGAGTAATAAAGCGATACGCACCAATGATGTTTTCGACACTGTCTTTCGACAATGTGCCGCGCTGGGCTGCGTAGCGAAAACGCTCTTCTGTGCCAGTTAACGAGCCGCCAGCGGCAAGACTGAAAATACGCGCCAGATCGATGATCAGATTCAAGGCGTACTTTTTGATGTTTAATGTGTTGCTGTTTTCCCCACCTTTTTCCAACACCAAATTGTTGAAAATGCCAAGTGGCGGCTGAGTGTCAATCGCGTCGCGCACCAAAGCCGGAATAAAGCTCGGGCTTTTTTGAATGCAATCATGCAAGTGTTGTTGGATTTGGTCGACAAACTCGCGGTTGCCGTGAATGGCACGCACTTCAAGGAATACGCTAATGCTCAATAATTTGTTGTATTCTGGGCTGGCCACCCATTTCTGATAGTACTCTTTCCAACGACGAATTGGCTGACACCACTTTGGTGACGCTGCCATGTACTTGCCGTCGCAAAGTGGATAGCCGCACGCCGCTAAACCATTACACACCCGCATAGCAAGGTGAGTGAAGTACAGTTTATGTTCTTCGGTGGCGTCATCGGAAAGCACAATCGCACTGTCTTGGTCCGACAGCATGTGCACTTCGTTACGGGCGTGAGAGCCTGCAACCAACCACGCGTAATCACACGACGGTGGGCCCAACAGTTCTTCATTGAGCTGGATGATGCGGCGCGTGAAAGCGTCCATGATCATCGACATCACTCGACCTTGAATTTCCGCACTCACACCGCTTTCCACCAACGCTTGGAAAATGGTTTGACGTTCTTCTTTCAAAGCCGCCAGCGCATTGAGTGAACTCGCGTATTTGATTTTCTCAATTAAGAACAAAGACTGCGTGCGGTGGTTATGCACTAAATGTGTTGTCGTTAGAAGTCCTTTCACTTGCTTGCCATGTACCACGGGCAAACAGCGAATGTTGTATTGCAGCATCAAGGAAATGGCTTGAATCACTTTAGCATCGTCTTCGATCAACACAGGGTTTGGCGTCATCACGTCGGCAATGGGCTGATTGGTATCCATGTCTTGCGCGACGACCGATTTCGTCATATCTCGGTCGGTGACTAAGCCAATAATCTCGCCTTCTTTCATCACAACGGCACAGGAGCTGCGTTGTTTGCCGCACATGGTTTGCGCCACACTGCGGATAGAGTCGTTCACATCGACAATCGCAATGTTTTCGCTGGCGATCTCGCCAACAGTACGAAAGAACAGCCCTTTTTCTTCTTTCCGACAAACGTACTTCACCGCAGAACTCAAGCGCACATTGGCTTGGGCGGCAAAATAGTCGGCAAATTCTGGGTGTTCTTCGCTGACCAGTTTTAGCTCAGAATGGGGGATCAAATAGAGCAATGAATCTTCAATCGCTTCCGCTTGGTAACCATCTTCGGCATTTTCGAGTGGGTCGAGGAAAGTAAAACCAAATTGGTCATCTTGCCCAAGGCGCGCACGCAGTTCGCCGTTAGGCGTTCGCTGTTCAATGGCGCCGGTTCGGATGATGTAGAGGTAACGTTGATCGCACAAGGCGCTAAAACCGATGGTTTCGCCCCTCACGAGGTACTTGACCTTGACGGAGTTGGCGATGCTTTCAACCACAGGTTCTGGCAGTTTATCAAAGGGGTCAATTTTGATTAAAAAGTCGAAGATGTTTGGAGTGACGGATGTGCCCATGGTTTACCTCTAAAATGAACCGGTGTTTCAACATTGTTCTAAGTGGCAAAAAAAGCAGCCTCGCGGCTGCCTCTTGTTTCTGATTATGCCGGGTAATCGTGGTAACCCAATTGCTCAGAAATGTTTTTACCTGCTTGATGCAGTAAGCCGACGTAATATTCCATTCTCTCTTCATCGAAACGGATGGTTGGGAATGAGATAGACAAGCCAGCAATGATTTGACCAAAGCGGTCATAAATCGGCGCAGCGATACAACGAAGACCTGGTTCTTGCTCTTCGTTATCTTCTGCATAGTGGAAATCGCGCACTTTCGCCAATTCTTCTAGCACTTGATCGGTGTTTTCCAATGTTTTTTCTGTGTGCTTAATGAACTCGACATCGCTCAATACGTCACGAACGAAGCTTTCATCGCGCTCAGAAAGCAGCACTTTACCAATCGCAGTACTGTAGAGCGGATTGCGACGACCGATGCGCGATTGCATGCGTAGGTTGTAGCCAGAGTCGATTTTGTGGATGTAAATGATGGCATTTTCATCCAGCGCACCAAGGTGCAAGGCTTCGTTGGTTTGTTCTGAAATGTGGCGCATTTCTTTGTCGGCCAGTTCGATCAGATCGACGTACTCAAGCGATTTTGCGCCCAACTCGAACAGCTTAAGTGTTAGAGAGTACTTATCCGCTTCGCCTTCTTGAGACACGTAACCGAGCGATTTCATGGTTTGCAGAAAACGGTAAGTAGTCGCTTTCGACATCATTAGACGTTGTGAAAGCTCTGAAACGCCGATGGCTTTCTGTTCACCAAGTGCTTGAAGAATATGAAAAACCTTAAGTACTGACGAAACCGCTTCAGGCTGAGTCGACTTTTCCATTGTTGCCCCTTTCATTCTTAGTTTTCTGCATTATATCGCTGAAAAATTTAAGAACCAGTATTTTTAAAATGCCTTTTCAAAAATTTGAAACCGCGCAATTAAAGAATCCGGAAAAACAAGATCGCAATCAATATTTTTAAAACGCCTTTTCAAAAAAAATTGCAAACAGTTTCTTTTTGGGTCAGGATGAATGCATACAAAGTGACATGGCCAAGACGCCAAATCACGACATTACCTACTATTGAGGAAAACGACATGATTCTTGATTCATTTAACCTTGAGGGAAAAGTGGCCATTGTTACTGGTTGTGACACTGGTCTTGGTCAAGGTATGGCGCTTGGTCTAGCAAAAGCGGGCTGTGACATTGTTGGCGTAAACATCAGCGAACCAACAGAAACGATTGAGAAAGTAGAGGCTGAAGGCCGTAAGTTCGTCGATATCCGCGCTAACTTAATGAAACTAGACGACATCCCAACTATCGTTGACCGCGCAGTAACCGAACTTGGTCGCATTGATATCCTAGTGAACAACGCGGGCATCATTCGTCGTAACGACGCCATCGAGTTTTCTGAGCAAGATTGGGATGACGTAATGAACATCAACGTGAAGTCTGTATTCTTTATGTCTCAAGCGGTTGCAAAACAGTTCATCGCGCAAGGTGAAGGCGGCAAGATCATCAACATCGCATCAATGCTTTCTTTCCAAGGCGGTATTCGCGTGCCTTCTTACACTGCGTCTAAAAGTGGCGTAATGGGTGTGACTCGCCTAATGGCGAACGAATGGGCAAGCCACGGCATCAACGTAAACGCGATTGCTCCGGGTTACATGGCAACCAACAACACCGCGGCATTGCGTGCCGATGAACAGCGCAACAAAGAAATCGTAGACCGTATTCCTGCTGCTCGCTGGGGTACGCCAGAAGATCTAGCTGGCCCTTGTGTATTCCTAGCGTCTAAAGCTGCGGATTACATCAACGGCTACACCATCGCAGTAGATGGTGGCTGGCTAGCGCGCTAATCGAGTTGCGAGAAGGTGATGGTGGATACCACGATATTAGCGCAAGCTTTAGGGTTTATTAGTTTTGGTTTGGGATTCTCCGTCTTCTACCAGAAGAATGACAGGCACCTAAAAATCTTGATGCTGATTTTTAACCTCAATCATCTTCTCCACTTTTTATTGCTGGGTTCGATGGTCTCTGCGCTGAGCGCATTGCTGTCGGCGCTCAGAACGACCACGGCGATTTTTGTCTCGTCGAAACGAGTCGCTGCTGTCTTTATTGTGATCAGTTTAGTCAGTGGCTTTTGGGTAGCAGAGCAATGGCGTGATTTATGGCCGATTATCGGGACGGTGATTGGTACATACTCGGTGTTCTGCTTGTCAGGGATCAGGATGCGCATTGGCTTTTTGCTCGGCGCGTCTTGCTGGCTAACCAATAATATTCTGGTGGGTTCCATTGGTGGAACGCTGTTAGAAATGACCGTGATCGTGATGAATTTATTGACGATTTATCGCTTACATCGTCAGCAATCAGAATCCATGATTAATCAATCAAGTTATTAGGTGAACCATGTTCGTATTTAACCAAGACATTCCGATGGAAGATCTCGGCGAAGGGATTTCACGCAAAGTACTGGCACACAGCGACAACATGATGTCGGTAGAAGTGCACTTTGAAGAAGGTGCAATTGGTGCGATGCACTCACACCCGCACGAGCAGCTGACTTACGTGCTTTCTGGTGAGTTTGAATTCACCATCGGTGATGAGAAAAAAATCGTCAAAACGGGCGATACTATGTACAAAGAGCCAAACATTGAGCATGGCTGCGTTTGTCTGAAAGCGGGTGTACTTATCGATACTTTCACCCCAATGCGCAAAGATTTTGTTTAAGAATTGAAATTTGAATGCGGAGTTTCCGCAGGAGTAACACATGAAAATTGCACTAATGATGGAAAACAGCCAAGCAGCGAAAAACGCAATGGTGGCTGGCGAGCTTAACTCAGTAGCAGGTGGCCTTGGTCACGATGTTTTCAACGTTGGTATGACGGATGAAAACGACCATCACCTAACTTACATTCACCTAGGTATCATGGCGAGCATTCTGCTGAACTCAAAAGCTGTGGACTTCGTGGTAACTGGTTGTGGTACTGGCCAAGGTGCATTGATGTCTTGCAACCTACACCCTGGCGTTGTTTGTGGTTACTGCCTAGAGCCATCAGACGCGTTCCTGTTCAACCAAATCAATAACGGCAACGCGATTTCTCTAGCATTTGCGAAAGGTTTTGGTTGGGCGGGTGAATTGAACGTTCGTTACATCTTCGAAAAAGCGTTCACAGGCAAGCGCGGCGAAGGTTACCCAATTGAGCGAGCAGCACCTCAGCAAGCGAACGCAGCTATCCTAAACAACGTGAAATCAGCGGTAGCAAAAGACGTGGTTGAAGGTCTACGTGCTATCGACCAAGAGCTAGTGAAAACTGCAGTAGGCAGCACGCAATTCCAAGAGTGTTTCTTCGCGCACTGCCAAGTACCTGAAATTGCAGAATATGTGAAGTCGCTACTAGACTAAGCACTCATTTTATCGGGAAATAGGTTAAGGCCAGCCATTGTGCTGGCTTTTTTTGTTTTTAAGCCGGAGAGAATGCCATGCACGTTGCGCCGATTACTTCACTACAGACTTGGTTTCCTGAGCATCTCGTTTTGCCTTTGTGGTCTGAGCCTCAAATCCCCTCCCATCTGGTGCAAAGTTATCAAGAAAGAAATCCGAACGAGCTGTTACCAGATCGCGCAGTGTTTGAGATCACGCATCCCGAAATTGTCGTGTTTGAACCAGAGCAATCCAACGGGATGGGTATTTTATTGATGCCTGGTGGCGGTTATCAGCGAGTCTCGGTGGATAAAGAAGGGGTGGACAGCGCACGCGTGTTGAACCAAGCAGGTTTTACCGTGTTTGTGATGACCTATCGCATGCCAAATGAAGGGCATGAATTTGGAGCTTGGACGCCACTGGCGGACGCGCAGCGAGCAATGCGTTTGGTGCGTCAGTTGCCTTTGGCGTCTCATTTATCATCGATTGGTGTGTTAGGTTTCTCGGCTGGCGGACACGTTGCAGCGAGCTTAGCGACGAGTCACGCATTGGATATTTATCCTCTTCAAGATGAGGCGGACCGTGTATCTGCCAAGCCCGATTTTTGCGCTTTGATGTACCCGGTGATCAGTATGAACACCGACATTGCGCACATGGGCTCGCGTGCCGAGTTACTGGCTAATTTGGAACGTGAATCTGACCTTCTCCGATTCTCGCTAGAAAAACAGGTGACGTCAGACATGCCGCCTTGTTTTCTTTTACATGCCAGTGACGATACTGCCGTGAGCGTGGAAAACAGCATCGTGTTTTGGCAAGCACTTCGCCAGCACGAAATCGCGACCGAAATGCACTTGTTTGAGCAAGGTAAACACGGTTTTGGTATTCGCGATGCGCAAGGTTTGCCTGTCGCGGCGTGGCCGCAATTGCTCTCTGCATGGCTACAAAATCTGACCGAGAAAGCACGCAGATAGATCAAGTTCACGAAATAAATGAACCGTTGTTTTATTTTTATTGTTAACTGGTTTTGTAATTGCAATAATGGCGACATCAAATACTGAGGAGACTTCCCATGAACCCAATCAGTCGTGTCGCCATCATCGGCGAATGTATGGTGGAGCTTAAAAAACATGACGGCGTGCTACAGCAAGGTTTTGGCGGTGATACGCTCAATACCGCGGTGTATCTTTCTCGTCTAACCAAACAACACGGGGTCGAAACTTCGTATGTGACGGGATTAGGACATGATCCGTTTAGTCGTGAAATGCTAACGGCATGGCGTGAAGAGGGGATCAATACGGACATGGTCTACCTTTCTGAAGATAAATTGCCAGGCATTTACGCGATTGAAACCGCCGAAGATGGCGAGCGTAGCTTCTTTTACTGGCGTAATGATGCGGCGGCAAAATACTGGTTGCGTGAGCGAGCATTGCTGTCGTTGGTGAAAGATCTTTGTCAGCATCAAATGATCTACCTGAGTGGTATTAGCTTGGCGATCATCTCGGACGATTGTCGTCAGATGTTGATTGAGCTGCTAACAATGTGCCGTAAAGAAGGTGTGAAAATCGCATTCGATAACAACTTCCGCCCTAAGCTCTGGCCTAACATCGAGCAAGCTCGTGATTTTTACTCAAAGATCCTCAGCGTTACCGACATGGCATTTTTGACCTTCGATGACGAGGTCATGCTGTGGGGAGATAAGCACGAAGATGAAGCGATCAGCCGTACGAAAAACTTTGGCGTGAAAGAGATCATCGTGAAACGTGGCGCGGACGACTGTTTTGTTGTAACACAAGATCAACAACACACCGTTGCGGCCTTGAAGGTTGATGCTGTGGTGGATACCACGGCGGCGGGTGATTCTTTTAGTGCGGGTTATCTTGCAAAACGAATTTTAGGCGGAGACGTTGCTGAGTCTGCGCTTGCTGGCCACAAAGTGGCTGGCACGGTTATTCAACATCGCGGCGCGATCATTCCAAGCCAAGCGATGCCAACTATTTAAGGAACGATGAAATGAAAGATCTGAACCAACAACTTTCAGAAATTAAAGTAGTCCCTGTTATCGCGATCAAAGACGCAGGCAAGGCAGTGAAATTGGCACAGGTGCTGATTGAAAATGGCCTGCCATGTGCTGAAGTGACGTTCCGTACTGAAGATGCCGCTTTAGCGATCAAAAACATGCGCGAAGCGTACCCAGAGATGCTGATTGGCGCGGGAACTGTGCTGACAAGCGCGCAAGTGGATGAAGCGATTGATGCGGGCGTGGACTTTATTGTGAGCCCAGGTTTCAACCCAACTACAGTGAAATACTGCCAACAGCGTAACGTGACCATCGTCCCTGGTGTCAACAACCCAAGCTTGGTTGAACAAGCAATGGAAATGGGTCTGCGTACGCTGAAGTTTTTCCCAGCAGAACCGTCAGGCGGCGTCGCGATGCTAAAAGCATTATCTGCGGTTTACCCTGTAAAATTCATGCCAACCGGTGGCGTGAGCCCAAGCAATGTTAAAGATTACTTGTCTATTTCTTCAGTCTTAGCGTGTGGTGGTACTTGGATGGTACCCGGCGATTTGATTGACAACGAGCAATGGGATGAACTGGCGAAGCTGGTTCGTGAAGTTGCGGGAATTATCGAATAATTCCTCACCCCGGTTAGCACCGAGAACTATCGTAGATAGTCGAACGATCTTTTGAGCAATTTGCCAACGCCTGCGGCTCCACCGTAGGCGTTTTTTTATGTGCAGTTTTGGCGAGTTAAAAGCCAGCTTTCCACTAGGCGCGACACAAAACAACGCGCCCAATACGGTTTACTTACCCATTTACTTACTTAGTTTTTTGTTTCTGCCAAGCACGTTTAGAGTGCTGGGTAGGTTGTAGTAGGAACAAGCTAAACAGCAACACAATGCAGCCAATTGCGACAAAGATGGATTGAGAAGAGCCCACTAACACGACGCCGGCAAGAATCAGTAACATGCCCGCCAACGCTGTGATGGAGCCGACATAAAGTCCTTGCTTATGATTGATAGGGGACAGCTCCTCGTCGCTGATCGGTGTGGTTAGTTGAATCGAAAGTGCGGTGCGACTTTGCTGGATTGATGGTGGCTCTTTGGCATAAAAGACCCGAGTAGACAGGAAGAATCCTCCCGTCACCAGTAAATGAACGGCAAGCGTTGCGACCACGGACAGGTCTTTGTTTTCTCTTGGCGTTAATGGCGAGGAAGAGAGCCACTGTACATCAAAGATAAACATCATAAAGAGCGATACTGCGCATCCGACCATAACGGTGGCCCACCCCGACCAGTTTGGTGTTTTCAAACTGACGAGTGCAAGCAGAGATGGGATGTTGATTGGCATCTGAATGAACGCCGCGAACACAATCATCATGTCGAACAAGCTGTACGACTCAACAGACGCCAGCAGCAAAGCTGTGACCGTGGCTAATACGCCAGATACTATCGTCGCAATTTTTCCAACCATCAACTGCTGGCGACTGGTCGCATTTGGGTTGAACCACACTTGGTAGAGGCTTTTGACCACAATGCCAGCGTTGCGGTTGTGTGCTGATGAAAGCGGCGCAATGGTCGCGGCCACCAATGCCACCATCACCAATCCGAGTAAACCTTGAGGCATGTAATGCTGGATGTAGTAAAGATAAGCGGCGTTGTTCGCACTCTGCTCTAGTGCAGGATAGATCGCCAGTAAATCGATGTTTTGTGCTGCCACGAACCACGCTGGCATAAACCACAGTACAGGGGCAAAAACAAACAGCACACCAGCAACGAATGCGGCCTTGGTGGCGTCTTTATCGTTGGCGGTGGTCAGAAAGCGATAGCAGCTCAAGGTGTGGTTATTACTCATGGTTTGTTGCAGCAGCATGGCGATCGCCCACATCACAAACAGAGACGGCATCCTGATCTGTTCACCATAAATTGGCGTGGCGTGCGCAAATACTTCGCTTGGTGAGTCAAAGCGTTGCAGTGCGGTATAGCCGATCACTAGAGTAATGGCGATCAGCAAAATTAATTGAATTACATTCGTCACAGACACCGTCCACGCGCCTCCGCTCACGGCGATCAAAGTGACGACCACCCCCATAGCGAGAATGGTGGTCGACATCTCAATGGCAAAAACAGCAGAGAAAAAAGACGCCAATCCATTCATCCAAATAGCACAGGCGATCAAAGTCAGCGGAAAGCTTAACCATGTGAATAGCTGTTCTGATGTGTGGCCAAACCGCACTCGAATCACTTCCATGGCGGTTTCTACGCGTAACCTTCGATAGCGACGCGCAAAAAATGCTGCCGCGACGAAAAATCCCAACGCATTTCCCCAAAAGATGAACATCACGCTGATGCCATCTTCATACGCTTTGGCTGCGGCACCCGTAAACGTCCACGCTGAAAATTGCGTCATGAATGCGGTCGCGCCAGCCATCCACCACATCATGGTTCCTCCACCTTGAAGGAAGTCGTTCGACGAGGTGGAAAAGCGGCGAAATAGCCACGCAGCGATCCCAATAAAGAGCAGATAGATCATTACGATCATCGAATCCAATAAAGTCATGTGTCATAGCTCACGAAAAAATTAAAACACCGTTTTAAAGATCACAAAAATACCGATAAGAACTTTATCAGTACGTAATAATGAATATATTAAAACAATATTTATTATAAAATAAAATGGTGTTTCAAAATGAAAGTTAGATACCTTACTTCTGCACTCTTACTTGCAATGACTTCTGGTTTAGCGGCTGCCGCATCGGTGGATATTCGTCATGAATATGTGCCTGATCGTGATGGTGACGAACATCGAGATCGTATTTACGTTTCTCACCGTTTCGACAACCAAATCGGTTTTAGCGTGGAAGCAAAATGGAACTACAAAGATGGTCACATGGGCAATGCAGGCCATGAAACTGGCGTGAGCTACCGTTGGAAAGCGACCGACAATTTCTCTCTAACGCCGGGCATTAACATTGATGCCAGCCCATCGGGTGCGTCAGTGTTCAAGTACAACTTGACTGGCGCGTACAAAATCAATGACGAGTGGGATGTCGCTGCGCGTATTCGTCATGGGTACAAAAACACGGACGACTCGCGTTACAACCAGCTCAACCTTTACGCAAACCGTAAGTTTGAATGGGGCAAGCTTGGCGTAGAAGCGGAGTACAAAGATATTCATGGCGGTGAAGGTGGCTGGAAAGACAAAGGTCATGATCAGCTGATCGACTTTAAAGGCGAATACACCAAGTTAGAAAGTGGCGTGATTCCATTCTTCGCTATCGCGGCGATCACGCACAAGGGTGACGGCTCAGAGTTTAAAGATGAATATGTTCCTCGTTTCCGTGTCGGTTTGAAATACAACTTCTAACAAGGAAAAGTGACCATGAAAAAACACACTTTAGCCTTGTGTCTGGCGGCCATATTGGCCCCAGCCGCACACGCTGCTGAGATTAAGGTCGAAGACCTGACTTGGAAAGCGATCACTTTTGGTCAATCGACCGACATGAACTTTGGCTCAACCATTTTGCCGGAAAAAGTTGGCGTGAACCAAGTGACGGTCAATGGTGAGGCTGTCGCTGCTGGCAAGTTAGCGTCCACATTTACCATTGAAAGCCGCGGTGGCAAGTTAGCCAACTCGCATGAAGGACTCACCTTTTACTACACCGAGCTACCAACCGATGTGAACTTTACCCTCAGTGCCGATGTGGTGCTTGAACAGCTTGGCCCGGAAACAGGCGCGACACCCAACCGCCAAGAAGGCGCAGGTTTGATGGTGCGCGACATCCTCGGTGCCGAGCGTTTAGTGCCGCAACCTGAGGGCCATGAAGAGTTTCCGTCTGCATCGAACATGGTGATGAACCTAATGCGTTCTCACACCCGCACGAACGGTGGCATGACCAACATCAACGCATCGTTTCGTGAAGGCGTTTATCAACCTTGGGGAACGCCGGGTAACCGTTTAAGCCGTGTCGATTATGTGGAAGGGGTGCCTTACGGCACGGCTGAAACCTACCGCATGACGCTGACACGCACCAATGATGGTTTCAAAGTCAGCTACCGTAATGGCGAAAAATTCGTTGAGCAAGCGGTAAAAGGCGCGAATGCCAATATCGTTGAAATGCAAAACTCAGACTCGCAATACGTCGGCTTCTTTGCGTCACGCAATGCAAAAATGACGGTGAGCAATGTCGATTTGCAGCTTGCTGCGGCGGATACCGTGGACGCTCCAAAATACGCGGCCAAGCAGGGAGAATTGGTATTCCAAATCGCTTCTTCACCTCGCTCTGCAACCAAGGAGTATCCGGTTCAAGCTCGTGCCAACTACTCGGGCGAATTTGAAGCTCTGCACAATGGCAAAGTGGTTGCGAAGCAAACCGTGACGGCGGGCGAGTTGTTCAGCCAGTGGCTGACACTTGATAGCGGCGCGAATCAAATGGAAGTGAGATTCACCGCCATTGACGCCCCAAACAAAGAGACACAAGCGCACCGTTACAGCGTTGACGTTGTTTCTCTGCCAGACCCAATGACGCTGTATGTTGCACCAAACGGCAGCGACAAAGGCAATGGATCTCAAGCGAAACCGCTTGATTTCGCTACCGCAGTAGAACTGCTTCCTACTGGTGGCACCATCATTTTGAAAGATGGTGACTACCAAGGGATGGAGATCCCGCTGACGGCGAGTGGCAGTGCCGACAAGCTCAAGCACCTACGTGCGGAAGGAGACAATGTTCGCTTTGTTTCGGAACTTCGTCACGAGGCAAATTACTGGCATTACCAAGGTATTGAAGTTGCGGGTGCGCAGTTCATTGTTCATGGTAGCCACAACACCTTCGAAAAAATGGTGACACACGGCGCGCCAGATACTGGTTTCGTGATCACCTCTCCTGAAAACATTGGCCGCGCACTGTGGGCAAGTTACAACCAAGTGATTGAAAGCGAAAGCTACAACAACATGGATCCTTCGCAGATCAACGCAGACGGTTTTGCGGCCAAGATGCGTATCGGCGATGGCAACACTTTCATCCGTTGTTTGTCTCACCACAACATTGATGACGGTTGGGACTTGTTCAACAAAGTGGAAGATGGCGCAAACGGTGCGGTGACTATTTTGGATTCCATCTCGTTCAGCAACGGGCGCACACTCGATGTTGCCAACAAGGGTGGCACGATTGGTAACGGCTTCAAGCTAGGCGGCGAGGGGATTCCGGTTCCACATGTGGTGAAAAACAGCTTGTCTTTCAATAACAACATGGACGGATTTACGGACAACTTTAACCCTGGTGCACTGGTATTGAGCGACAACGTGTCGATTGATAACAAGCGCTTCAACTACTTGTTCCGTAAGAGCCCATATTCCGGCGAGATTGAGCAAGGCACGTTCACCAATAACCGTTCTTACCGATTCCATGTCAGCAGCAAATATGACGACGTGATCAACAGTGCGAAATCGACTGGCAATGCGTTGGTCGAAAATGGCACGACTTACACCAGTGATGGCAAAGCGGTCGACAGCAAAATGCTCGCGCCATTAAAGCAAGCGTCAGTGATTGATACCCAACAAGTCATTCCGGGTAAGCAAGAGGCGATGCAGCTTAAGCAACTTATTCACTAACGAGTAACCACGGGCTCTCAGGAGCCCTTTTTTTCGTCAAAACTCACCTTACAACGGTCGCATTTTTACGCTTTTCGACTTGTCAGTGACAATCTCTTTTTGGTTCTAAGATTAACTAAGGGAATGCAGCAACGACGAGTATGGATCCGCAATTATTTACAAGACGCTCACTATTGATCTTCATCACGTTTGAACGCAAAAAATAAAAAATGAACCGTTGTTTTGATTTTTGTCTCAGTTAGTTTTGTTTTTTGAAAATATAATTTATCTAAATTAAAACAGCGTTTCGAGGTTTCTATTATGGAATACGATTACTTAGTAATAGCAGGCTACTTTGCCCTGATGGTGGCAATCAGCTTGCTGTTCAAAAAAATGGCAAGCAATAGTACCAGCGACTATTTCCGCGGGGGCGGTAAGATGCTTTGGTGGATGGTTGGTGCCACAGCATTTATGACTCAGTTCTCTGCATGGACGTTTACCGGTGCAGCGGGTAAAGCGTTTAACGATGGCTTCGCGGTATTGGCCGTGTTTGTTGGCAACATGGTGGCGTACGTTTTCGCTTACTTCTACTTTGCTCGCCGCTTCCGCCAAATGCGTGTCGATACGCCGACTGAAGGGGTAAAACGCCGCTTTGGTAACACTAACGAGCAGTTTTTCACTTGGGTAATCATTCCGTTAAGTGTGATTAACGCGGGTGTTTGGCTAAACGGTTTGGGTGTGTTTGCTTCTGCGGTATTTAATGCCGACATCGTGACTACCATTTGGGTGACTGGCCTTGCGGTATTGGCTATCTCATTGCTGAGTGGTGCGTGGGGCGTAGTGGCGTCGGACTTTATTCAAACGCTGGTTGTTGCGGTTATCTCCATTGCTTGTGCGGCAGTTGCATTGTACGTCGTTGGTGGCCCTGGCGAGATCGTTGAGAACTTCCCTGGTGGCTTCATCATGGGCCCAGATATGAACTACCCACTACTGTTAGTTTGTACGTTCATCTTCTTCGTAGTGAAACAGCTGCAAAGTATCAACAACATGCAGGAGTCTTACCGTTTCCTTAACGCGAAAGACTCGAAAAACGCAAGTAAAGCTGCGCTGATGGCGCTTGTGATGATGCTATTTGGCGCGGTAATTTGGTTCATCCCACCTTGGGCTTCAGCAATCCTGTACCCAGATGCAGCAACGCAATACTCATCATTGGGTGCGAAAGCAAGCGATGCGGTTTACCTTGTCTTCGCTCGTGAAACAATGCCTCTAGGCACCGTTGGTCTGCTCATGGCAGGTCTGTTTGCGGCGACCATGTCTTCGATGGACTCTGCACTAAACCGTAACTCAGGTATTTTCGTTCGCAGCTTCTACTCAAACATTGTGCGTAAAGGCCAAGCTTCGGATAAAGAGCTACTGCGTGCTGGTCAAATCGCATGTTTGGTGAACGGCATCCTCGTTATCATGATGGCTCAGTTCTTCAACTCACTGAAGCACCTAAGCTTGTTTGATCTAATGATGCAAGTGGCGACGCTACTTCAATCACCAATCCTAGTTCCATTGTTCCTTGGCATCATCATTCGCAGAACGCCGAAATGGGCACCATGGGCAACAGTTGTGGTTGGTATGTTTGTCTCTTGGTCAGTGGTGAAAATCTTCACTCCAGAATTTGTTGGTAGCTGGTTCGGTATGGATGAGCTAACACGCCGCGAAGCAGGTGAAATGCGCACAATGATCACCATTGCTGCTCACCTTGTCTTTACTGCTGGTTTCTTCTGCTTATCGACTCTGTTCTACAAAGAAGAAACAGACACGCACAAAGAGACAACGGCGGAATTCTTTAAAGATGTGGACACCGAGTGTGTTGCAGAAGAAGGCCAAGACATTGTTGACCGCATGCAACGCGCGAAATTGGGTACGCTGGTTATCTACATGGCCGCAGGTTTAACACTGATGGTGTTGATTCCAAACCCACTATGGGGCCGCCTATTGTTCCTTGCTTGTGCAGCGTCAGTCTTTGCTGTGGGCTACGGCTTGAAGAAGAGTGCCAAGCTAGACACGCAGCCCTCTAAAGTAGCCGCGACAACGACCCAATAATCTGAATTTTTGTTTTGGCTGCCCTCGCTTGGGCAGCCCTTTTGTGGAGATATATTATGGCTAAAGGTGATGTGATTACTCTCAACTTCGAAACGTTTGTTGATAGTGATACCCAAGTGAAAGTGACGCGATTAACGCCAACGGACGTGATTTGTCACCGTAACTACTTTTACCAGAAGTGCTTTACTCAGGATGGAAAAAAGCTGCTGTTTGCAGGTGATTTCGACGGAAATCGCAACTATTACCTGCTTAACCTTGAAACGCAACAAGCAGTCCAACTGACGGAAGGTAAAGGTGACAACACCTTTGGCGGTTTCATTTCGACGGATGAGCGTGCATTTTTCTACGTGAAAAACGAACTGAATTTGATGAAAGTCGATTTAGAGACGCTGGAAGAACAAGTCATTTATACGGTCGATGAAGAGTGGAAAGGCTACGGTACTTGGGTGGCAAATTCTGACTGTACCAAGTTAGTTGGCATCGAGATTTTAAAACGTGATTGGCAACCGCTGACTTCGTGGGAAAAGTTTGCCGAGTTCTACCACACCAATCCAACTTGCCGCCTAATTAAAGTGGATATCGAAACCGGTGAGTTGGAGGTGATCCATCAAGACACTGCGTGGCTAGGTCACCCAATTTACCGTCCGTTTGATGACTCAACGGTTGGTTTCTGTCATGAAGGTCCGCATGATTTGGTGGATGCGCGCATGTGGCTGGTCAATGAAGATGGCAGCAACGTTCGTAAGATCAAAGAGCACGCAGAAGGTGAATCGTGCACGCACGAGTTCTGGATTCCAGATGGCAGCGCAATGGCGTACGTTTCTTACTTCAAAGGTCAAACTGATCGCGTGATTTTCAAAGCCAACCCAGAGACATTAGAGAATGAAGAAGTGATGGTGATGCCACCTTGTTCTCACCTTATGAGTAACTTCGATGGTTCTTTGATGGTTGGTGATGGTTGCGATGCGCCAGTTGATGTTGCAGACGCGGACAGCTACAACATCGAAAATGACCCGTTCTTGTATGTATTGAACACAAAAGCGAAATCGGCGCAAAAACTGTGTAAGCACAGCACATCTTGGGATGTGTTGGATGGCGATCGCCAAATTACTCACCCGCATCCGTCATTCACACCGAACGATGATGGTGTGTTGTTTACCAGTGACTTTGAAGGCGTTCCTGCGATTTACATTGCGGACGTGCCGGAGTCTTACAAACACTGATTACGTCAAACATGATGATGAAAAACGCCCGGTGATGCTGGGCGTTTTTATTGGGATGAGAGCTGGAATCGAAAAGACATGAACCACTATTGATTGGATTCCGCGTCTTCACGTTTAATCACTTTGTGCCCGTCTTCCGACACGCCTTGTTTCCAATAGCTACTGATGTAGATATTTTCACGATCAACTTCTTTCTCGTTGCGGAAGTATTGGCGTAGCGCGCGCATTGAATCGAACTCACAGGCACACCATACTGCGGCGTCCCCATCTAGCCATTTTTGTTCGCGTACCGCTTCTGCTAGGGTTTGACTTTCTGTAAGCCAAATTAGCTCCATACCAGTTGGTGCGTGCAGAGGCTGGATGTCTGCCGCAGACATCACACTGATCACGGCGTAGCCTTTTGCCTCTTCTGGTAGCGTACGAATTTTCGCTGAAAGAGCAGGAAGTGCTGTCATATCGGCGGCCATAAAGAACCAGTCAGCCTCGGTATTCAAATTAGAGATACTGCCTGGACCTACGATATTAATCGTATCGCCTTTTTGTGCGGCCATCGCCCAACGCGCGGCAAAGCCACACTGTAAATCTTGTGTTGTATGGCGGACAAAATCGATTTCGATGGTGTGTATTTCCGGATGGAAACGACGAATAGTATAGGTTCGCATTAATGGTCGGTCATCGTCGCTTAGCATGCTCAAATCGGTACCGCCCATCTCATTGAACAATAGCTTGATGTAGCTACCTTCGCAGTCGCGTGGAAACTGGCTTAGCGCTTCACCTTGCAAAGTAATACGCTGCATATTTGGGGTAATTGTCTCTGTATCTGTGACAACAATCGTTTTAGGTTGAGGCTTCTTCTTCATCTTTGACTCTACTCGATAATTATTCTCTTTCTCATTTAAGGTTATCAAGATCTCTCATAAGAGGGTAGTGTCTTTATATAAATTTACACTGTGAATTGAGCTGGATTATTGGAGTATTGCAGTGGTACTGAGGACTGGGGCGAGCAAAATACGTAGAAAAAATAAGAAAGGGCACGCCAACATGCCCTTTCGAACTTAACGATGTAAAGGCTTATTGAGTCTGCTCAAGTAAATGTGTTTTTAGGAATCTATCCATCGCTTGGTAACCATCAAGACGGTTCTCCAAAGAGCGGAATCCGTGCCCCTCATTTTCCTTCACGATGTATTCGACCTCGACGCCTTGTTCGCGCAGTGCATCAACGATTTGGTCTGACTCGCTCTTCACCACGCGTGGATCTTGTGCACCTTGTAGGACCAATAAAGGTGCCTTAATTTGGTCGACATGGAACACTGGTGAGTAGGCTTTCATCATTTTCGCGTCTTCAGGATCATTCGGATTGCCTACTTGCTCGTGTAACATTGCAAGGAATGGTGCCCAATAAGGTGGAATGGAGTCCATAAAGGTAAATAAGTTAGATACGCCAACGTAGTCGATTCCGCACTTATATAAATCAGGAGTGAATGTCACCCCCGCCAGAGTTGCGTAGCCGCCATAAGAGGCACCATAAATACATACGTTGCCATCTTGTGCGTAACCTTGTTCGGTAGCCCATTTGACACCGTCGGTAATGTCATCCTGCATGGATTGTCCCCATTGCTTGAACGACTTCTCCCAAAACTCGCGACCATAACCAGTTGATCCCCTGAAGTTCATTTGCAGCACCGCGATACCGCGGTTAGCGAATAATTGTACCTCAGGCTGAAATCCCCAGTGATCACGAGCCCATGGACCGCCGTGTGGGAGCACAAGCAAAGGTAGATCTTTGGCCTCTCGACCCTTCGGCAGCGTTAGGTACCCATGAATGGTTTCTCCATCGCGAGCGGTGTATTGGATTGGCGTCATCTTCGCCATATGTTCTGGCTTATGCCATGGAGCGTTTTCTGCCAATTTCTCCAATTTGTCTGCTTTACGATCGTAGAAGTAGTAATTTGGTCGATCGACATCGCTGTAGGTGACGACAATCATTTTACTTTCATCTCGCGTCGCACTGGTTACAGAAATTTCTACATTTGGCAGTTTCTCTGAGAGGCGCTCGAAGGTTTGTTGGTAGGAATCATCTAAGAAGTGATAGTGGTTTTTATCTGTCACGTAAGAGACTGAAACCAGCTTATTAAGCGCTTCAGAGTAGTGAGCGCTATTCACGTCAACTTCCGGGTGAGAGAAGATTTCTCGTATTTCTTTATTGGCTTTTACATCGTATTCAACGATGGCTGATTTATCACGCGTAATTCGTGATGCCACATATAAGTTTTTGTTGTCCGGCGTGAATGAAATGGGGCTAAAGCTCTCTTTGAAAGTGAGATTCTTTAGCGCCTTAAATTCATCTTCAACCGTATCGCGATATAAAACGGAGGTATTAACACCATCTGATGTGGTGATGACACGAATGTTGCCATCGTGATCGGTACCCCATGAGCGCACATTGCCCGGGTTTTGCGCGACGAGAGTATTTTCGCCTGTTTTTAGATTATGTCGATAAACATCAAAGACTTGCGGGTTACGCTCGTTACTCGAAATCAAAATGTCATCGGGTTGATTGTCTAGTGTGTCGATAACGTATGCCACAACACCGGATGTCGGTGTGATGGTTTTCTCTTCGCCTGTTTTGACATTAACCGTCACGAGATAAAAGTTCTCATCTCCTCCCGTATCACGAGAGTAAATTACGGTGTCTTCGCCAACCCAGTAGTAGTATGCGATGTCACGCCCTGTTACGGATGTGACGCGTTTTATCTGATCGGGATTATCTGTGGGATAAACAAAGACGTTCTTACGGTCTTGCCATGGCTTCATCATTGAGATGTAGTCACCAGCAGGAGAGATTTGATAGCTAGAAACTTCGCTGTTTTTAAAGAAATAATCCACTGGATACTCGGGTGGAATGACTTCAGCATTGGTTGTGGTGGATGTTTGACTGCAACCCGCCAATAATAATCCAAAAGTGGCAGCAAGAATAAGCTTGCGAGTGTGCATTGTGTAACGCTCCTTGTGTAAAGGACCTTAAGCTCATGAGCTTTTGGCCAGGGTGATAGATTCATCGCAGTTACTGCGAGCAAGCAACGAACATTAAAAATAGCTGTGGCTTATAATTAGTGTGCTTTTAATAAATAGCGCATTGCTTCGCTACTATGACCCTGGCATTGTCCAAAAGTGGCGTTAGATTGTGATTATTGATTCAGTATCTACCTGAACTTTGTATTAGATCACGGTTTTACGGCTATTTTGTCTTCTATATCATTGGGATAGTCGACAGCAGTAAAAGCGCTGCCATCCCATAGTTAAACCCTTTTACACGCCTAGATGTGGTCAACCAGCGTTGAAGTTGCATGCCTGCCGCGGTCCAAAATGTTACCGATGGCAAGTTAGCTAAACAGAAGATACCGGCGATAAAAGTCAGTTCAAGCCAAGAACCGCCACTGGTGTATACCGTAATGGCCGTCAACGCCATCGACCAACCTTTTGGGTTCACCCACTGGAATGCCACCGCCCCTAAAAAAGACATTGGGCGAAAATCGTGTTTTGCTTCGGTTTTGCCGCTCGTGGCGATTTTGTACGTCAAGTACAGCAAATAACTCAAGCTCAATACTTTCAAAATGGAGTGAGTAATCGGGTAAGCGTTGAAGAGGCTCATCAAGCCAATGCCCACCAAAATTAGCATGGCACCAAAACCGAAGGTAATGCCCAACATGTGTGGAATGGTGCGTTTAAAGCCAACATTTGCCCCTGAGGTCATCAACATAATGTTATTGGGACCCGGCGTAAAAGTGGAGACAAAAGCGAACAACGCCAAAGCGCCCAGTTGATGATATTCCATAGATTGTTCCTTGAATCAGTTCTCGATAAGTTGAGAACAACTATAAGTAGAACTGAGGTCAATATTGTGCTTTTATTTGATGATTAGAAACTAAATAAGCAATGAAACATCACCATGGATAGATTTGACGAAAGAATATTGCAAGTGCTCAAGCGAGACGGAAGAATCTCCAATGTGGAGCTGTCGGAACGCGTTGGTTTATCTCCGTCTGCAACCTTACGCAGAGTGCAAGATTTAGAGCGTAAAGGCGTGATCAAAGGCTACCGAGCGGTGCTGGATAATCAGCAACTTGGCGTAGGTTTTGTCGCTTATGTGTCGATTGGTTTGGCCTCGCACTCTAAGCAGGCGCAGCTGGGTTTCGAAGAGCATGTGCGTTTTGTAAACGAGGTGGTGGAATGTCACAACATCACTGGCGCGAATGAGTATTTGCTGCGTGTGGAAACGCAAGATCTCGCCGCTTATAAAGCGTTTCACGCTGATGTGTTGGGTGAGTGCGAACACGTTAAGTCGATCACAACCATGGTGGTAATGGACACACCGAAAGACGAACGTTAGTAGGTCAAGATTGGTATGGTTTTGTGGCACATGAATTTGAAGTGACTCGAAAGAGTCAGTCGAGTATGAGATAAGTACACAACAAATGCTGGAAAGCAGATGGCACTCTTACAATTTCCACCTTTATTCTCACCTTCGAAATAATCTCATCCTGCTAGTTTTGCTTAAACCGCTTGTGTTCACGAGCGGCGAGTCAGCAAATTTAAGGATGAACGATGAAATTACATGTAACACTTCCTCTTTTGAGCTTAAGCGCTGTTGCCGCATTGAGCTCATTTAACGTCAACGCCCACGGCTGGGTAGAATTTCCAAGTGCTCGTCAGAATACGTGTTATTTAGACGGTGGTTTTTGGACCAATGAGATCCCCAACCAAGCGTGTAAAGCGGCTTTTGAAGAATCTGGTGCTTACCCGTTTGTGAAACGCAGTGAAATTGCAGCAAACGTACCAAATTACCGAGATATGGAGCATGTTAAAGCCGTAGTCCGTGACGGCGAACTGTGTTCTGCCGGCGATGCTGCTAAGAAAGGCTTGAACATTCCTTCTCCAAACTGGCAGCGCACCAATGTTACGCCAGATGCAAATAACCAGATTGAATTGGTGTTTTACGGCAAGGCGCCGCACAACCCATCATACTGGGAATTCTATCTCACCAAGCCGACCTATGATGATTCAAAACCGCTTACTTGGAGTGATTTAGAGCTGATCGACACCGCAGGTGATGTGTATGTTGATGCGGAAAAACGCTACCGTATTCAGGTGACTTTCCCAGCTGAGCGCTCGGGCGATGCAGTGCTTTATACTCGTTGGCAGCGCATTGATGTGGCTGGTGAAGGTTTCTACAACTGTAGTGACATTACGTTAAACGGAACAGGTACGACGCCGCCGACTGACCCCGTTGATCCAACCGAACCGGGTAATAATCTGACATCTCTGGGCTACTTTGTTCAGCAAGGTTTTGGACCAGTAGAAGCGGGTGACACCATCCGTTTCCGTACGTTTAATGCGACAGGCAATGAAATTGTTGATATTTCACTGCCAATCAGCGCAAACAATACGACGACTTGGGCGGCAGAAATTGCGGATCAATTTAACGCGCAGCAAACGGGCGATTGGTATGTGGGCATTTGGCATCAAGAGATGAACCACTACATGTTCGATAGTAAGAACGTGAATGCGAACCAAGTATTAGCGCCAAGCGCAGACTTCAGTTATGCGTTGTCACTGATCAAAGCGGATGTACCGCCACCAGTTGAACCAACCAACTTATGGGACAAGACGGCCGTTTACGACCAAGGTGATGTGGTGACGCACAACGGTAAAGAATGGACCGCTCAGTGGTGGACGTCTGGTGAGGAACCAGGCACAACGGGTCAATGGGGGGTATGGCGTTAAGTCATTTATTCGGGCCCTGATCAATAAAACCCTTCTCATGTGAGAAGGGTTTGTTTTTTCAGTCTAAAACGACCACTTTGGTCGAGTGGTTGTCTTGAAAATCAGAGCACATATCGTTATTCGCTTGCTCTCCACTCGCTCCAGTTGAGCATCGCGTAGTCTGCCAGTTTGAGCATCGGAATGTCTTCGTGTGTATCACCGTAGGCATAAATAGACTCAAACTCGTCGAGCGAAAACGCCGCCTTAACGCGCGAGACTTTTCTTTCTAAACTGCAATCACCTTGCTGGTAAAAGCCACTCAGTTTTGGCTGCTCTGAGATCAGTTCACTGCACAGCAAGTGGTAACCGTTCGCTTCACACCAAGGCTTGAGATACGCATTGAGTGATGCCGACACCACCACAATGGTATCGCCTCTGTGTTGATGCCAAGTCAACCTTTCCATCGCTTCTGGCCGTAAGTACAGCGGGATCACTTCATGGGCAAACTGAGCGCCAATCGCTTCAATTTGCTGCGTTTCTTTCCCTGAAAATGCAATAAAACTGCTGAGCGGACGCATAAGACGAGCGGGTAACACTCCGAGTTTGTACAGCGCATAAAATGGCATGATAGCGACCTTTCCTACTCGTTTGCGCAGGCCATAAGCAGAATAGTGGAGGAAAAGGCTAAACATATCCTCTCGGGTGATGGTGCCATCAAAATCAAACAGTGCCAGTGACGGCTTGGTAGTATCGAGCAAATTCAGCGCCTATTTTTCGATTTAAGATCGTTTTGTGTTTATTGATAAAACACTGCCAACCAAATGGTTTCTTGCGTTGGGTCAGTCCAGCTCACTTTGTGTTTGGTATGCGCTGGAATCGTAACGTGATCGCCTGCCTCAAGTCGTGTCACTACACCTGATTCAAAAGTCAGCTCTCCAGTTCCTTTAAGAACCAATACCCATTCATGTTCTTCTTGATCGTACCAGCCACTTTTGGGCGAGGTTTGCCCTGTTGAGACAATGCGTTCTATACGCAGGTTTTTGTGGGTCAGCAGGTCTTCGAACACTTCCTCGTCGAGGTTATTCGGTAAGTCTTTAAACAGGTTCATGGCCTTTCCTTAGATAATGATCAGTCCAAAAGGCGCAAGCAATTGCTCTTGTTGCCAATCACAAATTTTAACACCAAACAGAGAAACGCGGCGAACATCCAGCCCGTCTAGTTCGACATGAGTCAGATCACATTGCTCAACGTTAAAGGTTCCCCATTGTTCTGGCGAGAATTCGCAGCGAGATAAATCCGAGCCTTTAAGAGTTGCCCCCGCGAGGTTCGCTCCGTTCCAACGGTTTTCAAAGAGGTCACATTTTTCTAGTAACACTCGCTCGAAGTTACAGTAGGTGAGGTTGCAGCCAGTAATAAAAGCAGAACAGAAAAACATGGTGTTACTGACGCGATTAGCAAAGTTCGCACCTTGGAAGTTTGCCCCTTTGAGATCGCACTTACGCAGCTCCAAGCCCATACAATTTGCGCCGTTAAACAGGCTCATCGCCAACATACAGTTCGTAAAGCTGGCGTCTTTTAAGTTCGCGAAGCGAAAACTACACCCTTCTAGCGCTTTGGATTCGATAAAGCGACAGTCGATGAACTTAGCATCGCGCAGATCGGCATGGTCGAAACTGCACATATAAAAGTGGCAGTTTTTAAAGGTGGCATTCTGAAAATCGTGGTGAGAAA
This sequence comes from Vibrio sp. SCSIO 43086, assembly GCF_051132235.1. Lineage (NCBI taxonomy): Bacteria > Pseudomonadati > Pseudomonadota > Gammaproteobacteria > Vibrionales > Vibrionaceae > Vibrio > Vibrio sp. SCSIO 43086. Next base: position 1,057,921 of record NZ_CP072678.1, on the reverse strand, counting down.
AGTTTTCTCGTTCAAAAATGAGATCGGTTTTTAACATGTCTTCTCCTTAGCTACGAGCAGACTAGCACTCCAAGTGACTGATTTTCCAGAAAAATAACTTCTTGTATTTCAGTGTTTTACAAACCCCTCAAATCGCAATTTTAAGGGGTCAAACGAGCGTTTTAAGTGGGTTGTTTTTTGAAAATAGAAGACGTAGAGGAAGAAAAAAGTTTTTGCTGGCTACGAGCCCTAGCGAGAGGATTCGTGTTTTTGAGTAGGCATGGCTTCTCACACGCACAGTTTGCATTACAGAATTGTATCCGATTTGCATAATTTGTTGATCGGTATGGCGTTTCTCTATACAAAAAACCTATATTTTTCACAAATTGATTTCCATCAAAATAGTAGGGTTTCTATGTGCTAGATTGCGCGCAGCTCAAAAAATATAGATGCCCGTGTGCTTCAAGGCGCTGAGTTTACTTGAAATCTAAGGCCAGTCAGCAGGCACACCTTTGGGTACGACATAACGAAGCCCTATAAAAGGAAATAAAAAATGAAAAAAACAATCTGCAGTCTAGCAGTGGTTGCTGCACTCGTGTCACCAAGTGTTTTCGCTCATAAACAAGGTGACTTCGTTCTTCGTGTTGGTGCGGCGTCTGTCGTTCCTAATGACAGCAGCGATAAGATTCTTGGTTCTCAAGAAGAATTGAAAGTGGATTCAAATACGCAGCTTGGTTTGACGTTTGGCTACATGTTCACAGATAACATCAGTCTAGAGCTTCTAGCAGCAACACCATTCAGCCACGATATTTCAACAGACTTGTTAGGTCTTGGTGATATCGCGGACACCAAACACCTTCCACCAACGCTTATGGTGCAGTACTACTTTGGCGAGCCACAAAGTAAGTTCCGTCCATACGTTGGTGCAGGTCTCAACTACACCATGTTCTTTGATGAGGGCTTCAATAGCACGGGTAAAGGCGCTGGTCTTTCAGATCTTAAGTTGGATGACTCATTCGGTCTAGCAGCGAATATTGGTGTGGACTACATGATCAACGATCAATGGTTCCTCAACGCTGCTGCGTGGTACGCAAACATTGAAACAGAAGCAACTTACAAAGCAGGTGGAGCGAAGCAAAAAACCGACGTCAAAATTAACCCTTGGGTATTTATGATCAGCGGCGGTTACAAGTTCTAAGAAAAACCAGTAGTTACACGCACATTACTATTATTGGCATGACTTTGGGGGCGGTTACGGGGACTGCCCCTCTTTTTTATCCTCGTTTTGATTGCACATCATTTACTCCACTTAGCAACATGCAAAATTGGATCTTTACCTTGCAGATCATTTTATTGTCGGAAGATCGAAAAGTCCTACACTGATCACATAATTGAACAAGTGGACAATATAAATGAGCGGCGACATCGCGAAGCATTCTTCCTCCAGATCTAAGCTGGTAAAAACTCTCTTCTTTACTCTCTGTGTTATCGCATTTGGTGCGATGTATTGGTCTTGGCAGTATTCAGACAGTCATCCAAGCACGGAAGATGCCTACGTTAGGGCAAAAATTTTGTCGGTAGCGCCTCAGGTAAAAGGCCAAGTGGTTTCTGTGGATGTCAAAGATTTCCAATCTGTTAATAAAGGTGACCTACTGCTGAAGATAGATTCACGCCCATATTTGTTGGCAGTGAAGCAAGCAAAAGCAGCATACCAATTGGCGGTCCAGCAACATGACGTTGCCGATAAGCAGGTAACTGAAGCTGTGGCGGGCTTAGATGCGGCGCGCTCTAACCTGACAGAAGCGCAAGTGGAGTACAAACGTACGGATTCTCTAGTGAAACGCAAACTGGCGTCGGACCAAGATTTAGATACGGCGAAAAACAAACTTGCCAATGCCCAAGCGAGCCTAGAGCAAGCGCGCGCGACGGTAGAAAAAGCCATTGCGAACCGTGGTGAAGAAGGCGCAGAGGCTGCGGTTGTTCAACAAGCGGCAGCACAGTTAGCGCAAGCGGAGCTGAACTTGAGTTACACCGACATTACGTCACCAGTGGATGGCATTGCTGGTGAGATCAATACGCACGTAGGCTCGGTCGTTAGCGTGGGTCAAACGCTGTTCCCTGTGATTTTAAAAGACAGCTATTGGGTACGCGCGAACTTTAAAGAAACCGATCTTACTCATATTAAACCTGGCATGCATGCGGATGTGGTGATTGATATGTACCCAGACGTGGTGTGGAAAGCAACGGTAGAACAACTGTCGCCTGCGAGTGGTACATCGTTCTCCTTGATGCCACCAGAAAACGCAACGGGTAACTGGGTTAAAATCAAACAGCGTTTCCCTGTACGTTTGGCATTAGAAGTACCGGCCGATGCGCCGCAACTTCGCGTGGGTGCGAGCTCAGAAGTCACCATTGATTTGCAAAGTAGCGTGCAATGAGTCATCAAATTACGGCAGACAAACGGGGGATTGCCACCGTCGCCGTGATGCTTTCTGCCATCATGGTGTTAATCGATATGACCGTTGCGAACGTGTCGCTATCGCACATGATGGGCGCGTTGGGTGCAACAGCAGACCAAATTACTTGGGTGCTGACGGGTTACAGCATGGCGGAAGCGATCTTCATTCCGATGACCAGTTTCTGGGTGTCGCGCTTTGGTGAACGCAAAGTCATGCTGGTTGCCGTGATCGGTTTTGTGATTGCCAGTGCGCTTTGTGGGCAAGCACAGTCGCTTGAAGAGATGGTGCTATTTCGCATTATCCAAGGCGCTTTCGGCGCGTCGGTGATTCCATTGGCGCAGTCGACGTTAGTGCAGATTTATCCGTATGAGCAAAAAGGCAAAGCGATGGCAATTTTCTCCATCGGCATTTTGCTTGGTCCTATTTTGGGCCCAGTTGTGGGTGGCGTGATCACCGACAACATCAACTGGCGTTGGATTTTTTACATCAACTTGCCATTCGGTTTGATCTGTACCTCTTTGATTTATCGTTATATCCACATCTACAACAAATCTAAACCTAACTTTGACTGGTGGATCATCAGTTACATGGCGTTAGGTGTGGGCGCGTTGCAGTTTGTGTTGGATAAAGGGAACGAAGAAGACTGGCTCAACTCACGCATGATCCAGACCGCGATATTACTCGCTGTCATGGGGTCGGTGATGTGGATTTATCGCAGCTGGAAAACCAAAAGCCCAATAGCGCCATTATGGCTGCTTAAAGACCGAAACCTTATGGTCTCGTCATTGATGATTGCCGTGGTGTCGATGGCGATGTTTGGCCTGACGACTCAACAACCGATGTTGTTGGAAAGTTTGCTGGATTATCCGGTCTCAACCACTGGCTTATTAATGGCACCGCGTGGATTGGCGTCAGCGGCGATGTTAATTTTGGTGATTAAACTCAATCCGCAATTCGATCCCAGAATCAAAATAGTCTTTGGCTTGAGCTGCATCGGGATTGGTAGTTATTTGATGACGCAATACTCACTGCAGATCGATACATTTTGGATTGTGATGCCGAGTATGATTCAGGGGATGGGGCTTGGTTTAACTTTCTCGACGCTGTCCACCTTGGCGTATTTAACGATTCCGAAAGAGCAATCTGTCGCGGCGGCAAGTATTTACAATTTGTTCCGTACGATTGGTAGTTCGTTTGGTATCTCTATCGCCACCACGTTCCAATATCGTGATAGTCAGCAGCAATGGCATGCGCTGGGAGAGGGTATTAATCCTTATAATCCTAACTTGCATGACTGGGCGGCCAATCAGGGGCTTTCTATTACCGACCCGGTTGCGTTAGACCAATACCAACAGATGTTGCAGCAGCAATCGCAAATGGTTGCGTTTGTACACACTTTCCAGCTTGTAGGAGTGATGTTCGTGATCATGATGCCGATGCTGGTTTTCATCCGGTCGCGTGAATAACAACAAGTTCAGGTGAACTGTGCCAGAGAACGCCTCTCAAGTTGTGTCAGCTTGAGAGGCGTTTTTTATTGGACGGTATCAGTGAAAGAAGGACGTTTACTCAAACGTCACTTCATCAAAATGCGGATTGGCTTTGAGCGCGCGCATTGCGACTAATTGTTCAGTCGGGAAGGCGATGTGCTCACCATCCATATCTAAAAACAAGCACTCTTGTCGCTGCATGTCGTAGCCTGTGTCGAACGCGTTGCCCTGATGAGTTTCACCATTTTTTAGTGTGATCTCGATAGGGAGCTTAAACATACAGGCGATTTCAATAAAATCGTATTGGCTGCAAGTCACCATAGTTTTCTCCTTTCAAACCGACTCAGTATTCAGAAGGTTTGAGAACCGTATCCTTAAATAGAAGACGTTTGATTGAAACTGAATCTTCATCTTACACCTCATTTTGGTCACGAAATAGACATACACGCACGTTTTAATAAACCTACTGTTGAGCGTTCGCAAGCGAGACAAAACTACGATATGTCTGAGACGATACTTAAGCGCACATACCTAACGAGTGAACAAAAGACACAAAAGCCAAGTTCACTGATTCCGCCTCAAACCTACCATGCGCAGTTGGCGCACCGTGTTCACCACTCGCCTCAATTTGAAAACGGCCGCGTTAAAAACGAGATGCCAAATGTCCCTAGTCCGCAATCGTTCTGGCAGGTTTGTTGGAGTTATCTTGGTGGTAGAACACCGTTGAGTCCTAACGAACATCTGCCACATTCCCCAATTCAACCCACGCAGTTTGCGCAGCGAAGTGAATCGATGCGCCTTACTTGGCTGGGCCATTCCACTATGCTGGTGGAGGTCGATGGCATTCGAATTATGACCGATCCGGTATTTGATTACGCTTCTCCGTTCATCGCAAAAGCGTGGTTTGAACGCAATATTCCCAATACTCACGCCAGAGATTGTTTGCCGATTCCTGAAATTATCGTGATTTCGCACGATCATTACGACCATTTAGAAGCGTCGACCATACGTTTCTACGCCGATAAACCCGTGACGTTTTATGTTCCCTTAGGGGTTGGCAAGCATCTGATAAAATGGGGCGTTTGCGCAGACAACATCGTGGAATTCGATTGGTGGGATAGCGTGCACTATGCTGGAATCGAACTGATTTGTACGCCCGCTAACCATAATTCGGGTCGTACTTATTTCGATAAAAACTCGACCTTGTGGGCTTCTTGGGTCATCAAAGGCAAAGAAGAGACGCTCTATTTTAGTGGTGATTCAGCTTACGATTCGCACTTTTCTGAGATCGCACAGCGATGTGGGCCAATCGACATTGCCTGTTTGGAAGTGGCTGCCGATGTGAAAGGCCAAGGTTATCCGGTCGAAAACTGGGGGCACATGCAGGCTCATCATACCGTGCAAGCGTTTCGCGATTTAAATGCGAAAAAACTGTTGCCAGTACATTGGGCTACATACGAACTGTTTACTCACCGCTGGGACGAACCGATTTTAGATTTGCTTACCCATTGTCAAAAAGAACATATAACGCTGCTGACGCCAATGCCGGGGCAGAGTTTTTACGTTCATCAAGAACATATAAATAAACAATGGTGGCGAGAAAAAGAAATATGTGAGCCAGATATAATTTTTACTTAATAACATGATCTTACTTCAATAATTATTTTATAAATTAACCTTGTTATTTTCAGAATATAACAAGGTTTTTACTGGTCATTGAAATTAAAAATTGCCATAGATTCACTTTCCAATTGTGATCTCACGCTTTTATAAATCGATTGGTGTCATTTTTTGATACTTTTCATCTGAAAATTTGCGCTCTTATCAGAAAAGTTTTAGTAAAAATCTTTGCTATCTTAATTTTACTCTTCAAAACAATTATACTGACTATTATCTTGATAATCCCATAGAGCAATGGCTATAACTTGTTCTGGATGGGTAAAATGTATCCAGTTAAAGAAAAGTAAAAAATCTAATGGATAAGACATGTTTTACGCCAACAAGATAGAATATTGAGACCAAAATCACAAGAGTAGGACTCTCTTGAATTTATCATCATGGATGCTGAATAAATAAAATACAGGCATTGTTAGATGAATAATTCTGCAACGTATTTACTTGCTGCTTTACGAGAAAAAATAAAAGAAAAAGGCATTGGATATTCTGAGCTTTCTATTGGACTTGGAATCCCGCTTTCTACTATAAAAAGGCAGCTTCACAATACGTCTGTTGGTTTAGATAAAATCTTGTTGTACGCCACGCATCTTGATACGGATTTGGTTGAGTTATCCATGCGAGGTAAGCAGCTGCAGCAAGAGAGTGAACAGTTTATCACCGACACCAACAGTGAGATTTTCCATCAATATCCTCACTTATTTGATTTTCTTTATCTTTTGCGTCGACCTGAGTGGCCTTTAGAAGAGATCGCTCGGAGATACCAGCTGAGTGATACTTCCGTTGCGCTCTATTTACGTGCACTAGAAATGATGGATTACATTGAACTGAAAGGGGATAAACACTATCAATTTAAAGATACAGGCCGCTTTATTTTTGAAGAAGGTTCAAATTTAGACACGCTATTTGCACAGCGCTTTCGTGAAGAAGTGTTTAGCCACGATATTCGACCTCCAATCTGTGTTGGACGCATTGCGATTACCGAAGAACAAGAAGAAAAACTGGCAAATGAAGTGTACAACAAATTAATTGAGTTTGATGTTCAAAATAAAACCAGTGAAAACAGTCAACGCCTAAAAAACGTTTTACTCACTTTTACACCTGGTAATCAGATATTTTTGGCTGACACAATTCCGAATATTAATGGCGATTTATTAAAAGCCATCACTATCGCTAAAGAAAAATAAAAGAATAATTATCGGAAGCTTGTGCTTATTTAGTGCGAGCCGGGCTTCTGCACACTAAAAACACTCATTTATATAAATGAGAATATAAAAATAACGTAAATAATAGGGAAAAAGTATGTTTAAAAAGAGCACACTTGCCATTCTGATCGGGGCTACTATTTCGCTTGTTGGATGTGGTTCCAATGATAAAACTGAAATCCGTTTACCACAGGCGCCAACTTCGGAATTTACTAACGTGATTGATCGTACTGGTAATCCCACTTACCTGCGTGATTACGACAGTTATTCGAACCTGAAGTACAACGCGTTGACGGATAACGGCGCGTGGCATGGCCATTTGCTACCTGAAGATGCGGCGGGTTATGGCGCTTTCGGCGGTATTATGCAAGTGACGCAAGAGTACGCGCATTTTATGTCTGGCCAAACGTTCGACAAGCTCACGTTGACCGACAAAGTGAGTGGCCAAACTTACGACTTATCGAACGCAGAAGCGAAAGTCTATTCCATTCCAGGTGCGTTAGTGCAGGTGTTGGACTTGGAGGATATTCACGTGCAAATGGTGCTGCGCTTCGTAACTGATCGCTCTTCGCTGGTGGAAACGCTCATCACTAACAAAACTGATCGTGATATGAACTTGGCGTTGGAGTGGGACGGCGAGTTGGTGAAATACGCGCTGTCGACGCGCAAAGACCAAACCGTTGCGCAGTACTACCCAGATTACAAGCGCCAGATTTCGACCATCGAGAACGGCATTAAAATTAACTTTAGCGAGATGAAAGACAACTGGGCGATCCGTAATGATCGCGATGCCGAGTTCCGCATTACTCGTTCTCTACCGACGAAGACGTTCACCAACGAAACCTCATTCAGTTCTACCGCGGAGATGAGCCTACCAGCTGAGCAAACATCGGCGGTTTATACGGCGTATTCTAACCTGCATAATGCGAAAGAAGTGCAGTCAGAATCGTTGAAATTGCAAGATGTATTGGCGAATCCAACTCAATACATGGAAGCGTCGAAAGCGCGTTGGGATGGCTATTTAGCGAATGGTCTTATCAACAAAGAAGCGACAGCAGACCAAGCTCGCGTAGCGGTAAAAGCGATGGAGACCCTAAACGGTAACTGGCGCTCTGCGGCGGGCGATATTGAACAAGCGACAGTCACGCCATCGGTCACTGCACGTTGGTTCTCTGGTAACTTAACATGGCCGTGGGATTCGTGGAAACAAGCGTACGCGATGGCGCATTTCAACCCAGATGTTGCGATGGACAACATTCGCACGGTATTCCAAGAGCAAGTTCAAGCTGATGACAAGATTCGTCCGCAAGACAAAGGCTACTTGCTGGATGTATTGACGTACACCAAACCTGTTAGTCGTGGTGGTGCTGGCTCTGAAAACTGGAACGAACGCAATACGAAACCATCGTTGGCGGCATGGTCTGTGATGGAGGTGTATCACGCTCTCGTGAACCAGTTTGATCGCCCAGAAGACGCGCAAAAATTCATTGATGAAATGTATCCGAAGTTGGTGGCATACCACGATTGGTGGCTATCCAACCGCGACCACAACCAAAATGGTGTGCCTGAATACGGCGCGGCAGTGGACCCAGCACACAACACGGAAGAAGGCGTGATGTACGTTTGGGTAGAAACGCGCGATCCTAACTTCACGACCATTATTCCTGCAGAAGACATCATCGAGCAAAACGGTAATTCTTATAAAGTAAAAGGCATGGCGTCTTACAATAAGATTCTCGATGAAGTGGATTACATGACGATTCACGTCGGCGCACAAGAAGCGGCGGGCTGGGAATCGGGCATGGATAACGCAGCTCGCTTTGGCTTTATCTACAACATCCACAACATGAACTCGCAAGCTGAAGACATCAGCAATCCAGACAGAAATGTGGATCAACTTGGTCGCTACGCGGCAAGTGCGTACGGCTTTGATAACAGCATCAAGCTGGAAGGCGAGGAGTGGGTGTACAGCAATACGTCAGCGGAAAACTTAGCGAAACTCGATCTAGCGAAGAAAGATTGGGAAGTTCGTTTTGCAGAAAACCGCACCAACAATAACGCAGCGGAAGGTGAGCTGCTTGGCTTCTCTATGCTGCAAGAATCGGTGGATCAAGCCTCTTACATGTACTCAGACAACAAATACTTAGCGGAAATGGCGAAGTTGGTGTCCGATGGCGTAGAAGGTAAAGACCGCGCGCAAGAATTCCTGAACGGCGCCGAGAAAATCAAAACGTACATTAACCAATGTATGTTTGATGAAAGCACAGGGTTTTTCTACGACATTCACTTAAATGTGGCTGAAGATGGCACTACTCCTGCGCCTCTTGCAAATGGCTGTGCGGGTTTGCCGATTGTAGAGCGTGGACGTGGCCCTGAAGGTTGGTCGCCGCTGTTTAATGGTGCAGCAACGCAAGAGCATGCCGATAAAGTGATCGCGGTAATGCGTGATCAAGATGAGTTCAACACGCCAGATAAATTCCAAGGAACGGGTGTGCCTTTGCCTACCGCATCGCAAACCAACCCTGCTTACGGTAAAGATGTGTACTGGCGTGGTCGTGTGTGGCTAGACCAAGTGTACTTTGGCTTCCGTGCGATGGAAAACTACGGCTACAAAGAAGAAGCGATTGCAATGGCGAATGAGTTGTTTAACAACGCAGAAGGTATGACGGGTGACATGCCAATTCGTGAAAACTACAACCCAGAGACGGGCGCGGTACAAGGTGCGTCGAACTTCTCTTGGTCTGCGGCGCATTTGTACATGATGTACAACGGATTCTTCAAAAACTAGATCGCACACATTAGGCGCTTTGGATGACCCACCTAGCATTCGTAGCGCTTAACGAACGATAATTCATTGATAAATAAGACAAACCGGACTGTATTGGCAGTCCGGTTTTTTTATGTCTCTTGTCACACAGATTTTAGTGCTGGGTCAGGGCGCGTTGCCAAATCGAAAGCATCTCTTCACTAAACAAGTAAAAGCGCATGTCGAGTGCCGCGTATTCCGGTCTTTGACAAACGGCCATCGCGACTTCTGCTGCTTCTTGGGGCGGGTAACCATACACTCCGCAAGAAATCGCAGGCAGTGCCACACTTTGGCAATGCTTGTCGAGCGCGAGATCCAGCGAACGTTGATATGCAGATTCCAACACCGCTTTTGGATCGGCGAATTTATCGTAAATCGGGCCAACGGCATGAATGACGTAACGCGCGTTTAAATTGCCAGCCTCAGTAATGCGTGCGTCACCAAACGGGCATCGAATACCGTCGACATCATCAACGGCATAACACGCATTGATAAGCGCAGGCCCTGCTGCGCGATGAATGGCACCATCGACGCCACCTCCGCCGAGCATTCTCGGGTTTGCTGCATTCACGATGGCATCGACATGTGCGGTGGTAATGTCGCCTTGGACTAACGAGATCGCGTTCATTTTTTTGAGCCTTCTACAATGATGAGAAACAAATGGTCAGTAACACAGTTAAGTGTAGCTTACTCATCAATCACTTGAGGTTTTAACTCGACGACATTTCCTTCCGGATCATGTATATAGAGTGATCTACCGAACCCTTGTGCGCCATACCGCTTCGCAAACTCTTCGGTTTCAATGCCGTTCGAACGCAGATATTCCAGTATTTCATTTTCGGAAAAAGGCGCTAGTTGCAGGCAAAAATGGTCAATATTACGACCATTTTGAACTGGTGGCTTTCCGCCAAGTTGCCCTAACTCGCTGTCCACCGTCACCACATCAATCAATGCGTTACCAGCCCTGAGCTGGGTTAAACCAAGCTCCATTACTTCGCGCTCGACAGGGCAGCCCAAAATATCTCGATAGAAATGCAACATGGCGTCGAGGTTGCACGTTCTTAACACGACATGATCAAGGGCTTGGATTGCGATTGGGTTGTTGGTGGGCATGCTTCACTCCTTTTGTGCGGTTATGGAAAAGTATACGACCTGAACGTCCATATTGATCGTTAAGCCATTTTTAACATATGCGCATTTAGTCATAAAGAGTGCGTTTAAGAAGAGAGAAAGAGTTTTTGGCGAAACGCCTTGATGTGCGACCGAGTCAGGCGTTTAGGCTTGTAGCAAATTGGTCACGCGCCCAAGCTCGCAAACATTGATGGGAAGTGCTGGATTCATCTCGTTTATGGAAAATCAGTTTATAGCTGACTGGCTCGGAAAACATTGGAGTTTGAATGACTTGCAGATTCAAAGCCGATTGCCATTTCTGCGCCAAAGACAGGGGAAGCACGCCTAAGCAATCGTGTTTCGCCACATAAAGCATCATGCCAGAGAGCGATGTTGTCATCATTTCCACATCACGCTCTTGCAGCCCTGGCTGGTGAATTTCGGTGTTGCTAACTGGGAAGTCTTCGTCTCCGACATACCGACAGTGCTTTTCAGAATAAAACTGTTCTTGTTCGATTTTTCCTGCGATACGTGGGTGATCTTGACGACAAATCACCACCATTGGCTCTTCAAAAATTGACTCACTGATAAATGATGGGTCATGAATGGTCGTTGGGCTAATAATCAAATCGATCTGTTTAAGTCGTAGATCGTTCAATAACGAAGGTAAATCCGTATCGGCGCAAATGCTGATCGTGTTGGTTGGTGTGATGCGGTGGAGCAGCGCTTCGTTACAGCTCAGGCGGAAAGTGCTTTGATCGGAAATGGCATCATTGATCATCGCAAACGCCTGATGAAATTTAGGTAGCAACTGATGCGCTACAGAAGTGAGTTTGATTTGTCGCCCATCCTTCACAAATAACGATTTGTTGGTTTCTTTTTCCAAACGCTTCATGGATGCGCTAATCGCTGGCTGAGTTAGCCCTAGGTGCTCTGCGGCGCGAGAGTAAGATTGATATTCAGCAACAATTAAAAAGGTTTGGATTAGATTAAAATCCATACGATACCTAAATAAAAATAATCACTAGATTCAGTGGGCGTCTCTTTGATTTTTGGGCTAGATGTTCGCCCTAGGCACCCACCTTGAAATAAGCCTCCTTAACGCACTTACGAGCTAAGGAGGCGACAGAGTAGTGGTTCGTTAAAACGAATTATTTAACTACTTTGATTTCAGGCATTTGATACTCACCACTTTGGATTGCATCGTCTGCGCCGTAAAAACGCATGATGGCGTAGAACGGTTTTTCAGGTACTGGCAAGAAGTTTGGATCGTCTGCTCGGCCTTTCTCGTTCGCACTCATGTAAATGGTGTAGTAATCGTCTTTGTCCGCTTCCATGGTTCGGTCGCCACGGCTGTGACGGTTTAGGTCGTTTTTCGCCATCAAACGGTTGTCGTTGCCGTAAATAGTAACAGACCAGAATTCGCTGACGTTCGGCGCTTTAAAGCGCATCACGTAATCATGCTTCGAACCATCCAGTTTTTGACCAGTGCTGTCGAAATCTGATTTACGGTAAGACGCTTCGATAGGTGGTAAACCCCACTGACCAAGGTAAGTACCTTCTGCAAAAATATCGCGTGGCGCATCACCCAAGGTATCGCGTGTACCAAGCAACGTACGAGCATCTGTCATTTTAGGTGCAAGTTCGACGAGGTGTTCCATGCCTTTCTTCTCACCAACTTTTGCCAGTTTTAGCTGCTCAGGTGTGAAGTCAGTTTTGCATGGTTCAACGCCGATAGATTGGTATTTGTCCAACCACTGTTTGTCTGCATTGCCCATCGAGCCATCACATAGCACGAAGTTCACGCGTTCAAGCCATGTTGAATTTTTTGGATCTGGATACGTTCTTTGTACTGGTTTTGGCCCGTTCTTACCTAAATATTCCGATAGGGTACGAATGTTCCATTGGTCCATGTAGTTAAGCGCGACTTTTGCGTCTTCGTCATTCACTGCCATGATGCGACCCATCAGCTTCACAAGATTGCTGTCTACGCGAACCACTTCGTCGACAGACGCTGGCACTTCACCTTGCCAATCTTGTGCTGCAAACATGAACTGGCCGCCTTTTGTGCCGCGAGTACGAGAACTGAACGCTGCGTTGGTGTAGTGGCCCATGTCCATTGTGTGCAAGATCCAGTAACGGCCTTCATCCATATCAGGCACGCTCACAATGACAGGTTCTGCAGCAACATCTAACCAGCCCATAAGGTGAAGCGTATCGTTATTAATGGTTGGGTGAGCGGTGTAAGAGTCATCAGCTAGAGCACGAATATTCTGAAAGCGGTTCAGTGGATAGTTGTTTTCTACCGCCGTGTGATAGAAAAACTTGTACGCTTCATCGATAGAGTAGCCGTAGATATAAGCATCTTCTGCAAGATCAACATTGGTGTTAGCCGCAAATACAGAGCTGGCTCCTAGCGCTGATAATCCCAATAGAGTAACGAGTAATTTTTGTTTCATGGCTGGTTTCATCCATTTGTTTGTGAGGATATGTTTCCAGCTAAGCTTAGTCGTTAACCCGTTTATTACAGAAATGAATTGTGAGTATTTAGTCTATATCAAAAGTGATATGCTTTGAGAAAAGCTAAAGAGATAACGTTGATGAACTTTGATTACAATTTGCTCAAGGTGCTTGCGGTGATTCTTGAAACACGCAACACCACAACGGCTGCGGAGCGTTTGTGCACCAGCCAGCCTGCTGTGAGTCGAAGCTTGCGTAAAATTCGGGATTTGTTTAACGACGACATTTTAGTGCGTAAGGGCACCAATATGGAGCTCACGCCGAAAGCCGAAGAGATCAAAGCGCAGCTTTCTGGGATCATCAACGACATCGACAAGCTAGTGAATGTTTCTCATAGTTTTGATCCCGCGATCGAAAGCTGTGTTCTGCGTGTTGCGATCAACTCGTCCATTGCGCAATGGTTTTCTGCCGCGTTTACTCAGCTGCTAGCCAAAGAAGCGCCGTTTATGAACTTGGTGATCGAAGACTGGACGGAAACCACGCCAGACAAAATCGATGCGGGTGAAATCGCTTTTGGCATCAACTATTTCCCTATGGAATTGCCGAAGCATCTGGTTCAGAAAAAAGGCGGGCGGGACGACTTTGCTCTGGCCTGTCGCGCGACGCATCCGCATGGTGGCAAACGCATGTATTTGGATGACATTTCAGAGTACGCGTACGCGGTTCACATCATCCAACATTGGAATGAAAAAGAAGATCACATCTCGCGCTTATTACAGCCTTTTTCAGTTGTCCCAAGAATTCAACTGCGTACCACGCACATCAACACCATTTTGAATTTGGTTGCGGATAGCGATGTGCTGTTTCCTTGTTCGCGTCACTTGATCAATCAGTTAGATAAGCGTTTTTCTTTTATCGAATTTGATGATGCGCTGCCGAAATTAGAGGGTAACTTCGGTTACGTTTACAGCGTAAAGCGCCGCAATGATCCGTTGATATTGTGGGTTAACAATACCGTTGAATCGTTGATGAAGTCGTTAGGCATTGAGTCGTAACAATGGTTGGTAAAACGGTTTGAACAACCGGGTTCGATAACGCATTGATCCCGGTTGTGTTGCTTGATGCAATTACTCGTATTCAGAAGCGTAAGTTTCTTCATAAGTGTGCGAGTAAAGCTCGAACAGGTTGCCGAATGGGTCTTCTAGATAGACCATTTTCGCAGGCTTGTTATCGTCTTCTGGGTGGTAACGCATGATGTCCATACGAACTTTGCCTCCAAACGCTTCAGTGCGCTTGATTGCACCTTCAAAGTCGTCCGTCTGCAAACAGAAATGGAAGATACCGATGCGAGAAAAATCCACTTCATGGCGCGCATGACGCTCTTTCATTTCAAATAACTCAAGTCCGATGCCATCGCTTGTCACTAGATGCGCAATGTTGAAGCCTTTAAAGCCCTCACCAAAGACCGCAATACACATTCTGCCAATTGCGGTTTCGCGTTCTTCAATCACTTTCGTGTTGCCCATAACGACTTTTAGACCAAGCGCTTGCGTGTAAAACTCAACCGCTTTATCCATATCTCCGACCATAATACCGACATGATTCATTTTCATTTGTTTGCTCCCAACATGTGTGCTTAAACGTTGTTTTGTTTCGATGTGGGAGAGTATATGGTGCGATTTTAATTACATGAAATTATCATAAATTATAAAAATAATAATTATATGTAATCAATGTGAGCGGAGTTCGAGCTAATTGGCTAATGCCTCAATAGCTTGCTGTACCGAGGTGAAGTGAATTTTGATTATGCATCTTTGTGCGAGACTAAACTCATGCGACTGGATGAGTGACGTAACTTCCTCGACGGACAGAGTGCGTTCTTCCGGTTGTAAAACGGTGGTGTTCGAATCGTTGTATTGCAACCCGAACGTGTTGCCATTTGAGTCAATTACGTAATCATCTGGCCCCAAAATGAGCGCTTCGCATTCGGAATCAAGATCGGCATGAGAACGCAAATAGATAAGTTCATCGTCGCCATCGAGTTTCAATAAACATGGCCATGTAACCATGGGGCCTCCGGTGTAGTGGCTAAAATTGTTTCAATGTCTGAAAGGGCAAGGTGAGTGCTGGCAGCATTCAAGGTGTTGGCCTTAAACCGCAGTCAAAAATTACGTGTGTTGAGCAATAATCGAAAACAGCTCGTCAACCGTTCTTGCCACGTAATCTGGTTGCACGCTCCAATGCTCTGGCATCGCGCCGCTGTACGCTGCTGCAACGGCAATCACTTTACTTTGGCCACCCAACTGCTGTTCGATGTTGCGTGCGAATTGCGTGTCGGCTTCATGGTCACCGATGTACATCAGCTGTCTATTTTCTGCGTGACCAAAAATCGACTCAACGCATTTGATACCACTGTACGCATCGGGCTTTTGGTGTCCGTTCGAGACGTCATCATACCCGATGATGGATTTAAACGGCGCGCTGATGCCGTTGTCGGACAGCACTCGATGAATATTGCTTTGTGAGTTTTGAGAGCAAATGCCGTGAGGCAGCTGCGCAAACTCTTTAATAACGCCATCAATGCCTTCAAACAGGGTTACTGGTGTTTGGTTTTTCTCTTGATGCTCTGCCCATAAACCACCAGCTTTTAGCATTTCATCATGGGACATGCCGTAGTAATCCACGTAGAGCTCTTGCCAGTTTTTCGCCGCGTGGTTTGCGTAGTGATAGTTGGCTTCTGAATGGAGATATTTCGGTAAATTATCGCCAGTTAAATGCGGGGCTACGATGGATAAGATCGCTTTGGTGATGTCGATGTTTTTCGGTACAGAGTTTACGAGTGTCCCATCGTAATCCCACAATATGGCGTCTAATTTCATTCAACGTTCTCGTTGTTATTGATGGTTAAAAGCTGGAACCGGGTTGCTGCAAAAATGCTAACTCTTCAGGTGTGCTTTCTCTTCCCAAGATGGCGTTGCGATGTGGGTAACGTCCAAATTGGTCGATGATGGCTTTGTGTTTTAGCTCAAAATTGTAGTTATTTTCAAGCCCTGGTGCGCGAAACAATTTCTCAGCTTCGACATGGATGAGGCGCGATTCGCTGTGCATAAACGGCATGTACAAAAAGCTTAGCTGCTCAGGCGCTAATTCTTGATCGTGTCCTAACCGAATTGCTTCTTGAGCCAATGCTAATGCGAGTGGGTCTTGTGCAAATGCTTTTGGGGTGTTGCGATACACATTCCGTGAAAACTGGTCGAGCACGATGATTTCGGCCAATCGCCCTTGTACGCTGTCTCGCCAGCTAAAAAGCTCACAGCGAGCTGCTTGTTCTAGTACCGAGGCAAATCGTGACGCAATATGTTTGTCCAGTTCTGGGTCGTTTTCAAACCAGTTTTGAGGCGTTAGCTCTTCGAACCAGAACTTGAGGATTTGTTGATGCATGGCGCTTCCTTTTGTTGTGCCTTAATAGTAAAAAGCCAGAAGCGTGGCTTCTGGCTCTTGGCGTGTTATCGACCGTAAGTCTCTACGATGTAACGTTCAAAATCGTCACACATTTGTTCGTCAGAGATGACGTTGCTTGCCAGTTCTTTACTGCCGTCGACGACTTTAATCGTCGCGTTCAGTGAAGCAACTGGTGCTCGTTCTCGTGTTGCAAGTAAGTCGATTTTCTTCTGCTGTACTTCCCACGCTTGCTCTGGCGATAGATTACATACATCTGCCAAGTACTTAGCATTGAACCCCTCGCCAGTCAGGCTGAAAATGGTTTCGTTGTGTGACAAATGATTGCCTGCGTGCCAGTAGTGTTTTGCCAGCAGTGGGCCAATTTCTGGGTTATCCGTCAGGTAACCAAACTTCTCAAGGAAGTATGCACGGGTCTGATACACCGCCATGTGCGCGAGTAGGTAACCTTGATATGCACAAGCCGCTTCGTCGGATAGCAAATGTGGAATCGCCATCAGTGGGCGAGGGCTGCATTCCAAACCAAGGATCTGTTTTTCACAATCGCGAGCCAGCTTAGTGATGCGCTCTGGCGTTAACTCGTCATCGCTAAGTTGATATAACGCGCGTTCAAAGTACGGCACAACCAAGATGCTACGTTCTTCATAAGCTTTGAATGGCTGACGACTGTTGATCATCGCTTGAATGATCTCATCAGGAACCGGATTCCCTTCATCATCCAATGCGTATTGTTTTAGCCAATCGGCATCGGTTAACAGGCTGTCACAGAACATCGACTGAGTTTCTGCATAAGCCATTGAAGTCGGCGCAAACTCCTGCGAAAAACAAGGCGCGTTCATTTTTACGTTCGCAAAGTGTGCTGCGTGACCACCTTCGTGGAACAGCGTGTTTATGCCATCGTAGCCGCTGCCCACTTGGTCTGGTTTGGCATTGCTGGTGAAGTTCACCTGTGCTGCGACCCATTCGCCTTGATTGTAGAATGAAGGGATAGGGCCGTGGCAGAACCCGTTCGGGTACTTACCTTTGCGGTCTAACAAATCCAGCGTTAGCGTCGCGCCAGAGTAATCAATATTCAGACGACCAAACGACTCAACCCAGCGTCTCAGAGATTTTGAGAACGGCACGTATGGGTCAAGGTCACGCATGACGTCACCCGCGAACGAGTAAACAAAGTTGAAGCCTGTTAGCGCGCTTGCGCCTTTCTCTTTCGCCAAGTTTTCTAAGCTGTTTAGGTGCGCATCTCGCGTGCGTTGTTCGAAATCTTCCAAAATCTCAAACAGCTGCTCAGAGCTCATCTTTTCCGTTTTTTGCACGGAGTAATCAAAGAAGGTCGCATAACCAAGTGAGCGAGCGAACTGGTTGCGCAGTTTGATCAGTTCTATAAAGCCGTTTTGCAGTAGCCATTGTTCAAGGTTCAACAACGCTTGATGAGCCGATTGGCGAACTTCTTCATGATTGTTGGTGCGAATGGTTGAGCTCAATACTGGCAGTGAACCTTCCACTTGCTCGCCGTTTTCATCGGTAAACGTTTGTACGTGGTTCTGTTTTTTCTCGAACAGCTCAGCTTCAAAGGCAATGAGCTGATTTTTCAACGCTTGTGCCTTTTCGCCCTCGATTGCGTGAGATTCAAACATCGCTAGCCAACCAGAAAGACCCGTAATGGTTTGCTGTTTCTCTTGTGGGTCGGTAATTGATTCCGCGGCTTCAAGCTGTTGTTTTATGGCAGTAATTTGCTCGGCGTTGCTTAAAAAGCTTGTCCATGCGGTTTGTGCTTGCGTCGAGCCATCATGGTCATCGCTGATCCCCATGTAAGTTTCCCAAAAGAAATCTTCTTTGGTGCGGTGAATTGCGAGGTAACGTTGATTGAGGTCGTTGAGATAATCCGTTGCGGTCATTTTGATCCTTCAAATGGTTGGGAGTAGACCCCTAATTATTGCACGCTTGTTGATAATAAAGGAGGGACAAATTAATTTGCTGGTAGTGTACTGCGTAAACGTGATTTTACTATTTGTTTACATTTTAATGAGTTAGCAAGAGTTGTTATGAGTTCGGAGTGCGCAGTGTTAAGACTGGCACGGATTTTACAGTTCATCAGGTAATTAATCTGCGAGGCGCTCTCGATGATCTTTGTCATGTGTAATAATATTTCTATATCGCGGCAGTACATATGGAAACGATATGATAAATAAGACAAAAGTTACGCTATTGGCGCTAGGTACGATTTTGGTTGGATGCTCTTCAGTCACGCCGCCAAGAAATGATGCGGTTGAGAACATTCAACAAAAGTGCTCCGTAATTTTAAGCAGTGATGTTTCAGGTGAACAGCGCTGGCAGACATACAACGGCTTGCTTGTAGAATATGCTGTGCATGGCATTAAAACTCAGGCGCAGTTAGAACGCTTTGAAGCGTTTGTGCAGCGAGTACAAAATGATGAATCTGGACAGTTAGTTACCGAGCTGATTGAAGTCACCGATTGGGGATGCTCAAACGGCAATTATCTTGAAGAGATGGGCTTGTTTATTCAAGAAGTTCAAAAGTAAAAAACCGAGCGTTAAGTCGCTCGGTTTTTCTGTTTATGGAGCGCTTTGTGCGCTGGCCCGTCAGGACGTTTACTCCTCTGGGTACTCGCCCATACCTTGCGTTTTACCTTCCGCTTTCCAATGCTCACCGGGGTCAAATGCTTCATCGCATAAATCTACGGTGTAGCCCATTTCTGTGATTTCCTTCAAAGTGAGATTATCTGCAATTTTTGCGACTTCACCCGATTTATTACGTAATTCCATGTTGTTTCCTCCTCTGTAGGTAGACGAGCGGTATCGGTGCACAGTGACGAATGCATCGGTGACCTTTGTTCTAAGTATATAACTCTCAGCTCA
The DNA here is from genome assembly GCF_051132235.1 of Vibrio sp. SCSIO 43086. Taxonomy (NCBI): domain Bacteria; kingdom Pseudomonadati; phylum Pseudomonadota; class Gammaproteobacteria; order Vibrionales; family Vibrionaceae; genus Vibrio; species Vibrio sp. SCSIO 43086. Next base: position 1,038,405 of record NZ_CP072678.1, on the reverse strand, counting down.
AAATGAGGGTTTAATCCATTTTTATCGTGTGGTTAATTGAGTAATGCTTTGAGCTGCTTCAGTTATTTTTAACTGCATCATCGCGACAGTTGGCTATTTGTGATTTATTGAATGATTAAATTGTCAATCTGGAAAATCGAAATGGTTATTCTCGACCACTCCCTAGCACAGCAAATTGTCGATCGAACCATGTCCATCATTGGTCACAACGTAAATGTGATGAACTCAGCAGGCATCATCATTGGCAGTGGCGATCCCAAACGCGTTGGGCAAGTGCATGATGGCGCGGTATTGGCGTTGAATCACGGTGATTCGCTAGAGCTGAATGAGCAGCAATGTTTGACGTTGCAGGGTGTCAAACCCGGAATCAATATGCTGTTGAAATTGCATGGAGACGTGGTCGGTATTGTTGGTGTGACAGGCGAGCCCGAGAAAATTCGAGATTTCGCCAAACTGGTCAAAATGACCGCTGAATTGACAATCGAGCAAGCCGCGCTGGTGGAAAAATTTCAGTGGGACAGACGTCATCGCGAAGAGTTTATTCTGGCTTGGATCAATGGCAAATTGACCGATGAAGAGCTGAAAGATTGGGCGATGCGTCTTTCTATCGATGTGACTCAACCAAGAGTGGCAACGGTGATTGAAGTCTCGACGCCGTCCGCTTCAAAAAGCATGAAGAGCGTGCGCAATATTGTTGAGCTGCTTGAATATCCGGAGCGTAACAACCTGGTTGCGATTGTCTCGGTGAATGAAATTGTGGTGTTGAAACCGTGTCATTCCGCCAAGCAGTGGGATAGCCAAGTTGAAAGTGAGCGCATTGATAAGTTGATGTCGCGTTTAAGCGATCACGATTCGCATACGTTTCACATTGCGCTAGGGCAGCTGTTTAATGAACCTAAAGATGTCGCGTTGTCATACCAAAGCGCGAAGCAGGTATTAGCCATTGGCAAGCAGTTCTACCCAGAGAAACGTAAGTACCTGTTCGATGAACTTCGTTTGCCTGTGCTGTTGGCGCCGTTGGCGGATATTTGGCAAGGTGAACAAATTATTGATGGCGTGAAACGGTTGAAAGAGAAAGACAAATCCGGGCAATTATTGAAAACCCTAGATGCGTTGTTTGAATGCAATGGCAATGTAACAGAATGCTCTAAAATGCTGTTTATTCACCGGAACACTCTGCGCTATCGGTTAGAAAAAATCACCGATATAACAGGGCTGCCAACCACCAATTTTGTGGGGTTAGCGGAGCTTTATATTGCGACTCGGCTCTCAAAAATGGCGTGATATTGTGCATTTGCACAATACGCGTCATTTTTTGACCACATCATTTGTCACTCCGCCTAAAGGAATTCGAAAGCAAACGATTAATAATTCATGCGTCCCTACATGTTGAGTGAGCCAACACGTACTCGCTCAGCAAAATAAGAATAAATGGAGTTATCATGAACCTTATATTAATCCTGCTCGGGGTGATCGCATTTATTGTGCTCACGACCACCAAATTCAAATTACATCCCTTTTTAGCGCTGATCATCGCGGCGTTCCTTGCGGCATTTGCTTACGGCTTACCGGCAGATAGCATTGCCAAAACCATTGCTTCTGGCTTTGGCGGCATCCTTGGTTACATTGGCTTGGTTATCGTTTTAGGTACCATCATCGGTGTTATTTTGGAAAAAAGTGGTGCGGCGATCACCATGGCCGATACGGTCATCAAAGTGTTGGGTGAGCGTTTCCCAACATTGACCATGAGCATCATCGGTTACATCGTTTCTGTTCCGGTATTTTGTGATTCAGGCTTTGTCATTCTGAACTCGCTAAAAGAATCACTCGCGAAGCGTTTAAAAACCTCAAGCGTTGCGATGAGTGTGGCGTTGGCAACTGGCCTATACGCAACGCATACGTTTGTGCCGCCAACTCCTGGCCCGATTGCCGCTGCGGGTAACTTAGGCCTGGAATCTAACCTTGGTTTAGTGATTGGTGTGGGTGTGTTTGTTGCAGCGGTTGCGGCGCTAGCAGGTATGTTGTGGGCGAACCGATTCCAACATGTTGAACCAGATGGCATTGAAGCCGAAGATGAAATTCAGCATGACTGGCAAGCACTCAAAGCGTCTTACGGCAAATTGCCAACGGCGAGCCAAGCATTCGCTCCTATTTTTGTTCCAATCTTATTGATCTGTTTTGGCTCTATCGCGAAATTCCCAAGCCTACCGCTGGGCGAAGGTTTTGTGTTTGATGTTCTGACTTTCTTAGGACAGCCACTAACGGCATTGGTGATTGGCCTGTTCCTTTCTGTTCGCTTACTCAAGTCAGACAACAAGATTGAAGAATTTGGCGAGCGAATCAGCCAAGGTATTACGGCTGCTGCGCCTATTCTTTTGATTACCGGTGCGGGTGGCGCATTTGGCGCGGTATTAAAAGCAACGCCGCTAGGTGAATACTTGGGTACGACGCTATCGGCGCTGGGCGTGGGTATTTTCATGCCATTTATCGTTGCGGCTGCGCTAAAATCGGCACAAGGTTCGTCAACGGTTGCGCTGGTGACCACATCGGCTTTGGTTGCGCCTATGCTTACGCAATTGGGGCTAGATTCAGAAATGGGCCGCGTATTAACGGTGATGGCGATCGGTGCAGGTGCGATGACGGTTTCTCATGCAAACGACAGCTTCTTCTGGGTAGTGTCGCAGTTTAGCCGCATGTCAGTGGGCTTAGCCTACCGCGCGCAAACCATGGCTACGCTCGTTCAAGGTGTCACGGCAATGGCATTGGTGTACATTTTGAGTCTCGTTCTCTTATAAGTCTCTGGAAATACGTATGAAAGTGGTAATTGCACCTGATTCATTTAAAGAAAGCTTAACCGCCAAACAAGTGAGCGAGGCGATCAAAACGGGTCTTGCTCGCGTATGGCATGATGCCGAGTTTGTTACGGTTCCGGTCGCAGACGGTGGCGAAGGCACGGTTCAATCTTTGATAGATGCAACTCAAGGCGAACAAGTCTTCACAACGGTGACCGCGCCATTAGGGAATGATGTTGAAGCGTTTTATGGCATCCTCGGTGATGGCGAAACCGCGGTTATTGAAATGGCGGAGGCCAGTGGGCTGCACCTTGTACCGAGTGACGCTCGCGACCCAAAACTGACCAGCAGCATCGGTACCGGACAGCTGATCAAACACGCGCTAGACCGCGGTATTCAACGCTTAATCATTGGTTTGGGCGGCAGCGCTACTAATGATGGTGGCGTGGGCATGTTGACCGCGTTGGGGGTAACGTTTCTTGATGAATTTGGCCATGCAATTTCCCCAAATGGAGGCGGGTTAGCGGCGCTTGCCTCCATCGATATTTCTGGTCTTGACCCACGCTTAGCTGCTTGCGAAGTGTTGGTAGCGTGCGATGTTGATAACCCACTCTGTGGCGACAAAGGCGCGTCGGCTATCTTTGGCCCGCAAAAGGGAGCGACGACGTCAGACGTCACTCTGCTCGATAACGCATTGCGCAAGTTTGGCGAGTTGACGGAACAAGCGACGGGTAAGCATGTACTGACTCGTGAAGGGGCGGGCGCTGCTGGTGGTATGGGGGCGGCCTTGCTCGGATACACGCCAGCACGTTTGCAACCGGGAATTGAGATTGTGCTTGAAACGGTCAAGCTTGCTCAGCATGTTGCGGATGCGGATATTGTATTCACAGGCGAGGGTCGAATCGATCATCAAACCGCACATGGCAAAACGCCGATGGGCGTTGCTCAGGTGGCCAAGCAGTTTGATTTACCAGTCGTTGCATTGGCTGGTTGTGTGGGCGATAACTATCAGGCGGTCTATGAATGCGGTATTGATGCGGTGTTTGTTTGTGTACCAAGGGCGATGAGCTTATCTGAGGCCATGAAAGAGGCCGACGTCAACGTTGCCAATTTAGCCGAAAACGTCGCGAGAATGTGGCGAATTAAGTCGCACTGAGGGCGATGACGATACGAAAAAACTCCACCTTTGCGTGGAGTTTTTTGTTGTTACCTGTTTGCGTATGCGGGCATAAGTTCATTTAGCAAGAGCGAGTTAACGAACATGCTTTGCTATCAACTTTGCCAGTGTTTGCATCGCGTGACTCCAATCGGTTTCACTACCAAAGTTTGCCACGCTGAGGCGCACGCAATGTCGATATTGCCCTTGAGTGCCAAATACGGTACCGGGAAGTAGGCTGATTCTGTGTTGATTACACGCTTGATACAACGCATAGCTGTCCGTTTCTTTGGGCAGGCGCAACCAAAGCAAGAACGAACCTTGCACGGCGTTGATCTGGTATCGATTTTTTAGAGATTCGTATTCATCCAAGTATTGATGAAGCATCTGGATAAATCGGCGCATGTTGTTTTGATAAACCCGACCCATTCGCGAAGTATGCGTTCGATACTTACCGGACGTTAGAAACGTTGCCACGGCTGATTGCATTAGGTTCAAACTGCCCATGTTTTCACACAGTAGATATTGCTCAATTTGATCTCGATATCGCCCCGCTAACATCCAACCAATTCTCAAACGCGAATCGAGCGTTTTGGATAACGAATTCACGTAAATTACGCGTTGCTTGTCATCGAGCAACCTCAAGCTTGGCAAAGGCTTGTTATAACTTAACCCGCCAAACACATCGTCTTCGATAATAGGAATATTGCCAGACGCCAATAGCAATTGCCGGCGCTTTTCTAGCGGCATCATGGCACCAGTTGGGTTGGTGAAGTTTGGCGTTACGATGATCGCTTTTATGTCCCATGTCGCCATTGCTTTTGCTAAGGCTTCGGGGCACATACCGTCTCGTGGGCAACTCGGAATTTCCACCGCTTTGAGGCCGAGTGATTCGAGCATCAATAAGTTGCCAAAATAGCAAGGGGACTCCACCGCGACAATATCGCCTTTTTGTGTCGTTGCGCGCAGCGCTAGGCTAATTGCTTGTTGCGCGCCGTGCGTCACCATGATCTCATCCAACTTGGCTGGCGTGCCCAAATCTTGCGTGATTTTCGCCAGTTGTTTGATTAAGAGGTGATCACCGGGTGGTAATTGGTAATGGCTCGGTACATGCGTTTGCTGGCGGCTGTGGCGGCCAATCTCGGCGTACAAGCTTTTGATCGCGGGGGAGTCAATATTTGGGTGGGCAGAGCCTGCGGGCAAACGCTCTTGGTATTCAGGGTACGTGAGGATTTCTTTGCAGATCGAGAGCAAATCCACGCGAGTCGGATCCGGAATTGAGCGAGAAGTCGGCAAGGCGACTTTAACTCGATAACCCGATTTGGGAACCGAGTAAACCAAGTTTTGCGCTTCCAACTCTTGATACGCACGAATCACGGTGTTTTTGCTGACGCTTAATTCTTGGCTCAATGAGCGAATGGAGGGTAGTCGATCATCCACTTGGTAAACGCCACCATTGATGGCTTGTTTAAGGTGCTTTTCCACTACGAGGTACTTATTCCCTTCACCGCTTTCCAATAAATCTGTACCCATAAAAATACTTCCATCTGTCACTTTTTGAAAACACTGTACCTAATTACATTAACAGTATCTCAAAACATAAAACAAGCGTGAGTGAGGCGATCATGTTAATCCGAGCCATCCCTTTTGTATTTGTCATCCTTTGGGCTTCTGGATTTGTTGGTGCGCGTTTTGGTTTGCAGTATGCCGAGCCAGCGACACTACTTTCTATCCGTATGGCATTCAATGTCTTACTGTTTTTGGTTCTTGTGGCGGTATTGCGTAGAAGGTTGCCGACAGGAAGCGATTTCTGGCACAGCTGTGTGGTGGGTGTGTTGATCCATGGCTTCTATTTAGGCGGCACTTATTTCGCTATTGATTTGGGTATGCCTGCCGGGCTGAGTTCGTTGTTGGTGGGCATTCAGCCGATTTTAACCGCGGCTTTGCTGGTGGTGTTTGTTCGTGAGGAATTTAAACCCTCGCAATGGCTGGGTTTGGCTCTTGGCTTTGTCGGCATCGCTATGGTGCTGATGGGAAACATGGAGTGGCAGTCTGAGCAACATAAGTTCTTAGCCATTGGAGTCTGTTTACTGTCTTTGGTTGGTATCACGTTAGGGACGCTGTATCAGAAAAAACATTGCCAACAGGTGGATATGGTTGGTGGTGCGACGGTGCAATATTTGGCCGCACTCATCATGTTTTTGCCTGTTGCGATGCAGTTTGAAACCATGCAAGTTCAGTGGGAACTGGAGTTTATTTTAACCGTCTTGTGGTTGGTCGTCGTGCTCTCTTGTGTGGCTATCCTACTGCTGCTGTACATGGTGAGAAATGGCGCGTCTTCGAGTGTGGCGTCTGTGTTTTACCTAGTGCCGCCAACAACCGCGATTCAAGCTTGGCTCGCGTTTGGTGAGTCGTTTGATTGGATGGGCATTTCTGGCTTTGCATTGGCGGCCACGGCGGTCTATCTAGTGGTTAAAAAGCCAGAGCTGACGATAAAAAAATCGGTTCAAACAGAATATACCTAAATTGGGTAGGGACATTCACGTGCCAGTGAGTACAATTCTGCTTCATCTTAATCCGTGGAGCAGAGTGATGACGGCAAAGCCAGACCGAATGACCGCGATGCGTAATATCATCGAGCAAGTAAAAGCTGAACTACCGATTTACGAACCGGAAACCTTTGTGTGTGGGCCGGAAGGGCAGTGCATCGGTTGTCCAAAGAAATTATTAGAAATGGTCGATTCAGAGGTTACTTATTGGGAGTCGGCAATGGAGCGGGGTGTGATTCCGCAGTTTGATGAGATCCGTCGTTTCGGGAAGATGTGCACTAACGTACGTCGCGGACTTGTTCGTAATAACGTTCCACTACTCGGGTAATCTACTTCAGTAAATAAGTGATTGATAAATAAAGTCCTAAAATTGACACATAAATGTGTGCGTTTGCATAGTAACTTGGCGAGCGGTCTCAACTTTGGCCCATGACTCTTGTTTGTCATCTACTAGGGCTTTAAACGTTTTAAATCAGCGATATATTGGCAAGGTCTCACATGGATGTGAGGCAAACGACCATTCATTCTGCTGAGATAAAAAAGTGAGATTAAAGGGATTTACTCTGATGGAAATCACCATAGTGCTCGCCACTTTGGCTTTCATCGCTTTGGCTGCGTTGCCAACACTACTCCACATTCATCGCCAAGCCTATGCGTCGATGTTACACAGTTCCAATTCGTCATTGGGTACCGCGCTTAAATTTTTTAACGCCCGAGTGGTGATAGACAATGCTGCCGAGCAAAACCAAGTCCACTATATTGATAGGAACGTAAAAACCTTAAGTGGTATGCCAGAAGCGAGCGCCAATAGCATTGGCGCGTTATTAGAAATCGATTTGCCGCAGAGTGGCGTGTCCAAAATTGATGTTCCCTGCAAAGGCAGTGACTTTTGTATTATTGGTCAGCAACACCCAAATAGTACCCACTTTGTGTCTATTCCCGATTATCAATTTGTCGACCAGTCAGGTCTTGATCGGGTGGTGTACATTTGGCCGCAAGGGTATACCTTGGCAGAAGAGGCATGCTATTTCTATTATGTAAATCAAGCATCCACAGAGTCTATCGTCCGAGGGCACGTTACTGAGGGTTGTTAGGCGCGCTTAACATCATCTTCTGACTCATCAACACTTCGCCATTGGGGAGAGTGACTTCTCCTAGTTCACCATGGTGCTCAAATCCAAATCGCTCGTACAACGCTATCGCGGCAAGGTTGTCCTTATAAACATTAAGTACAATGGTGTCGTAACCATATTCCCAGGCACTTTTAAGTGCGACAGACAATAGCTGCTTACCTAGCCCTTTTCCTCTGAATGTTCTATCAATATGAATACCTAAAATGCCTGTGCTAGTGAGTTGACCACCTTCATAACCGCACAGTTCGGCAGGAAAAATCTCTACACTACCAATCAGAACGTGATGGTCCAAAGCAACAAATTGAGGAATCGATTCAAGTTCTACGCGACGTAAAATATTGGTCAGGGTGTCTTTATCTGGAGCCGGACTGCGCAGGTATTTACCTTCGGCATAGACTCGGTTCCACAGTTCGGTAAAGCGCTCGATATCGCTTACCTGGATGGGTCTAATTTGCATTCATCTTCCTTGATTAGTGCAGGTTAGTGATGGTTAAGGTACGAGTTCAGATAAACAGCGAATTTGATTCGGAATGGGATCGGCTGGCGCATTGGCTCCTGTTGGATTAAACCAAATCGTATTTACGCCAGCTTGCATTGCAGGGTAAATGTCTTTATGGGGCAAGTCGCCAACCATGGTTAACTCACTCACGTTGACCCCTAGCTGTTTTGCGATAGCAAGATAAAACTCAGGTTGGTTTTTAGCGATGCCGAGATTGGCAAAACAAAAGTAGCCATTTAAGTGCTGGTCTAAGTCGACGCGGACGAACGCACGCTGAACCTCTTCCATGTTGGAATCAGACGCACTGGTCGCGATGTAAATAGCATGATTTTGGGAAAGTGTTGCCAGTGTTTCTTTGGCCAGAGGAATCGTTTCTACGTGTTCCCAATCGCACATTTTTCCTTGTGCGTGAGGGAAATCCACCATTAAGGTGTTCCCCCAATCGAAAAGATAAATCATGTTCGAATCTCCTTTATCCGCACATCATATCGTCTTTTCTAAAATCAGGGGATAAATTGCATCGATAAATGCGATTTAGGTGGCTTTAGTCGTGAAAAGCGCTTAATTGTCGTTATCGTTACAAATGTTTCTGCATAATGCGTGAGTTAGTTTTAAAACCTTGCTTGTCGTAAAACCGCTGTGCTGGTTGATTGAATTCCATCACTTCTAATCGAACTTGTGTAGCATTGGCATCGCGCGCCCATTGCTCACAGGCCTCAAGTAGTTGGCGACCGATACCCTGCTGCTTTTGTTCTTCATTGACGACAATCGTTCCTACTCGACAAATTGGATCTTTGATCAGAAAGCTGACGGTTTCATTCTGAGTGATCATCGCGGTTAAAAAGCCGACTACCTCCTTTTCATGTTCTGCGACTAAAAACAAGCGTTCATCATTCTCGAGAGCCTGAATTAGGAACGCTCGGTCGTCTTCCGAAGGCGCTACAAAAGCTTCAGGCGCGTTGGCAAAATGCAGTGCGTTAATTTGTAGGTTTAATTCAAAAATTGCATCCAAATCGTCAGGAGTTGCTTGTCGAATGTTGACTTCCATTTTACTTACCGCCCGAAAGATCGATAAAAGAGCCTGTAACATAAGAAGCTTCATCACTGAGTAGCCAAGCGATCGCATTCGCCACTTCTTCTACCGTACCGCCCCGTTTTAGTGGAATTTGAGGGCTGAGTCTATCCACTCGGTTTGGTTCTCCACCATCGGCGTGCATATCGGTGTAAATGAAACCAGGTCGAACGCCATTGACGCGAATATTTCGGTCTGCCAATTCAAGCGATAGCCCTTTGGTTAAGGTATCCATTGCGCCTTTTGATGTGGCGTAATCGACATATTCAAATGGCGCGCCTGAGCGTGATGCCCCGGAAGAAACGTTCACAATTGCGCCACCAGTACTGAATCGCTTCGCCGCTTCTCTACAACAGAGAAAGCAGCTATTCACATTAGTGTTCATTACTTTCTGAAAGCGTTCCAAGCTGATTTCCGCCAACGGTGACTGAGTAAATAGAATGCCAACGTTGTTGACCAAATGGGTGACTGAGCCTAGTGCGTTTTCTGTTGCATCGAAAAGATTGAGCACTTGTTGCTCGTCCGATACATCTGCTTGAACGGCGATCGCTTTTCCGCCATTTGCTTGTATATCTCTGACCACTTGGTGAGCTGCTTCACTTTGCGCACGGTAATTAACACACACGGCATAGCCTTGCTCGGCCAGTTTTTTCGCTGTTGCGGCTCCAATGCCTCGGCTTGCGCCAGTAACGATGACTACTTTATTCAAAATACATCCTTATTTTTGTAGTGAGTAGATTTTGTCGGCGTAACGCTTGTCGCCAATTTGGTATGCGTCAGGAATGACTTCAGATAGCTCGAATCCGCACTTCATGAGAACACGCTCTGAAGCAATATTCCCTTCAGTGACCGTAGCGGAAAAGCGGTCGATGTCATGTGTTGCTCTCGCCCAATTTAGAAGCGCTTGAAGGGTTTCTGTTCCAAACTGTCGGCCATGAAATTCAGGCAAAAGTAAGTAACCCACCTCTGCGTTACCTTCTTCAATGGCAAGGCCAGTGACGCCAATCGGTTGTTCAGATTGCTTATCGAGTATGACGAGGCAAAGCCAGTGCGGACTGTCTGGTGTCCATGGTAATAATCGCGAAGCAAATTTTTCTTTTATTTGTTTTTCGCTCGGGCGATCAAAACAGAGCTCAATGATCTCTGATTCGGAATGTAATCGCTGAAATAGTTCCCAATCGCTGGCTTCGATAGGTCTTAATTGGCTTCGGTGAGTCTCAATATAAACTGACATGCGTGTCCTTACAGCATTTATGTAGAGAGCCAGTTTCTCATCCTCTTATCTCTTTAATCAAACGGTTGCACTTACAAAAGTGATTTGTGTGGTGAATGCCTGGTTGGGTAATGAATTCTTACTGAATATTCATTTATGGGATGAAAATAACGAAATTTCATACTTGAGACACATAGAGCAACACGGAAATGATGTGGATCAAGAGAGAACTACCCATAAAGTAGTATTTTGCGATCTATAATTACATTTTATTTGGAAGTGTTGCTAATTATGTCAATAAAAAAACGATATGTTGCACTGCTGGTTGCTGCCGGCATTGGTGTGGGCTGGTTAACATTAGGTGGTACTGCAGCGGTAATGCATTACACCTCTGATACTGAGTTCTGTCTCTCGTGCCACTCTATGGAAATCCCTTACAAAGAGTACCAAGGCTCAGTGCACTTCAGTAATGCGAAAGGCATTCGTGCCGAGTGTTCTGATTGCCACATCCCACAAGAACCGATGGACTACCTGATCACGAAGATTCGTGCATCGAAAGACATCTACCATGAGTTTGTGACTGGCAAGATCGACACGCCAGAAAAATACGAAGCGCACCGCAAAGAGCTTGCGGAGATGGTGTGGGAGCAGTTCCGTGAAAACGACTCTGCAACGTGCCGTTCTTGCCACGACTTTGACGCGATGGAAGAATTTGAGCAATCTCGCGATGCAGCGAAAATGCACGAGTACGCAAAAGCGAACGATCAAACGTGTATCGATTGTCACAAAGGCGTTGCTCACTTTGCACCAGAAGCTGAGCTAGACAGCAAGGCATTTGAAACGTTGATGAGCTTCACCACAAAAACATCACCTGGTGCCAAAGTCGTTTACCCTGTGACTGAAATCGCAATGGGTGAGATGGGTAAAATTAACCCAACGACGAAGTTAGAAGTAATCAGCTCTGAAGGTGATGAGCGTACTGTTAAGTTGGACGCATTCCAAATGAAAGGCGCAGAGCAAGTGCTGTACATGGGTGAAGGTCAACGTGCCATCGTAGCAACGCTAACCGAGCAAGGTCAGCAAGCTCTTGAGGGCGGTGAGTTTAAGGCCGACGTTTACGGCAACGAATGGCGCGCAGTGTCACTAACAGGCACGATCGATTCTCCTGTTGTGGATACACTTGACCCAGTTTGGTCATACGCAGAAGAGCTAGACAACGTTTATTGTGCAACTTGTCACGCGAAAATTCCTTCAAATCACTTCACAGTGAACGCATGGGGACCAGTGGCGAAGAGTATGGGTGATCGAACAGACATCACTGCCGAAAACCTAGAAATTCTTACTAAGTTCTTCCAGCACCACGCGAAAGATGTGGTTGGTCACTAACGATAAATAGAAGGATAAGATTATGACTAATTTAACCCGTCGTGGATTTCTAAAAGGCACAGGTATGGCGGCTGGCGCCATGGCATTTACTTCTTTTGCACCTATGTCTGTTGCGTCTTCAAACCAGCGTGGCAAGGGCATTTTGACAGCGGGCCGCATGGGCCCAATGTTATGTGAAGTGAAAGATGGTAAGTTGGTTTCGACTACTAATGCTCTTCCACAAACTGTACCAAATAGTCTACAAACTACTGGGCCTGACCAAGTGCATACCAAGGCGCGTGTGAAGTACCCAATGGTACGTAAAGGCTACTTGGCAAACCCATCGTCGCCAGAAGGTGTGCGCGGTAGTGATGAGTTTGTGCGTGTGTCTTGGGATGAGGCTTACAAGCTGATCCACGAACAGCACATGCGAATTCGCAAAGAATATGGCCCAGCTTCTGTGTTTGCTGGTTCTTACGGCTGGCGTTCAAGTGGCGTGCTGCACAAAGCACAAACCTTGCTGCAACGTTACATGAGCATGGCGGGCGGCTATTCAGGCCACTTGGGTGACTACTCAACGGGTGCTGCGCAGATCATCATGCCGCACGTTGTGGGCTCTATCGAAGTGTACGAGCAACAAACCACGTACCCAGTGGTACTAGAGCACAGCGACGTGGTTGTACTTTGGGGCTTAAACCCGATCAACACCCTAAAAATCGCGTGGAGCTCAACAGACTGTGCTGGTCTTGAGTTCTTCCATCAATTAAAAAAATCAGGCAAGACGGTTATTGCGATTGACCCTATTCGTTCTGAAACCATCGAGTTCTTTGGCGAGAATGCGGAGTGGATTGCTCCTCACCCAATGACCGACGTGGCAATGATGATGGGTATCGCACACACCTTGGTGAAACAAGGTAAGCACGATAAAGCCTTCCTCGATAAATACACCGCAGGTTACGACAAGTTTGAAGCGTACCTGATGGGCGAAGAAGATGGCGTAGAAAAATCAGCAGAATGGGCATCACAAATCTGTGGCGTACCTGCGAAGCAACTTGAGCTATTGGCTGACATCTTCAGTAAAAACCGCACCATGCTGATGGCGGGTTGGGGCATGCAGCGCCAACAGTACGGTGAACAGCGTCACTGGATGCTGGTTACACTGGCAACGATGTTGGGTCAAATCGGCTTACCGGGCGGTGGTTTTGGTTTCTCTTACCACTACTCAAACGGTGGTAACCCTGCTCGTGACGCTGGCGTGCTTCCTGCGATTTCAGCATCACTGGGTGGCGGCTCTTCTGCGGGTAACGACTGGGCTGTATCTGGCGCGGTGCAAAGCTTCCCTGTGGCGCGTATTGTCGAGGCGTTGGAAAACCCAGGTCAATCCTACCATCACAACGGCCATGAACTGACGTTCCCAGATATCAAGATGATTTGGTGGGCAGGTGGTGCGAACTTTACTCACCACCAAGACACCAACCGCTTGATTAAAGCATGGCAAAAGCCTGAACTGATCGTGATTTCAGAACCTTACTGGACAGCGGCTGCGAAGCACGCGGACATCGTCCTACCAATCACCACATCGTTCGAGCGCAACGACTTAACGATGACGGGTGACTACAGTAACCAACACTTGGTGCCAATGAAGCAAGTGGTTGAGCCGCAAGGTGAAGCGCGTAATGACTTCGATGTATTCGCGGACATGGCGGAGATGCTAGCACCGGGTGGACGTGATGTGTACACCGAAGGTAAAACTGAAATGGAATGGCTGTACGGCTTCTACAAGGTGGCGCAACAAGGTGGCCGTAGCTCTCGCGTAGCAATGCCGAACTTCAGCAAGTTCTGGGAAGATAACCAACTGATCGAGATGAAGTGGAACGAGAAGAACGCACAGTTTGTTCGTTACGCGGATTTCCGTGAAGACCCGATCATGAACCCGCTAGGTACGCCAAGTGGTAAGATTGAAATCTTCTCGAAAACGATTGAAGGTTACCAGTTGGAAGACTGTCCTCCACACCCAACATGGATGGCACCAACCGAGTACACCGGCAATGCAAAAGATGGCGAGTTGCAGCTGATGACCGCGCACGCAGCGCATCGTCTACACAGCCAGTTTAACTACGCGAAGATTCGCGAAGAGTACGCAATTGCAAACCGTGAACCTATTTGGATTCACCCTGAAGATGCGAAAGCGCGTGGTATTAAAACGGGCGATCTAGTTCGTGCGTTTAACAACCGTGGCCAAGTATTGGTTGGTGCAGAAGTGACTGACCGAATCAAGCAAGGTTCAGTGTGTATTCATGAAGGCGGTTGGCCGGATTTGGATCCGAAAACCGGCATTTGTAAGAACGGCGGTTGTAACGTGTTAACGTTGGATATTCCGACCTCTCGACTTGCAAACGGCTGTGCGGCGAACTCGGCACTGGTTCGTATTGAAAAATACACTGGCCCAGAATTAGAACTAACGGCGTTTGAACCACCAAAAAATGGCTAGAAAAAAGTAGCGCTTGAAAGCAAGAAGCCAGCGAATCGCTGGCTTCTTTTTTATCTAGTCATCGTTCACATTAGCGCGAAGCGAGAGAAACAAATGGCATCTGTTTCTTAATTTGAAATGTCGGGAGTAAAGTAAATACAATAGCGACAAACAAGACCGAACCTATTAAATCTTCAGGGCGATGCATGCCCAGCCATAAGCGGCTATATGCGACGCTCATTCCCCACATCCACAATGACAGTGCAGAGATATAGCACTTGTTCTGTAAGAACAACCCACCAAAGAAAGCCAGACAAATCGAAACGAAAATCGTATGGCCGGATGGGAAAGAATAGTCTTTCTCGCCTTGCCAATGGCGTGTTCGCCAATCACTGACTTGTTCAGTAACCTGGTTAATTACGTTGGCTTGTTGTTTTGTATCTAACTGATAAAACGTTTCTGGTGTTTCAATCAATTGTTCTGCTGCGAGCAATTCCGTGTATGGGCGCGGGCTTTCTGTCATCAGTTTTAGCCCCGTTTTGCTGGCAAAGCCAATCACAAGTAACAGCCCTAACATTGAGAGTTTTTGCATCCACTCAGTGCGACTTGGTTTAAAGCGAAATAAAGAAAGCAGTAGCAGCGTTAAGGTAATTAAAAAGCCTTTGCTGCCAGCAGAATCTGTGAGCAAAGTAAAAGTAATACCCAGACTTTCAGGCACCTGTGAAGTGAGATTGTGATAAGAGCCAAACAGCGACATTGGGATGATGCCAAGAACAAACAAGGCGAGCATCATCAATCCATATTTTTTGGTTTTCATTGAGAGCGTTTTGTTTTTATTGAGGGTTATTCAACCACGTGAAAATAAGGGGCTTATCTTACGTTATCTGGCGTGAAAAACTTATCAACGCTTTGTCAATTTGACGAGAGAATGAAGGTTGAGTGATGAATTGATGGCATTTATCTGGAGGGTAAAGGCGCTCATCCTTAAGCGTTGGGGTCTTAATCCATCAGAGAAAGTAAGTACTCTGCTGCTTTGGTTGGGTTTTCTGCATGACAAATGGCAGAAACCAAAGCCAAACCATGCACACCTGTCGCACTCAGGGCAGGAATGTTGGTTTCGTTGATGCCACCAATAGCGACGATTGGTAAAGACGTGGTGTTCAGCGCCATCTTCAAACCTTCAATACCCCAGTGTTTTTTGGTGTTGGTTTTGGTTGGTGTAGCGAAGATGGCACTCAAACCGATGTAATCAATGGGCAGAGAATCCGCCTCTGCCAACTGCTCTTCAGTCTCAATCGACAAGCCTAGAATCTTGTTTGGGCCAATCAATTGACGAGCGATCTCTGCTGGCATGTCTGACTGCCCGAGGTGAACCCCATCGGCATCGACGGCAAGGGCAACATCAACACGATCATTGATGATTAACGGGACGTCAGTGCCTTCAAGGATCGTCTTGACGGCTTGAGCACGTTCGATAAACGCACGTACATCACCGTGCTTTTCGCGAACTTGCACCATGGTTACGCCACCTTCTACCGCCATTCTTACAACGTGTTTGAGAGTGGGTAAATCTTGTTGGTCGTCGGTGGCCAAATACAAACGATAGGCGTTCATTGTGTTTCCTTTCGCCTCCCACTGTCTTTGGAGTGAGAGGCGTTTAAAGCATTGAGAAGCGATTTATCTCACTTGTAATTTAAGACGTGTTACCAATGTTTCTTCATCCAGTTGGTAAAGCTCATCCAACAAGTTCATTTGCAGGCTGCCTGGACCACGAGCTTGTTCCGCTGCAATCTCGCCAACAACGCCAAGTACCGCCGCAGCAGCAAGTCCGGAGTGATCACCAACAGCAGCGAAAGCACCCGTCAGTGCCGTTAGTGTACAGCCCATTCCGGTTACGTAAGGCATCATCTCGTGACCATTATTCAACTGGACGGTTTGCTCTTTTGTCACGATGTAGTCAGTTTCGCCGGAGATGACCACGCTCGCTCCGTATTTTTCAACTAAGAAGTGAGCCGCCCCAAGGGCTGCATCACTACCGTCGAGTGCATCTACACCTTTGCTTTGCGCTTGCTCACCAGCGAGAGCAATGATTTCGGACGCATTACCACGAATGATTAACTTGTTTGCAAGGCGGGCGATTTCGCGCGAGGTTTCGGTACGTAGTGAACTTGCACCGCAACCGACAGGGTCGAGCACAACGATTTTACCGTTCGAGTTGGCTTGCTCTACGGCGTAGCTCATGCGCGGTGTCCAAACGCTGTCTAGGGTGCCGATGTTGATCACCAAAGCGCCAGCAAACGACATCATTTCTGCCATTTCTTGCTTTGAATGTGCCATGATTGGCGAAGCACCGATAGCCAACAAAGCGTTCGCCGTGTTGTTCATCACCACGTAGTTGGTAATGTTCACGACTAAAGGCTTTTGCTGACGCACTGCGGTTAATGCTTGAGTGATTTGTTCTATTAACATGAGATTCTCCAATTAACCTTATTGCGCGTTTAGACCTTGTTGCCAAAACGCCACTTCCATACGCGTTGCGGTTTTGAAGACCTGAATCAGGTTTTGACCGCGCTGGCTGTGGATGTCGATTTCAGCCAGTAGCTGGTTAAAGTGTTCGGCCCCACTTGCCACGCCAGATTGGAACTCTTCACCGCCGTACAAGTTAATCCAACTTGCGTAAGGATTGTCTTCGAATACCGTGTTTTCATCTTCAATCAGCATTTTACCAATGACGGCGTAGCCGATGGAGCAAGGGGCGAGCGCGGCATACAAGTCAACTAAGTCGCCCGTCATTCCCGCATCCAATACGTAGCGCGTGTAAGCCACCGTGCCAAAATCTTCCGGCTCGTTTTCGAGATCAGATTCCGTTAATCCCCACTGACCGCAGTAGGTAACATGGTGGGTAATCTCTGAATCTAAAAGCGCATGTACGCTTGGTAGTGCGCGGCGCATATCGTCTAACGTACGCGCTTTGTAGATTGCCAGCGCATAAGCTCGTGCATACTGTTTTAGGAATAAGAAATCTTGCTTTAAGTAATGCAGAAAACAAGGTTGAGCCAGTGTGCCTTTGGCCAATTGCTGCACGAAGGCATGCTCAGTGTATTCTTGCCAATCTTGGCGGCAAGCGTCGATCAAATCTTGGTATTTCATAATGGGGCAGCCTCGTAATTAGTCAAAACTCGGTACGTAATCTTTCGCTTTTGGTAGCGTTCCGATGATTTTTTGTGAGTACATGAACTCGGCGTAATCGTCATAGCGTTTTAGGTCGACTGCTGATGGGCGAAGCGCGAAACGAGTTAACGTGTCGTTCCAAGCGCGTTGGTTGAGTTCGTTATTTAGCGTGTCTGGCGAGTAAGCGACAAACTCTTTCCAGGACTCTTTAGGATGGTTGACGATGTAAGTGGTCGCTTGCTCCAGCGCTTTGTTGAACGCTTTAATAGCCGCTTTGTCGTAGGTTTTTGCATTCGCCACAAACACCAGTTCGTCATACGCTGGTACGCCGTGCTCTTCTGGGAAGAAGGCTTTGGCTTTGTAGCCTTCTAGCGCAAGTTGGTTGGTTTCGAAGTTACGCAAGCCGCCCCAAATAGCGTCTACTTTCCCTGAGGCAAGAGAGGAAGAGAGTGCCCAACCGACGTTGATGATTTGCACGTCAGAAAACTTCACGTTCTCCTGCGCAAGCATGGTGCCGATTGTCGCCTCTTCGTTACCTGCGATCGCAATACCGATCTTCTTGCCTTTAAGGTCGCCAAGGTTGTCGTTCTTGCCGTTATCCAACACCATCAATGTGTTGAGGGGAGTAGCAATCAAGGTCGCAGAGCGAATTAATGGCAAGCCAGCCGCTACGTCGATGGTCAGGCTAGGTTGGTATGAAATCGCCATATCGACTTTGCCAGCCGCAACTAGTTTGGGTGGAGTGCTTGGATCTGCAGGCTCTTGAATATTGACCTTCAAACCTTGCTGTTTAAAGTAGCCTCGTTCTTGTGCAATCACTATAGGGCCATGGTTCGGGTTAACGAACCAATCCAGCATTAAAGTAAGCTCTTTTTCGGCAGCAAGTACGTTAGTTGAAACAATTGATGCGAGCAGAGCAACAGCGCTCATGAGTTTGTTTTTATTCACGGGGTTCTTCCTTTTTCTTTCCCTATTTGTTTTCCCAGGGAATGGCTTTTTTCAGTAATTTGTCAGTGGTGAAATAGAGTGTGATAGACAGTGCGGCGAGAATAAACAGCGCCGCGAACATCTCATCGATGATCATGCGAGCGTTGGCTTGCAGCATCAGATAGCCTAGGCCCTCACTTGAACCAACCCATTCACCTACCACGGCACCAATCGGCGCAATAACTACGGCAACACGAATACCAGACGCTAACGTTGGTAGGGCGGCAGGGAGTTGAATATGGCGCAGTAATTGCCATTTCGATGCGCCCATGGTTTTGGCAAGATCGAGATAGCCGGTGGGGGTGTTGCGCAGTCCGTCGTAACAACAAGTTGTTACAGGGAAAAAGATGATGATGGCCGCCATAACTACTTTCGATGTAATGCCGTAACCCAGCCAAAGCATCAACACGGGCGCGATAGCAAATACTGGAATGGCTTGGCTAGCGATAAGAATCGGCAATAGCCAGCGTTTGAGCGGCTCGAACATCAGCATTTGTAATGCGAACAGCAAACCCATTGATAAGCCGAGTGCGAGGCCAAGTAGGATCTCTTGCGCGGTAACCCAAGTGTGTTTGAGTAGCACGTCGTATCGAGTGACTAATCTATCCAATACTTCAATCGGCGAAGGCAAGATGAAGCTTGGCATGTCAAACACCACTACAATGAGTTGCCACAAACCTAAGATCACGGCTGCGCTGATTAGCAGACGCAATGCCGGATGAGTCACGCGTTCCTTTTTACTGATACGCGCCGAAACGGAGTTGTACTGAGTCATATCACTCATAGTCTTTCTCCAATTGATTCAAAATCGCTTGTTGTAGAGTTGCGCATTCTCCATCGAGAGATCTTGGTGGCTTGGCGTCCGGAACAACCAAGTGCTGCGCTTGAGCAGGCGTGCCTTGTAACACATAGAGTTGGTGTGCCAATCGCACCGCTTCTTGTGGGTCGTGGGTAATCAGAACAACCGTCTTATCTTTCAATAATTCGGCAGACAAGGTTTGCAACTTATGGCGAGTAACCGCGTCCAGCGCAGAGAAGGGCTCATCCATCAGAACCAGAGGCTTGTCTTGCATCAGAGTGCGAGCAAGGGCTACGCGCTGTCGCATACCTCCGGAGAGTTGAGCGGGTTTGGCGTAAGCGTAATCTGCCAACCCAACGTGCTCTAACAAGTTGAGAGCGCGTTGTTTCTCATCCGCTGGATTTGAGTTGGTGTGAGAAAATCGCGAGCTGAGGCAGACGTTATCCAGCACGTTAAGCCACGGTAGCAATAAATCCTGCTGAGCCATATAAGCGATACGGTCATGCAGTGCAGCGCCATCGGTTGTGATGAGTTCGCCATGCCAGTCAACTTGGTCATCCAGTAAACCAGCTAAGTAACGCAATATTGTGGTTTTCCCGCAGCCACTTCGTCCGAGTAATACCGTCCATTGACCGACAGGAATGGTCATGTTCACTCCCGCTAAAGTCGGTGTTTGGCTGTCTTTGTATTGCAAACTGGCGTCGGAAAGCTGAATGCCAATCGCGTTAGCGAACATAAGTATGACCCGAAAAAAAGTGATTCACTGGCCCGTGACCTTTCCCCACTTCCAATTCATCAGCGTGTGCGATAGCTTGGCTGATGTACTGCTTACCAAGGTGAACCGCTTTGTGCAGGTTGTTGCCTTGACCAAGGTAAGACGCAATGGCGGAAGACAGTGTACAGCCCGTACCGTGGGAGTTTTTGGTCGGAAAACGCTTGGCGCTGATTAACTCCGCACTGTTTTGCATGATCAGCAGATCGTTGCTGTTTTCATTTTCTTCAAGATGACCGCCTTTGAGCAGAATAGCTTTGGCACCAAGTGCACGAAGGTCGGTAATCATATCGTTCATTTCAGATTCTGATTGAGGCACTGGCTTACCCGTCAATGCTGCACCTTCTGGCAGGTTAGGAGTGATGATGTCTGCCAGTGGAATTAGTTCTTCTTTTAATGTGCTGATTGCTGATTGCTCAAGTAGCAAATCACCGCTGGTGGCGACCATGACGGGATCAATCACAAGATGCTTGGGTTGGTACTGTCTTATTTTGCTTGCCACCACTTTGATGATGTTCGAATCCGCCAGCATGCCGACTTTTACCGCCACAATATTGAGATCGGTAAACACCGCATCGAGTTGGCTTTCAACGTGATCAAGTGGGATCGGGAAAATCGCAGAAACGCCTTGCGTGTTTTGTGAGGTGATGGCGGTAATCACTGAGCAGGCAAAGCTGCCAGTTGCGGACATCGCTTTGATATCGGCTTGGATGCCTGCGCCGCCGCCGCTGTCGGAGCCTGCGATGGTTAAGACAACAGGGGTGGTTATAGGTGATTGTGCCTGGTGTAAAGATGGCTGTGATTGCTGCGTCATGGTCGCTCCTACTACAAGACGTATAGGAACTGACTTTGACCGTTGTGGATAGATCGATTGTTCGATCGTTATCGCTCGCCGAAGAGGAGCGGCGAAAGGCAAAGTGCGCATAGTTCCCTACGTCAGTGCTAACTGAATCAGGTTCAACGGGTCTCGAATCTCGATCTCAGCCAACGCTTATCGCGTGGCCCCCCGACTATTTCGCTCGGATGATAGCAGGACCCTTGTAGAAGGGATACGTTTTTTGAGAGTAATTATTATTGAGTATTCAATTATGCGAGGTGAGTGATAGAGTAAGCATCTAAATGGTTCGTCGTGTGGAATTTACTAGTGCAACGCTCTGGTGAAAGAGCTGAACCTGGAATATTTAATAAATAATCGTGGTCTCGTTAAGCAAGGATTAGCACAAAACAAGGTTAAAAAACTGTTAAAATTTAACGCGTTGCCAATTTAACTTTGTTGAACTTTTCGACAGTTAATTAGGAAGGCTAAGACGATCATCGAGCAAGGAGACTTCATGCTTAATTCTGCAACAGCGAAGTCAGTGATCGATCATGCTCTCTTTTTAGGGGCTGATTTCGCTGAACTATTCGTTGAACATCATCAAACTAACACCGTCCAGATCGCATCTGGTGAGGTGGACAAGGTCAATTCGGGGATTGATTTTGGTATCGGTATTCGCCTCTTCTTCGGTCACAAAGTGCTTTATGGATACACCAATAGCACGGACGAAGCCGAGCTAAAACGCGTAACCTCATTGCTTGCGGCAAAAGACAAGCGTGAACAAATCGCGTCAGCAGGTTCTTTAAATTTGAACCGCTACCCAATCCAACACGGTTGCCGCATGCCGTTAAGTCAGGATGCCAACTTAGATTCAAAAATCGCGTTTCTATTGAAAGTTGACCAAGCTGCGCGTGCAGAAAGTGAGTACATCAGCCAGTTCATTGGTAGTGTGCTTCAGCGCGAGCAGCAAGTGTCTATCTTCAACTCAGAAGGTTTGCATGTAGACGATACGCGTCACTACATTCGTGTGGCGGGTAACACCGTTGCTCAAAAAGGTAATGAGCAGTCTTCTGGTATGGAAGGTCCTGGCGCTCTTGCCGGTTGGGAGTTCAGTGAGCAGATAGATGCGAAAGAGCTGGGTCAAACTATCGCGCAGCAAGCGTTAGTGAAACTTGGTGCGGATGCTTGTCCATCGGGTGAAATGCCAGTGGTAATTGGTAACGGCTTTGGCGGCGTTATCTTCCATGAAGCGTGTGGTCACTTACTCGAAACCACTTCGGTTGCGAAGAAAGCGTCCGTATTCCACGACAAAATGGGCGAAATGGTTGCTCACACTGCCGTGAATGCTGTCGATGATGGCACCATGACCAACGAATGGGGCTCGATTCATGTTGATGACGAAGGCATGAAGACTCAGCGAACTCAATTGATCAAAGACGGTAAGCTAACCAGCTTTATGGTCGATAAAATGGGTGGCATGAAGACTGGTTATGAGCCTACGGGTTCTGGTCGTCGTCAGGACTACAAGTTCGCACCAACCTCGCGGATGCGTAACACCTTTATCGAAGAAGGCGAGCATTCACTTGACGACATGCTGGCAGGTATCGAACGTGGTATCTATGCGAAGAAGATGGGCGGCGGCTCGGTTCAACCGGGAACGGGCGAGTTTAACTTTGCTGTTCGTGAAGCTTACCTCATTGAAAATGGCAAAATCACCAAACCTCTGAAAACAGCAACGCTGATCAGCACGGGTCCAAAAGTGTTGAAAGAAATCAGCATGGTCGGCAAAGACATGGCGCTTGCGCCGGGCATGTGTGGTTCAGTAAGTGGTTCAGTACCAACAACAGTCGGTCAGCCAACACTGAAAGTAGATAATATTCTGGTAGGAGGCGGTAACTAATGAGCCAAGAACAACAACTTCTTAATGCGGTTGATTACGTCCTATCAGAAGCAAAGCGTCAAGGCGCAGAAGCGGACGTCATTGTAAACCGCAACAGCAGCTTTTCGCTGAAAGCAAACCAAGGCAAGCTGGATGAGTACAAAGTAAGCTCAAGTCAAGTGCTGGGTGTTCGAGTTATTAAAGATGCTCGTGTCGCGACAAGTTATTCTGAATCACTAGAGCAACCAAGTTTAGATTTGATGCTCACAAACGCGCTGCAAAGTGCTCGCTTTTCCAAGCAAGATGAACATCAAACCATCAGCTGCGTAAACAGCAAAATCACCACTGATATTGCAGAAATTGCGCAAGACGATACCACATCGGTCGATGAGAAAATTGAACTGTCCCTTGCGCTTGAGCAAGGTGTTGTGGCTCTGCCTCACGCTTCAAGCTCACCATACAATGGTTACAGTGACGGTGAAACTCAGCTCATCATCGCGAATACTCAAGGTACGTTATGTCAACATTTCGAGCGATCGTTCACTTGTTACGCGTATACCCTGTTTGAAAAAGACGGCAAACAGTCGATGGCGGGAAGAATGTCGCTAGGTCGCCGTTTTGATGAGTTGGATCCAGCTTATTGTATAGAAGGCGGTTACAACCTTGCTCGTGATCTTCTTGAAGGTGTACCGGTTGCGACGGGTAACTACCCCGCTATTTTCCACATCAATGCGCTGGCAAGTTTATTCGGTGCTTTCGGCAGTGCTTTCTCTGGTGTAAGCGCGATGAAAGGCATTACGCCACTGGGTGATAAGCTTGGTCAACGTGTTGCGAGTGACTTGATTACCTTTACCGATGCGGCATACATGCCGAATGGTATGGCTATCGCAGGGTTTGATAGTGAAGGTTTTGCCACCCAAGACAATGTGTTGATCGCCAATGGCCAACTGAATACGCTATTGCACAATAGCCAAACAGCGAGTTATTTGGGTGCAGTGTCGACGGCAAGTGCTGCTCGCGGTGCAAAATCGAGCTTAGACGTGTCAGCGAATCACAAAGTGATTGCGACAGGCAACAGCAATGCGTCAGAAGTCAATGCAGGTGAATACCTAGAATTAGTGGAACTGCAAGGGGTTCACTCTGGTGCAGATGCTGTCAGTGGTGATTTCTCATTTGGTGCGAGTGGTTTCTTGTGCCGTGATGGAGAGCGCGTTCAACCAGTTCGTGGGATCACGGTAGCGGGTAACTTCTACAAGATGCTGCAAGAAGTTGAGGCAGTAGGTGATACTCAGCTAATCAACGATAGCCGCACTTTCTTCTCGCCAGACGTTCGCTTTGCTCGTTTGAGCATTGGTGGTAAATAAGCGCGGCATAGAAAGTCAGAAACAAAAAAGAGGACTCAATCGAGTCCTCTTTCATCATCTAGCAACGTGTACGCGAATAACTAAAATTCGCGGATGTCCAGCTCATTGTGGATCAATACTACACACTGAGAAGCAAACAGCATCTTAGGCCCAAGGCTGATTTTCTCAGTACCTAGGCGCTTCAAGCTGTTGAACGACTTCTTCGGCATCGGAATGTGATCGGTTAGTAAGAAACATGGATTTTCACCAATTTCTGCGTCACGAACAAATTCGCCTTTCTTGTCCAACATATAAAGTTGGTGGTCTTCCGCCAGTTCTTGCACCAAGCGTTCAAAGCTCACTGTACGAACCGTAATACCGGGTTCAACTTCACGAAGCTGCTCTTTACCCATACCAACAGATGCGTCTAACGCACGGGCAACGGCAGCGATCAACGTTGACTCGTGAAAACCACCAATATTGGTAATGTCGTTTGAACGAATGGTAATCGTGCGCGAGTAATCCTTCGTGCTCTCTAATACCAAGTGGACAACCACATCTTCACGGTGAGATTGTGCCACGAACATGGTGTTCATCATGGTATGAGCAAGGATCTCGGTATGCGCCTCGTTACCAACACCTTCTAATAGTGCTTTGCTGGTGGTTGGCGCCGCGCGAGCTCGTAAAACAAAAGAGCGCATGAGTTTAGCCTCTATATAGGAAGAGTGAATGCGCGGAAGTATATACCCAAGCAGGGAAGGGATGCGAGTTTAATAGTAAATGTGAACTTACTTACAAAGCTTCGATTGTCGTGCGGAGTGTGCTAGTTAGAATAGGAGGCAACCCTGTTAGGAGCGGTATATGGAAATCAAAAAGATAAATAAAGACATTTATAAAAAGAAAGTAAACCTGGTGATTGGCGGTTTTGTTGCGTTGCTCGCTATCTCATCTCTTGCCTTTAGTACCTTGCTTATTGTTTTGTTTGGTAACACTGAAGTCGTACCTGAACAATCAACGGGAAACTTCCATTGGAATTTGATTGGTGTCGTTCTCGCAGTCGCAACTTCCCTCTCTTTATTGAATCAAATTAAAACTCGGCCATACATGGAAGAGGTGTTGTACGTTTGGAAGCTCAAGCAACTGCACAACAAAATATTTCGTAAACTAAAAAGCATTAAAGCAGCCGCGAGCAATGACGATGTAAAAGCGCTCACTACGCTTAAGTTCTATTACAAAACTCAACAACAAGTGTTTGAGTTAGACAACAACACATTGACGATGAGTAGTGTAAATAAAGAATTAGAGGCAATTGAGCAAATCGAAGCGGAGCAATCACTGGATCTTGATATCACCAGCTTTAAAGAGCGCTGGGTAGACACATACTGATTGCTTATTTGCTACTTGAAGTTAACAACTGAGTGCTAAAAACAAGCGTTTGAGTGAGATTTAATCACTCGACGCTTTTTTTTTAAATTTTTTTCTAAAAAGGGGTTGCTAAGAAAAATCATCTCCCTATAATGCGCCTCCGTTGTCAGGGCAAAGCGGAAACGCGAAAGCAGCTGGCAATAAGGCGAAAAGCTTCTAAAAATTAATTTTAAAAAGTGTTTGACACTAAGAATTAGTTCATTAGAATACGCCTCCGCTTTGAGAGAAAAACTTCTCGAAAAGCAAGCTCTTTAACAATATAGACCTATCAATCTGTGTGGGCACTCGTTGATGATAATCCAATTCGATACTTCGGTATCAAATTAGGTTTCAATGAAACGAAGTGACCATTCGAATTGGGAAGCAGCCTTGAGCTGTTTTGTTTCACTTTTTCAAAAGTGAAAACCAATAAGAGCACAGTCAATTCAAACATTACTTTATGTAATGTTCAGTATTCATTGAGCCGAACAAAATCTTAAATTGAAGAGTTTGATCATGGCTCAGATTGAACGCTGGCGGCAGGCCTAACACATGCAAGTCGAGCGGAAACGAGTTATCTGAACCTTCGGGGAACGATAACGGCGTCGAGCGGCGGACGGGTGAGTAATGCCTAGGAAATTGCCCTGATGTGGGGGATAACCATTGGAAACGATGGCTAATACCGCATGATGCCTACGGGCCAAAGAGGGGGACCTTCGGGCCTCTCGCGTCAGGATATGCCTAGGTGGGATTAGCTAGTTGGTGAGGTAAGGGCTCACCAAGGCGACGATCCCTAGCTGGTCTGAGAGGATGATCAGCCACACTGGAACTGAGACACGGTCCAGACTCCTACGGGAGGCAGCAGTGGGGAATATTGCACAATGGGCGCAAGCCTGATGCAGCCATGCCGCGTGTATGAAGAAGGCCTTCGGGTTGTAAAGTACTTTCAGTCGTGAGGAAGGCGTTGTCGTTAATAACGGCATCGTTTGACGTTAGCGACAGAAGAAGCACCGGCTAACTCCGTGCCAGCAGCCGCGGTAATACGGAGGGTGCGAGCGTTAATCGGAATTACTGGGCGTAAAGCGCATGCAGGTGGTTTGTTAAGTCAGATGTGAAAGCCCGGGGCTCAACCTCGGAATAGCATTTGAAACTGGCAGACTAGAGTACTGTAGAGGGGGGTAGAATTTCAGGTGTAGCGGTGAAATGCGTAGAGATCTGAAGGAATACCGGTGGCGAAGGCGGCCCCCTGGACAGATACTGACACTCAGATGCGAAAGCGTGGGGAGCAAACAGGATTAGATACCCTGGTAGTCCACGCCGTAAACGATGTCTACTTGGAGGTTGTGGCCTTGAGCCGTGGCTTTCGGAGCTAACGCGTTAAGTAGACCGCCTGGGGAGTACGGTCGCAAGATTAAAACTCAAATGAATTGACGGGGGCCCGCACAAGCGGTGGAGCATGTGGTTTAATTCGATGCAACGCGAAGAACCTTACCTACTCTTGACATCCAGAGAACTTTCCAGAGATGGATTGGTGCCTTCGGGAACTCTGAGACAGGTGCTGCATGGCTGTCGTCAGCTCGTGTTGTGAAATGTTGGGTTAAGTCCCGCAACGAGCGCAACCCTTATCCTTGTTTGCCAGCGAGTAATGTCGGGAACTCCAGGGAGACTGCCGGTGATAAACCGGAGGAAGGTGGGGACGACGTCAAGTCATCATGGCCCTTACGAGTAGGGCTACACACGTGCTACAATGGCGCATACAGAGGGCAGCCAACTTGCGAAAGTGAGCGAATCCCAAAAAGTGCGTCGTAGTCCGGATTGGAGTCTGCAACTCGACTCCATGAAGTCGGAATCGCTAGTAATCGTGGATCAGAATGCCACGGTGAATACGTTCCCGGGCCTTGTACACACCGCCCGTCACACCATGGGAGTGGGCTGCAAAAGAAGTAGGTAGTTTAACCTTCGGGGGGACGCTTACCACTTTGTGGTTCATGACTGGGGTGAAGTCGTAACAAGGTAGCGCTAGGGGAACCTGGCGCTGGATCACCTCCTTATACGATGATTATTGCGATGAGTGTCCACACAGATTGATACGGTTTATGAAGTTTAAGAGATAGAACATCCCCCAAGATGTTCAACTTAGTGTCCCGTTCGTCTAGAGGCCTAGGACACCGCCCTTTCACGGCGGTAACAGGGGTTCGACTCCCCTACGGGATACCATTGGGTCGTTAGCTCAGTTGGTAGAGCAGTTGACTTTTAATCAATTGGTCGCAGGTTCGAATCCTGCACGACCCACCATTCTTCTCCACGAAGAATTAAAACTTATGTGGGCGATTAGCTCAGTTGGGAGAGCACCTGCCTTACAAGCAGGGGGTCACTGGTTCGAGCCCGGTATCGCCCACCATTCTCTAAGTATTTTTGGAATAAAACGTCCAAACCAGAACAAGCAATTGATACTGGTTGGCATTTTTGACTCTGAAAGTCTTTAGAAAATGTAACTTCCTTGTGAAGAAACATAGCTCTTTAACAATTTGGAAAGCTGACAAAACAACAATTTATTGTTGTTTGTAAAGTTCTCAATGTTTATCGAAAGATAAACACCAAAAAACACATTCAAGTGTTCTTGGCTTTTTGTTTTCATTTTTTCTAAAAATGAAGGTAAAGAGATGAGTCCGGCAAAATCGAATGTCTCTCGCTCATTCAAATAATGAGAGACAACTTTGGTTGTTTAACATCAATTCGAAACTCCTTCGGGTTGTATGGTTAAGTGACTAAGCGTACACGGTGGATGCCTTGGCAGTCAGAGGCGATGAAGGACGTATTAACTTGCGATAAGCCCAGATTAGGTAGTAAAAACCACTTGAGTCTGGGATTTCCGAATGGGGAAACCCACTTACATAAGTAAGTATCGTTATGTGAATACATAGCATAACGAGGCGAACCGGGGGAACTGAAACATCTAAGTACCCCGAGGAAAAGAAATCAACCGAGATTCCGAAAGTAGCGGCGAGCGAAATTGGACTAGCCCTTAAGCTTTATAGGCGTTAGGTGAACAAGCTGGAAAGCTTGGCGATACAGGGTGATAGCCCCGTAACTGACGACGCATATTCAGTGAAATCGAGTAGGGCGGGACACGTGATATCCTGTCTGAATATGGGGGGACCATCCTCCAAGGCTAAATACTACTGACTGACCGATAGTGAACCAGTACCGTGAGGGAAAGGCGAAAAGAACCCCTGTGAGGGGAGTGAAATAGAACCTGAAACCGTGTACGTACAAGCAGTAGGAGCAGGCTTGTCCTGTGACTGCGTACCTTTTGTATAATGGGTCAGCGACTTATATTCAGTGGCAAGGTTAACCATCTAGGGGAGCCGTAGGGAAACCGAGTCTTAACTGGGCGTTCAGTCTCTGGATATAGACCCGAAACCAGGTGATCTAGCCATGGGCAGGTTGAAGGTTGAGTAACATCAACTGGAGGACCGAACCGACTAATGTTGAAAAATTAGCGGATGACTTGTGGCTAGGGGTGAAAGGCCAATCAAACCTGGAGATAGCTGGTTCTCCCCGAAAGCTATTTAGGTAGCGCCTCGGACGAATACTACTGGGGGTAGAGCACTGTTAAGGCTAGGGGGTCATCCCGACTTACCAACCCTTTGCAAACTCCGAATACCAGTAAGTACTATCCGGGAGACACACGGCGGGTGCTAACGTCCGTCGTGGAGAGGGAAACAACCCAGACCGCCAGCTAAGGTCCCAAATTACTACTAAGTGGGAAACGATGTGGGAAGGCTCAGACAGCCAGGATGTTGGCTTAGAAGCAGCCATCATTTAAAGAAAGCGTAATAGCTCACTGGTCGAGTCGGCCTGCGCGGAAGATGTAACGGGGCTAAGTAGTAAACCGAAGCTGCGGCAATGTGCTTTTGCACATTGGGTAGGGGAGCGTTCTGTAAGCGGTTGAAGGTGTGTGGTAACGCATGCTGGACGTATCAGAAGTGCGAATGCTGACATGAGTAACGATAAAGGGGGTGAAAAACCTCCTCGCCGGAAGACCAAGGGTTCCTGTCCAACGTTAATCGGGGCAGGGTAAGTCGACCCCTAAGGCGAGGCCGAAAGGCGTAGTCGATGGGAAACGGGTTAATATTCCCGTACTTCTTACAATTGCGATGGGGGGACGGAGAAGGCTAGGTGGGCCTGGCGACGGTTGTCCAGGTTCAAGTGCGTAGGCTTAAGAGTTAGGTAAATCCGGCTCTTTCTAAGGCTGAGACACGACGTCGAGCATCTACGGATGTGAAGTCATTGATGCCATGCTTCCAGGAAAAGCCTCTAAGCTTCAGATTGTAAGGAATCGTACCCCAAACCGACACAGGTGGTCGGGTAGAGAATACCAAGGCGCTTGAGAGAACTCGGGTGAAGGAACTAGGCAAAATGGTACCGTAACTTCGGGAGAAGGTACGCTCTCGACGGTGAAGTCCCTCGCGGATGGAGCTATTGAGAGTCGCAGATACCAGGTGGCTGCAACTGTTTATTAAAAACACAGCACTGTGCAAAATCGCAAGATGACGTATACGGTGTGACGCCTGCCCGGTGCCGGAAGGTTAATTGATGGGGTTAGACTTCGGTCGAAGCTCTTGATCGAAGCCCCGGTAAACGGCGGCCGTAACTATAACGGTCCTAAGGTAGCGAAATTCCTTGTCGGGTAAGTTCCGACCTGCACGAATGGCGTAATGATGGCCACGCTGTCTCCACCCGAGACTCAGTGAAATTGAAATCGCTGTGAAGATGCAGTGTACCCGCGGCTAGACGGAAAGACCCCGTGAACCTTTACTACAGCTTGGCACTGAACATTGACCCTACATGTGTAGGATAGGTGGGAGGCTTTGAAGCGCAGTCGCTAGATTGCGTGGAGCCGTCCTTGAAATACCACCCTTGTAGTGTTGATGTTCTAACGTCGACCCCTCATCGGGGTTGCGGACAGTGCCTGGTGGGTAGTTTGACTGGGGCGGTCTCCTCCCAAAGCGTAACGGAGGAGCACGAAGGTGGGCTAATCACGGTTGGACATCGTGAGGTTAGTGCAATGGCATAAGCCCGCTTGACTGCGAGAATGACAATTCGAGCAGGTGCGAAAGCAGGTCATAGTGATCCGGTGGTTCTGAATGGAAGGGCCATCGCTCAACGGATAAAAGGTACTCCGGGGATAACAGGCTGATACCGCCCAAGAGTTCATATCGACGGCGGTGTTTGGCACCTCGATGTCGGCTCATCACATCCTGGGGCTGAAGTCGGTCCCAAGGGTATGGCTGTTCGCCATTTAAAGTGGTACGCGAGCTGGGTTTAGAACGTCGTGAGACAGTTCGGTCCCTATCTGCCGTGGGCGTTGGAGAATTGAAAGGGGCTGCTCCTAGTACGAGAGGACCGGAGTGGACGAACCTCTGGTGTTCGGGTTGTGTCGCCAGACGCATTGCCCGGTAGCTAAGTTCGGGATCGATAACCGCTGAAAGCATCTAAGCGGGAAGCGAGCCTTGAGATGAGTTCTCCCTGATACTTTAAGTATCCTAAAGGGTTGTCGTAGACTACGACGTTGATAGGCAGGGTGTGTAAGCGTTGTGAGGCGTTGAGCTAACCTGTACTAATTGCCCGTGAGGCTTAACCATACAACACCCAAGGGGTTTTGATGGACTCAATGAAAGAACATTGAATGTGTAGTAACGAGAATTAAGAAACAGCTTTCCGAATTATTCGATTTGCAAGCAAATCTCACCCTAAAGGGCCGCACTAAAGTGCGTTTGAATTTGCGAGCAAATTGATAAAGAATTTGCTTGGCGACCATAGCGTTTTGGACCCACCTGATTTCCATGCCGAACTCAGAAGTGAAACGAAATAGCGCCGATGGTAGTGTGGGGCTTCCCCATGTGAGAGTAGGACATCGCCAGGCTTTAAATATCGCTTTCAAGTTTTCTTTTTAATTAAGATAACTGAAGGCAAAACTAAAAATTAGCATCGATAGTATAAGACTAAGTTTTAGTGACAATTTGTGGAGAGATGGCTGAGTGGTTGAAAGCACCGGTCTTGAAAACCGGCATACGTTAATAGCGTATCTAGGGTTCAAATCCCTATCTCTCCGCCACCTTTAAAAAACCGCTGTTCTTACAGCGGTTTTTTTGTATCTGCTGTTTTTTAACAGCTGTTATCGAAAACGTCTAATTGGCTTTTCTCCGGCCCTTTCTCTAAGTTCTTTAGCGTACTCACTTTGGGTTTAGTTTACGCAGTAATATCTTCAATCGAAGACATTTTCATAGGTCATTTAGGCTTTAAGTAGAGCTTTGTTAAGTCTCAACGTGGGATGCTTAAAAGCATTTTGATAGAGTTTCAGTCTAAATACTGCTGATGTACTTGGAGAAAAAATGAAGCTACTTTACTGGTTAGATGAATGGCAAGCGCTTACTCAAAAAGAGCAAAATGCTGCTTTACCAATTTCTGGCTACGATTTACTTGATGATGTTTTTGTGAAGTATGAATTCGTCGATCTTAACAAGCCATTGTTGTTCACATTTTCTCCTTCCGGTACTGATGCTCAGGTACAAGACTTAACTCCGAATTTTTCTCCTTGGGGTTACGACCTCGGAATACAACAACAAATAAATATTATTGCCTTTCAACATTTAGGTAAAAGTAATTGGTTCCGTAGCCGGAATTTAATTTTCTTTCTGGAGCAGTTGTCGGAGTTGCTTAAGCCTTTCAAATGTCGTTTGGGTTATGGGCAGAGCCGAGGTGGTTTTGCTATTGGCGCATTCGCTGACTTACTGAAGTTGGATCATCTTTTGTTGTTTTATCCTGTTAGCACAAAAAATAAAGCGTTAGTGCCATGGGATGATCGGCCCAGCACTGAGTTTGCTCAACAGTTCGATTGGGAAAGCGGCTACCATGATCGAGATTTGGGCAATGCCAAAGGTTACATTATTTATGACCCCTCCAATCGTATTGATCGTCTTCATGCTGAACGTTATCCAGAACTTACTCATTTAAAAGTCGTCGGTATGGGGCACGGCACTCAATCCACACAATTAGATAAATTAGAATTTTTTAATCTGGTGGCGAAGGAGTTTGTTCGTCATCAAACCATAGATATTGACCAATTTAATAAGCAAATTCACGCTTTGTTTTAAAAGAGGACTGATATCAGAGTCCCCTGGAATCAGGGGGAGATGATCACACACTAAAAACTAGATTTTTAACACAATTGCTAGGCGCAATTTAGATGGAGGATTAATGAAGTTACTGTACTGGTTGGATGAATGGCTGGCTCTTTCTCGTGAAGAACAGCAAACCAGGCTACCGATGTTCGGGGAGGACTTACTTGATGATGTGTTTGTTAAGTATGAGTTTGTCGACCGCAATAAACCGCTGTTGTTCACCTTTTCCCCTGCTGGTACGAATCTACAAGTACAGGACTTACACTCAGACTTTGCGCCTTGGGGCTATCGCTTAGCCCAGAAACAAAAAGTAAATATTATTTCTTTTCAGCATCTTGGGAAAAGTAACTGGTTTCGCAGCCGTAATTTGATTTTCTTTCTAGAGCAGTTATCGACATTACTTGAGCCTTTTGAATGCCGTTTAGGTTATGGCCTTAGCCGCGGTGGTTTTGCTATTGGCGCCTTTTCCAATCTATTAAAGTTGGATCAAGTATTGATGTTTCACCCGGTCAGTACAAAAAACAAAGTGCTAGTGCCATGGGATGACAGGCCAAGTACTGAACTTGCCCAACAATTTGATTGGGAAGGAAAGTACCACGACCTCAACCTTGGAGATGCAAAAGGTTACATCATTTATGATCCAACCAATGAAATCGACCGCCTTCACGCCAAACGCTACCCAGAGCTCACTCACTTGAGAGTCTTCGGTATGGGACATGGTACCCACGCGACGTATTTGAATAAATTCGGTTTTTATAAGCAAGTGGCTGTAGACTTTATACGTTATCAGAAGATAGATATAGCGCAGTTTCGTCATCAGACCAAAACGCTGCGATTAAAAGAAGATTACTATCAGTGCCTTAACAAGGCGAATGCGAGTTCACAGCATCGTTTGAACTTACTGAGTACCGCTCATAATGTGTTAATTGAAGAAAAGAAAGAACATGTGAAGGAGCATCAAGCGCAAATCGATATTCAGCCACTTGTTGATATTGCGATGAAGCATGAGCATGACAATCCGCAAGATGCAGTACAACTTTTGGAAGTGGCTCAGCAGTTAGTTCCGAATGACCCCGTTGTGGAGCACAAGTTGCAGCAACTGTCGTAGCGTTGAGATGTAATGCAGACGGTATTGGTTGAAAATAGGTCCGTGGCTTTTGTCGCTGGCCTTTTTAGGAGCTTATGGGTTGATATTTCGATGACATTTAATGAAGCAGTACAAAATAAAAAGCCCAAGCAAATGCTTAGGCTCAACGAGTATTAATATGAGTTTAAAACTCTTTTGGCGCAAAGCCTGTCATGACATCGAGGCGAAGCTCTTTACCAACTTTTGTTAGTGGGTGAACGATTACTAAGCCGCGTACGCGTTTTTTCAGTTTGCCGATGTCCGCTTGTTCTGCTTTGGTGATTTCACGAGAGAATGGCATATCAAGTAAGCTTTTACGTTCTTTGTTCAGCTCATAGTTTTGCTTATGCTTTAACTGGTTAAGCTTTTTGGTTAGCTGTTCTACTTCATCCGTGAACTTTGTAATCATTTCGTGATCACCACGAGAACGTGCCGCATCAAGTTTACGTTGGCATGTATCTAAACGGTTGTGCAGCTTTTGAATATCAGTTTTTATGCTCATGGTAATTTGGCTCAAATTTTAAATAGTCGAGAAGTATAGCATAGCTGAGATCACACGCTCTACTATACTTCTCGATTGTCTGGCTTTAGTTAATCAGTTCATTGCCCGATACGTTACCAGAGAAAAAGGCTTCGACGTTATCAAGGGTCACAGAGGCAATATTATTAAGTGCTTCGTGAGTCAAGAATGCTTGGTGGCCAGTAAACAGCACGTTATGACAAGCCGATAAGCGACGGAAAACATCGTCTACGATGACATCGTTAGATTTATCTTGGAAGAACAAGTCTTTTTCATTGTCATACACGTCTAGACCAAGCGCGCCAATCTTACCTTGTTTCAAGGCTTCTATCGCCGCTAGTGAATCCAGCAACTCGCCTCGACTAGTGTTAATGATCATCACACCATCTTTCATTTGCGCGAAGGCTTTTTCGTTCAATAGGTGATAGTTTTCTTCACTCATTGGACAATGGAGAGAGATAATATCCGCATTAGCGTAGATTTCTTCAAGCGAACAGTAACGCGCTCCCATTTCTAGTGCTAATGGATTTTCGTAAGGGTCATAGCAAAGCAGCTCCATGCCAAGCCCTTTGAAGATACGCATCGTCGCGATACCAATCTTACCTGTACCAATGACACCAACGGTTTTCCCGTAAAAGTTAAAGCCAACTAGGCCCTCTAGCGAGAAGTTGGCGTCACGTGTACGTTGGTAGGCTTTGTGAAGGCGACGATTTAGGCACATCATCAAACCGACTGTGTGTTCAGCCACCGCTTCTGGTGAGTAAGCAGGAACTCGAACCACTTGTAAGCCAAGTTCTTTAGCGGCTTGTAGATCAACTTTATCAAAACCCGCGCAGCGCATGGCAATAAGCTTAGTTCCGCCTAGAGAAAGCTGTTTAAGAACGGGAGCTGAAAGGTCATCATTGACGAAAGCACACACGACATCGCAACCATGTGCCATTTTGGCGGTTTTTTCGGTTAGCCGGAAGTCGTGATAGTGGAATTCAAAATTTCGGTTATTTTTAATTTTATTAAAAGAGGCCTCGTCGTAGGATTTTGCACTAAAAAAAGCAATATTAATCATGGTTCCCTCTCAAAAAGTGCGGACTTTATAAATAAATATACTTATAAAGTAATGCAACTTCGCCGGAATGAATAGAGAAATCTTCTCTTTAACTTTTGCCATATCAAACAACGATAACGATCACGCCTTTCAATGAGTATTATCTTACGATTCTGCACTTGTGCGTTCATCCCTTTAGCTCCTGGGGTAATACAGGTTCTACCCTAGATACTGTTTGCTTTACGGGCGCTAACTGACTAGCATAATCGCTCTTTTCTTGTTCACTTTAGTTAGGTTAGGCGTTCCGGCAATGTCAGTGAAATGGTGCTCTATGTTCTTGTGTTGTGTGTTGGCTTCTGGCGTCCATGCAGCTGTAGATTTTGTTAAAGTCGACAAGTCAAAGCGTCGAATGTATTTAATGGAACAAGGCACAATACTAAAAGAATACCGCATTGCTTTAGGAGCGAACCCTAAAGGGCATAAACAAGAAGAGGGAGACAATCGTACACCTGAGGGCGAATACACCTTAGATTACGTCATAGAAGACTCGGCTTTTTATCGTTCTGTGCATATTAGCTACCCTGATGCGATTGATACGTTGGAAGCGAAGCGCCGAGGTGTGTCCCCAGGAGGGAACATCAAAATTCATGGTTTAAAAAACGGTGAGAGTCAGTTGCCGATTTATATCCAAAGCTTTGATTGGACCAATGGATGTATTGCGATTACCAATGAAGAGATGGATGAATTTATCCAGCTTGTAGAGATGGGGACACCAATTCAGATTGAGTGGTAACGAAATGGTGCCTCTGAAGCTCAAGGTGGTATGTGCTATGGCATAAAGCGTTGTGGATGATCACTGAATATACCGTCTAACTGAGGTAGGTACTTCAGTTTGTTTGGATTGTTCACTGTATAACACATCACTTTGTAACCCGCCTGCTGGAGTTTGTTTATTTGGTGCGAGCGAACCCAGTTAATGTTTAGGTTGCAGCTATAGGCGTTAACTTCTTCCAAAAGGCGTTTATCTTTTCTCGTTAAGAATTCACTCAATACACCTAATCGATACTCACTGCAGTATTTATGCAGCGCTCTAATGACATCATGACTAAAACTGGAGAGTAGTACCTTCTCTTGCGGCATGGGACTTTTTGCCAGTACGTTGGCGAGAGCTTGTGCCACTTCTTCTGCTGGGTGGCGATCTACCTTAACTTCAATATTCAAGTTAAGCTTATGCTCAGTAGCTAAAGTGAGCAGCTCATCTAATGTCATGATTTTCTCACCTGAAAAATCTGTGCTAAACCAGCTACCAAAATCCAACGCCTTTAACTCTTCCAGAGTCAGTTCATCGACACGCCCTTGTCCATTACTGCATCGATTTATGGTGTGATCATGGCAAACCACTAAAACATTATCTTTGGTCGGTTGTACATCAACTTCAACCCAATTTAATCCGAGGTCAATGGCGGCCTGAACGCTCACTTTTGTATTTTCTGGGTATGAGCCAGCAACACCACGATGACCAATTACTAATGTTTCCATGTTCTTCATCTTCTGCTTTGTGTTGAGCAGATTGTACTCGTTTTTTGCTTTGAAGATATACCTCAAGGTGCATGTTGTCAGATCGTCTTAATAAAAGCTACATCGCCCATTCGTCAAGGTAGGTCGTTGGAAGAACTCCTGTCGAATCATGAACCAAAGTTGGACTTTTATTCTCCTGCCGCTCATTTTTAAAGAGCAAGGTAGTTGCGAGTGCATCATGGTTATCGGGAGAGAGAAATATGAAGATCGGTGTTATTGGTGCAGGAGCTGTTGGTGTGGGAGTATGTAATTACTTACTCACTCTGGGTGGTTTTAGTGAGCTTGTTCTACTTGATAAAAATTTAGAACGTGCCGAGGGTGAAGTGTTTGATTTTCGTCACACGATGGCACTGACTTTTTCAAAAAACACACGCATTATGCCGTCGGATGATTACTTAGATTTACTCGAAGCCTCTCTTGTTGTTATCACCGCTGGTACGCAGATTAAACAAGGACAAACTCGTTTAGATATTGCTGAGGTTAATGCTCAAATTGGAGTTGATATTGCGCGTCAAATAGAACGCGTAGCGCCAAATGCGGTGTTGATTGTTGTGTCAAACCCATGCGATATCGTGGCGCACTTTATTGTCACCAACACCGGTTTTGAGCCGAGTAAAGTTATTAGCAGTGGCTGTGTAGTTGATACCGCTCGTTTAATGAGTATTGTTGCTGGCCGTGTAGACCTAGACCCGAAGAACGTGTTTGGTTATGTATTAGGAGAGCATGGTAGCCATTGCTTTACTCCTAAGAGCTTAATTTCTATCGCTGGGCAACCGGCCGACTATTACTGCGATACCCATAACATTGAGAGAATTGATCCGCACGCACTTCTTGAGGCGGTGAAACAGGCGGGATACGAAATCTTTCGGCGTAAGCAGAACACCGTTCATGGCATTGCCGCCAGTGTCTTTCGAATCATTCAAGCCGTGACGATTAACGAACGATCGGTGTTGCCCGTCGGTACGATGATGTCGGGGCAATATGGTTTGCATGATGTTGTTCTCAGCCTACCTACGGTTATTGGAAAAAACGGAGCAAATTCAGTTCTGATGCATCCCTTCACTGAAGAGGAGCTTGTCACATTAAAAACGATCAGCATCCATTTAAAACACATCGTGGAAAATGTCGCTAAGGAGACGAAGCTAAAGCCCTGATCTACCCTCATTATCAGGTGCTAGTTAGCTTAGCACTCCGGGCTACTGCTATAGAGCTATTTGTACTAAAGCCCTAGGGTGTGTAGTTGTTTAATTTGTAAATGAGTAATAGAATGCGAACCATTTTTATTTGAATGGTGAGTGGTAATGTCTCGAGTTTTGATAGTGGATGATGACGTTCCTTTGTGTGAGCTATTAGAAGCAGTTTTGCAAGAGGAGGGCTATATTGTCTCTTCTGTACATTGCGGTGAAAGTGCTTTGCAATATATGGAAAAAACGCCGGTAGATCTTGTACTGCTTGATGTCATGTTACCAAACCTTAACGGCATGCAAGTTGCCCGTAGAATCTGTCAACGCTTCGCGACACCTATTCTAATGCTTACTGCGCTTAATGATGAAAACTCGATGCTTGATGGCTACCAAGCGGGAGCCGATCAGTACATAGGAAAGCCTTTTAATGTTGCTGAGCTTCTGATGCGCATCAAAGCGATTCTTCGTCGTGTTGGTTTAGAGCGCCAACGTCAGGCGATGTGCAGTACCGTTCAAACGATCAGTGATCAGCTCAATAGCTTACCACTCACAAGCACGGAAGCCGAATTACTGAGCTATTTAGTCAAAAACCAAGGTGTGGTGATTTCAAAAGCGGAACTCCAAACCGAAGTATTAAAGAAAGAGCTAAGCCCTTTTGACCGCAACCTTGATATGCACATCAGTAATATACGTCGCAAGCTAGTAGAAGCAGGGCTCTCTAAGCAACATATCAAAACCTTCCGTGGCAAAGGTTACAGCTACCTAGAGGCTGTAAACAATTAATGAAGCTCACGTGCCCACCTTTTATCGCGAAACGTAAAGACAGCTTAGCGTTTAAGTTGTTTAGTTATATGACTGCAATTGTGATAAGTATTTTGGTCGTACAAGCAATGGCGGAGCAAGCTCTCGTGAAAGCCATGCTAAAAGTGCCGGACAGTGTGCGAGAAGAAATGCTCGATCTTGCACATCAAGCCAATGTGCTGATTGAGCACGGAGACATGGATGAACTTGCTGACTGGGCGAACGCGCAAAACTTTTATCTGTTTGTGCTGAATGAGCACCAGCAACCCGTCACTCACCGTTTAATGCATCCACACTTCGAGTTCAAACTTCAATTTAAAAGAAGTATTGATGAT
This sequence comes from Vibrio sp. SCSIO 43086, assembly GCF_051132235.1. Taxonomy (NCBI): domain Bacteria; kingdom Pseudomonadati; phylum Pseudomonadota; class Gammaproteobacteria; order Vibrionales; family Vibrionaceae; genus Vibrio; species Vibrio sp. SCSIO 43086. The sequence goes on along the minus strand of NZ_CP072678.1, from coordinate 999,211 downwards.
CAACTTGAGGGAAAGGTAAATCGCCCGATTATCAATATCCCTTTGGTTAAAGATAATAGCTTGGTGATTCAACTGCCACATCGACTGCATCCCGCACATGACTTCATTTTATATTTCTCTATTCTCAAAGTGGTGATTGCGGTAGTTATTTTGGCGTTGTTCTCATTGCTAATGGCACGCAACTTACAACAGCCGCTTGATCGCTTAAGAGAAGCAAGCAAAAAGCTATCTAACGGCGACTTTAATGTCAGTGTGGTGAAAGAGTTAAAATCGAATACGCGCGAGTTTAACGAGCTGGCGCAAGACTTCGACCACATGACACAGCAAATTCATTCTCTTGCCGAAAAGCAGCGATTGCTTATAAGAGATGTCTCCCACGAGCTCCGAACGCCGTTAGCAAGACAGAATTTAGTTCTACACCTTTTGCGTAAGCGAGTTGGGGAGAACGAGCAAAGCTTGGTGACCAGGCTAGAAGACGAAGCTAAAGAGCTAAACCATTTGATAAGCGATATCTTGGAGTTCAGTCGCTTGGAAAATGCGCGTTTCGACAAAGGTGCGAAACGCCGTGATTTAGAGGTGTTGCTCGCACCGCAAGTAGAGCGGTGCAAAATCGATTTAAAACCAGAACAAACATTGTCATTCCGTTCAGAAGCAACATGCGCCAAAGCTTTTTGCGAAGAAACGCTCATCATTCGTTGTTTGAATAACCTTGTTGGAAATGCCATCAAATATTCAGGGCAAGCATCTCAGATAGAAGTTTCTCTGGCTAATCATGTCAAAGATGGGCAGCAATTGATTTCCATGTCTGTATCCGACAATGGGCCTGGTATTCCAGAGAACAAGTTGGTCGATATTTTTGACCCGTTTACTCGCTTAGATGCATCAAGAGATAAGAAACTTGGCGGTTATGGCTTAGGTCTCGCGATTGTCAAAGAATCCATGCGCATTATGGGTGGATCCGTTACGGCGAAAAATCGTGAACAAGGAGGTCTGAGTGTTACTTTGGTGTTCAAGCAGTAAGTATGGTTAAGTCTTATTAACCGTGATGTTGATCACGTTATTGGGGCTCGTCATCAGAGAGTACTTTACAAAAGTTTGCAAATGCAAAGAATGTAAATTTAATGCAAATGGTAATACTTATCACTTATATTCACCCGCGAAATAACTAAGAGGGAATCGCATTCAACAAGCATGTGACCCGAAAAATAATAATCGGAGTGAAAGGATATGTTTACTAAGAGCCATTTGGCGCTAGTGATCGGTGCGGTGTTAGCAACACCTGCAGTGGCGGACGTTCAAACAGACGAACATGTAGTTGTAGAAGGTCGAGAGTTCGGCTACAAGGCGGATACAAACAGTACAGCAATGCGCATGGAAATGACGCAGCTGGAAACGCCAGGACAAGTAGCGGTTATCGATGAAACGGTAATTGATGAGCAGCGTGCAAGTACACTTGGTGAAGTGCTACGTAACGATGCAAGTGTTAGCGCGGGTGGTACAAGCCGTAACCGCGAACGTTTCTCTCTACGTGGTTTTGAACTTAGCAGTTCAGACGGTTTTCTTCGTGATGGCCGTCAACACTGGTCACACTACCGTCAGCCAATTGAGCTTTTAGAGCGTGTTGAAGTGCTTAAAGGTCCATCAGGCTTGCTATACGGTAAATCTGAGCCGGGTGGCTTGGTAAACATGGTTTCGAAAAAACCAACAACTCAAACACAAGCTAGTTTGAGTCAAGATCTAGGTTCGAATGATCACTCACGCACGGTGCTTGATGTGAGTGGCGCGCTAAATGATGCAGAGACACTGCGCGCGCGCGCAATTTTTGCCAAAGAAAGCTACGGCTCTTGGCGCAGCTATGGAGATGGTACCGAGCCCGAAACGGATCGTACGGTTGCGGGCCTAGTGGTTGAGTACGACATCACCGACAACTTTATGGTGTCAGCGCATTACGATCGCACGAAAGACGATGGTAGCGTGGATTCTGGTGCTTACATTGTGGATGGTAAAGCGGTTCGCGGTGACAAGCACATCTGGGATGCCCAGTGGTCAAAGATTGACAACGAAGTAGAAAACTACGGTATCGATATTAATGCTCAAGTGACTGACAATGTAAACGTAAAAGCGGGTTACAACCGTCAAGACTTTAAGCGTTTTGATGTAGAGTCTTACCCAGGTTTCGATACTTATGACCAAGATACTAAGATCGACCATTCTGGTAACGAACGCAAAGATAATTGGGTGTTTGATACTGCATATATAGATGTGACGACGGACTTTTCTCTGTTTGGTACAGATAACACGTTTTTGGTAGGCGCGAACTATCTAGAGTATACCTATGACCGTTTCCAAAAGTATTACAACCCTATAAGTATAGAAGCCGGTCAGTCAGTGCCTCGTCCTGGCTACTCTGGGAAAGTTAAACAGTCCACAAGCGAGCACGACACTTGGGGTATCTACGCGCAAAACATGATGACGATTAATGATTACTGGCAAGTGCTTGCAGGTGTTCGTTATGACGAAAAGCGTGATGATGACCTGACTGAAAACCAGGTTTCTCCAAAATTTGGTGTAATTTTCCACCCAGCGACGAATGGCTCGGTTTACGTTCAGTACTCTGAAAGCTTTATGCCGCAAGGTGAAGTCAGCAGTGGTCGTGGCAAAACTTACGTGAACGATGGCGAGAAGCTAGATGCAGAGCGCGGAATTTCTTATGAAATCGGTACGAAGTGGGAACTGTTTGATCAGCGCTTATTTGTATCAGGTGCTGTGTTTGATATCACATTAGAGAACATGTCGCTAGATGTTGAAAGTGGTAAAGATGCTAGTAATAAGGTTCTACATAAGAAAACTCAAGGTGGTGAGCAAGTACACAAAGGTGCTGAGCTAATGGCCCAAGGTTTTGTGACCCCTGAGTTGTCGCTAACCGCTTCTGCAATGTACTTGGATGCAGAGCTTAAGAAGGCAGAAAGATATGAAGGCAACCGCCCTGTAGATGTGCCAGAGTTTTCAGCAAGTCTATGGTCTAGCTACAAAGTTCAAGACAACACTAACTTAAACCTCGGTTTGATTTATGAAGGTGATCGCTACGGTGATGCAAAGAACACCTTCAAGAAAGATGGCTACGCTCGCGTTGATATGGGCGTGTCATACAAACATAAGTACGATGAAAACTTGGATATCATTGCTCGATTCAATGTCGAGAACTTATTCGATACCGACTACTTCGCAGGTGGCGGTAGCACGAATAGCGAGCAAAAAGGTGCGAGTGGGGTTGTGGTTGGAGAAGACCGCAACTACATGGCAACAATCCAGTTCAAGTACTGATAACAATTTGATTATTAAAGGGGAAGGGTAGTCTTCCCCTTTGGTCGTTTTTGGAACACAGAAATATAACTCGTATGAATCTAATGAAATCAAGTATCGCTCTGTTGATATCATCGGTTTTGATTCCCGCTCACGCGGCGAACTTAAACGATGCACAAGCTGTGCAGAGTAAAACAAACCAGTCGTCGGCGGTAAGCCAAAAACGTATTGATGCAAGCGCAGAAAAATCACTTACTCTAGAAGCTGAAATTGAGCAGCTGCAAGAGGAAGTCGGTAACTTGAAGATTTATCGCGATCATCTTGCAAGCCTTGTTGAGAGCCAAAATCAAGAAGTTGATAGCTTGAACGAGCAAATTGAGCAGATTGCTCAAACTCGTCAAGGTGTCGTGCCTTTGATGTATCACATGCTTGAGGGCTTAAAAGTGCTCGTCGCTAACGACAAGCCTATACGCAAAGCGCAACGTGAGGAGCGAATTGCAAAGCTGGATTCCATGATGACGCGTGCAGACGTTGCGGATGCAGAGAAGTTTCGTCGTATTTTAGAAGCGTACCAAATTGAAATGGATTACGGCACCAAGCTTGGCGTTTACCAAGGCAAGATTAACCTGGGTGACAATGAAGCTGTGGAGGCGGACATTCTCTATTTAGGGCGTTTGTCTTTGGTAGCACGTAGCTTATCTGGTGAGACATTCTGGAGCTGGTCACAGCAACAACAAGCATGGCAACAAGTGGGTTCTGAGCAAAAATCAGAGCTAGATAAAGCGTTCGCTATGGCGAATAAACAGATCGCGCCGAGTATGTTAACTCTGCCAGTGTCGTTAACCGCTGCGGAGGGCAAATAAATGATGAAAAAATGGTTATCAGTTGCACTAATCTCGACATCCGCATTAATGCCTCATACAACTTTTGCTAGTGATGCGTTGTTACAAAAGGCGCAGCAAGAAAATCGTCAACAGCAATCGCACAATGTCGCGCGTGAATCAGGTTTTAAGAAAACAGAGCAAGAGCTACAGGCTATAAAGAATAAATTGGCCGCAGAGCGAGCGGCTCTTCAAGCAGAAGCGGACTCATTAAGTGTTACTTTCGGTGAAAACGAAGCGGAACTGGCGCAGCTAGAAGAAAAGCTACGTCTAGAAACCGGGAGCTTAGGTGAGCTATTTGGCGTCGTTCGCCAGAACGCAAAAGAGCTAGAGTCAGAGCTCAAGAGCTCAGTAACGGGTGTTGATGCAAATTCATATCAGAAAGATATCGATGCTATTGTTGCAGCTAAATCACTGCCAACGTTGACCCAACTTCAGGCGATGTGGCGCAGCATGGAAGAACAAATCAAAGCAAGTGGTGAGATGGCAAACGTCTCTTTCACACTGCTAAATGGCGAAGGTCGTGAACAAACGGTTAATGGTGTTCGTCTTGGTTCTATGGCGCTGCTGGGTGACACTGGCTACGTTAAGTGGAATGGTCAACGCGGAGATGCGGTAAACTATCTTCGTCAGCCTGAAAGCGGTCCAACAGCGAATACTATTTCCTCTGGTGACATTGATGCGCTTGTCATTGACCCGTCACGCGGCATTCTTCTTGAGCAGCTCGCAAACTCACCGACTTTGGCTGATCGCCTAAATGCAGGTGGCGTTGTCGGTAAAATTATCCTTGGTTTATTAGCTATCGGCCTATTGATTGCTCTCGTACGTGGTGCATCTCTGATGATTTCGCGCCAGAAAATCATGAAGCAACTGAAAACTCCAGCACAGCCAGGAGACAACCCTTTGGGTCGTGTGCTTGCGGTGTATCAGAAAGATAAGCATCGCAGCGTAGAAGCGTTAGAGCTACGTCTTTTGGAAGCCGTTGTTGATGAGCAAACCCACCTAGAAAAAGGGTTGTCGATGCTGAAGCTTCTTGCTGCGCTGGCCCCTATGCTTGGTCTACTGGGCACGGTAACGGGTATGATCGAAACCTTCCAAGTCATCACTCAATTTGGTAATGGTGATCCGAAAGTAATGGCGGGTGGTATTTCGATGGCGCTTGTAACTACTGTACTTGGCCTTGTTTCAGCCATGCCATTGTTATTGGCGCACAACGTATTGAGCTCTCAAGCAGAAAATATTCGCAGTATCTTAGAAAAGCAAGGCATCGGTTTAGTTGCAGAACAAGCTGAGCGTGATATGCCGAGCAACAAAAGTCACTCTAACACCTTAGCGGAGAACGCAGCGTAATGGAGCAGATCCTACTCAACACATTGGGTTTGATCAGTGAGGATTGGGCCACAACCTTGATGAGCTTTATGCAGCAAGGTGGTCAAATCCTATGGTGGCTGGCTGCCGTCGTGGCGGTGTGCTGGCTGTTGGTTATGGAGCGAGTTATTTATCTCACAACGGTTTTCCCTGGGGTAAAGAAACAGCTTTGTGAGCAGTGGCAAGCAAGATCAGAGCACCACTCTTGGTACGCGCATCAAATCCGTGAAGGATGGATTGCAAAAGCGCAAATCGAACTGCGCCAAAACCTATCGACTATTAAACTACTTGTGGCGGTTTGCCCAATGTTAGGGTTGTTAGGGACGGTGACGGGCATGATTACGGTGTTTGACGTAATGGCATCGCAAGGCAGCAGCAATCCGAAATTGATGGCTTCTGGTATCTCACTTGCTACGCTGCCAACCATGGCGGGTATGGTAGCAGCGCTGGCGGGCATGTTTATTCATGCTCGCCTTAGCAAAGTGTGTGAACGAAAAGCTATCCAGTTAGAACAATCTTTAAGGAGTCAAAAGTGAGACTCGGACGCAGACCTAACCAACAAGATGAAGCTCAAGTCGATTTAACGTCGATGCTTGATATCGTCTTCATCATGTTGATCTTCTTCATTGTGACTAGTTCGTTTGTACGTGAATCCGGTGTAGAAGTGAACCGCCCTCAGGCTTCTAATGTGGTAAGCCAAAAAGATGCGGGCATTTTTATCGCGGTAACGGCAGCAAATGACGTGTACATCGACAAACGAGTGGTTGATATTGAGCGTGTTGAGGCCTCTATTGAGCACTTGTTACTTGATCAGCCTGATGCTTCGTTAGTTATCCAAGCTGACGAGCATGCTTACAATGGCACTGTCGTGAAAGTGATGGACGCTGCAAAAGCGGCGGGCGTGAAAAACATCGCATTGGCGGCGGAGAAACCTTAATGGGCAGGCTGTTACTTGCACTACCAGCATCATTGTTAATTTCTGTGAGCCTGTTTAGCTTTATGGCGTGGATGGTTGATAAAGGCAACCAGCGTGCGCCAGAAGCTTCGGAAGCGGTTCGTTTTGATATGGTGATGGTAGAGAATGAAGCAGACGTGCAGCGTCGTCAACGTTCAGTGCCGGAGCAACCAGAACCACCCCAAGCGCCGGAGCCAATGGATCTGTCTCAAGCTGACACTCAAATGGAGCCAATGAGCCAGATGACGCCAGTCAGTGCTTTAGGTTTGAACACTGCTCTTGAAGGTATCGCGATCAGCGCGCCAAACTTGAAGGGAACAATGGGCAACCAACAAGCACTGCCGTTGTATCGTGTTGATCCTCGTTATCCAAGTAAGGCGCTGAAACGTAGAGTTGAAGGCTATGTCATTATGCGTTTCACGATCGATGCAACAGGACGACCAAAAGATATTGAAGTGATCGAGGCTGAGCCACAGCGTATGTTCGAAAGGGAAGCAATCCGTGCGCTTAAAAAATGGAAGTATCAGCCAAAAGTTGAGGATGGTGTGTCAATTGAGCAGTATGGACAAACCGCTAAAGTGGAGTTCAAGTTAGCCAAATGATGAAAAAATTCTTAATCGGTACGGTATTAAGCCTGAGTGCACTTTCAACCATTGCCAGTGAGTTAAGCCAATACACTGCCGCGAGAGTTCAACGAGCACACAACTTGGCTCAAGAGGAGAAACTAAAAGAAGCGATTTCATCTCTTGAAGCTATGGAGCTTTCTCGTGGATATGACCAAGCTTATGTCGCTCGAATGTTGGGTATTTTTTACTGGCAGAATGAACAAACTCAAGCAGCAATTAAGCAACTTGAGTTGGCAGTCAATAGTGGTTTGCTACAAGATGAGCAAGCATGGCAAACCCGAAAGATGTTGGCAGATATACTGCTGAACGAGCAACGCTTTTCTAAGGCGTTACCTCATTACTATGCCTTGAGCAAAAACATTCCTAAAGGTCAAAAAGCGCATGAGCTATGGCTGCGTATTTCCCAATCTCATTATCAACTGAGTCAGTGGCAGAAAGTGCTTTCAGCAATGGCTCGTTATGAGAAGTTTGGTCAGCCAGACAAGCTTGGCGCATTGTCGATAAAGCTTTCTGCTGAGCTAGAACTGAAAAAGTGGAAGCCGGCAATCTCGACCATCAAACGCTTGATCGCGATTGAACCTGAGCGAATTGAATGGTGGCGTCAGCTTGTTGCTCTTTACCTGCGTGTTGATGACAACAAACGTGCTCTGGACTCTTTGGCGTTGGCAAAACTGAAAGGATTACAACTTAGCCAAGATGACTTAAAGCTGCTGGCACAATTGTACGCGAAACGAGGTATTCCTGAGAGAGCTGCGTTGGTGATGAACGAGCTAGAGGATGTAAACTCGAATAGTAAACTGAAAGCTCAGCAAGCGACGTATTGGCAAATGGCAAAAGAGTGGGAAGAGTCTATCGATAGTTGGCGTGTTGCTGCTCAGTTAGACCGACAGTATTACTGGAACTACTCTCAATTATTGGTGCAAGAAGGCCACTATAAAGATGCCCTTGCCGCGCTCGATAAGGTCAGCGGTCGTAAAGCGGATGTCGCACTTATCAAAACTCGCGCTTACTACAAGCTTAAGCGGTTTGACGATGCACTTGCTAATGCCAAAAGAGCGGATGAGATAAAACCGTCGAATCAGGCAAAAAGTTGGGTTAAGTATCTATCTCAGCTACGCAAAGTAGAATCGACGCAAAACTCATAGCGAACATTTTTATTAAATACCCGAGCTCAGTCTCGGGTATTTTTTGTCTAAAGTCATAAAGGCTATTTACTGTATGAGCTTTTCATAAAAAGCTAATGCATCAAATGGTCGGGAGAAAAAAGGGCTTTTCTCTATATATTCTTGATGTACCTTGCTCAGTGTTTCAAACTTTTCTCTCGATGTAGGTTCGATATGAAAAGTAAGGCTTTCAGTCGATTCTACAAGCTTTAATGTTGAGGTTCTTGAAGCGTTATTTTTTGCTATTAATAGATAATATGCTAGCTCTTGCTTCTCTTTTAATACACAAGCCTCAAAAGCTTTCTCGCTTAAAAACGGCAGAACAGGAGTTAATGCTTCTATATGCTTCTTTGAATACTCTAGGGTTTGTTTGTCAGGTGTATTCTGGTCTGCCATAGATTCGCACAGCTTTATCTTAGCACCATAATTATCAATAGATTGGCTTACGTTTTTAAACAAACTGGCTTCAAATTTTTCACTTGCTAAAGTGGCACTTGAGAAAAGTGATAAGAGTATTATTACAACATTCTTGTTCATATTTTACATCCATCTGAGATCGCTTTCCAAAATCTATATTGCTTGCTATCGTGCACATGGTCAAGTGCTTGGAAAGTGGCGATTTTTTCGATTTCTCTTAGCTTGATTTGGTCTAAGGCACTATATGATTTGAAGTAATACTCCCAATTGGCTTGTGATATACTCCAAGCAGTTTGGCTCGCATCGGAAGAAATGCCTCTTCCTAATCCAACACTAACATTCTTAGCGGTTTCCAATCTTGCTGTGGCAGGAATAGCGGTAATTGCTTTAGAAAGACCACTACTCGCTGTCCCCTTCAGGGAGTTTCCTCCAAAAATACTCCAAAGGTTACCCAAGCTAATAAATACTTTGGCCGATCTCTCTAATTCATGTAATTCATTTATTCTATCGATAGCTTTCAAACTCTTTTCATCAAATACAACACCGATGATCGCAGGACATTTATTCATGTTTTGCACCGAAATTAGTTAAGTTGAAAAAGAACATACTAATTTATATTGGTATGCAATTTGTGTCATTTTTTCGAATTGAGAAAGTGGTTTAACTTTTGGTTATTTTAATTGAGATGATTGTTTCTAGAGGGTAAGCAATCGGTAACTCACATTGGCTCAAATAGTTACAACATGCGCCAGCCAAGCTGAATTGAAAAGGTAAACAATGTAAATTAAATGCCAATACGAATGATTATCACCTAAATTATGCCCCACATTTATTGGTGATGATTGTTTCTATGTTGCTTAAAAGCAAAGGTGTTCAAACTTGGGCTCGCCGCCTACATATCTATATTTCGATGGCTCTTCTCTTAGTTACGCTGTTTTTTGCAATAACTGGAATTACCCTCAATCGCCCCGAATTATTTGAACGCAGTGAACCTATCATTCAACAACATACTCTGACGGTTCCGCACTCAGTTCTATTCTCACATTCAGATACCTTTCAACCTAATCGTGAAGGGCTGGTGGCTTTCTTGACTAAAGAAACCGAGCTTCGCGGCACTCCCTCCGCACTAGATGTGTATACCGAAGTTGAGCAAGGTGAGTTGTTACTCGGAGAGCTGTCTATGGATTTTAAAGGCCCAGGTTATAACGCTACGGTCTTTATTGATATGACCACCGGTGCGGCAGAGGTTGAAACGACGCACTACGGTATTGTTGCGCTGCTGAACGATCTACATAAAGGCCGCAACAGTGGTGGGATTTGGAAGTGGTTTATCGACGTCACTGCGCTTTTGATGGTGTTTTTTGTTCTAACAGGTGTGTGCTTATTACTGCCTAAGAAGAAGACGCTTAGAACGTCAATGCAATGGATGAGCTTTGGTACGTTACTGTCGCTCGTGATTTATTTTGTTGCTGTTCCATAACAGCTTTTTTAGAGAACACTTATGTTGAACACAGGAAGATTTTTCCGCCGTAATCACTTTTGTAAAGCCGCTTTGATCGCGGCTTTTGCTCCTTTCTCTCTTTCTGCGGCTCCTCTACCAGATAACGCGAAGATCGATTTCGAATTCGAACTTCCAAAGATAGACACTTCAATGTACGCACGCCCTTATGTGGCGGTGTGGGTTGAAAACGGCCAGCGTAAACCGGTTAAAACCATTCAGCTATGGGTAGGGAAAGACGAATGGTTAAAAGATCTACGTAGCTGGTGGAGAAAAGCGGGTCGTTATGATCGTGAACTTGTTGATGCGGTGACGTCAGCAACACGTCCTGCTGGTCAATACCGCTTTGTCTGGGATGGAACCAATGACGCAGGGGAGCGTTTGGAGCAGGGAAATTACACATTGTACGTCGAAGTCGTTCGTGAACACGGTGGGCGTAACTACTTACGTCAAAAAATAACGCTAGCGGACAGTGAAGTGCGCTATGAGCTTAAACCAACTCAAGAGACGGGTGTCATCACCGTCAATTATCAAGTTAAGTGATTAAAGGACACAACAATGAAAACCAAAATCAAAGCAGTGGCATTGGCGAGTGTAATGGCAATGGGATTGGCTGCAACAACCACCGCACAAGCGCATCCACGTTGGGTTCTGCCTTCTCACTTTACGGTTTCAAAAGAAGGCGGTGACTGGCTGACATTTGATGTTACTGCTTCTCACGGGACGTTTGTTTTTGATAAGCCTGCGGGTAGTGACCAAGCGTTCGTGGTGATGCCGGATGGCCGTTCTGAGCGTCCTAACTTTGTTGTTCGTGGCAAACGTCGTTCTATGTTTGATTTCTTTTTTACGGAAGAAGGCACGCACAAAGTCGCGATCAATAATCAGCCGAGCTACTACACCCAATACAAAGCGGGTCGTCGTGATACGGTGAAATGGGCGCGAGCAAACAAAGCTGAGCGTCATGATGTACTTCCAAAACAGGCGCGTGATGTGGTTACACAACTGATCTACACCCGAGCAGAAAGCTACATCACGGTTGGTATGCCAACGGAAAAAGCGTTGGAGATTGAAGGCAAAATGCTGGAGATGAAACCGATCACGCATCCATCGGATATCATTGAAGGTGAACCAGTCACTTTCCAGTTTTTCTTCAATGGTGAGCCACAAGAGGGCGTCACAGCGGAGATCACACGTGAAGGCACCATGTACCGAAACCATCAAGAACAAATCGATGTGGTGAGTGATAAAGATGGCAAAGTGATCTTCACGCCAGAGGTCGCAGGGCGCTACTTAATGAAAGCGAACTACAAAGGTGAATTAAAAGATAATCCATTGGCGGATAAAGCGAGTGCCAATGTTCACCTTACGTTTGAAACTCAACTTAACTAATCGAATTAGGCTCAGCAATCGCTGGGCCATTTTGGAATCATCATGAATAACACTTCTCTTCTCAAAGCTGCTTTGATTTTTTCTGGATTTGCTTCTTTTCACGCTGCTGCACACTTCCCTCTGATGAGTTGTCACTTGGCGCAAGATAAAGTGATTTGTGAAGCGGGCTACTCGGATGGATCGACAGCGGTCGACTACGATGTCGAAATGTACGATTACGACGACAATCTGATCGCCAAAGAGAAAACAGATAAGCGTTCCATAGCAGAATTTACTCACCCTGAAACAGATTTCTATTTGGTATTTGATGCCGGACATGAAAGCCCGGTGGAAGTGGATATCGTTGAGCTGAAAGAGAAATGAGTGTACAGAAAGTTCGTCCCGATGATGGTAACCGAGAAGGAAAGTGGGTCGCACTGACTATCGCAGCGATTCTCGGTTCTGCAGCCATACTTATGCCCTACCATCAGGTCGCGACTGAAAAGCCAGACATACAGGCTCATCAAGTTTTAATCACGGACTTACATCAAAACGAGTTGGGTTTGATCGCTGAACTTAAGCTTGCTCATGAAGAGATTCGTGATTTGCAGCTAGAAACTGGAACTTGGCCTGAGGTCTCTGACATGGAGGCGCTTTGGATTGCTCCATTCGTAAAAGACCAAAATTGGAAGCGCAAAGGGTCTCATCAGTGGAAACGAATCGATGACGGAGTCTACATTGGCATGAAGAAAAATGCCCAAGGTTCTGCCTCTATGCTTCTGGATAGCCGTGGCTCTCAAGCTGATATTTGGTTTAGTGATTCTAGCCGATCGTTAAATGCGGAGGTACTAAGCGATCTAGCAAAACGCCGCCAGCATGGCTGGCAACAAATCGTTCTGTCAGATTCCTCTTCTTCCCATTCTCACGCCCATTAAGACAACATAATTGATAAGAACTATGATCAAACGCTCTCTTTTACGTCGTATTCTTACAGCCACCGTGTTATTGACGGTGTCTTCTACAGGCTTTGCTGCCGATAAACTCAGTATTGGTATTACGCTTCAACCTTATTACAGCTATGTCAAAGCTGTTGTTGATGACAAGGCGAACATCATTCCTCTGGTCGATGCTGGTTTTAACCCTCATAATTATTTACCGCAACCCAATGATCTTAAACGTTTGAATGAAATGGATGCGATAGTGATCAATGGTATTGGTCATGACGATTTTGCACTGAAAGTGATCAAAGCCTCTCAGCGTGATGATCTCGTGGTTATCGAAGCGAACAAAGAAGTGCCTCTGTTACCGGCGATGGGGCAGTCAGTTGGTCAAGGTGCAGTGAACCCTCACACCTTTGTTGGTCTATCGACCACTATTCAAAAGGTTTACACCATCGCGAGTGAGCTAAGTAAACTGGACCCAGACAACGCTACTTTTTATCGCCAAAATGCTCGTAAATATGCGAAAACTTTCCGCCTGATGAAGCGTGATGCAATGTTGTCTCTTGGTGAGTTGGACACGGCTGGTATGAAGGTGGCGACAACCCATAATGCTTACGGCTATATCCTTCAGGAGTTTGGTGTTGACGTCGCAGCTGTCATTGAGCCTGCTCATGGCGTTGAACCAAGTGCCAGTCAGTTGCAGGAAACGATTGAGAAAATTCGTGAATCGGGCATTGATGTGCTGTTCTATGAGCTCAATATGCCGAACCGTTTTGTTGATACCATCGAAGAGGCGACAGGGGTGCAGCTTTATCGCTTTTCTCACATGACTCACGGTGAGTATGAGGCTGATAAAGTCGAGGTTGAGATGCGAGATAACGTGGAAACGCTCATTGAAGCAATGAAGTTTGTTGCGAGCAAGCGAGCAGGGGAAAAGGCGTAATGACAGGTCCTTCCGTTTCCTTAAATAACGTGGGCCTGAAATACGCCGACAATATTATTTTGCAGAACATCAACGCTGAATTCGAGAGCGCCAAATGCCACGTTATCATGGGGCCGAATGGTGGTGGGAAAACCTCTTTGCTTCGTTCGATACTTGGGCTAACACCATTTTCGGGAAACATTGCACTCAATTGGCCAGAGCAATCAGCTGCATCGGGTAAGATAGGATATGTACCACAAAAGGCGATGTTCGAGGCAAGCCTCCCGTTAACCGTGATGGATTTTGTGCTGCTTAATCAAACCCGTATCCCTCTATTTTGGCGACGTAAAACAAAGCAAACTCAACATGCCCTGGCCCAGCTTGATCGTGTGGGCATGGCAACGCGTTGCGATCGTCGTATGGGGCAACTCTCTGGCGGAGAGCAACAGCGTGTTTTGTTTGCGCAAGCTTTACTGGATGAGCCCAATTTATTGGTTTTAGATGAACCTACAACTGGGATGGACGAGCAAGGTGTTCGGTACCTTGAAGGTTTGATTCATGAAGTCGTTGGAGAAGGCAAAACGGTACTGGCAGTACACCATGACGTGACCGCAGTGCGCCGTTTAGATGCGCAGGTCCATGTCGTAAATCGTCAAATTGTGGCGTCAGGGCACCATTCAGATGTATTAAGTCCCGATCGTATAGAAACATTATTCAAGCACTACACAGCAAAAGTGGAGGCTGCATAATGAATTGGTTACGAGAGTTAGCGGTTAGCGGCGTTGAAGCTGGATGGTTAAGCGATAGCTTTTCTTATGCCTTCATGGTGAACGCAATTGTGGCAGCGCTGATATTAGGACCATTACTTGGTGGCCTTGGGACATTAGTCATCGCCAAGCGACTGGCTTTTTTCTCTGAAGCGGTTGGGCACGCTGCGCTTACCGGAATCGCGATTGGTGTGTTGCTCGGTGAGCCGCCAGAGAATCCGATCATCGGATTGTTTAGCTTTTGTATGATTTTTGCGCTGTTGCTTCACTTTGTTCGTAATCGTACGAATGTACCTTACGACACACTGGTTGGGGTTTTTCTTGCACTAGCGTTAGCGGTTGGTGCTGCGCTGTTAATGTACGTCGCTCGTAAGATCAACATTCACATGTTGGAGAACGTGTTGTTTGGCTCGATCTTGACGGTGACGGACAACGATATCCTTATTTTAGCGATCAGTTGTTTGATCATATTACTGCTTCTTATTCCAACGTTTAACCGCATTTTGCTGACTTGTATTAGCCCGGATATTGCACGTGTACGCGGCTTTAATACCAGCTTTTATGATTACTTATTTGTCATGATGATCACCTTGGTCACCATCGCCGCGGTAAAGATTATTGGCGCGGTATTGGTTGGTGCATTGCTACTGATCCCTGGTGCAACGGCTAGGTTATTGACTAAACGCATGGGCAGTTTCGTTCTCCTTTCTTCTTTATTGGCAACCATTGCGTGTTTAGTCGGAACCATACTGCCGATGGAGCTTGAGCTACCAGTGCCATCAGGCGCATCCATCATCATTGTTTCTGCGGCATTTTTCCTAACAGCAACGGTTTACCGAATTATCAAAAAAGCGTAACCCTTTTTATAAAGTAATGAACATGAAGATAAAAAAATTAGCGATAACTTTTGGTTTGGTTATAGCGACGACACTTCCATCGTTGGCAAGCGCCAAAGACATTTTAACCAGCACTCCCGTCACGTACATGTTGTCTGAGCAACTCATGAAAGGTACAGGGATAGAGACTCAGTATCTGCCTCCAAAGCGTTACGGCGTTGAGCGTCTTGAGAACTGGTTCGCAAATAAAGGTACAGAGCAAGTTAAGCAAGCGGGTCAAGCCGCGACGGTTGCTATTACTCTTGGTGCGATTTGGAAACAAGACCCGACTTATGTTTACGCTCGACAGGGCAACATTCACTTGATTGAAATCGATGCATCGCAGGCCATTTCTCCTAGAGCTCAAGGAGTTGCAGCACTGACATTGGAAAACGGGTCAACATCGAAGTACGCGTGGCTGAACCCTACAAACTTAATCCGAATGGCGGGCATTGTTGGAGAGGATCTACAACGTGTATATCCTGAACACCAAAAGGCGATTCAAACGAATCAACAGGCTTTTATGCTCAATGTGCGTGAACTGATCAACCAACAACAGGCAGAGATCTTCGATAAAGGCATCGATTCAGTGGTACTGATGAGTGAGTCACTAGAGGACTTTGCCTCTGGCAACCAATTGTTTGTGGTTGGGCGCGAATTTAAGCCAGAACTCGAGTGGACAGAAGAAGACAAATTATCTTTAAAAGCTCAGTTTGAACAAGATAAAACGCTATGGTTAGTTACGGATAAACGACCGTCGAAAACCTTGACATCGCTTATTAAACCGAGTCGTATACTGCAAATTGATGTTATTGACCGCTGGGGCAGTAAGGGTATCAAAACTGAGAAGCCACTCGCACGTTGGGAGATGTGACACGTAAAAAGCCACAGATTTTATGATGGGGAATGAAAAGTTCCCTATTTTTTTGTGACTTATTTCAAAACGTGAGCATTAATACCACTGGTTGCATAAGAAAGTGTTTGTTTCATTTCTATTTCATTACTACTTTGTTATGTGTTCGTTGCGATTGATTCGGATTTAATCTGTCTCTAAGCGAACCGGTACAAACAACTATACGGATGTTAACAATGAAAATGAAAACTCTAGCCGTTGCAGTGGCGGCACTAGCATGTGGTTCACAGGCCTTCGCAGCAGAAGTTTACAACAGCGATGGTACATCTTTATCGATCGGCGGTCACGTTTCAGTTGGCGTGGGTGAGTATTTCGAAGAAGAAGTAAAAGTTCACCAAGTATCTCCACGTATTAACGTTGCGGGTAAGAAAGACATTGGCAACGGTATTACTATCGATGCTAAAGGCGAATGGGCACTTAACTACCTAAATGGTGGTAGCCAGTCGTTTTCAACTCGTTTGGGCTACATCGGCGCGACCCACCAGCAGTTTGGCCGTTTAGTGGGAGGTACACAGTGGTCTCCGTACTACGATGTCGCTGGCGTTGCGGATCTACCAATCGCGTTCGCGAACGACTTTTTGTACGACAATCACAACAATCTAGGTACTGGTCGTGCTGAAAAAATGATCAGCTACCGTAAAAGCTTTGAGTTTGGCGAAGGTTTTGCTTTCAACCTAGGTCTTGGTTGGCAAGGTGAAAATGATGATAGAGGCCTATCATTACAACAAAACCCTAACACAGGTCTTCCAGAATACGTCTCTAAAGGCAGCAAGTATGACCAACGTGGTCAAATCGCATTAAGCGGCTCTGTCGCGGGCTTCGGTCTTGGCTATGTATACAGCGGCGGTGATGTTGAGAATTCTGGTCTAGGTACTAAAACTGCTGAATCACACCTTGTTTCTGTAAATTACGGTGAGTATGGCTCTGGTCTGTACGCAGCTGTTGTATACGGCATGAACGAGTACTTCTACCAAATGCGTGAAGAAACTACTCAGCTTGAGGGCCTACTGGCGTACGGAGTCAACAATTGGACGTTCAGCGTTAACTACGAAGGTGTAGAAGACGACAAAGACAACAAGACAGTTTCAAGCGAAACTGCGCTACAAGCAGAATACGCAGTAACTCCTGCATTCGTTACTTTCGCTGGTTACCAGTTTGACCTAGGTAACGACTACAACAATGAAGAGAACGACTACTGGACTCTAGGTGCTCGTTACTACTTCTAATAAATAGGCCAGTTTCTACTGCCTAAACACATTTATTGTGTTAACGCCTACTCATTGTGAGTAGGCGTTTTTCTTTCTGCTTTCCGTTGGCTATAAGAGACACTGGTAATGATGTCTTAGGTACCCCAACTCTCTGTTTAGAGAGCGCGTCTATAAAAAATGCCCGCAAGTTGCGGGCATTTTTGTTGTTAGAGATGCAGTTCTATTAATACGCTTATTTTTTATCGAGTAAATCGAGGAAGAACGCGTACTCTAACGCATCTTCTTTCAAGCGCTTAAATCGACCAGATGCGCCGCCGTGTCCGGCTTCCATATCGGTTTTGAACAACAAAACGTTATCGTCAGTCTTCATTTCACGAAGTTTGGCGACCCACTTCATTGGTTCAAAGTACTGTACTTGAGAGTCGTGCAAGCCAGTCGTTACCAACATGTTTGGGTAGTTTTGCGCCTTGATGTTGTCGTAAGGCGAGTAACTCAACATATAGTCATAGTATGTTTTGTTATTTGGGTTACCCCATTCATCATATTCATTGGTGGTCAATGGAATTGATTCATCGAGCATGGTGGTTACCACGTCCACAAACGGAACATGTGCACCGATACCGCGATACAATTCTGGTGCTTGGTTGATGACTGCCCCCATTAAGAGACCACCTGCAGAGCCACCAACAGCGAAGACTTTATCTTTCGCGCCGTAGCCTTGTTCAACCAAACCTTTAGTTACATCAATAAAGTCGTTGAATGTGTTTTGCTTGGTGAGTTTTTTACCATCCTCATACCAAGGACGGCCAAGCATTTCAGAACCGCGAATGTGAGCGATGGCGTAAACAAAGCCGCGGTCTAATAGACTCAAACGTGTCGAGCGGAAAGTTGGCTCAATGGTTGCACCATAAGATCCATAACCATATTGGTAGAGTGGGTTCGTACTATCCTTCTTAAATAAGTCTTTACGATACACCAAAGAAACGGGTACTTCTTTACCGTCACGGGCTGTAATCATAATGCGTTCTGATTGGTAATTGTCAGGATTAAAATCACCAAGTACAGGTGTTTGCTTCATGATTTCTGACTCGCCCGTTTTTAGATCGAAATCGTAGTAGGTTCCTGGAGTGGTTAAACTGCTGTAATAAATACGAACTTTCTCGTTATCCAGCTCTAGGTTACCTGTCAAATAGGCTGCAAACGCATCGTCATTAAATGTGAGGGGGAATTCTTTTCCTGTTGAGAGCTGACGTACAGTGACGCTTGCTAGGCCGTTAGAGCGCTGCTCATAGACGAGGTGATCATTGAATAGCTCGAAGTCGACAAGTTGAGTGTTGTCGTCTGCGGCAATCACGTCTTGCCACTTAGAGCGATCGTGCATCTCTTCTTGCTTAACTTTCATCAAACGGAAGTTCACGGCTTGATAGTTGGTATAAATGTAATACCAATCGCCTAGCTTAGAAATGCTGTATTCAATGCCATTTTCACGAGGATAAAAAGGCTTCGCCTTTGCTTTAGGGTTGTTCGCATCGATGATGGAGACGCCGCTGGTTTCTGTACTGGAATGCCAGATATAAATATCTTCGCCATCTTTGCTTTTGCTTAGTGAGGTGTAATAGGCGCTGTCGGTTTCTTCAAAAATCAACTCATCGCTGCTTTGTGGCGTGCCTAAAACATGACGATACACTTGGTAGCCCAGCAAGGTCTGTGGATCTTTTTTGATGTAGTAAAAGGCGTTGTTATCGTTCTGCCATGCAATCGCGCTTGAGGCGCCTTCGATTTCATCTTGTAGGTAATTGCCTGTTTTCAGGTCTTTGATCTTAAGAGTGTAAACGCGGCGGCTTAATGTATCTTCGCCATACGCTAGTAAGTTTTCATTCGGACTAACGTACAAGCCGCCAATACTGAAGAACTCATGTTCTTTTGCAAGTTCATTGACATCTAAAATGACTTGCTTGTCTTTGCCTGCAAAGTCTTTAGCTCGAAGGTGAACTTCGTATTCGTTATCTCCGGTCACTTCACTTGAGTAGAAGTAGTTGCCTTTACGCACAGGAACGGAGTTGTCGTCTTTTGCTATGCGACCTTTAATTTCTTCAAATAGCTCATTTTGAAGAGCTTCAGTGTGCTTGAGAACGGTTTCCGCATACTGATTTTCTTGCTCTAGGTGCTGCAAAATTTCCGGATCTTTACGTTCGTCGTCACGCATCCAGTAGTAGTTATCAACGCGAGTATCACCATGAATAGTCATCGCGTGAGGGACTTTTTTCGCAACCGGAGCTTGAGTTTGTTGAGCAACGATCTGTGATTGGGAGTATTGAGTCATGCTGGGGGTTCCTTGATTGCTGCATCCGGCGACAAGCGCGACCGAGACGGCCAACGTAGTTAAAGTGAAACGCATCTGTTTTTGTCCTTATTATACACCCAAGTGGCCTCATCCTGAGGGCTGGGCTTTCATTTCGTTAGTGGTTTTCAGTTGTCCATTCTTTGTTATGGGGTGTGCCGAAAAAGTGAGAATTCTCAATATTTCCGAGTTGGCTACTCAATTTGAAGGGAGCTGAAAACACATTGTGTAAGCAGCTGTTATTTTTAACAAATATCAATTCGAAAGTTAAATCATTCTCATCGGTAAATCGATATAGTGTGATATGAAAAAAGGGACACACTAGTTTAGTGTGTCCCTTTTGGATTTTGAACGTTAGTCGATAATGATCAGATGACTTGCGGCACTTCGTTTGAGTGGTTGTGCGCTCGATTTACCCACATGAGCCCAAGCATTGCAATTACCGACATTGCCATCATCAAAACACCCAGTGGCATCTGGTTATGCGCTGGAAATAGTGATGCAAGCAAGGTCGCAATACCTGCTCCCAAGTTTTGCATGCCACCCAATGTCGCGCCTGCTGTTCCTGCATGGTATGGGAATGGCGCAATTGCTCCGGTTGTTGCGGCTGGGAATAGGATACCCGCACCCAAAAAGTACACGGTTGCGCCACCAACCAGCGTTAACGCCGTGGTTAAACCAAACAAGCCAGGGATGAGCACAATAGCTGAACCAACAAAAATCGATACCAAACCCACATTTAAAGCACGACGCTCAGAGCGACGCTGCGCGATGTAGCTAGATAAGCCGGCACCCACCAAGTAACCCGGGATCGGTAAGATAAACAGTAAACTTACCGTTGTTGCTGGTAATGCCAATACACCACCTAGCAATACCCCAGCTGCTGCCTCGAACACACCTACGCCAGCAAACGTCGCAACTAGGCAGATCAAAAAGCCTTGGAAGCGGCGATCTGATAAAACGTGTTTGTAGCTTTTGGCTACTGGTTCGAACTTGCGTTTCTCTTTTGGTAGCGTCTCCATCATGCTGGTCATCATGGTAATCACCACTGCAATGCCAAACAGCGCTAAGAATAGGTAGCTAGAGCGCCAGCCAAACGCTTCGGTTAAGTAGCCGCCAAGCACAGGAGCCAACAATGGTGAGAAAATCACACACATGCTGATTAAGCTATTTGCTCTGTGTAGCTCAGAACCTTCAAAGCAGTCGCGAGTCAGAGTACGTGACATCGCACCACCGCAGCCAATACCTAAACCTTGGATGAAACTACCAATCAAGAACCATTCAAATTGGTGTGCAAAGAGCGCCACCAATGTACCTACGATGTAGATAAGTAGGCCTGCTATGATGATTGGCTTGCGACCTAAGCGGTCCGACAGCGTACCGTACACGAATTGCGATAAGCCATATGGAATCAGGTAACAAGCCATCACAGCTTGAAGTGATGACGCAGACACCAAAAACTCACCCGCCATATGACCGATTGAAGGCACGTACATTGTTTGGGTCATTTGACCCACGGCAGTCAATATTGCGATTAAAAAGGTAAGTTTCGCTAATGGAAACGAAGCAGACATTTGCGTATCTCTCCAAAAAATTTAAGACGTAAAAACCCTTAGCGCTCTAATGCAGAGTGCCAACAAACTTTTGGTGTTACGGGGCTCTTTGCGCGAGATATTAGTCTTTGCGTGTACAATTAGCAATCGAAAAGTGTGAAGTTGAGCAAGATAAAAATCTATAATATGGATTAGAAAAACTAATCTTAATTTGCGTTCGGAAACAGGCTGCTTTTCTTTGTTGAATTACGTTAAATCTCTTATTTGTTGTGAATGTAAATCCACTTATAGGTCATTGGTTTTTATGGTTAAAACCGAGGAGAGAAGAATTGTTTTGGTTAGCCAGAGCAAGACATGGTTCGAACGAAGAAAAGACTAGAGAAGGCACCATGAATAAAAAGGGAGCCGAAGCTCCCTTAGAAATGATTATGTTTATTCGCGACCAGATGCGTATGCGTAAAGCATTTCTAGTGCGATGGTTGCTCCCGCTAATGCGGTAACATCACTGTGGTCGTACGGAGGCGATACTTCTACAACATCCATACCCACAATATTCATACCGGCTAAGCCACGAATGATCTTCAGTGCTTTGTCTGAGTTCAAGCCACCACAAACGGGTGTACCTGTTCCCGGCGCGAAGGCTGGGTCCAAGCAGTCAATGTCAAAAGTAACATACACTGGCTTATCTGCGACGGTACGACGAATCTCTTCTAAGATCTCGTTCACCGACATGTCATTCGCTTGCATCGCATTAATCACATTAAAGCCGTGATCCTGCTGTTTGTATTCAGTACGAATACCGATTTGTACGGAGTTCTTCGCAGAGATCAAACCTTCTTTCGGCGCATGGTAGAACATCGTACCGTGGTCGTATGAGCTGCCATTTGCGTAGGTATCCGTATGAGCATCAAAGTGAATCAGAGCCATTTGACCATGATGCTTCGCGTAGGCACGCAGGATAGGCAGTGTGATGAAGTGGTCACCGCCCAATCCCAACATGGTTTTACCGCTTTTTAGAATTTCACTGGTTGCCGCCTCTAGACGGTAAGTGAAATCTTCCGCATCACCGCAATCGAACACGAGGTCACCCGCGTCGATCACTTTCAGCTTATCCAATACGTTGAAGTCCCACGGGAACTTCTTACCTTCCCATGCCAAGTTGACTGAGGCACGGCGAATCGCATCTGGCCCCATGCGTGCGCCTGGACGACCAGATGTAGCCATGTCCAGAGGAACCCCTAGCACCACAACGTCTGCGTCTGCCGATACCGGATTACGAATGTACGGTAGACGTAAAAACGACATAGAGTTGGAGTAAAGCGAATAATCGGTTTTAGTAAACAAATCATTCATATCAGAAGTCCTCTAAATAGGTGTATCCCGCTAGACCTTGTTCTAGTTCTGCTAGGATTTGTGCTTGTTCATTGGCTTCAACTCTTTGGGAAACCAATTGTTTGTAATTGTCACGAATCGCATCCACGTCGATATGAACGTAGCGCATCATGTCTTCTACACTATCACCTTCATTGATGTAACTGATCTCAAATTGACCGTGTTCATCAACATTGACTACTGCACTGTGGGTGTCACCAAATAGGTTGTGCATGTCACCAAGGATTTCTTGGTATGCGCCTACTAGGAAAAAGCCCATTAGGTAAGGTTTGTCTTTGCTCCAAGCTGGTACAGGTAGCGTGCTCTCGATGCCTTGGCCATCAACGTAGTGATCGATCGCGCCATCAGAGTCACAGGTGATGTCCAACATTACCGCACGACGCTCTTCCGCATCGCCAAGACCAGAAAGTGGCAGAACAGGGAACACCTGATCAATACCCCAAGCATCTGGTAGAGATTGGAAGAGAGAAAAGTTCACGAAGAACTTATCTGCAAGACGTTCACTCAACTCGTCCAGAATCGGACGGTGGAAGCGATTTTTAGTGCTCATCTTGCGGCTTAGTTCGAAGTAAATGCGCAGTGACAGTTGCTCTGCCCACGCACGTTGCTCCAAGTTAAGCACGCCAGTTGCGAATTGAGAGTGTACCTCTGCCAAATCACTTTGGGTATCGTTGTAGATCTCAATTAACGCACGAGCGTCTGTACCATCTTGTAAGTTCTCCCAGTTTCGCCACATGTTTTGTAGCAATAGTGGAGCATCTGCGCCAAGTTCATGCACTTCTTCCGGTTGGTACGTTTCTGTACCAATTACGTTAGAAATCAACACAGCGTGGTGCGCTGTCAGTGAACGACCGGATTCAGATATGATCACTGGCATCGGTTGTTCGTATTGCTGACACACGTCGCCCACTGTGTTGACAATATTACGTGCGTACTCTGCAAGGCCGTAGTTCATCGAGTTCGATGATTGGCTGCGTGTGCCGTCGTAGTCGACTGCCAAACCGCCGCCCACATCGAAGTATTCGATGTTTGCACCCAGTGCGCGCAGTTCGCAGTAGAAACGTGCAGACTCATTCACACCATTACGTACGTCACGGATGTTTGCCATCTGTGAGCCAAGGTGGAAGTGAACCAGTTGCATCGCATCTAGGCTGCCTTCGCGTTTCAGACGTTCAATAACGCTAAGCACTTGCGATGCAGACAAACCAAATTTCGATTTTTCACCGCCACTTGCTTGCCATTTCCCCGCACCTTGAGAGGCGAGGCGAATGCGCAAACCAAGGCGCGGTTTTACGCCCAAGCTTTTCGCTTCTTCTAGCACCAGATCCAGCTCAGAAAGCTTCTCTAGTACGATGAATACCTTGTGGCCCAGCTTTTCACCGATCAGTGCAAGACGCACATACTCACGGTCTTTGTAGCCGTTACACACGATCACGGAGCTGCCTTGTTGAGCCAATGCAAGTACTGCCAACAATTCTGGCTTGCTACCCGCTTCAAGACCAAGCTGTTTGGTTTCTAGTTGAGCTTGGCTCGCTAGAATTTCATCCACCACTTCACGTTGTTGGTTTACTTTAATTGGGTACACCAACAGGTATTTGTTTGGATATTGGTATTCTTCAATTGCTTGGTTGAAAGCGTGGCAAATTCCATGCACACGTTGGTGCACGATTTGCGGGAAGCGCACTAATACAGGCAGATTTAACTGCTTCGCTTCTAGCTCATTTACAATGGCACTGAAAGGGATTTGATGTGCACGATCACTACGAGGTGATACGTAAACCTCGCCTTGGTCATCAATACCGTAGAAACCTTGGCTCCAGTAGTGAACGTTGTAGTCCGCGCGGATGCGGTCTAATTTAGTTGCTTTTTCCAACTCGATTCTCACAAAAATGTACTTAAGTCCTTAATTAATTAGAAGGAAAAGTACAAAAAAGCAAATCATGAGGCATTAACCTCATACCCTGACACGAACTCCGTGTGCGCGCATTAACGGATAAAAGTGCCGCTGAGTCTAATGATTAAAATCTATCATCTCGATTATGATTTCTTGTCGTGCGTTGATGTGAACATTTGTTTACCAGTGCGTCCATTCAGCTGTTATAGTTGGTCTGACCAGTATGGAAGCGGTCATGAAAAATCTCACTCAAATAAGGACATATTTTGCAGCTGCACAGAATTCAGGGATACATTCAGACCATGTATCTCGCCGAATATCCCGATAAATTAATGTTGCTTGATGGTGCAAGTCGAGCAGACATTCCTCACCTTAAAGATTTTATTGAACATCAACTCCATCGTCCTTTTTCTGACCTAAAGTTGGTCGTTGTAACTCACATGCATCCAGACCACGCTGGTGGCGCGCACAAACTGCGTGATTTAACTGGATGTAAACTATTGGCCGCAAAGCGAGAGAGCCAGTGGTATAGCGGTGTAGACGGTTGGCTAATGCATTTGACCGATTTGATGTTAGCGCGCTGGATGGCGAACCGGATGCGTAAACCAAAGCAAAACCTGTGGTATTCGCGCAAGTTAAAGCCCGATATCGAACTCATCGATGGTGAGTGTATTCCGGGGTTTGATGATTGGCAGGTACTAGAAACGCAGGGACATACCGATAGAGATTTGTCGGTTTATCATTCTGAACAAGATGTATTGTATGTGGCGGATTTGATGGTGCAAGTTAAGAAACACCTGATTGCGCCGTTTCCCATATTTCATCCAAACCAATATCGCCAATCATTAAAGCGTGTGTTTGAGATGGATCCGCAATGTTTGCTTTTGGCGCACGGGGGAGAGGTGACTTTTGATGAGAAAGCGTATCAGCACATTCTGCATACTGCGCCGACTAAGCCGATGACCCATTGGCGCGTCACAAAGGTTAAAGCTAAGGGCTTGTTGTTTGCGCTATTTCGCAGGAAGTAGACGAAGATAAAGCCAGATGAGTGATGCTCAACAAAGACGCTCGATCACTCATCTGAAGCTACGGGGTTAAGATGCCAATAAATGAGATTGGCTAGGGTCTACCAGCACTTTGTCTGCCATGCCCTGACGACCTAACAGCATCATGTAAGTCATTTTTTCACGGTTGGTCAACGTAATGTCGATTGGCCATTGTTTGTCACCCATGCGCAGCATGGTGGTGATAACGCAGCGATGCTCAAAGGTACCGTTTGAAGATTTAACTTTACGGTTTGCCTTTAGCTTCGCTGTGCAGCGAACCACTTGTTCTAAATGATAAACATCCGGGTGTAGATCGAATGCAACGTAAGACTGACCATCTTTTTCAAAGCAATCAATGTTATCTACATGCAATGAAGAGGTTTGTGCGCCCGTATCAATGCGCGCTTCAAGGTGAGTAATCCCTAACTCAGGTAAGCAAATAGCTTCGGCGTTCCCAATGATCATTTTCTGATTCATAGTGTCATCCTAGCGATGAGTAATACGAGAGCCTACTAAGCAGGCTCTCACTCAAACAATTATCAACCTTTACCACGAGTACGGTTTGCGTGTGGTTTTGCGTTTTTCTCGATAAAGTCGAAAATCATACCAGCAACGTCTTTTTCTGTAGCGAGCTCGATACCTTCAAGACCTGGTGAAGAATTCACTTCCATTACCACTGGGCCGTTTTTAGATTGAAGGATATCTACACCGCATAGGTTTAACCCCATGACTTTTGCCGCGTTAATCGCAGTAGCGCGTTCTTCTTTGCTTAGTCGCACTAACTGTGCAGAGCCGCCGCGATGTAAGTTAGAGCGGAACTCGCCTTCTTTCGCTTGGCGCTTCATCGCTGCAATCACTTTATTACCGACAACAAAGCAACGTATGTCTGCGCCTTTAGCTTCTTCGATGAACTCTTGCACCATGATGTTTGCTTTCAACCCCATGAATGCTTCGATCACGCTTTCTGCTGCTTTGTTGGTTTCAGCAAGCACAACACCGATGCCTTGAGTGCCTTCTAGTAATTTAATCACTAGAGGTGCGCCACCAACATTTTTGATCACGTCCTGAATGTTATCAGGGTGGTGAGCAAAGCCAGTGCGCGGCAAGCCGATGCCTTTACGCGATAACAGTTGCAACGAGCGTAATTTGTCACGAGAGCGGCTGATCGCGACCGATTCGTTGACACAAAATGTGCCCATCATTTCAAACTGACGTACAACCGCGGTACCGTAGAATGTGATGGATGCACCGATGCGAGGAATCACAGCGTCGTATTGTGGCAATTCTTCACCCTTATAGCGGATCTTAGGGTTGTTGCTCGTAATGTCCATATAACAGTGCAGAGTATCGATGACGTCTACTTGATGTCCACGCTCTTCACCTGCCTGTTTTAGGCGCATGGTTGAATATAAATTCTCATTACGAGAGAGAATAGCAATACGCATGGCAATTCCTTAGTAAGTCAGTACCAAATTAAAAATATAAGTATAGAGTATAGAATGCAGCAGGTATGTGATATTTAGGTGATATTACCTACTGACTTCAACGATTTAGATGTGTGGTTGGACAACCACTTCGTTAGAGGTGCGCACCTTAGGTTTTTTTCTCGCGAGAAGAAAACGAAAAAAACTCGTCGTTACGACAAAAATAATTTGTTGAATCATCGGGCATTCTCAGCGTCGTAAGCCGGAAGTTGTCTGTGGACTTTTTTAAGCAAACGGATTACGACGAGTTTAAAACGTTAGGCTATTCTGTAGTTTGTTTTGAGTTTGTGATGACGTCCAATAACACATCTTTAATTGTTTGATAGCGCAGTGGCAGAACACGGCTGCGTTTGCGAACTAAAAATAACTCTTCACACACGGTGTTTTTCAGTTGTGCGATGTGCAAGGTATCTTTTTGTGGGAAATTGTCGACAGCACTTTGAGGCAGCACGGTGAAGCCGAGTCCTTTACTCACAGGCAGTAAAATTTGGCTTAATTGATTCACGTAGCCGGATAATGGTAAATCGCTCATCTTAATTTCTTGGAGCTCTTGTTCCGCGCATTGGTCAAAAAACAGCGTCATGTAGTGCTTGGCATCAGGATGGGCAATGACACCACAGTCGTGCAAGAGTTGTGGTGTTATCTGCCTTTCGCGGTATTGATTAGGTAGGACTAAGCACAACTGCTCCTTACCAATTCTTTCACTGTGAAATAAACCTTTGTGAGGAACATCAGTTACGATTCCAATATCAATGCTTCCTTCCGTTATTGCATTGAGAATCGAGTGATTGGGTGCGGCTTCTAAATGCAGCGATAAGCCTGGGTGCTGTTTTTGCTTTTCTAAAAGAGGGCCATACAGCATCAATGCCATTGCGCCAGAACAGGCCAGTTTACAGTGACCTGAAAATGCATCATCAAAACTGAGTTCTTCGAGCAACGCTTTCTCTCTTTCTTCTAACTCCAGCGCGTAGGCGTAAACAATCCGACCTTGCTCTGTTAATTCGAAGCTTTTGTTTTCACGTTTGATCAGCGCATGCTGACAACTTTGCTCTAACTTTTTGATGTGTTGGCTGACACCAGGTTGGGTCATAAAAAGTTTTTCTGCCGTTTGTGTGAAATGACCGACTTCAATCAATGTCTTAAATGTATGTAACCAAACAGGATTAAGCATAATGTGAGATTTGCTGTGAGCTTGCTGAAAGACGTAGAGAAAATGATAGCACGGCACGAAATAAATCGACGCAAGAGAATCGGGTGCCTCGCGAATAATAAATAGCAGACAAAATAAAACCCCGCCTGGTTTCCCAGACGGGGCTTATTCTTTTTCGCAGCAATCCGGCTACTATAGGTGCTCCCTGCATCTATCCTTGATTGTGGTTAAGTCCTTTAACCGAGTTCCTTGTTCATCGCCTTCCTAGCGGTGTCCATTCTTGCCTATCATCCTGACGGGCGAACTCTATCCTAGAGCTTAACTACATCCTTGCTGATAACTCATCCTAAGCTACCAAATCTTCATCCTGAAGATACCTAGTCCATTAGGCTTTTTCCTGTTCCCGCCAACATCCTGTCGACACAATCAGTATTGATGTTTTGCTGATTACTCTCAATTAGCTAGGTAAAAAAACTTTGGCAGCGAATATTGTTTGAAATGATATAAATGATAATTTTCAATGGCTTATGTTAATTTTTCGATTTTGTCTTAGTCAATGATGGTCGTTTTACTTACATTGCTTGTAAGAGATCTCGCACAAGGTGTCGAGCAAATGTCCGAATTGGTGTCGTTTTCATCCTGTTTAAGAATTTGCTCAAGATCACAACTCGATTTGTAGCCATAAAATTTGGCGATAGTATTAGGTGGAATTTCCATTTCTTTGATGGCGAATGTTGCCCATTCATCACGTGTTTTGTGCAGGACTTGGCGTAGCTTGACAGTGAAGTGACTCATGAAAGCCTCCTTAGTTAT
The DNA here is from genome assembly GCF_051132235.1 of Vibrio sp. SCSIO 43086. Classification (NCBI taxonomy): domain Bacteria; kingdom Pseudomonadati; phylum Pseudomonadota; class Gammaproteobacteria; order Vibrionales; family Vibrionaceae; genus Vibrio; species Vibrio sp. SCSIO 43086. The sequence continues at coordinate 970,333 of NZ_CP072678.1, read as the reverse complement.
CTTGTCTTTCAAGGCAACAATAAGGAGCGTGACGACACAAAGTTGATAGTATGCCGCTTAATATCAATACTATTTCGGCGTGATGAAGATTAAGCTGGCAATACTGATATTATTTGAGCGTGAAACAATACTATTTTGTGGAGTAGCCAATGGCACACATCGAAAAAGTACCACAAAGACCAGGTTTTTCTTGGCGCTATCGTCGCATTGATGAGCCAGAAAAAGAGTACGATCTCCATTTTCACGATGATGTGTTTGAATTAGTCATCCATCGCCACTTCACTGGCAGTTTGCATATTGGTCATCACGAATTAGAAGTGACTCACAACCAAATGCTATTGATCGCTCCAGGTGTGCCTCACTCTATTCATTCCACATTGGTCGAGAGCAAGTGCGAGACTCATGTGATCTGGTTTAAGCGTGAGTGGATTGCCAATTTGATGTTCTATTGCGCAGAGCTTAGAAAGCTTGATCCGCTTTTAAAGGCGGCCAACAAAGGTGTGGTGTTTTCTGAGCGGACAACTCAGCACGTTGTGGATCTTCTGCATGAGCTCATGACGTTTCCTGCAATGGAGCAACTCTCGAGATTTCTCCATGTTTTGTCTCTGATTGCTCACGATGAAGGAGCGAAAACACTGATGACTCACTCTTATTTATCGATGAGTGAACACGAATTACAGGAAAGAGAACGAGTGGCAAGTGTCAACGTGTATCTCGAGCGTCACTTTGCTAGCAAAGTGACGCTCGCAGACTTGGCGAACTACTTATCGCTGAGTGAAAGTGCGGTCACAAGATTGTTTCAAAAGCACTTTAAAGAGCCGTTTAGCCAACGCCTAATGAAATTGCGGATCAATCATGCCGCAGATTTGCTGCAATCAACGCCTTTGCCGATTGGAATTGTGTTTGAGAGAGTAGGGTATCGAAACCAAGCCCTGTTTAATCGTCACTTCAAAACGTATAAAGGGCTTACGCCACGCGAGTACCGTCAGCAATATCAGCAGCGAATCCAGCCTTAATTGGGTCGCACACAACTGCGATCACGAACGCGAAAAGAGTTACTCGGCTGAAAGTGATGGGCAATTGATATCTTACTTGCAAAATTTTTCAGGAATCATTATTAAGATTCAGTGACAGATAATATAGGGAACTTGATTGCCATTTTTCTGTCATATCTGGTGAGTAAGTTAACCGTGTCAGAGAGATAATACGCCGTTTACTAGCCAAAGATGACTGCAAGAAATCGGTAATTATCATTATGTTGTGAAATTGGTCACGGTTAAATAATTGGTTCCCTTATAGATTGAAGGGGATTCGACCTTAGACAATAAGCTCCATAAGGAGCGTTACTTATATAAGATGAGGGATTTTACTATGAAAAAGACTAGAAGAGCTCAGCTACATCGTGTGCGTATTCAATACTGGAAAGACACGAAAGACGCACCAGCTAAAAAATCATAGTTAATGATACCTAAAGGCACGAGCTGGCAGTGGAACGCCGTTTCCCGCTGATTGCCAGCTCAAAAACGCCACAATCACATTCACTCCGCACAACCTCCAAGCACTCTACTTTTACTATCACACACTTCCAAAAGTAAAAAAGCCAGTCCGGAGACCAGCTTTTTATTATTGTCAGTATGACTCTGTTACTTACAGGTAGTTTGCGTCAACCAAGTCGCCAGCTTTTGCGCTTTTCACTTCTGGACGTGCTTCTAACCATGCAATAACTTGTGCTTTTTGCTCTTCAGTAGCACTGCCGTAACGGTCAGTAGAGCATAGGAAGCCTTCAAACAGTTCTAGACCACCGCCGCCGAAGCAAAGGCCAAGCCCATCAATGTAGTCGATAAAGTCATCAACGAATGCATCGTAACGGTCGAAGTCGTTGATGTCTGTTTCACAGCTGATCTCGAAACCTAGGATTGCGAACTCACCTAAGAACAGCTTTTTACGGATACGACGGCTCTTGTTATCGATCTTGTCTAATTTCATGATTATCTCTCGTAGATGATTTGAATTCGTACACCTTATACCTTCTATCACACTTTAGCCCAAGTAAAATCAGAATGAAGCGATACAGTTGGTGATTATGTGACCAAAACTTAATTGCTCAATTGGTAACGCTGCTGAGTTTGCTGCACTGCTGAAACACAAGTTTCATATGTTTTAAGCACTTTTGTCATTTTTCTTCTCCAAACTTCTTGCCGTTCAACTAATCACTTATTTATTAATTAAACTATAAGATCGGGAAAGTAAAAATGAGCAAGGAAACCTTTGACGCGACGCGTTATAACCAAAGTGAAAACAAACCATTTGAAGAAGTATTAGAAGCGAGCCTATCTCGACGCAGCATTCTAAAAGGTGGTTTAGGTATCAGTGCGATGACAGCGTTTGGTGCTTTCGGATTGGCTGGTTGTAATTCGTCTGACTCAGGAAGTACAGTAAGCAGTGGCTCGGGCGTATCTAAAGCCGTTCTTAACTTTGAATCTATCCCTGGCTCACTCACTGACGCCGTTTCAATTCCACAAGGCTACACCGCACAAGTATTGGTACCTTGGGGAACACCACTTAATGCACAAGGCAGCGCATGGCAAAATGATGGTACCAACACCAGTACCGATCAGTTAAATGCGCTAGGCATGCACCATGACGGCATGCATTTTTTCCCATTGAACGATAGCACCACAGATGGCTTACTATGTATTAACCACGAGTACATTGATACATCAGCACTGCATCCAAACGGTCCGACGGTTGAAAATGGCGTACGTACCATTGTAGATGAAGTGCGTAAAGAGATTAACGCGCACGGTGTGTCAGTGGTTCGTATTCAGCTTGAAAATAACATGTGGAAGCTAGTCGATACTGATCCACTAAACCGCCGTTACACTGGTGCGACAGCAATGGACTTATCTGGCCCAGTGGCGCACACGTCACTAACCGTCACTCGTTTCTCGCCAGATGGCAGCCAAGCACGTGGTACGTTAAACAACTGTGGCAACGGCTACACGCCATGGGGCACTTACTTAACTTGTGAAGAGAACTGGCCAGGTTACTTTGTTAACGCCGGGACTCGTACAGAAGAACAAGATCGCATTGGTGTTGATGACCAAAGCACACGCTACTTGTGGGAAACACTTGCAGGAAATGCAGAAGAGCGTCTCGATGAGTTCTCTCGCTTTAACGTGGCTCCAACAGGAGCAAGTGCAATGGATGATTACCGTAATGAAGCCAATGGTCACGGTTACATCGTCGAAATTGACCCTTACACGCAAAACTCGCGTGCGAAAAAGCGTACTGCACTAGGTCGTTTCCGTCACGAAGGCTGTACGTTTGGTAAGCTTGAAGAAGGCAAACCAGTGGTATTCTACTCTGGTCACGACTCTCGCTTTGAGTACCTATACAAATTTGAATCTGCGGCATCGTGGGATCCAGCAGATGCAAACTCGGAAAACCGCCTAGCGACAGGCGATAAGTACATGGACGAAGGCACACTTTATGTTGCGCGTTTCAATGAAGACAGTACAGGTACTTGGTTGCCGTTGACGCTTGATAGCGTAACAAAATCTGGTGGTACGTTAGCGGAGCACTTTAACTCATTGGCTGAAATTATCATTAATACGGCAGGCGCGGCTGACCTCGTTGGGGCAACCCCAATGGATCGCCCAGAGTGGTGTACGGTTGATCCATTCACAGGTTCGGTTTACTTAACATTGACGAACAATACGCGCCGTACAGATGAAACCAATCCTGCGAACCCACGTTTGAATAATAAGTTTGGTCACGTTATTCGTTGGGATGAAGGGGCTTCAGCTACAGACTTTACTTGGGATATTTTTGTCTTTGGTTCGCCAGCAAATGGTGATGCAGATACCAACCGTTCTGGCCTGAATGAGCTAAACCAGTTTGCTAGCCCTGACGGATTAGCGTTTGATGGCCGTGGTATTTTGTGGATTCAGACCGATAACGGCGCAGATGAAGTTACGTCTTACACTAATGATCAAATGTTGGCCGTTGTGCCATCTAAGCTAACAGATGAGAATGGTGACCAAGCAGTGATTGGTGCGGATAACCAAGCGGAGCTTAAACGCTTCTTTGTTGGACCAAATGGTTGTGAAGTGACAGGCTTTACTATCAGCCCTGATTACAAATCATTGTTTGTGAATATTCAGCACCCAGGCAACTGGCCATACAGTGAAGATGCCGCCGAAGAAACGCCTGCTGGTGTTTCTGTGCGTCCACGAGCGGCGACGGTTGTCATTCGACGTGAAGACGGTGGAGAGATTGCAGTTTAATCTCTAAATGCATTAACACCTTAAAATTCAAGCCCTGCAAATGCAGGGCTTGATGGTTTAGGCGAATGCCTAGTCGCACTTTATATCCAGACAACAGGCTTAGCTTTTCAATGAACCGCCTGAAGTACGAATCACGTCTTGATACCAGTAGAAGCTCTTCTTGCGTTTACGCTCTAGCGTTCCTTGCCCATCATCATGACGATCGACATAAATATAACCGTAACGCTTGCTCATTTCGGCTGTTGAGTTAGCCACCAAGTCGATAGGCCCCCAGCTGGTGAAGCCCATCAACTCAACGCCATCAAGAATCGCTTCGTGTGCTTGAACCAAATGATCATTAAGGTATGAAATTCGATAATCGTCTTGGATTTCCCCGTTTTCATCGAATTCATCGCGAGCGCCTAAGCCATTCTCGACGATAAATAGCGGCTTTTGGTAACGATCGTGAAGGAAGTTAAGCAAAACGCGCAGGCCTTTTGGATCGATCAACCAGCCCCATTGGCTCTTTTCAAGGTATGGGTTTGGTACGCTATCGACGATGTTACCCACTTCTTTTTGTTGCGGATCGGCACTCGCACAGCCACTTGCGTAGTAGCTGAAGGAAATAAAATCGACACTGGCCGATGCAATTTCTTCTAAGTCGCCAGCTTCCATTTGTATTTCAATGCCGTTTTCACGGAAGTAACGTTTCATGTAGCCTGGGTACTGACCACGAGTCTGCACATCACCGAAGAACAACCACTTGTTGTTTTCATGCATGGCGGCTAACACATCATCAGGGTTACAAGTATATGGGTAGTTGATTGCGCCAAGCAGCATGTTACCAATCTTGCCGTTTGGTACGATTTGCTGACACAGTTTTACCGCTTTCGCGTTTGCGACTAGCTGGTGGTGAATCGCTTGATAAATGTCTTGTTCGTTAGCGTCTTCTTGCAAGCCGACACCAGTAAATGGCGCATGCAGAGACATATTGATTTCGTTGAACGTTAACCACAGCTTCACTTTATCTTTGTAGCGTTCAAGCACGGTGCGAGCATAACGTTCGAAGAATTCGATCACGCGACGATCGCCCCAACCGCCGTAGTTTTCAACCAGTGCGTAAGGCATTTCGTAGTGAGATAAGGTCACGAAAGGTTGGATATCGTGCTTCGCTAGCTCATCAAAAATTTTATCGTAGAACGCCAAACCTTCTTCGTTCGGTTCTAGCTCGTCACCGTTCGGGAAGATGCGGCTCCACGCCAAAGACAGGCGTAGACAGTTAAATCCCATCTCTTTGAACAGCGCAATGTCTTCTGGGTAGCGATTGTAGAAGTCAATTGCCAGGTCTTTGATACCCGGCGTACGCTCTTCACGGGTTTGATGCGGACTCAAAATACCGTTTGGCAGCATGTCCGAAGTCGATAACCCTTTACCCCCAAGGTTGTACGACCCTTCTACTTGGTTAGCAGCAATGGCACCGCCCCAAAGAAAATGTTCAGGAAACTTAATCATGTTTCTCACTCTTTATTGTTTTGAAATATGTGTTTTCTGTATTTGAGAATAGTGTAGGTCAAAGAGGGATTCTGATATTGAGATCGTGTTTTTCTCAAGCTTCGGGAGAATATGGCTCAACTGGTATTTTTTTAATCGGAAGGGGGGTAAATCAGAATAGTTGGAAATAGAGTTCCAGCCCCGCTTATGCAAGGCTGGAGATAACATTTAGAAAGTAAATGCTAGGTTTGCTGCTGCACCTAGTTGGTTTTCACCAGCATAAGAGCCTGCGATGTCTAAGCTAACGACATCAAATGGGCTGATGCCAATACCTGCAGTAATTGAGTTTTCTAAAGTATCTTCTAGATCCATCTCATAACCTGCTCGTAGTTGTGCCCAACCCCAAGCATTGCCTTCAATACCAACTCGAACAAATTGAGTGTCGTCTGCTAGTTCTTTGAAACGTTTTTGCTTGGTTAAGTCGGCATCAATGCTAAATGAAACGTAGTCGCTTGCATAACCAAGACCTACAGTTGCTTGAGGGGTGAGTTCGTAAGTGTACCCGCCAAGTTCTGTATCGATGTCTTGTTTGAACAGATCTTTAATAGTGATACCAGCGCGGAATGCATTTTTGTGCCACGCCATGCCTAGATCCATGTTGAAGGCACTCTTTGATACTTCACTCTTATCGTAATCTTCGACATCAAAATCATCTAGAGAAGTGCGCTGAGAGTAGGTCATCAATTGTTGGTATTTAGGAGAGATACCAAACGCGATGTTTTGGCCGCCTAGCTCAAAGTTGCGTGCAAATGAAACGCCGTATTCAGCAGTGCCAAATGCCACTAGCTCAACGTTTGAGTTCAGGTAGCGCTGCTCTACCGTACCAGAATCAGCAATGTCTGGAGCCGCGATCACTTCAACGTAACCTGTACTAAATAGGTTGATTGAAACATGGCGAGTCGGGATTGCGATAGCCAGACCTAGACCACCGTTGATTGCTACTGGAGCACTATTATCGAGCTTATCTAGTAAGCGAGACATTTCTGCCTCATCTGCAGGTGTTGGCATGCCTTTAATGCGATCGTACAGGTCTTGCGCATCTTCGACAGTGGTAAGCGCTTCATCTTTGTCATTCGCATTGATACCAAATGCAGGCAGAAGTAGGCCGACATCATCGTTTTCACGGTATAACGCACCAAGAGCAGGGTTGTGAAGTGGGGCTGTTAGGTAATCTGCTGAAACCACACCAGTGTTACCCATCGCATGGCTGCGAGCATCTGCGACGTATGGTGCCGCAATTGATTGTGTTGAAAGCACGGTTAGTGCACTAGCCACTGCAAAAGCTAATTTGTTCATAACGTTTCCATTGTTACTTTATATTTTTGTTGCCGAAGCAATTGAATAGATCGGATTTACAGTTGCATTGTTATAGGTGTGCAGACGTTGGTTTCTGTCTGCTTATGCAACTTATGTAAATTGTCTCATTATTTAGACGCTCTTATCAATTATCTTGTAAATATATTTGAGCAAAAATATGTGGTTATTGATTGCTTTCTAGGCAGCTATAAAAATAAGCTCAAAGGAAAGGCCTTTGGAGTGGTTTATGCGCACAGAAATACTGCCACCCATGTCACGCATATTATTAGCCGTGATCGCTAAACCGAGTCCTAAACCTTTACCAATTTTCTTTGAGGTTTGGAATGGTTCGAACATGGATTCAAGCATCTCATCTGATACGCCGCAGCCATTATCACTGACAAGCAGTTCAACTTGATTTTCTGTTGGATTGACGATCAAACTCAGCTGCGGATTGTCGGTTTGGTCCATTGCATCCAATGCGTTTGACACAAGATTGCCGAGCACTTGAAGTAGTCGTTGTTCTTCACCCATGATGTTAGGTAAATCGTGAGGAACACGTACACGCACGTCAACGTTCTCTAATTGAGATTGATAGACTCGTAGGGTTTCTTCTAAAGCGGTTGTGAGGGAAATCTCTTGTAGTCTTTCAGGCTTGTTGTAAGCAAATGTCTTTAGCTGACTGGTCATGCTTGCCATGCGATCAATCAGTTTCTGTACTAAGACATTGTTGGCTTTCATCATCTCGGTTTCGCCACGTTCCGCTAGCAGCTCGTTTGTAGTGAGCAGGGTTCGCAAGCCTGTTAGTGGCTGATTGAGCTCATGAGTGAGTGCGCTCGACATGCGACCTAGGGCTGCCATTTTGCTCGATTCAATTAATTGGCTTTGCGCTTCTTTTAGCGCTTGAGTTCGCTCTTCTACCCGCTGCGCCAGTTCTTGGTTGACCTGTTGCAGTGATTGCTCGGCTTTTTTCCGCTTGCTGATATCGATGATCGTCGCAAGGAAATACTGCTCGCCATGCCATGGAAAACTGGTCAGAGAAAATAGGACAGGAAAGACGCTTCCATCGCTGCGTCTGGCAATGGTTTCTACAGCGCTAATCTCTGCTAGTTCCTTATGCTTTGGCAGATCTCTAAGCAAAGTGAGTGTGGTCGAATTTGAATTACCCGCATCAAATAACTCCCAGGCGAAGGTATGACGATTCACACTTTCAGGAAGACAAAAAAGGCGTTTTGCCATTGGGTTGAGGTCGAACAATAGACCTTGTTCATCAATCAACAACAAACCAACATGTGTTTTATTGATCATCTGTTTAAGCCGGCGTTGCGATTCTTCTAGTAAGGCTTGAATACGCTGCTGATTGAGATGTTTTTGTCGACGCTGTAAACCAATGATGACCAACAGGATAAGGAGCAGGAGGAGCGCTGCGATGCTCCATCCAATGACACTAATCGTTTGCTGAACAGGTTTGGTCGGAATAAGGTAACTGACAAACCAGTTTAAGTCGTCCAGCTTTACTGTGTGTGCAAAGTAGCGCTGCTGATTGAGAGTCCAGAAATGAATCACCGTATTGTCATACAGCGTTTGAGTTTCGACTTTGACTTGGTTATTCGGTTCATTAAACCAGTCGGCGTTATAGTTTGTGCTGCTGGAGAGGAAGAAGCGTTGATGGCGATTTTGTAGCGTGATGATGTCTTGGCTGGTGATGGTCTGCTCCGTTAGCAAACTCAGGTTGATTTGAACAACAACGATGCCCGCTATCTCCAAACCATCAAAAATTGGTGCAGAGAGGTAGTAAAGCGGACTAGAACCTTTTGTTTTATTCACCAGTGAGACGCCTTCTCCCTGACGTTGTATTTGTTCGACAATTGCACGGCGGTCAGAGCGGCTGAACCGTTCATCGATCAGACTCGATACCAACACTTCTCCCGAGGTTGAAAGTATCAACCAACCCTCTGTATTCGCGGCTTTATCGAGCTGTGTCAGTTGTGCTTGAAGTGGCTCGTAGTAGTTTAAATTGCCTTTCACAAACGCAATTGTTTCTGGGTTATTCGTGACGAGATAGGGAAGGTGATAGAAACGTTTTAATGCTCGGCGGACTTCACCAATGTAGTCGAGGAGTTTCTGTTGTGCTTCTTGTTGAGTTTGGACGCTCAGCCATTGATGGGCCACCTCTCGGCTAGCACCGTAGAAAAAGATCACCAGCGTACTGATCAATACGGCGGTTAGCCACATTTTCCCATTCTTAGTGCGCTGCATACGAGCTCCGTTTGGCTGAACATAGTTATCGTAGTTGGTAGTGAAAGAGTGCGCTTAACCGATTGGATGTTAAAGAATTGTGATTAAGAAGTGGGATCTAACTCCTTTTCTATAGAATGGTTTTTGCTAACTTTAGCAAAGACTTCTATCACCGATCAGGCAGTAACTCATGACTTTTGACGACATTCCGCGTATCGCCCTAATTGAAGATGATGACATCGTTCGTCAAGCAACAAGCCAATGGCTGCAATTGGCGGGGTTTGACGTCATAGCTTTTAGCTCGGGGGAGGAAGGTAAAACCGCCATTCTGAACCAAGAGTTTGATGCGATAGTTAGTGATGTTCGTTTGCCAGATACTGATGGAATTTCGATTTTAGAGAGCCTTATTGCGAATCACATTCCAACACCAATGATACTAATTACTGGTCATGGTGATGTGGATATGGCGGTGAATGCGCTACAAAACGGCGCGTTTGATTTTATTGAAAAACCTTTCCAGCCGGAGCGTTTGTCTCAACGTGTCACAGATGCGGTCGAGAGCCATCGCGCGCAAACATCGACGCTTCACCGCCAAGAGTATCTAGCTAGCGTGAGTGGTTTAGAAGAGGTGCTCATTGGTCAAAGTCGAGTGATGCAGCAATTACGCGAGCAAGTTGCGAAATTGGCGAAAATCGATACTAACGTGATCATCTACGGTGAAACGGGTTGTGGTAAAGAGCTGGTAGCGACCAGTTTACATAATGAAAGCCAAAGAAAACCTCATCACTTTGTGCCGATAAACTGTGGTGCGATTCCAGAACACCTTTTCGAGAGTGAGTTGTTTGGTCACGAAGCTGGGGCGTTCACTGGTGCAAACAAACGACGCATCGGCAAATTGGAATACGCCGATAAAGGCACGTTGTTTTTTGACGAGATAGAAAGCATGCCGTTGTCCATGCAGGTGAAAGTGCTGCGGGCGCTTCAAGAGCATACCGTTGAAAGAGTGGGGGGGAATCAGCAGATCGGCGTTGATTTACGAGTGATCGCGGCTGCGAAAGAAGATCTCAATGATCATGAAGAGTTTCGGCAAGATTTATACTATCGGCTCAACGTCGCGCAAATTTATTTGCCGCCACTCAGGGAGAGAGAAGAAGATTCACTGATTTTGTTTGAGCACTTCACCTTGCAAACTAACCCTGAAACCAGACCATTGAGTGATGCCGACAGAAACGCAGTGCTTTCCTACGCTTGGCCTGGGAATGTTCGAGAGCTGCGAAACGTGGCTATGCGTTTTGCTTTGGATGAAACGGTATCTGTGATGGAAATTCTCTCTAGCCGTCCTTCGTCAACCACGGAGGAGACGCAAGTGGGTGTTCCACTGGTTATTCAATTACATAATTTTGAGCGCAAGGTGCTGCATGATTCATTGGTCAGGCATCACGGACGCATCAATGAAGTGATGCAGGAGTTGGATTTACCACGTCGAACCCTTAACCAAAAAATGCAAAAGTTTGGTTTAAATCGCTCTGATTATACTTAACGCAATTTTTAAGCTGACTTACCGCTATGGGCGTCACAAATATGATTATGCGCTTTTCGAGGGAGTTGGGACAAACTTATAAGTTAGGCCTTTCCCTTCTCCAAACAAGGTGACTTGGTTTCTGCCCGTATGTTTAGAGCTATACAGCGCTTCGTCTGCTTCAGCAACGACCTCGTGAAGCGATTGTCCCTCAGATAACTCACTGATTCCAAAGCTCATGGTGATCTCATTTTCGAATGACTGTAATGAGGCTTCAGTTTCCACCGCCAGGCGAATTTGCTCGGCAACAATTTTGGCGCGTTGTGCTTTTTCAAGTAAAACAATCATGAACTCATCACCACCAAATCGTACTGTGCAAGCTGACTCTTGGAGGTGTTTCTTAAAGATAGCGGCAATCGTAGCCATGACGGAATCGCCTACCGTATGGCCATAGTGATCATTAATCGCTTTGAACTCGTCCATGTCGGTCATGATGATGCTTATTGATTGCTTCCGTTTGTGCGCTTGATTAACAAGATTTGGAACAATTTCTTCCATCGCGCGACGATTATGAAGCCCTGTGAGGGCGTCTAAATGTGAGAGATCATTGATTGACTGTATCAAGCGGCCATTAATTAGCCACAACATGCTAAAGCTCATAGCGACAATCAGACAGATGCTAAGTAAAAACGTCATCTGGTGGATAAAACCTGCGGTCATAAAATTTGGCACTTCATTGGCGAAAGCGCTCCAAAGTGCTCTGAAGCCCATAAAAATACTGAAGCAAAAGAAGGAGCACGCCATCACTATGGTTGGGAGTTTTTGGTCTTGCTTGGTGCCTTTCAGCATGGCGATCCCACTAAAAAACGTAACGATGCAGATATAAACACTTAAGTAAATGATGCGGCTTTTAATTGAATGGTCATGGAAGGTGAAATAATAAAACGAACCGCTGAAAATGGGCGTTAAAAAAGCGAGTGAGTGGGCCAGTTTTAGAGGGAATTGACGAAAAATGCTTACGCTGTAAAGCGTAAGCAAGAAGCCGATTAATATGAGCGTATTAGCTATGACGATGGTAAGCCAATCTGGTGCGGAGCCTCTAAATCCCAGTAAAAAAGGCCCAAAACCAATAAATAACAGCGAGAGAGAAAAAGTCTTTAAGCCTTTGATTTTTTTCTGTGTGTATTGGTAACAAAGTAGACTGATTGAGTAAATGCAAGAGAACAGAATAACGATAAAGTTGAGCGTTCTGATGTCTAAATACTGATTGTCCATAAGCGCTCCACATCAATCCATAGTTCAGGCAACTCCTTTGCCTGATATCAATAAGCGAACTACATATTAACTTACTTATTGAGTGATGTCTTATGTTAAACGGCTATTCATTTACCAGCTCGAATTGTTCGGTTTGGTTGGTTTTCGTCGTAAACAGCAGACCAACAATCATCATAAATACGCTAGGCATAATCCAGCTAGCAAAGTCATTGTACAGAGGCATGTAATTACCCATCCACTCATCGGTGGAATCTGGCATGTAACCTAGGATGTGCAGCGCATCAACACAACCAAACGTTAGAGCAGTGAACGCCGTCGCGACGACCATGATTTGCGACATCTTGTTGCGCACTGGTGCCATGATCATCAACGCAATTGCTACTGGGTGAAGCGCCACAACCGCTGGCAATGTGATAGCCAATAGTTGCTCCAGACCTACGTTGGCGATCAAACCTGCCAATACCATGGTCGTGATAACGCAGCCTTTGTAGTTCACTTTGCTGAAAGTGTTGTCGTAGAACTCACTGCCTGCGGTGGTTACGCCGATAGCAGTAGTCAAACACGCCAATACCATCACGGCACCAAGTAATAGTGAACCAAATGCGCCGAAGTGGCTGAAGGTGAATGCCGTTAAGATGTCGCCACCATTGCTGAACTCAGAACCCAAGTACGAGCTCGTCGAACCAATGTAAGCCAATGAGATGTAAACAAATGCCATGGCAACCGCGTACATCAAAGCTGCGATTAGCGTGTATTTTGCGGTGGCTTTCGGGCAATCCACACCCATGCTGCGAATCGCACGGAAAATAATCCAACCAAAACCGATAGAGCCTAGCGCGTCCATTGTCATGTAGCCTTGAGTCAAGCCTTCAGCAAATGCACCAGATACGTATGGTCCCGTTGCGGCAGTTAGCTCGCCTGCAGGAGAAACCAAAGCAGTCACAGACATGATGATTAAGATAGCCATCAATGCAGGCGTTAAGATCTTGCCTAGGTTGTCGACCAACTTACCCGGATATAGGGCAAATAGAATGGTGATAGCACAGAAGGCAATAGTGAAAGGCACCAAAGCTGCATCACCAAACATTGGCGCAAAGCTGAATTGGTAAGCCACGGTAATTGCGCGCGGAATCACGAATGCAGGGCCAATCACGATAAATACCATCACCCAAAAACTGGTCGCCAAAGGTTTAGGTAGGGCGGCGGTTAATTTGTCTGAACCGTTTACGATAGCGACCATCACCAGCGCCATTGCAGGCAGACCTACGCCCGTTAAGAGGAAGCCAGACATCCCGCTCAGAAAGTTTTCACCTGCTTGATAACCCAAAAATGGAGGGAAGATCAGGTTACCCGCGCCTAAGTACATGGCGAAAGTCATGAAGCCCAAAGCGGCGATATTGCGTGCGCTTAACATTGTTATTCCTCTTATGTTTCGCTTGGAAGAAACTGAAAGGAATGGGAGGAGTATGTGGTGTTCCCGTCAGCTTCTTCTCAAGCTGACAGAAAGTTTAGATATAACCTGTCAGCTCTGAATCAGTTTCAGAGAGAGCAGGAGGATCGCAGCAGCAACGCCAGATGGGCGTTTTAAAGCGAATTGTAATTGCGCAGTTGCTGACATGAGTGATCCTTAATGACAAAAAAGCACCAAGGAATACGTTTGCCTTGGCGTGTTGTTACCCTAACGAACATAGGGCTATTGGCACAACCCCGAAGTAGAAAATAAGTTGATACGGTCAATGTTTGTTTCTTAACTGGTGGATCGAACTGCTTTTTTAATTCAAAATTAGAATAAATGACTTATCAATTCTGTAACATGGCTTGTTTTGCTGTATTTTTGTGCTATTTGTAGTCGTTTAGGCTATAAACCTCCGCTGATAAAGTGAGCAGTTTAGAATGATGCGCTTTTTCTTCTTATTGTTAAGACGCTCATTAGTTGCAGTTCAATCCAAAATTGCATCGGCAAAATATTGCTTATCAGCCTATCGTGCATTTATTTTGTCTTGATCACATTTTATTAACCTTTTGCGCTCTAGGCGTGCAACCTCCTTCTCTTCAATGAGCAAGATCTTGCTCATTGCTTTGCTATCAAATCAGCATGATTTTGCTCATTTTTGATGTCTTTCAGCGCTTAGTTCAATAAATACAAAGGGTTAAAAGTTGGCATTTCAATTGCTCTAGGGAATGTGTTGTTAATAAAGATTTAACATGATGTAAATCCCCAATCGTGAAACGACTACACGGAGAGTAATAATGAAAATGAACAAGCTGGTAAAAGCTTTGGCTGTCGCTGTAACTTCTTTTGGTATTGCTGCTAACGCTGCGGCAGAGGATCGTAGCTACATTCTTGCAACGGCATCGACAGGTGGTACTTACTACCCTGTGGGCGTAGCACTGGCGACGTTAAGCAAAGTGAAATTGGCACCAAAGCACCACTTCTCCCTTTCTGCAATCAGCTCTGCGGGCTCTGGTGAAAACGTCAAACTGCTGAACGAGAACGAAGCACAGTTCGCGATCCTACAAGGTCTTTACGGTGCTTGGGCTTGGTCTGGTGAAGGTCCTTATGAGAAGAGCGGTCGTCAAGAACAACTGCGTTCAGTCTCTATGCTGTGGCAAAACGTTGAGCACTTTATTGTTCGCTCTAACTTAGCAAAAACGGGCACAGTGACTGATCTGAACAATCTAGACGGTAAGAAATTCTCTATCGGTAAGAAGAACTCTGGTACTGAGAACTCGGGTCGTCAAATCATGAAAGGTCTGAAGGTAGACCCTGATAAATTCAATCTTGCTTACATGGGCTACGGCGGTAGTGCGAGTGCACTTCAAAACGGCACCATTGACGGTATGAACACGCCTGCAGGTGTACCTGTTGGTGCGGTTACTCAAGCTTTTGCTGCGCTGGGTAAAGACATTTCGATTCTTTCGTTTACTGACGAACAAATCAAAGAGGCGAACGGTAACTACAACCTATGGACGAAGTACGAGATCCCAGCGAACACGTATCCGGGTCTAGATAAGCCGATCACCACCATTGCACAGCCAAACTTCTTGGCTGTTCGTGAAGATATCTCGGAAGAAGACGTTTACCAGCTAACCAAAGCGATCTACGAGAACCTGCCTTTCTTACAAGGTATCCACAAAGCAACAAAAGCAATGGCGATTGAGAAAGCAATTGCTGGCTTGCCAGTGCCTCTTCATCCCGGCGCGGCGCGTTACTACAAAGAAATGGGCATCGAAATCCCATCAGATCTAATGGCGAAATAATGCCTACTTCGCCCCGAGTTTTGGCTCGGGGCATTTTATCCCTACCGATTTCAAAGATGGAAAAAGCCGCCAGAGCTTGGAGTATGAGATGAGCGACTCAATAGAAAAGGAATTGCAGAAGTTTGAGCTGCCCACGCGCACTGATTTTCCGTGGGTAACCACCACAATCACAGTGTTTGGCGTGGTTTTGTCTGCTTTGCACATTTGGTTTAATACCTTATCGACGTTACCAGAGTTATGGATTTCCGCGACCCACTTTGCTGGCTTTGCGGTGATTTGTGCGCTTTGGTATCCGGCTCATATCTCTCTCAAGCAGAGTAAGGTTGCACTCGGCATCGATGTGTTAATTGCTATGGGCGCGGTCGCGTGTTTGCTCTACATTCCCTATGCCGAAGATGCGCTGTATGAGCGTGGCGTGAAGTTCGTGACCAGCGATTGGGTCTTTGCCATCATGGCAATTTTGATTGTTATTGAGCTGATCCGACGCACCATGGGTTGGTTTATTCCAGTGCTGATTGTGGTGTGTTTAAGCTACGTTGTGCTTTGGGGTAAGTGGGCGACAGGCATTTTCCATTTCCCGGGGTTGAGCATGGAAACCTTGCTCTACCGTAGCTTTTATTCTTCTGAGGGCATGTTTGGTTCTATCTCGCGCATCAGTTGGACTTTCGTATTCATGTTCATTCTGTTTGGTGCGTTTCTTGTTCGCTCAGGTGTTGGTGATTACATCATCAATGTGGCACGTGCTGCGGCTGGCAAAATCATCGGTGGTCCCGGTTTTATTGCGGTGATTGGCTCCGGTTTGATGGGCTCAGTATCTGGCTCTAGTGTGGCAAATACGGTTTCAACCGGTGTTATCAGTATTCCTTTAATGCAAAAAGCAGGTTTCCCTTCGCGCTTTGCGGCGGGGGTTGAAGCTGCAGCGTCGACAGGTGGTCAGTTGATGCCACCAGTGATGGGAGCGGGTGCTTTCATCATGGCGTCTTACACGCAAATTCCTTACGTTGATATCATTGCGGTGTCTTTCATTCCTGCTCTTATCTATTTCTTGTCTGTTGCGTTCTTTGTGCGTATCGAAGCCAAACGCAGCGGCGTTCAAAAAATCACGACCAGCGATGAATCTTTACTGAAAGTGTTGATCAGTGGTTGGCACAACCTTATCCCACTGGCGGTTTTGGTTACTTTGTTGGTTCAAGGCTTTACACCGACTTACGCTGCGGGCTTGTCGATCATTTCTGTGGTGGTGGCTTCTTGGTTTTCGAAAGAGCATAAGATGGGACCAAAAGCGATCATCGAAGCACTTTCGCAAGGTGCGAAAAACATGGCGACAACCGCGGTATTGCTGGTGGGTATTGGTTTGGTGATCAACGTGATCAGCACAACGGGCATTGGCAACACGTTCTCATTGATGATCGACGGCTGGGCGAATGGTGACTTGTTCATCATGATCGTTCTGATCGCGCTCGCTTCTCTTGTTTTAGGTATGGGTTTACCCGTTACAGCGGCGTATATTGTATTGGGTACACTGTCTGCCCCTGCGCTTTACAAGTTGATTGCAGAAAACCAATTGCTTGAATTGATGGTGTCAGGTCAATTGCCTGAACAAGCAAAAGCGATCTTTATGTTGGCAGCGCCAGAAAAGCTGGAACTTCTTAATGCACCAATGGCGTTGGAAACGGCGAAAGAAATGGTGGCGCTAGTACCTGCTGACTTTATGGAAACCCTACTAGAGCAAAGTTTGGGTATGGAAGCGGTAGGTTTAGCACTGCTGGCTGCTCATCTCATCATCTTCTGGCTATCGCAAGACAGTAACGTAACACCACCAGTGTGTTTGACCGCTTTTGCAGCAGCAACCATTGCAAAAACACCACCGATGCGCACCGGTTTGATGGCGTGGAAAATCGCCAAAGGTTTGTATCTTGTGCCGCTACTTATTGCCTACACAGGCTTAGTCAGTTGGGATGTGACGTCGGTGATTACCGTGGGCTTCTTTGCCATCATCGGTACCTATGCATTGATTGGTGCGATTGAAGGCTACTTGGAAGGTCCACTAAACATTCTGATGCGTCTTGTGTTGATTGTGGTGGGTACATTGCTTGTTTGGCACGACATCCCAATGTTGGTTCGTGTAGCAAGCTGCGCAGTATTTGTCGCGATTTTTATTTACAGTGGTCGTAAGTTCAAATTGCAACAATCTCAACTATCGGTTTTATAAGAGGTCGTATGAAATCAGTCTATGACTACATCATTGTTGGTGGCGGTATCGTTGGTGTGTCGACAGCATGGCAACTGCAGCAACGTCACCCAGACAAATCCATTTTATTGGTTGAGAAAGAGTCCGGTTTTGCCAAGCACCAAACCGGACACAATAGCGGCGTGATTCATGCTGGGGTGTACTACGCACCGGGCAGCTTAAAAGCCGATTTTTGTAAGCGTGGGGTAGAGCGAACCATTTCGTTCTGCGCCGAGCACGATATTCCGGTGGAGAACTGTGGCAAGTTACTGGTTGCTACCAATGAGCAAGAAGTCGAACGTATGAATGCCCTCTATGAGCGCTGCCATGTCAACGGCATCGACGTAAAGCTACTTGATGAAGTTCAACTCAAGCTGGCTGAGCCAAACATCACAGGCTTGGGCGCGATTTATGTCAAAACCACCAGTATTGTCGATTATCGTTTGGTCACTGAGCAGATGGCGGAAGAGTTCCAAAAGCTCGGTGGTCAAATCAGCCTGAGAACCAAAGTAGTGGCTGCCGAAGAGAGGGATGAAGAAGTCCAACTTACCTGCATTTCAGACGGTCAAACCATGCAGCTCAATACCAAGTTCTTGGTTACTTGCAGTGGCTTGATGGCGGATCGCATGACTAAGATGATGGGTATTCTAACCGATTTCCAAATCATCCCTTATCGTGGTGAATACTACCGCTTAGATAGCAAACACGACCAAGTGGTGAATCATCTTATTTATCCAATTCCCGACCCTGATTTGCCATTCTTAGGTGTCCACCTAACGCGTATGATTGATGGCAGCGTGACCGTAGGTCCAAATGCGGTGCAAGGCTGGAAGCGAGAAGGGTACGATAAGGTCAACTTTAGCCTGCAAGATACCATGCAAATGCTGAGTTTCTCCGGTTTCTGGAAGGTGACGCAAAAGCATCTAAAAACTGGACTGGATGAGTTTAAGAACTCGTGGTGGAAGCCGGGCTATCTCAAGTTGGTCAACAAATATTGCCCTAGTATCAAGGTCGAAGACCTCAAACCATATCCTGCGGGTATTCGTGCGCAAGCGGTGTTATCTGATGGCTCTTTGGTTCATGACTTCTTGTTTGCCGAGAGTGGAAGAAGCTTGCATGTTTGCAACGCCCCCTCTCCCGCAGCGACATCTGCAATGCCTATTGGAGAGTACATTTGCGATAAGGTGAATGAGAAGATAGAGGCGAAAACGGTATAAAACAAAGGCGACGTAACTGTCGCCTTTGCTATATTTGAAGCGAGGTTTTATGACTCGCCTTCTTTAGGGCAGAGTTCGTCTTTCTTAGCGTGCCTCTCGATCATGTAATCGCCTCGGGCACTGTGCAATACAATTGCATTCCAGACTTGGCCATCTTGCAACTCGAACTCAAACGCATAATGGGTGCCGCCGACCATTTTCGTTCTCACTTCATGAATCGCTTTCAATTTATCATCGGCATTCATTTGATAAAGCACCATGTTGAGTGAGCGTCTGGCGTCAGGAGTTGCTTCAGCAACTTGCCAATGGCCCTGCTCTTCTGTTGCGGAGCAAATAGACCGCATTTTACTTTTCATGGTGGATGACATCTGCTTGTCTACGGCCAATGCATTTGGTGAAAACAGTGGAACCGTCAAAGGAACCAAAGTTACCAGAAACCGCTTTAAGGTCATAAAAACACTCCGTTGTTTTACTCTTGCTTGAGTATAGACCTCAATGACTTCAGATGTGGTGCAGTAGACTCTTGGCCTACAATATCGCAGCTCGTATCAGCGAACTGACGATAAACAAGGCGACCACGCTTGCCAGCCAAATGCCAATGAACCACAAAATGGGTTTTAGTTTCATTAGTGATATCCCTCTCCACGTTTCATCTTACCGCGGAAAACCCAATACGAATAAGCCGTGTAGGCTATGATCAGAGGAAGTAATACCACCGCACCGGCAAGTAAAAATGCCAAACTTTTATCTGGCGCGGCGACGTCTTGATAAGTGAGTGCGAAGGGAACCAAGTAAGGAAATGTACTGACACCGAAACCCATCGCGGACACAAGAAACAGGCCGATGGCAAGTACATAGGCACGAACAGCTTTGTGGTCGAGTAAGGCTTTGAATAGCTGCCAAATGAGTGCCGCTGCAATAATTGGTAAGATGAAAAACAGCAGCGAGTTTGGTAATGAGAACCAACGTTCAAAGACGATATGTTGGCTCAATGGCAACCACAAACTGGCGATGAATATACAGGCTACCATCGCTAGTCCCCATCGTCGCGCGACCACGTAATAGCGCCCCATCAGCTCTTCTGGAAGTTTGATTAATAACCAGCATGAACCGAGCAGAATATAAGCACAAACAAGCGCCAGGCCACAAAATACGCTAAATGGCGAAAGCCAATCAAACCATCCACCTGCGTATGCTCGTTCACTAACCTCTATACCTTGGAGCAGGGTTCCGAGCATAATGCCTTGCATCAATGCCGCGGTGAGTGAACCAATGAAAAAAGCGCTATCCCATAAAAACTTTCCGCGTTGTGTTCGGAAGCGATACTCAAAAGAAACCCCGCGCAGAATTAACCCGAGCAGCATTAAAATCAGGGGAGCATAGAGTGCTGGCATAATGACCGCGTAGGCGAGGGGGAACACGGCAAAGAGCCCACCACCGCCAAGAACTAGCCAAGTTTCATTCCCATCCCAAACAGGAGCGATGCTGTTCATCATCATGTCGCGCTCTTCATCGTCATTCGCGCTGAGGAAGAGGATACCAATACCGAGATCAAAGCCATCTAACACGACATAAATCAGAACGGCTAGCCCAATCAAAGCGTACCAAATTAATGCGTAATCCATGAGCTAGCCTCCTAGGTTAGATGGTTAGAGTGTGCGATGGCATCGGTTTTCGTGCCATCAGGAAGTCGGCTGTCTAAGCCTTCTTCATAACGAGTTGGAGATTTGCGCATCAAACGCAGTAGGTAGAAGAAGCCTGCTCCAAAAACCACAAAGTAAACCACGATGAACGCCGTCAGGGAGACGCTCACCGCGGCGGCATCAATAGGCGATGCCGAATTGGCTGTGGTTAAAAGACCGTATACGGTGTAAGGCTGGCGACCGACTTCGGTGGTTATCCAGCCTGCTAAAACTGCAATGAACCCCGCTGGGGCAAACAGGACACAAATACGTTGAAGTGCCCTTGAATCAAAAAGTTTGCGACGTTTTCTTAGCCATAGGCTCCACAAACCAATAACAAGCATGCCAAAACCAAGCGCGACCATTACTCGGAAAGACCAGAAAACGATAGAGACAGGAGGGGGTTCCTCCTCTGGAAAAGCATCTAATCCCTTCACTTCACCGTTGAGGTCATGAGTTAAAATCAAACTACCGAGTTTGGGGATTTCTAGTGCGTATTCCATACGTTTTTCTTCATCGTTAGGGATACCGAAGAGGATCAATGGCGCGCCTTGGTGAGACTCATAGTGCCCTTCCATCGCGGCGACTTTGGCGGGTTGATGTTCAAGGGTGTTTAATCCATGCATGTCTCCAGCAACGATTTGAATTGGTGTCACGATGGCAGCCATCCACATTGCCATCGAGAACATAATTCTGGCTAGAGGGTTATGGTTTGCTTTTAGCAAGTGATAAGCGGCAACGCCGGCTACAACAAAAGCAGTAGTAAGGTAAGCGGCGAGCAACATATGAACGAGCCGGTAAGGGAAAGAAGGGTTGAAGACAATCGCCCACCAGTCTTTTGGGATAAACTGTCCGGCTTCGTTGATACTATAGCCCGCTGGTGTTTGCATCCAACTATTAACCGAAAGTATCCAAAACGCAGACAAAAACGTCCCGAATGCAACAATACAAGTCGCTGTGAAGTGAAGCTTCTTGCCTACCTTATCCATACCGAAGAGCATCACGCCTAAAAACCCCGCTTCGAGGAAAAACGCAGTGAAAACTTCATATCCCATTAACGGGCCTAAGACTGGGCCTGTTTTGTCGGCAAATACGCTCCAGTTGGTCCCGAATTGATAGCTCAACACGATGCCACTTACCACACCCATACCAAAACTGATGGCAAAGATTTTGAGCCAGTATTTATATATCTGCATGTACTGTTTGTTGCCCGTTTTTAAGTACAAGCCCTCTAACACGGCGAGGTAACTTGCCAAACCAATCGTAAACGCTGGAAAAATGATGTGGAAAGAGACAGTAAAGGCAAATTGGAATCTGGCTAAATCGATGGCGAGTGTATCCATGGGCATTCCCTTTTAAGTTTCGAATTAACAGTTCGCCGAATTAGAAGAGATGAGGGAAGAGCGACGAACAAAATGGAATACGAAGAAGGAAGGCTAAGAGATTAAAAAACGATCGCTTTTTACGGCAGTGCGTACCATCTTTTAGATAAAGGAGGAGTTGTTATGAGCCTTAAACACTACTTTGAGAAAGCGACACCTAAGTTTGGCCCAGGTGGGAAGTATCACAAGTTCTATCCATTGTTCGAAGCTGTCGAAACCATTTTTTACACGCCTGGTAAGGTTAACCAGGGCATGACTCACGTTCGAGATAGCATCGATTTAAAACGTATTATGATCATGGTGTGGCTGGCGGTCTTCCCTGCCATGTTCTGGGGTATGTACAACATAGGTCAGCAGTCCAGCGATGCTTTGTTGTATGGAATGGATCAAGCCTCAGCTCAGCAAGCGCTGGCCTCTTCGTGGCAACTGAGTTGGGTATGGGGCTCGTTAGATGCGGTTTCACAGGCGGGGTGGGCAAGTAAAATGTGGCTTGGCGCCACTTACTTTATTCCGGTTTATGCGACGGTGTTTATCGTTGGTGGTTTCTGGGAAGTTCTGTTTGCTATTGTGCGAAAGCATGAGGTGAACGAAGGCTTTTTTGTCAGCTCTATACTATTCGCGCTGATCCTTCCTCCGACAATTCCACTGTGGCAAGCGGCTTTAGGTATCACTTTCGGTATTGTTGTGGCGAAGGAGATTTTCGGTGGTACGGGGCGAAACTTCTTAAACCCGGCACTAGCAGGGCGAGCCTTCTTGTACTTCGCTTATCCCGCTAACATGTCTGGCGGGGCTGTTTGGGTTGCGGCAGATGGTTACTCTGGCGCTACACCGCTGAGCCAATGGTATGAAGGTGGACAAAGTGCCTTGATAAATAGTATGACGGGACAGCCAATTTCATGGGGAGATGCTCTTGTTGGTAATTTGCCAGGCTCGATGGGTGAAGTCTCCACGCTGTTGATTGCATTAACAGGCTTTATTCTTATCTTTATGAAGATAGCGTCGTGGCGAATCGTTGCAGGCGTGTTGGTTGGTTTAGTGGCGGCTTCATTATTATTGAATGCGATCGGTTCGGACTCTAACCCAATGTTCTCCATGCCGTTTTACTGGCACTTCGTGATTGGTGGGGTCGCGTTTGGTACCTTCTTTATGGCGACAGATCCTGTCTCGGCGGCTTTTACCAATGGCGGTAAATGGGCATACGGACTATTAATCGGTGTGATGACGATTTTTATCCGAGTGCTGAACCCAGCTTATCCAGAAGGCATCATGTTAGCGATTCTATTTGCTAACTTATTCGCGCCACTTTTCGATTATTTAGTCAAAGAAAGTAATATCAAACGCAGAATGAAAAGGGCGAGACCTTCTTAAAATGAGGGTGACTTCACTGAAAGTTGATTGAAAACTGCACTATATTGAAAAGGTCAGAAACATGGGGTTTCTGGCTTTTTATTTTTATCAGGAGGACGAAGACGATGAGAATAAAGGATATTCTCGATAGCCGTTTGGTGCTGTCGTTCTGGTACAACCTAGACTACTGCTTGTCTCTTCTTAGTAAAATCTCTTCTCGTTGATTTCCTCAATGCAACCGCATTGAAAAGCATTTTATCTATTTGTTTTTTTAGTCTTACGTGATAGCGCGTAGGGCAATGCGTATAAGGAAATTAACAATGAAACGTATTCCAGAACCTTTCCGTATCAAAATGGTTGAGCCAATCAAAATGACCACTTTGGCAGACCGTGAAGTCGCGTTAAAAGAAGCGGGTTATAACCCATTTCTTCTTCGTAGTGATGATGTTTATATCGATTTGCTGACTGACTCTGGCACTGGTGCCATGAGTGATAATCAGTGGGCTGGCATCATGATGGGAGATGAATCCTATGCGGGTAGCCGAAATTACTACAACCTGTGTGATGCAGTAGAGCACTTCTTTGGTTACAAGCTCACCGTGCCTGCGCACCAAGGACGTGGTGCCGAACAAATTTTGTTCCCAGCTTTGATTGAGCGTATGCGTCAGGTGCGTGGTGGTGAAACGCCAGTATTTATCTCGAACTACCATTTTGATACCACAGCGGGTCACATTGAACTCAATGGCGGTAAAGCGATTAACGTGGTAACGGAAGAAGCATTCGACACCACTACGCCTTATGATTGGAAGGGCAACTTTGATATCGATAAGCTGGTGGCAACAATTGAAGCGCACGGTTCACATAACATTTGTGCGATTATCACCACGATTACTTGTAATAGCTCCGGTGGCCAGCCTGTGTCGATGGAAAACATGCGCAGCGTGTACGAGATTGCAACCAAGTACGATATTCCAGTGGTGATTGACTCGGCTCGTTACTGTGAGAACGCCTACTTTATTAAGCAGCGTGAAGAAGGGTACGAAGATAAATCGATTCTGGAAATCATTCGCGAGATGTACCAATACGGTGACATGCTCACCATGTCGGCTAAGAAAGACCCGATGGTAAACATTGGTGGTATGTGTTGTATTCGTGACCATAAGGAGTTGTTCCAGGCGGTGCAGACGCGCTGCGTACCTATGGAAGGATTTGTAACATACGGCGGTATGGCTGGGCGTGATATGGAAGCGCTCGCTCGCGGTTTGTATGAAGCGGCAGATGAAGATTTTCTTCACTACCGAATTAGCCAAGTTCAATACTTAGGTGAGCGCTTACGTGAAGGCGGTATTCCAATTCAATACCCAACGGGTGGTCACGCAGTGTTTGTGGATGCCGCTAAGATTTTGCCACATATTCCAACGGATCAGTTCCCTGCGCAGGTATTGTGTAATGCCTTGTACTTGGAGGCGGGTATTCGAGCAGTAGAGATAGGATCACTATTGCTTGGTCGTGACCCTGAAACAGGTAAACAAAAAGCGTCAGAGTTAGAATTAATGCGTTTGACCATTCCACGCCGTGTCTACACAAACGATCATATGGATTACATTGCGGATGCGATTATCGAACTGAAAAATCGTGCACATGAGTTAAAAGGGCTCACTTTTGAGTATGAACCACCAGTGCTGCGCCACTTTACTGCTCGGTTTAAAGAAATCGATTAATTAAGGTTTGAATATAGAAAAGCAAAAGGCCGCGAGTTTCGCGGCCTTTTTCGATTTGTTTCTTAGCGTTACAGCTACGCCAACTCCAACGTAATACGAACGAACTGGTCGTCTTGATACTGCACTTCATAATTGAAGGTACCACTGGCGTAAATGCTGCCAAGGAAAAGTGAGCGTTGACTCATTGGTCCACGGAACAGCATCGAAATAGGAGCGATTAGGGCGTTATTATCATCGAAGTGCTGATTTAAGTTCTCAGAAAGCACACACAGCAAACAGCCGTGTTGGTCGTGAGATAAGTCGACGTCTTCCGGTCGAGATAATAATACGGTAGTCCCCAACTTCTTCTCAATCTCGTTAATCAACAGCAAGTAGCTATCTAGATCAGGTTGAGGGTTACTTGGTTTATCTGCACCTACGCAACGTTCGAGTAACGCTTCCAGATTTCCGTTCTCGCCTTTTGCCTGTTGAGTCAAAGACTTTAACGGCTTTTTAATCAGCTTATAGCGATTACTCTTCAGTTTTGGCTTCAGCCATTTCTGCAGTAAGTCGTTACGCTCTTTAAGGGAGAGACCATGTGAGGACGCGTGAATTTTAAAGTGCAGGTGCAATAAAGCGTGAACCGCAAGCTCACTCAGAAGTTGGTTAGCATCTGTAGACTGTCTTGCCTGCTTAGAACTTTGCATTACACTCGAACAAAATTAGGGAAGAAGGATAATGGTGCCGAGAGAGGGACTCGAACCCTCACACCAAAGGCACTAGCACCTCATGCTAGCGTGTCTACCAATTTCACCATCTCGGCATCATGATGCTCTGAATACTCAGAGGCCTCGAAAAGAAGCACCGCGAATTGTATAACCAAAATCCATCTGTTGGCGAGAGCAAAATGACGAATTTTGGATCTTTCGAGTTTGATTGCGTATTTATTGGTCACTTTTGCGTTTTTTACCATCAAAGTCTGTCCTTATACCCTTACTTTTATTAACAGTATGACGACAAAAGAACGTTTTTGACTAAATTTTGAACGCTTGAACGTTTGCGTAAATAAATGTGATGAATATCTCTTTTTGTTGGCTATACTTGCGTCCCGTTTAAGCGGGAATTAGGGTTTAGTTGTTCAGGACCCTTACCCATACAAGCCGTCACATGGAGCAGGCCAAGCAATACGCTCGCCAGCAGTGAATGACCCCACGGACCGGACCAGCTACGTTCAATTGCTTGTATAAGGTAAAAATAAGATGTCGAACTATTCGTTCTGTCTACATTCTGGATCTGAAGGCGAGTTATCACTCGCTGCGTTGTCCCTTTCTTCTGCCAATTCCTTTGGCTCTTTTTTCTTTTTCAACGTTCAGTAGGTCCAGCTCATGAGTGTTCTATTTAGTCTATTTGGTATTGTTGCACTGCTAGGTTGTGCCTTCTTACTTTCTGAGGGCCGTTCTTCCATTAATTGGAAAACCGTATCTCGCGCCTTGATGCTACAAATGGGATTTGCTGCCTTAGTGCTTTATTTTCCGTTAGGTCAGGCGGCGCTGGCGAGTTTAAGTAATGGTGTCGCGGGGCTACTCAGCTTTGCTGATGAGGGGATTAAATTCCTCTTTGGTGACCTCGCTTCTTCTGGCTTTATCTTCGCTATTCGTGTCCTTCCTATCATCATCTTCTTCAGTGCTCTTATCTCCGCCCTTTACTACTTGGGCATCATGCAAAAAGTGATTCAATTTATTGGCGGCGCTATCCAGAAGTTCTTGGGTACGAGTAAAGCAGAGTCTCTGGTTGCAACAGGTAACATTTTCTTATCTCAAGGCGAGTCCCCACTTCTTATTCGTCCATTTCTTTCGAACATGACTCGCTCTGAACTGTTTGCTGTGATGGCTGGTGGTATGGCTTCAGTGGCGGGCAGTGTGCTTGGTGGTTATGCCGGTTTAGGTGTTGACCTAAAATACTTGATTGCGGCAAGCTTTATGGCAGCTCCAGGTAGTTTGATGATGGCAAAAATTATCGTTCCTGAACGCCAAACGCCAAGCGATTACAACGATATTGAGCTAGATAAATCAGAAGAAAGCAACGTTATTGATGCGCTAGCAAGCGGTGCCATGGGCGGTATGAAAGTGGCCGTTGCTGTTGGTACCATGCTTATCGCTTTTGTTAGTGTTATCGCGATGGTGAACACGGGACTAGAAAACTTAGGTGACATACTTGGTTTCTCTGGTGTGACGCTACAAGCGATTTTTGGTTACTTGTTTGCACCTCTAGCGTGGTTGATTGGTGTGCCAAGCCACGAAATCCTTGCTGCGGGTTCATACATTGGTCAGAAAGTTGTGATGAACGAATTTGTCGCGTTTATCGATTTTGTACAGCACAAAGCGACGCTGTCTGAGCATACTCAAGTCATCATCACTTTTGCGTTGTGTGGCTTTGCAAACATTGGCTCAATTGCGATTCAGCTGGGTTCTATCGGCGTGATGGCACCTGAGCGCCGCAAAGATGTAGCAAGTTTAGGCCTAAAAGCGGTTGCTGCTGGCACACTCGCTAACCTGATGAGTGCGTGTTTAGCGGGCATTTTCATCTCGCTCTAATTTAGATTGAAGATGCACACTAAAAACCCGCCTAAATGGCGGGTTTTATTATTTCTAAGGCTTAGGTATTAAGCCGTAGGGTATTGATTTAAAAGCGTCAGGGTGCTCTTGATAAGTTGGCGCTTTATGTACCCCTTTCCAATCGAGCAGCATGATGGCTAGGACATTACGGTGCTCGCCGTACTTGAGATCAAAACTCCCATCGACCGATGGAATCATCCCTTTTTCAGCGTTGATTGCGTGACGAATGGCTTGGCGGGTTTTCTCGACGACCGGATCGTGATCCAGGCCTGCTAATAAAAACGAAATGCCGACTTCTGCAATCACGTCTTCTTTGGCTCTTAGCAGGATTGTGTCGATGTTGTTGCGAAAGTAATCATAAATCCATTGGTGTTTCTTTTCGCTTACTCGTTCTTGATAGTACTGTGAGTCGGCAAAGATGATGTGCGTCATACCATAGAGTTTGTTCCAATACTGCTGAGCTGAAAGCATCTTATCTTTATCGTCGGGGTAGGTATTGCGAAAGGTTTGAGTAAATTCCTCGACCACATCTTGCTCACCAAGCTGGCGAAGCCAGTAGACTTGGTTTGCGAGCTGAGCTGCCCACGCCTCTATCATTTCTTTGTCCGTAACGTAACGCGAGAAATCGTAGCGCCTCAGGATCTTTCTCAGCGTTTTGTCTTGCTTATGTTTCAGACCATATTCGTTTGCTCTTGCCATTGCGCCAAGCAAATCCACGCCAAGATAAAGATATTCAGGATGGTGTTTAGTGACGGTATAGCGTCGTTGCCCTCGCTCACTTTCTTTCTCTTGATACGCGGTCAATCTTTGTGATGAATAAAGAATAATATCTTCAGGTTCAACGACTTCATTAGCAAATCGGTTTAATCGGCTAGCTACTTGTGCCATGTCGGTCCAAACGGCAGCGTGATATTTCTCATCTAATGTCTGGCGGTACATGCGTAAGCCAAAGTGCCCCTCTTTAAACGCAGGTAAAGTGAACAGTTCCTGCTCGTAGGTATTACGAATCAACTGTGCTGATTGAGCATTATCTAGGAGCGGTATCTCTTCCTGTGATGCCTGAACAGCAAAGGTAAGTGAGCAAGAGAGTAAGACCGCTAAGCTAAGAGGTTTGATACGCATAAATCCATTCCCTATGAAGTCCTGAATCTAAACCTACCATCAATATTAATTAAGAATGTAAAAGCTGAGTCAATAGTTAAAAATCTGTCGAAAAGTCAGATTGATACGTTCACCTTTGGTTTTCGCGGTTTTTGGTACACAGTGTTTCCAGTGATGTTGGAGCTCGCCAGCCATAACCAGTAAGGAGCCGTGAGAAAGCTCATATTCAATCTCAGTTTTACAATGTAAATTTCTGAGCAAAAATCGACGTGTTTCACCTAAATTCAAAGAGGCGATAACCGGGTTTCTACCTAGCTCTGGTTCATTGTCTTGGTGCCAGCCCATCGAATCTTGGCCGTGTCGATATAGGTTGGCAAGTACAGAGTTGAAGGCTACATCCGCAATCGACTCACAGCGCACTTTGAGCTGAGTTAATTCAGGAGTCCAAGGGTGAGGCTGCATGGTTAAGCCTGAGTAAGTATATGCTGCATCACCGTGCCACGCTTGTAAACGAGGTTGAAGTACTGACTTGCCGAACATGGTAATGCGCTCTTGATGCCATGGCAGTGTTTCCAGAAGTTGGTCAAAGTAGTGATCCGCTTCTAGATGGCTAAGAAAGTAAGGATCGTAATAGAGTTTACCCCTTTCTACTTCTTGCCACTGAGTACCGCCAAATAAATCGCCTTGTTGATGCATCATCTCATACCTAAAACATAAAAAATTTTAATCACTGTTACCTTTCCGATTGGGATTGGTTATTCTTGTGATAATAAGAATTTTAACAATAAATAAAAATCTCGTAACGATATACGAGTTGTGGGGAGAAAATGCGTTATTTACCCAGAAAGCGATGCTATTTTGCATTGTTCTTCCTCAGTTTTTTCGCTTTATGCGTTGGGGTTATTGAGCTGTTGCATCGAAATCAGCAAGAGCTTCACCAAGAGCGAGTTCAAGTTGAGGCCAAAGAGCAACTTTCCACCCTCCGTTCCAATTTGGAAGCGGTACTTATGGCGGATATCTATAAAGCCAGTACCTTGGCGACACTCATTACTTTACTGCCTAAAAACCAAGAAGACGAATTGAACATTGCGGCTCACCGCATCCTGAGCAAAAGCAAACATATTACGATCATTGGCATTGCGAAGAATGATGTTATCAGTCATATATTTCCCCGCCAAGGTAATGAGCGTTTAATCGGCCTCGATTACCGAACGGTGCCACAGCAGTGGGTACAAGTGCAAAAAGCTAAAGATATACAAGAAATATTTATAGCAGGGCCTGTCAACTTGATTCAAGGCGGCAAAGGTTTGATCGTGCGGGTTCCGGTTTTTCTTGATCCACCGTTGAACCAGGATTATTGGGGTGTGATCAGTGCGGTGATTAATTTTGATGCTCTGATGCGAGAAACTGGCGTGATCGATTTCTCTTATCGCTATCCTTTGATGATTCGTGGTTACGACAGTGGCGGTGCTTTTGGTGACGTTTTCTTTGGCGCACTGAGTGAAACCAAAACGCCATACGCGAAAGAAATGGTTCATTTTCCTTATGGTGGGTGGAGTATGGTGGTTTTCTCCGGAGACAAACTCGACCGTCAAATTCCTTGGCATCAGCTTTATTTAGCAAGGCTTATCGGTTATCCCATTGTTTTTGCACTGAGCCTCGCGCTTATTGCGATTTATCGCTTGTACACCATTGCGGATGATAGAGCACTGCATGATGAACTGACGCACTTACCAAACCGTCGCTATTTTATGAAGTTTTACAAGCAGCAGTTTGAAATAGCGAAACGTTACAAAAAGCGTTACAGCTTCGCCTTAATCAATATAGATCTGGATAGGTTTAAACATATTAACGATACCTATGGTCATGACGCAGGCGACAAGGTCTTAGTCGCTACGGCTGAAAGAGTGAGAAGCTCTCTGCGTAAATCAGATATAGTGGCTCGAATGGGAGGTGATGAGTTTTTAGTTGTCGTTCATAACCCTGGGACGGAAGAAAATGTTCAGTCTCTGCTACAAAAGCTCAGGTTAGCTTTATGTTCGACGCCCGTGATTTACGATGAAGCGCTCATTTACCTGAGAACCAGCATTGGGTACGCGATATTTGATCCGGACATGTCATCTCCAGAGCAAATGATGAAAATAGCCGATGAGAGAATGTATCAACAAAAACATGGCGGATGAACCTGAGCCCAGTTTCAATCAGGGCTTTGGAGCAGTGGTAAGGTTAAGAATCCGAAATCTCACCATCATTTGGGTATAAGAATATATGACTTTACATGTTAATAGACTCTTTGCTGAGAGAGTCATTATTAGTAGTGCATTAAGTAGCATATTTGCATGTTGTTGCATTTTGCAAATGCAGTTTGCGAAATTTATGGTCAATAAAGCAACGATATGCATCTGGATCTATTAAAAAACGGCCTTTTTAAAGTTGGCACGCATCGTGCTTTATCTAGAGTGACCCTTATTAAGCCGAGGGTCACCTAGCCAACTGACGTTGTTAGTGAATACACATTGTTCACAAGTATATACCGCCAATCACGATTATTGTGATTGGCGTTTTTTCTTTCTAGAGACCAATAATATTCACGTTGTCACCTGTCTCATCGGCTTCTCCGCACTTACTGTAACAACTAGGCTGCCTTGGACAAACGGCCCCTCTTGAGCAGATTAGCCTAGCTTGGGTTTGAATACCTCGTTCTATCCAATTGATGTTTAATATCTTAGCAATGGTTGTTAAGTCTTTTTTGATGTGGGGAGGAATGACACTACTTCCGCCGGAAGCGACACAAAGTGACTTCAGCTCTTCCGCAATAGAAACCGCATCACCACCTTGTGCAGAAATCGCAGGGTTTAAATCTATCCCCGCGCATAACACTCGGTTGTTCCCCGCAGGGTCAAATACGTTGACTGATTCACAACAGTAAATACGTGGCTCGTCGCCCACATTCAAAATCGAAATTTGCGCTGAACTGGTATCCAAAGGTTGGGCTAGACGTCTAAATACAGCCCAGTGTTGGCAAGGATCGTTCACTTTGCGCATATTGCCCCAAGGAAGCGGGATGCCATTTCCACGATATACCGCTTTCAACTTGCCCGGACCATAGGCATCAAAGTAGTGCCAATGAGGGTACGGAGAAACGACGGTCATACGACGCATCGCAACGGAAGGAGAAACGCCGGCCTTTTTGTGAACATCAATTTCGTAACCGGAACGGTCAAGCAACTGACGAAATGGTACTTTGGGGCAAAGCAGGGCACCAGCAAAAAAGCTGGACTCAAAATCGCGCCAAGCTTGTAGGATATCTTGCGAGTTGAGCTCAGAGTTGGAAACTGGGCTGTCCATTTGCTCCCAGTTGTTTTGATGCCCAATAGATAAAACGTTATTCATTGCATCACTGCTATGGAGCACGCGATGGCCGATGTATACCGCCAAGTCATATTTCAATCGGGTTGGGTAGTCACGCATTCGTTTATTGAGATAAATGGTACCAGGTGGCTCCATAAAAGACGTAATCAACTGTTTGGCGCTGACGCCCAGTTCATCAATCACATCCTGTGGTGCTCGGTCTACCCAGCGAATATCCAACCCCATGCTTTTCGCAATATCTATCAGATCTTCTACCGATAGATTCAGGCGTTTCAAGCCGACCTCTTCGGCTGCGCGTTCTAAATCAGGAAAATGGTTTTGATGGTTCTCTTGGTGCGCACGGATCAACAAGTGGGCGAATTGACGTCCAGTAATACCCGTTTGAGACAACATCTCTGGAATCGCGATTTGGAGAATATCATTGGAGAACAAAAAGCTCGGCTCCAATGCCATACCGTTGATACCGCCACGATTCCCTTTGTTGGGGGTAATGGCCTCTAATTCCGGTTCATCATCTAAAAACCACGCAGGATCTTTTTGAAAAACTTCCGCGATTACTTCGAGCATATCAATACTCGGAACGCGTTTTCCGCGCTCTATCATCGAAAGATAAGATACCGACGGTGCGTACTCAGGATTGATCCTTACACAGCGTGCAGATAAATCCTCCATAGTTAAATGGTTGTTTTTCCTTAGGTTGCGAATTTTCGTACCTAGAAAATGGGACTGACGAATAAGGCTTTTTGACACAGACATTTTGTAAAATTCACATTGTAAAATTTTTGTTGTGAAATTGTAGCCAATATTTCGCTAGTCTACATAATAAGCAGGCAAGGAAATTAACCATCAACTTCACAGAATTGCCTGAAACTTAAACGAAGGAATTAAGTTTTTACTCTAGGACGAGTTTTTTTAAGTGCGAGGATATGACGATGAATATGCTGAACTTCGATAAAAAAGAGATGCAACAACAACAACGCCCATTTATCGCTGAAGCTGTATTTGCCGTCGAAGCGGTAAGTGCTGAGCAGCAGAGCGAGAAGCAAGTAAAAGCGAAGCAACTACTAGACCGCATGTTCCCATTGGAGAACGGGTCGCACCAAGATGTATCAAGTTACGTAATTGATTACCGCCATGTATTGGCTTACTTCAAAGACGGCACACACAGCGGCCTGAAAAGCCCAAAACACTTTGTAGCGTATACGGGTGAGAAAGAAGATCCAAAATCGATCTTGTTTAAAGACGATTCAGGTAACCACGTAGAAGTGCTATTTGGCTGTCATAAAGGCACCGGTTGTGTGGAGTTGATGGATATTGATGACATTCAACTGGAAACACGCACTACGTTTAATCCTGAACTAACGGGTAATGCGCCGACGGCGATGCGCCACTGGATCAGCTTAATCAAAGGCGACAAAAAAGGTAAGCCGATGGCATGCAGTGAAGATAAAGAATACACTGCGAAAAACGGTGACGACTATATTCTAAGCTACTGCTACAGTGTCGATTAAGATGTGAAGCGCCAGATAAATAGACCCCGCACTCAATAGTGCGGGTTTTTTATTCTATTTCGAAAAAGTCGGTCCTATTAACCAAGCTTACATAACAAATTGATTTAAATGGGCATCACGCGGTTACGACCGAGTTGTTTTGCCTCATAAAGTTGCTTATCGGCTTTATTGACCAGAGCTTCAGGTGTATCACCCACCTCATATTCTGCTACCCCAAAAGAAGCAGTAATGCTGTGAACTTGTGTACCAGAACGCTTATCTCTGATGCGCAGTTTTTCTATCATGCGGCGTAGTGTGTCTGCATATTGGCGAGCAATTCGCAGAGATTTATTGGGCACAATTAAAGCGAACTCTTCACCACCAAAACGATACGCGCATATTCCATCTCGACAGCTTTGTTGTAGTCGACGGGCAATGGCTTTTAGTACCGTATCGCCGAAAAGGTGGCCATAATTGTCGTTAAATGACTTGAAATGGTCGATATCAAGCATGATCAAGGTCATTGCTTGATTTGATGCGATAAGCGAAGACAGATCTTTATCAAAAGCTCGACGGTTGTAAAGGTTGGATAGACCATCAAACAATGCGTCTTGCTGTACTTCAGCCAGCTGATTTTTGAGGCGAGAAATTTCTTCACTCGCATTAGTTAATTGGCTATTCAAAAACTTTGTCGAGTGACGAATTTCGTGTGACTCTGCGACAAGTTGACGAATCACCACCATCACTTCTTCAATACTTAAGCTGTTGTCTTCAACTTTTTCTAGCTTATTAAAACTTTTGTCTACCATTTCAGAAAAGGAAGAAGTATCTGAAAGTGTATCGCTCATCGAGCTGGACACTTCATGCAGCAGAACTTCTACATTGGTTCTAAGATCTTCAAGGCTAGTTTCTGCTTTACTGGCAACATAGTTGTTATAAAGCTGTTTATTGGTTGCAGGCGGGCAGATACCGTAGTTTTCTAACACCGTATCCAACTCAAAGTTGAGTTCAGGAATGGTCTTGTCAACGTAGGTATACCAAAGCGCATAGTTGGCTGGCGTGGCAGCAACATGATTTTTGATCATTAGTGGGACCGCTTTTTTCAAATTAGCGGTCGATTTTTTAAACTCGTCGGTCATTTCTGCGATGGTACTAGCAAAATGGAATTGGACTTAGATTAACGGATATTAACCAATATCGCTTTAATTTTTATCATTTTTGCATGGTTTATATAAAAAATGAGTGATTAAGACCGTTATCAATATCGCCAAATTTTAATTTTATAAAATCTTAGTATGAAACATGTGCAAACGATGTTTTGGTGTTAAGGGCTCTAAGATGACCAGCCAATTGGTTTAGTGAGATTGTCAGTAACCTAATGATCGTAAAGCTCTATTGCCCGTACAACAACGAGTGGAATAAAAGACTTAGCGCTTAGGCTATTTGCAACAAGAACGCGGGACTCCGAGTTTACAAAAAACGAGTTTACAAAAAGAGGGTGCGACTTGGATAAGAAAATAGGACTGTATTGGTTCACTAATGACCTGCGTTTGCATGACAACCCGCTGTTGATAGACGCTTGTGCAGAAATGGATGAGTTAATTTGTTTATATTGTCGCCCCTCGGTGACACCTTACTTGCAGCATTTTGCGCAGGAGACCTCTTTAGGGCGTGCGAAATTGCAGTTTCTCGAGGCATCGCTTAATGAACTTAATCAATCTTTAGCTAAATTGGGGCAACGATTATGGACGGTTGAACTGACGCCCTATCAAGCGATCAAATATGCCATCAGTCATTTCGGTATCACTCATATTTATGCTGATGCGTTTGCTGGTTCGGATGAGCAACAGGCTCTAGAGCGTGCAATTGAAGGCACTCCCCATGTGAACATCAAACAGCAAGCGATCCGCACTTTGTTGTGCGAAGAACAGTTGCCATTTGAATTAAGGCAACTGCCTGCGACCTTCACGAAATTTAGAAAGCAGGTCGAAGGTTTAGACCTCTCTCAACCTTACGAGAGCGTTCATGCTTTACCGCCAGAACCTTCAGGTATGAATTTTCCTACCGCCACGACATATTACTTTGACACCAAACCAGCATTTGATGGCGGAGAACTGAGCGGTCTTGAACATTGTCGACGCTATTTTGCTTCAAGTTTAGCGAGCGAATATAAACAGACGCGCAATGGGCTCGATGGGATGGAGTATTCAACCAAATTTTCACCTTGGTTAGCTCATGGTTGCGTCTCTCCTACAATCATTTATGCCATGCTCAAACAATATGAGCGGAAGAACGGAGCAAATGATTCAACCTATTGGATCTATTTCGAGTTGTTGTGGCGGGAATACTTTTATTGGTACGCGAGAAAGTATCAACAGAAGTTGTTTCGATTTGGCGGTATCGCCAACCAGCCACCACTGACCAGTTTTTATGCGCAACGCTTTAAGCAGTGGAAGAAAGGCGAGACACCTTTTCCAATAGTTAACGCATGTATGCATCAGCTTAATAAAACGGGTTATATGTCTAATCGAGGGCGCCAACTGGTCGCGAGCTGTCTGGTTCATGAACTCGGACTCGACTGGCGCTACGGTGCTGCTTATTTTGAAACTCAGTTGATTGATTACGATGTCGGCTCTAATTGGGGCAACTGGCAGTATTTGGCTGGTGTTGGCGCTGACCCACGTGGCTCACGTCAGTTTAATCTAGAAAAGCAGACACAAACTTATGATCCAGATTTCTCATTTATCGACAAATGGCAGGGGAGATGCGTAGGCGTACATCTTGATAGTGTCGATATGGTGGATTGGCCGATTGCGCCAAAAAAAGAGAGCGGGAGATAACCAATGCATTACGAGACGGTTCGGCTCATTCTTGGTGACCAACTTAATAGCGAGCATTCGTGGTTTCAACGTGTAGACGACTCGGTGCTTTACCTTGTCGCTGAGTTAAAACAAGAAAATACTTACGTTACGCATCACATTCAAAAGGTGTGTGCTTTTTTCTCTGCGATGGTGAATTTTGCTAACGAGCTGCAGGAAGAAGGGCATCAAGTTTTACACCTCACGTTGGATGACACACAATCTTTCGAGGATCTTGCGCAAGTCTTACAACACTACGTGAGTGAAGTTGGTGCAAGTAAGTTTGAATATCAACGCCCCGACGAATACCGTTTACTAGAGCAGTTAGCCAAACTAAAGCTTGATGGGGTCGTGATGCGCAGCGTCGATTCGGAACACTTTTTGTTACCGTTTGAGGAAATAGAATCGCAGTTTCCCCAAGGTAAACACATCATGATGGAGCACTTTTATCGCCGTATGCGTAAGCGTTTCAACATTTTGATGCAAGACGGTAAGCCTATTGGTGGAAAGTGGAACTACGACGCCAATAACCGAAATAAACTTAAAGCAAAAGACATTGAACAGCTGCCAAAGCCATTAATGTTTAGTCATGACGTCAGTGATATTGCCGAGCGCTTAGGTCGGCACAACATTCAAACCATAGGTAAATTAAATGGTGATTTACTCTGGCCAGTAAGTCGCTCTCAAAGCTTGTCTTTACTCGCGCATTTTTGTCAGGTCTGTTTGCCACTGTTTGGTCGTTTTCAAGACGCCATGACAGGTCAGCACGAGGCTAAATGGAGCTTGTACCACAGCCGGATTTCGTTCTCGCTGAACAGCAAGTTGCTGAATCCACGAGAGGTGATTGACGCTTCACTTAAGGCATTTCATGCCAATGCCGACATCGATATTTCTCAGGTAGAAGGTTTTATTCGTCAGATCTTGGGGTGGCGAGAGTACATCCGAGGCGTTTATTGGGCGAATATGCCTCATTACCCGAAAAAGAATGAACTGGAAGCGAGTAGAAAGCTGCCAGACTTCTTCTGGAACGGCGAAACCAAAATGTCCTGTATGCGAAACGCGATTGGCCAGTCTCTTGATTACGCTTACGCGCACCACATTCAGCGCTTGATGGTAACCGGTAACTTTTGTTTATTAACTGAGATCGACCCAGACCAAGTGGATGAATGGTATCTCGGTATCTACGTTGATGCGATTGAATGGGTAGAAATGCCCAATACGCGCGGTATGGCGCTGTTTGCAGATGGTGGGATTGTTGGCACCAAACCGTATGCGGCGAGTGGCTCTTACATCAACAAAATGAGCGACTACTGTAAGGGTTGCCACTACGACAATAAGGCTAGGAGTGGAGAAGGCTCTTGTCCGTTCAACAGCTTATATTGGCGCTTTATGAACAAACACGACAAACGCTTAGCAACGAATCCACGTATTGGGATGATTTTCCGATCTTGGGACAATATGGAAGAGCAGCAACGCCAAGCGATATTAGATACTGCTGAGCACTATATGGAAAACTTGGAGAGCTTGTAATGGACATACTGATCGTTGGTGGAAATGGCGGCATTGGATTGGCGATGGTTCAACAAGCGCTAGTTCGCTTTCCTCAAGCTCGCGTGCATGCCACTTATCGTAAGCATCAACCAGACTGGCAACACCCAAATGTAGCTTGGCATCAAGTGGATGTATCGCAGGACGAGCAGGTGACAGCGTTCAGTGAACAAATTGAACATGTTGATTGGTTGGTGAACTGCGTTGGTATGTTGCACACCCAAGATAAAGGTCCTGAGAAAAATCTTAGCTCGCTCGACGCAGACTTTTTTCAGCAAACCATCATGGTTAATACTTTGCCGAGTTTACTGTTGGCGAAATACTTCACGCCCAAGTTAAAACGCAGTACCAACCCCAAGTTTGCGACCATTTCGGCCAAAGTTGGCAGTATTAGTGATAATCACTTAGGCGGTTGGTACAGCTATCGTGCATCGAAAGCCGCGTTAAATATGTTCCTCAAAACCATGTCGATTGAATGGCGGAGAATGGTCAAACACGGGACTGTACTCGCTCTTCACCCAGGCACAACAGATACGGCTTTGTCGGCACCTTTTCAAGCGAATGTACCTGAAGGAAAGCTGTTTAGCCCAGAGCGTGTCGCGCGAGACTTATGGGGATTGATTGACAAAGCAACCCCGCAGGATAGCGGGGCATTTTGGGCTTATGATGGTGCCTTGTTACCTTGGTGAAGCGCTGCTTGGTCTGAGCCACGTTACCTTGGAAAATAAGGCTAGCAGTGCGACATAAAGTTTTTGTGGTTCTAACTTTTGACTGATTTGTTTCTTCGGCAGCGCTCAGAACAGTAAACGACTTCGTCCCAATTTCTTGCCCATTTCTTTCTCCAAGAAAATGGGCGATGGCAAACAGAGCAGATTTTGGTTGGTAATTGTGTTTTAAAACCTTTCATCTGCTCCTCCCCATTCGCCATCGTATGCCCTTGAAGTTGAATGAATACGAACTATTTATCAAAGAGATACAGATACTCTTCATACCCCTGCGTTTTCATTTCACTTACAGGTACAAATTTCATTGCCGCAGAGTTCATGCAGTAGCGTAATCCTGTTGGCTTCGGACCGTCTTTAAAAACATGACCAAGGTGAGAATCACCAAACTTACTGCGAACTTCCGTTC
This sequence comes from Vibrio sp. SCSIO 43086, assembly GCF_051132235.1. Classification (NCBI taxonomy): domain Bacteria; kingdom Pseudomonadati; phylum Pseudomonadota; class Gammaproteobacteria; order Vibrionales; family Vibrionaceae; genus Vibrio; species Vibrio sp. SCSIO 43086. The sequence continues at coordinate 931,252 of NZ_CP072678.1, read as the reverse complement.
TTGGATAAATCAGCTTGTAATCGGTTTTTTCAACGATGTAACCTGGGTTGATTGGCTTAGTGAAACTTGGCCAACCCGTCCCCGATTTGTATTTATCGGTAGAAGAAAACAACGGCTCACCAGTTACGATATCAACGTAAATCCCCGCTTCTTTGTTGTCCCAATATTCGTTGTCAAACGGACGTTCGGTGCCTTCTTCTTGTGTTACGTAGTATTGCAACTCCGTTAAGTTTGATTTGATCTCGGACTTAGCAGGCTTACTGTACTCTTTCACTTTTGATAGCAACTTTTTTTCTTCGATCAACTGACGAAGCGTTTTTGGGGTCTCTTTACGATCATCACCAAATACTTCATCCAAGTATTTATCTCGACCAGACGCATAGCGGTAATACTTATACTTTAAGCTGCTCTTTTTGTAGTAGTCTTGGTGATACTCTTCTGCGGGATAAAACTTTTCAAACTCGATCAATTCTGTTTTCAACGGTTTTGGATAGATCATCGCCTTGTCGATTTCCATTATAAACTGTTCTGCGATCTGCTTTTGTTCAGCGTTATGATAGAAAATAGCAGGGCGATACTGTGGGCCACGGTCGACAAAAGAGCCTTTATCGTCAGTAGGATCGATATGACGAAAAAAGTAGTCCAACACTTGCTCGTAACTAACCACTTTTGGATCGTACTTAACTTCGATCACTTCTATGTGACCTGATTTACCTGATGAAACTTGGCGATAAGTTGGGTTTTCAACATGACCACCAGAATAGCCTGATACGACATCGACTACGCCAGTCAACTGTTCCAAATCCGATTCTGTACACCAGAAACAGCCGCCAGCTAGTGTGGCGATTTCTGCATTCTCTGAAGCCTTCATCTTATCCATCGTATCGGCGGTGCCTGTTTTACTCAAAAGTAGAAACAAGACAGGAAGTGCGAAAGAGAATCCGACCAATAACTTAGATATATTCTTCATAGCTACCTCAACGTTGTTTTTCGTAGAAAGTGTTATTGAAAAAGTGTTACGTATAGAGAAAGGCAACCGAGCGAAAAAATTACAGCAATGTTGAAAATTCCGTTGCCCTTTTATGCGAGAAAGCTAAAGTATCGACACGAAATACACCGCTTGATAGGGCAACGATGTCTTCAACGAGCGATGCTAAATGAGGTAAATCATGCAAGCAGAAGTTAAATGGGTAGAAGATTTTAAATTCCTTGGGCAATCTCAGTCGGGTCACTCCGTAGTGATGGATGGCAATGGCGGTGCAACGGCACCAAGCCCAATGGAAATGGTACTAATGGCCGCTGGTGGCTGTAGCTCTGTCGATGTTGTCGACGGTTTGAAAACGGCAGGCCAAAAGGTCTTGTCAGTTAATGCCAAGCTAACCACAGAGCGTCGTGAAACCGCACCACGTATCTTTACGCAAGTGAATATCCACTTTGAAGTTTCAGGTGACGAGCTTGACCCAGAAGTCGTAGCAAAAGTGGCGGCTGACTCGCTAGAAAAATACTGCTCGGTTTGCTTAATGCTAGGTGAAGGTGTTGAGATGACCCACAGCTGGGAAATCGTGTAAGTCGACAGACTCCACAAAATATAAAAACAGGAAAGAGAAAAGTGCAGGCTTTTCTCTTTTTTTATTCCGCAATTCACGTACCGTGTGATTAATCTGAAAGTAGTAATTGCAGGTTTTAGGAGTCTCCCAGTGACAGAACTCGAAAAAATGATGTCTGGTCAAATCTTTGATGGCATGGACAAAGAAATTGACGCAATTAGAAGTCATGCTCTTCAAGCACTTAGAGCGCTCAATAACAATACCGACGAAAGTCAGCGCGACGAATTACAAAAACAGCTGTTTGGCAAAGCGGGTCTTTGCATTGTTCAAGCACCTTTCCATTGCGAGTTCGGTAAAACCATCGAAATTGGCGAAGAAACCTTTATCAACATGAATGTGGTCATGCTTGATGGCGCTAAAATTACCATCGGGAACCACGTGCTAATCGGTCCAAGCGTGCAATTGTATACCGCTTCTCATTCTGTTGATTACCGAAGTCGCCGACGTTGGGAAACGTTTTGTAAACCCATCACGATTGAAGATGATGTGTGGATTGGCGGAAATTCCGTCATTAACCAAGGTGTAACGATTGGTGCTCGCTCGGTGATTGCGGCGAACTCGGTTGTCAACCATGATGTGCCGCCAGATTGTCTATACGGAGGCACACCTGCTAAGTTGATTCGTCGTCTCAACGAAGAAGAGTAGAGGGCTGTTGGCAAAATACTGGCGATTAGAGAGTTCTGCCTGAGCTCTCTTCGTCGAGTACATCGTTATATTTAAGTGTTAATTCCTCACTCAATTGCTAAAAGAACGGCCCCAATTGATAAAGTCAGGGTAACGACAACAGAGTTAACAATGATAATAACTAGTAATAGAATCGACAAATAACGATACCATTTTGGTACTTCTCCAGAAATATTAGGTAATTTTCGCTTTTTACCTGAGCTAGGTTGGACGATTAAACGAACAAACATCAATGTCCGGAAAAATGCGTAAGGCCACCCCGTGAATAGAGAAAGCTCAAATTCATTAAAATATGGTTTTTTAAAATAGTTCCCAACAATCTTCTTTGGCATCAGAAAGTGCATGACACCGATAAAAATGGTTTGTAAGAAAATAATAACCACACCAGTCATTAAAGTGTAAAAAAGAAATGTGATTACTTGCTGCATGTAGCTTCTATTCCAGTACTAGCGACTAAGTTTGGCTTGCTTTCACTTGAATTATAAAAGCCTTTTGCCACTTTGCCGGAAGCGTAGCCTACAGCCGTTGAACCTGCAGCGAGTACAATAGCAGTCCCCCAACCAATAGGATTTGATACTAAAAATAGACCGACTAACGCACTAGTGCTCATTCCTACAGCTGTGCTAGTTATTGACTCAACAAAAATTTCATTCTTCTCATGTTGGTCTTGTGTATTCGCGATCTGAATACAGGAAGCCGTTAGACCGACACCTACTAAAACATGTCCGCCAACTTTAGATGCCTGAGCTATTTTATTCAGTTTTTCGGCCTGTTTAACTATATGAGCATTAGCTGGTAATCCTCCACTTCGAGCAATACGAATAGACTGGTGAGTCGTTTTGTTGCCAAACAACAGCTTTTCCATAGGGTCAACATTTTTCTTTAGTAGGTCTAGATGTTTCTTTCGTCGACCATCATATTGTCCTTTACTTATTACTCCGTTTTTATAGTTTGCGTAAAGGTCGTTGATGTTCTCAATGAGCTTAATATTTCCTTTACTCATCAAGTTTCCTGTAGCACCCATCAAGGTACCTCCTGGAATAGTAATCATATTGGCGTTATTTTCTAACCATGCTAACGCCCAAAACATATCAGCATGTTGTGGTGGAACTTGATTTGAGATCGATTTTGGAGGTTGATTGTAGCTGAGAATATTGGGAGGCAAAACTTTATGGCGCTGAGAACTAGACATTTGAGGTTTAGACGCTGGGTAAGTCCCTAGCTTCGCGATACTTTTAGGAGGTAAAGCATTGTTACGTTGAGTGTTAAGTTGGGTGCTTGATTTGGGTAGAGCTGATAACCAAATGATATCGCCTGCTTTAATGCGGTTAGGATCTGAAATATGCTTGTTCAATGTCATTATATGAGTCAGCACTCTCTGATAGTCCTTGCTACCATATGGAGCACCATACATGTTTAATATAATTGATGATAAGTTATCATGAGTTTTTATTCTATACTCAAATAATCCCGACATAGAGCACCTCTAGCTAATAATTAATTTGCTCAGATACTAACAAAAAACTATATTTAGGAAGTTTATTTTTTACATTCTAGACTTTCATTTTAAAAATATCCAAATTGGATGATATATTTGTCATTTACGTGCAATTGTTAGTGTCGTTATTTACATTTAAATTGTGATGTTGGATTTAACTGGATAAGTCAATATCATAAATGATCCGCTAGTGCTAAGAAACCTGCGATAAAAAATACAAGCGTTAACATTGTAGAGTTTATCATAATTACCCATATTAATATGAAGGATAATAGACGGTACCATCTAGGCACCTCTTGGGATACATCGGGTAACTTTCGTTTTTCACCTGAGTTAGGTTGAACGATTAAACGAACAAACATCAATGTTCGGAAAAATGCGTAAGGCCAACCTGTAAATAGAGCTAGTTCGAAAGTGTTAAAATAAGGTTCTTTAAAGTAGCTATTGACAATGTCTTTTGGCATTAAAAGGTGCATGATACCTATAAAGAATGTCTGGAAAAAAATAACTAATACACCAGAGAACATTAAGTATCCAATAATGTTCCAGATCAATTGCATATTACACCTATCCTTATAATAAACCGATGCTTTTTCAAGGTTTATCCTATTTATAGGATATCAATATCCTAATATTTATCATGAAGAAATAAAGAGACTAACAGATAGCCTATATCTTAGCTATGAATGGAAGGGCGTTTTAGAAGAATGTCGAGAATGAAAATAAGAACTATCTTATTGGTTTTTTGTAAATATAGGTGGTCGTATATAAAATTGATAACGTGTAATGGCGAGGTGTAAGCCTTGCGTAACTAACAAAGGTTGGTTAAACAAGGCTAATAGTCGGTTATGGATGAATAACGATTTGTTGATCCTCTGTCATCACAAGTGTCGCTTTGCTTTGTTCGATAAGTTGGGCTGCATAAGAAGGGGTAACGGCCTGCATATCACCTTTAGATCGAAGAGTTAAAGACTCCCACGCTTGATCTCGATATTTCCCTGCTTGGGTGTATTGAATCAGTACTTTCATAGCTTCACGCTCCGGTGTGGTTGACGTGCTACTTAAGTTAACGATCTTAGGTTGGCTACGCATCTGTTAAAAGTGAAACATTAGTTTAACCAAATGTGCATTTCCAAATATTGCGCATTGAGCAGAGCAATTTAGAATCCTTGTGATGGAAGGATGAAGAACACTCAATCTTTCGATTCATACTGCGCAATATAATGTTTGAGAGATTTGGTTTCCGCAGTCTGAAACTCTTCATCGTGCATACGCAGTGCTTGGATACGGTCGAGGCGGAACTGGCGGTAGTCATCGCGCAATTCGCACCAGGCGACCAGCGTCCAGACTTTGCCCCAAAAGAACTGGCCTAACGGTTGGATTTTTCTTTCGGTCACTTGTCCGCTTTCATCTTGGTAATCCAAACTGACTTTAAACTGATGATCAATCGCGTGGCGCAGAAGCTGCCCTCGTTTGGCAGTCTCGGATTGGGTGTGATAATCGGGCACAATCAGCGGACAATCTTCCACTTGTTGTTTGAGCTTATCGGGCAATACCGAAAGTATTTTGGTGGACGCAGAGTGAGACGCTTCGGCAAGTTCGGCATCCGACCAAGCTCGAACCATCCGCATACCCAGTTCAAGCGCCATCATCTCTTTTTCTGAGAACATCAAAGGCGGCAGATGAGAGCCAGCTTGCAACAAGTAGCCAACACCTGCTTCACCTTGAATAGGAACACCAGAACTAAGCAACGACTGAATATCGCGATAAATCGTACGTTCGCTGACTTCCATTCTTTCTGCGAGCTCTTTCGCTGTCACGGCGTAACGCTTTGCGCGCAAAAGCGTCAGTAGCTCAAACAGTCGTTCTGATTTGCTCATGATGTTCCTTATCTAGACCTACTGGTTGTTAGTGGTAGTGTGGCTGATTACTTCTCTAGCTCACTGCACATTTTTAAGTTGTGATGTTTAAGCTCGAAACTTTCGCAGTCAATCATCGATAACAGAGGCTGAAATTCAGCGGCTTGCTTAAGCTGTTTTCCCGCCTGTTTGGCATCGTCCATTGAACGCCAGTAAATGATGTCTGTCCACACATCGTCCGTCGCTTCGTGACTGAGTGAGCGATACAAAAAGCCCGGCAGATTCTTCACAAACGTTTGTGACTGTTTGGCAGCGGTGATCAAGTCTTGCTCTGTTGTGCCTGCGGTTAGACGAAATTGCACAGTTTCGATAACGGTTTCCATATTGTGATTCCTTATTGGTTTTGGCGGATTGCCTGTTGAGTTCCAAATAAGGTTACGCGGATGGAATGTCAGAACATGTCAGTAGTGAAATCTCACTCACTTATCATCAATATGGTTATTTTTCTGGGCGGTTGTAACGATCCCAGTAAGGTAAATCTGTGCCGAGTTTTTCGCTGATAAAATCGATAAAGGCTCTTACTTTCAACGGCATGTGCTTGCGCTCAGGGAACACCGCATAAATGGCGTGTTCTGGTAGAGAATACTCTTCCATCACTGGTTTTAGATTTCCTGCGGCAAAGTCTCTTCCTGCAATAAACGTTGGCAGTTGCGCAATGCCCGAACCTCTTAACAGCAACTGGCGAATGGCTTCGCTGTTATTGACGATAAAGTTTCCTTTTGGAAGCACCTTGTATTCGCTGCCATTGTTGATGAACATCCATTCGACGCCGCCACGGAAATAGGAGTAGCGAAGGCAGTTGTGACTGACTAAATCACTTGGTTTTTGTGGTGTGCCGAACTCCACTAAGTAATCTGGCGAGGCACAAAGCACACTTTTACAAGGGGCGAGACGTTTTGCGATTAGATTGGAAGAGGTGAGTTCACCAATACGGATCCCCAAATCAAAACCGTCTTTAACCAAATCGACCATTTTGTCTTCGAGGTTTAAATCCACTTCAATTTTCGGGTAACGAGCGAGAAACTCGCTGATCAAAGGCGCGATATGCAGCACACCGAAAGACATCGGCACGGTTATTTTGAGCCGACCTTGTGGAGAACCTTGCAGCTCCGATACCGCGTCCACGCCTTGCTGGGCTAGGTTGAGCGCTTGAGAGGCGTACTCAAAATAGCGTTCTCCTGCTTCGGTCAGGCTCAGCTTACGCGTAGTTCGATTAAGGAGACGAATGCCCAAATCGTCTTCTAGTTGGTTGATGCGTTTGCTGATCGCCGATTTCGTCAGATTCAGCTGTTTGGCCGCAAGGGAAAAGCTGCCGCATTCGACAACAGCAACAAAAACGGGCAGGGAGGCAATCGCGTTCACATCAATCTCCTATCATCGTGAAGCATTTATTGTTGAGCACAAGGATACAATTAATTTCCAATTATAGAGATTATCTTCAAGAAGAAAACAATCTAGACTATGCACCAGTATTACGACCTTGATTTTGGGAAGAAGAAAATGAAGTACGATTGGATCCTGTTTGACGCTGACGAAACCTTATTCCACTTTGATGCTTTCAAAGGTTTGCAGCTTATGTTTTCTCGCAAAGGCGTAGATTTTACTGAACAAGATTTTGCTCATTACCAAACCGTAAACAAACCGCTTTGGGTGGATTACCAAGACGGCAAAGTAACGGCAGATGAGCTAAAACATAACCGCTTTACCGAGTGGGCTGAGAAGTTGAATACTACAACAGCCGATCTCAATAGCGCATTTTTAGAAGCAATGGCCGATATTTGCAGTTTGTTGCCAGGTGCAAAAGAGCTGATGGAAGCGCTGCAAGGCAAAGCTAAAATGGGCATCATCACCAACGGTTTTACAGAGTTGCAAGCAATTCGCCTTGAGCGCACAGGGATGACTGAATATTTCGATAAAGTGGTGATCTCTGAACAAGTGGGCGTAGCAAAACCGGACTTAGGTATTTTTGAATACGCGATGCAGCAAATGGGCAACCCATGCAAAACGCGCGTACTGATGGTGGGTGACAACCTGCATTCCGATATTCTTGGTGGCAATAACTTTGGTATTGAAACTTGCTGGTTAAATACCACAGGCGCAAGTGTCGATGAGCGTATCGCACCAAATTACACTGTTGAGTCTTTGAGTGAACTAAAGAACATTTTGGTGGCGTAACCGAATAGGGTATTATTCCGCAGTAACCCTCAGAAAAATCAAGGAATAACCATGCCAGACATCAAACAGCTAGACAGCAAAGTCGTTTACCAGAATAAGTGGATGACGGTGCGTGAGGACAAAATTTTACGTCCGAGCGGCGCAGAGGGCATCTATGGTGTGGTCGACAAACCTGATTGTGCTGCGATTCTGGCTATCGATAATGGGATGATTCACTTGGTTCAGCAGTACCGTTACACCGTAGGTCAACGTTGCTGGGAGATCCCACAAGGGGCGTGGGAATCAAACCCAGATGCGGATCATCTTGAGCTTGCCAAAGGTGAGCTACGTGAAGAAACGGGCATGCAGGCGAGCGCCATGGCGTATGTCGGCGCGCAGTTTATCGCATACGGCTTTTTGAATCAGACATGTCACGTCTACTTCGCCAGTGATTTAACGGACGTGGGCAATCAACTCGACAGTGAAGAAGAGGATTTGATCACGCGCGCTTTTTCTGTTGAGGAGTTCGAACAGATGATGATCGACGGTACGATTAAAGATTGTGTCACCATCGCTGCTTATGGTTTGGCGAAGCTGAAGAAATTCATTTAGTTATCCATGACGATTTTTTAATGAAAAAAGCGGCCTAGTGCCGCTGTTTTTAGTTTGGGAGAGCTCGTTGAGCCATCGCTTACTCGTCGATTTTCTTACCTAAAATTTCTACTTTCGCTTTCTTGGTCACCCCCGCGACTTGCAGCGCTGTGCTGCCAACCGATTCATAGTTCAACTCGATCTTGTCTAATTTCGCGTTATCTTTCGTTGGTAGGCTTAAGCTTCTTGATGACATGCCTTTAGTCAGAACACCTAAACTGTCGAACGTCTTTTCCTGACCATCTTTCATGATCACTTTAACGCTTTTCAGATCGACCGTACCTTGCGTACATTTGATTTTGATGTGGCTGAAACGAGCGTTAGCAAATGGTGATAGTGGATTGACTGTGTCGGTTTCCGATTTAAAACTGACGGTTTTATCTGCAATCTTGTCCCAATCGTTGTCTCCAGCAACCGATTGGAAAGAGGCTACAGCCGCTAAAAGACAGAGTGCGATGGTGTTGAACAGTTTCATAGCTTTTCCTTACCTTAGGTTTAGATATTCTGTTTAATCAGTTCGATGACGTGTGTGACTTCGTCTTGAGTTAAAGCCCCTTCTTTCACGAATAAAATTTCGCCTTGTTTATTTTGTACGATAATCGCAGAACTTTCTTGCTGTAGATCCCAAGTTGTTGCTAATACGCCATTTTTGTCTAACACCATGGAAGACCAAGAGAATGTCTTTTTGCTGTCCTCTGCCGACGATTTCACAAATGTACCGGTTCCCCAAATGGCGTCTTCTTGGTTGATCACGGTTGTGGTCTGATACTGATCTTCAGGAAAGTGAGCGGCAGTGATTGCTGACATCAGCGGCGCGTTCATCTCTTTAGCTTTACTACGACCTGCAATGGCTTGTATCACACGGACTTTGCCTAACATCTGCTGAGTTGCCCAAGGTTGATAAGCCACATCGTCTCCTTGCAGCGTCATTTCGCCATAGGTATCAATGCTGATGGATGGGCTAGTTTGACCGACAGAAAGGTTATGAGAGAAGGCGAGTGTCGGGGCGAGTGCGAGTAAGAGTGACAGAACAGATGGAGTTTTCATTGGGGGTTCCTGTAACGAAGTGAGGTTAGAGCGAATCAAAATAAGGGGCAAATACGATGCCCCTTATCGGATTTGGCGATTAGTTAGAAAGTACAACGCGCGCATTTAACGGTTGCAGCGGACGATTGTTTTGTCCCATGACTTCCATCAGTTTCGCGGCTTGATCTTTGGATAAGGTTTGAGTGTCTTTAAGCACAAACCAGCGCACACCTTCTGAACATGGCGGTGTGGTTAAAGAGCCGTTAAATCGATAGTAGTTTGCAGTTTTTGGCAGTAAGTCATTAATCTCAAAAGTATCTTTAAAGAACGTGGTTTGATTCTCTTGTGGGATTGCGCTGATCAGTTTAGACAGTGCTGCGTTTTGATCGCCAGCATCAAACATCACCGAAATTACCGCCAACTCGCCATCTGCGTTGGCGTGCACAAAGTGCGCTTCAAGTGGATATTGGCGGCCTTTGATTTGGTTTTCTGAAGGTGTGTGGAAATGGAACTGTTGCAGCTCGAACGTCTCGCCATCGATGGTGAAGCTGTTACGTCCGTTCACTTGCGCTTGCAGCGTATGACCATTGTTGGTTAAACCAATGACCTGACCAGTGTACGAAAGGTTCAGTGCTTCCAGTTTTGCATCGGCTGGGTTGTCGATGTTGATTGGGCTTTGGTTTTTCGTGGTTGCGCAGTCTTTGGCGATTTCTCCCCAGTGCTCTGGCCCGTGTTTGTCATTGCCATAGCCCCATTCTGAAGCCTGAGCCGCGCCTAGAGTGAGAAGTGAGAGTGAAAAAGCAAGTAGTGTTTTGTTCATAATAATGTCTCTGTTCGGTCGCTTTGATAAGCGTTGTTACAAGGCAATGACCTAGAGGTTTGATCACTGCCTGACAAATTAGAAACGGTGGCTGAGTTGGGCACCAATTAGGAACGCATTTGAATGGGTCACGCCCGTTACCATCGGTGCAGGAACACCTTCATACGCGTACTCTTCTACGTTGACATCTTCACCAATCAAGTACGTCATGCCGATGTCAACCGTGGTATCTGATGACCATTGGTAAGAGGCTCCCGCAGATAACCAGTGACGGTTCGAATCTGGGATAGAAAGCGAAGTCAGCTCATCGACAGGTGTTTTGTCGAACATGTAACCCGTGCGAAGTGTCCAACGTTCATTGGCGTACCAAGTCGCACCGATGGAGTAGTGCGCGGAGTCTTGCCACTGAAAATCTTTTAGCAACTAATCATCAGCTTTCAAGCTGTCAAATGCTGACCAACCAATCCACTGCACAGAATAGTGCAGGGCAAATTTAGGTAAGACGCGGTGATAACCGGAAAACTCCGCAATATCCGGTAGCGGCATAGCAAGCGAGTCGTACGATTCGCCAGCAAAGTGGATGTCGCCCTTGGCATCAATGTTAGGGCTGTGCTTGTAGCTTAAACCTAAGCGATGACGCTCGTTAAACTCGTATATCATGCCAATGTTCGCGCCAAGCCCAATGCCACCAGCTTCCACATCAAGTGCGTTGCCTTTTACGGATCCACAGCGTTGTTCTAGTTCGTTTCCAAGTATGTTCCCACCAACGCAAACACCCACGTCCATATCGCGGTACAGCTCACCAGAGCCGTAAATCACATCAATACCACCACCGATACTAAAACGGTCGTTCACCTTGTATGCCAAGCTTGCGCCAAGGTTGACACTCGCTACGCTGGTGACACCGCCAAAAACAGGTGCGCCATAGTTTGGTTTAAACTCCATGTCGGTTCCGAAGTTGGAGTATGCCGATAAGCCTAGATACCAGTCGTCGTTGATAGGGTGAATAAAGTAAAAATTGGGTACAACGGCTGGTTGACCAACGCCATCGACGTCATCAATGTCTGTCACGGTTTGAGAGAAGGACGGGGTAATGTCAACTTGAGGGGACGGAGGAAAACCGCCCATACCAACATTGACATCCGCATTAATATTAGCTCGATGATATTGCGCATTTTTAACGGTAACGTCAGGTTTGACGTAAGTGACACCGAACGATAAGGCATTTTGTTTAAACAGCGTCATCGCTGCGGCGTTGCGGCTGACTACAGACGCATTATCACCAATAACAGCATCACCAGCAAAAGCACGACCAAGACCCGTCGCCGAATGTTCGTTAATTTGAAAACCACCGGCATACGCCGTCGATGAGGCTAAACCGATTAATAAATAAATCGGTGAAAGAGTGAATTGTCGCTGCATGTTTTTTCTCATGAATTAATTAGAGATTGTATTGCAACGAAAATCAGTAAAATAAACAAATCTGATCAGTATATTTAGGGGTGAAACTAACAGTATGTTGACAATAAATAAATTTAACTTAATAAATATTTATTGGTGAATTTATTAATGGTTCATGTCGTGAATGTGGTGATTATTTTACGTGTAAATTAAACTCAGAGCCTCTATTCTTATTTTTGCGGTATTACTTCTCTATTTTTATTGTGCTGACTGTTCCCTAACAAACAGAGGCAAATCCAGCGATAAAGTGTCCGTGATGGAAACTCTGAGTCATTTGTATTTCCATTGCATCCCAACGTTGGTAGTTCGAATCAGCAAGAGAACTATCGTTTTAAACCCACATGACACACTCCTCTCGGTCTTACCTGTGTTATGTGGGTATTTTTTATTTAACTTGCCACTTAACTCCTCTTTAAATTCAATAATCAAAATGACCATAATGAAATTTAAATGGATGGCATATTGAATAATTTTTATTTTACTGGTTTGTTGGTATTTAAAAGTTTTGTTTATAATACTTATAACTTGAAATTTTGTATTTCAATTGTTGTTCATCTATATTTAAATATAAAAGTAGACTCATGTATATGAAAACAAAATGACCACGATATTTCGTGGCCATTTTTATCATCAAAGTATTTATGATGATTAAGAATTTAACCTATAAGAAAGTCTTATTAAAAGCGAAACTCTTCTAAGTTATTGCTGCTTTCCAACATTTTTTCAGCAACATAACGATGCGTGGCAGTGGTTGGGTGAGTCACATCCCAGAACACAAACTTATCTGCGCCAGATGCTGCACATTCAGAACGTAATGAGTGAGTGTACATGTAATCCACAGAAGATGAGCGGTTGATGTCCAGACAAGGATCACTTGCATTCACGAACCCGTGTTCTTCTGGTGCCGAGGTTAACGTCTCAAACAGCGCGTGCGTATCAAACAATGAAATGTTGTAACCTTGAGCTTTATAGTACATCGCTTGTGCTTTGATGAACTCGTTCATTTTCAATACTTTCGCGCGAATCGTTTCAATTTCTTCCTGCGTTGAGTATTTGAACTGTGGTGCTTTGGTTGCGTCTGGCAGTGTCATCAACATGAAGTTCTTCGCGCCCGCGTCTGTTAGACGAATCAGAGCTTCAGCGTAATCCGCTTTTACTTCCGGCACGCTACGGTTGTAGTTCATGAAATCATTTAAACCAAACTCCAACGTAAACAATGTGTTTGCTGGGTTGTAGTTTTTCGCCAGTTTTGTGTAGGTCAAGTAAGAAGAAACTTGTTCGCCGACACCTGTTAGCGCAATGTATTGGTTCTCACCTGCTGCGCCGCCAACTGCCCAGTTATAAAGCGGTAAGTTTTTGGCTTTAGCCACGTATTCCGTCCAAACAAAACCGTTCGAGAAGTGACCTAAGAACCAGCTGTTTGGGTTAGGGAAGCGCCATTGGGAAGCGTTAAAGATGTTGCCTGTATCAGATAAGCTGTCGCCCAAAGCCACTACTTTGTTGATTTGATCTGGTTGCATTGCAGCATCATTGCTCCAGATCGTGTGGTTATAAGAATAGCGATTGTCAGCAGCAAAAAACGTAATGTCTGCGTTCTCGTTCGCCAGATCTAGTGTTTCTTCACAGCGCTGGCGAATCACGTTTTGTGAAGTGTTGGTGTAGAACATGTTTTTAAATGAAACAGAGCTCCACCAATAACCGTCGATAGTGAAGTCACTACCATCTTCGTTTTTCGCCCATTTCCAGTCGGTAGCCGCATCATCCTTAGAGTGGCTCGTACGATACCAGCAGCGAACGTAAGTATAGGTTTGATTTTCTTGCGTGCTGACCACTTCAGACGCAGAAACCATTTCTGGTGATAATGTTGGCTCCTCTGCAACGGCAGAGGCAAGCGGAAGTAATGCAGTTAATAGTGTGATTGTTTTTTTCATCATTCACTCTTCTTGTAATGGTTATGGTTCCGAATACGTGAATACGCTCGGCTATAACAGTATTTAGATGAGAATTTTTCTCACTAAACCTTCTAATTCTGAGTAAATACTCAAGACAGTCAACAACTAAATATTCAATATTTCAGTTTTGGCACCACGGTCAAAAAATCCATTCAGCATAGCAATCGATTAAATGTGTATTATTTAGAATAATTACTCACTAACATTAATTTAACATGCACTTTTTGTTAATTAAGTGATTGCTTTATAAGGTTTTGTTTATGCTTTTTGATGTTAACTAAAAATGTTTATTGAATGATCTTTTGTACAAAGTTGTATATTCATGAAACAAATTGTTTGGCATTTTTGGCCTATAAACTATAGCTGAAGCTCTCATGCGAACATCATGGTGATGACTTTTCATGAGAATATAGTGAATAAAAATTAGCTCAAATAAGGAATAGGGCAAATGCACTACGCAACAAGTAAAAAACAAGGCTTATTTTCGTTGTCTGCCGTAGCGATAGCACTGACCACTTCTATGTCAGCGTTTGCGGCTCCACCAATGGGATTTGATGAATCTAAGTTACCGACGAAGTACATCGTCAAATTCAAAGAAGATGCAGTCAGCCGATCTTCAATGGGTGGTAACTCTTTTTGGGGACCACGAATCGCGCAGGAGTCTGTTTTACAACAGGTGAAGGCACGTAAGGTGGAAAAACTGGGTAATCGCGCCATTTACAGCGTTGAGTTGGATGGTGATGACTTAGAACCCCTTCGTAATCGCAGTGATGTGGAATATGTCGAAGTCGATCCGCCTCGCTATTTGCTCAGCGAAACTACCCCGTGGGGTTATGAAGCGGTTAATGCTCAACAGTTAGATGACTTCAATGCTGGTAATCGCACTGTATGTATTATCGATTCAGGGTATGACATCTCGCACAACGACCTAAGCGGTAACCGTGTTGCAGGTACCAACGATAGTGGTACAGGATCATGGAGCGATCCGGGTAACAATAACGCCCACGGTACTCACGTAGCAGGTACTATCGCAGCGATTGCCAACACCGAAGGTGTGAAGGGTGTGATGCCAAACCAGAATGTGAATTTGCACATCGTGAAAGTATTTAACGAATCAGGTTGGGGTTACTCATCTGGGCTTGTTAAAGCGATCCAAACGTGTGCAGATAATGGTGCCAACGTTGTGAACATGAGTCTTGGTGGTAGTCAATCAAGCCGAACTGAGCAAAATGCACTGCAAAACATTTACGATCAAGGTGTTCTGCTAATCGCCGCAGCTGGTAATGACGGTAACACCGCACACAGCTACCCAGCTTCTTACGATTCAGTTATGTCTGTTGCTGCTGTCGATAACCAAAATGATCATGCGGCGTTCTCGCAATCTACTGATCAAGTTGAGATCTCTGGCCCAGGTGTGGCGATCTTATCAACGGTTACGGTAGGCGAAGGTAAACTTTCTGATATTACCTTGAATGGCGTAAGCCAATTTGATCGCGGCATTGTCCCTCACAATCGTTTGATCAATAACGGCTCTTCGTATGTGCCAGATCCAATCGCTGGTTCAGTAACAGCAATGCTAGATAGCTGTGATGTATCTGGCGGTAACTTTAACTGTGGTGATATGTCGGGCAAAATTTGTTTGACTGAGCGTATTGGCAACCAGTCTTCAGGTAACTACCCAGAAGTGGATGCAGTTCAGGCTTGTTACAATGCGGGTGCGCGAGCTGCAATCGTATACAGCAACTCTGAACTACCTGGTTTACAAAACCCATTCTTGGTAGACTCAAACAACACTTATCGTATGGTTTCGGTGACGGTTGACCGTGCATTTGGTCAAGAGCTGTTGGGGTATGTTGGTCAAGAAATTACGGTTTCAACCACCTCTGGTGAAGATTACGAGTACTACAATGGTACATCGATGGCAACACCTCATGTAACTGGCGTAGCAGGCTTGGTGTGGAGTTACCACCCAACGTGTACAGCAGCGCAAGTACGTAATGCCCTAGTTCAAACGGCAACAGACATTGATGTCGCTGGACGAGACAACCGCACAGGTCACGGCCTAGTGAATGCGGAAGCGGCGAAACTGTTCTTGGATGCGGGCTGTAACGGTCCTGACGGTGGCGGTAGCTCTTCGGACTCTAGCTTCTTAAACACCAGCCCTGTTGCGATTCCTGACAACAAATCTTCTGGCGCAATCAGCGCAGTAGATGTCGATCGCTCTGGTGATTCAGGTACAGTAAGTATTGACGTTGATATTAGCCACACTTACATCGGTGACCTACGAGTGACGCTAACTTCACCGACTGGTGGAGAAGTCGTGCTTCACGATAATACTGGCGGCAGCGCTAACGATATCAAAGCCACTTTCCAAGCGGATTTCTCTGGTTTTGAATCACAAGGTTCTTGGGAACTAAAAGCGGTAGACAGTGCCAGAAGAGACACAGGCACAATCAACAGTTGGACTCTGACTTTTCAATAAGGAGTGGCTATGAAGAAGTTGACCTTACTTTCTTTGTCTGCGGTGAGTGCTACCGCACTATTGGCAATCGGACTAAGCTCGGCCAGCTTGGCGAACAATCAAGGATTTCCGCTCGTGGATGAACGTTCTGAACAAGCTGAGCAACAACCTACGCGTTACTTTGTTAAGTATCACAAAGGGAAAGAGAGCGAAGTGAGAGCGCTTCTTCGTCAACATAACCTTAAAGTGGTTGATGCGTTGGTGAAGCAACAGGTACTGGTGGTGAGCGGCGAACAAGCGGACGTCGATAAGCTATCTGGTAACGAATCCGTTGAATACACCGAGCAAGAACCAACGAGAAAGTTGTTGTCTCAATAAGATAGCCTCAATATGAAAAACGCCCCTCACGTGAGGGGCGTTTTGTTTGAGTGCTTTTCCTGCTAGAGCCTTTGAGAGATGAATGCCGACGAGCCTAATTCTGCATTCATAAGAATAAAAGATTAGCGCACAATCAGGCCAAGTAGGATACCTACAATGCCGAAGTCAGCATCACTGAATGTTGTGTTTGCAAAGCCAAGATCACCCAGTACTGGCATTAGGAAGACTGGTAGGAAAGTAATCAGTAGACCTTGTGCAAACGCACCTAGAATTGCGCCGCGACGACCACCTGTTGCGTTACCAAATACACCCGCAGCCGCACCCACAAAGAAGTGTGGAACTACACCAGGGATAATCACAGTAAGACCCATCACGTAAAGTAGGAACATGCCCACTAGACCGGCTGCAAAGCTCGATAGGAAGCCCACCAATACCGCGTTTGGCGCGTATGGGAACACAACCGGACAATCCAGTGCAGGTTTTGCGTTTGGTACTAGTTTGTCTGAGATGCCTTTAAATGCAGGAACGATTTCTGCGATAACCATACGTACACCTTGCAGGATAACGTATACACCACCTGCAAATGTGATGGATTGCATTAGCGCAAACATAGACCAATGTTTACCGCCACTGACTTCACGGACAAAATCACCGCCAGCGAACAAACACGTCACCATAAAGATGATGCCCATGGTGAAAGAGATCGCCACTGGCGTATCGCGCAAGAACAGCAAGCTTTTAGGGACATTCATCTCTTCAGTAGAGTGTTCTTTGTTACCGAATTTGCTGCCAATAAAGCCAGCTAGCACGTAAGAAAGGGTAGAGAAGTGACCAATCGCAACGTCGTCAGAACCTGTTACTTGCTTCATGTATTTGTGCGCAATTGCAGGGAAGAATACCATTACAGAACCCACAACCACAGAGCCAAGCGCGATCAGTGGAACACCTTTCATGCCGCTAGATGCCAGAATCGCTGCTACCATCATCGACATAAATAGTGTGTGGTGACCGGTTAGGAAGATGAATTTCCATGGCGTGAAGCGAGCGATCAAGATGTTCACTAACATACCGAAGAACATGATCATCGCCATCTCTTTACCAAACGCTTCTTGCGCGATAGAGACGATAGCTTCGTTGTTTGGAACCACGCCTGTAATGCCAAATGCGTGTTGGAAAATGGTCGCGAAGTCGCCTAGCGAGCTCACAACTAAGCCTGCACCTGCGCCAAGCACGATGAAACCAAGAATGGTTTTTACCGTGCCTTTAATGCACTCGGTGACCGGTTTTTTCTGGGCAATTAAGCCGATTAGGGCGATGAGACCGACCAGAACCGCTGGCTCTGATAGGACATCGTTCATTAAGAAACTGAAGAATTCCATAACGCCACCTTATAGAGCGCCAAGCTCTTGTAGTGCCAAAGATAAACGCTCTTTCATTGCGACTTTGTCGACCATGTTATCAAGCGCTACGATACGTTGTTCAACGCCAAGTGCTTCCAACTGTTCTGCAATGTCTTTTGTGCCGATGAAAATGTCGCAACTTGTGCCTTTTGCTGAGCCAAGATCGATGTGATCCACTGCGGCATCGACGTTCAATTCTTTTACGATGCTTTTGATGCTCATTTCCATCATTAGGCTAGTACCAAGACCGTGACCGCAAACAACCATAATTTTCATAATTCAGACCTTTTCTTTTTTATAGGGGGTATACCCATTTGTGAATGGGGTATGTCAGGAGTAAAACTTAGTATTTGTCGATGATCGCAAGAACATCTTCTTTGCTTTGAGCGTTGCAGATGGCCTCTACATGCTCTTCATTCATAAACAATTCCGCCAGTTTCGAAATCGCATCAACGTGGCTATTACTGTCCGTTGCCGCTAGCGTGACCAGCATTTTTACTGGGTCATTTTCTTCAGAGTTAAAATTGACGCCGTTTTGGATCACCGTGATCGCCAATGACAAGCGGTTAACGCCATCTTCAGGGCGAGCGTGTGGCATCGCCATGCCCGGACCTACCACGTAGTAAGGACCAAGCTCTTCGTGCGAGCGGTAAATTGCCTCAACGTAACTTGGTTCTATCGCGCCATTTTCAATCAAAGCTTCACAAGATTTGCTGATCGCATCTTTCCAGTCGGTTGCGTCAGAATGGATGCGAATGACATCAGAGGTAATCAGTTCACGTAGCATTGGAATGTTTCCGATTTGTTGTTTTGTTGCTGCGTACTTTATCGATCAATTTGCCAGAAAAACCTGAGAGTGATCACAAATGGTAGCGCTATCTGATAGCGCTACCATTAATTGTGATAGCGCTATCATTTTTATCAGGCATCGAAGTTTCATGTGCTGGTGTTCGAGTTCTAATGCGCTAATATCAAAACCATTAAAGCGCTGTGATAAGATGTCGCAGCTGAAATTAGAGAACATTAAATAAAAACAATGAGCGAACCTCGCAAACGAAGAAGTACCGGCAATGTCACTTTGGCTGATGTCGCCAAACAAGCAGGCGTAGGCACGATGACGGTGTCGCGAGCATTACGAACGCCAGAGCTGGTATCCGATAAGCTGAGAGAAAAAATTCAACAAGTGGTTGATGAGCTCGGCTATATCCCGAACAAAGCCGCAGGGGCACTCGCATCTGCAGAAAGTTATTCCATCGCTCTTATCATTCCGTCACTGTTTGAAAAAGCATGCGCGCATTTCTTACCAAGCTTCCAACAGGCGTTAAACAAAGCGGGTTATCAACTATTGCTGGGTTACAGCGACTACTCGATTGAGCAAGAAGAAAAGTTGCTTTCGACTTTTTTAGAGAGCCGTCCTGCGGGCGTTGTACTGTTTGGAAGTGAGCATAGTCAGCGAACGCATCAACTGTTAGAGGCATCAAATACGCCAGTGTTAGAGATTGCCGAACTGAGCTCAAAGGCCAGTTATCTCAACATTGGCGTGGATCACTTCGAAGTGGGTAAGGCCTGTACCAGACACCTGATTGAACAAGGTTTTAAGAACGTTGGTTTTATTGGGGCGCGCGGGAATCACTCGACGTTGCAACGCCAGTTACACGGTTGGCAAAGTGCGATGATTGAAAACTATCTCACCCCAGATCATTTTCTGACGACTCATGAAGCGCCATCTTCACAATTGGGGGCGGAAGGATTGGCGAAGTTATTGCTACGCGATTCAAGCTTGAATGCTTTGGTGTGTAGCCATGAGGAGATAGCAATTGGTGCGCTCTTTGAGTGCCATCGCCGCGTGCTCAAAGTCCCGACCGACATTGCCATTATTTGCCTTGAAGGCTCTTCTATGGGGGAGCACGCTTACCCAAGTTTGACATCGGCAGAATTTGATTACGAGCGCATGGGCACCAAGGCGGCAGAAAAACTGTTGCATGCCATCAAAGGTGAGCCAGAAGAACGGCCGACCAGTATGGGCTTTAAGCTAAAGCGTCGAGCAAGTACCGCGATTAACTGACACTTCCGCTTTCCATAAATACAAAAAGCCTCTCAATATGGAGAGGCTTTTTACATTCTGAATTCGCGAGCGAAAACTACGGACGTTCGCCCGCGGCTAGGCGTTGTTCGATATCTCCGATCACCTCTGGCAGATCGGAGATGGTGTCGATTAAGTAGTGAGGTGCACTCTTGATAAACTTCGCGCGTGCTTTTTCACGAGCTTTCTCTAAGGTTGCTTCGTCTGCGGTTTGGTATTCTTCAAATGTCAGACCCGCTTCGTTACCAGAAAGCAGCAGACCCACCGTCCACATGCCCGCATTGTGACCTTCAAAGATGCCTGGTGCTGAGTCGTCCACTTTGACGCATGCTTTAACGTCGGTTACACCAAGCTCAATCACGTTTTTCAGTGCCATAAACGGCGCAGGGCGACCACCTTGTGGCAGATCGTCTGTCGCGACAACGTAATCTGGTTTGTAGCCGTAATCCGCTGCAACAGGAATCAGTACATCCATCACTTCGCGAGGGTAACCAGAACAAGAACCGATCTTGATGCCTTTGTCTTTCAGACCGTTTACCACTTCAACTGCGTTGAGGATTGGTTCTGCGTGGTCAGCCACTTTTGCTTTTTGCAAAGGCATAAACGCCGCGTAGATAGCGTCGATGTCTTCGCTGGTCATTGAGCGACCAAACTTCTCATTCCAACGCTTATCAACGGCAGGGATGCGACCCACAGCTTGGATGTGATCCCACTTACCAAGACCCATTGGTTCGCGCGCTTCTTCAAGGTCGATATCAAAATCAAAGCCTTGTTTGAACGCTTCCACAAAGATACTGGTTGGCGCAAAAGAGCCGAAATCGACGATAGTACCAGCCCAGTCAAAGATCACTGCTTGAATTGGTGAGTTGCTCATGTTCAATCCTTTTTCTTGCTTGCCAGAGCGCTTGCCTACACGTTGGAATCGCGCTCTGGATAAATTGGTTTTGTTGAGGTCTATTGACCCTAAAAGTAGTTAAAGTCTTTACACACTTTGGCGATGGCTTCTTCGAAGATCGCCAACGCTTCTGTCAGCTGTTCTCGAGTGATGATCAGCGGTGGGCTGAGTTGAATCACGTTACCTTGCGATACCTTGAAGCTCACGCCATTGTTGAGGCATTGGTACAGCACAGCTTCCGCTTCGTCATACGCACGCGCTTTGCTTTCGTGGTCAGTAACCAGTTCAATGCCCCACAACATGCCGATGCCACGTACATCACCAATCACTGGGTACTTGGCTTTCATCTCTAACAGCTTTTCACGCATGAACTGGCTGTCGGCTTTGGCTTTATCTAACAAGCCTTCTTGTTCAATAGCTTCCATGGTTGCCAGTGCCGCAGCACAACCGATAGGGCTTTTCTCATGAGTGTAATGACCCATTGAGATTTGCTCGGCGGTGTTGTATTTGTCTTTGGTTACCATGGCTGCGATAGGCACTAAGCCACCACCCAAACCTTTACCGATGCAGAGCATATCTGGCTCGATGTCGTAGGCTTGGTAGGTAAACCATTCACCGCTGCGACCCATGCCGTTAGGGATGTCGTCGATGATCAGCATGACATTGTGTTTGTCACAGATTTCGCGAATGCGTTTCCAGTAGACTTTGCTCGGCACTTGAACATCTGTGTTGCGAACCGCTTCTGCGATAAACGCGCCCACGCCGCCTTCTTTCTCAATCACGTATTCAAGGTAGTCGGCGTAATGCACGTCGCTGCCGTCCGCGACAGGGAAAGCGCCTCGGTAAGATACAGCTGGTGGGATGCGTTCAACACCTGCCATTAATGGTCCCATTCCTTGACGGAAACACGCTTCACCACCCACTGAGATAGCATCTAACGATGCGCCGTGGAAGGAATCCCACAACGACACCACCTTGTAGTTGCCCGTGATATGGCGTGCTAATTTAAGAGCCATGCCAACCGCAGATGTGCCACCCGGAGCAAACAACACGCGGTTCAATTCGCCGCCACAGATTTGGGTAAGCTTTTCGGCACATTCAATCGCGGTCTCGTTGGTAAAACGACGTGGTGAAAATGGCAGTTTGGCAATTTGCTCTTGCACACGTTTAATCACATGCGGATGACCGTAGCCCAGCTGATGGACGTTATTGCCATGGAAGTCCATGTACTTTTTGCCGGTAGCATCTTGGATGTAGATGCCTTCTACTGCTTCCAAGGTATCTAAGCACGGCGTCGACATGGCTTGATGAAGAAAGACCTCCGAATCACGCTTTAGTAATGCTTGCGTGCGTTC
Source organism: Vibrio sp. SCSIO 43086 (assembly GCF_051132235.1). NCBI lineage: Bacteria > Pseudomonadati > Pseudomonadota > Gammaproteobacteria > Vibrionales > Vibrionaceae > Vibrio > Vibrio sp. SCSIO 43086. Next base: position 908,908 of record NZ_CP072678.1, on the reverse strand, counting down.
GTCGTACATCGATGCATTCCAATCTTGGCGCGCTGGTGTCGTGTTGACATCGCCTTCGCTGCGGAAATGAGTCGGTTTGATATTCTGAGTCATAACGCTCTCTCAATCAGAAAGTTGCTTTACGCAACTTGCCAGTACATTGCTTTTTCAATTGCACCGATCAAGCGCTCGATATCTGCTGGGTAAACTTCGCCAATGTTGCCGATACGGAAGCAATCTGCATTCGATACCTTACCCGGATAAATCACAAAACCTTGCTCTTTTAAACGCGTGTAGAACGCTTTGAATTGGTAATCACTGTGAGTTGGAGAGTAGAAAGAGGTGATGATTGGCGAGTGAAGGTCATCACTCAGTAGTGGTTCGAAACCCAGAGAACGCATACCTGCAACCAGTGTTTTCTGGTTAGTTTGGTAGCGGTGATGACGAGCCTCAATGCCGCCTTCTTGCTCCAGCTCTAGCAAGGCTTGATAGAAAGCGCGAACCGTGTGCGTTGGAGACGTGAAACGCCATTTGCCGTGGTTCACTTCCATGCAGTGCCACTGGTCGTAAAGATCAAGGCTCAAAGAACGTGCCTGACCTTGGCACTTTTCTAGCTCAGTTTGTTTCGCAATCACAAAGCCAAAGCCCGGTACGCCTTGGATACATTTGTTCGCTGAGCTGATCATAAAATCGATGCCTAGCTCAGCTATATCGATAGGAATACCACCAAAGCTCGACATGGCATCGAGAATCACCACTTTACCGTGTGCTTTTGCCGCAGAAGCAAATGCCTCAATTGGGTTAAGCATGCCAGTGGTTGTCTCACAGTGAACAATCGCCACGTGTGTGATTGTAGGATCCGATGCCAATGCAGTTTCCACCTCGTTCAAGTGTGGCTGTGATGTTTCGCCTGGGGAAACTACATGGCATGGAATATTTAGATAATCAGCGATCTGAGCGATACGCGCACCGTAAGCACCGTTGTCGACAACCAACAATTTTCCATCTTTGCCAATGGCACTGCCAATCGTTGCTTCTACTGATGCGGTGCCGCTACCTTGCATTAGTACGCTGGTGTAGCCGTCTTGCTCCGTCGCCAGTTTTACAAGCTTAGTGCGGATCACTTCTACAATGTCTTTGTTGTATTCATCATCCCAAGTACACCAGTCTTTTAGCATGGCTTCACGTACTGTTTCAGAAGTAGATAGAGGACCTGGAGTCAGTAGTAGGTATTCGTTTTTCATCTCGATTTCCATCAGAATAGGCTAATTGGTCTACACCAAATTTCGAGTTAACTCTAGCGAGGAAGAAAAGGGCAGTAAATAGGCGAATGTCCAATTTCATAAAACTTTAATATCCAGAAAATTGCGGATCAATTGAACGATTATTCATCGCAAATTTTCGTAAAACTGCCATTTAATGGTCATGATTTCGTCACAAAGGCTCAGTAGGGTGGTTATCGTCAACTGGTACAGACCAAATGAAAACTTGGCCAAATTAACTGGAGAAAATGATGAAAAACCGTTTGATGAAAGGATCGCTGGCTGCACTTGTCTCTCTGCTAGCTACGAATGCAATGGCAGCACAGGAAGTCACGGTTTACACCGCTTTCGAAACTGACATTCTTGCTAAATACAAGTCTGCGTTTGAGAAAGACAACCCAGATATCAAGATTAAGTGGGTTCGTGATTCAACAGGTATCATGACGGCGAAATTGCTGGCAGAAAAGAATAACCCTCAAGCAGAAGTGGTTTGGGGTCTGGCTGGCTCGTCAATGGCACTGCTTAAAGATGAAGGTCTTCTTAAGCCTTACACACCAAAAGGTTTGGAAGAGCTGCATGCGAACCTAAACGACCCTCAATCAAACCAAGCTTGGTTCGGTAACGATGCGTTCTTTAACGCAGTTTGTTTCAACGAAGCGGTAGCGAAACAACTTAACCTGCCTAAACCAACGTCTTGGGAAGACCTAACAAAGCCGGTTTACAAAGGTCACATTGCAATGCCGAACCCAGCGTCTTCCGGCACTGGCTACATGCAGGTTTCTGCTTGGTTACAAAACATGGGTGAAGATCAGGCATGGAACTACATGCGTGACCTAGATAAGAACATTGCACACTACACGCACTCTGGCTCTAAGCCATGCGTTCAAGCAGGAATGGGTGAAGTGGCTATCGGTATTTCGATGGCAAGCCGCGGCGCGAAGCTGAAAACACAAGGTGCACCACTAGCGGTTATCACACCAAAAGGCATCGGCTGGGAATCAGAAGCCGTTGGTCTAGTAAAAGAGTCTGACGCAGCGAAACGTGTTGTCGACTGGTCAATCTCTAAAGCAGCAAACGAGCTTTACGTAGAAATGTACCCAGTGGTTGCACATAAAGATGTGAAAGCGACGGTATCTAACTTCCCGAACGTTCAAGAGAACATGGCGAAGATGGATTTTGCGCAAATGGGCAGCAAGCGTGCAGAAATCTTAGCGACATGGTCTGAGAAATTTGACGCGAAATCAGAGCCAAAGTCTTAATTGAATTTGCTTTGAGTTGAATGCTGAAATCCACCTCGGTTGAGGTGGATTTTTTGTTTTCCCTCTTATTTCAGAGTTTGCTGCAAGTAGATTCCTAGTCTCACCTAGGTTCGCTGGAATGACGGACTTAAGAAAGTTGGGATCTTCTATCCGCACTTACAACGTCATTCTCGAGAGCGACGGAGGAGTGAGTCGGGAATCTCTAATTACCACTTGAACAAACGTCATCGCCCTTCATCTATTTGTCATCTTCTGGCTATAAATTTGTCATTGGAACGTAACACTCCAAAACTAAAGTTGGTATATACCATTTGGAGCATGTGTTATGTCAACTAACCAACATTACCTAAATATCGAAAATGTAGTGAAGCAATTCGGACAGTTCACTGCATTAAAGAAAATCTCGCTAGCGATTGAAAAGGGCGAGTTTGTTTGTTTTCTTGGTCCTTCTGGCTGCGGTAAAACCACTCTATTACGTGCTATTGCAGGTTTAGACTTGCCAACGTCTGGTGCGATTTTTCAAAACGGTCAAGAGACCACATTCCTACCACCAGAGAAGCGTGATTTCGGCATCGTATTCCAATCTTATGCTTTGTTTCCGAACCTAACTGTGCAAGAGAATATTGCGGTGGGTTTGAAGAACCAAGGCATGTCGACCAAAGAAGCGTTAGAGAAGGTGGATTACTGGCTAGAAACCATTGGTCTTCCAACCTCTGGCGAGAAATTCCCTAACCAACTTTCTGGTGGTCAACAACAGCGTGTGGCACTTGCTCGCGCATTAGCGTTGTCTCCGGGTCTACTGCTACTTGATGAGCCGCTGTCAGCGCTGGATGCAAAAGTACGTGTTCACTTACGTGACGAGATTTGTAAGCTGCAGCGTAAGCTTGGCATCACCACCATCATGGTTACGCACGATCAGGATGAAGCGTTGTCGATGGCGGATCGTATTGTGGTAATGAACCATGGTGTGATTGAGCAAGTCGGCACACCTCAAGAGATCTACCAACAACCAGCCACGCGCTTTGTCGCTGAGTTTGTCGGCAGTATGAACTTTATTGAAACCTCAGTCGCAACGGACTCCCAAGTACGAATTGCAGAAACCCTGATGCCAGCGCCAAGCTTGACCAATCGTAAGATCCAACGTGGTGACCGCTTCGATCTTGCGGTGCGTCCTGAAAGCATCAAGTTCGTTGAAAACTACACCAACTCTTTACCAGTGCGAGTTACGGCTACCGAGTTTTTGGGGGCGTTTTTCCGTATTGATTGCGTATTGCAAAACGACAGCTCAACGAAAACCATCGTAGTGGATGTGCCTGTGGAAACGGTTCAAAAACTCAATATCAAGGCGGGCGATGTACGTTACATCCAGTTTGCTGAAGAAGGGCTGCATGGTTACGCCGTGCCCTCGGTTGATAAAGCGCTAGCAGCGTAGGTGTAAACATGGATGCGAAGACAATGACGATGAATAGCCTGACCACTCAAGACAAAGCAAAATCCTTACTCGGACGTGTTAGCCGCGATAACCTTGTGTTGTTTGGCTTGCTCGCTGGCTTGTCGACTATGATGGTGCTGTTCATCTTAATGCCGCTTTGGGCAATGTTGACCAAGAGTGTGCAAAATGCCAATGGCGAATTTGTCGGATTGGCAAACTTTGCGACGTACTTTTCTTCTTCTAGCTTGTGGGTGTCGGTGGGAAACACCTTCACTTTGGGCGTGATTGTGACCTCGGTAGTGGGCGTGCTTGCGTTTGGTTATGCCTACGCGCTGACTCGTTCATGCATGCCGTTTAAAGGTTTGTTTCAAATCATAGGTACTGCGCCGATCCTTGCGCCTTCGTTGTTACCAGCGATCAGTTTGATCTTCCTTTTCGGTAATCAAGGCATTGCCAAAGAGATGCTGTTAGGAAACTCGATTTACGGCGTGATTGGTATCTCGATGGGTTTGATCTTCTGGACCTTTCCTCATGCATTGATGATCTTAACCACTTCGCTGCGCACTTCAGATGCCCGCTTGTATGAAGCCGCCCGCGCACTGAAAACCTCACCAATCAAAACCTTCTTTATGGTGACGTTACCTGCGGCGAAATACGGTTTGATCAGTACGCTTATTGTCGTCTTTACGCTGGTTATCACGGACTTTGGTGTGCCGAAAGTGATTGGTGGCAGCTATAACGTTCTGGCGACTGACATCTTCAAGCAAGTTGTGGGACAACAAAATTTTGCCATGGGTGCGGTAACAAGCATTATGCTGTTATTCCCTGCGGTAATGGCGTTTGGCGCAGATCGCTGGGTACAGAAAAAGCAAAAGAGCTTATTCGACACACGCTCGGTGCCTTATCAGCCAGAACCTAACAAAGCGCGCGACAGCATTTGTCTGGTTTACTGCAGCATCATTTCTATCGCAGTGTTGGCTGTGCTTGGCATGGCGGTGTATGGCTCGTTAGTTACGTTCTGGCCTTGGAACAAAGCGCTGACGCTAAACAACTACAACTTTGCTGAAATGAGCACTTACGGTTGGAGCCCATTCTTCAACTCGCTAACACTTGCAGGTTGGACGGCAGTTATTGGTACAGCCATCATCTTTGTCGGTGCTTACTGCATTGAGAAAGGGCGTGCATTTGGTCCAATTCGTCAGGTGATGCAAATGCTTAGCGTGGTGCCAATGGCGGTTCCGGGTATGGTGCTTGGCTTGGGTTACATCTTTTACTTCAATGATGCGAACAATCCTTTGAACGTGCTTTATGGCACCATGGCATTCTTGGTGATTAACACGGTAGTGCATTACTACACCGTGGGCCATATGACAGCACTGACAGCGCTAAAGCAGTTGCCATCGGAGATTGAAGCGACGGCAGCATCGGTGAAGCTTCCTCAATACAAGTTGTTCTTTAAAGTGACATTACCTGTGTGTTTACCTGCGATTTTGGACATTGCGACTTACTTGTTTGTTAATGCATTGACCACCACTTCTGCGGTAGTATTCCTTTACTCAACCGATACGATTCCGGCTTCGGTCTCGATTCTGAACATGGACGATGCAGGTCAAACTGGCGCTGCAGCGGCAATGGCTGTGATGATTATGATTGCTGCCGCAATTGCGAAGATTGTTCAGATGACTTTGGGTAAATTGTTAGAGAATCGCACACAAGCTTGGCGCAAAAGATAAGGACACTTCGTGCAATACGTAAAAATTAAAGATTCGATTGTTGAACAGATTGAAGCGGGCATGCTATCGCCGCGTCAAAAACTGCCAGCAGAGCGTAAGTTGGCGGAGTCGTTCGATACTACACGCGTCACTCTGCGTGAAGCTTTATCACTACTAGAAGCGGAAGGTCGAATTTATCGCGAAGACCGCCGAGGTTGGTTTATCTCACCTGAGCCATTGCGTTACGACCCAACCCAAACGCTGAACTTCCCGAACATGGCGAAAGCGCAAAATCGTGTGCCAAAAACAGAAGTGATAGCCGCAAAAGGCACTTTGGCTAATAAATTGGCCGCTCGTTTGTTGGTCCTTCAGCCGTTTTCAGACGTATTTCGTGTCGACCGCGTTCGTTACCTAGAAGAGCGTCCGGTGGTTTATGTCACGAACTACATTCGACCAGACATATTTCCCAACTTATTGTCTTATGATTTATCAAACTCGTTAACCGACATTTATCGTGAACACTATGGTGTGACGTATCAAAAAATTCGTTACCGCATTTCGACTAGTACTTTGTTGGGTGAGGTGGCACAGGCATTGCGCGCGACGTCTGGTACGCCTGCAATGGTGGTTGAACGTATCAACTACAACCAACATGGTGAGTTGATTGACTGTGACATCGAATACTGGCGTCATGATGCCATCAGCATCGAGTCTGTCGCGGAGCTGAATTAATCTCTGTTTGCTGGGCATCTGTCTAGTTGGTACGAGCAATTTATATCTCAAATTCAAAGGCTCCATATTGGGGCCTTTGTTGTACCCAAGCACCTTGAGGGTATCTAAATATCATAAACAGGAAAACGGAATGGATCTCTTGGCAATCGCACTCGTTGTATTGTCTGCGGTTATGCATGCTGGCTGGAATATTCTTGGTAAAAGCAATGCTGGTTCAGGGCTCGCGTTTACGATGGCGGCAAGTTTATCTGCTTGCCTTCTGCTCACTCCTTATCTTATTTGGTATCTCTTTAACATTGGCTGGGCGACGTTGCCCAACGTGTTTTGGGGAATGCTGTTTATCAGTGGTTTATCTCAAATCGTCTATTTGGTTGGTTTGATCGTGGCCTACAAGCACTCCGATGTGGGAGTGATTTATCCGATTGCGAGAGCACTTCCTGTAATGATGGTGGGCGCACTCACCGTCGCCTTAGGTTATGAGTTGAATGCTCAGCAGTGGTTGGGTTTCCTGCTTATTACTTTAGGTTGTGTCCTAGTTCCAGTGACCAGTTTTCGTCAAATTACTCTTGGGGAGTACCTGAATGTTGGTGTGTTTTGGGCCTTGATTGCGGCGCTTGGCACGACGGGTTACTCCGTTGTGGACAAGCAAGCACTGAATCTGCTAACTCAACAAACATCGACCATTCTTAACGACCACTATAGCGCGACTTTTTATCTAGGCGTGCAGTTTTGGGTTATGGGAGTACCGGTTTTATTGTGGTGTATTGTTTCGGGGAGTCAGCAAGAACTACAAACCGCTTGGATGATTCGCAAAAGTGCGAGCATGGCTGGCATCATGATGGCATCCACCTACGGTTTGGTGCTGTTTGCGATGACTATGACTGATAACGTCAGCCTTGTTGTGGCTTTGCGACAAATCAGCATTGTGTTTGGTTTATTAATGGGCGTGTGGTTGTTGGCTGAAAAATGGTATTTCACGCGAGGCGTCGGGGTGCTGTTGATCCTGAGCGGAATCATTATGTCATTGAGCTCTGCTTGAGGTATAAGGCACCGATGTCGATTCGGTGCCTTGGCACAGCTAAATTTTTAAAATCGCAATTGTGCACCAAACATCACACCGCCAGAATCAAAATCGCTATTCTTGGCGTAGTTGTACTCTAAGTTCAAACCAAAGTGTTTATAGGCCCAAGCGACACCAGCAGCGGCTTCTCCGCCAAGACTAGACTCGTCATATTCTTTATTCTGACCATTGTTTTTAAGCGTGTAACTTAACGTGTAGTAAGTGATACCGCCTTTCCCGTAAAGCTCAAAGCCAGCTCCCAGAGGGTAACTTGCGTAACCGCTGAGTCGAGGCCCGCCATAACTGACATCGGTGATTTCTGTTAAGGGACTGATAAGTACGGAGCCGATGCCGTTAAATGCGCCCTTATAGCCAGCTTCAATACCAAAGTTGTGATCGAACATGTAACGGTAATATACATCACCAAGGAACATGTCACCTTCATCATGGCTATTGTTCACATCGTAACTAACATTACCGTAGCCTAAATTTGCTCCAACAACATGTTGGGTTGGTTGTGCATGAGCCGTTAAGGAAAGTGCGGACAGTAAGCATGCAACGGCGTACTTGTAAGACATAAAAACTCCGAATCATAAAATGAAAAAACAAAACGTCATGTGGTGCGTTGGGTTAACGTAGCCTTGTCATGAACTCCGCTTTGGTATTGTCTAACCATTCGTAACGACGTCGATACATCGAACGCTTAGAACGCGACATGCCTTCGATATCACGACGCGGGGCATTCACATCGAGTGAGTAGAAATGACGGTTGTATTCGGTGCCGCCCAACTCTTGCCAGAGTGCATCGTAATCCGTTTTGATTCGTCCTTTACTGTAGCGTCGTGCAGCATAAGTATGGGATTGTGTTTTTACCGCTAGAATCGTATTCACTTCCCAAATTTGCGCGAGTAAAGTGAGCAAACTCACCATCAAGCTTTTTGGTCTTTGCCCGTAAAGCTTACGAGTTAACTTTTTAATTTTTGCGTTGTTCTCTTCACTGCTGCGTGGCCCTTGCAAGCCGCCAATCATAATGCTGCGTCCAGATTCTATGTGGCCGAGAGTAAATGAGAGCGTATAGAAGTTGCCATCCTCCGCGCTGTGTAGCACTAGGCTCATGTCGCCTTCTTTTTGGTAACGCGCTTCGTACACCAATCGCACAGAGTACAATGTCTCGTCGATTTCAAATGATGTTAATGTTAAGCCAGTTGAATCGGTATAGATCTCTTCAATGGTCTGTTTAGAAAACAGCTCTGAAATGGTTTTGTAGTGATCAACCACTAGGTTTGAACGATCGAACGCTGAGTTATTTTTGATGATGTAGGGACGAAACGGTTTTTCTAAAAATCGGTGCGTACGTGCACAAAGCATCTCTAGCAATGACGATTCAATATTATCTGACAGGTGCTTAAACGCTCGTTTGTAGTAAAGTGCGCGCAAGATGAACTTAGCTCTGTAGGTCCAAATTGGCTTATAGACATCAGCATAATCATCTGAGTAAATTGATTTGCTATGGTAAAAAATGGATTTGTTCGCGGTCATTTTCACTCCAGATTAACGTGTGCTCAACAGCCACAATTAAGAACCGACGGACGAGCAGCGAAGAACCCGAAAAAGGGGGAAATGCAAAGCACTACTAAAAGGGGAGGTTTTGCTGTGCCCGACGTTTATATAAGGTTTTGAACACTGTTCTTTTGTTGGGATTCTAAGAGAAAATTGACCTTAGGTATTGTATGGGTTGGTAAGGAAATGTCAGTTTGGAAGCCACTTTGAACGTTGTGATTACGAGGTAGAAAAATGCTCGTGTTGGCAGAGTATGATGCCGTGTTGCTAAGTTAAAGTGAAATGAGTTGAACAAGAATTGAACGTTATTTGAAATTATTTTGACGTGTTTCTGGTCTTTATACGTACCTTATAAATATCGAGCCAATTTAGGTCCGATATAAAGGTAAGTAAGGAGAGGTTTATGAAACGCTTAATGACTTTAGCAAGTATGATTGCTCTGACTGCTGCACCTTCTGTTGTTTTTGCTGGTGGCTATCAGTGGACAAACGATACCGAAACGATCCATGGTGATGTTATGGATAGTAAACAAGCGGCTTATGAAATGGGTCGTGACATGATTCAGAACTATCAAAGCAAATCACCAGGTCAGCTTCGTGACGAGTTTACAAGCCTTACAGAGTATGTTGATCGCCAGTCGTTTTCTATCACTGACTCAAAAGTCATGGTGAATGAGTTCTTGCAAAGTGACGGGCAAGTTGTATACCAGCCTATTCTCAATGTTCAATACGAGTACCGCATGCGTGAAACCGGTAAATACTAACCAGTAAGACGGTCTCGATTTTCCGATAATTTATATCCTCGCTGTTTGTTTTGGGGAGCGCTGCTCCCCATTTTTGTATTCATTGATAGCGGAAACTTCCACTCTCTCAGCGCAAAATTTGCTATCGCTCAGCGTTAGATATTCTTGCTCGTTGATTGTGCTCATCGTTTGTAAAGTGTTTATAGAAACGATGCAAAGCACTAACAAGGATATCCGATGACACATCATTCATATTGGTTCAAACAGGCCATTGAAGCTGAACAGCCGGAAACGCCGCAACCATTACATCAAAATATTGATACCGATGTTGCTATTGTCGGTGGTGGCTACACCGGACTTTGGACAGCGATTATGATTAAGCAGCAATCTCCTGAAAAACAGGTGGTTGTTATCGAAAAGGGCTTGTGTGGCAGTGGGGCATCTGGCGCGAATGGCGGCTGTATGCTGACATGGTCTACCAAGTTCCCAACGTTGAAACGGTTATTCGGTGAAGAACATGCTGTTTGGTTGGTAAAAGAGTCGGAACAAGCGGTGTTGGAGATTGACGACTTTTGTCAGCAATACAATATCGATGCGCAATTATCTTTAAAAGGGGTTTATTACACCGCAACCAATCAGGCTCAGAAAGGTGGAATGCAGCCAGTTGTCGACGAGTTACAACGGCTAGATGTGAACAGTTGGCGTCGTTGCTCGGTGAAGGAACTGCGTGCTAATGCGGGTTCACCTCGCCATATTGAAGGCTATCACTCTCCGGTTGCTGCTAACGTACAACCCGCCTTACTCGCGCGAGGGTTACGCCGTGTTGCTATTGATCTGGGTGTAGAAGTTTATGAGAACACGCCAATGACGCGTCTAGATTATGGAAAACCTGCCACCGTCTGTACACCTAAAGGAAACATTCAAGCACAGCAGGTGGTGCTGGCATTGAACGCATGGATGGTTGAGCAATTTAAGCAGTTCAAAAACAGTATCGTGGTGGTGTCTTCGGATATGGTTATTACCAAACCGCTTGGTGATACTTTGTCTCAATCTGGTTGGCAAGCGGGTTCGAGTGTCTTGGACTCACGCATCTTCGTACATTATTACCGAGATACGCCAGATGGCCGTTTGATGCTAGGTAAAGGCGGTAATCAGTTCTCTTTCAACAACCAAGTTGATGCGATGTTTAACAAGCCGACGCGTTATCAAACGCTACTAAAAAAATCATTCGACAACCTTTTTCCTCGCTTAAAAGGGGCTGAATTTGAGTACTCTTGGACTGGCGGTTCGGATCGCTCCGCAACTGGTTTTCCTTTCTTTGGCCAATTGGATAAGCAAAGCAATGTCTTTTACGGATTTGGTTACTCAGGTAACGGCGTTGCCCAAACTAGAATGGGTGGAAAAATTTTATCGTCGTTGGTGTTAGGGCTAGATAACGAATGGACGCGAAGTGGTTTAGCGCAAGGACCGCTTGGGTATTTTCCACCAGAACCAATACGTTGGCTGGGAGCAATGATGGTACGAAATGCTGTTCGCCGAAAAGAGGAAGCGGAAGACAATGAGAAACATCCGTTTGTTTGGGATAAATGGCTAGCGAAACTCGCAGGACCAGCAGGCAAAGCGGATAAGCTCGACTAAACTGAAGACTTTAGCCACAAACGAGACAGTTTGCAGTGAAAGTCATTGGGGGGCGATGTAGCCTTGTGTTAGCCTCTGTCTTTCAAGCTCAGATTTAAAAGGTGAGTAATATAATGAAAGTATTCAGCAACTTCGATAGCGGCAGCATTCACGTAGTGAAAGCGGACGACAAAAATGACATCCAACTTAAAATCCCTAATGACAATATGTCGGAATTCTACCAGTGGTTCCATTTCCGTCTAGAAACCGAAGCCGAGCAGTCGCACACGATCAAACTGCTTGATTTGGCTAAGTCGGCTTATCCAGAAGGGTGGCAAGGTTACGATGTCGTAGCGTCTTACGACCGTGAAGAATGGTTCCGTATACCAGCAGAGTTCGATGGCGACACGCTGACTTTCACTGTTATCCCTGAGCGTAGCTCAATTTACTTCGCGTACTTTGCGCCTTACACATACGATCGTCATTTAGACTTGTTACACATGGCACAAAGCGCGCACCATTGCCAACTAGAAACACTAGGCCACACATTAGACGGCAATGACATGAGCTTGCTAACGTTTGGTGAGCCAGAAGAAGGCAAAAAGAAAATCTGGATGATTGCACGCCAACATCCGGGTGAAACCATGGCTGAATGGTTCATGGAAGGCATGATCCAACGTCTACTGGACGAAAATGACACGGTTGCGCGTGCATTACTGGAAAAAGCAGTGCTTTACGTGGTACCAAACATGAACCCAGACGGTGGTATTCGTGGTCACTTGCGTACGAACGCGATAGGCGTGAACTTGAACCGTGAGTGGCAAACTCCGTCTATGGAGAAAAGTCCAGAGGTCTACCTTGTGCGTCAACGTATGCTGGAAACGGGTGTTGACATGTTTTTAGATATCCATGGTGATGAAGCAATTCCTTACAACTTCGTCGCTGGCTCAGAAGGTATTCCTTCTTACGATGAAAATCTTGCCACTTTAGAGGCATCATTTAAGCAAGCGTTACTGACTATTACACCTGAGTTCCAAGATGAGATTGGTTATGATAAAGATGAGCCGGGTAAAGCGAATTTGACGGTAGGCTCAAACTGGGTCGCGGAGCAGTTCAAATGCCTGTCGTACACGATCGAGATGCCATTTAAAGACAACAACAATCACCCAGATCCGCTTTATGGTTGGTCACCAGAACGCAGTGTATTATTTGGGCAAGATGTCTTAGCTGCAACGCTTACCGTGGCGGATAAAATCTAGTTCGATAACTTAACGTCTGTTAATTATTTCGAAAACAGCTCATTTTAAATGAGCTGTTTTTTTATGCCTTCGATATCCATTCTCTCCTGTAAAAATTTGTTGCCATTCACAGGCTTAAATGTCGATTCTTAAATTTGAGAATATGGGTTTTTATGGTGATTTGCGTCACAGAAAACTGGCTATTTTGTGATATTCTCCGCAACGAATTGACTATGGCTAAACCAACGCAACGAGACTTTATTTCTCGGTTGGGTATGCGGATGAAGCTCATGAATAGATGGTCTTGAGGTTATCTTTCTCCGTTTTACGTCATTGGCGTTTGAATATCATTTTTTGATTCTTTCCTACGCTATTTAGCTATTTCTGTTCGAAGAAAAGAGAAAGTTACGGCTTCATATTTTACGGCAGTATGCTGCCTCGATGTGTTGCTTTGTGTACAAGAAAAAGGAAAAGAATAATGAAAAAAATCGCTATAGCAGTGGCTACTGTACTTGCTGGTGGTGTGATCTCAAACGTTGCACTTGCTGACACTTACATGGGCGGTAAAGTAGGTTACAATTCTCTAAATGATGCGTGTTACCTAAACGAACCTTGTGACGACGACAGTTTTGCTGCATCTATGCACTTGGGCTACAGCTTCAACGAGTACGTTGCAGCAGAGTACGGTGTTGATTACCTTGGTGACTTCACTGCAAACTTCAAAAAGCCGGGCCTAAACACCGTTGACGGTGATCTTTGGGCGTTGACTCTTGCTCCTAAATTCAACCTACCGCTAACGGATTCTTGGAATCTATTCGCGAAAGTTGGTGCTGCATACATGATGGCGGGTGACGAAAAAGATTTCGTACCAACAGGCTCTCTAGGTGCTGAGTACAAAATCAACTACAACTGGAGCCTACGTGCTGAATACCAACGTTACCAAGATATGTCTGATGACGTGATTGAAGATATGGATGCAGATTTCTTCGGTATTGGTTTTAACTACAAGTTCGGCTCTGAACCAGTAGTTCAAGAAGAAGTGGTTGAGGAAGTAGTAGAAACACGCCCTGCAACACGCATTGTTGAGCATGTTTACCCTGCTCAAACAACAGCGACAGTACAATTCGACCTAGAAAGTGCAGAAGTGAAAGATGCATCGACCCTTTCTGGTACCGTTGATCTGATGAACACTTACCCACAAGCTCAAGTTGAGATCACGGGTTACAGTGATACGACGGGTTCTGCTGCGTACAACCAGCAACTTACAGAAAAACGCGCGAAAGCCGTTGCTGACGAGTTCCAAGCAAAAGGTATTGCGGCTGAGCGTATGACAGTGAAAGGCATGGGTGAAGCTAACCCAGTAGCAAGCAACGAAACACGTCAAGGTCGTCAAATGAACCGTCGTGTTGAAGTAGTTGTCCCTGCGTTTGAATACCAAACCACTGAGAAAGCAGAATAATTCCTGCTTAAGAGACAGTTCCAAAAGCCAGCGTGTATCACGCTGGCTTTTTTGATCCCGCTTAACAAACTCAGCACTTTCATCAATTTGTCATCACCAGTTCATACCATGGCTACTGAGTATTTGGGAGAGTGTTATGCAAAGTTTACCGCCGCTTAATTTGCTCCGAGCGTTTGAAGCCACGGCGCGATTACAGAGCTTCACTAAAGCCGCAGAGGAGCTAAATGTGACCCGTGCGGCCGTCAGTCAGCAGGTGAAATCGCTAGAACTGCAGTTAAATGCAACATTATTCGAGCGCAAGGGTACGCACCTTACGCTGACCAGCTCAGCAAAAGAATACTGGCCGGTGGTTAACCATGTGCTTCAAACCTTATCAACCTCGACCCATCATTTATTTACTCGCCCACAGAACAAGCAAATTACCTTACATGTCGCCCACAGTTTTTGCTCGCAATGGCTAATGCCAAGGCTGGCCGATTTTCAGCGTCAATTTCCAGATGTTTCCTTTAAGATCTCGACAACCGCGAATACGGTTCCAAACGCCAGTGCGATTGCAGATATAGAAATTATTAACGGAGATGGCGATTGGCAAGAGCAACAAGCTATTCAGCTTACGCAAGAAAACTGGATCGTTGTAGCAAGCCCCGGCTTTATTCAGTTAAATCCGATTGATGACCTCACGAAGTTGTCTCACACACCTAAAATTTGCACCGGGGGTTATCATGAATCTTGGCAGGTATGGTTTGCGTACCAAGGTTATCAAGGCAAGGTGAGCAAAGTGATAGCCGAATTTGAACATTCATTGCTTGCTATTCAAGCTGCAACCAATCAACTTGGTATATTGCTGGTGAGAGACTTTCTTGTTGAGGATGAGTTACAACAAGGGATATTAGTGCAAATCGGAGATTGGGGTATGCCTAGCTCCGGCGCACACTATATGATGGTTAGAGCATCAGAAAAGTCACACGTAAACACCTTTGCCCAATGGTTAATACAAAGCCTTTGATGTTTTACGGTCTATTTTTACAGCGGTACTTATTCTTGCGATTTACCTAACAAAATGCGCGGTTTCTTATAGGGTCAGTCAACCTTCTCTAAAAGCTTTGAGTGTATGATGATCTAGCTTTACGTTATCTGATGCGCGATTAATCCACACAGGATACTGTTATGGAAACAATGCAAGGCGGTAGAGAAAATGCCATCTATCGAAAAGGGAATTTGATATCTCGTCCTGCCAGTTATTGGACGATGACTATCCATCAGATACTTACCTATCTTCATTCACGAGGCTTTACGGCATGCCCTAAAGCGGTTGGTATTGAAAAAGGAAAAGAGTGGGTTAGCTATGTCGAAGGAGAGACTTACAACTATCCATTGATTGGCAACATTGCTTCTGTTTCCGCGCTCCAATCTGCGGCAAAAATGTTACGCGATATGCACGATGCATCTGAGGGTTTCCTTAAGCAATATCAAAATGAAACGCTGCACTGGATGCTGCCACCACGAACACCACAAGAGGTGATTTGTCATGGTGATTTCATGCCATATAACGTGGCACTCCGTGGAGAGTTTGTCGTTGGTGTGTTTGATTTTGATACGGCGCATCCGGCGCCAAGAGTTTGGGATGTCTCTTTTTCGGTCTATGGTTGGGCACCATTTAAAACCGATGAGCACGATAAAATGGGCTGTTTGGAGCAACAAATTCAGCGTGCAAAACTCTTCTGTGACGCTTATGGGTGTTCGAGATTGGAACGGGAAGAGCTGGTGGAGGTGATGATACATCGACTCTCCGCGTTAGTTGATTATATGAGAGGGGTTGCATTTCAAGGTGATGATAGGTTTCAAGCGAACCTAGAAGATTGTCATCATACCGCTTACCTCAACGATATCGAGTACCTAAGAAAACATAGACAAGTCATCACCCTAGGGCTTTTAGGTTAGGGCTGGGTGATATCTTTAATGACATTGAATAACCACAGGTTTATCGGGGCTTGCTGTTGTGAGCGACGACAGCTCATCACGTAGCGAACATCAAGCTCTAACCCGCCAGGAAGTGCGATACTTCGGCAGCCCTTAGGCACATGTCCACTCATGGTTATACCAAAATGATCCGTTTGTAGGAGCACTTTTTGAATCATCGCAGGGTGTTCAATTTCTACCTTAGGTGTGGTTCTGAACCCCATATGGTTGAGCCTTTCCAACAACGGGTATCGGTAGTCGTTCCATCCCGGCGTTTTGAAAAGTAAAAAGGGGTAGTTTTCTAGCTCTTGGAAATGTTGAGCGGGATGCTCATCTCGAACAAAAAATACGGCTTTTCCTCGACCTAGTTCGTTTTGAATAATTGACTGTGGAAGATCCTCATCAAAATAATGAATCGCAATAGCGTTTTCACCCTCAGTTAATCGCTTTTTCGCGTCGCTACCCCAACGTAAACAAGAGAACTTTGCTTTTGGGGCGTGTTTTAGTAATTCTAAGTAAAACTTGTCACCAAAGTAATCCCAAAACAATGTGTTCGCATAAATAGTGATCGAGCCGTCAAAATGAGCGGGTGAAAAACTCTGCGGTTTGATGGAATCAATACTGGTGAGGATTTGTTCAAAATGTGGCATGTTCGCTTCGACAAAAGCGGTCGGTTCAAAGCCATTTTTAGTTTGAATGAACAAAGGATCATCGAGCTGCGCTTTCATTTTTGTCAGGTTTTTGCTGATTGAACCTGATGTCTTTCCGAGTGAATTTGCCACCAATCGGACGCTACGTAACTCATACATCCGTTTTAGTACCAATACGTTTTGAATGTCCAGATTAATGCTCATACATCGTCTCATTTATCTTCTGCCGAGAAATCATATCTCTGAATTTCTGAATAAAAGACAACGTTCGGTCAATTTAAGCATGCTGTCGTATCTTATGGTTTATTGAAGGCGACGGTGGACAGCAAATAGGCTTGGTCATATCAATTTAGTGGTTTGGATTTCCATTTGGTAAATGATGACTTTCCTCGTATGAACACGTTTCTGTTGTTACAGTTTTTTCATCGAAAGAAGGTAAGAACAAAAACAGAGGTGACGTATGAAAAAATTAATCGCACTTGGTTTGATGGTTTGCTCAACAAACATAGCATTAGCTGGTGATGGGTCATACACGGGCACGATTGATATGACGATGGCTACGAAAAATCAGGTCGACGTCGAGCGCGCAGATTCTCAACTGACGTTGAAAGGTCGAAATGAAACGGCCTATGGCGGGGTAATCATCCAAACGGATGCTGCTACACAAAAAATCGAACTTCGTGGTCGACGCGATTAATCGAACATGTTGTTGTTAAGAAAATGCCGCGAATATCGCGGCATTTTTTATATTTTGAGATAGGTAAATCATCAAACTCAGCTTTGAACTTCAACCCCAGCTTCGATCTCGACTGGTTGCGCTTGAGTATCGCTTTCTTTCGCCGCATCAAGCATTTTGCGAATAATGAGTGACGCTGCCATTGCGATAGCGACCATCACGACAGCAAGGACAGTGAGTAATTGGAAATAATCACCATATACGTTTTGTACAATGTCTTGTGTGATGGTCTGTCCTTTCTCTAACGCGATAGAGGTTGAAAATGCAGCACCAATAATACCGCTCAATGCGATTGCCACAGAAAATAGGCTAACAGAGAAGTTTTCGATGTGCTTCGGCGCGACGGAAAGAATAAACGCTACGACCATCGAACCCACGATGACTTCTGCAATCGCCTGGAAGAAGTGAATAGCGAGAAAGATTTCTGGCATGATCACGACATCTTCACCCACGGTAGTCACGGCAAACGTCAAGATACCAAACGCTATCGCGGTCAGTACAAATGCCAAGGCGATTTTTGTCGCGGTAGAGAGGTAGATATCGCGCTTTTCCAACAACCCAAAAAAGCCAGCTACGATAGGACCACCAACCATACACCAAAGCGGGTTCATTGCCATTGCTGCTTCTGGTTCGAGCGGAATAAAACCAAATAGAGAGCCTTTTAATGTGTTGATAGCAACCATGTTCATCGAGGTCATCATTTGTCCGTAGTAAACAAAGAAACAGGTTGTCAGCAAGGTCACAATTAAGATGGTCCCCATCTTCAAAGACTCAGCTTTGCTTGCTTTAAGCATCAGAGATATGAAGTATGCGATCGCCGCCCCTCCGATGGCGTATACGATATTTTGGCCAATATCCATGTTTGAAAACATGAAAAATACCAACGCGATCATTGCCAATGAAATCAATGCAAAAAGTACCCAGTTTTTTAAACTTACGGTTTTTTGATCAAGCTCAGAGGCTACGCCAACAAGATCTTTGCGGAATACCAATAGCATGATCAATGCCGCTGCTGCCATAACAGCAGAGATGGTAAAACCGCCATTAAAGCCGATCACAAGGACAATCATTGGGAACAAATATTGACCTAAAAAGGCGCCAACATTATTCACTGAATAATTGATTGGGTATCCTTTTTCAAAATCTTCTTGTGATTTGAACGTTCGTTTATAGAGGCTAGGGTAAGAGGGTGACATCAGGCCGCGGCCATAACTGGCGAGCGCAATACCACACATTGAAAGTGGAACGTTAGAAGCAGAAGCCCCCAGCACGAGTAATACGTAACCGGATGCAAAAGCGAAATATGCGATAGAAAGTGAGCGATAAGCGCCTAAAAACTTATCTGCAATAAAGCCGCCCGCAATCGCGAAAAGTGGCCCGATCGCCGAAAAAGCACCAACGATCATCATCGTATCGGCTTCGTTGTAATTTAGATCCTCTAGAAAAAATCGAGTTAGACTTACTAATACACCGTAAAATGATAAGCCAAACATCATTTGGCAGAACATCATGGATTTATTGAGTTTATTCCACATAATTTTGTACTCACATTAGCGGAGAAAGGTAGGTATTGTTATTTCTATTAAATAGTAATGAAACGAAAGATTGAGTATTGAAATAATTGTCGCATAACGTGGAAATGCTGCACTATATTTTCTAATGCTTATATGGCTAAATGCTAATGTGTTGTTCTAGATCAATTTGAATAAAGCAGTGCTTAATTCTATTTTTGTTTAATTTTTTTGTATTTGTTACTAATTGAGACCGAAGGGGGTTTATAGGATTACTGGTAAATAAAAAGAGGTCTTGCGAGAAAGGAAATTGCTGACGAAGTGCATCGCCAGCAATGATATAGCGGGCTTATTTGACTATTCGCATGGCGGTGCCATATGAATAACGGCCAAGCCACCTAAGGAAGTTTCACGGTATTTTTTGTTCATATCTTTACCAGTTTGATACATGGTTTCGATAACTTTATCTAATGAAATAAGGCATTTGCTCGTGCGCTTTAATGCCATACGTGAGGCATTAATGGCTTTCATTGCGCCCATGGCATTTCTTTCAATGCAAGGTACTTGAACCAAGCCGCCGATCGGGTCACAAGTCATTCCTAATGAATGCTCCATCGCAATTTCCGCAGCAATACAAATCTGCTCGTTACTGCCGCCTCTGAGCGCCGTTAAACCAGCGGCTGCCATGGATGAAGAAACCCCGACCTCTCCCTGACAACCCACTTCGGCGCCGGAAATTGACGCGTTAGTTTTGTATAAGATGCCGATAGCGCCAGCGACTGCAAGAAAATCTTTCAGCTGTTTAATATCAAGCTCTTTGATGAAGCGATGGTAGTACATCAATACCGCCGGAATCACCCCTGCAGCGCCATTAGTTGGAGAAGTAACGACTTGTCCTCCAGCTGCATTTTCTTCGCTAACCGCAAAGGCAAAGAGGTTAATCCAATCCATGATCTCCATTGGATCATTCTCAACTGCAGCGTTGGCTTCGAGCTTCTTCAAAAGATTTGGTGCACGACGAGTGACATTGAGACCACCTTCTAAAATCCCTTCCGTATCGAAACCACGTTGCATGCAGAGCGACATCACTTTCCAAATTTGTTCTGCTCTTTGGCTAATTTCTTCATCTGAGCGGAATGCCAGTTCGTTTTGTAGAATCATACCTCCCAAACTAAAACCGTTAGTCTCGGCTTTTTCCAGCATCTCATCCGCTGATGTGAAAGGAAATGGTACCGCGACTTCATCTTGTTGCGTGCCGTTTTCTAGTTCGTGAGCGGTGGCGATGAACCCACCTCCGATGGAATAATAAATTTCAAACGCCACTTGGTCTCCCGCAGCGTCTAGTGCAGTAATCGTCATTCCGTTTTCATGCAGGGGAAGGTTGTCACTATGAAAGACGATGTCATGGTCGTAGCTAAACTCAATCTGGTGCGTACCAGCGAGCAGCAGCGTGTTGTTGTCTATAGTATTTTGTAGCGCACTTTTAGCGCTACTCATTTTGATGGTATCGGGTTTATTTCCCATCAAACCAAGGACAGTGGCTCGGTCTGTGTGGTGCCCTCTACCAGTGAGCGATAATGAGCCATAAAGGTCCACTTGCACCCGATGCACTTTCGCCATAGAGTCGCTAACTAGTTGAGTGAAATGGAATCCGGCAAGCATAGGACCATTAGTGTGGGAGCTAGAAGGCCCGACACCAATCTTAAATATATCGAAAATCGACAGCATAATTGACTTCCTTTAGCAGTGAACCTTTATAAAGGTCTCTAGAACAGTGTTGTTAACTAGATGTTAAAGCCTGTAGGCCGGGAGTGAAAGAAGATTTTTGTAACACTGCCAACTAAGCGCGAGATTTTGAAATGAAGTTAGACAATGTGGTCATTGTTTTAGGTAAACGCCTCGTCAATAGCAGATTGACCGTTGAAGGGGTAACAAGAGTCGAAGCCTTATCTAATACGATTGCGTCATTGCCGACAGAGCGAACGGCGATTATTTTTTGTGGTGGATTAACGCAAGGTCAACGCATTTCTGAAGCAGATGCAATGTACAGTTATTTTAAATCTCTAAATGCGGCCGCTGTGCATCCGTTCCCTGAACATCAAGTACTTTTAGAAAATCGATCTTTGAATACGTTTCAGAACATGCGTTACGCTTCTCGCATTTTGTGTGATAGTGGTTTGTTCCAGTTATGGTCAGCGCGCCCGGTTGAGGTCACCTTGTTGTCGAATGACTACCACCTTGAGCGAATCATAGAAATCCAAACCTTGATGGATGAGCAGGGATTATTACGAGTACTAAAATCTGAGTGCGCCTCCATGGGCGTTACTCTCAACTTACCCTTGGATATCAACAAACATATCAGCGTACCATACCCACATAAAGGGCCTGTGGCGGCGGCATTTTTATTACTGGATGAACTCACGACTTACCGAGTTTATTTAGAAGGGGTCAAGCAGGGAGCATTTTTACGAGACTTATCGGTTGTCCGAAAGAAGCCGCTTATGATCGCGAGACATGCCATTCAGCAATTGCTCGCTTTACCACTCGATAAAGATAGTTTGCAACAGATTGAAGATATGAAAAAGGCTATCGAAATGACGGCCTTGGATGAATCTGTAGGAGCTGCGGAACAAGCGTTAAGGATCGTTCATCCGATATTAACTGCATTGAACCGCCGCTTGGATCCTGAGTCTATTCATTAAGTTCGCGTTTTGTACGGACTGCGCTCAATGCGATCAAACAGTAGCAAAGGAGTTCCATGCCTTCTTCCGAAATATTCTTAACATCACGGATGTAGTTCTCGTCCATCACTTGTTGCCAAAAACTGCCCATGCCATACAAGCGAGAGAAGACCAACAATAGCATCACGGCACCAATTAACAGTTTCATGTGGGGCACCGTTAAGATAGTCGCCATTTCGTTCATGGTACCTTTACCACCTTGGTAAGCTTTGGCGCAAGCCAGTGCGGTTACAGCTAGCGCAGGGAAAACCCAAGAACCATGACGAATCATGTCTGTCCAATAGTCTGTTTCACGAATAATGAGCACCGTGAAAAAGCCGGCAATCAAAATGGCCGCATGCTTTAGCTGAGGCTGTTGTTTAGATAGGCTAAAAAATGACCATGATGCAATCGCGAGCATCACAAGCTGGAGTGTTTCTGTTATGGAAAGCTCACCAAGGCTTGAACCCAACACGACATAATCAAGGCGAAGACTGAGGTTAACGAGAATACTGATAGCGACAATCATCAATGCACTTAAACTCGATTTATAAATGATGCGCTTTGACTCTTCAGTAACAACGTTGCTTGGGGCTGACTCGGCTTCTTTTACTATTTGTGTTTTCATCTTGCTCACCTGTTCCAGAAAATGTGGAAGAAATGTGAATTAGTGTGATCTGTGTTTGGGATTTTATTGTCCAAGTGGAAAGTTATGTCAGAGGAATGTCAAGAATAGAACACTGTTCGATATAGTATCGATGTGCGGTAAAGTCAGAGGTATGCAAAAATGAAGTGAGAAAGTTTTGATAAATCAAATAAAAAAGGAGCCTAAAGGCTCCTAAGTGATAGAGGGAATCTGACGTGTCGACAAAAAAATTTAGTAGTCGCCACTCTCACTTTCTTTATGATTGTCGCGATAGTATTCCCATTGCTCGACACGATTATCGTCAGACAGCACGCAGTAAGTCACACGTTCGCCATTTTCCGAAACGGTATCCAACTCACCACCTTGCTGAACACAGTAAACGGCTGCAGGATTTGCGACGGAGGTATACTCAGTCGAGCGAGTGGCACCTTCGTAAGTTGAACAACCAGCCAGTACCAACGTTGCAGCCATAGCCATCATTAAATTTGTCTTTTTCATTCTTTATCTCCGCATGGGGTGGGCGAGTATTGTATTGATTATAGGCAACTTTCAGAGATTATTGTCTTATCGATGTTAAAAGTAAGAGGGACGTATAAGAATTTAGATATTCTCATCTTTTACTGGTTATCACGTCACACTTCTATTTGTTTCGGATTGTTACGAAGGTTAGAACCGTTGCGTTCAAACCAATGTCTTGAACGCATTTGGACCGACAACGATGATTTAAAGCGTGAAGTTCGGTAATATGCGCGCAAAACATGACAGTGGTATTTTCGATGAGACACTTAAAATCGATCGTTCATCCGGACATTGAGCACTTGGACGACAAAATTATTTTTCAGCGCAATGCGGCACGCGCCATCGTACTAGATGGTGAAGATGTGTTGTTGCTCTATACAGAGCGTTACCATGACTACACTTTGCCAGGTGGTGGTATTGATGATGGTGAAGATGTGATTGCTGGACTAGTTCGTGAACTAGAAGAGGAAACCGGCGCGCAGAATATCCATGGTATTAAGCCTTTCGGAATCTTTGAGGAGTTTCGTCCTTGGTACAAAGACGACGCTGACGTAATGCACATGGTGTCGTATTGCTATACATGTAAAATCGATCGTGAGTTAGGCGAAACGGCTTATGAAGACTATGAAGTTAAAAATGGAATGCGTCCAGTATGGATGAACATCCACGAAGCGATAGCGCACAATGAAAAGACCATGGCAGAAAGCCCAAAAAAAGGTATGAGCATCGAGCGCGAAACGTTTTTGCTTCAGTTGATTTCTAAAGAATTACTATAAATAACTTAGCTCGCCTCATAGTGACTTACCCACTCGTTGCTCTGTTGATAGGTCAGCTTTTAAATCGATAAAAAAAGTCCGGACTCCCCCCCGGAACCCGGACTTATTCCAGACGCGCAAGCGAAGCGTCATCTTGATATTTTAAATTTGTTTCGAACTATGAAAACAATAGCTGTTTTACATTTAGTGTGTAAATAATTATTAGGTCCAACCATTGGTTTTCATGTTTTTTGCAAACGCAATGTGACGCATATCTACCCAATTGGCAAGCGCAATTTGGGTATCTTTTAATAAACCACTACTCTTTCTTATCTTTGAGATACCTTACCTCAACTTTTTTGCACACGTTTGCATAGAGATCACGAGTTTTCAAATTGGCTGAACACGATCTTGTAATTTTACGTTTTTCTGACATTGGATTTTGTCGTGATTTTTATCACAAATTGACCAACGGAGGTAGTGGACTAAAGTCGATCAGCGGTTGCGAAACCATCGGAGCATCTGAAGAAAATAAGAGTAAAGGTTGAAATGATGAGGGTTGTAACTGACCGATATCTATCAACTTTTCCAGCGCGAAGAATCGACTAACGTATTGGCGAGTCTCTTTAGGTAGTGTGAGCTTCTGGAAGTCGTTACTGCCTGCTCGCTGAATAGCGCGTGCGACACGCCCTTCGCCTGCATTGTAGGCCGCTAATGTCAGCGCCATGTTTTGATCGAATTTGTTGTATAAAAACGTCAGATACTTGAGTGCTGCAGCTGTGCTTGCTTCTGTATCAAAGCGATCGTCTTGTTTTGTATCTACAGTCAACCCGAATCGTTGAGCGGTTGCTGGTATCAGTTGCCAAAGTCCGGCGGCGTTGGCATGAGAAACGGCTTTGGGGTTGTAAGAGGATTCCAACATTGGCACTAAGGCTAGACTCTTTGGTAAAGAGTGGCTTTGCAGTTGTTTGAAAATATGATGAATCACCGGGCTGGATGAATCGAGACGTTTGGCAATTTGTGGTTTGTATGGGGCTAAAACTTGATATTGCGTTTGAATATCAGCTGGGCTTGGTTTCGCCTGGCAGGTGATTGAAAGGCAGGATAGTAAGGCGATAAAAATAAAAAGGCCTACAGTACTCAGCCGAGATGGCGACTGAATCTGTAGGCAAGACGAACATCGTTTAGAACGATTTATCTTCATAAGTGTGTTGCACAGGTTGTTTGAGTTGACTGACCAACTCATGGAACGCCGCAGAGCTGTGGCCATTGCTCTGATTGTATTGTTGGCACTGACTTACCAACGTTTCCAATAGCGCCCATTGTTTTCTAGCTTGCATACCTATTTGGGCAGGCAAAGCATTGAAAATTCGTTTTACGCTGGCGTCATTACACGCTAACCCCAGCTCTCGCATACACTGGCTTCTATCACTGGCTGAGCGGCTAAGTTTATTGAGTATTGGCATTTGTTTCTGAACATTATTGCTCAGTGCCTCACCATCAAACTTTAAGTACAACGTTTTTTGCTGTTGAAGCAAAGGGATAAGTTGTTGATAGAGCTTGATATCCTCAGGTATTGAGCGAATAAATTGTTGAATTCGCTGCGATACTGCGCTTGCCATGATCTCTTCCTAGTGTGTTATTACTCGTGACCTGTATGGAATTGCATGATCGCCTTTGATAGTGCTTTGGTATCTAGGCTAAGTTCGCCACGCGCTAATGCGTTACGTACTTGTTCTACTTTTTCCATATCAACATCAGGTAGTGATGCCATTTCAGCTTGAGCGCGATCTATCGCTACGGTATTCGCTTGAAATGCAGGCTCGTGTACTTTGCTCTGTTCGACGACGTCGACAGGCTGTTTGCTTGCTTGCTGTAATTTTGTTTGTGGGACATGACCGCCCGCGACTTTGTCGATTTTCATGCTGTGGTCCTCATCATCATGTTCTAAATTAAGTAGGCGGTTAGGATGTGATAAACATTAAATATTTTTTTTGTACTCGAAATTCAGTGTTACTGACGAGAGCCAAAATTAAAAAATGTTACTCTGAGTCCAAAATCAAAATTGAGTATGAACCTGGTTTAACCCGGTTACGACAGCTCTAATGACCTTGCCAGAACTTAGGTTTTCTACTTCAATTTGTTGCCCTTTCGCACCATCTTCTAAGGCGACTCCTTTCGTGCTGGCGCTAAATCCATTTTTGCTCGCAATCACTATGACCTCATTGCCTTTTTCGATTAAAGGTGGAGCCGATAAATTGGATGGGTTGACCACTTGCCCTGCACGTAAACGGCGAGAGGTTTCTAAGCCTATTGCTTGTCCTGGGCGAGTATAAAAATCGTCTTGTCGCGAGATGGTGCGCGTTTCCAGTTTAACGTGCTTGGCAGTCACAACTTCATTTCGACCGACCGTGGTTGTGGCAACCAAGACAGGCAGTGTCAGAGAAGATTTTATCGTGACGTTAATTCGCCAGGGTGAAGCGATGTCATCGCAACTTACTGAGCGCTTAAGGTTTCCAACTGGCAACGCTTGATTGTCGCGACCAGTGATGACCAGAGGCGACTCACACTCAGGTAGGTGATTCGCCGAGCCTGGTACCCACATGTCGAAATCCAGTTGGTATTCTCCCCACTGGTTAGAGTGAGCATTTTGGGCCACTTCTTGTTTGAAATGCTCTGCTACAACGGATTTTATCTCCTCAACGCTTAGGGTTCTGCCAGAGGTGTTGGCGAAAGTTTGCCCTGGTATTAGAGCAAGCAGAGTTAGCATTAATGTTGAGGAAGTAAGCACTTTCCCCTTGCTTTTAATGCTTTCCGTGAGCCGGAAGTTTGGCTTCCATCCTTGTTTGTAAATCATTGATATATATAGCTATTTTTTATGGCACGCATCTTGTTTGTATGTTGGCGTATTCGAGCCAACTGTAAGGAAGATGCATGGCGATCACATTTGAAAATGCTTTAGGTGTACATCCAGAGGCACTTAATTTTCGCGTTCAGCGTACCAAAGTCCTTGCCAGTAACCTAGCAAATGTTGACACCCCTGGGTATTTGGCGAAAGACCTAAGTTTCACCACCGTAATGAACCAGGTGGCTGCAGGCGGTGTGAACAAACCAGTGCCTAAGTTTCAGGTTCAGGCCCAATACTCGGTGCCTTACCAGAACAGCAAAGATGGCAACACTGTAGAACTGGGTGTTGAACAAGCGAAATTCACGCAAAACAACATGGACTTTCAAACTAGCCTGACGTTTCTCAACATGAAATTTAATGGCTTAACGAAAGCGATTGAGGGACGTTAATTATGTCATTCACTGATATTTACTCGATCACTGGATCCGCGATGACGGCACAAACTGTGCGTCTTAACACGGTCGCCAGTAACTTAGCTAACGCGGACGCGGTGTCTGCAAATCCAGATGACGCTTATAAAGCGCTGAAGCCCGTATTCGCGACTGTGTACCAAAAAGCGCAGTTGACAACGGAAAACGGGGTTTATCCCAATGCTGAAGTTCGCATTGTTGACGTTGTGAAAAATGCGGGAGAAGCCGAGAAACGCTTTGAGCCAAACAACCCGTTGGCCAATGGTGAAGGTTATGTGTATTACCCAGATATCGATGTCGTGGCTGAAATGGCAGACATGATGTCAGCGACACGTAGCTTCGAAACCAATGTTGAAGTGTTATCAAATGTGAAAAGTATGCAGCAAGGTCTGCTTAGATTAGGGCAGGGCAGTTAATGAGTCTCGCACAATATACACCTTTATCGTCTGATGCTCCGGTGAGCACTAAAGCAAAAGAGAACAATGGCATTGCCCCAAATCCTAAAGATATGAACAGTGCTTCTTCATTAGAGAACGAATTCATTTCTTTGATGGTGGCGCAGATCCAAAACCAAGATCCACTTAACCCACTTGATGGCACGGAATACGTTGGTCAGTTGGCTCAATTCTCTCAAGTTCAAAGTACCGAGAATATGTCCAAGACAATGCAACAGAGCATGATTCTCCTCGACAACATGCAAGTGCTATCGACAGCGGGGCTCGTAGGACAAACTGTTTACGTCAATTCCAAAGAATTTGAGCTTGGTGAAGGCGTTCAGAACGGAAAAATCGAACTGGCTCATAGCTCAAACCAAGTGACGTTAGTTGTGAAAGATGAGTTTGGTCAATCTACTAAAGTGCCATTAGGTGCTCACGGCAAAGGTGACGTCGACTTTTCAATTAATCCTGAAGAACTTGGTCTTAAACCAGGCAAATACTCAGTGGCAGTAGAAGTGCAAGAAGGGCAAGCAAGTCCAAATGTGCTCATGGCTGGCACTGTTGAGCAAGTGCGTATTCCAAATACTGGCGGCGCAGCATTAGTCAATGTCCATGGCGTTGGCAACGTTCCTTTCTATCAAATCACTCAGTTTGGTGCTTAACCAAATAGGGAAATCAGAGGTCTTTTTATGAGTTTTAACATCGCACTAAGTGGTCTGGACGCGACCAACACAGAGCTAAACACAATCAGTCACAACATTGCCAACGCATCAACGTATGGTTTTAAAGGTGGCCGCACAGAATTCTCCGCAGTATACAACGGCATGCAACCTGGTGGTGTAGAAGTCGCGTCAATTTCACAGAACTTCGACAAAGACGGCAGTATCTCAGGAACTGGCCGTGCGATGGACTTGGCGATCAACGGTGGTGGCTTCTTTGTCACTAAAGACAACATGGGTCAAACGCTATACACGCGTTCAGGTGTATTCGCGACAGATAAAGATAACTTTGTTACCGCTAACAGTGGCGCAAAACTGCAAGGTTACAGTGTGGATAGCAACAACAACCTGATGACAGGCTCTGTGGGCAATATCCAAGTATCTACGTCATCACTGAATGCAAAAGCGACAGACGGTCTTGATTTTGTTGCAAACTTTGATGCAAGTGCGTCTGCCATTGATAAAACGGTAACGCCGTTTAATCCGGACGATCCAAACTCATTCAATTCGTCTTACACCACAAAAGTCTATGACTCGCTGGGTAACTCGCACACGGTAACCCAGTACTTCACTAAGACCGCTTCTAACTCTTGGGAAGTGAATGTTCAAGTGGATGGTGGCGCAACACCAGTGACAACGGTACCAGTAACGTTTGACAAAGACGGTTCGCTTTCTTCACCGACGGCTCCGTTTAATGTTTCATTCCCTGCGGCAGGCGCAAACGCGATGAGTGTCGACATTAACTTGAAAGGCAGCACGCAGTTTGGTGCTAAATTCGGCGTAAGTACTAACAGCCCGAACGGTTACACATCCGGTGAGCTTGCAGGTGTACGCGTTGAAGGTAATGGCATGGTTTACGCGACCTACACTAACGGCCAATCACAGCTGCAAGGTCAAGTTGTACTTGCAGACTTCGCCAACACACAAGGTTTAGCAAAAGTGAGTGGTACGGCGTGGACTCAAAGCTTTAGCTCTGGTGCGCCAATCATGGGTGTCCCTGGTTCAGGTACGTTGGGTGATTTAACCCCAGGTGCGCTAGAAGGTTCTAACGTTGACCTAACCAGTGAGCTTGTGGCGCTTATGACCGCACAGCGTAACTACCAAGCAAACGCGAAAACCATCTCTACCAGCGACAAGCTAACTCAAGCTTTGTTTAACGCGGTGTAATGGGAGTTTTGCATGGATAGCTTGTTATTTACTGCAACGTCAGGTGCGAGTCGAGTTCTTAAGGCTCAGCACGTGCGTTCAAACAACTTATCAAACGCTGATACTGCTGGCTTTCGAGCGGATATGGAGCGCGTGCGCAGTGTAGAAATGCAAGGCCCAGGTTTTGATGGTCGCACTATGGTTGTGACCAACTCTGCCTCAACGCGCTTTGATTCTGGCGACATTATGAAAACGGGACGCCCGTTGGATGTCGCCATCATGGGTGAGGGTTATCTTGCTGTTGAAACCCCTGCGGGTAACGAAGCGTACACGCGAGCGGGCAATATCCAAGTCGACACTTTTGGTGCCATGACCATCAATGGTTTCCCTGTTCTTGGTGAAAATGGGCCTTTGGTTGTGCCTGATTATCAAAAGATTGAAATCAGCGAGCGTGGTCAAGTATCCGTGATTCCACCAGGTGGTGGCGCAGAAATCGTCGCTGGAACGTTGAAGTTGGTTAAACCAGAAATGAACCAACTTCAAAAAGAGAGTGACAGCCTACTGCACAGTGTAGATGGCGTGCCATTCGCTGCCGATGAAACGGTGCAACTTTCTCCTGAGCACATTGAGGGCAGTAACGTATCTGCCATTGATGAGTTGATTAGCGTGATGTCGTTAACGCGTAACTTCGAGATGCAAGTTCGCATGATGAAAACGGCCGAGACGTTGGCACAAGCTGGTAATAAATTAATGGCGGCGAGATAAGTCTCGCCCCGCAAGGAGTAATAAAAAATGCATTCAGCATTATGGGTAAGTAAAACAGGCATGGCAGCGCAGGACACGAAGATGACTGCCATTTCTAACAACCTAGCGAACGTAAATACAGTTGGCTTTAAGCGTGACCGAGTTGTATTCGAAGACCTTTTCTACAGCATTCAGCGTCAACCTGGTGCTCAAGTAGACCAAGTTAACGAATTGCCAAGTGGTATTCAGCTAGGTAGCGGTGTTCGCGTAGTTGGCACGCAAAAAGTGTTTACGCAAGGTAACACTCAAAATACAACACAAGAGTTGGACCTTGCCGTTATGGGACAGGGTTTCTTTCAAATCGAAAACTCGGATGGACAGATCATGTACACACGTAATGGTCAGTTCCATGTCAACTCTGAAGGCTTGATGGTTAACAGCCAAGGCTTGCCGTTAGAGCCACAAATTCAGATCCCAGATAATGCCTCTTCATTCTCTGTTGGTGTTGATGGCACGGTAACAACAACGACGGCCGACGATCCAACGCCACAGCAGCTTGGTCAAATCACTCTCGCAAAATTCATTAACCCAGCAGGCTTAGAGGCCGTGGGTGGTAACTTGTTCCGTGAAACGGAAGCCAGCGGCCCGGCAGATGAACTGATTGCTGGTGAAGATGGCGCAGGCCTCATCAAGCAAGGTGCATTGGAAGGTTCAAACGTACAAGTAGTGGAAGAGATGGTCGACATGATCACGACTCAACGTGCGTATGAGATGAATGCGAAAGTGGTCTCTGCTGCAGATGACATGCTGAAGTTTGTTTCGCAATCAATGTAAGTATGAAATTGGTGATGATGAAGGAAAAAGCAATGAAATGGCTTTCTAAGAGTTGGGCAGTAGCCGCCGTGTTGCTGGTGGGATGTGCCGGCCGTCAGGAATTTATTCCGCCTGAGCCAAATGCCGAGGAATATGCACCACCAACGCTCGATTACACGTTGCCGGAAACCCAGTCTGGTAGCCTTTATCGTCACCAATACACGATGACCCTGTTTCAGGATCGTCGTGCTTACCGAGTTGGCGATGTGTTAACGGTTCAACTATCAGAAGAAACCTCATCGAGCAAAAAAGCGGGTACTAAGTTTGGCAAAAGCTCAGCGGTTAATTTCGCGGCGCCGACCATAGGAACGAAAACGTTCGATGAGCTAGGGGTTAGTGTCGATGGCAGCCGCAACTTTGATGGCAGCGCTTCAAGCTCACAGGGCAACAAGCTGCAAGGTGCTATCACCGTAACGGTACACGAGGTGTTACCTAATGGTGTATTGCGTATCAGTGGCGAAAAATGGCTGCGCCTTAACCAGGGAGATGAGTTTATTCGTCTCACTGGCATTGTTCGTGTGGATGATATTAATCGCAGCAACCAAGTTTCTTCTCAACGAATTGCTGATGCACGAATTACCTACGCAGGTCGCGGAGCTCTGGCTGACAGCAACGCAGCCGGATGGCTAACTCAATTCTTCAACAGCCCATGGGTACCTTTCTAATGAAGACAATGCAATCTTTCTTTACGTCTTTCCTATTGGTGTTGACCTTGGGATTACCAACCACTTCACATGCTGAAGTGGAAATTCCGATCATGGACTTGGTCGATGTACGCGGCATTCGAGAAAACCAATTGGTTGGTTATGGTTTGGTGGTTGGCTTAGCTGGCCAGGGTGACCGAAACCAAGTGAAATTTACTTCTCAATCTATTACCAACATGCTCCGTCAGTTTGGGGTTCAAATTGATGACAGTATGAACCCTAAGCTACGAAATGTGGCTTCTGTAAGCGTGACAGCAACCGTTGATCCAATGGCGGGCCCTGGACAAACTTTGGACGTGGTCGTGTCTTCAATTGGTGACGCGAAAAGCCTCCGTGGCGGTACGCTATTGTTGACGCCTTTACGCGGTATTGATGGTGAAGTGTATGCCATTGCACAAGGAAACGTCGTGGTGGGCGGTTTATCTGCAGAAGGGCGAAGTGGCTCCAAAGTCGAAGTTAATACGCCAACGGCAGGTCGCGTTCCGAATGGTGCGACGTTAGAGAGAGAAATCAAAACTGATTTCAACCAGCGTGATGAAGTCACCTTAAACCTGCGTAAACCAAGCTTCACGACGGCAAAAAATATCGCGCGTGAAATCAACAACACTTTTGGGCCTAACGTTGCTGTTGCGATCAATAAAGCGCGCATTGATATGCGTGCACCAAAAGATACCCAACAGCGCGTAGTGATGATGTCGATGCTTGAAGAAATGAGCGTCGTGGAAGGCCGCAAGCCGGCTCGAATTGTCTTTAACTCTCGTACGGGAACGGTCGTGATCGGTAAGAGTGTCAAAGTGAGTGAGGCAGCAGTGAGCCATGGCAACTTAACCGTGCGAATTTCTGAATCACAACAAGTCAGTCAGCCAAATGCGTTTGCAAATGGCGATACGAAAGTCGTTAACCAAACGGATCTTGATGTGAACGAAGATTTAGCTCAAATGGTAATTTGGCCTCCAGGCACGGAGCTCAACACTATTGTGACTGCGGTAAACAGCTTAGGTGCCACACCTACTGACTTGATGTCTATCCTGCAAGCACTGAGCGAAGCGGGTGCATTGAACGCTGAATTGGTCGTGATTTAAGGAGTTAAGGATGAAACTAGACAGTACCAATGAACAAACTCAACTGAATTCGATGCTGTATCACGACAACAGCGCACTTGCCAACATCAAGCAGAGTCGAGATCAGGAAGGCGCGCTTGAAGTAGTGGCGGGTCAATTTGAGGCGATGTTTTTACAAATGGTGCTGCGTCAAATGCGCAGCAGCAGCGATGTTCTAGCGGATAAAGACAGCCCGTTTGCAAGCCAGCAGCAAGGTGTTTTCCGTGATATGTACGATGGGCAACTGGCAATGGAACTGGCAAAAAAGCAGAGCTCAGGCATTGCCAATATGCTCATCCAGCAACTTAGCCCCTCTATGCGCGAAGTCGCCTTTGATGCTGCGCGTAACATCTCATCTGCAAACGATGGTAAAGGTGCGAATTCTGAATCTATCTCACAGCTTGATGCTAACGAGATTGAGGGGAACTCAAGCTTATTTAATACCGCCTCTCAAGCCGTCGCCTCTGTAAAACAGGTGCTCGGTGAGGCCGGTATGACTACCGCGTTTTCTCAGCCGTTGATCAGGAAAATGGAGCTGTAAATGAACCTAGTTAATATTGCCCTTTCAGGTTTAGGCGCGAACCGCGTGGCCTTAGACGTAACGGCACAAAACGTGGCGAACGTGAATACTGTGGGCTACAGCCGTCAACAAGCGTTGATGGCATCAGTTGATGACGGAAAAGCCAACCGCTTAAGCCCTGGTTTAGGGGTAGAGGTCACCAGCATTCGCCGCGTTACAGACCAATTTCTGATTAAGCAAACGTGGTCCACTAACAGTATGGCGGCGTACGCTTCTGGCTACACCAGCAACATGAGCCAATTGGAAAATACGCTAGGGGCCGATGGCTTCAGTATTTCTGCTGGTTTGGACTCTCTAAACGCTGCGCTTAACGATGCTACGGTTAAGCCTGAGTCGATCCCTTACCGTCAACAAATCATCAACGAATCTGAAGCGTTGGCGCGCCGCTTTAATACGTTGACCGAGTCTTTGCACAACCAACACAAAGATATGAGCGACCAGCGTAATGCGGCACTCAACCACGCGAATAGCCTCATGGAAAACATCGCGAAGGTAAACAAGCAGCTGGTTGAAATGCAAGGAACAGGCGGCAACCCATCGCAACTTATGGATGAACGAGATAAATTGATCGGCGAGTTATCTCAAACCATCGAAATCAGAACAACAGAACAGCCTGACGGCAGTGTTCAGGTAACGTTGACCTCTGGTCAGCCACTTGTGATGGGCACGGACCATGGCAAACTCGCAGCCGTTCCAGATCCTAGTGACCCTTACGTAGCAGACTTACACGTAACATTCTCAAGCCAAAGTTTTGCGATTGGTGACTCTCTTGGTGGCAAATTAGGTGCGATTAACGATTATCAAACCGATGTATTAAAACCAAACCAATTGGCTTTGAATGACATGGCGAAAGCATTAGCGGATGAATACAACGCTGTGCTCGCTACTGGACAAGATTTAAATGGTAACCCAGGTAAACCATTGTTCAGCTACGACCCTGCCAACCCAGCGGCAAGTTTGGATATCACTGAGTTGACTCCAGGTGAGCTTGCGTTTTCAAGTGATGGTACGCCAGGTAATGCGGATGTATTGCAGTCGTTGATTAATTTAAGCAACAAGCCTGTTTCTGTGACTGGCTATGGCTCAGTGAGTTTGAATGACGCATTCAGTTCTATGGTGGGTCAAACCGCGATTAAAGCACGCCAAGCAGACGCCGATTACCAAGCTAAGTTAGCCATGAACAAGCAAGCACATGCGGCTCGTGACAATGTGAGTGCCGTTAACAGTGATGAAGAAGCGGCTAACTTAATGACGTTTGCTAATGCACACAATGCCAACATGAAAGTGATCAGCACAGCGAATCAGCTGTTCGATTCTGTATTGCAGTTATTCTAAAGGAAACCCAGATGCGAATCAGTGACAATCAATTTAGCCAAATGATGCTGCAAAGCCTGCAAGGTAACAATGCAGGTCTGGGGCACGTGCTACAACAAATGACGACAGGTGAGCGTCTAACTAAGCTATCTGACGATCCAATGGCATCGATTAAGCTGCTTAATTTGGATCGTGAAAACAGCGCCATCGCCCAATATCAAAACAATATCGCAAACGTCAAAACCACGCTTTCGAGTCAAGAAACTCATTTAGACTCAGTGAAAGAGAGCCTAATGAGCATGCGTGATATTGCATTATGGGGTGCGAATGGCTCACTGACTGATCAAGACCGTACCGGTATGATCACTGAGCTAAAGAGCTATCGTGATTCAATTGAGTCGTCTTTCAATGCTCAGGATGAAGAAGGGCACTACCTATTTTCAGGCACCAAAACTGACACCCCTGCTATAAATAGCGCAAGCGGTAGTTATGTCATCGAGGGCAACAGCGATAAACGTGTCGTGACGATTGCGAAAGGCGTAACGATGGATTCCAACATGACGGCAAAGGACATTCTGGACCTTGGTGGCGGCAAAAACGTACTGGATCAAATTAACAATCTAATTACAGAATTTGAGAACCCGAGTCCGAATTTCCAAGCTGAAGTGGACGCAAGCCTGAGTGCCATTGATGATACGTTGGCAAGCGTACTTGGCACGATGACGGAGATTGGTGGCCGACACAATAACCTAGATTTGGTTGGCGGTGCCCATGGTGAGAATAAACTGTTCGTCGATAAAGTATCAGGTGACCTCTCAGCTCTGGATTACGGTGAAGCATCGGTACGCTTGAGCAATTACATGGCGGCTTTGCAAGCAACGCAAGCGAGCTATGTAAAGATCAATGATCTATCGTTGTTTGACCGTCTATAAGGTTAGGAAGTTCTTTTATGGTAATGAGTACAGTAGAGGTTAGACCCCATAGCATACGCTTGGGTGGGCAAGAACAAGCCTCTATCATGCCGACCCGTTCTGCAGACTCAAGTACTGCAATTAAACCGCGCCCGGCGCAAGTTCAGGCTGACACTGCGTCAGCCTACTCTGTCTCTGGGATTCAACTGACCCAAGGTCAGCAGCAAGCGACGGCAGTGCAGATCGCATCGAAATCGTTGCAGGTGATTGGCAAAGAGCTGACTCAAATTAAACGTGGTTTGACGCAAGCGGTGAATCAAGGCGTGCAAAATGTACCTGGCTTGCAGGATACATTGGTTCGTTCTAAAGCCACCATTCAGAACGTTGTGGAGCATGCTCGTTTCGACGGCCAGAAAGTGCTCAACAACGAACTGCATTTAAAGCTAGATAAAGCAGACATTCGTCGCTTTTCTATTCCTGGCTTGAACGTGCATCGCTTAAGTGACAAGGCTGAGCAAATTCGTTTGGATTTCCCTCAGGGTCAAGCGGTAATGATTCAGTTCGATGGACAAGCCGATGGTGCTCGAACTGTCAAAATGCTTGACCGAAGCTTGATTGCTTTAGGGATGCGTGCCTCATTAGCTGACGATGGCAGCATTTTATTTGAAGCCAGAGACAACGCTTATCAGCAAATGCAGCAGAAAGTGATGGTTACGGGCGAAGGGCACCGTTTTCCTGCGGGCCAGCCGAACGTTCTAAATCTAAAGTCAGAGCCAGATGGTATTGCAGAACTTGGGTTTGATTTGGCATCACGCGATGGCATGAAACAGACGATTGCCAAAGTGAACCAGCATCTAAGACAAGTGCAAACGAGCTTGCAGGAAGCGAAAGCATTTCATGGAGAGTTGAATACTCAAATGCGCTCAATTCAAAATAAAACCGCGCAGCTTTCTGTGGATGATGTGAATGCAAAACTGGATGGTTTTGTGCAGAAGTCTGGTGAGTTCACCTCGACTTTTCAAGCGTTGAATGCACAAGCAAACGTGCGCCGTCATACGGTTGTTGCGTTGCTAAAATAACGAACACTCCAATGATTCCCGGCTTTGCATCGCTATCGCCCCCCAATAACGAGAACGGTGCATTGTCGGGAATCTCTCTTTAATTCGTTTATGGTTCGAGTGCTTTTGCCACCGAGCGATTCAATTTCTGGAATAACCACCCAAGCGCGATTAAAGATGCTCCTAAACCTAAGAAGCTGATTGCTCTCCAGAACCCATCCAGAGAGCTAACATCCCATAAGAATACTTTTAGTGCGACAAAAGCTAAAACCACTAGACCCACGCGCTGCATCATCAACCCTCTGTGTGTCACACCGCGCCAAGTAAGCAATCCACCCACGAGCAAACCTGCTACTGAATAACTGAACAGTTCTGCCATGCTGGTCGGTTGGTACAGCATCATGGATGTGGTTTGCCAGAATTGACGGATAGACATACCTAACCAAATAGCAGCGAGTGCAAAGCCTAGGCTAGCAACCGCAAATCGATGAACCTGTAACGTATTCCAGCCTCTAAAGGTTGCGATAAGTAGGATGCAAGCTGGCAGCAACCAGCCGACGCTTAGCATATTAATGACGGGAAGAGCTTGGGCTGAGACGTTGTCAGTCACCAATGGCGACTCTGCCGTATTAAGCAAAATTATCAGCAATGCGAAGGCACACCAAAGCAGGTAGCTGTAGGCTTCATAGATGCGGCTTAAGCGTTGTGCAAATTGGCTACGGTAGCTGTACACCAAACCCATAACCAACGCTTGGTTAGCAAAAACGATGGCGCTTGTGAAATCAAGGTGTCCCAAATAGCCGTACTGCCCAGTTAACCAGTAGTTGGTTTGGGTGAATAGCGCCATTAAGAATACATGCAAAAATGCGCCTTCAAACCAGTTGGTCAGTTCGAGGTCCACTTGCTTTAGCGTGGCTCGAGCATAGAGCAGGATGATGAGAGACGGTAGGTAACTCACAATAACCCAAGCCCAATGTCCTGCTTCTACGGGTTGCCATTCAGGGATGAAGGGTAAAAGTGTGAGGCGGATGACCAGTATCCCCATCGCCACTTTAATCGCCCAACTTGCGGGGCGAAATAACCCTGATTGCGTCTGTAGCGCCATTACCGTAACTTGTATCGAGATTGTTGTCGTCAACCAGGTATCGCTTAACCAAACAAAGGCGACGCCTACGATTAAAGCGTGCATGACGGCAGAACATTCCAATGCTAGCGAATGTAAGCGTTGACCAAGTACAACGTAATAAACGGTCACCAATGCGCAGAATGCAGTCCAGTGCCACAGGTAGCCTTGCATAAATTCGTCGACATAAAACAGCGTAATCAAACTCATTGCTGGAGCCAGTACTAACAGAAGTACGCCGCTAAGTTGCGATCGGTCACTGAGTGACTGGAAATAAGTTCGACAGCAGATCAGTGCAATACTAGTGGCCAATGCGAGTAAGATACTGGCACCATGTTCTGGCATATACAAAGCGTCAAACGCGACAGTGAGGACAACAAGTGCGGTCGCAGAGACCAATATGGAAGGCAAAAATACGCGCAATGACCAACCTGTGCGAACCGCTGGGAGCCATACTGTCGCAACGAGCAGCGCATAACAGTACACCATTTGCAGTGTGTCCAATTCTGGCATTCTGGTGACAGCCGAAAAGGTCAATAACGCAATCGCGATAGAGGTAGCGGTCGGCGGATTTGTCCACTTATTCTGGCAGTGATGATAACGAGGATTGAGTGTCCAACCCAGTCTTGGAACGGCGAAAATAAGATAAAGAGTAATGGAGAGATAAATAGCCAGCCAAGAAAAAAGCGTCTCAAGTGGCATGCTTTCAATGAGCAACAGCATCCAAACAACATGTGGAAGCGCGATGCTTGGAGAAATCCATGCACTACGCACTTTTTGCATTAGCAATGTTGCCGCGACCGAGATCGCGCTGATATACCCAGCTAATAAGAAGTAATTAGGCTCGCTTCCACCAATCCATAACGGTGCGGTATATCCACCAATCAGACCAAGCACCGCCATCAACGGCCCTTGCTGTAAAGATAGAGCCAAGCTGCAAAATGCGGCAGCGGCTAAGATGATAAGCGAGACACTAGGTGTCAGCATTTGATAAACAACAAACGCAAAGATAACCGTGCAGTAAATGCCAGTTAGCCCGGTTCCGGTAACGGCGGCAGGCACATAAGTAAAGCCTTGGGCTCGTGTTGCTCGTTGAGGATTTTGTTGTTCTTTGCGGTGGAACCATTCGCCAACAAGCACCATAAGTAACGAGAGTACAAACGCAAAGGACACACGCATAAGTGGCGAAAACTCAATGTGACTACCAATAACCTGTACGAGATACCCCCCACCAATTAGCATTGCCAGCGCGCCCACCCAAACCAACCAGTTTTCTTGAATGTTGCTAAACAGACTCTGCACTCTACTTGGCAATATAGACTCTTGTTCTTGACTAAAAACGTCCAGTTGAACTTCGCTTGTCTGGTATTGAGCTTGATGTGTTGTGTTTGGATAAGATGCTCGGTCGGTAATCGGGTCATGCTCCTTAGAGGATGAGGAGTTTGCTTCTTTTGCTACCTCTTCAACGCTGGATTGTTGGCGCGTTGGTTGGTTCGAGTCCTTATTTAGACTGACTCGCAGTGATGTTACCTCTTCACGAAGTTTGGTTAGCTCTTTTTCTAAAAGTGCTGCTCGGTTGGCGGCTTTCACTCCGATGAGGATGGCGAGCAACGCCATGAACAGTGTTAGTATTACGTACAATCCATTTCTCCCTGCGTACGTCGCGTGACACACGATTCTTAACTTTGAGCACGTACGCTAAAGCTTAGTCCAAGCGCTTTGCCTTAGCTTCATATAGTGCTAGGTTCCGCGCTTTCTTTAAGAATCATTCTACATAATGAAACTCAATGCGTAATGATGAATTCGACGAAGCGACATACTTGTGTGTCACTTTAAGATCTGATGAACAGAAATGAGTCGTTAAGTCATTGGGGTTCAACTATATTCATAATTCTGATGCGATACCCAAGTGACCTCAAAAATGTGCATTTCAGAGGCATGCTGTCGAAGAGTCGAAGGTAAGCCGTTTAGTCTGCATGCCAAGTCATGCTTATTGAACCGCACGCCCGAGGTTATTTGGGTATAGCGCATTCACGCGAAAAAAGACAAAACAGGTAAATGATTAATGCAAGTGGGTAATGAAGCGCTGGTGCTATCAGCGGTTGGGGTCATTGGTTTAGGTTGTCAGTGGTTGGCATGGCGATTGCGCTTACCAGCGATTTTATTTTTGCTGCTAGCCGGGTTGATTGTCGGGCCATTTATGCAGTGGTTAAACCCAGATGAGATTTTAGGGAATTTGCTCTTTCCGTTGGTTTCATTGGCGGTTGCGGTGATTCTTTTCGAAGGCAGCTTGACCCTAAACTTTAAAGAAATTCGCGGTGTGAGTGGCTCAGTCTGGAGTATCGTTTCCATCGGGGCCATCATTTCGTGGGCAGCAACCAGTATTGCGACGCACTATTTCCTCGGTTTTACTTGGGAGCTCGCCATGTTGTTCGGCAGCTTAACCGTGGTAACAGGTCCGACGGTGATCGTGCCACTTCTTCGGACGGTAAGACCCAACAGTACGCTTGCCAATATTTTGCGTTGGGAGGGGATCTTGATTGATCCACTCGGTGCGCTTTTTGTTGTGATGGTTTATGAGTTCATCGTATCGCACAGCGCGATAAATAGCGCCGAAGTGTTCGGGACGCTCATTGCCGTGGGCGTCATTCTTGGTGCAGCCTCTGGCGCAGCAGTCGCGACGATTATGCGCCGTGCGTGGCTACCGGAATACTTGCAGCCATTTGCAGTTTTGATGATTGTGCTTGGCGTATTTTCCGTCTCCAACCATATCGAGTCTGAAGCCGGATTACTCACGGTTACTGTAATGGGTATGTGGCTTGCCAACGCAAAGGGCATCAATATTCAACAAATTCTGCACTTTAAAGAGCACTTGACCATATTGCTGATCACCGGCCTATTTATTTTCCTTGCTGCACGCATCAGCTTGGATGATTTTGCTGCGCTGGGTAGTGGCGCGTTATTGCTGTTTGTATTTATGCAGTTGGTGTCGCGTCCGTTGTCGATTTTCCTCTCAACCATCCGCAGTAACTTGAGACTTAAAGATAAACTGTTCCTGTCTTGGGTTGCACCGCGCGGTATTGTCGCTGCCTCTATTTCGTCTCTTTTCGCGATCAAATTGACCGAATACGGTATTGATGAAGCGATTTTACTGGTTCCTATGACCTTCATGGTGATCATCGGAACGGTTGTTTTACAAAGTGCAACGGCACGTCCTGTCGCATTGATGTTGGGCGTCGCGGAGCCAGCGCCACGCGGCTTCTTGTTGATTGGTGCTAACCGAGTAGCAAGAGAAATTGGTCAAGCGTTGGCACGCTATGACCGCCGCATATTGATGACCGATTCTAACTGGGAGTACATCAGTCAAGTTCGTATGTTGGGGCTGGATTACTACTACGGGAATCCGATTTCTAGTCACGCAGATGACAATTTGAACCTGATAGGGGTGGGACAAGTAGTTGCATTAACACCTGACCAGCATTTCAACATTATGGCTTGCATGCAATTCGTCGACGAGTTTGGTGAAGATAAAGTTCACTGCTTGCAAAAAGTGAAAACCAACGGCAATGGTAGCGAGAAGCACTCCGTGGCTCAGGAGTACCACGGTAAATTGCTGATGGGCGGTAACGTAAGCTATACCCAGCTGGCCAGTTTGTTGAGCCGCGGTGCAGAGATAAAACACACGAAATTGAGCGACAACTTTACGTATCAAGACTATTTAGCGCACCACAAAGGGAACTCGGTAGTGCCGTTGTTCCACGTTGAAGAAAAAGGGAAAATTCAATTCTGTGATGATCCTGAGCAGTTTGCTCCAACCACCACAAGCACCGTTGTGTCTCTGATTCTGTCAGAAAACGCAAAGTAAATTAGAGAAGTATGCGGCTCTTTTTATCGTGGTTTCTCGCACGCTGATTACTTCAACTTGGAGAAACACTCGCCTGCTTG
The DNA here is from genome assembly GCF_051132235.1 of Vibrio sp. SCSIO 43086. Classification (NCBI taxonomy): domain Bacteria; kingdom Pseudomonadati; phylum Pseudomonadota; class Gammaproteobacteria; order Vibrionales; family Vibrionaceae; genus Vibrio; species Vibrio sp. SCSIO 43086. The sequence continues at coordinate 867,388 of NZ_CP072678.1, read as the reverse complement.
TTTAAAACAGAAGGCGAGTTTCTCTTTCTATAATGTCAGAGTAAGTCGTGATTCATTACTGGTTTCGGAAAAGTAATCTCGTGAATTCAGAAAATTCGCATTGACGTTACTGATAAGGATCGCAATACTGCGCGACTGTTTTACTTTAGGGTGACATTATGGCTCCGCAAACTAACCGAAAAGATTTACATCTAGACGCTGTTTTACATCATGACATGAGCATGAAGCATAAAACGGCGGGCTTTGAGTCTGTCGAGTTTGAACACTGCGCGCTGCCAGAATGTGACTTTCAGGCGATCGACCTGTCGACAGAGTTTCTTGGCCACCGACTGGCGCTGCCGTTTTTGATTAGCTCGATGACAGGTGGAGCGAAAGACGCTGAAGTGATCAATTGTCGTTTGGCTGAAGCTGCCAGTGAATTAGGCATTGCGATGGGCGTGGGGTCGCAGCGTATTAGCTTAGAAGAGCGCCAACACGCAGGTCTAGGTAAAACCATTCGTGATTTAGCCAAAGATGTGCCGCTTTATTCCAACCTTGGAGCCGCTCAATTGCGCGACAAAGGTAAACTTGATAATGCGCAGCGTGCGGTTGAATCCATTCAAGCGGATGCGTTGTTTGTACACGTAAACCCAATGCAGGAAGCGTTTCAGAAAAATGGCGACCATAATTGGACTGGCGTCTTACACGCTATCGAGCAGCTTAAATCTCGCGTGAATGTTCCGATCATTATTAAAGAAGTCGGTTTTGGTATTAGTGGTCACGTTGCGCAGCGATTGGTTGACGCCGGTGTGGATGCCATTGACGTAGCGGGCGCGGGTGGCACAAGTTGGAGCGCGGTTGAAGGCTATTGCCAAGATAACCCGAAAATGCAGCGTGCAGCCGAGCTTTTCCGCGATTGGGGCATCCCAACGGCAAAATGTTTGACTCAAATAAGAGCACAGCATCCTACATTACCTTTGATCGCCTCAGGTGGTGTGCATAACGGACTTGAAGCGGCGAAAGCCATACATTTGGGCGCCAATCTCGTTGGGCAAGCGGGCGCAGTCTTGAAAGCGGCTACCATAAGCACTCAAGCGGTGGTCGAGCACTTTGAGCAAATGGCGTTAGAGTTACGTTTAGCATGTTTTGGCACGGGTTCTTCTAAGATCAGTGCATTAACGCAAGCGCGCTGCTTATAGGTGTTTATGGTGTCATTTACGCAGCTTGGCTCAATAATTTTTCGGTGTCTTAACACGTAGACTGATAATTTCGTTATAGTTGATACAAAAGTCACTTCAACAAGTGACTGCTTAGTTCAACAGTTGAATGGGCATTTGTTGAAGCGATTGAGTTTTATTTTAATATTGTTTGCAACTGGAACCTTAAATTTATGAAAAAACTAGTCATGCTGATGTTGGCGGCTTCTGCTTTAACCGCTTGTAGTGATGAAGTGGGCACTGAAGGCTGGTGTAACGACATGCGCGATAAGCCAAAAACAGAATGGACAGCAGACAACGCAGTAGACTTTGCGAAGCACTGTGTTCTTCAAGATGGTGTGGGCAGCGAGCAATGGTGTGAGAACCTGAAAGATAAGCCAAAAGGTGACTGGAGTGCAAACGAAGCCACCAGCTTTACTAAGCACTGCATTTTCTAAGCACTACACTTTCTCAACACGGCGTCTCTTATTAAGAGCGATGACTGTGTTAGACAAAATATTAAGAAAACACCAAGCGTCTTGCTTGGTGTTTTTGTATCGACAATAGCTTGAGCTCTCATGTGCTGAGCACACCTATCTTTCCTCTGAATAGAGTGTTTTACATTTTCGTTTCATTTTTGAAAACCTGTATTACCTGCCTTTAATTTTTCGCATTGCAGTGGCAAGGTGTCGGTGTATTCGTCTAATTCAATTAGATTCATAACAAAAAGGGACTCAAATGGAAGTACTCAAAGGCTCATGTCTGTGTGGTAAGGTGAAATTGGAAGTGGCAGATGAATTCAAGTACATGGGAAATTGCCATTGCTCGGAATGTCGAAAATTTACTGGCTCTGACTATTCATCGGCGGGCGGTATTGCTCTAGATAAGTTGCTCATTATCCAAGGAAAAGAGGATATTCAAACTTATCAGAAAAGCGAAAATACCATGTTATGTTTTTGTCGCCATTGTGGATCGAGCCTGTATTCGAAAAAGAACAATGGGATTGTCAATATTCGCCTAGGTGTCTTGGATGATGCTCCATCCCACAAGCCAAATTTCCATATTTTTGTCGCGTCCAAAGCGCCGTGGCTTGAGATATCGGATAACCTGACTCAGTTTGAGGCCGGGCCCAAATAGAGTAGTAGCGGAAGAGATTTATTTAGTAACAGAGGGCGTTGCAATAAGTCTGCAACGCCCTCTGCACTTTTATTTTTGAAATTAGAACAGAGATGATTATTTGGCGTCTTGCAGTTCTTCTAAGCCACCTGCATTGTGCAGATTCGTGAACCCTTGCGATTGCAAATATTGATACGCTTTACCAGAGCGATTACCACTGCGGCAGTACAATACGATCGCTTGATCTTTATCGACGTCTTGGAAATGTTTATCAAGCTCAGATAGAGGGAAATTGACCGCATTGTCTAAATGCCCCTCAGAGAACTCTTGCGGCGTGCGTACATCGACAATCATTGCGCCTTTCTCAATCAGTTGCCACCCTTGTTCAGCACGCTCAGAAGCCGCCACGTTGGGAGAAAGCAAGCCAACGCACAATGTTGCAAGAAACAGAGATACGACCTTTTTCATTGTTTGATTATCCTTTTTAAGAGTATGTAACCACTCTAGATTTGATTGAACACATTTTCCATAATAAAGATGGTTTTAAGTGGTCGTAAATGTCAAAAGTTTCGATAGAAGTTTTTATTCAATTCAATAAAAAATTTTTATGAAATCCACCTCTTGAACTCCAATTTTTCGACCTTATTATTCTCATCGAAAGCGAGCGGTCGACTCGCAAATCCATCTTGATGTTTATTCTGTCTTTTATTTTTGGTTCCAAGTAGGAGGCACTTAAAAATGAAAATTCGTCCTTTAAATGACAAGCTAATTGTTGAAAGACAAGAGGTGGAAAATAAATCTGAAGGGGGAATCGTTTTAACTTCTCAGTCGGTGAAAAAATCAAACCGTGGGAAAGTCATTGCTGTTGGTTTAGGTAAACGCCTTGAAAATGGCGAACGCGCTGCGATGGAAGTCAAAGTGGGCGACCAAATCATTTTCAATGACGGTTACGGCGTGAAAACCGAGAAAATTGACGGCGCAGAATACTTGATTCTGTCCGAATCTGATGTGTTAGCAATCGTTGAGTAATTATTTTTGTAGTAGTTTTTTGAGGAGATAATTATGGCTGCAAAAGACGTATTATTTGCTAATGACGCACGTCAAAAAATGCTGAAAGGTGTGAACTTACTGGCGGACGCAGTAAAAGTGACACTAGGCCCTAAAGGCCGCAACGTTGTGCTTGATAAATCTTACGGCGCGCCAACCATTACCAAAGATGGTGTGTCTGTAGCGAAAGAAATCGAACTGAAAGACAAGTTCGAAAACATGGGCGCACAAATGGTGAAACAAGTGGCGTCCAAAGCGAATGATGAAGCGGGTGACGGTACAACGACGGCTACTGTACTGGCGCAATCTTTCATCAACGAAGGTCTTAAAGCGGTAGCTTCTGGCATGAACCCAATGGACCTAAAACGTGGTATCGACAAAGCCACTGAAGCGGCGGTTGAGAAACTACGTGAAATGTCTAAGCCATGCAGCGACAAAGAATCCATCACCCAAGTGGGTAGCATTTCTGCAAACAGCGATCGCGCGATCGGTGAAATCATTGCAGAAGCGATGGAAAAAGTGGGTCGCAATGGCGTGATTACGGTTGAAGAAGGCCAAGGTCTAGACAACGAATTGTCTGTGGTTGAAGGTATGCAATTCGACCGCGGTTACTTGTCGCCATACTTCATCACTAACCAAGAAAATGGCAGCGTAGAGCTAGACAACCCTTACATCCTATTGGTGGACAAAAAAGTCAGCAGCATCCGCGAGCTATTGCCAGTGCTAGAAGAAGTGGCGAAATCTTCTCGCTCACTATTGATCATTGCTGAAGATATCGAAGGTGAAGCGCTAGCGACATTGGTTGTGAACAACATGCGCGGCATCGTGCGTGCGACTGCGGTGAAAGCACCTGGTTTTGGTGACAACCGTAAAGCGATGATGGAAGACATTGCGGTACTAACCGCAGGTACGGTCATCTCTGAAGAAATCGGCCTAGAACTCGAAAAAACAACGCTAGAGCAACTAGGTAGCGCGAAGAAAGTGACCATCACCAAAGACACAACAACTATTGTGGGTGGCGCAGCAGAAGCAAGCGCGATTGCTGATCGTGTGGCTTCGATTGAAAAACAAATCGAAACAACCACTTCTCAATACGACAAAGACAAGCTTCAACAACGTGTTGCGAAGCTTTCTGGCGGCGTAGCGGTGATCAAGATCGGCGCTGCAACTGAAGTTGAGATGAAAGAGAAGAAAGACCGCGTGGACGATGCGCTACACGCTACTCGCGCAGCGGTTGAAGAAGGTATTGTTGCTGGTGGTGGTGTTGCCCTAACTAAGATCGCGAAAGAATTGGCGGATCTAAAAGGTGACAACGATGACCAAAACGTGGGTATCCGAGTTGCGCTACGTGCGATGGAAGAGCCTCTCCGTCAAATCGCAACCAACGCAGGTGACGAAGCTTCAGTCGTAGCGAATGCTGTCAAAGCGGGTGATGCCGATTACGGTTACAACGCTGCAACAGGTGAATACGGCAGCATGATCGAAATGGGTATCTTGGACCCTGCGAAAGTAACACGTTCAGCGCTTCAATTCGCGGCGTCTGTTGCTGGCTTGATGATCACGACTGAAGCGATGATCACCAACCACGTTGAAGACAAAGAACTTGATATCTAACGTTATCAATCGTTAGTGATTAAGTAGGCGTTAAAACAACAATAACATTGCAAAACCTAAGCGGGCTCGCTTGAGCCCGCGAATCAGTCATTTGAGGTAAGTGTTATGACCCGTTTACCTGCGTTTTCTTTCTCAATATCTGAGCCGAGCGGTAATGAAGCTTCGTCAACGTGGCCGACGGCTATTCACTTCCCCCTCGTTCCAGCTGGGCCAGAGTTTTCGATCGAAAATGCTCTGCCTAAACGTCCGACAGTGACGATATTCACTATCGATCTGTCTCAGTTATTTAAAGGGGACGCACGGGTCATTCATTAACTGCATCGAAACAGCCAGCGTAAGTTGGCTGTTTTTTTCATTTCTGGGTGTAGGTCAATTATTGATAATGTGAATCGTTTTCGTTTGATTGTCGCTACTTGTTCAATGTGTTAGCTTAAATTGGGACTGTTCCCAAGTAAGGTAATAAAATAATGAATAAGAAAATACTGCTTCCCTTAATGTTAGGGATTTCCGCTACTGCCGCTGCTTCTGATAACAAGGTTGTAGAAAGTGTCTTGATTGATGACATCGCGCTAGAAGGTTACGTGAAGAAAAGCTATGAGGTCGTGATGCAAAGCGAGCCTGAGCTTTTCCCGTACGCGTTTCGTGGTAGCCGTGTGCAAATGAAGTTACTGGTTGAGTTATTCCATAATTCAAAGAACGACAAAAAAGCGGCTCGCGTGATCACTCTAGGGAATGGTTATGTACCAGGTAATCCGGGTGTAAAACACACTTACGATGCTGCGATTGTGGACCGTTTTACTCAAAACTACCCAGTCGCGTTCGACTACAGTATCTATCAAGCTGGTGGCACGCCGGTATTTAGTGAGGATTACTCACCGCAAAACGAAGCCAATGATGTTTCCGTATCGACAACCACGGTTGCTCCGTCTATCGGCTTAACCGCGACTGCAACACCGGGCTCGGCACCAAGTTTTTCTGGCTCGTTGACGACCGACTTAGGTGTGGCTTATACGTCTCGCTACTCAAGTAAGGATTACGTCACCGCAGCCAAGCCAAAAGCTTCCATGGAACGCGGTATGGGCGTTAAGTGGACCACCTCTCTTAGCCAAATTTACACCAACGACTACCAGTACTACGGTAAATGGGCGGGCGTTTACCACTACACTGGTTGTTCAAACGAAAACCTATTACCAGAAGAGAACTTGCCGCGTTTGATCTACGGTTTCAAACCGAAATTCCAGTATGTGTTCACTCCAGAATTTGAGCGCGGAGAAGAGCCAAAAACGGAGATGATCGCACGAGCTGGCATGAAAGAAGTTGAAGAAGGTTTCTCTCGCAATGCGTGTAACTGGTACGATCAAGGCACAACGAGCCACTACACTGAGGCACAAATTCGCTTCACGATTGATTGGGATACGCTAACCGTTATCACTCAATAAACGTTTCACTTATCAGACCGAAGGTTTGTGGATTGTCATGCGGCTCTAGTAGCCGCATTTTTTATGGTCGAAATCTGATCGCAGCGCATTAAGTCTTTAAGCCCAGCATCGCGCCGAAAATGACCAATCCCGACCCACATGCTTGGGCGGATTGGCAGCAATCAACACGTTGTAAAACCTTCAACGGCAACACTCAGCAATCATTTGCGCATTTTTATTTTTGCATACAAGCCTCGGTGGATAGCTTAGGCTCGGCGATGGGATCGTATCCTTTTGTCATGGACGATATTAAGCGTGGTAATTTGGTCGCACCATTTGGTTTTGTGCTATCAGGTTGCAATTACGTTTTATTGAGTCATGATAAAAAGCGTACAGAACTCGAACATAAATTTATCACGTGGTTACAAACGCAAATGGCAGAGTGTGTACCACTGTCATCACAGCAGATTACGCAAGGCGAATAGAAGGCGTAGAGCGTGATTACGTCAGTCAGTTTGATGGAAAAGGTCTTAGGAAATTGGAAATGGAAAACCTCAATATTGTTGAAATCAAATCATTTGTTCCAGCGAAAGATTACGCGCTGTCAAAACGTTTTTATGAGGCGATAGGCTTTGATATGGCGTCAGACTTCGGTGATGTGGCGTACTTCTCTCAAGGTAGTTGCGCGTTTCTTTTACAGAATTTTTATGAGCCAAAACACGGCAACAACTTCATGATGCACTTGCTCGTAGAAGACGCAGAAAGCTGGCATCAGCACTTATCCAAAGTGGGCCATGAGGAATTTGGCTCGCGTTTGACTGAGCTGGTCGAGCAACCTTGGGGCATGCGCGAATGTTGTTTGTTTGACCCTAGTGGCGTTTTATGGCGAATCGGTCAGAACATGAATACTGACTAACGCCAGTCCTCTTTTCAGAACATCTATATCGCGCAGGTATTGATATCTCGATACCTGCGCGTTTTGTTTTTTGCTTAACCTTGCCAACGTTTCTCGCGCACTCACGCCTTTTTCGAGGTGGTGTGCGATGGACTGACCCCAAAAAGCTCCTCAAGCAGCATGGCTTTGAGTTCCGCCCGGACTTCTGCCCCACCGATTAACGCCAAAAGTGCGAGTCCACCTGGGATGAGAATCACCATCAATATTGGTCTTAAAATATAAGAAAAGCAGAATATGGTCGGCAAGAAAATCAATCCTTGGCCTAGTTTGTTTAATACGTACATGAGCGATTCCTTTTGTTTTTATATAAAATTGAGCGTGCTCATTTTTTATAATTGAGCGCGCTCAATTTGTCAATGTCAGCCACTCAAGGTATGATCATTTCAGGATCATTAAGCAGATACATCAATGACGAAGCGACAACAAACCAGAGACAAAGTCCTAAAAGCCGCGTGGGCATCTTTTGCTCAGAATGGCTATGACATGACGACCACAAGGCAGATTGCGAGAGAAGCAGGAGTCGCTGACGGTACGGTGTTCAGCCACTTCCCGACCAAACTGTCGATTTTGCGCGAAGGGATGCTGACGCAACTGCAACAGATCAGCCAAGAAACGCTAGTCAGTGTGGAAGGTAAAACCGATATCGACATTGGTTTGGCGCTGACGGAGAAATACTATCGCTACTATTTTGCGAACGTTGAGCTGAGCCGAGCATTGTTGAAAGAGGTGATTTGGGATTTGGATTATTACCAGTCGTTTAACCAAGCTTTGTTTGAATCTTCAAGCGGAAGCTCTGTTCTTGAAGACAAGATGCCGTTGATTTTTGACTGCTACTTCATGACGCTAATCGCACATTTGAGCCGTGCAGAACCGGATGTTGAAGCGGCACTTGAAGACCTTCATGCTAAGTTTCAGAAAATCATTGCGACTACATAAAATAGCCCCAACGCAGAATCAGAAAGAATATACTGCCTGTCATTTTATTTGCTGGACTCCCATTTTCTCGTTTCAGTTGGCGTCTCACCAAATAGCCGCTTGTAGCTTTGACTGAACTGCCCTAGATGAAAAAAACCAAAGTCAAAAGCGATTTCTGCAATTGTTCGATTATCTTCAGGGCTTTGTAGCACTCTACGTACTTGATTCAGCCGCATTCGGTGTATGAATTGCTTTGGCGAAGTATTACAGCAATGTTCAAAGGTGTACTGCAGTGTTCGGCGACTGACGTGCACAGCGTCACACAGTTCACTGACGGTGATCGGAGTTCGGTAATCTAAGTCGTGTAGCTGTTGCTTTACGCGGCGCATCACATGCTGACGATGAGAGATTGATATCGGGTGGATTGAGTTTGGTGAACTGATTGAGAACAGTTCGAGTACGATGTCTTTTAAAACCACCTGATGTGTGCTGTCAGACCATCGCGACTCAGTGGTACCGAGCAAAGTACCCAAGTAGAATTTAAGTTGTTGAATGTGCTTTTCTGTTGGTCCCGCTAAGTGCGGTGTGTTGCAGCCGATACCGTCTAACTCAAGCTGTTTTTCTATGATTTGAACCAGTTTTCTGTCGAGTACTATCCCATAGATAGAAAACTGTTCAGGTGTCATTAACTCAAAATCTGCACCGCCTTGTCTAAGCAAAAGCTGGCTTGCATTAAACTGACTGTGATTTAGGTGTAGCGGCTTATTTTCCGCACTCAAACCCAACCAAATTCCTCCCTCTTCAACCCTGCATTGCTGTCTTAGTGAGCGGTTACTGTCTTCACGAAATACATGGAAATTGGGAAATCGTCGTTCTCGAATTTGACCTAAAAATCGGCCATCGCTGAGTTGATCGTATTCCTGTTGCCAGTTTATTAGGCTTGCAGCTTGTTGGTTTGCATCCTTTGTGTGATGGATGCACAGCATTGGTGCAGTTTGGGGTGTTTGGTCACTCATCCTTGTGATGCTCATTCCTTTTTTGTGAGTTATGTTGGAGCAGCTTTTATGTAACTCATTGTTTATTTTTGGTTTATGAATGTTGCCAGTTTTTGATAACGCTACGGAACACATTTGGCAATACTTTCTTAAAGCTTATTGATAGTTCAGCAAAAAGCGAACCAAATAGTGAAGAGGAAGAGCAATGACGGCAACTTATCGTCGGCAACAAGGCAGTAAAGTCTATACCTTTAAGTCATTGGCTGACTTGATGGCGAAAGCGACACCGGAGCGCTCAGGCGATGCGTTAGCCGGGGTTTGTGCTCAGTCAGCGGCAGAACGCGTAGTCGCACAAATGGCGCTGTCTGAGTTACCACTTAAAACGTTTCTTAACGAGGCGGTTATTCCATACGAAAGCGACGATATCACTCGCCTAATTATCGATACGCATGACCTTGAAGCCTTTAAGCCGATTGAGCACTTGACGGTCGGAGATTTTCGAAATTGGCTGCTGAGTGAAGAAGCCGATGGTGAAACGTTGGCTAAAATTCGTCAAGGTTTAACACCAGAAATGGTGGCCGCAGTCAGTAAGATTATGCGCAACCAGGATTTGATTCTCGTTGCTAAAAAATGCCAAGTTGTCACGGCTTTTCGGAATACGATTGGTTTGCCGAGTCGCCTGTCTACTCGCTTACAGCCGAATCACCCCACTGATTCTCTCAACGGTATCGCAGCGACCATTTTTGATGGTCTGATGTACGGAAATGGCGATGCGGTTATCGGTATCAATCCGGCAACAGATAATGTGCCTCAAGCTATTAAGTTAATGAACTTAATGGATGAGGTGATTCAACACTATCAAATACCGACTCAGTCTTGTGTGTTAACTCATGTAACGAACACGATCGAAGCCATTGAAATGGGTGCACCAGTCGATCTCGTTTTTCAGTCGATAGGCGGCACGCAAGGGACGAATGATACCTTCGGAATCGACTTGTCGATTTTGAAAGAGGCCCATGAAGCGGCATTGTCTTTGAATCGAGGTAGCGTAGGAAACAATGTGATGTATTTTGAAACCGGACAAGGTACAGCGCTGTCTGCGAATGCATTTCATGGGGTCGATCAACAGACTTGTGAAGCCCGTGCTTATGCTGTTGCGAAACAGTTTGATCCTTTGTTGGTTAATACTGTCGTTGGGTTTATTGGCCCTGAGTATCTGTTTGATGGTAAACAGATCATTCGTGCTGGGCTTGAAGATCATTTCTGTGGGAAGTTGCTTGGCTTACCTATGGGTTGCGACATCTGTTACACCAATCATGCCTATGCCGATCAGAATGACATGGATAACTTGCTGACACTATTAGGTGTTGCCGAGTGCTCGTTCATCATGGGTATTCCAGGGTCTGATGACATCATGCTCAACTATCAAACTACCTCATTTCACGATGCCCTTTACGCAAGAAAAGTACTCGGTCTGAAGCCAGCTCCAGAGTTTGAACAATGGTTAATGGAGATGCAGATTTTCGAGAGCGTGCAAGACGTTCGGTTAAGTGAGCAAATCTCTCGCTCGTTTTCGGGAGCAATTAATCAACTGAATAAGGGGTATTCTCATGGGTAAAGTGATCACCATTGCTCAGTCCACACAAGACGAGTCTGAAGTTGTCACACACAATCCTTGGGGCAAGTTACGCGACTTCACCTCTGCTCGGATCGCTCTGGGTCGCAGCGGGAACAGTGTACCAACCAACGAGTTACTCTCATTTCAGCTGGATCATGCCCAAGCTATGGATGCAGTGCATTGTAGTTTGAATGTTGACTCTCTCGTTGCTGGTTTATCTGACTCTTACTCGATTCTTGAAAATACCTTAGAACCTCCTGTGGTAGTGAGCAGTCAAGTGAGTGATCGGCTTATGTACTTGCAAAGGCCCGATTTAGGACGGCAGCTCGATGAACCTTCTTGGCAAACGCTCAACTCGATAGCAAAGGAACATAACACTGACATTGATCTTGCGATTGTTATTGCTGATGGACTTTCTTCCGTCGCAATTCAAAACCATGCCGTGCCTGTTGTTACACGATTGATTTCTCTTTTAAGCGCTGATGATGAACATCAATGGAAATTCGCACCTATCACAATCGTAAAGCAAGGAAGAGTAGCGGTAGGGGATGATGTTGGTGAATGTTTTAACGCTAAGGCCGTGCTGGTTTTAATTGGAGAGAGGCCAGGTCTAACTTCTCCGGATAGCATGGGTATGTATCTCACTTGGGGGGCTAAACGAGGCTCTAAAGATTCCCAAAGAAACTGCATTTCCAATGTGCGTCCTCAGGGGCTCAATTATGACGATGCTTGTGAACGCGTATTTTACTTGCTCAAGGAGGCTCGAAAATTACAACTGTCAGGAGTGAACCTGAAAGATCGCTCAGATATCAATGAGCCAGGTGGCGCAAGCGTTGAAGATAAACACAGCGACAACTTTTTAATTTCATCAAAGTAGAAGGATTTACTATGTCTAAACATCAGGAGTACTTGGCCAAAAGGCAGCTAAAAAGAGGCACCGCAGGTTGGATTTTACTTGCTGGCTTAGGTGTCTCGTATGTTATATCTGGTGACTTTGCCGGTTGGAACTTTGGCATCGCTCAAGCAGGATGGGGAGGCTTTCTTATTGCTGCTATCGCGATGGCAGTAATGTATTTCACGCTAGTATTGTCTTTAGCTGAAATGTCTGCGGCTATTCCTGCTGCGGGTGGTGGTTACAGCTTCGCAAGACAGGCGATGGGGCCGACAGGAGGCTTTTTCACTGGCTTATCAGTTTTGATTGAATATGCGCTCGCGCCTGCTGCGATAGTAATTTTTATTGGCTCAGCAGTGAATGAATTGGTTGGTATTGATGGCCCTGTTGTTTACGCATTTTTCTACGCCGTCTTTATCGCTATTCATATGGCAGGTGTTGGCGAAGCTCTCAAAGTAATGATGGTCATCAGCGGTTTGGCTGTGCTAGCTATTCTAATTACTGCTGGTGTGCTTATTGGTCACTTTGATGTTAATAACTTATTCGATATTGCTCCGGCGACGGCTCAGGCAACAGAAATCTTGCCGTTTGGGTGGTATGGCGTATGGGCGGCGTTGCCATTTGCAATGTGGTTGTTTCTTGCGGTTGAAGGTGTACCTTTAGCGGCAGAGGAGGCAAAAAATCCGGCGAAAGATGTTCCAAAAGGCATCATTGGTGCGATGTTGTTTTTATTACTAACCGCAACTCTGGTAGTCGTTCTTTTGGCTGGTGCGGTTGGTTCAAAGGTCATAGGCGATAGCGCGGTGCCATTAGTTGACGCGCTGAAGCTTACAGGCAATTCAACGATAGCAATGGCCGTGAACTTACTTGGGTTGGCAGGTCTTATCGCGTCTTTCTTCTCTATCATTTACGGTTACAGTCGCCTGGTATTTGCGCTTTCCCGCGCAGGTTATTTGCCGCAAACTTTGTCATTAACCAGCGACAAAAAAGTGCCTTCTCGTGCGCTTTTGGTTCCGGGCGTTTTTGGGTTCTTGGTTTCTCTTACGGGGGAGGGGGACTTAATCTTGGCGATGGCTGTTGTCGGTGCGACTGTATCGTACGCATTAATGTCCTTGAGCCATATTTTATTGCGAATTAAACAGCCGGAGTTAGCTCGCCCATATAAAACGCCTGGCGGGATAATTACTTCGAGTATTTCTCTGGTGCTTTCTTTGATCGCAATGACAGGTGTTTATGCTTTTGATCCCTCAGCCTTTTTCATGACAATGGGATTGTTTCTTATCGGTGGTGTTTATTATGGGTTGTACAGCCGCAACAAATTGGTTGCAGCAACCGCCGAGGAAGAGTTTGCCATGCTTTCTGTTGCAGAATTAGAGCTTGAATCAGATGTAGCACGATAGCCATTTCAATTCTTGTTCGCCACTACATCAAGGGAGCCATGTGCTCCCTTTGTCATTTCTATCAAAAGTGCATAGCGCACAAATGCATCACTTTAACTTTATAAGTGGCTAATCATGTGAAAGTCTAGTCTGGATAACTATGGCGCAGAGCCATCACAGGTAAAGGTTAAGTTTTCAAGGAAAGATCATGATAAACAAGGTATTTAATACACTTTTGGGAACAGAGTTACCGATTATTCAAGCGCCAATGGCCGGCGTGCAAGACAGCCAAATGACCATAGCTGTCAGTAATGTTGGCGGGCTTGGCTCGTTACCTTGTGGAATGCTGAACAAAGACGCCATCGTTAAAGAACTTCAACTTATTCAACAGGCGACCAATCGACCGTTCAACCTCAACTTCTTTTGCCATGAAATGCCGGAATATGACGCCAACAAGCACGAAGAGTGGCAAAAAACGCTGCAACCTTATTTTGCTGAAGTGGGTGCAACCGTGCAGGCTCAGCCAAACGCTCCGACAAGGATGCCTTTCAATCATGATATTGCTGACGCGATTGAACCATTTACACCGCCAGTGATCAGTTTCCACTTTGGTTTGCCAGACGATGATCTGTTAGCTCGAATTAGAGGGTGGGGCGGGAAGATCCTTTCGTCAGCGACCACGGTGGACGAAGCACTTTGGCTAGAAGCAAAAGGCGTTGACGGCATTATCGCCCAAGGCTTGGAGGCTGGTGGACACCGAGGCATGTTTTTATCGGATGATTTATCCACTCAATTAGGCTTGATGGCGTTGTTACCGCAAATCGTCAAGCGCGTGAATTTGCCTGTTATTGCAGCAGGAGGAATTGCCGATAGAAATGGTGTAGAAGCCGCGCTGAAGTTAGGGGCAAGTGCCGTGCAGGTTGGCAGCGCCTATTTGTTGTGTGATGAGGCGAAAACATCGTCTTTACATCGATATGCCATTGCCAGTGAGCGCGCGCAGCATACGGCGGTGACTAATGTTTTCTCGGGCCGACCTGCACGAGGCATTGTGAATCGTGCGATGTCGGAGCTAGGCTACATCTGTGAGTCTGCGCCGAAATTCCCATATGCATCCATTGAAATGACTCAGTTAAGAGCGCTTATGGAGAAGCAAAACCGAGATGAATTTACGCCGTTGTGGTGCGGACAAAATTCGTCGGGTTGCAAAGAAGTTTCAGCAGCAGAAATGACACTATCATTAGTGGAAGGGATTGATTTGAGCTTGTGTTCCTCAGACTGATTTGGCCTGAGGAACACATTTCAAGTGAAGGTTATTGAGGCGCTTTCATCGCTTCTGATTGATCGCCTGTCATCACGAAGTGCAACTCACCACCTGGTTTGAACTCGGAATGGTCGAAGAAGAAACCGTTATCCAAAGCTTTGCCATTGATGGTGACAGACTTGATGTACATGTTGTCATCGGCGTTATTTTCTGTGGTGATGGTGAACGTACCGTCTTTAACCGGAATCACCGCTTTGTCGAACAGCGGACGACCCACAGTGTAAATCGGTTCTGCTGCGTTCACTTGGTAGAAGCCTAATGCAGACATCACATACCAAGCAGACATTGCGCCTACGTCTTCGTTACCAATGACGCCCTCTGGCGCTGCAAAGTACATGTCATCCAGAATGTGGTCGACGACTTGTTGCGTCTTCCATGGTTCTGCGGTCCAGTTGAATAGGTAAGGAATGTGGTGTGAAGGCTCGTTACCAAACGCAACTTGACCAATCAAACCAGACATATCCGGAGTTTCTGTGCCTTGGCTCTCTGCGGTGAAGGTTGCTTCTAGGTTTTTCTGGAACTCAGCATCGCCACCCATGATGGTCTTCAAGCCTGCTATGTCATGCGGTACAAACCAAGTCCACTGCCACGCGTTACCTTCGGTGTAGTTGCCTGTCTCGTGTTCTGTGCCGTATGGGTCGAATGGCGTCATGAAAGTTTCATCAATCATCACTGGGCGCATAAAGCCTGTCACGCCATGTTCTGCGTATTCCGTTGGGTTGTAATCGAAGTACTTTTTGTAGCCTTTTGAGCGTTCAAGGTATTGCTCTTCCGCTTGAGTATCACCGGCTGCTTTGGCAATTTGTGCGATGGCCCAATCGTAGAACGCGTTTTCTAGACCGTAAGAAACAGACTCAACCGTGTAGTCTTCAAATACTGGCTCACCATCGACACGTTGGATGGCAGGCGTGAAGCCGTTTTTCTCAATGTAATCGATGTGCTTGGTTAAAGTGCGATCCAATACGCCCTGATCCCAATCGGCTTGCAGTACTGGGTAGTTGTCGTAAGTCGAAGAGTCGATCGCGGCTTTCAGCGCCAGCTCTTTCTCCTGCTGAGTAAACTCTTCTGGGAATTTGGTGATCGCATCCGCAATCACTGCTACCGCTGGGTAGCCAACCATGGTGCCTGTTTCGTCACCTAAGTGCTCCCATTTCGGTAGCAAGCCGCTTTCAGTGTACTTCTGAACTAGATTCTTCGCGTATTGCACCGCGCGGGTTGGCTCTGTGATGGTTTTTAGTGGGTGTAATGCACGTTGGGTATCCCATAGAGAGTAAACCGAGAAGTTTGGCTGCTCTTCTGTCGCTTGACCATAAGCGATGGAGTATTCCCCTTCACCTTCACGAATCGAGCCTTTGCCCATGCCACGGAATCGACCATCTACATCTTGATGCACCATTGGCGCAATCTTGGTGTGGTAAAGCGCAGTGTAGAAGATCTCTTTCTGATCTTCCGTGCCCCCTTCGATAGAGAAGTTGAGTGCTTTTGCCCATTTCTCACGTGCGTTGTTGCGCGCAGTATCGAAAGAGACATTCGCTTCCGCATCGTAGTTGTTTTCTGCACCTTGTGGGTCAACCGCAGATAACGCTACTTGCGCATTCAACTCTTGTGAGCCTTCATCTTCAAATTCGATGTAGGCAGTAACGTCCGCTTTGACACGCTTGATGGCATTACCTTCATCATCGTAAATTAATTCAGAAACATGTTCTGCCGTTAGGCCGTCAACAGGTTCGCCATTGGCAAGGATGTAAACGTCTTTGATCTTCTTATCAAAAGTCGCATAGAAGAAGATTTTTTGGTTTTTCGCCCAACCAGAGAAGTGCGCTGCATCGCGCTCGCCCGTGATGGTATGACCGTCTTCGCTAACCGTCAGTTTGTTGCGCAGAGAGGTCGAACCCCAGTCGCTGTTAAGGATGGAGTTGAGGTCAATCTTCAAACGTTGTGGTTGACCTTGCGGGTAGGTGTAACGATGGAACCCGACACGTTCAGAAGCCGTAAGCTCAGCTTTGATACCGTTCTCTGCAATTTTCACCGAGTAGTAACCCGCTTCTGCCACTTCTGAGGTTTTGTCCATCTTGACCGAAATCGCTTCGCGGTAGTCGTCGCTGTCTTCGATGTATTTAGCTTTATCTTCGGTAAACGGCAGGAACAGAATGTCACCTAAACCGCCCATGCCCGTGCCAGAAAGGTGAGTGTGGGAGAAGCCAAATAGGGTCTTTTTATCGAAGTGGTAACCTGATGAAGAGTGCCAGCCGATCAGCTCGGTATCTGGAGAAAGTTGCACCATGCCTTCTGGCACAACAGGACCCGGGAAGGTGTGTCCGTTAAAGCCGGTACCAATGAATGGGTCGATGTATTTTAGGTTGGAAGTATCGACGCTTGGTGAGGTGTTATCGTCGTCATCGTTGCAGCCAGCCAAACCAATAACACTTGCAATCACAGCGGTGGCGATAGCGGTTTTCGTAAAGTTCATAATCTTGATTCCTTAGGCAGGAAGCGCGTCACTTCCTGCCACTGAGTTAATCTATCTGCTTATTCTTTAAACACGAATTACATGAAACGTTACTGAGCTTGAAGCGCTTCTTGCTTGTCACCCGTCATGACGAAGTGAAGCTCACCGCCCGCTTTGATTTCGCTGTGTTTGAAGGTGAAGTTGGCATCTAGCGGTTTGCCGTTGATGGTTACGGACTTCACGTACTTGTTGTGTGGGCTGTTGTTGTCTGCGATGACTGTGAACTCGCCGCCTTCCACTGGAATGGTGATTTCATCAAACATAGGGCGACCGATGGTGTAGACCGGATCCGCAGGCGTCACTTGGTAGAAGCCCATTGCCGACATCAAGTACCAAGAGCTCATCTGACCCACGTCTTCGTTACCAATCAAGCCGGTTGGCTCGCTGGTGTACATCTCTGACATGATGCGGTCTAGGTACTCTTGTGCTTTCCATGGCTCATCCGTTAGCGCGTATAGGTAAGGAATGTGGTGCGATGGCTCGTTACCGTGCATGTACTGACCGATGTAACCCGTTAGGTCTGGTAGCTCTTCGCCTGTGTTTGAAGAACGCGCATTGAATAACTCGTCCAAGTCTTCACGGAAGGCTTTCTCTGGCGTGGTGTCTTTGCCTTGCGCCAAGTCGGCTTGATAGATTTCTTGTTTCAGGCGATTGAAATCGTGCATTGGTTGGAACTTCCATTGCCACGCGTTCCCTTCGGTGTAGGCAAACTCGTCCACGTAGTAAGGGTCAAATGGTAGCAGTGGGCATTTCTCTTTCATCACACCTGAGCCTTCTGGCCACTCAACCATTTCACACTCATCCAAACGATCTTCATCAATCGGTTGGTTGAACTCCAAAGGTGGTTTGTTTGGTGATGAGCTAAGCGGGTGGTTTTTCGGACGTAAGAAGCCCGTCTCTGCATCCCAATGGTTAAGCCAGTTGTCGGCACGAGTCATAAACTCTTCTTGCAGTTTTACATCGCCAGCCATGCGCGCTATTTCTGCCATTGCCCAGTCGCCGTAAGCAAACTCAAGCGTATAAGACGCACTGTTCCAGTAGCCGTGATGAACAAAGCCGTTTTCTTCGTACACTTTCACTTGCACAACGTTTGCTGCGCCGATGTTGTTGTCTTCCGTCCAATCTGGGAATTCAGATGCCTCGTGGTAACGTACCGTAAACTCAGCCGCTTCTTTGGCAAGTTGTGGGTCGATGTCTAAGCCTTTCGCCATCGCGTCAGCAATGATAGAGACCGCAGGGAAGCCGATCATGGTGCCAGTGTAATGGCTGTGCAGTTCCCACTTCGGCAAGATGCCACCATCTTCGTATTTACGAATTAAGTCGTTGGCAAACTCTTCGGCACGTTCTGGGTCGATGATGGTTTTCAGTGGGTGCGCTGCACGGAAAGTATCCCACATGGAGTACACGGAGTAGTTTGGTGTGTCGCCCGCGTCTTTTTGAATGCGAGTACGCATCGCTGGGTATTGACCGTCGACATCTTGGAAAATCATTGGCGCAATAGAAGCGTGGTAAAGCGCGGTGTAGAAGATCTCTTTTTGATCTTCTGTGCCGCCAGATACCATCATGCGGCTAAGCTCTTGGTGCCATGCGTCGTTGGCTTGAGCGCGCGCAGTATCAAATGACACGTCTTTCGCTTCTGCTTCTAGGTTTTTCTCCGCCCCTTCTGTGCCTGTTGGTGACAAGCCTACTTGGATTTCTAGCGGTGTTGATGATGGTGCGAATTCTAGGTAAGCGATGGTTTTCACTGCGTCGATGTTGTCGTTGTTTACATCGATTTCCGTTTCTGCGCCGTCAACTAGAGCAATGGCTTTGACGATAGGTTGGTTAAAGGTGGCGTAGAAGTACACGTGTTGGTTGTTCGCCCAACCGTTCGAGCTACGTAAACCGCGAATGGTGTAAGCGTCGATGAACTCCAAGTCGCCCTTCATGGTGCGGTTGTTGAAGTGACCTTTATTGAGAGTGTGGTCTAAATCGAACTTGATGTGTGGCGTGGTGCCTTCTTTGAAGGTGTAGCGGTGGAAGCCAACACGTTGCGTGGTAGTTAGCTCTGCTTTGATTTCGCCTTTGTTCAGTTCAACGGCGTAGTAGCCTGCTTCTGCAGTTTCGTTGTCTTTATCGAAGGTGTTGAAAACGGCGTTTTCTTTCTTGGTGAAAGGTAGAACTAGGATATCACCAAGGTCGGTAATGCCTGTGCCAGAAAGGTGAGTGTGGGAGAAGCCATATACTGGGATTTCAGTCAGCTTGCCGTGGTCGAAGTAACCTGCAGCAGAGCCCCAACCTTCCATTTCGGTATCAGGAGAAAGTTGTACCAAACCGTAAGGCACAACCGCCCCAGGGAAGGTGTGACCATCTGCGCCTGTACCAATCAATGGGTTGACGTATTGAGTTAGTGTGGTGTCGAGGGATGGTGTTCCAGATTTGCTGTTGTCGTCATCACTGTTACAGCCAGTAAGACCAAACATGGCAGCGAGAATAGCGGTAGAGATAAGGGTTCTTTTTAGTTTCATTTTTATGGTTCCACTGAAGTGAAGTTTTTTAGGGGGCTAGATGCCCCCTTTCGTTATTTGGATGGGTATCAGTTACTGCGCTTTCATCGCTTCAGATTTGTCTGAAGTCATGACGAAATGCAGCTCACCACCGTCTTTCAAATCGCTGTGCGCGAAGCTGAAGTTGTCACTCAATTGCTTGCCGTTGATGGTCACCGACTTCACGTAGATGCTCTCTTGGCTGTTATTTTCTGAGGTGATGGTGAATTTACCGTCCGCGACTGGAATTACGGCTTTGTCGAACAAAGGACGACCGATGGTGTAACTTGCTTCGCCCGGTGTGACTTGGTAGAAGCCCAATGCAGACATCACATACCACGCCGACATCTGACCGACGTCTTCGTTACCGATCAGACCTTCATGCGTTGGGTGGTAGAACTCGTTCATCGCTTGGTCGACAATTTCTTGTGTCTTCCAAGGCTCTGCCGTCCAGTTGTAGAGGTAAGGTACGTGGTGATCAGGCTCGTTACCCATCACGAACTGGCCGATGTAGCCAGACATGTCGTGTGATTGGCTCGTATCAGCGTTGGAGTCCGCATTAAACAGCGCATTCAAGTTGGCTAAGAATGCCGCTTTGCCTTGTTCGGTTACGTCTTCAGGAAGAGAGAAGTCAGTGCGGTCGATGTGCTCGCCGCCCATCACGTTGGCTAGACCGTTCAAGTTGTGCGGTGCAAACCATGTCCATTGCCACGTGTTGCCTTCGGTAAAGTCTTCACCTCGGTGCTCGGCGCGGTAAGGCCAGAACACGTCACTTTCGTTGAGTGCTTTGCGGTCTTTACACGCGTTGTAGTCCATACCGTCTGGGATAGACAGCGCCATGTTCTCGTCCAAACATTCTGCTTTCAGGTTGTTTGCCCAAACCTTGCTGCCACTGTTCATGTAAGCCGGACGCATAAAGCCTGTCGCACCCAATGCGTTGCCTTTGGTGTCTTGCAGTTTGCCGTATTGTTCTGGGTTGTAATCGAAGTAGTTCTTGAACGATTCAGAACGTGCCATGTAGCGGTCGTACTGTTGGTCGTTGCCAGCAAGTTTAGCGATCTGGGCGATACACCAGTCGTAGTATGCGTTCTCAAGACCGTAAGACACCGACTCGTTCACGAGCTCGTCGTATTTATCGACTTTTAAGCTCTCTACGTAACCCGGTTTGTCACCAGAATCCGGCGCCCATTTGGTGTTAGCTGGAATAAAGCCGACGCCTGCTTGGTAGTCGTTATGACGTGTCATGACCGTGAAGCGTTTGTCACCGTTCCAAGCATCTTGGTAAGGCACCCAGCTTTCAGTTTTATCAAGGTTGAAGTTGACCGTTTCGTCAGCCGCTTTCAGTGCCAAATCAAACTCAGCTGCTGTAAAGGCTTCTGGGTGTTTGACCATGATATCGGCAATAACCGAGACCGCAGGGTGACCGACCATTTCACCGGTGTAATCCGAGTGCAGTTCCCACTTTGGCAGCACGCCGCCCGTTTGGTATTTGTTCAATAGATCGCGTGCGTGTTCAATCGCGCGGTCTTTATCGATGATGGTTTTCAGTGGGTGTGCGGCGCGGAAGGTATCCCACATTGAGTACACTGAGTAGTTCACTAAGCCATCTTCTGCTTGGTGCACTTTGCCATCCATGCCACGGTATTTGCCATCCACATCTTGGTATAGGAATGGAGCAACAAACGTACGGTAGAGCGAAGTGTAGAACATGGTTTTGTCGGCTTTGTTGCCGCCTTCTAGTTCAAACTCGCCAAGGATGTTTTCCCAAGCCACGCGGTTTTGTTGTACGACGTTGTCGAAATCCCAGCCGTTGGTGTCTGCTTCTAGGTTTTTCAGTGCGCCGTCGACGCCAGTGCCAGAAATCGCTACTTTGACCACCAATGGCTCATCGCTCTTACCAAAGTTCAAATGCGTCAGGACATCGTTTGCGCGTTTTGCCAAACGTTCTGGGTCAGGTTCTGGTTCGCCCGGCATTGGTTTGTGCTCTGCGTAACCACGGTAATCTTCCAAGCCGACTTCCGTAGCGTCAGTTGGAGTGAGTTTGCTCTCAGAAGCCAGCTTGGTGTACAAGTTCTCTTCAATGATTGGATCAGAGAATTCTGCCGCGAAGAACACGGTTTGCCATTGACCCCATTCGTTTGAGGTACGCGCGCCTACGACGGTGGTATCGTTAACGCGTTTGTAGTAGATGCTGCGAGAGTGGTTGCCGTATTGCTCCAACAGTTCGTGTTGAAGATCGATACGTACTTTGCGGTCTTCACCCGGTTTGAAGGTGTAACGTTGGAACGCCACGCGGTCGGTCGCCGACAGCTCAGCTTTTACGCCGGTTTCTACAAGATCAACCGAGTAGTAACCAACCTCTGCCACTTCCGAGCTTTTATCCATGGTCACGGCATCAGTATTGAAGCCTGTGTATGGCAAGAAAGCGAAGTCGTTTAGGTCGCCTTTACCTGCGCCAGAAATGTGCGTCATTGAGAAACCAGAAAGCAGGCTGTGCACAGGATCGTATTCGACTGGTGAGCCTTTGCCATTCCAACCGTTTGGATCGAAGTTATCTGGCGAAGGTTGAATCATACCTTCTGGCATGACTGGGGAAGGGTTGACGTTGCCAAGACCTTTAGTGCCGATCAAGGTATCAACGAATTCCAAAGTAGGGGTAGAGATAACCGGAGTTTCTGGATCAGAGTCGCTGCCACAGCCAGCAAGACCAAGCATGGCGGTTAACACTGCGGTAGAGAGTAGGGTTCTTTTTAGTTTCATTGTTTTTATTCCACGAGAAAAGGGGACACGAGGTCCCCTCAAAATCATTATTCGCCTAGGTTGGCTTGCATTGCTTCAGACTTGTCAGCCGTCATCACGAAGTGCAGTTCGCCGCCTGCTTTGAATTCGCTGTGCTGGAAGGTGTTGTAAACATCCAGAGGCTTACCGTTGATGGTCACTTCTTTGATGTACATGTTGTCTGGACCGTTGTTCTCAGCCGTTACCGTGAAGGTGCCAGAACCAATGTCTACCGTCGCTTTGTCGAAGATTGGACGACCGATGCTGTAGGTTGGATCGGTTGGCGAGATTTGGTAGAAGCCCAGTGCTGACATCAAGTACCACGCCGACATTTGACCTACGTCTTCGTTACCGATGATGCCGTCTGGCGTCGGTTTGTAGAACTGGTCGTAAACTTGGTCTAGGTATTCCTGCGCCTTGTAAGACTCTTCAGTACGGTTGTACAAGTAGATGACGTGGTGCGAAGGTTCGTTACCGTGAATGTACTGACCGATGTAGCCTGTCATGTCTTGGTGCGCTTCGCCGCCATTTGGATCGGCGGTAAATAGGTTGTTCAGCTTGTCGTTCAGACCTTGCGTGCCGCCCATGATTTCAGTCAGCTTATCCAAGTCTTGCATGAACGCCCATTGCCACTGCCACGCGTTACCTTCTGTGTAGTAGAACGCGTCAGACTTGTAAGGGTCGAAGTCAGTTGAAGCGTATTTCAGTGCACATGGGTCGTCTTCTTTCAGCTCTGTTGGTACGAAGAAGCCCGTGCCGTCTGCGTTACCTGCTTTTGCATCCCAGTGTTTCAAAGAGTTGTAAGAACGAGCTTTGAACTCTTCATACGCGTCCATATCGCCAGCGGCTTTTGCCATTTCTGCGATCGTCCAATCGTAGAATGAGAATTCCAACGAGTACGACACTGAGTTCCAGTTCGGGTAACGAACACACTGTTCTTTCTCGTGGTAGTTCAACTGACCTGCCATGAGTGAGCTTAGGATGTCGTCATGAATCTGTGGGTACTCATGCGGTGTGTAGCGAGCTGATTTCACTGACGCTGTGTAAGCCTGCTCTGCATCAATCAAGCCTTTGGTCACCGCATCGCCCAGAATCGCTGCTGATGGGTAGCCGATCATGGTGCCGGTTTCTGAGCCATGACCTTCCCACTTCGGCAATAAACCAAACTCGTCGTTAGATTTACGGATCAAGTCTTTCACGTATAGCGTTGCTTGATCTGGGTCGATGATGGTCCACATTGGATGAACGGCGCGGAATGTATCCCATGTTGAGTAAATCGAGTAGTTTGGTGTGTCGCCATCTTTCAGTGTGCGCACTGTGCCAAGCATATCCACGTATTGACCATCCACATCGTAGAACTCGATTGGTGCGATCATCATGTGGTACATGCCAGTGTAGAAGTTGGTTTTCTCTGCGTCTGTGCCGCCTTCAACTTTGATTTTTGCTAGCTTCTCAGCCCACGCGTATTCTGCGTCTTCTTTTACTTTTGCTAGGTCGAAATTTTGTGCTTCCGCTTCTAAGTTTTTCTGTGCGCCCTGCCAGTTAACTGGAGAGATACCGACGCGGATTTCAATTGGCTCTTCGCCTGTGCCGAAGTTTAGGTAAGCGGTCAGATCATCGCCTGAGTAAACCGCACCATTACGCATTTCGCGCGTTGGTTCTAGATCTTGTTCGCCCAACAGTGCCTTGGCGATTGGTTGGTTGAATTTCGCGTAGAAGAAGATGTCCTGACCTTGGTGATCTTGCCCTTGGAACCAACCAGTTGAGGTTTTACGACCGCGAATGGTGTATTCGTCCACCACTTCTACTTTGTTCTTCAAAGACTTGCCGTTGTTGTTCATTAGGATATGACCCAAATCGAACTTCACGTTACGGTCCGCGCCTTCAGCAAAAGTGTATTTGTGCAAGCCAACGCGTTTGGTTGCGCTCAACTCTACTTCGATTTGACCTTGGTTCAGCTTGGTTTTGTAGTAGCCTGCGCTTGCTTCTTCATTGGCCTTGTCGAACGAGTTCAGCTGTGTGTTCGCCATGTCTGCGTATGGCAGAACCAAAATGTCGCCTAAGTCCGTTGCGCCTGTACCTGAAAGGTGAGTATGGGAGAAGCCGTACAGCGGAACGTCAGTGTTAACCACTTCGCCAGTTTCGTAGTTGGATGAATCCCAGTAGCCAGAAGCTGAGTGCCATGGGTTAAGTCCTGATTCGTGATCAGTGTTAGAACCGATGAAAGTATCTGGAGACAGTTGAACCATACCTGCCGGTACCGTCGCGCCCGGGAATGTATGACCAGAAGCCGCTGTGCCGATCATTGGATCGACGTATTTCAATACCGCAAGATCAACAATTGGATCGCCCGGCAGTGAAGAGGAAGAATCGTTGTCGCTGTTACAGCCAGCTAAGCCACCCGTCAGACCAACCAGGATAGCCAAAGAGATAAGATTACGTTTAAACATGTGCATACCGTTTTGTCGTTATTCGTATATAAAAGTGTTTATAAGAGACTGTTTATAAAGGACTGCTTATAAAATTTGCTTGTAGGGATAGCCGGGAGATGCGCTCCCCCGGCTGAGTGGTCACTATTGGGATTAACGAGAACCTGCTGGCATCTCGTCTTCATGCAAGAACTCACCGATGCCTTGTGCTGGTGGAAGATCTTGCTCTAGAGAGCCCCAACGTTGATTTGGTTTGTCGCCCATCACGAACTCTAACTCACCGCCGTACATGATTTCGTCATGAGTCAGGTAAGTGCGGTTGAAGTCTTTGCCGTTGTAGCGAGCCGATTGAATGAAGATGTTTTCGCGGCTAACGTTCTTCGCGGTAACGGTGAACTTCTGGTTGTTGCCGACATCGATAGATGCGCTTTCAAACAGCGGAGTGCCGATTTCGTAGATGCCAGAAGAAGCATTCACTGGGTAGAAGCCAAGTGCACGGAACACGAACCACGCAGAGAGCGTACCGAAGTCGTCGTTACCACAAATGCCGTCAGCGGTGTTCTTGTAGCAAATGTTGGTTGCTGCGGCGATGGCTGCCTGACCTTTCCAAGGCTGACCGACGTAGTTGTACAAGTACGGCACGTGGATATCTGGTTCGTTACCTTGAACGTGCTGACCAACGTTACCTGTGTTGAACACTGGGAATTGGTTGTCACCTGCGTTACGGTCTGGGTAGGTTGACCAGTACTCATCCAAGCGCGCTGCAAACAAGTCACCGCGTTCTGCTTCAGGGTTTTGTGTCTTGTCGAAGCGTGTCATCAGGTCAATCAAGCCATGAATGTCGTGCTGAACACTGAACGAGTATTGCCAGCCGTTCGACTCAGAGAATGCCCAGTTAAACATGTCTGGACGCCAGTCTTTACCCACCGCGCGACCAGTGATTGGGTCTACCCAACCTGCATCGATAAACTCGCCATCGTAGTCACGGGCTTTGAACCAACCTTGGTATTGCTTACCGCCGAAGTCGAATTGCGCTTGCCAGTTTTTAGAACGGTTAGCGAACTCGGTGTAGCGTGGATCTTCTTCACCGAACACTTCTTTGATCGATTGCGCGATTGCCCAGTCGTTCATTGAGTATTCAAGCGAGTAAGATGCTGTCCAAGAATCTTTAAATGGTGAGTGACCGCCGTAAGAATCTGGTGGAGTGTCGTGCAGTTGCGCTGGCACGTAACCTTGTTCTTCGTATTCTTTGATCCATGCTACGCCTTGGCTCGTTGCGGCGCGCGCGTCAGTGATCATTGCTTCAACTAAGCGCTCTTTCACGTCTTTGCGTTCTGCTTCTGTGAAGCCAAGATCGATCATGCGTTTTTCTAGTGAGCCTTTCGACAATACATCATGAATCACAGGCGTTGAGTGCATGCCCATCATCATGCCGGTTTCGTTGCCTTTGAATGTCCACTCAGGCAGACGACCTTTGCGCACGTTGCCTTTGTCATCCACCCATTCTTCTTCAGCGTAAGACAACATAGACAGCACCACGTCGGCTAGGCGGTCAGGTTCAAGAATCGAAGACAGCGGTTGAACTGCGCGGTAGGTATCCCATAACGAGAAAGTGTCGTAGCGCGTGAAGTCTGCTTTGCCATCTTTGTTGGCATCGGCAGTGCGGATTGACTCTTTCAGCGTATCAATCTTATCGCCCCAAGGTGTGTTGCCATCTGGGTAAGCGTTACGACCTTGGTGAACTTGGCGGTAGCGACCATCTAAGTCAGAGTGAATGGTTTGACCTAGGTACGAGTGGTACATCGCGGTGTAGAAGGTTTGTTTGTAATCCTCGTCGCCAGAGACTTGGATCTTGCCGAGTTCGTCTTCCCATTTCTTCGTTGCGGCTTCGCGTACTTGGTCGAAGTTCATGCCAGCAACTTCTGTCATGTTAAGAGAAGCACCAGACTTGCCATTCTCGCCGATCTCAACGTTTGATAGCGCCAATTTCGCTTCAACCGTTAAGCCGTCTTTGGATGTGTCGAACTCAACGTAAGCGCGTGCGTATTGATACTTGCCACGTGTTTCGTTACCGATTTCTGTAATGCCTTCTGGCACGTCCATGTAACGACCTTGCTCTTTATCGTAGTAAGCAAAGCGAACGTTTTTGATTGGTTGGTCGAATTCCATCACGAAGAATTCTTTTTGGCTTGGTGCCCAGCCATCAGAGAAACGGTGACCTTCAAGGCGGTTATTGTCTTTGTCCCATTTCAAGTAAGAATCTGAGGTGTAGTCCCAGTTAATTTTGAAGCCAGTGTTCACGATGATTTCTGACTTCTCATCACGAGGGAAGGTGTAGCGGTGCACACCAACGCGATCCGACGCCGTCAACTCAGCTCTGATGTCGTAATCCAATAGATCGACTTTGTAGTAGCCTGCCGTCGCTTGCTCGTCACGATGTTGGAAGCGAGACGCTTCTAGGTTTAGCGTTGCCGAACCTTCATTAATCATGTAATCCGAACGCGAGTTGATTGGCATGACGAGAATATCGTTCAAGTCGCCAGCACCTGCTCCGGAAAGGTGGGTATGAGAGAAACCGGAAGTACGTGCGTCGTGGTAGTAGTAGCCTGAAATGTATTCCCAGCCGTTAGAACCGTTGTTTGGAGAAAGCTGCACCATGCCGTGTGGTGTGGTTGCACCAGGGTAGGTGTTGCCTAGGTTACCTGTGCCGATGAATGGGTTGACGTAGCGTGTTACGTCCATATCGGCGAAATCTACCGGGATGTGAACGCCCATGTCGATTTCAGGTGTTTCTGGGTTTGGCTTGTCATCACAGTCGCCATCGCCAACTGGAGGACATACTGGCTTGCCGCCGTCAGGAATATCCGGCAGAGCAGGGTTGGTGCCACCGCCTTCATAAATGTTGGTTGTGTCGTCGTTACAGCCAGTCAGACCGACTAGACCACTTAAAACTGCGCAAGCGAGTAGGGAAGGTTTGAATTTCATTTTTAAAGCCTTGTAAATTGTAGAGTTATATAATTAAAAAAATCAGGGGTATTACTAAAACTTAAAAACTTGAAATAGAGCCCTTTGGGGGAAAGGGCTCTTAGGGGGAGGAGCTTAAGGTTTAAGCTTTCACAAGAGTCGCTGCGTTACGCATCGCTTCTTTCGTTGAACACTCAACAACGTTTGCTTTTGCAAAGCGGTGAGCGTCTTTTACTTGGATATCGTGAGCTAGAATAACCAGCTTCGCGTTTGCTACATCTAGGTCAGTGATGCGGTTCTGGATACCGTTTTGACCTTGAGTTTCTACTTTGATTTTCAGACCCGCTGCCGCACCTGCTTTCTCTAGTGCTTTTGCTGCCATGAATGTGTGTGCTACGCCAGATGGGCAACATGTTACTGCTACGATGTCGTACTCGCCTTCGCCTGCCACTGGAGCCGCTTGAGATTGTGCTAGTTCTGCTTCTACGATTTCGTCTTCTGCTTCTTCTTCAGCGACTGGTTTCCAGAAGCCAACGATAACTGCAGTTGTTAGTGAGCCTAGTGCGATACCCACAACGTACATTGGGATGTTGCTTGATACAGGTGCTGTGATTAAACCGCCCCATGGTGCGTGTAGTAGTACGTTTGTTAGGAAGCCGAACACACAGCCAACGATACCACCAGCAACGATTGAAGGAAGAACGCGTACAGGGTCGTTTGCTGCGAATGGGATAGCACCTTCAGAGATACCGATAGAACCCATGATTGCTGCTGCTTTACCTGCTTCTTGCTCTTGTTTAGTAAACTTCTTCTTGAATAGGAATGTTGCTAGTGCCATACCTAGAGGAGGCGTACAGATTGCGATACCAACACCGCCCATTAGCCATGGTTGAGTATCAACTTGAGTTTGAGCGAATAGCGTTGCTACTTTGTTGATTGGACCGCCCATATCGAATGCAGTCATACCACCAAGAATCGTACCTAGAACCACTTTAGAAGCGCCAGCCATAGAAGCTAGGAACTCGTTCATAGAAGCCATGAAGATCTTGATTGGCTCACCGATACCCCATAGAACGATACCTGCAGAGATAAGCGTACCAACAAGTGGGTAGATGAAGTAAGCGCCCAACGCAGTCATGTTAGCAGAAAGAGGGATCTTCTTAAGTTGTAGAACTACACCACCAGCGATAAAACCAGCGACGATACAACCTAGGAAGCCGCCGCCCATGTCAGCCATGATTCCAGAAGAGATCATCGCTGGCGCTAGTGCTGGTTTGTCTGCAATTGAGTAACCGATGAAGCCACCAAGAATAATTGGGAACAACACCAGACCTTTAATACCGATATTAGAAATATCAGCCAATAACCCGTCTGCAGGAACCGCACCTTTACCGGATGCCATTACCGCCAGCGCCAGTAGTACACCACCCGCAACGATAAATGGAAGCATGTGAGAAGTACCGAATAAAAGGTGACCTTTCATGGTACTTAGGAGTTTTTTGAAATCGCTATTATTGCTAGCTTGAGCTGTGATTGTACTCATAATTTCACGCCTTATGAATTAATTAAAATATTTAGTATTTGGTTTTCGTCTTTTGCGTTATGAATATCTTCAATAAACTCTTCGCTAAATTTTCCGAATAATTCTTGAAGAACATA
Organism: Vibrio sp. SCSIO 43086; assembly: GCF_051132235.1. Taxonomy (NCBI): domain Bacteria; kingdom Pseudomonadati; phylum Pseudomonadota; class Gammaproteobacteria; order Vibrionales; family Vibrionaceae; genus Vibrio; species Vibrio sp. SCSIO 43086. The sequence goes on along the minus strand of NZ_CP072678.1, from coordinate 838,079 downwards.
AATATGGTGGTCGGTACCGTTATCTGGTGAAGCAATCATGAAGAATACGGTTGGTTTGACTCCCTCTTCGTCGCCATACTCGATGCCTTCGCGCTTTACGCCAACGGCGATTGCAGGCTCTGTAACCGCTTTGCTTTTTGCGTGTGGGTAAGCGATGCCGTCCATTGAAGTCACGCTTAATACTTCACGTGCTTCGATGTCGGTTAAAAAAGCCTCTTTGCTGCTGATTCGATTATTTTCGAATAGCATTTGTGCTAGCTCTTCAAAGACTTCTTTTTTATTATTTGCTTGAAGGTTGCTTTTAATTAAATTGACGTTTGTTAGTTCTGTAATCATTTTGTGACTCATTGGTGCTGAAGTAATGAGTCAAATTTAATTAATGAAGTGGTTTTCGGAAATAGTAAAAAAAAACCAATAACTATACTTTTGTATCACTCAATCTTAAGTGTGATAGCCGTCATTAATAATGCGGAATATTATAAAATTTATTATGTGATTTATATTCCAGTTATTTTGAAATAAATAACTAGACATGAAAATGAACTGGAGGAGGATCAATAGCCCTGGTTAGGATGCAAAAAGAGGCGTTGCGCCTCTTAGTTTGAGATAATAGAAACAGCGATAAAAGCTGGCCATTAATTTTTATATTTATGCAGCAAATCTAACGGAATATGGCAGTAGTCGTTTGGAAAGCGCGTGAGTCGGTCTTGGTGCTCATCATCACTTGGCACGTAGTTTGTGAGTGGCAGCACTTCTACGGCGATTTTATCGGCATCCGGTCTTGCGGCGATAAACGCTTTAGCAATAGTTAGGTGTTGCTCGTTTTGGCTATAAACACCGGTACGGTACTTTTCACCTACGTCTTCACCTTGCTTGTTAACGCTGTGCGGGTCGATGATCTCAAACAGATACCCCATCAAAGTTGCAACCGAAACCAGCTCAGGGTCGAATTGGGTTTTCACGCATTCTGCGTAACCATCGTATTCGGATTGAGTGTTATCCGTCGTGCCATTTGCTCGTCCTGCTTCGGTGCTGATTACGCCGGGAAGGTGGCGCATAAATTCTTGAACGCCCCAAAGGCAGCCGCCTGCGAAGTAAATCTCTTCCATCATTTTATCCTGTAAAACTTTGCGCCATTATGGACATCACTTTCGCTCAAACACAACTCCAACCATAGATTTAATGACTCATTGATGAGCAGTTCGGACATAAAACAGGAACAACTCGGTGATGATTTGCTCTCTTTTTTGTGCTGCTTTTCCTCGTTAGATTGAGCGCAGTTAAGAGCTAAGGGGAACCCTAATGAAAATTGAACATATCGCGATTTGGACAGAACGTTTGGAAGAGTTAAAAGCCTTCTATGAGAAATATTTTAACGCGGTGTCTAACGATAAATACCACAACCCAACTAAGCAGTTTTCATCTTACTTTCTTTCGTTTGAAAGTGGAGCGCGATTGGAGTTAATGTCGATGGAAGGTGTGACCGCTTGTGAAAAATCTCATGCGATGCAGGTAACAGGATTAGCACACTTTGCCTTCGCTTTAGGATCAGAGCAGGCGGTGGATCAATTAACCAAAACCTTAGTAGATGATGGCTACCAATGGATCGACGGTCCGAGACAAACGGGTGATGGTTACTACGAAAGCTGCATCTTAGATCCGGGCGGCAACCGTCTTGAGCTTACGGTGTAACGCGACTTAGCTTATTTCTATCGTTCACAGGCTGCTTTCATATGAAAGTGTTCGGGCGTATACTGCAAGCTCATTAATAAGGAGTGAGCCTGTGAACCCAAGACAAAATGAAATCCTGCAATTAGTGAATGATCGTAAACGCGTTCAAGTCACGGAGCTTTCTGACATTATCGGCGTGTCGGGCGTGACCATCAGGCAGGATTTGAATTTTCTGGAGCAACAGGGCTATCTAAAGCGCGTACACGGCGCAGCTACCGCATTGCAAAGTGATGATATTGATACCCGATTAGAAGTCCGTTTCGATATTAAACAATCACTTGCAAATAAAGCGGCGGACTTGGTATCACCAAACGAAACCGTATTGATCGAGGGCGGCAGTGCTAATGCGCTCTTGGCTCGCACTTTAGCTGAACGCGGCGATGTGACCATCATTACCCCATCGGCGTACATCGCCCATCTCATCCGTAACACCTCAGCTAACATCATCTTGCTTGGTGGTGTGTATCAGCATCAAGGTGAGAGCCTCGTTGGCCCGCTCACCAAACTCTGTATTGAGAACATTCACTTCAGCACGGCTTTCTTGGGTATCGACGGATTTCACCAAGACACTGGTTTTACTAGCCGAGACATGATGCGTGCCGACATCGCAGAGGCCATTCTGGCAAAGAATAGACGTAACATCGTACTGACGGACTCCAGTAAGTTTGGACAGATTTATCCCTCTTCAATTGGCAATACCAACGAAATATCGGTGTTGTTAACCGACAAAGCCGCTCCGAAAAGCGACCTTGAGCAAATCAAAAAGCTAGGTGTGGAAGTGGTGTTGGGGTAAGTACTAATTGCTCTCCGACCATACTGCGAATTCATTTCCACTTGGTTCGGTGAAGTGGAATCGGCAGCCGCCGGGAAATTCGAAAATAGGGCGGATAATTTTTCCACCATGCTGCTCAACTTTTATCTGCGTGGCCTGAATATCTGAGCTATAAAACACTAAAAGTGCGCCACCATTTGCGGTTTGGTTTACAAACTCAGATTTGAAGAATCCGCCATCTAACCCTTGTCCTGAAAATGCAGAGTATTCAGGACCATAATCGATAAAAGTCCAGTCAAAGGTACGCTCAAAAAATTGTTTTGTAGCGTTAATATTGGTGGAACCAAATTCGACGTAATTCAATTTTTCATGTTGATGCATAGTGAAATCCTTCTCGGTTACTATCGTCTCTAGGCGAATTTTTCTACGATGATGTCATCCGCTTTTTCGACAAATAATACGCCTTGATCCTTGAGCTCTGTCAGCACATTTTCAACATTATCAGGCAGTACTGCGCGAGTTGAAGCAAGGTTGACCACCACATTGTAGCCAAGGTCCAGTGCTTGCATGACGGATTTCTTCACACAAAAATCTAGCGCGAGACCGCCGATCACTAGGGTATCAATCCCGTTGAATTTTAGAAATTCATGTGCGCCTGTCGTTTTAGTATCGGCAATATCATGGAAGAAAATACCGTAAGGATGCGCATCAGGATCCATGCCTTTATTAACTTGAAAATCATAGTCCAAAACAGGTGGTAAACCGTCTAGCAGTTCAGAACCTGTTGTGCCAAGCACACAATGGCGGTTCCATTTTATATCCACATTGGGTAGACCGACGGGTTCAAGCATGTTGGCTGGTGTTTCTGCATCCCATTTTGCTTTCGGTGGGTGCAAGTCACGGCTCACCAGTTTTAATCGGCCTTTGGCATGATTACTCAGAAGCTCCGGTACGATTTCCAACGCACCTGCAACGGGTAGTTCATTTGGACATAACTCACTAAAGCCTTTCTCTGGATCAACGTCGATCACTGCTGTAGTTTGATAGTTTACTCGAACAGTCATGGCAGACTCCTTGTCTGTCTGATTGCCTGCGTTTATCCACGCAAACAGTTTTGAAAAAAGGTTACTTCGTCGCTAGTCAGCGTATATACCATTGCGGGTTTTCCACCTTTGCCTTTGTTGGTAGAAGCGACTTTATTGGTAGGTTTTAGTACGCCTGAATCTATCAAGCGGCGCTTAATCGTCATTCGGCTAATATCAATACCAAACTCTTGATAAGCAGAAATGATGTCGGCAACCAAAAACTCTTTGTCTAATGCAAACAAAAGAACCGATGTGTATTCAATGGATGCACGAAGCTTCTGCCACGCTTTTTCAATGGTTTTTTGATGGTCAAACGCGAGAGTTTCTTCTCCATTGAGTATAGCTTGTAGCGAAAACCATTTTAGTTGGCACTCTGGTACACCAGCATTGTTGATTTGCTCTACATTGTTACGATCGACCAAGGCGTAGTGCGTAATGTTTAAGCTCCAGTCTTCTGGATCACGCTTTGGATCACCGTCGATAAACGCTTCGCTAAAATGACGAGGGTAGGTATGGATTTTCTCGCGGCAAATTCGGCGACGCGCCGCCTCAAAGTTTTCATCGGCCGGGCGTCCTCCTTCACTGGTTAAGTCTTTATCAAAGACAAATCCGCCCGGTAGTGCCCAGACTCCATGGTATGGCCGATTTGGATTTGAACGTTTAATCAACAACACTTCCAGTCCTTTATCGGCACAGCCAGATAGCCTGAATGGAATAATGTCGACAGATACGATCATGGTTGGGTCCTAATATTGATTTGTAAGTAATCTAGCGCATAACAAGTGGTCAATCAATGGGTAAGTAACGAGTTGTGCGAAACGTTTTTGGTAGTGCTTCATAGTACGCCTTGAGTATAAATCTACGAATGAATCTGACTTATTCACAATCTGTGTGCGAATTCTAGACAGGAAAACCTTATAAAAATGAGTGGTTAGTAACAAAAGTTGACAAACTATAGATGGGTGTTTATTGTTTACGCAAATTAGTTAGTAACAAAAAGTTATATACCCAGGAAGGGCGTGTAGAAGGGCACCTAATGACCACCAAACTATTTTCTTCCCGCATCATTCAAAGCGCTTTGGATTTTGATGTCTACAAAGTCAATATGATGAGCGCAGTAACAGCGCTTTACCCTGATGCAATGGTGTCATACAAATTTATTGTGCGTAGCGAGGAAGATCTCTCTGAACTGCTACCAGAGGTAAAAGCAGAAGTTCTTAAACTGCAAGACATTCAATTTACGCAAGAAGAAATCGAATACATCAAGCGTGTCGCGCCTTACCTGAATCCTGACTTTGTTGATGCACTGCGCCATTTCCGTTTCAATCCACAAAGTGATGTCTCTTTCCACAATAAAGCCATGGCTGATGGCTCAAGCCAGTTACGCATTACTATCAATGGTTTGTGGCGAGATACTATTTTGTACGAAACGATCATCATGAGCATCGTGTCTGAAGTTCGTAGCCGTCAGCGTTGGTCAGATATCCCTGTAGCGCAATTTACCACCGTTTTAGAAGAGAAAGTTCGGTACCTAAAATCCGAACTAAAACGTCGTAACATCACTAACTTTAAGTTTTCTGATATGTCGACGCGTCGACGTTTTTCCTTTCAAGCTCAGCGCACCATGCTGGAGTTCTTGTGTCAGGAAGTGCCGGAATGTTTGACAGGAACAAGCAACTACCACTTAGCAAAAGAACTGAATTTGACGCCTATCGGTACCGTTGCTCATGAATGGTTTATGGGCCATCAAGCTCTGGTGAATGTGCGAGATTCGCAAAAAGTGGCTTTGCAACGTTGGCAAAAAATGTTTAACGGTGCACTAGGTATTGCACTGACCGACACGATTGGTATTGATGCCTTCCTTAAAGACTTTGATGAAGAGCTAAGTAACGCGTATTTCGGTGTACGTCACGATAGTGGTTGCCCTTATAGCTGGGGTGAAAAAATGATTGCACATTATCAGTCGCTTAATATAGACCCGTTAACAAAAACGCTGGTGTTTACAGACGGACTTAACTTCGAACAAGCGTTAGATATTTGCGAGTATTTCCAAGGACGTATTCAGGTGAGTTTCGGTATCGGTACTTTTCTTGCGAACGATATGGGTGATTATGTCAATAAAGAGGGTGAAGCCTACCAGCCACTTTCTATCGTGATCAAAATGGTCACGTGCAATGGTTCACCAGTCGCAAAAATCAGTGACGAACCTGAGAAAGCCATGTGTGAAGATATCTTCTTTTTGATGAACCTCAAGCGCCGCTTCGAGCAACCTCTTGATTTAAATGAGTGTCGTAAACTGATTGATCGTCTAGAAACTGAAGGTCAAAACTATCTCATCGACGCGTAGGCGTTATCCCTCCTTCTTGATAAGCACCCTCTATCGTTACGACAAATTTATATAGACAAACGTAGAGGGTGATTTCGTTATAGTAATACGCAGAAGTAACCAGATACAGCGTAGGAAAGCACTCGAAAATGAGGTTGTTTTTTTGATGTGCTATGTGCCTATGATTGGTGTAAATCGATACGTTACAGCATCGTGGAAGGTGTATTTTCATCGGACACTAAACTCAGTCTAATCACGTAGTTTATTCCCATGTACCATGAGGTCACTCGGGTATAGACGTCTATCTGCTTTTATGACTTTGGGCTTCGCGTAATTGCTTGAATCAGGAGTCAAAATGAACCTAGTAGTACATTTGCAAAAGAAAGCGATCCGAAAATATGGCTATGAGATGGCCACTCGGCAGGCATGGAAATGTGGCATCAAGGCAAATCTTGTTAAGCGCGTGATCGGCCTTTTTAAAGGACAAATTGTTTGTGTGGTTGAAGGTTGTCGCGCAGAGTTTTCTTCTCCTCTTAATAACCCCCTTCACGAAGATAACAAGCAAGGGCGATATGTGTTTGTTGGCGGTGTATGCTGGGAACCAAACAACATCATTGCTCCTGGCTTTCCTGATTTTATGTTTATGCACGTGCGTAACCTGAGTCACCGTCATAAGTATTTAACCGACGACGAACTGTTTTTAAGCTTGGCTTAAAAATAAGCCTCATAGGTTAATCAAGCCTAATCATAATCAGTAATGATACGGTTTTAGCTCAGTTGACATTCTGTTGAGTGTTTCTTGACGTACCTTTTATAAAACAGTGTTTCTTTACTCGTTAATGACAGAGGGTTTGTTTTCGCCTGATGTGATTTCCTAATTGCGATTTACTATACCGCTCATCAAAGCAAACCATACTGGGATGTAAATCATGAATATGAAATCTATCGCAATTGCAACGGCAGTTGTTGCTGTACTAGCAGGCTGTAAAGACAAAACGCCACCAGCTCCAACCCATGCAAACATTACTTTGGTTGAAGCGGTGACTGAAACTGTGAAAAATCCACACCAAGTATGTAAAGACGTGGTAGTAACGGAGCAAGTTGCTCCTACGGATGATAATAAAATAATTGGTACGGTCGGCGGCGCAGCAGCTGGCGCGGCATTGGGTAACCAAATCGGTGGCGGCTCAGGTAAAGTGATTGCAACTGCAGCTGGTACGATTGCTGGTGCATTAACGGGTCGTAAGATTCAGGAGAACGTGCAACAAGGCGATGTAGTGACAACGACGAAAAAGCAGTGTCACACAGAATACACAACATCTGAAAAAGTAGTGGGTTACGATGTCACTTATGAAGTTTCAGGTGCGCCAACGACGGTTCGCTTAGCGAGCAAGCCAGCGACAAAAACGTTCCCAATTCAAGATGGCAAAGTTGTTCTTCCGCAATAACTAGCTCCTCAACCGAAGTAATTAACAAGCCCTTTTATCTTTGAGATGAAAGGGCTTTTTCACATAAGCGGTGTTTTCATCTATTTTCCCGCGGGAATGTGCAGCCAGAATTACTAGTCAATTTCAGCGTTCGATACAATCACTTTTCGAAAAGTACGAACGGAAAAAACATGGAAGATTTTTACCTGACCGATCGCGGTTTAGCTGGTTATTTCGAAGCGCAATGGTTCGACAAGTTCATCGAAGATAAGCAGATTGAGACGATAACCAGTCGCTCAAAACAAGTCCCACTCTCTTTTTTGTCATCACCTCACTGCTCCCAAGTTGCTGATTTTATTGCGCAGATGGCACTTGAGAGCGGCGTTCAGCCGTATTCCCTACTTGAGGTTGGCGCGGCGCTGGGAAGAAACTATTATGAGTTAGTGCAACGCTTACCTAACCTTAAAGAAGCGACGCTTGTGGAGCCTTCAAATAGGTTGATGGATGGCTTGAAGCAACTATTAATAGAAGAACAACGAGTCGAGCTAACTTATCTTCATGATGTGAACACCTTAAACGCTTTAGAGGTAGAGAATAGAGATATCGTACAGAAATGTGCTCATGTTGATTTGACGCTAATTAACCAGCCTTTTGAGCTCGATACTCTCCAATCTCGCTTTGATTTAGTCGTATGTTTAAATGTGATTGATCAATGTGAGTCGCCACTTAGCGTGATCAATGCTCTAAAAAAAACCACCAAGGTTGGTGGGCTGATCGTTGTCTCTTGCACTTATCAGTGGAGTGCGAAACACATCAAAAATAAAGAAGAAGCGGTTGATGATATCAAAGAATACTTTGCTGAAGGCTGGCGTCTAGTGTCGGAAGCCGATCATGAATATCGCATCCGGTTTAATGATCGCTTTGCAAGGCAGTTTTTATCTCATGTGGTCGCTTACATCAGAATGGATTAGAGCCACATAAAAAAACCGAGTACTTACGACTCGGTTTTTTTAGTCTTTGAGATAGAGCGCGATTTTAAGTAACGTGCGCCTCTTGTTGCTCTCGCTCTCGCTCTTGCTGAGCTTGCAGCTTTTTCTTGCGACGTTCTCGTTTAGAAAGCCAAACCAGCGGCACAACAATCATTATTGTTCCTATAGCCATAAATATGTCTGGCACTTCTCCAAACCAGATTAATCCCACAAACACGGCACCAATTAAGCCACTGTATTCAGCGCTGGCAATTTTGTTGCTATCAATCGAGCGGTAAGCGATCACACATGTTGCCGCATAAATCATGATGAACAAACTTGAGCCAGCAGCGACAGGGAAAGCACTCCAGTCCCAAGGTTCCGCTTCGATCAGAACAAGTAAGAAAGCCACGGGAATACCTGCCAAGTTTGTCATTAATAGCGTTTGCATGACGGACTGATTTTTTGGCAGTTTTCTAATAAGCAAGTTATTGATTGCCAGGGTAATAGCCACAACTAAAGCCGAAATCGCTGCCCAGTCGATTTGATCTGGACGAATGATGACCAACACACCAGCAAAGCCCATGATCGCAGCCGCGACCGATTGTTTAGACAGCTGTTCGCCAAAAAATATCGCGGCAAGCGGCAGCATGATTAATGGCGCGGCGTAGAAGATTGCGTTCGCAGTTGCGAGCGGTAAAGATGAAATCGCCAAAACCATAAATATAGCACCAAGCAACCACACGTGAGCGCGGACAGCATGCCATTTAAATCCTTCAAGAAAATGAGTCTTTTTTGTCAGCAAGCAGACAGGCAGTAGGAAAAGCACTGCGGAAATTTGTCGGAAAAAGACAAACTGAAAAATAGGCACTTCATTTCCGACACTTTTAATTAAAGAGTCCGAAAGCACCGCAATGAGATTCCCAACAATTAATAGCAGCATAGCTGCGCCGACCGATGTAACTTTCACTTATTTCCTCTCCTCTTTCTTTGCCAAAGAGTAGGTGATGTCATAGGATGAAGTGAAGTGATATTTATTAGTTTAAGTATGAGATTTTTAGATAATGAAATTGCCACCACTCAGAGCGGTTCACTGTTTTGAATCTGTCGCTCGAAACTCTAGCTTTTCGCTTGCGGCTGAAGAGCTCAATGTGACGCAAAGTGCCGTTAGTCATCAGATACGATTATTGGAAGATTATTTGGGCGAGTCATTATTTATTCGTCAAGGAAGAAAGCTCTCTTTATCGGATACTGGTGCTCGTTATTTAGAGGATATTAGCCCGGCAATTAGCTCTATTGCGATGGCCAGCCAAAAGGTGAGAGAAGGGGACAAAGGCAGCATACGTTTAGCGATTTATAGCTCGCTTGCCGTAAAGTGGCTTATTCCGCGTTTGTCTGATTTTAAGCGGTTACATCCGGAAATCGATCTGACACTCAATATGGTTGTTGGTGATCCTGAGCAGACAGATAGCGTTGGTGATTGTTTTATCACGGTAGAGAAGCCAAAGCGCAACTATATGTCGGTGAAGTTATACGCGGAAACGCTGTATCCGGTATGCAGCCATAAAATTTGGAAAGAGTTACAAGATCAACCCATTCCAGAAGCGCTTTGGCGATATCCTATTTTGTCGACAGACTCTATTTATCGTGAGAGAGGAAAAGACTGGGCAGAGTGGTGCAGAGCGGGTGGTTACACTTTGCCAAAAGATGTCGATGTTCAACATTTTAGTCATATGTTGTTGGCAATTGAGGCTGCACGTTATGACCAAGGCATCGCATTTGCGAATGATTTTATGCTCAATGAAAGAGATAAAGCGCATGATTTGGTGTATATCCCTTCTCATGGATTAGAGACGGGGGACAGCTTTTATTTTATTCATAAAAAGAGCCGAACCAAGCAGGCGGAAATTATCAAACTCACTAATTGGTTGAAGCAACAGTGCTTATGAAATGACTAAATTGTCATAATTAAGAAATAAAGTGGCAAAGTTGTGTTTAAATATTTCATGTTTTATTGAGTTTTTATTCAGTAACATCAACTTGGTTTTGAAACCGAGTGAAATGGATAGCATGACGTGCTTAAGGATGGGCAAAACACAACCTCAATAATTAACAGGCAGTGAAATACAATGTTAAAAAAAACATGGCTAATGACAGCCCTTCTAGCAACATGTTCTGTTGCAAACGCAGCTCCTTACGTTGGTGCATCGGTAGGTCAAGCATCTTTTGGTGATGTTAATGGCTCTATCAATGGTGGTGGTACCAACGCTAGCACTAAGCTTAAACTTGAAGATGACTCAAGCCTTTCAGGTAAAGTATTTGGTGGTTACAAGTTTAACGAATACATTTCTCTAGAAGCAGCCATTGGTGGCTACGACGCTTTAGACGGCAAAGTTGTTACTGTTGGTGATATGAAGTATTTATCGATTCAACCAAAGGCGACTCTACCTATTGGTGATCGTTTCAACCTTTTTGCTAAAGCTGGTCTTTCTTACTTCAATGCTGAATTCAAAATTAGCAACTCTGTGATTGACGGTAGCGCAGGCCATACCACCATTTCTGACAGCACTGTGACAGGCATGTACGGTTTAGGCGCAGAGTTCGCTATTACAGAAAATTTTGCTCTACAAGTTGAATGGGAATACATGATGCCTGAGCTAGACATTGCGAAATTTGGCAATGAAAAAGTAACAGTTGATGCTGACATCAACGTGTTCTCTGTAGGTATGAGCTACCGTTTCTAAGAATACTTATTCAAGTTACCTCTTGGCTTAGTACACGTTTTTGACTTCTGTTGGTCGAGCTGAGTCCAAGTTTTGAATATGTTTAGATATAGCACAGGAAGTTTAGTTGCTAAGCGTCCTGTGCTATTTTTTTGCTTTGGAATAACTCTTAGGAATCTTTGTGAACGATGTCAATCTTAGGTATCTGGATCTACTGTTAAAGCACTTTGAACCTCATCAATATCACTTCGTTACGCTGTCGGAGCTTGAAGTGGTAATTTGTACGTCAAGGCGCAATGTTTCTATTGTGATGAAAAAGCTTGCCTCTTACGGTTGGGTAGATTGGAAACCTGCAATTGGCAGAAGTAACGCCAGCCGTCTGAATATTACTATTTCCCTTCAACAAGCGATGACCGAATTTTTGGTTGAGGAGCTTGGTCGGGGAAGAATGAACTCGATAACAAAACTTATCGATTGGTTCGGTCAAAGTGCTGTCAGGGCGCTGACGATTGCCTCTGAAAAAGTGAACCAGTTGAATGAGTCAAATAACGCTATTTTGATCTCCTCTTATCCTTGGGTGTCTAAGGTCGATCCTGCGAACACTTATCGTCATACTGAACTGCATGTGGCGAAAAGTGTTTATGATGTTTTGCTGACTCAAAATTCCAATGGTGGCATTGAGCCTTCGCTAGCACATGAGTGGAAAATGGAAGGCAATGTGATGACGTTATGGTTGAGGCCTGGAATATATCGTCACGATGGCGAACTTCTCAGCATACAAGATGTTGTTTGGAGCATCGAAAGACTTAAGGAAATAAAAGGACCAGTACACGAGCTCTGGCAGTGTATTGACAGTGTGATTGCCGAAACATCGAGCTGCTTAAAAATCACATTGAAACATCCGAACATGTTTTTTCCATACATGCTAGCCACTCCTCACGCTTCTATTCTTTGTCGAGATGTTGTTTCTTTCGGTTCTGGTTATTCTTACCACATAGGCACCGGACCATTTAAAATCAGTGGTTGGAACCAAGAGAGTATGCTTCTTCAAGCACACAAAGAATATTTTTCAGCACGCGCGTTGTTGGACCAAATTACGCTGTCTCATGGTGATGTTAAGACCCTGAATATGTTGAGTTTTAACCAAACCTCTGATCACGTTGAAGTGGAAAAAATCAGCGCATTTTCATATTTGACCTATCGGCAGCGCGCGGACTCTAATCTCGCAAAAGAAGATTGGCATCAACTCGCCGATTACATCAATGCGCAAAAGAGAATCTATGAGGCGCAAAGTGCCGTTGACAGCATTCAGTTAGCGACTCAAGAGCAAGATTTACTAATAGCAGAGGCTGTTGTGACGCCTAAGCTACAAGGTAAAGTAGCGCTAGCCGAGCCAATCTGGACGATACCAAGTTTAATTCGTCACTCTGAGTGGTTGCACCGAGTGATTCGGGCGACGGGATTAGAGCTAGAGATCGTCATTATTGATGACATTAGTTTTCCTGAAGTCGTATCACATCGAGCGGACTTGCTCCTAATTGAAGAAGTCATGGAAGCGCCGTTTGAGTATGGCGTATTTGAATGGCTATCGATAGCAACAGGTTTGCGTTTTAGTTTTGATCAAAGCCAGATGTTGATCCATCGAGAAAACCTTCGCGAAGCCATGACAAATGCTCAATCTTTACAATCTCTTTTAGGTGTAGAAAAAGCGTTACGAGAGCAGTATCTTTATTTGCCTTTATTTGTTGGCTATGAAGAGGTGACAAAAACACAGCAAGTGCGCGGTGTTCAGGTGAAAAATACGGGTTATAGCGATTTGCATCGTCTCTGGATCGCTCACTCTAACTAGCATATTTCGATACGGTGAGCATAGAGTATGAATACATAAAGCCATCGCAATGATGGCTTTATGTGGAATGTAGAGTTAGAAGTTGTACGACACACTCGCACCAACAACCCATTGATTTGCACTATCAACAATCGAGGAATCGCTGATACCGCTGCCTAGGCGAGTGTATTGTGTCATTTGGCTCACTTGCCAGTTATCGTTGATTGGCATGACTAGCTTGTAGCCTAAACCATAGCTTACTGTTGAATCACCTTTGTACGCTTTGCGGTTTGCATTTGCTTCGCGTTGTTTTACGCCAAAGTAGTAATCTACGTAGTCTTCACTTTGATAAGTTAGGTTAGCAAAAGGAACAAAATCAACACTACCGAAGTTCATAATGTGGAAGTAAGTCGCGCCCGCTAAGTAACCTTTGTAAGCACCACTGATATCATGTTGAAGGTATGTTGAAATCACATTGTGTTGATCTAACGTAAAGTCAGTGTTCAAACCTAAATCGACAGCAAAGCGACGTTTATCCGTGCCTTTCAGGCTCTTTGCAATATCACCGTCACGCATGACACCACTGCCAACAAGGTAAGCACTCATGTTGATTAATTCATTGGTGTTACCGAAGAAGCGGTAGTTAATGCCACTTAGATCGGCGTTAAAGTCGTCACCATGGTAACCGCCATTTAGAATTGGAGCTGTATTGTATTTTTGATCTTTGAAAAGATCGCTGCCATGAGCCACTCCGACTTCCGCGTTCCAGCCACCTTCATTGTTGTAGATGTTACCGTTACGAATATAAGTATCACCAGCAACCGCTGAAGCAGCAGCAGTCAGAGTTAGTAGTGCAATTAATGTCTTTTTCATCGTTTTTCCGAGTTGTTCTGATTTGTTTTGAACACTGTACAAAATGAAGTTGTAAGCCTCTATCAGCAAAGCGTATGGAAATGTAATGAACCATCAGGATAAGAAGCGGAATGTAAGATCATAGAAGGAAGATAAGAAAGACAACCGCCGTCGATGGAAAGAAAAATCCGAGCTGGGGTAGCTCGGATTTAGATTATTTATCAGGTATCGATACGAACTTATTGTTGTTTCGTTAAATTGTATAACGGTGCTAGGTCACCTGTTACTTTTTCGCCATTCATGTCTAGCTTCATAAGTACATTTTCACCAACAAAGTATTGGTTTGGCGCATCTTCGTTTGTCAACGTTACGATGCTGCCGTTTGCATCCCAAGTGAATTGGCCTTCAGACTTTGACTGACCGTCTTCTTTGTCTTGGTAGCTTTCTTCAAGTACATAAGTGCCATCTTGATTTAGTGTGATGGTCATGTCGATACCTGAACAATCCGCACATGGAAGCGTACCTTTATATGTGCCGTTCCAGTCCAGGGCATTTTGTGCGTTATGCTCAGAGTCTACAAATGTTTCTTCAGTGATGACTTGTTCTTCTGCTACTGGCAGCGTGTCAATTGTCTCTGTAGTAACTTCTGCGCTAGTAGTGACTTCAGTTTCCGTCGCTTGAGGTACTTCAACTGCGCTTGTTTCGGCAGGTTTCTCATCTTGACAGCCTGCAAGAATGATTACCACGCCTGTTAGTGCCAACATTGTTTTTTTCATTTTATCCCTCTTTAAATCAAGATTTTGTATGAGAGTAATAGTAGACATTTATCAGGTATTTGCGTCATCAAAAAGCAATAGAATGATCTATCTATGTCAATAAAACCGAATATGAGCATGAAATTGTCAGGAAAATCAGAACAATGTAAATGTTGATTGGGATATCAAGCTTGAGTCTACAAATAAATATCTAGAGGGGGGCAGAGATAGTGAAAACAGCCCACATTGCCGTGAGCTGTTTTATTAAATCAGTTAAGAGGCCTTATCGATGTTTGAACGTGAGGTGCTTCGTTTTGTGCTGTCTTCATCAGCGAATAAACCAGCAACAGTACGACGCTCTAATTCACCTTTCAAATGGCCATGCTCATCGACAACGGGCAGTGAGTATTCGCACGACATGGTTTCAGTCAATATTTGCTCAATGGCTGAATGGGGAGAGATGATAGGCACTTCTTCATAGATATCATCATCCCAGCTTGGGGGGTGAGCTAACTTCGTCGCGTCTAGTAACCCTTGTTGCGTTATCACGCCTTGATAGCCTGAATCGGTCACATGATAAGCATAATCACGTTTTACACGTTTCATCTCACTGAGCGCTTCTTCAATGGTTTTAGCGGCAATGCGATATGAAGGTGGCTGCATCACAGTCTCAACCGTCAATGCTCGCGCTCTATTGACGTCTTTTACAAAGGCTTCAACGTACTCATCGGCAGGATGCAGCAATATTTCGTCTGGTGAACCTTGTTGGACAAGCTCACCGTCTTTAAGGATCGCAATGCGATCGCCAAGGCGCAATGCTTCATCTAAGTCGTGAGTAATAAAAACAATCGTTTTGTGTAACTGCTGTTGCAGTTCTATTAACTGATCCTGCATTTCGCTCCGAATCAGTGGGTCCAGCGCTGAAAATGCCTCGTCCATTAACAGTATTTCGGCATTGGTTGCCAATGCTCGCGCGAGGCCTACGCGTTGCTGCTGACCACCTGATAGCTGAGCGGGATATTGGTTCTCATAACCCGTTAATCCAACGGTATCCAACCATTCGTTTGCTTTTGATAAGCGCGCTTCTTTACTTATTCCTTGAATTTCCAAACCGTAAGCGATGTTGTCGATAACAGTGCGATGAGGCAATAAGCCAAAACGTTGAAACACCATCGACATCTTATGACGACGAAACTGCTCTAACTCCTTGTTAGAAAGCTGCATGACATCTACCCCTTCCACCAAAATCTTTCCCATGGTTGGATCGATTAGGCGATTGAAGTGGCGAATCATGGTGGACTTTCCTGAACCGGATAAACCCATAATGACGAAAATCTCGCCCTTTTTAATTTGGAGGTTGATGTCTTTTAGCCCGACCGTGTGGCCCGTTTCCGCTAACACGTGTTCTTTACTATGTCCCAACTTGACGCGCTCAATCACGCTGTCGGGTTTGGGTCCGAAGATTTTATACAGACCGCTGATTTCGATAAGTGGGCTAGTCATGCTTTAAATCTCCCAGATGGGCTTGAGTGCGTTTCGCATACGCTTGTGAAGCGCGGTCGAAAAGAATCGCTAGAGCGACAATGGCTAGACCATTTAAAAGACCAAGAGTGAAATATTGATTGGTAATCGACTTAAGAACGGGCTGGCCCAAACCTTTTACCCCAATCATCGATGCGATGACGACCATCGACAGTGCCATCATGATCGTTTGGTTGATTCCCGCCATGATGGTTGGCATTGCGAGCGGAAGTTGGACCCCAAAAAGCCGCTGTTTACTGCTGGCACCAAATGCGGTTGCGGCTTCCAACACTTCTTTATCTACCAAACGAATCCCCAAATTAGTTAAACGAATAACAGGTGGAATCGCGTAGATCACTACTGCGATGAGGCCAGGAATTTTCCCGATCCCGAGTAACATCACAACTGGGATGAGGTACACAAATGCCGGCATGGTCTGCATGACGTCGAGTAATGGTGTCACAACTGACTGAATACGATTAGAGCGCGCCATGGCTATGCCGATAGGGATCCCGAGTGTGATTGCCAGCATGGTACACACCGTGATAATACTGAGCGTGCGCATTGTGTCTTCCCACATGCCGAAGTAGCCAATCAGGATAAGTGAGCCAAAACATGCGATAGCCAGTTTCCAAGAGCGACTAGCGGCATAAACGAGGGCGGTGCAGACGCCTAAAACAACGACCCAAGGTGTTGAAATAAGCAGTTTTTCAAACCAGACAAGAAATGAAAGGAGCGGATCAAAGAGAGACTCGATAAGTTCACCATATTCACGAGAGAAATCTCGGTAGGCGCCATCGAGTGTTTTGCGAATCGCTCTAAGATCAGAGCGATCCATTTCTGGGAATTCGCTGAGCCAATTCGAGTCAGACATATTTACTTCCTTTTCTGATATATCTAGGTGGCCTCAAGAGACGTGATTCAGCAAGAATGGCTGGGATCGTAGACCAAGTAATGATTGGTGGTTCGATAGGTCCTCCATCTATTGTTTTACCCTTTAGGCTCATTTCAATGCAGTCGACCTGCACTTTATAGTTACTTAGGGAGACACTCTTTTAATAAAATAATCATTAGTGTTCAAATGAATGATTTGATCGGATTATAGTTTTTCTTCTCCAATAAAATGAATACATTAGCGCGTATTTGTATGAAAAGTCTGCGCAAACTAACGTTTTTATTATCTAGATAATTAGAATTGATCTTTTTGCTCGTTTGTCACCAAAGTTTGTCAATTCTTAGATGTCTAATTAATCCTGATGTCTTACGTATTTATCGTGTCGATTTTTGCAAACTTAGTTTATTGGCATATGCTAAAAATGTTATTGGCATATGCCAGTTTAAGGCGTAATTTGACCCTGTGTTTTCGAGGGATAATGATGGCAAGACCAAAGATAGAAAGACGAATATGCGGACGTGCTGCACACCATTGTTTCAAACCTAATGGCGTGCCATTTCATCAGTTGGAGCAAGTCGCCATATTACCAGAAGAGCTAGAAGCACTGCGTTTGGCCGATTTAGAGGGGCTTAGCCAGCAGCAAGCTGCTGATCAGATGGGCGTCTCTAGACAAACTTTTGGTAACACAGTAAAAAGTGCAAGATTGAAAGTCGCAAAAAGTTTAGTTGAAGGTCATGCATTAGTTTTTCCGGATGAGGAGTCAAACTTATGATTTATGCTATTCCTAATGATGGTGAGCGGGTGGCAAACCACTTTGTTAAAGCACCATATATTGCTATTTATTCTGATACTGACGGCATGCTAAAAAACTTAGCGAACATTGCTTCGATGCCACAAGCAGGTTGCAATGCGAAGTCTCAGTTAATTCAGTCTCTGCAAGAGTATAATGTGGATGCTGTACTTGTACGAAATATCGGTGAACGCGCATTAGCCAAATTACTTCGTAGTGGCACGCAAGTATTCAGGCTTTCTACCCGTAGCTCATTGGAAGATGTACTTGCGGTTCCAAGAGAGCCTCTCATTGAGCCGTCTCAAGGTCGTCCCTCAAACAATCATAAGAAAAATGCTCACAAGCCAAAAGGCGGTTGCGGTTCCTGTGGTTGTGGTGGCAAAAAATCCAAACCCTCCTTGCTGGCAAGACCGAAAGCACCAGCAGGGCTACTTAAAGTGACATCTCGCCCTGCTATACTTAGGCTAAAGACGATGGCTAATAAGGCAGGTTAATATGGTTTGGTTATTTACCTTTCTTGGTTTTCTCGCAATCATTTTGTTGATGTCGCTTGGCGTCATTTTCCACAACAAGCGTATTCAAGGGAGTTGTGGCGGATTGAATAATGTCGGTGTTGATAAGGTGTGCAATTGTGAAACCTCTTGTGCAGAGCCTGAAAGACGTTTGTATCAAATATCCGAACCTAATTCGTCATCTGAGCGCTAAGATCTTTTGCCCATTTCGGTAAGGTTTGTTTAAACCAGTCAATGTATTTACTGGTCTGCGGGTTCTGTCTCGAGACCAGTATGTTCACCACTTCTACCACCATCCACGTTTTAGCTATTGCAATCGTTCTTGCTAAATTACTCGCATCGCCTTGATTTGCAGTCTTGGTATAGGTATGTGCCACACCAAGATAATCTTCGAATGTGCCCATGCCCTTGACTAGTGGCGCTAAATCTATCGCGATATGCCCTGTCGAAAAACGTTCCCAGTCGAACAGCACCAAATCGCCATTATCTCGTCGCCCCCAGTTCCCGGCATTGGTGTCTCCAGAGATCAAATTTTTGGCGTTGAAAAGCGGGCCGGATTGCTCTTGTAGCTGATAAAAGAACCGCTCTGTTTTTGCGTCTAGTTTGAGCGTGCTTAAAGCTTGGGAAGTGGCTGGTTGTGTCCACTGATGAGGATGATAAACACCGTCTGATGTCGGAGGTAGTCTATGTATTTTAGCTAGTTGTTCTATCACGCGCGGCTCTTCAAGCAGGAATTCTTGATTGACAGAGTGCGGGATATACTCGATTCGTAACGTATTTTGTTGGTGATCGTAATCAATGAGCTCAGGTACAAGAATGCCAAGTTCATTGAATGGTTTAGCCTGGTGTTGATAAAAAGCGACCTCAACCTGTTCTACCTGCTGCTTTTCAATGAATGAAATGCCGTGTTTTTCTACCAGATAAACTTTGGCACTGCCCATCTGGTTAAGCTCTTGCTTTGACATGAGACATCCTGTCTTTTGATGGTGGAATCTTCACTTACCTTAAACGCGAAAGGTGTGTGCGCCAAGAATACTTAAAGAGAACATTGAAACAAAATAATGCAATGGTTTGAGTATAAAATTGTCGCTAGTGTCTAAATTTTACACAGAGGCTTTTACGCATCGCTAACCACGTTCTACGCTTAATATTCGATTTAAACAAGGAGAACCAATATGGCTGTAATAAAGCAGGATATTCCAAATCGTGTAACGGTTTATCATGACAATGTCGATCAAGAACAAGAGCTGAAAAATGCGATGCTGCCAGAGAAACCGCGCTACTTTAACGGTGCTCCGACTTACAAAGCGAACAGCATCGAAGAGTTTGAAAATAAAATCAGTCAGATCGGTTTGTCTCTCGATAAATAAATTTTAATTTACCTAAAAGCGCCCTCATTTTGAGGGCGCTTTTTTATTTGATTGATTTGAATCTTAGGGAATTAACCTTGTTGAGCACTGCCTTGGCAGACTTGTTTTTGCACTGCTGGTGGCGCGGGCTCGTAATGGCTTAAAGTCATACTAAAACTGCCTTCACCACCCGTGATAGCTCGCAATCGACGAGCGTAATCTTGCAACTCGTTTACTGGCGATTTGGCTTTCAACAACGTGAATTGGCTATCAATCGGTTCGGTGCCTTCTATTAATCCTCGATTACCTGACAAATCCCCAGACACGTCACCGACGTTTGTGGTTGGGACGTGTAACTCCATTTGGACAATGGGCTCTAACACAATAGGATCTGCGTTGTTGATCGCATCTAAAAAGGCTTTCTTACCTGCGATGACAAACGCAATTTCTTTCGAATCGACGGAGTGATATTTACCGTCATAAACGGTGACTTCCACATCCTTAATTGGGTTGCCAGAAATCGCCCCTTCTTCGAGTGCTTGCAAAATACCTTTTTCAACAGCAGGAATGAGCGCGGTTGGGATGGCGCCACCCACCACTTTGTTGATGAACTTAAATCCGGCGCCACGCTCGAGTGGGCGAACCTTCAATTGCACTTCACCAAACTGGCCTGCACCGCCACTTTGTTTTTTGTGTCGATAATGCCCTTCGGCAGGTTTGGTGATGGTTTCAAAGTATTCGACGCTTGGTTGGCAGGTTTCGACGTCCAGCTTGTACACGTTCGCCATCTTTTCTAATGCGACTTTGAGGTGAAACTCCCCTTGGCCGCTGATGATGGTTTCGTTGGTGCGAGCGCGATGTTCGATGCGCAGCGAAGGATCTTCACTGGCGATTTTATTCAGCACATCTCCCAATTTTTGCTCATCTCCACGCTTAAGAGGCTTCAAGCACAAAGAATACATGGAGTCAGGAAGGTCCAACGTTTTGAGTTGAACACCATCTTCTTCGTGAGAGTCATGAACGATTGAATCGAATTCGAGATCATCCACTTTGGCTAAAACGCAGAAGTCGCCGGCAAGCGCGCGAGGGATCTCAGTTCTATCTTTGCCCTGCAGTTGATATAAGTGCCCAACTTTAAATGCCTTGTTGCTTTCGCCAATATAAAGCTGGCTGCCCGCATTGATTTCACCCTGATACACACGTAAGTAGGCAAGTTTTCCCATATATGGGTCGACGCTGACTTTGTACACGTGTGCGACGGTGTGCTCTAAGGTTTCGCAATTTACTTTGATTTTTTTGCCGTTCTTTTCCAATAGAGGAGGGTTACCTTCGTTTGGCATGGGCATGATCTCCGCCAAGGTACGAAGCAGAAGCTCGATGCCCGCGCCGGTTTGTGCTGAGACAAAACAGACCGGAATCACATGTCCAGTTCTCAGTGCTTCTTCAAACGGATCATGCAGTTGCTCTGCGGTGAGTTCGGAACCTTGTTCCAGATACAGTTCCATCAGTTCTTCATCGACTTCGATAACTTGGTCAATCAAGGTCTCATGAGCTTCATCTACCGTTGCAAGTAAGGTTTCTCGTCCCAATTCTGGTTCGAAATAGCAGTCAACTACAGATTCCCCGTCAGCCGAAGGTAAGTTGATCGGCAAGCAGTGGTCCCCAAAATGCTCAACGATGTTCTCCATCAATCTTTCTAACTGACTACCGTGGTTATCGAGCTTATTGATGATGATCATCTGACATTTTTGCTGCTCTTTAGCAAAGGTGAATAAGCGATCGGAAGTTTGGTTTAGTGGGGTTTGAGGGTCGATGACAAGGGCGGATGTTTCAACGGCAGGAAAGACGCTGATCGTACGGCCAAGTAACTCGTTTTGTCCCGGAGTGTCGATGATATTGAGCCGGTATTTATTCCAGCGCAGTGCGACTGGCGTTGCTTCAATGCTGTGTTGATATTGGATGGATTGAGGGTCGAAGTCGGTAACGGTATCGCCTTTTTCTACGCTGCCTAAATGGTGAGTGGCATCGCAGGTGAAGAGCAGTTTTTCTATCAGCGTGGTTTTACCGGTCCCGGTTTGGCCGACGAAAGCGATATTGCGTATTTTGTTTATAGGCATAGAGCCTCCTTGCAAGATGGCGTGAAAAACCTACGAATTGCTAGGAAGTGGGTTGTTAGAGAAACCCACGCACTGCATTGGAGTAGGGCGGGATTACCGCCTATTCGTCTTCCATGTCATTTTCCGGATGACTCGATGCATAAGACCACCTTCTTGGACTACTGTAATCTTAGCATGCCGTAATAACCGTATAATTTATGTGACTTATTTCATGATGGGGCTGATTGTTTTTTAATCGAGATCATAAACTCAGAGGTTCTGACTTTTCGATCAAAACCTCTGGATTGTTTAGGCTATTTGGAAAGAACGATTTCGCCGTCGCGATAAACTAAGCTCGGCGTTACATCTTGTCCGAGCAACACCGGGCCATCAAGATCGACAACGCTCGCCTGAGCAGCAATGGGTAACGCAGCTCGCATCGCCAGCGACGTCCCCAACATACAACCGGACATGAGGCTAAAACCGAGTTTTTTTGCATCGTCGGCCAGCAATAATGCTTCACTGAGCCCGCCCGTTTTATCTAGCTTAATGTTCACCATTTCATATTTGCCAAGCAGTTGATGCAATTGCTCTCTGGTGTGACAACTTTCATCGGCGCAAAGTGGAATGGGGTGTGGAATGCTAGCGAGTACGTCGTCGCAGTCTTGTGGCAACGGTTGCTCGATCATGGTGATATTAAACGGTTCGAGTTGATCAAATACCGTCGCGATGTCGAGGTTTCGCCACGCTTCATTCGCATCTAAGACAATTTGTGCGTGCGGCGCGGCGTCACGTACTGCTGCAACGCGCTCAATCACGTGTTCACCATCCAGTTTTACCTTAAGCAGTTTTGCGCCTTGGCTAAGGTAAGCTTGCGCCTGTTTTGCCATCGCTTGCGGCGTATCGATAGAAACCGTCATCGCCGTCACAATCGCCTCAGGTAACGTAAAGAGGTCGTGAACTTGTTGCTTGTGGCTCAAAAGCGCAAGAAGATGCCAAAGGGCGCAATCCAACGCATTTCTTGCCGCTCCTGCGGGCAATAATGATTGAAGCTGGCTTTTGAGAGCCATCACATCAGCGTCACCTTTGGCGTACAAACTTTGCAGTTCATGCGCGGCGTGAGAAATCGCCTTAATTACCGATTCAACTGATTCACCATAACGAGGGTATGGCGTGCATTCTCCTTGGGCGATCATGCCTCGATGTTCAATTGTCACGCGGACTACGTGGCACTCTGTCCGACTGCCGCGAGAGATGCGAAATGGTGTCGCCATAGCAATCGTGACGGGTTCTACATGAATTTTCATCTCACTAGTTTTCCCTAAACCGCAGTTATTTTCTAAACCGTAAATGTTTCCTAAATCGTAAGGATCTTATCTGCAACCGCATCAACGCCAAAACGCACAGGGTCGGTGACGGGCACCCGATATTTGTCGCTCCAATCCTGGCATAGCTGGGCTGCATCTTCTTCGCTGATCGCCGAAGTGTTTAAGCAAATACCCACTAATTGAGCTTTTGCATTTGTGAGGCGAGCAGCGGCCAGATTCGCTTCTATCGTTTGTTCAATGGTTGGCAAACTCGCATGTGGTAAGTTGCGGATGTGCGGGCGACCAATCTCATGGCACAGTACCAGAGCGTCCGTTTGTGCGCCGTGAAGTAAGCCCAAACTTACGCCAGCAAACGAAGGGTTAAATAACGAACCTTGCCCTTCGATGATGTCCCAATCGTGGTCAGTGAAGTCGGGGCTGATCGCTTCTACTGCGCCGGAGATAAAATCGGCAACTACGGCATCAATTGAAATGCCACTGCCTGAGATGAGAATTCCCGTTTGACCCGTTGCTTTGAACTCTGCGCGACAGTTTTTACGCTTTAATGCGTGTTCAATGGCAAGGGCGGAGTACATTTTGCCAACGGAGCAATCTGTTCCTACAGTAAGTACTCGCTTGCCTGCGCGAGCTTTGCCATTGCCGACCTTGAGCGGGGCATCATAATGGCGAACATCATATAGTTTGGTTAATCCGCGTTGTTCTAGATCGGCAAGAGGAGCAAATTCCGCCAAACGTTGGTGCATGCCCGATGCAATTTCAAATCCCATTTCTGCCGCTTCAAGTAAGGTTGCTTGCCAAGCTTCGGGAATGACTCCCCCCGGGTTTGCTGTGCCAAGTACCAGCGTTTTTGCTCCTTGCTGCTGCGCTTGTTGTAGTGTCATGTCGGTTAAACCAAGCGATACGGTTTCTGGCGTCAGGCGGATTTGGCCAAGGCAAATCTCAGGTCGCCATTGGTATATGCCACGCGCGGTTTTTGCTGCGAGTGGATCGGTTACATCGCCAAGAAAGAGTAGGTAAGGTTGAGCAATTTGCATGATGGTTCCCTTCGTCATCGTTATTGCTCATTAATGTAGCCAGATTGATTTAGGAAACCGAATGCTTATTTGTTAGGCAGGTATAACTTCAAGTTATACCTTTAAACCATCTGTTGTTTTAGGGCGGTGATAAATTGCTTTGTCGCAATGGATTGAGGCGTGTGCTCTGCGAATAAAATAGAGACAGAGAAGGACATGTTTGGCTCCAAAGCATGCACGGAGACGGCATTATCTTGGCGATATTGTTTTGCAGTCCATGGGTCTACAATGGCGAACCCTGCTTGGTGTTTCACCAGTTCAGCCGCTGCGGAGTAGCTGCGCACGGTGATGGCATGTTGATAATGCTCGTCACGCGCCGATAAGGTTTGATGCAGCAATAAGCCCAGAGGGTCTCGGCTATCTAAACCGATAATGGATAAATCGTCACTGATGAGTTCTTCTAAAATGACGGTTTTTTCTGCGGGTATCGCTGCGCTTTTAGGAGCGATCAGTGCTAAGTTTTCTTTCAATAACACGTGCCCCATAAGCGCTGGTGGTGTTTCTTCACCAAAAGCGATAGCGACATCCAATTCATGTTTCAGCAACCCAGAGCACAGTTCATCGCGATTGGCCGTTAATAGCTCAAAGGAGATGCCGTGTTCTTTCGACAACAACGCGACAGTCGGCGCTAACAAGTGTGCGGCCAAAACAGGCGGGGCACCGACTCGTAAATGTTGAGTTCCCTGTTTGACTTTGTTGGTCAGAGAACGAAATTGTCCGAGTTGTTGATAGACTTTTTCTGCCTCTGGCAATAAGGCTTTGGCTTCTTGAGTGGGAACGAGACGCCCCTTTACACGCTCAAATAAAGCGAAGCTCAGTTGTTGCTCTGTATGGGCGAGAACTCGAGTGACATTAGGTTGGGAAACGTGCAGTAAGCGAGCCGCGCCTGACACCGTTCCTGCTTGCATAATGGCGTAAAAGACTTCCAATTGTCTTAAGTTCACTGCGAATTCCTTCTGCTCATGTTGGTCGCCTCAGAATACCCAACCTTGCTGATGAGCGATAGAGAAAAAAGTACTGGTGTAGAAAATTAGGAAGACGATTTTGGTTATCTTCTTATCTCGCTTTTTCAATTTCTCAACTTCTCAATTTCTATGCTTCACTTTGCCGCTGCATGAAGGGGCAGGTCGTTAAACGGCTCGACGTCTCGGCTGAGTAATCCCATCAATACCACTGCTAACACCATGACAACAGCTGCTATTGCAAAACCGTATTGTGTTAGCTCGTAATGACTCAACATCGCGATTAATACATAACTAAGAGATTGAATGGTGGTGGAAAACATGCTGATGCCGCCATCAACACGACCTCGTTGATGAACCGCTACGGTGTGATGCATCCAGTTGACTCTCGCAATGCGATTCAGCGCGTTAAATACGCCAAACAGTGCCGTAAACAACAAGATGATGAGGGGACTCATTGAAAAACTCATCCCGATTAACGTCAGAGATACCATAACCATCGAAGCAAACATAATGTGGCTATGGGAGGCGCGACTCAGCACTTTGGTGACAATGAAACCAGTTAGCAACGAGCCGAGACCAAAACTGATGTTGAACCCTGCAAACCAATCGCCAGAGATGCCTTGTTCAGAAAACCAAATCGGCACCAATTTGCTCAAATACGTCAATGCAGGATAAGAGAGACAAGAGAGCAGAATAAAGCCATAAAAGCGGGGTTCGAGACGGAATATTTGTTGGCTCTCTTTGAGTTGTGCGATGAAAGCGACAGATTTTGATGCCCTTAATTGTTGGGTATACGGCGTCAGAATATAAAACATCGCCGCCAAAGCGGATGCGCTGGCTGCAAACAAAGCAAACTCTTTCATTCCCCACATTTCTAGCAAAACAATACCCAACGCACCAGCTCCTAGGGTCGTGGATTGCATTACAATTTCTTGCTGACCCGAAATTTTTGCGTATTCGTGATGCTGATAATTTTCTTGGGTGAAGGCGTTGTTGGTCGTCCATGCAAAGTTACTCGAAACCCAATACACCAATTGCGCAAAAGCCAGCAGCCAGTGGGACTCAAAACCCAACCAATAAGCAATGAACACCACCAAAGCCATGCCCGATTGAATCCATTGATTGAGCACGAGGAGTGCTTTGCGTGAGTGTCGGTCAACTAAAGTGGAAAAGAAAGGCGTTGCCAGAAAAGAAATCGCGGTGCAGCTCAGAGAAACTAAAGCGACGAATGTACTCATGTTAGGTTCGGAAAGCATGACCCATGGCAGTGCCATCATGAACAAGCCAGATGAGATACTGTCGAAGAAGCGGCCAGCTAAGTACGGCTGAGTTTTATTTTTCATTATGTTTGCCTCAAGTTCCCTTTGGATTTCAAAACGTTGGCTTATAACGGTGCTGTGTTTGTCAACAAACTTGTTCATTCCGAACGCATTATTTCGAGACCATCTGGGTTTAGCGTTAATTAAGATGGTGCAACTTTAAAACCTCAAGTAAACTTGAGGTAAAGCATTTTTTTAACAAAATTGATACACAGGGAGTCAAGGATGGAAATCAGTGTAGGAGAAGTGGCAAAACGTTCCGGAGTGAAGGTCTCTGCCCTGCATTTTTATGAACAAAAAGGACTGATTTCGAGCTGGAGAAATCAAGGCAATCAGCGCCGCTACCACCGTAGCGTTTTGCGCCGTGTTGCGGTGATTAAAGCGGCGCAGCAAGTGGGGTTGTCGTTAGAAGAAATCAAACATGCGCTAGATGAGCTGCCGAAACATCAAGCGCCAAACAAACAGCAATGGGAAGTCATGGCGAGCCATTGGCATGAACAGTTGGAGCAAAAAATTCAAAAGCTCAAAGCCCTGCAAAACGATTTGGGCGGATGCATTGGCTGCGGGTGTTTGTCGTTAGAAACCTGCGCACTGCGAAACCCAGAAGATGTGTTAGGCAAAGACCACTCGGGTTCTAACTTAACGTTAGAAGAGTAGGTGTTATTCCTATTCTTTGTCGAAACTGTCCACCACAATCGCGCCCATTGACGCCGGCATTGTGATGACGATGACCCGTTTTATCGCAACCAAAGGCTCATTCATTAGTGGCAGCTTATCAAGACAGAAAAGAACTAACGCCACCACAACGGCCGCAATGAGGTACGCGATAACCACACGAAAAATAAAAATGGATACGCGATTTTTTATGTGGCTTTGGAACACGCTTTGATAGGCGAAAAAACTGAGGAAAATGACAGAAAGGCTTAACAGCATGAGCAGGTTTGCCATTGGCAAGCTTTCACCCAGTCGCCACGCCTCTTCAGAAAAAGAGATGGGGACGGCGAGGGCAAAAGCGCCAACCAACACTTGGCTGGCGTCTTCTAAGTTAAAGTGACTACTCATGCTGCTCATTCCATTATTCGTTTGCTAGGTGTAAGAGCTTTTCAAAGCGCTCGTTACCATGCAGCAATTCGAGGTCTCGCTCTTCGGCAAGCAAGTCACGAATAGATGGGCTGTATTCAATAGCGCGTTCCAAGTCTTCAATGGCTTGCTCTTCAATGCCAAGACGAGAGTATGCACAAGCACGTTGATACAGTGCAGGACCATTGGTGTAATCGACTTCAAGTACGCGGTTACAGATGCTCAGTGCCCAGTGGTATTCGTTGATTTCCATCGCGGCGTCTGCTTTGTAAGTCAACGCTTCTAAATCACCTGGGCGAATCAGCAAGATCTCGTCATAGATTTCAATACGTTGCTCTGGTGTTTGTGAGCTTTGCGCACGCAACCATAAGTTATGGATCTCGTTGATTTTCTCAATTTCTTTATTGTTTTCACTGATAATGCGAGTTTTACGTTTTAAATCTCGCTCCAGTGCTACAAATTTCTTCTCGTATTCTTGGGCAATCTTTTCTAATCGTTTATCCGCCATCTCTTTGGTGTTGTGTTTAAACTCACGCAGAGATTGCCAGCCTACAAAGGCGATCAGCGATGCGACACCTGCGATGATGTAGAAGAAGTAGGTTACGGTCACGTTGGCATAGTTCAACGATTTATCCGCAACCGTCAGCTCACGGTCGGTGATCTCTGTGATCATTCGTTTTTCTAGGCTCTGATAGTCCTGACGCAGTGCTTTTAGCTCATCTAAAATATAGCGTTCCATTAATGGTCTATCTAACAGATCCGATTCTGAATACTTTTCGTCCGATGCCATTGTCGGCAAGGCAAGTATCAGCGAGAAAAAAATACCAATAAATAAGCGCATATAACGTCCTTTCACGAGAAGAGTACAGATAGACCATGCAACAATAGCAAATAGCACAAACGTTTAGCAAAGTTATTACAAAAGAAATAATTGTCGTCTACGTAAAAGTCATATTCTTGTTGTTTTTCAGTTTGTTCCTGGTGGTTATTTGCCGTGATATCTTTTATCCTCCTTGCGAATTTATGATTAATGGAGTGAGAGCATGGACGCGCGAGCTAAGGATTACTTAGAGCAGTATCTAAAATTATTATCACCAGAACAAAGAGCAGCCGTACCATCAGTTAGTGCTGACTATTATTGTGCCGATGAATACAACGCCAACGTATGCGCCGATTTGGTTCGAATTGGACAGAAAACCGTCTCTTGCAGTATGGAGCTTTGGTATCGAGAGCATGGCGAAAGCATGCCCCAAGTCGGTCATTTACAAGTAGTGACGAATTGGGATGGGGACCCAGTTTGCGTGATACGAATTACTGACGTAAGTACATGCAAATATGAGGATGTAACCGCAGAGTTTGCCTACGCAGAAGGCGAAGGTGATAGAACCTTAAACTGGTGGCGTGACGCGCATACTGCATTTTTTAAAGCTGAATGCGATGAGTTGAACATAGATTGGCATGAGAAACGTACGCTAGTTTTGGAGCGTTTTGAAGTGGTGTATTCAGTCAATTAATCGCTGATAGCAGCACTGATTTGAAGTGCTGCTTTCTTGAGAGACCGCTTTTAGCGCTTGCGAGCGGTCACACTAAACATGTGCCAGTGTTTTGGGCTTCCGACTACCGTGGTTCCGTCTTCATCTCTTTCATTCAATGAAATGAGTTCGTAATCTTCGAATAAACTTTCCACTTCCTTTTTCGTTAATGCGGTAATGTTCGGATGCATTTCTGATGCAACCCAGGAGTCTTTTACTCCTAAGAAATCACCGCAAAAGATACCGCCAGGTTGTAAGGCACTGTCTATTTTGGTCCAAACTTGCTCAAAGCCTTCATCCGGGCAAAAGAACAAACTGGCATTCGCGATAACCAGGCTGCATTGAGGGTAGTCAAACTCAGTAAAACAGCACTGTGAAATTGAGAAACGCTTCTGGCCTTCAAAGCGTGTTAAACAAGTTTTTACTGCATCTTCATGGCTATCAAATGCGTGAACGTTAAACCCCTGTTCGAGGAGGAAATGACTGTCTCGACCTATTCCGCAGCCAATATCAAGAGCGACTTTGCTCTCGAGTTTCAATAGGTTTACGGCATTTTCTACGTTTGGGCGGTGAGGTTGGTTTAAAATTTTCTGATAGTACTCGTTCCATTGTGCTGACATTGAACTTCCTTGTATTTATTGTGTTTCCCCAAATCTAGTGTCCATTCTTGTCTTGCTTTATCGGGGAGGTTTTGAAACATTGGCAATTGTTATAGCTGATCTTCAATTGGCAATATACCGGAGAACCAAGCGCCCATTTTTCGCCATACTCCGGCCTCTGGTTCAGAATCATATTCTTTGCCTGTTTTTATGTCGGTCCAGACAATGTCTCCGTCGCGCAGAGTTAAGGCATAGGCGTTATTCGACAATTGATTCGGCAGTTGTTCTAGAAACATTTGCACATATTCTGGCTGTTCGATAACAACGGCCATTTCGGTATTCAAAGCGGCTGAACGTGGATCCCAGTTCATCGAGCCAACAAACAGAGTTTTGTCATCAATCGTCATTGCTTTTGCGTGTAAACTTGCTCTGCTGCTCCCCGTGAGGCTCCACTTGCTTTTGAGTTTCGCGCTTGCTTTTACTTCCCATAGCTTGACCCCAGCTTCGAGTAGGTCTGTTCGATATTTTGCGTACCAACCATGCACGGCAAACACGTCGTTAGAGGCGAGACTATTGGTCACAATCGTGATATCAACGCCTCGCTTGGCCGCGTTACTCAATGCTTGTGTGCCGACTTCGGTTGGGACGAAATAGGGGGAGATAAGAACAAATGAATGTTCAACACTTTTAACCAGCTCCGTTAAATTATCAATAAGTTGGCTCTCTCGGGTCGCAACTTTATCGGGTAAGTCAAACCATACTTTTGCTTCTCCCCAGTAGAGCTTGAGATTGCCTTGTTTGAGAGCTTGGTACATATCCAGTTTAGTGAAGTCATAACGGCCGGTTGAGAACTTTTCCTCTAGCTGGAGTTTGTCGACCTGCTTTTGAATCGCCAGGTCAGTAATTTGCTGTGAGTCCGGTGTTATCCATTCCATTGGTATCGCATAGGCGCTATTCCAATAGAGGTCGAACTGATCTGCAGTTTGTTGTACCGCCTCACCATAGAGCAGTAGATCAAAATCACCAAATTCGACTTGTGATTCAAAAGAAAAGTACTCATTGCCGATATTCCTACCCCCGACAATGGCAGAAACACTGTCTGCAATCAGAGATTTATTGTGCATACGGCGATTAAGACGTTCAAAGTCACTGGCAAGTGCGAACCAGCGGGAGTCGCGATACTGATGCGGATTGAATAAGCGGATTTCGATATTAGGATGTGCATTGAGGGCAGCCATCACGTCATCGTTTCGCTTTTGCATATCGTCAAGCAACAGCCTTACTCGGACTCCACGCTTTGCAGCTTCATACAAGCGCCACGTTATTAGCTGACTCGTTTCGTCACCACGGTAAATATAGTATTGAAGATCAAGGCTTTTTTGTGCGGACTCGATTAGAGAGGTGCGAGCAAGAAGGGCATCGTGTCCTTGATTTAAAGGAGAAAAGCCAGTGATTGACTTTGGGTCTTTCCCGTAAGCTTCAAAGTACTGTGCAAGCACAGAGTCACCTTGATACCCAAGTTGGAAGCTAGTGGATTTTTCACTGGGATCGTTCAATGACACGGATGAACATGCCGATAAAATTGTGAATAAAGAAGGGAAGAGCAGCTTAGCGAGTGTATGTAACAAAGTACATTTCCTTGTCTTACAGAGTGTTACTTATCAGAAATTATAGACCTAAGTTGCCGCAGCGTGCATCCAACAAGGTTGGATAACGGGCTATTAATCAATGAATTGTCATGTTCTCGGGATTAAGTTCACCTTTTTGAACGCAGATAATCATTTATTTTAATTATGATTGTGTCTGAATTGGTCATAATCACTAATATCTGGTGATTATGACCAATAGCACACTGGTTAAAATAGTTGAGTAATAATAACTATTTGAATTTTAATAAATAAATGCCTGGCACGTCCCTTGCTATTTAAAAGAAGAGTTAAGTCAGGGCAACTTGCGAAGTTGGTTAATTTTTTGTTAATTTTATTAACTTTGAATTGGCAATAACTCTGTAGTTAGCAACCGAAAAAGCAAGGTACGCGCTGCTTTGACGTCTATTCAAATGTAATTCCCTCACCATCATGCTTACAGGGAGTCAAAGATTTAATAAAAGCATGGTGATGAAAACAACAATAAAAAAGGATTTTCGATGTTAGCAAAACCCGTATTACGTTGGCTTTTACCTTTCGTTGTCGTTGGTGGCTCTTATGCAGGATATGCCGCAATCGCCGCGACAGCTCCGGAAAAAGAGTCAACTAAAGATGCCATTACAGAGCCTACCGTTCAGGCTTCTTCTCTTTTTCCTACCGATCATAAAGTGGTGATAACCAGCCATGGTGAGTTAGTCCCTTTTGAAAAAACACACCTTTCCGCGCAAGTCAGTGGTGAAGTGATAAGTTGGCACCCTAATTTTGTAACGGGTGGGATCGTGAAACGGGGAGAAGTGCTGTTCACGATTGAAAGTGACAACTACGAAGCGTCGGTTTTGCAAGCCGAAGCCAATTTAGCTAGCGCACGTGCGAGCTTGATTGAGGAGCAAGCCAAAGCGGAAGTAGCAAAACGCCAGGCTAAGAGACTGAGCGATAAGCAAGTGACAGACCTGTATTTACGTAAGCCTCACGTTTTGAGCGCGCAAGCGCAAGTGAAGTCGGCTCAAGCAGCACTCAAACGAGCAAAAAGAGATTTAGAAAATTGCAAAGTCGTTGCACCTTACGATGCGCTGGTTGTTGAGCGTGATATTGGTGTTGGTCAATTTGTTACATCTGGCTCTCGAGTTGCCACGCTAAACAACATTGAAGTGGCGGAGGTGCACGTACCAATTGCCGGTTTTGATAGTGCATTTTTACCCGAATCCATTGGTGAGCTCACTGCGACAGTAACGCAGCAAGGTGTGTTTTCTACCACTAGAGAAGGTCGAGTGGTTCGTGATTTAGGCATGATTGATAGCGCTACCCGAATGATTAACATGGTCATTCAAATCGCTGACCCATATGGTATTGATAATCAGCAGCCTCCAATTAAATTTGGCTCCTACGTTGAAGTGAGCTTCACAGGTAAGGAGCTAAAGCATATCTATCGCCTGCCACAGGAATTAGTCAAAAATCGCACGGTATGGGTAGTGAATGGTGAGAATCAACTTCAACCTCGGACGGTAACGGTCTTGAGAGCAGAAGGTGAGTTTTTACTCGTGGGGGAAGGCTTAGAGCAAAGTGATAAGTTGGTACTTACCTTGCCGGAGTACCCTCAAAAAGGCATGGCGGTACAAATCGCAAAAAAGAGTGACGACTCCGAAACCGTCGTACAGTAAGTAGGAGTTTGTCATGGAAGATACTAAACAAAAGGGCTTAATTGCCTATTTTGCGAATAACCCCGTCGCTGCCAACCTTTTGATGGTGTTCATCATCATCATGGGTGTGGTGAGTTTTCTCTTTATTCAAAGGCAGATGTTTCCGAATATTGAGGTGAACTACATTGATGTTCGTGCGACTTATCCTGGCGCTTCACCTCAAGAAATTGAAGAAAGCATTCTCGTTAAGGTTGAGGAATCGATTAAAGATGTCACCGGGATTAAAAAAACGGTCTCAACGGCCTCTAGAGGTAGCGCGTATGTCTCTATCGAGGTAGACGTTAATGCTGATATCAAGCGTGTCTTGGATGATGTAAATCAACGCATTGATACTTTATCCAACTTACCTGCCGGTATGGAACCGATCAATGTCTACCAAGTTGAGTGGCGCCAAGATGTAATCGAAATGGGGTTAGTTGGGGACCGACCGCTTGAAGAGCTCAAACCCATTGCTAAGCAAGTCGAGGATGAATTACTTCAACTCAAAAATGTCATGTTGGTGTATTTGAGTGCACCAGAGGAAGAGATAGCGATTGAAGTTGATCCACTCGTTCTTCGTAAATACGACTTGACGTTGAGCGATATCAGCAGCGCGATCAGTCGTTATTCTGCCAACTTTTCTGCGGGCGAAGTCAAAACAAACTCAGGGATGATCGCAGTAAGGATTGAAAATCAGTACTACCGTGGTGATGAATTTAGGAATATTCCTGTAAAGCTTGGCGCAAATGGTGCGAAGGTTTTACTGCAAGATATCGCCACGATCAAAGATGGCTTTACGGAAGAAGAGCGCTACTTTGAATACTCAGGGCAAAATGCGATCTACATGTCTGTTGAAGCGACTCGTGATCAGAACATTATCCCTGTTGCCGAGTCTGTTCGTAATTATATCGAAGCAAAAAACAAGACATTGCCGCAGGACGTTAAGCTCAAAGTCTTAGTGGATACGACCTATTATTTAAATGGTCGTCTCGACATGATGTTGAAAAACTTGCTGCAAGGCGCAGCTTTAGTGGCGATTATGCTGACCATTTTCTTGCGCTTTCGCTTGGCAATGTGGGTAATGATTGGGCTGCCAGTGTGTTTTCTTGGCGCGGTGATGATGATGCCTGCATTAGGGATCACGGTAAACATCGTATCTCTTTTCGCCTTCATTATGGTGCTCGGTATTGTGGTCGATGACGCCATCGTGATGGGAGAGAGCGCCTACAGCGAAATTGAAGAAAAAGGCGGTGGCGTCGAAAATGTGGTTCGCGGCGTCAAACGTGTTGCCACGCCAGCTA
Source organism: Vibrio sp. SCSIO 43086 (assembly GCF_051132235.1). Taxonomy (NCBI): domain Bacteria; kingdom Pseudomonadati; phylum Pseudomonadota; class Gammaproteobacteria; order Vibrionales; family Vibrionaceae; genus Vibrio; species Vibrio sp. SCSIO 43086. The sequence continues at coordinate 803,930 of NZ_CP072678.1, read as the reverse complement.
CTTTTGGTGTTTTGACCACAATTGCCGTGTTTGCCCCTTTCTTGTTGTCTAGCGGTATTGACAGTGCTTTCTTCTATGGTATCGCGGGTGTTGTGATTCTTTGTTTGATCTTCAGTTTGATTGAATCAAAGTTAATCCTTCCTGCTCACCTCGCACATACCCACTTTAAGCCAGTTAAACCTGGTGGCTGGCGTGACCGATTTAACCAACGCTTTTTTGGCTTTGTAAACGGCACTTATCGTAATTTTGTCACGACATGTACGCATTGGCGCTGGACAGTGTTTGCTGTGTTTTGCGGTTTACTGCTGATCAGTGCGGCTTTGGTCAACGCGAATTATGTTCGGGTGATCCCTAACCCTAAAGTGCCTACTGATTATCCTGCGATCACTATTGAAATGAACGATACCGTTTCAAGTGAGCAAACAATCAGCGCTCTTAAGACCATCGAACGTGTGATGCAAAAAATTGAATCAGAGACCATCGCAGAACATGGTCAAGGCATGATTCGTGATGTGCTTTCGTACAACCGAAGCCGTACCGAAGGCCGTGTTTTAGTGCCATTGGTTGATGAGGAATTACGCCCGTTCAATACATTTGAACTTGCTCGACGTTGGCGTGAAGCTATGCCAGTTATTCCTGGAATGAAGAGCATCAAAATCCGCGAGCAGAGCGCGGGTGGCGGTGACAGAGATGAGTTTGGTTACTTGCTGTTTGGTTCTAATATTAATGAATTGAACGAGGCTGGGCGTTACTTGATAGAGCGTTTACAGCAGGAAGAAGGGCTATACGATATTTCATCTTCTATTGATTCAGGAAGCAAAGAAGTGCTCCTTTCTCTTGCGCCTGTAGCGTACGATCTCGGACTGGATCTCACCATGATCGCAGAGCAAGTGGGTGGCAGCTTCTACGGTGGTGAAGCACAGCGTCTTATTCGTGATGGTGAAGAAATCAAAGTTATGGTGCGTTACCCGCAACTGACACGTGAAGCATTTTCATCATTACGTTACGCTGTGATTACCACGCCAGCAGGTAAGAAGGTCATGCTGGGTGATGTGGTGAAGATTAACGAGCAGCCGGGCGTGAGTAGCATTCGACGTGAAGGTGGGTATCAAACCGTTTATGTCTATGGTTCGATAGACGAAGAATTGGTTGAACCTCAAGAAATCGTGAAGGTCATCGACGACAATATCTTACCGGACATGAAGCAAGCCTTCCCGAGTGTGAAAACGGAATTAGGTGGTGATATTGAAGAGCAGGCAGCGCAGCGTAATGAACAGATTTTGTTCTTTATTGCAGGCATGATCATCGTCTACATCTTGTTAGCCGTACCGTTAAAAAGTTATACCCAACCTTTGATTGTAATGTCAGTCATTCCATTTAGTCTGACGGGGGCGATTTGGGGCCACTTCTGGCTAGGTTTGGATATCAGTATGATGTCGACATTTGGTTTGATCGCCGCTGCTGGCGTGGTTATCAACGACTCTCTAGTTATGACAGATTACGTAAACCAAGTGAGAGAAAAGGGTATGAACATCAAACAAGCGGTGGTTGAAGCGGGCTGTGCACGCTTTCGAGCGATCACGCTCACCTCCATAACGACGTTTGCGGGTGTATTGCCGATTATGTTTGAAACGAGCTTGCAGGCGCGTTTTGTCATACCAATGGCTGTAGCTTTGGGCTTTGCGGTGTTGTACGCAACGGTTCTGACTTTAGTGCTGGTGCCTTGTTTGTATTTAATGCTTGAAGATATTAAAAATATTTTCAGATCGATTAAGGGGTTTATTCATCGCTTTATCAATCGTTTCAGAAAGTCGCCAGTGACGTCGAGCGTTGAAGTAAATATATAGAGTTAACAAGCTTGATGTTAACGATTAGGAGCAGCCTTCGGGCTGCTTTTTTATTTCTGTATTTTGATTCAAAGCAGTTCTAGAGTGGGTTGTTACGTAATTTATTCGATGAAAGAACAGCGAGAAAATCTCCTGATAAGTTATTCTTTTTATGAATACCCTTTGCGTGTTTGATTTCCTTGGTTAATTTAACACTTGGTTAGCGAAATTTACCAGATGGAGATAATGATGAATATATGGGCTTGATTAAGTTATTGAAAAATAACAAAATAAAAGTTGGCATCGTATGTGCAATATATAAATTGTAACTAAAACGAACTGCTAATCCTCAAGGAGCTTATTATGAAAAGCGTATTTCTATCTACTCTAAGTCTTATTGTTGTAATGTCATCACCAATCGCTGCTGCTAACACTTTAGACAAAGAGGAGTGGAGCTCAGATTTACGTCAGGACTTTTCTGAAATGAAGCATGAAGCTGTAGCAGATATTCAGCAAATGAATATGGATGCCATCCACGCACGCGATGAGCGTATCGTGAAAAACATTAAAGATGAGCAAGAACAGTTAGTAAAGGTAACGTGCCACAAAGAGAAAGCAAGCAAGTCATAACCGCCGATGAAGAGACTAACAGACGAAAATGAATCCAATACGAGTTCAGTGCTAGTTAGCAGTAAGCACTGACCTTGTTGCTCTACTTGCCAGCCTTTTAAGGCTGGCTTTTTTGTTTCTCATTTTATAGGTGGTCTCAGAGCCTCAAGCTTATTATCAATCGTTGGCGTGTTTGATGAGCTATCGCTGGAGCGGATGTAACTTTTAAAAGTGTAGATTTCAGTAAACTGGAGGCGATGTTAGATATTTTAAATTTAGAAAAGAGCCGTTCTCCTTTTTGACCTTCATCATACCTTAGTATGTGCCTTACCTTTACTTGAATTAGAACTCATATTGCAGGCTCTCGTTTAAAGGTATTGATGCATATTTAAAGAACAAGAGTTAGAAATATGGGCCTTATTAAAATTTGTAAAGATGGCTTTCGAGGAAAACCAGATTTTTCAAACTTGCTACATAATGTATTCCAGATAGATGACTTAGTATTGTCATTTGAGTGTCCGAACAATATATATGAAGGGCATGTATACCAAGATCTTGTGGAGTTAAAACAATTCGATGTTGACTCAAAAGAAGAACGGCATGAAAAGTTAATAAAATTGGCTTCTATTTATTTCTCATTTCAAAAAAAAATATTAAACCCTCTATTACCTATAAATAAACAAGGTGGTTTATATATTAGGCTAAGGATCAAGTCTGCCAATGAGAATATTAGATCTGTCAATCAATTATCTTCATTCATAGAAAAAGAGTATGTGGAGTTTTATCATGCTCTAGAGTCTCCTGAAGGATCTAAGAAAGGAGATCATACAGAGATGATGAATGATGCTAACGATTACGCAAATCATCGCTGGGGATTAGAGCCGATAAACGAAGAAAAAAAGAGAGCGAAAGAAGAGTTTCTCGTAGGAGAGTTTCTTCGCAGCTACCCCCCAATTAAATGCCAGGCTATTGATGTTGGAGAGAAAACGTACTCAAAATACGTAGAAGGTAACTTGGAGTATAAGAGGGACTATCGAAGAGTTTACAATTTGCATATCAAAAATGAGTTTTACTTTAGTATCGAGTTTTTATACGAAATCGAGCCTATGTTTGCTCAAAAAAAGTTTTTAGATTGGGTGAGAAGTGCTGATGAAACCTTTGAGAAAAAGGTGTTAGAGTTACTAGAATTGTCTCCGCTTGTTGATTCGTATACTACCTCCAAGGTAGAGAGATTGACCAAATAGAATTGATCCTGTGCGCTCTGACTTTCAACTTAAAGAAAAAAGCCCGCAAAGAATTTCCTCTGCGGGCGTAATAAAGGGCACCAAATTGGGTGTCTATTCATTTTGGAGGTGGTCGAACGTCCATATAAAACTGACAATAGGCTTGGTGAGAGGCTTACTACCAGCGCGACCAACGGAGCTAAAGTTAACATTGTTGCAATGATTGTTAAAATGTTAATTCTTCAATCAATGTTTTCATTATCGTTAGTCTGGATTGTGAATATGTTGTTCTATTGTTCCTGGAATGCTTGACTGTCGAATTTGAATGCATCATGAGATATAGATGACCCTTTCTTTATCCGTTTTGGTTATATAAATCTTGTCATATCACACTGCTAAATCTTCATTATTTTTAATAATTTGACATTAGTTGCGCCATTTTGTTACTGAAGTGTTTTAGTTTTCGATGGTCTCAAATTTGAGTTCACGTATAACCAGACAATTAAAGGGAAAGAGCAGCAGTTAGCTGCCCTTTATTGCTATAAAGACCGAAGGCTAATTCCAACGTAATAGCGTCCAATGTGATCGATTCGCGTGTTCTTTTAGGCGTGGGCATGGATTTACCAGGTAAGCGTAGTCCGCGTACTCACAGAGCGGCAAATCGTTGATTGAATCGGTATAGAAGTGGATTTCTGAATAAGGCTCAGCCTGATTTTCTAGCCACTGTTTTAAGCGTGTGACTTTACCTTCACGATAACTAGGGACACCGTCGATTTCAGCGGTATAACGGTTGTCTTTCTCGATTAAATCAATGCCAAGTGCGGTTGGAATATTAAGACGGTGACCAACGGCTTCCACCAAAAAAGTGACGCTGGCAGAGATGATAACCATCTCTATACCATCACGAGACAGTTGCTCAATCAGAGTTTTGGCTTGAGGAAACTGTTTAGGCAAAATATGGCTTTCAACACATTCTTCAACCAAGGCGTTTACTTCTTCAATCGGCATGTTTTCTAGCGGCTTCATGGAGAACGCTAGATAGTCTTCCATGTCCATTTTACCTTCAGAGTACAAGGCCATTAGACGCTGATCTTCCTTAATAAATAAAGGATCAGTCGCGATGCCTCTCTCAACCATAAACTCGTTCCAAATCATTGCGCAGTCAGCGTTTATTAGGGTTTCATCCATATCAAAAACATACAAAGGTTTGGACATGTTTAGGCTCTCACTGGTTGAATTTCGTTTAGGTTAAAGAGTAGCTCTAGTTGGCTGCCATTCGCTAGTAAGCGTTCTGAAGAGCGGTTAAGCAAGTCAACAGTGAGCTCACACTCTTCAACGTTCACTTGGTAGCGAATAACATTACCTAGAAGCTGGTGGTTGGTGATCGTACCTACTTGTGGCGCTGAGATGTGGCTATCATATTGACGACCTTGCTCTTTTACATATATAGACTCTGGGCGAATCGCTACTTTCCATTCGGTATCAATGTTGAAGAGTTGCTTGGCTTTATTGGCCTCTACAAGGTTGTAGTGTCCCATGAAACCGGCAACAAACTCGTTAGCAGGATGAGTATAAATTTCTTCAGGTGTTCCTGCTTGAACAATTTCCCCTTTACTCATTAGGAAGATACGATCAGACATAATCATCGCCTCTTCTTGGTCATGAGTTACGAAGATAGTGGTGAGATTCATCTCTTTCTGAATATCTCGGATTTGCTGACGAAGATGTTTGCGGATTTTGGCATCAAGCGCAGAAAGTGGCTCATCAAGCAATAATATGCGAGGTTTCACCACCAACGCTCGGGCGAGTGCGACACGCTGGCGCTGACCGCCAGAAAGTTGATGTGGATAGTGTTTTTCTTTACCTGCCAGATCCACCAGTTTGATGACTTTAGCCACTTCACGTCGAATATCATCATTCGAAAGCTTTTTCATTTTTAAGCCAAATGCTATGTTGCCTTCGACGGTCATATTGGGAAACAGCGCATACGATTGAAAGACCATCCCAATACCACGCTCTTGCGGGGCTTGATGCGTGATATCTTCTCCGTTTACCCAAATCTCGCCTCCATCGACAGGGTTAAGCCCAGCAAGGCTGCGAAGTAGTGTCGATTTACCACAACCGCTAGGGCCCAAAAGCGTAATGAATTCACCTTGCTCGATGTTAAAGTGAATGTCCTCAAATACGGTGTTATCATCAAAACGTTTAGCCAGATTTTTCGCTGTTACGTAGCTCATTGTTTGACTCCTCGGCTGAAACGACTTGCCAACCAAGTCAGGAAAAAAATAAATAGGAAGTAGGTCATCACTAAGGCAGACGTAAAGTGGCCGCTCGTCTGACGCATGTTATACAAGTAGATTTGCAGGGTTTCATAACGTGTGCCGACTAAAATATTGGCGAACACAAACTCTCCCAATAGAAATGAAAATGAAAGGAAAAGCGATGCCATCAATCCTTTTTTGAGGTTAGGTAAAATGACCATCAAAAACGCTTTGGTTGTGCTTGCCCCTAGCAAGTGTGCAGCATCCATTAAATCATTAAGGTTAATTGCTTCGAAGCTATTAGAAATCGCACGATACATGAACGGTAACGCGATGGTGAAATAAGTGCCTATTAAAATCCAAGGGGTACCGATAAGAGATATTTCACTGTCAGCATAAAGTTGAAGCAAGCCGACGGATGACACCACTGGTGGTACAGCGAATGGTAGCAAAATTAGTACGTTCATGAGCTTATCGAGCTTCGGGAAGTAGTAAAACACCACGAATATCGCTGGCAGAACCAGAAGCACACTGAGGGTTAGCGAAGCAATACAAATAAACAGCGAACGCCCAAACGCTTGCAAAAAACGTGGGTCGGTCAGCAATTTAACGTACCAATCAAAAGTGAAACCATCCGGAAGCACCGTGGCGCCCCAGCGTGATGAAAGCGAATAGACAAAGGTCGCTAAAATCGGGATGAGCATGATCCCAACAATGGAATAAACCACTGTTTTATGGAATCGAGTATTAACGTTGTGCATGACTACTTCCTACCTGCATAGCTTTTCGAAATGAGCCATTGGTTAATCACTGTGATAAAGGCAAGTAACGCCATTAGAATCACCGAAATTGCAGCGGCGAGATTAGGTTCAAGGAACAGGTCTCCCGATACCAGACTCGCAATTCGAATTGTGATGACGTTATAGTTACCGGAGGTCAACGCATAAACACTCGCATATGCGCCGATTGCGTTGGCTATTAAGATAATAAAGGTACCGAATAAGGCTGGTGAGAGCACTGGCAGAGCGATTTTCGCCCAATACTGTGATGTTTTGGCTCCCAGTAGCGCAGCGGCTGCTTGCCAATCATCACTCAGCGCGTCAAACGCAGGGTAGAGCAACAACACCGCCAGCGGGATTTGGAAGTAGATGTAAATGGCCAGCAGGCCCCATTTACCATAAAGGTCGAAATCACCGAGTAAGCCATACTGCTTGAGCAAAAGGGTAATTGCCCCATTGGTGCCCAAAATAATAATAAAAGCGAATGACAGAGGTACGCCCGCAAAGTTGCTGCTCATGTTCGTAAACGCAATCACACCGTCGCGGACTTTAGAATCGACTCTGCGTAGAGAAGAGACCAACAAAGTCGCAATGGCTAAGCCAAAAATGCTCGACCACACCGCTAACCACAAGCTGTTGCCAAACGCCTGCATCATAAAGGCAGAGTCGAGCACTTCAATGTAGTTATCTAAGGCAAACTCGCCATCGTAGATAAAGCTGTTTAACAGTACCCAAATCATCGGTGCGAGTTGAAATAGGTAGAAAAACAGCGCGAAAGGCACTAACCAAATGGCTGGCTTAAAGCGCTTTAACCAAGTACTTGCCAAATTTGAGCGAGATTCGCTAGAGCTTGGGGAGAGGACAGAACTGCTCATAGTGCTAACAATTCCTGAGTGTATGGCTTCGTGTGGTCAAGGTTTAGCAATTGACAAACGGTGCCACAAATATCAGTTTGCTTAATATGACAATCTTGATGGGTAAACTTATCACCAATGACAAACAGGGGAACTTCTCGCTCTTCAGGTAAAATCCCACCGTGAGAAAGATCGTTGTTCATGCCATGATCGCTGGTCACAATGATTTGATACCCATCAGCAAGCCATTGTTCGATGTAGTTGGAAAGAATAATGTCTGCACCTCGCGCACAATTGCGGTATTGGCGAGAGTCTAGGCCAAACTTATGTCCTGTATCGTCGATATTCATCGGATGGATCAGTAAGAAATCAGGTTTATAGTTGCGACGTAAATACTCTGCATCCAGGAACAAGGCTTCATCAGGATAATGATCCCAATAGTAAAAGCAGCCGTGTTGGATATTCAAGGTTTCATCATGTGTGAAACGATCGCGAACAGGTTCAAATGGTGCGCGATTATAAAGCTCACTTACCCAGTGGTAGGCAGCCGCAGCGGTCACTTTGCCTTGGGCTTTTGCCAGACTGAAAATGGAATCGTGTTTGGATAGACGAACGATATTGTTGTTTACGATGCCGCTTTCTACAGGGCTAACGCCCGTTAAAATGCACTCATAAAGTGGGCGAGACATAGAGGGCAGCTCACACTGCACAGGATAAAGCGTTGCGCGAGTTTCTTGTTGGGAACGACTTTGTTCTAGAAGACCATTGAGGTAGCCCATGCAATCACGGGCTACCTGATAGTTCAGTCCATCTAGAACAACAAGGATGACCTTATTGCTCATAACGACTTACTCTTATTGCTGGTGGATTAAGACACTTTCTTGCCATTGACGTGGCAGCTTACGCGCGGACTTTTCCCAAGCTGAGAAGTCAGTCACTGGGTGAACATTGCTGTATTGGTCGTTAGCAATTAGCTTGTCTTGCACTGCTTGAGGCAGTGTGATGTTGGTGCGGATTGGACGCGCATAACCTTCTGCTAAGTTGATTTGCCCTTGATCGCTGAAGATGTACTCACGAGCAAGCTTTGCTGCATTAGGGTTCTTCGCATATTTATTGATTATGGTTGTATAACCAGAAATCACAGAGCCATCTTGAGGAATGCTCACTGTAAAGCGGTCGCGGTCAATTTTGTCGCGATAGTTCAACGCATTGAAGTCCCACATGATCGCCACTTCCACTTCGCCTTTTTCTAAGTTGGCGATGTTCGGATCGGTAAATGAAAGACGACCTTGCTTCGCGAGTTCAGAAAAGAACTTGAGCGCAGGCTTGAGGTTGGATTCGTCCCCACCGTTGGCGAACGCTGCGGCGAGAACCGCGTTGTTTGCCTGTGCTGCTACGCCGACGTCACCTACGGTCACTTTGTAGTCGCCTTTTAAGAGGTCATCCCACGTTTTTGGCGCGTCTTTTACGAGGTTATTGTTGGAGATAAAAGAAATAGTGCCAGTGTAAGCAAGTGCCCAATGACCATCTTCGTCTTTTGCCCAATCTGGAATGTCATTCCAAGTTGTTGGTTTGTATGGTTGAGTGACGCCTTTTTTAACCGCTACACGTGCGAAGGCAAAGCCTACGTCACCAATGTCTGCGGTCGCGTTTTTCTTCTCAGCTTCGAATTTTGCGATTTCTTGAGCCGAGCTCATATCCGTGTCTTGGTGCTTAAGGTTGTAATTTGACTTTAAATCAGCCCAAGTGTCTTTCCAGTTCGCCCAACTGTCAGGCATACCTACACTGTAAACCGCTCCTTCTTTTTGTGCTGCGGTAACCAATGACTCAATATCGGCTTCTTTCGCTACTGTTGGTGCTGCAAGCGTTACCGCGATGATTGCCGCTGGTGCAGTAATTGAACGACTTAGCAAAGTTTTCATTGTCTCCATCCTTCTGGACTAGGTCAGTAAGTTCGCTTTGTATGCTATGGATGGAATGTGACGATTTAGCGCAAGTAATTTGACAGTTTTTATTAATTTCTATGGCACTTATATTTCATACGCTCAATATGTGTTCTGTTGATTAATGTCATATTTTTGTTACTTACACGCCTTATGTTGTTCATCAAATTATCGTTGGACTAGATCAGAATGAGAGCGACAGGCACCGGACAATTTGGTACCCAATTAGGAAAAATTAGAAGCAGCTTAAAGCAGCAGATTCTTTCCGGCATCATGTCGGAAGGACAAAAATTGCCATCAGAAAGAGAGCTCAGTGAACTATTTTCTACGACTCGAATCACTATCAAAGATGCATTGGTGTCTTTAGAAACTGAAGGCCTGATCTACCGAGAAGAGCGTCGTGGCTGGTACGTATCTCCAGAGCGGATCTGTTACAACCCGTTGTCTCGTTCTCACTTCCATCAAATGATTAGAGAGCAGCATCGTATTGCAGAAACCAAGTTACTCAACGTACGAAGTGAAATGGCTGCAGGTGAATATGCAAAATCGTTAGAGGTTGAGCGAATTACCCCAATTTATGTGATTGAACGGTTGCGTTTTATTGATGGGCGAGCGGTATTGTTTGTTGAAAATGTACTCAAATCGGCACTGTTTGAAGGCATATTGTCCGAGAACCTCACCATGTCGCTGACGGGCATTTATCGTGAGAAGTATGGTTACGAGACAAAGCGCTCTCGTTTTGATGTGATTCCAACGTCAGCGCCTGCTCATGTCGCTAAAGCGTTGAACTTGGCTGAAGGACAGCCGGTTCTGAAAATTCGCCGAGTAAACTACAAACAAGATGGCAAATTAATGGACTGCGAATTTGAGTATTGGCGTCCAGACGCAGTGATAATTCGCATTGATAGCGTGGGATAAAGTGCAGAATTAAAAAGAGCCCAATGAAGGGCTCTTTTCGCATATTGGTTAGAGAGGCGGTTTAAACTAGGCCTTGCTCTTTTGCCATTTTACTTGCGATGCCAGGCGCTTTCCAAATGCTTGGCAGCAAAATGAAAGACACAGGCACGGCGGTAATTACAATGAAAGACTGCAATGCAGAAATACCACCAGAGCCCATTGAGATAAGCGCGATAGCGACAATACCCATCATCAAGCCCCAGAATGAGCGAATCACTGCGTTTGGTTCTGTTGAGCCCGTCATTACTACACTGATTGTGTAAGTCATTGAGTCACCCGTCGTCACGATAAATGTTGTCGTTAAAATCAGGAACAGAACCGAAATGATCATTGGGTAAGGTAATTCACCGGTAATCGCTAGCAGTGCTGCAGGCAAGTTAAAGCCTTCAAACGCAGATGAAATCAAACCAGGATTATCAAGTTCAAACGCAAGGCCACTGCCGCCAACGATACTAAACCAGAAGCAAGTAATCAGCGGTGCTGCGATGCTAATAGACATGATCAATTGGCGAATTGTACGACCACGAGAGATACGAGCAATAAAGATCGCCATCATTGGGCCATAACCGATAAACCAACCCCAGAAGAATACTGTCCACCAGCTTAGCCAGCCCGTATCACCACGGTAAAGCGCCATTGGGAAGAAGTTATCTACCATGCGACCAACGCCTTGTACGTAGCCATCAACAATAAAGCTTGTCGGTCCAAAGAACAGGATGTAACCAATTAACAGCACAGACAAAATAATGTTGTAACGACTGACGATTTGAATACCTTTGCTCAAACCGCTTAGTGCGGAAAGGGTATACATCAGGATCGCTGCCATGATAACCATGCTTTGCGTTACGAACGTATCTGGCAGGCCAAACAATGAGTTTAGCGCGTAGCTAATTTGTAAACCTAAGAAGCCGATAGGACCGATGGTTCCTGCTGCTACGGCAATAATGCTACATGCGTCAGCAACATCACCAATCCAGCCTTTAATGGCTTTATCGCCAAACACAGGGTAAAGCAGAGTACGCGGCTTAAGAGGCAGGCCTTTATCGTAATGCAAGTGCATTAAGACAATGGAAGATAGACCACCAAGGATCGCCCAAGCTAAGAAGCCCCAGTGCATAAAAGACTGAGATAGAGCATTGATTGCGGCAGTTTTCGGAGAGGCTTCACCGTATAAAGGTGGGGCAGTCACAAAGTGCGCGATAGGCTCAGCAGCAGCCCAGAACACACCACCACCTGCAAGTAGGGTACAGAGTACAATTGACAACCATTTAAAGTTATCAATATCAGGTTTCGCTAGACCACCTAGACGCACATAACCAGTGCGACCAAACGCAAGAGCCAAACCAATAAGGAAATTCAGAAGAAGCAGTACTTGCCAGTAAGCTCCGAAATATTTAGTAGCAAAGCCGAAGCCGGTGTTAACCATTGCGGTTAGAGAGTCGGTATTCGTTAGGGCAAGTAAAACGAATAGAGTGAGGAAGCTACCACTTAACCAAAAGACAGGATTGGTGAGTTCGAGGCGCTTGAGCAGAGATGGGGGATGAATCGCAGAATAGTCAGCATCCTGAATAGGCGCTGTGTGGGAGGCGGCATTCGTCATATTTGACATAATTACTTCGCTTTTTAGGGCTATGAAGCCGTGCATTTCCCCTCACATCGTTTCGACGAAAAGTGTGAGGATGTTCAAAAAGCCGATGATGTTAACATGTCGAAGTTGCAAATATAACCTTAGATTTCGATTAATTTTTAACAGGTTAGCCAAGTTGCTGATTTTTGGGTAGAGATCAAAGGAAAGTGTTTTTACGTGAAGTGCACCGCATTTCGTATGTAAATAACATTTCCCTTGTTTTTGCATGGATTACTCAGGATTACATTGAGCAAACATGTTTCTTCTCCAAACTGAGGTTTACTCAATGGCTCACTTCGAACTTAATGGACAGTGGTTACTTACCTCGCCACAGCGTCCCGATATTGAAATTCCAATGTCTATTCCGGGCGATAATATTTCGGCGCTTTTACAAGCAGAGCGCATTCCGGATCCTTATTTTGCCGATAATGAAAACAAAGTTCGTTGGATTGAAGAGTGTGAGTGGCATATCTCGCGTGAGTTTGAAGTTGATGCGTTTACGTTGTCTGCCAAGCAAGTTTGGATGACGCTAACTCGTGTCGATACCTTGGCAACTTTCTATATTAATGGTGAGTTAGCACTAACTTGCAGCAACATGTTTACTCAACAACGAGTTGATATCAAACCTTATTTAAAACAGGGCATAAATACTGTTCTTGTTCAATTCGCCAGAGTCGATATAGAAGGTGTGGAACGCGCCAAAAAATTGCCTTTCCCAATCCCTTCCGCAATGGGAAATAATCAAATTCCGCATATGAATTTGATCCGAAAAACGCAATGTCATTCCGGATGGGATTGGGGCATTTGCTTGATGGTATCGGGTATTTACGACCCCATTCAAATCGACATTGTGAATGAGCTTTGGCTCAAAGGCTTTTCGACAGAGCAGCAATGGCAAGCCGATGAGAGTGTGTTTCTTGATGTATTAGTTGAAGTGGAAACGGACAGTCAACGCCATGAACTGATTGTTGAATTTAATGGTGAGCGTCAATGCATTCAAACAAAAGGAAGTGGTCACTATCATTGCCAGTTCCACATTTCGGACCCTCAACGCTGGTGGCCATCGGGTTATGGCGAAGCTTATCTTTACCCCATTACCATTTCTTGCAGAGAGCAAAAGTTAACGCGCAACGTTGGTTTGCGTCAGTTAACCCTAAATAACCAAGCTGATGAACATGGCTCTGCGATGGAATTTATCGTCAATGGCGTACCAATTAATGCCAAAGGCGCCAACTGGATCCCTATTGACGCAATGCCGGGGCGAGAGTGCGAAACACGTTATCGCAACCTTTTGCAAAGTGCGGTTGACGCCAACATGAATATGATACGTGTGTGGGGCGGTGGTCAGTATGAGAGTGAAACCTTTTATAACCTTTGTGATGAACTTGGCTTGTTGGTGTGGCAAGACATGATGTTCGCATGTTCACTGTACCCATCTGATAATGACTTCTTAAAAGAGGTCGAAGATGAGCTTCGATACCAAATCCCTAGGCTTAAAGAGCACCCATCAATAGCACTTTGGTGTGGTGACAATGAAGTGATTGGTGCCATTGGTTGGTATGAAGAATCCAAGCACAACAAAGTCAAATACACGGTTAACTACGATCGCCTCAACCGCATGATTGAGCAGGTGACTACTGAGCACGATAGCGCTCGTCGTTTCTGGCCAAGTTCCCCGTGTAATGGTGAACTGGATTTCGGTGACGCGTGGCATGATGATAGTAAAGGCGATATGCACTTTTGGGACGTTTGGCACTCAGGAAAATCATTCAATGCCTACCTTGACGTGAATCCTCGTTTTTGCTCTGAGTTTGGTTTTCAATCTTGGCCGTCTTTTGCAGAAGTTAAGCAGTTTGTCCCGGAGCAAGATTGGAATATCACGTCCCTAACCTTTGAACAACATCAGAAGAATCCTCGTGGTAACAGTATCATCACAGAGATGTTCACGCGTTATTTTCGTTTTCCTTCTGGATTCGAGAGCATGCTGTATTTAAGCCAAGTTCAGCAGGCAATCGCGATCAAAACTGCGTGCGATCATTGGCGTGCCATTTCTCCAGTTTGTCGCGGCATGCTGTACTGGCAACTCAACGACAACTGGCCTGTCAGTTCTTGGTCTAGCTTGGAATACAGTGGTCGTTGGAAGCAGTTGCACTACCATGCAAAACGCTTTTTTGCGCCGCAGTATTTGGTATTTTCCGAGCATACAGGCAAGTTGAGCCTGCATTTGCTCAATGATGCCAAAGAGCCCGCAAGCGTCAACGCACTGCTCAAGTGGGTAGATTGGCAAGGGGAAGAAAAGCAATGTTGGAGCTTAGAACAAACGGTCATAGCAGACAGCAATACGATTTTGTGGCAATTGAATGAATCGGTTGAGAAGGATGAACTTACGTCAGGCTTCTTCTATGTTGAAGCGCAAATCGGTGAAGACAGAATAAGCAACACATGGTTTTGCACTCATGAGCTGAAAACTTTGCCTATGGCAAAAGCCAATATTGATGTCTCTATTGACGGAAGCCAAATTACATTGATTGCTGACAAGCCTGCGTTTTTTGTTCATTTGGAAAGTGATGTTGATGGAAGGTTCAGTGACTCCAGTTTTACTCTGCTGACCAACGTTCCAATGACGGTTGAGTATTTAGGTGATGATGTTTTAGGCATGCAACAGTCGTTGAGGGTATACCACCTTAATGATTAAAACGAGCATAGAACATCTATATGCTGATATCTGGGAAGGGGGCCTTTGCTCCCTTTTTAGTTATCAAGCTCAGGTTGAGACAGAAGTTTATTTAAGTTTCTGATGAATACGGTAGCCAACAACAAAACCTATGTAGAATAGCGCTGCGAGAGTAAGCATTGCCGTCGCGTACGCCAGTAGACTGTTTAACCCTAAACCAAAAGCCAGAGTGAAGGCGATACCATGAATGGCTTCCGCAGGGATTCGGTACCAAGCAGAGTGGACGGAAGATCCGAAGAGGATAAAGGTACTAAGTAAGACAATCGTGCCGCCTATAAAGCCGACCCATCTGCTGTTGTTCATGTTGTAATCTCAGGTGTTACCGAGGTAACGTAACAAAATATTTCAGAGCCGATATTATACAACCGAGAGAGGGTATAGGTGGTAGAAATATTTGCCTCACAAACTAAGAGGCCATCTAAGTGGCCTCTTTTTAACCGATTTAACGGCATCCGTTATGACGCAAAGGTGTGAGGCTTGTAAGAAACCTAACCTTTGGCATTCGTGTCGGGTTGTGCTTCTGGTTGTAGCGTCCAATCACCACCAAGCGATTTGTAGAGCGCAATCGTAGCGTGTGCGGTTTGTAACTTTGCTGCGACTCGCTGATCTTGCATCATGCGTTGCTGACGTTGCGCATCTAAAACCGATAAGTGATCAATCAAGCCAGCTCGGTACAGTGACTTGGCTTTATTGACGGCGTTATTGGTGGCTTTCAATGCATCATCGATTCGGCGCTGATTTTCTTGGCTGCGACCATAAGCAAACAGCGAGGATTCGGTTTCTGCCAAAGCTGCCTCGACCGTATGTTGATAAGACAATGTCGCCGAATCAAAACGCGCTTGGTTGATGGCTTCAATCGCCTCCCCACGCCCCCCATCGAACAAGTTCCAGCTTACGCCTGCCGCGCCCATCCAACCGAAAGAATCGCTACTGAAAAGATCGTCAAAGCTTGACGCCGACAACCCCGGAGCGCCTGTCAAAAAGAACTTCGGATATTGATCAGCAACACTTGCTGCTAACTCTTCATTGAGCGCGGCCATTTCGCGCTCTGCTAAGCGGATATCGGTACGACGTTTCAACAGATCGGAAGGTAAACCGACCGGCACCATGTCTTGCATGACAGGTCCACTATGCTGCTTAGACAGACGGATTTCGACTTGCGTTAGCGGCTCACCAAGCAATACTGCTAAACGATGTTTGTGCGCTTGTTGTGCAATTTCTAACTGCGGAACGAGCGATTCCATCGCCGCAAGCGTGGCCTTTGCTTGGGCTAAATCGAGATCAGAACCGTAGCCGCTGCGCACGATTTTCTCGACGAGGTCGAGTGTAAGTCGTTGATCTTCTAAGTTCGACTTTGCCAACTCAAGGCGCTCGCTTGCACCTTGGTATTGCAAGTAGTTGTGAATCAAATCCGCCGTGATCACTGTGTTCAAGCCGCTTTGATAAATCTGAGCTTGTTCGAGACGAATATGCGCCGCGTTCGCTTGGCGGTCAATGCGCCCAAACAGATCAACTTCCCAAGCGATACTCGCGCCTGCAAATACACCATCGTGCTGATTATCCATTAGGGTGACGTTACCAATTTGAGGTGGTAGACCCGGCACGGCATCACTGAGTGGGTTCAATATTGGACCGAGTGAAGAGTCATTTTTACTGAACTGATAGTTCATGTAACCCGCACCGAGATTAATCGTTGGCACTTTGAATGACTCCACCATTGTTTTATAGTTGTTGGCCATTTTCACCCGCTCGGCCGCCACTTTCAGCGGAATGTTTTGGCTCTGCATGTCTTGAACCATTTGATTCAACACCGGATCGTGAAACTTAGTCCACCAAAACTCAATGTGTTGTGAATCGGTACTCAACCCTGCATTTTCGGCGTTCAAGTAGGTTTCTGCCATGCTGGTGGTCGGTGCTTGGTAGTCGGGGCCCACTGCACAACCTGCTAAACTTAGGGCTAGAACGACAGGCGTTAGAATGAATTTTTTCACGATGACGCCTCCTCTAGCTCAGCGTTGGTTTGTGTGGACGGTGCTTTTTCTTTATAAGCAAGGCGATACAGTGCCGGCATGACAAACAGTGACAATATGGTTGCGGCCGCCAAGCCTCCGATGATGGTTGCCGCCATTTGGTCAAACAGCAGATCTGACAGCAGCGGGATCATGCCGAGCGCGGTCGTTAACGCACCCATAGAAATAGCCATAGTACGGTTGACCGTGGCTTCTTTGATGGCGTCAGACAAGCTCATGCCATTTGCGCGTTCGAGCTCAATTTGATCCATTAGTACGATGCCATTTTTGATGATCATCCCGGTCAGCGTGATGGCTCCGATCAGCGCCATAAAGCCAAATGGTTTATCGAATCCCAGCAGAGCAAACACGGCACCTGATGCCGCCAGTGGTAGCGTTGCGAGGATGATGATTGGCTGCTTAAAGCCGTTGAACATAGCGACTAGGATGATAACCATGATCAGCATTGCTTTTGGTTGCTGCTTCATGATGTCGGTGACCGCTTTGTCTTCATCGTAATATTCGCCGCCCCATTCCATGCTGTAACCCGCCGGAAGTTGGATAGCTTCAACCTGATCTTTAATGGCATTCCTAACGTTCGCTGGTGTGGAGTCTCGGCTCACACCCGCTTGAACTGTGATGGTTTTCACGCGGTCTCGTCGCCAAATCATGCTCTCTTCGGTAACCAGTTCGAATCCATCCACGACTTGACCAAGCGGAACGCTGTTAAAGCCAAGTAGCGAGCGCACAGGTAGCGTTTCTAGTGACGCCATGTTTTGCGATGTGCCACGTAACTGAATTGGAATCAGCTCATCATTCAGGTTCATTTGTCCGAGCGGCATGCCGTCTGATGCACGTTTTAGCGCGAAAGCGACATCGGCGCGGTTAATGCCTGCTTGACGCATTTTGTCTTGGTTTAGAATCGGCTTGAGCACTTTGCTTTCTTGGCGCCAATCATCGCGAATGTATTTTGCATCAGGGTTTGAAGCAAAAATCGTTTTCGCTTCCGCCGCTAGTTGATGTAATACGGTTTCATCCGGACCAGAAAAACGCACCTCAACCGCGAACTTATCTTTGGTTGCCAACTTCAGTGCTCGGAAGCGAGGTTCGGCATCCGGAAACGCCTCTTTCAGCCAATCATCACCACGCGTCACCAAGTAACTGATGCTCTCGTAGTCTTTGGTGTTGATCAGAATCTGCCCGTAAGCAGGGTCGAGCGGCTCAGGCTCTACCGTTACCGAGAAGCGAGGTGCACTGGTGCCGACATAGCTAGAGATACTTTCCACTTCTGGTTGTGCGACCAACCATTCTTCAACTTTGCGCATGTCTGCCGAGGTTTGTTCAATCTTGGCACCATTGGGTAGCCAGTAATCGAGAAACACAATTGAGCGATCCGACTGAGGAATAAAGTTCACGGCCACATACGGGATTGCCACGGCGGTGACTAAAATCAACGGAACCAAAGCGGCTAATGCTTTACGCGGGTTGTCCACCGTCCAGAATACCAACTGTTTGTAACGGCTCGGTTTGGTCTCTTCGTTGTTAGCTTTTGGCTTGATGAACATCCAAGCCATTAATACCGTAAACGTCATCGCGACGATCCATGAAAGCAACAGTGACGATGCCACAATGTAGAACACAGAGCTCGCAAACTCGGCAGAGTCGGTTTTGGAGAACAACACTGGGCTTGCGCCCATAATCGCGATGACAGTTGCGCCTAAAAGTGGCACAGCGGTTTCTTTGACGGAATCAATCGCGGCGCGAGTTCGCTCGATACCTTTGTTGAGCTTAGCGATCATCATATCGGTGATCACAATGGCGTTATCTACCAACATGCCCAGTGCGAGAATAAACGTACCTAGCGAGACACGGTGCAAATCGATGCTGGCGATGTTCATGTATACAAGCGTGAGCAAAATCGTCAGGAGCAAGCTTGCGCCAACGATGGTTGCACTCTTAAAGCCCATGAAAACCAACAACACCACAAAAACAATCGCGACACTTTCAAGCAGGTTGCCAACAAAGTCGTCGATAGACTTTTGTACTTCTTCAGGTTGATAAGCAACGGTCGAGATGTCCACGCCCAGCGGCAGTGTTGCTTGGTAGTTAGCGATGATGTCTTGAATCGTATCGCCAAGTGACACCACGTTAATGCCTTGAACTGGACTCACCGCCAAGGTGACAGCGGGCTCTCCGTTGTAGCGGTTTTCTGCCAATGCTGGTGTTTGATAACCCATGGTGATGTCGGCGATGTCACCAAGACGAATCAACCCCGAGCCAAACTCGCCGGTGCCACCATTGATGATTAAATTGCGAATGTCTTCTAGAGACTGAAACTCACTGGTTTGCGCAATACGAATACGCTCTGTACCTGCATCGAATTTTCCCGCTTCGAACGTGCTGTTTTGTGTGCTCAGTTGGTTCCAAACTTGTGCGATCGACAAACCATATTGAGCCAAGCGCTCGTCTGGCATATCGATATGTACAACGCGAGGTTGAATGCCGTGTAGCTCGATCTTTTTGATGCCGTCGACGGCTTTGATTTGGCGTTGCAGCTCTTCGGCGTAGCGACGTAACTCTTCTGGCGCAGCATCTGTGCTGTGGATAGAGAAAAGCATGCCGTAGACTTCAGAGAACTCGTCTTGTACTACGCTGATCTGCGCACTGGAAGGCAGCTGCAGTTTTACATCGTCCACTTTGCGTCTCAATAAGTCCCATTCCTGCGGAAGTGCTTTGGAATTAAGGCTCTCTTTGAGGTCAACAAAGACCATAGACAAACCGGGGCGAGACAATGAGCGCAAGCGATCCAACTCCGCCATTTCCTGCAATTTGGTTTCCACGGTATCGGTGACTTGGTGCTCGACTTCTTCGGCAGACGCACCCGGATAAAGGGTCACGACTACCGCAGTTTTTACCGTAAAGCTCGGGTCTTCCAACTTGCCTAAGTCGAAGTAAGAATAGATGCCAGCGATCACGCTCAATACGATAAAGAACAGAACGAACTTACGTTGGCGAATCGCGAATTCAGCTAAATTGATCATGGATTCGCACCTACAACGTCTTGATAGTCAGGTTTGGGGCGGCATCGCCCTCGCTCAGATAATGGCTACCGCTGATCACCACATAATCGCCTTGCTCAAAACTTCCGGTCACACACGCTTGGTATGCATCGATAGAGTCAAGATTGACCGGCTCTGAATGAATAACCGCATCACGAACCACATTCACGTGCAGAGTTTGTTTCTCCCCCAAAATTGCAGAATAAGGGAAGCAATGGCTTGAGTTGCTGGTGTTGAGCGTGGTATTTACCGTGACTGCTTTACCGTTGAATAGCGCGCTGGAAATGGAATCGATGTCTAGCGTGACGGTATAGGTTTGTTTGAGCAGGTGCTTTTTCGGCGCGATTTCTGCCACGGTTGCTTGGTAGGATTGCTCCGAATCATACCAAGTCAACGATGCTGGCTGACCTAGTGCGAATTGCGCAATCATATTTTCCGGTACGTCGATGTCGACTTCCCAACTGCCTTCTTGCTGAATTGACACAACACTGCCGCCCGGCAAGGTTTGTTCATGTGGATCAACAGAAACGTCGGCAACAATGCCAGTGAATGGTGCACGTAGAGTGGTGTAACGTAGAGCATCTTTTGCACGTTGGATGTTTTTCTCAACCACTTTGACGGCAGAGACGCTACGTTCGTAGCTGCTGATGGCTCGATCTAAGTTTACGCTGGCAATGGCATCATCAGAAGTTGCTTGTTTTACGCGCTTTAACTCGGCTTTCGCGAGTTTGTGTGCTGATTGCGCTTCTAACATGCGCGCTTGTAATTCTTCTAGTGAGACTTGGTAATCGTGCTTGTCCAGCGTGGCAATGACTTGGCCTTTTTCTACCACGCTGCCTTTATTTACGAACACGCTTTCCACGGTGCCAGGTACACGAAAAGAGAGTGAGGCGGTTTCTTTTGCTTTTACGATCCCGCTGAATGATTTGTTGAGTTCTTCATTCCTTTCGTTGACTTCAATCACTTGAACGGGTCTGGATGCGCTAGGCTCCTCAACCTGAGGTTGAGTTTGATTACAGCCGAGTAGAGAGAGCGCGATAGTGCTCAGCGCGGCGGTTTTAATTTGATGATTCATAAGATGGCTCCATAATTTCGGCGCCATCTTATAATTCACAGATGTTCAGATAATCATGCGTACGCATGATTCAATGTCACGAATTTTATGACAATAAATGTAAACTACAAAAGTTTTGGAATTTTATTGCACAAATGTTCAATAAGTAACCGGCTAGCTTGGTTCAGCGTTTTCGGCTTAGGGTAGAGTAACCACCCCGTTTCTTCTGTGACGGCATATTGAGACAATACTTGCACCAATGCACCGGATTCGAGCTCATTTTTTACCAACAGTTTTGGGATATAACTGATGCCGCGGTCAAGCACTGTGGAGCTTTTGATAAAGCCGATGTTGTTGGAAATGAGTTTCGGTTTGAGCGCTACGTTTTGTTCCTGAAAATGCCAAAGGTTGTCGACATTGCCATTTGGCCAACGAAAACAAATGCACTGATGATCGCTCAACTCTTCTAATGTGGCGGGCGTGCCGTGAGTTTGAAGATAGTTCGGTGAGGCAACGACACATCGGTCTAGCGTTAAGATCTTTCTCGCGACAATGTCTGAATCAAACAGCATGCCGCCGTGCAGCGCGATGTCCAACCCCTGCTGAAACATATCAATAAAGCCATTGTTGATATTGCGAATGTCGAGCTCAACCTGCGGGTATTGATCCTGAAATTCAAACAAAATGGGTTGAAGAGGTTCATAGGTTTCTGGCAGAAGGCCAAGTTTGATTTTTCCTCTGACCTCGATGCTTTCGTTACTGGCTTGCTGGTTTGCCGAATCAAGCAAGGTGAGTACTTTTTGTAGATCTTGGTAGTAGGCATCGCCTTTGTTTGTCAGCGAAAGGCTGCGAGTGGTGCGGTGAAAAAGTTGCGTTCCGAGGTAACGTTCCAGTTCTCCAATGCGTCGGCTAACATTTGCTCGTGGCAAGTCCAAAGCATTGGCTGCCGCTGTAAAGCTGCCAAGTTGGACGACTTTGGTGAACAGTTTTAGATCGTCAATTTTCACTCTTGAACTCCATACTCTTTGAGCGCCGTACTAAACCCTGACACTCTAGAGTATTGATGTGTGGTATACAAAACTTATTATTAATTATCGAAATATAAATAAGGGCTTCAACATGTTGAGATTTATACAACGTCGCCGCATTAAGAAAGTGATTAAGCTAATGAGTACCAGATTGGTGGTGGGATACGGCAGTCGTGAGTACTTTTCCGTCGGTCAGGCAAAGACGAGCACCAGTGAGTTAAGCACGTGCCAACAAAAAATTGCGTTGGCGTTGTACGCGAATCCGCAAGATCTTGATTTGGAAAATCAACCAGAGTTGCAAGCCATCCGCTCTGATGTGGCGAATGACTTCTTTTCTGGTGCCGATTATACCGCTCAAGATGTGCTTAATTTATTCGGTGCTGGTGGCTGGAAAGGCGGCCGAATGGAAGATGGAATGTCTCATCATTTTGGTATGCACAGCCGATACTAGAGCGAGCTAACCTTATAAAGTCTTGTCAGTTAACTCGCTATATCACTTTGCCTTGTGAGGTGTCACTCCGATGCTTTGTTAAGCGGTACGCTTTACGAGGCAGAAGTGCTTTTTACCGCGTTGTAGTAACCAGTATTGGTCAAACAGTGGGAAGCTTAAACTCGGGTTATCAGCCGACACTTTTTCACCGTTTACACTGATGGCGTTGTTGCTGATGTGTTCGCGCGCAACACGTTTCGAGCTTGCTAAACCCGACTCAACCAGCAGCTCAACCAAATCTTGTTGTGCACTCTCAATGCTTGGTAAACCATCCAATTCCAACTGTTTTAATTCACCCAAACTCAGTTGTTGCACATTACCGCTGAACAGTGCTTGAGTGATGCGCTCGGCACTAGATAGGCCGTCTTCGCCATGAACAAATCGCGTCATTTCTTCAGCGAGAATACGTTGTGCTTGTGGCTTGCCTTGGCTTGCTTGGTCTTGCGCTTCAATGCTGGCAATTTCTTCGCAGCTCAAGAACGTGTAGTAACGCAAGAAGTGGTAAACGTCGGCGTCTTCTGCGCCAAGCCAGAACTGGTAGAAGGCGTAAGGTGAGGTTTTGCTAGGGTCTAGCCACACTGCGCCGCCTTCGGTTTTGCCAAATTTGGTGCCATCGGATTTGGTGATCAGCGGCAGAGTTAAGCCAAATACTTGCTCACCATTTTGGCGACGAGTTAAATCGATCCCGCTGACGATGTTTCCCCATTGGTCATTGCCACCGATTTGCAGACGGCAACCGTATTGACGGTTTAGCTCGGCAAAATCGTACGATTGCAGCAGAGCGTAGCTAAATTCGGTGAAGGAGATACCTTGGTCAGGTCGTTGCAGGCGTTGTTTTACCGATTCTCGGTTGATCATGGTATTGATCGAGAAGTGCTTACCCACATCACGGAAGAAGTCGATGACGTTGATCGCTTTCATCCAGTCAGCATTGTTCACCATGATCATTGGCTTGGTCAGTTGGTGATTCATCAACTGCTGAATTTGATTAGAAAGATCGTTAACCCAACCTGAGACGATTTCTGAAGAGTTCAGGCTGCGCTCGGTCGCTTTAAAGCTTGGGTCGCCAATCATGCCCGTTGCGCCGCCAATCAGGGCAACTGCTTGGTGTCCGGCATCTTGAAAGCGCTTAAGCATGATCAAAGGGACGAGGTGGCCGATGTGCAAGCTACCAGCTGTAGGATCGAAGCCGCAGTAAACGGTTTGTGGCCGTGAGAGAAGTGTCTGAATTTCTTCCAAATCGCTGGCCTGCGCAATCAAGCCACGATCTTGTAAATCTTGCAGTAATGGTGTCATCATTCTTTTTGTCTGTCTTAGTGGTTGTTGTATTCAGACTAAAACGCGACACCTTTTGTCGATATATCCCTTAAGGGACAGTTTTTTATCTTGAATGGAGAATAAGGTGATTGAGGAAAAGCTGGAATAACTCACTCAATGAAGACACATTTAACTGCGAGTAAATGCGTTTTCGATGATTTTTGACCGTGCCTTGCACTAAGTGTAACCGCGCGGCAATTTCTTTGGTGTCAAACCCTTGAGCGAGGAGTGAAGCCACCTCTTGCTCGCGACGAGTGAGTGATTCTACGCCAAATGTTGCTAAAGCTTGCTCAATGGCCAATCGCATACTGCCAGAATAAGCACTCTGGGCAAAAACAGGCTCAGAAAAGGTAAACTCCGTTTGTTTCCAGTGCTGCTGACAAAGCGATTGGATTATCGGGAAGTAGGGCTTTAATTTATTGATTTGCTGTTGAGAAAAGTATTTTCCATCATTCATATACCCGAAGTACAGCATGACCCAACGGCCAGGTTCGACTTCGACTAGCATGCTCAGTTCGTCTTTCCACCCTGTCTGATGGTAGAACTGCTCGCAGTATGAGGTGAAGTCAACGCCTTTACGCGCCACGTCTTTGAGCGTAAATATGCCTTGTTGTTTTGTCTCGTTTAGTTTGAGAAAAAAAGGGTCATTTTGAAATGAGTCAGTAAGGTAGCGTTGAAAAAGTAATTCTCGCTCGTTCTCAATCGAGTCGTAGAGATAAATAGGATGTTTACCTTCTCGATAACCTAAAATAACCGCGCAATCAAAATGAAAAAGAGTGCGAATGACACGCATAAGCTTAGGAGTAAAGTTAGGCGTATTAAGAGCAGAAATTGCTTCTGCCAGCAGATTATTAAAGTTATTGTCAGGCATGGGATACCGAATCGCAGATGGTTTTGGGCAAGCATAACGAAAAGCCATCCAACGAGAAAGGGAAGTCACCATCTTCTGGTGACTTCCCATGAGAAAGTTGCACAAGTACTCAGTTTTGAGGAGTCATAGCTGCGTTAACTTATTGATAAGGGTGCATAACAACCGTTCTGTTTAAGCAATTAGTCGCTATGCGTTACTGCGAGTTGGTGAGCTCTTCGTTAACCCAATATTTAGAATCAGACACGTTGGCATCGATGAGCAAGCCTTTTGCATTCAACTGATAAACGGCGACGCCACTGTTAAATTGCTTTGAAAGTTGCTCTGAGTCTTCGCCAGCTACAGCAGAGGCTTCACTGGTCGCTTCCCATCCCTCGTTGACGAACGTATCAAAGTCTTCTTTGCTCTCAAACAGAATCACTTGTTGGTAAAACTTGCCGCCAGCCCCAAGTGCGACGCCCAAACCAAACATATTCATATAAGTGCGTTTTTCTGTTTCCTTATTTACTGCGACACCTGACCCTGAGTTGGTGTGAAACAACAAAGACAATTTACGAGAATCAAAGACCGCGTAGCCGTAAGCGTTGTCGTAAATGGCTTTGGCCTCCGGCTCTTCATTAAACAACTTGAGCAAAGCACTATCCGCCATTAAGTCTACGGCTTGGCGAGCTTCTTCTGGCGTGTCGCCTTCCATTAGTTCATCAATTTTCTTGTCGGCTGCATCTATCCATTCTTTGCTTTTCTCGATACTAGCTTCTGTCCACTCGCCCGCGGTATTGATTGCTTCCTCGGACCAGTTCGTGAAATCTTGCCACGCTTGTTTTGAAAAGGCTTTGGTATCGTCCCAAGCATCTTGCGCAGTATCAGAAACCGCTTCGCCTAGCTCAGACATTTTGTTGGAAATATCATCCCAATCTGCGTAAGCGGGAGAGGCTAGGAGCATCAATGTGGTAATGAGTGCGATAGACTTTTTCATCAAATTCTCTCTGGAGTTGTCGATACATCATTCATTCTAGGTCATCAGACTTTGATAATGAAATTGACTAAATGGCGATCTTGAGAGAGGAATCACGAACTGATTGCGAAATGACGTATGAATAACAAAGCCCTCACAAGGGGATTGTGAGGGCTTGAGTTTTTAGTGCGTTACTTGCTGCTAACTTTACCGAGCTGTAACCAAGTATCGATAACGGTGTCTGGGTTTAGTGAAACAGAGCTGATGCCTTGCTCCATCAACCATTCCGCCAAATCTTCATGATCTGATGGGCCCTGACCACAAATACCTACGTACTTGCCAGCTTTGGTTGCTGCGTCAATTGCCATTTTCAGCATGATTTTCACCGCCGCGTTACGCTCATCAAATAGGTGAGCAACGTCGCCAGAGTCACGGTCCAGACCAAGCGTTAGCTGAGTCATGTCGTTTGAACCAATCGAGAAGCCGTCAAAGTACTTCAAGAACTCATCGGCAAGTACCGCGTTGGATGGCAGTTCACACATCATGATGACTTTCAGACCTTGGTCGCCACGGCGCAGATCAAACTTCGCTAGCAAATCAATCACTGATGCAGCTTCGCTTGGTGTACGCACGAATGGGATCATGATTTCAACGTTCTTCAGACCCATTTCGTTACGAACGCGTTTGATAGCTTGAGTTTCTAACTCGAAGCAATCTTCAAACACTGGAGAAATGTAACGAGACGCACCACGGAAGCCGAGCATTGGGTTTTCTTCATGCGGTTCGTAGGCTTTACCACCAACCAAGTTGCTGTATTCGTTAGACTTAAAGTCAGACATACGAACGATGACGCGTTTTGGCCAGAAAGCAGAAGCGATAGTCGCGATGCCTTCAGTCAGCTTGCTCACGTAGAAATCGATAGGATCTTTGTAACCACGAATGCGCTGTTTAATTTCTGCTTTTAGCTCATCGCTTTGCGCATCAAAGTTAAGTAATGCTTTCGGGTGAATACCGATCATCTTGTTGATGATGAACTCTAGACGAGCAAGGCCAACACCTTCGTTTGGAATCTGAGCAAAGTCGAATGCGCGATCTGGGTTGCCCACATTCATCATCACTTTGGTCGGCAGTAGTGGCAGTTCATCAACAGAAGAGCGTTTTACATCAAACTCAAGTTCACCTTGGTAAACGTAACCCGTTTCGCCTTCTGCACAAGATACGGTCACTGTTGCGCCATCAGTCAGTTTGCTTGTCGCATCGCCACAGCCAACGATTGCAGGAATACCGAGTTCACGAGCAATGATTGCTGCGTGACAAGTACGTCCGCCACGGTTGGTAACAATAGCAGAAGCTTTCTTCATCACTGGTTCCCAGTCTGGGTCAGTCATGTCTGTAACTAACACATCACCTTCTTGAACCAATGACATTTGGTCCAGAGAGTCAACCAAACGTACTGCACCTTTACCGATACGTTGACCGATTGCACGACCTTCAATCAAAACATCTGCTTTGTTTTGTAGCTCGTAGCGCTCAATCACGTTTTGTTCCGTTTGTGAACATACGGTTTCAGGACGCGCTTGAACAATGTACAGTTTGCCGTCGATGCCATCTTTTGCCCACTCAATGTCCATTGGACGCTGGTAGTGCTTCTCGATGATCATCGCTTGTTTGGCGAGCTCTTTGATCTCTTCGTCGTTCAGTGAGAATGTGTTGCGCTCTTCATCAGAAGTATCAACGATATCAACTTGTTTGCCGATCTCTTGGTTGTCAGAGTAGATCATTTTGATCAACTTAGAACCAAATGTTTTCTTAACGATCGGGTGCTCACCTGCTTCAAGCATTGGCTTATGAACGTAGAATTCATCAGGGTTTACTGCGCCTTGAACGACCATTTCACCTAGGCCCCATGAAGAGGTGATGAAGACAACTTGGTCGAAACCAGACTCAGTATCAAGCGTAAACATTACACCCGAAGAAGCTTTGTCTGAACGCACCATACGTTGGATACCCGCAGATAGCGAGATACCACGGTGGTCGAAACCTTGGTGTACACGGTAAGAGATCGCACGGTCGTTAAATAGAGAAGCGTAAACGTGCTTAGTTGCTTCTAGTACTGCGTCGATGCCTTTCACGTTCAAAAACGTTTCTTGCTGACCAGCAAAAGAGGCATCAGGCAGGTCTTCTGCCGTAGCAGATGAACGAACTGCGACTGAAAGCTCAGGGTTGCCTTCAATCAGTTCTTGGTAGTTTTCACGGATTTCTTGTTCAAGGTCCGCAGGGAAAGGGGCCTCTAATACCCATTGACGGATGGTTGCACCTGTCTTACGCAGAGCTTCCACATCCTCAACGTCTAGTTCATCAAGTAATTGGTGAATACGCTCATCCAAACCTTCGTGGTCAAGGAATTGGTTAAACGCGTATGAGGTTGTCGCAAAACCATTTGGTACAGAAACGCCTGCGTTCGCTAGGTTAGAAACCATTTCGCCAAGTGAAGCATTCTTACCGCCGACTTTGTCGACATCATCCATGGATAGGCCATTGAACCAGAGGGTGTTCTTTTGCATGTCTTTCTCCAGAAACATTGCAGCTTAGTAGGGGGACTTAAATCGCTCTAAACAATCGCATGTTGGCTGTTATTACACTTTGACCATACATTGCTTCATTTAGATTGATATCAAAGGCAAACGATTACGTTCTGGCTGAAAAAAATTCAAAAGAATTTTTAAAGCTGTGGTGAACCTAACTGAAAGCCAAACTGATTTATTAATATTATGTTTACCATCCTACTCAAAAGATTTTGAAAAATTAAACAGAAATGCAAATAAATAACCAAAGTCGTGATGTGTTCTATGTTTCTGACGGTACGGCGATAACATGTGAGACATTAGGGCATGTTGTTCTCGGTCAATTTCCGTTCATTCCTAACGAAAAAACCTTTCCGTTCGTAGAAAGCCAGGACAAAGTTGCTGACGTTGTAAAAGAAATTGAAACTTCCTACCAACGCAATGGCGTCAAACCTCTGGTGTTTTTCTCTATCGTGGTGCCAGACGTACGTGAAATGCTGCTGGAAGCGCCTGCATACAGCTACGATGTGTTGGAAAGCATTGTACAGAAAGTGCAAGACGACATTCAGATGGCACCAAAACCCAAGTTGCAGCGTTCTCGCAGTGTGGGGAAAGATTCCGATACTTATTTCGACCGTATCGCGGCCATTGAATATACATTGGCGCATGATGATGGCATCACGCTAAAAGGGTTGGAACAAGCCGATATCATCCTGCTGGGAGTATCGCGCAGCGGAAAAACCCCCACCAGCCTATATATGGCGATGCAGTTTGGTTTGCGTGTCGTGAACTACCCATTTATCGCGGAAGACGTGAAGATGATGCGCTTGTTGCCTGAGTTTGAGATCCATCGTCATAAATTATTCGGGCTTACTATCGACCCTGAACGTTTGACTGAAATCCGTGAGAATCGTTTGTCTGGAAGTGATTACGCCAGTACTGAGCAGTGTAAGTTGGAGCTAGACACCGTAGAGGCGTTGTTTAGAAGAGAGGCGATCCCATACATCAATACGTCCTCTCTCTCTGTGGAAGAGATCACCACGCGTATTCTTGAAAAAGCAGGGATGAAGCGCCGTTTGTTTGGTTAACAGGGGGCACCAACATCGTCGTGTGCAAGAGGAGGCGAGTAACTCCTCCTCTTGTGCATCTAAAGATGCCTTACACAGAATGATTTAATAGTATTGGAACATCTTTTGGATGTCTTGATAGTTTTTGGTTTGAGTCAGTGACAGCATCAGTAAGATACGTGCTTTTTGTGGGTTTAGTGTGCCTGAGGCAACAAAGCCATATTTGTCGTCATCAATTTCAGCATCCAAAGTGGTTGAGCCGGTTGGTGTGCGAGAGCTCCTTACAACTACAACGCCATCTTTGCTCGCTTTTTCTAGCTCATCAAAGACCGTGTGGTACAAGTTACCATTACCCACACCAGCACTTACAATACCGTCAAACTTGGCATCAACAAAGGCTTTGACTGGTAAGCTCGACGCATTGGCATAGTTATAAACAATGCCTACTTTAGGTAGCGTGTTGAGTTTTGATACATCGAATGGTGTTTCTGTGGTGTGTTTACGCTCTGGGCTTCGTTGATATTTGGCATCGCTATTATGAATGTAGCCGATAGGGCCAAAGTGAGGTGACTGGAAAGTACTGACGGAAGTGGTGTTTGTTTTAGTTACGTCTCGCGCATCGAATATAGTGTCATTCATCGCGACTAACACGCCGCGCCCTTCAGAATCTTCATCGGTGGCTGTCACGACGGCGTTGTATAAATTAACTGGGCCATCAGCACTCATTGCGGTGGAAGGACGCATTGCACCGACGATCACGACTGGCTTTTTGCTCTTGACGGTCAGATCAAGGAAGTACGCGGTTTCCTCTATCGTATCAGTACCATGAGTGATGACGATACCGTCAACATCATCTTGAGCGAGCAGTTCGTTGACTCGTTTGGCTAATTTAAGCCATACCTCATCATTCATATCTTGTGAACCAATACTGACCACTTGCTCTCCGGAAATATCGGCAATGTTGGTCATGCTCGGAACGGCAGAAATCAATGATTCGACACCGACTTTACCTGCGGTGTAGTTTGACTCTGTCGCAGATTGACCTGCTCCAGCTATGGTGCCACCAGTGGCAAGGATTTTAATGTTCGGAAGATCGGATTGCGCAAAAGAGAACGAACTGATGCATAAACCGAGAGTTATTGTACTGAGGCGGAAAAGATTTTTCGTCATGGGAATCACCTGCTGTTAGGTTGGATGTTGGGGAACTCATCTATCCTAAAAACAGCGGGTTAGATTTTTTGAGCACTAGTTCAACAAATTGCAGATGAAGATCGTGATCAAGCAATCAGTTAAAGAACATTAATTCAAACAATTAACTTAAATAACGTGCTTCTTTAACAAGTGAGATGTACTAATAACGTGCACAATGCGTTATATGCTCTAATCTATTGATTGATAAATAAAGAGGGAAGGTAGGCGCGATTAGGTTACTAAACACGAATTGAGAAGTGCAATTTCTTCAAAGTTTACAGTGTAAAAAAAGCGGCTTTACCCCGGAACAGATAAAAGCCGCTTGCCAATGATGTGTTAATTCACATCTTATCGCATAATCATTTGTTCACGACCTGGACCAACAGAGACCATTTTTACTGGTACGCCCATCAGTTCTTCAATGCGTAGAACGTATTTCTGTGCTGCTACTGGAAGTTCTTCAAACTTACGACAACCTGTGATGTCCTCGCTCCAGCTTTCCATCTTCTCGTAGATTGGCGCAAGAGATGCAGTTTGAGGCCAGATTGGGTTTTCGCTGTGGTCGCCTTCGTAGCCAACACAGATTTTCAGATCGTTAAGACCAGTCAAACAGTCTACTTTCGTTAGTGCAATTTCAGTTGCGGCTTGAAGTTCAACACCGTTCTTTGTTGCTACTGCGTCGAAGTAACCCATATCGCGTGGGCGACCTGTAGTTGCACCAAACTCGCCTGCAAGTTCGCGGAAAGCGTCTTGCTCTTCCATTGCCGTGATCAACGTACCAGTACCTACTGATGAGCTGAATGCTTTTGCAACCGCAATAACGCGTTCAGGACGAAGTGCTGGAAGACCACTGCCGATACCCGCGTACATTGATACAACGTTAGAAGATGTTGTCCAAGGGTACTCACCGTAAACAAGGTCACGACCCGCGCCAAGCTGCGCTTCGAACAATAGAGTTTTGTCTTTCGCCTGTAGTTCTTTTAGAGGAAGCGTTACGTTGCAAATTGAATCGCGCCAAGGTGCAGACACCTCTAGCAACCAGTTCGCCATTTCTTCAGCGGTTTGTTCAAACTCGAACGTCGGGTAAAGCGCACGCAGTTGCGGCAGTTTCCAATCCATCATGAATTGAAGGCGTTCAACCAATACTTCTGGTTGCTTCAACCAACCAACTAGGATGCCTTTCTTCATTACGCGGTCACCGTACGCAGGTGCAATACCTTGACGAGTTGAGCCGTATGCTTTGTCGCCTAAACGCTGTTCTTCTAGCGTATCTTCTAGTGCGTGTAGAGGTAGACACAGTGTTGCGCGATCAGAGATGCACATATTCACTTTTACGCCCGCTTCTTCAACTTCCGCAATCTCCTGAGACAGCAACGCAGGGCTGATAACCATACCCGGACCTAACACTGCCAAACAGTCTGGGTTGAATACGCCACTTGGTAGCTGGTGCAGCTTAAACGTACCTAGATCGTTAACCACGGTGTGACCCGCGTTGTTACCACCTTGGAAACGAATGCTCGCAGAAGCTTGCTCTGCCAAAAAGTCAACGATGCGGCCTTTGCCTTCATCACCCCAGTTTGCACCCACAACAACGATAGACGACATAATTTAATCTCCAAAAACAGATGCAAAAATCTTAAGGCGTTCGCCATAATAAGAGAAATTAATTATACTCATTAACTTGATAAGAATTTCATATCGGAATTGGCAATGTTAGATTTGAACTGGCTGCGAACCTTCGTAACTCTTGCAGAGGTAAAGCATTTCGGCAAAACAGCGACGGAACTGCACATGACGCAGCCGAACGTAAGTTTGCATATCAAGCAGTTGGAGCAGGCCACGCGCACGAAATTGATTGAGCGAAACCCTGTACAGCTGACGCAGGCGGGGAAGCGTTTGTTAGATACGGCGCAGCGGATGCTTAATGAGCTGCAAATTTGCCAATCGGATCTCAATGCCATCAACGATCTCACGCAAGGGACGCTCTCTATCGCGGCAAGTGATATCGTTTCGCGTTTACTGCTTATCAAACCATTTCAGCAATTCAAAAGTGAATACCCGGGTATCGACTTGGCATTGTTCAATACCACGTCTTCTCAAGCGGTGGATTTGGTGAAAAGTGCGCGTGCCGATATCGGCTTTGTTATCGCACAAAAAGAGAGTCAACCGCTGCATTTTACGCCTCTCACGCAGATTCATTGGTGTGCGTTCGGCGATAACATTTTTGAGTGGCAGGACAATCGAAAAGAGAGCCAGACGTTGATTCTGCTAGGGCACGACACGCGAACCCGTGAGCTGATAGATGCGTCTTTACCTGAGTTAAATCTGCCGAAGCATCGCGTGATGGAAGTGGGCAGTGTGGAAGCACAAATCGACTGGGCAGAAGCGGGGTTTGGGACCGCCATTGTGCCGGATTTCTCTCTTGATCCGAGGTTAATGCTTTCCCGAGAAGTCACGCCTTTGCCTAGTTTTCCAAACACCGATTTCGGCTACATTGTGCGCCAAAATCAGGTACTCTCCAAAGCCGCCAAACAGCTACTCACTTGGGTTGGAGAGAATGTGTCAGTGGTGGGAGAGTAACGGATGAAAGATGACGACATTATTGTTTCGCTGCCTTCTCTGATTCATCGCATTGGCGGTGAGAATGCTAAACGCATTAAAGTCATTGCGGCGGATTGCGGGTGTGACGTTAAGCGAGTTAGGCGCTCACGTCATTGGCAAGTTTCTGGAGAAGCTTTGAACTTAAAAGCGTTACTTGATCAGCTAAAAGCAGGGCAGTGTGAAGAGCTAAGGTTTGTGATGAATAAGTTGGAGAAAGGGTTATCCGTTCATCAGGACAAACTGGAACCGTTGGAAGAAAAACTGATTCGGTTGGTGGCGCAAAACCCAAATATCACCTTGGCGGAGTTAATGACAGAAACGCACTGTACGATTGCGCAAGCCAGATCAGCTCGGTTTGAAGCGGAAATGCTCTAGCGTAGAATTTTTATTTACTCATTCTAGCAGCCAATGTTACGGTGCGGGCTATTACTAAAAATTAAGGCCATTTTTTATCATGGATATTTGGAAGCTCCTCCTTTTTATTCCCGCTTGCTTTGCTCTGAATATGACTCCAGGCCCAAACAACTTATTGGCAATGAATAATGCGCGTTGTTACGGTTTTCGTGCCGCGTTTGTCGCTAGTTTAGGGCGTATTACGGCATTTTCTGGCATGATCGCGTTGTCTGCCTCTGGGCTCGCCGTGATTTTGTACACATCAGAAATGCTGTTTTTAGCGTTAAAGCTGGTGGGTGCGTTGTATCTATTGTGGATTGCATTCAACCTTTGGCGTTCTGACTCGAGCCCGATCTCTGAGTTAACTAACTCACGCAACTATGCAGGGCTTGCGAAACAAGAGTTTACGCTTGCCGCCGGTAACCCGAAGGCGATTCTTATTTTTACTGCATTTTTGCCGCAGTTTGTAGACGTGAACGCCAACGTTCAAGAGCAGTTTTTTGCCCTTGGCTCCACGTTTTTGATTTTAGAAATGGTCGCCATTTCAATTTACGCGATTTTTGGTTTGTACCTTAGACATTGGTTTTCAAATCCAAAAATGGCGAAACGTTTTAATCGGGGATGTTCGCTGTTTTTAGCCGCATCTGGTGTGAATTTGCTACTAAGTAAGCAATAACGCACATCATGTCTGTAGCGTATTTTTTCTATTAAAAAAGAGCCGCGGATGTTATATCAGCGGCTCTTTTCGTTGATGCATCTATTGTTTGTTGTTACCACATCAAGTCATCTGGCACGACGAAATCTGCGTATGGGTCGTCTTCTCCTGGAATGTCCGATTCTGGTTCTTTCTGTTCGATGATGACGGATTCATCACGTTGAGCAATTTTATTCGCTACTCCGCGTGGAATGACAACGTAGCTTTCACCGACAATCGCAATGGCTAGAATGCCTTTAATCAACTGTTCACGGATGAGAGCATCAACATACAGTGACTTAACCAAGGTGCCATGGGTGAAGTTGTACTTAATATCGCCATCTTTTAAGTCGATCTTGTTCATCTCAATCAATTGATTGATTTGCGCTTTGATCTCTTTATTCAAACGTTCGGCATTTTGCTGTTCGCTCAATTGTTTATCACGCTCTAACTGTTGGCGTTTATTCTCTTCAACCGCCGCTTTTACTTCGCGTGCTTGAACGCGTGATTTTTTAGAGCCTTTCTTCGCTTTCTTTAGTTTCTTTTCATTAACTAAGCCAGCTTTCAGCATTTGTTCTTGAAGGGTAAGTTTTGCCATGTTTCATCCAGTTAGTGCGCAATTTTGTGCATTTTAGCGAGTCCTTATCAGCAAGGAAAGGGCGATGATGACACGTCGGAGAAATTATCGGACTCAAGCAAACGCAATGCGTCCCAAAGCATCACTTGGTTGGAGCTTAGTACAGGAATACCAAAGCGGCTTGAGAAATAAGGCAGTAGATGCATGACTCGCATGTTCGTGCATGAAATAAATACCGCGTCCACAGTGCAATCAATCGACTCAAGCAGCTGCGCTAAGGCATTTTCTACGTCTTGCCCTCCAATGGTTGGGATATGGGGATCGTAGTCGAGATTGAAATACCCAAAGGCCAGAACGTCAATGCCATGTTCGGTCATGGACTCATAAAGTGGGTGATTGACGTCATTGGTATACGGCGTCAGCATAACGATTCTTTGAGCTTGATGGTGTTCAAGCGCTCTCAGTGCGGCTTGCCAAGGGTTAGTTGTTATGGCTTCGGGTCTCTCTTGACGAATTAAATCAGTGATTTGATCGGAGCCAATGAGCACACTAGCTGACGTACAGCCAAACGCCATGACGTTGATTGGCCACATTGGCACGATGGTGCGTACACACTCGCGGATACTGTTTTGCATGTCTGTTAAGTGCAGAGGATCGACAGTACCTGTGGTGAGAAAGCGTGAAGTGTATAAGCGAACATCTGCGGGTAAATGCTCGCGCCATTCGTTTTCTAGCACATAGTCGGTCGCGAGTTGAATGAGTCCGATTGAACGTTGATAAGTGGATACATCCGCCGAAAAATCAAACTGAGTGGTTAAAGATTGAAACGTACAGAGCTCTGGCATGTTACGGCCCTCAAAAAGTGCGGTGGTTGCCCACCGCCAAAGTCACAGGGAATAAGTTACATCGTGGATTGAATGCTGGTGAGTTGTTGAGCGGTATAGTCAGCGATTGCGGTGTCTTGAACGCCAGTCCCTGTTAAATCACATACCGAAACATCGTCAACACGCCTTGAGTAGGGGTGCTTGCCGCAAATGATGTCGCCAAGTTCGACTAGGCTACGGGTGAGCGGTTTATCTACACTGCGTAGCTCGCCAAGTGATTCTGACTGACTGATTCGATCAACCACCAGATGCTCAGCGTTTAGGATGACCGAGGTGGCAAGCTCACGTTTATGAGGGCTGTCTGAACCCATAGCGATCACGTGTGCTCCTGATGGGATATCTTCCCAATTTAGCAAAGGTTCTTTTGATGGTGTTGTCGTGACAATAATGTCGGCTTCTTGGCATGCTTGCTGGATAGAGGAGTGTACGGATACGGATAGATCGTATCGTTGCTCCATGCGTTGTTTGTAAGCCTGCGATTTTGTGTTGTCTCTTGCCCAGATGTTCACTTGGGAGATTGGCCTAACTAATTTTATTGCAGCGACTTGGAGTTCTGCTTGAAGCCCACTGCCAATAACCGTAATTTTGGATGCTTCTGAGTTCGACAGGTATTTCGCGGAGATAGCGCCGGCGAGAGCAGTACGAATGTCGGTTAGATACCCTTCGTCAAACAATACGCTATCAACCAGCCCTGTTTTCGCGCTAAAGAGCACCATCAAACCATTTAGGCTGGGTAGTCCCAGTTTTGGGTTATCAAAAAAACCTGGGCTGATTTTTATCGCGAAGCGCTCATTACCTTTGATATGCGCCGTTTTTACATCCACTTCGCCGTTATGCTCTTCGATTGCCATACTAAGAATCGGAGGCATAGTGACGTTGCCTTGCCCAAGCGCTTTGAAGCCATTTTCCACGGCCGCTAACGCATTAAGATCTAACTGAGTCACTTGCTCTATCTGAGATTTATTATAGATTTTCATTCGCACGACCTCGGTTATTCTTTGACTTGGCGGCCAATTTTTAATGCCGTCTCAAAAGTGTCTGAAGAGACGTTTTTTCCACTGAGCACCAAAACGACTTTCTTACCGCGTAAGTCCAGTTGATGCTGGTGAATGGCGGCAAGCCCCACTGCGGCCGCGCCTTCTACGGCAAATTTTTCTGCATCGAAAATATCTGCCATGCCTTTGGCGATGTTGTGTTCACTGACTAAAAACGCTTTATCCATGACTTCTTGCACGAGTTTGAAGGTATAGCGATTGTCTAAACCTATGCCGCCACCTAAGCTGTCAGCAAACGATTCGTGCTCTTCAACTTGTACTGGTTTTCCTGCTTTAATGCTTTCTACCATCGCAGCGCCTTTGTCCATGGAAACGCCATACACGTTCACTTTGCTGCTGTTTGATTTTGCGGCTAAGCCAATACCACCAATCAATCCGCCGCCAGATAACCCGGCGAAAATGACGTCGACATCAGGAAGATCTTCAATGATTTCTAGCCCAATGGTCCCTTGTCCGGCGATGATGTCTGGGTGTTCGAATGGTGAGAGATAGGTCATCGACTCTTCTTCTGTTAGCCTCAATGCTTCTCGCTCCGCGTCGTCTTGAGCTTGACCAACTATTCTAACTTCTGCGCCTAATGCTTTAATTGCGTCGACTTTGTTTTGTGGCACTAAATTGGACATACAAATCACGGTGCGGACTCCTAGTCGTTGCCCAGCATAAGCCACGGCACGGCCGTGGTTACCAGTAGAGCAAGTGACGACGCCATGTTGTTTTTGTTCCTCATTCAGTTTGTTCATGGCATGAGTCGCTCCACGCAATTTAAAAGCACCAATAGGTTGTAGTGTTTCCAGTTTTAACCAAATTTCACATTGATATTGTTGCGATAACCGTGGTGAGTGAAGTAATGGTGTGCGACTGACTAATCCGTTAATCGCTTTCTTTGCGGCAAAGATTGCTTGTGTTTCCATGTAGTACGTCTCTTAGGACCGCCCCCTCTAATTTGGTCAGAGGGGGCGGTAATCATTGGTAGGTTTGTGAGTTGGTTAATTCGCGGCTATTTTGGCTGCCACTGTTTAGACGTGACGAGGTTATCCATCACTTTATTGACCGCTTGGTGCGCTTTGTCGACAATAGTGTCGATGTCATTACGATTCGCGATAAGCGGTGGAGCAAAGCCGAGGATGTCACCATGTGGCATGGCGCGAGCGATTAAGCCTTGCTCTAAACAGGCCGCCGCTATTTGCGGACCCACTTTCAAGTTTGGATCAAAGTGTGCTCGGCGGAGTTTGTCTGAAGAAAACTCCAACGCATGCAACAAGCCAACGCCACGAGTATCACCGATCAATGGATGATCGTTAAACGTCTCCGCCATACGTTGCTGCAAGTAAGCGCCGACTTCGGCTGCGTTTTGCACCAAGCCTTCACGTTCAATGATATCGAGGTTACAGTTCGCGGCTGCCGCTCCCATTGGGTGACCGGAGTAGGTATAACCATGTCCGATAGCACCCCATTGGTCGGTGCCGTTTTCTAGCACACTCCAAACTCGTTCACCGACGATCACGCCAGACAGCGGTTGATACGCTGAGGTTAACCCTTTCGCTACCGTGATGAGATCCGGTTTCATGTCGTAGTGCAGTGAGCCAAAATCGGAGCCGAGGCGACCAAAGCCACAGACCACTTCATCCGCAATCAAGAGTACATCGTATTTGTCTAGTACTTTACGAATCGCCTGCCAGTACCCTTCTGGTGGTGGCACAATACCGCCAGTACCGAGCACTGGTTCCGCAATCATCGCTGCCACCGTTTCAGGGCCTTCTTCCAAGATCATCGCTTCGAGTTGATCCGCACAATATTGAGAGAATTCAAGCTCAGACATACTCTCGTCTTCACGGCGATAGTAATACGGCGCCATGGTGTGCTTGATGCGCTCAAGCGGTAAATCAAAATGTGCGTGGAACAGAGGTAGCCCTGTCATTGAACCCGAAGCGATACTTGAGCCATGGTAGCCGCGATCACGGGAGATTATTTTTTTCTTCTCTGGTAGACCACGAGCATTGTTGTAATACCACACCAACTTAAGTTGAGTTTCGTTCGCATCGCTGCCTGACATGCCGTAGTAGACTTTACTCATGCCTTCAGGCGCCATTTTGATGATGCGATCTGACAGTGTCACTAGTGCTTCGTTCGTATGACCGACGTAAGTGTGGTAGTACGCCAGCTCTTTGGCTTGTTCATAAATAGCATCGGCCATTTCAGTCCTGCCATAGCCAATGTTCACACAATACAACCCGGCAAAGCCGTCTATCAGCTCGATGCCTTCTGAATCGGTGATGCGTATTCCGCTTCCGCTCGAGATAATTCTTCCCGAAAGCTCCCCAGCCGCATACTGCTTCAGGTGGGTTGAGGCATGAAATACTCTCTGACGGTCGATCTCTAAAAGTTGTTGGGTTTTGTTGCTCATGATCCTTCTCCTCGAATAATTGGATATCCATATTTCGTGCCTTAACTGCCACTGACGGTTGGTAAAGCGCCTAAGCAGCAGTATTTGATTTCACTGTATTCTTCAAAGCCGTGGCGACTGCCTTCTCGTCCAAGTCCAGACTGTTTCACACCGCCGAATGGGATAGGGTGCCCAGTCATCTTGACGGAGTTCACGCTCACCATGCCAAACTCCAAACCACGCATACAGCGCCAAATTTGGTGAATATCGTGGCCATAAACATAGGCAGCTAAGCCGTACTCAGTGTCGTTGCTCATTTCAATCACGGTATCTAAGTCTTGGTAAGGCAATACGCCTGCCACAGGACAAAAATTCTCTTCGCGATACACCGCCATATCAGGGGTGACATCGGCCAGCAATGTCGGCGCGAAGAAGTTTTCGCCTGGTACGGGCTGGTGGTATCCCGCTACCAATCGCGCGCCTTTGTCGAGTGCGTCACGCACCAAATCATGCGCTTTATCCACCGCAGTGCGATTGATCAGCGGCCCCATGGTGGCTTTTTCATCTAAACCATTGCCTAAAACGATGTGGCTCATTTCTTTGGCAAACGCTTCCAAAAATGCTTCGTACTTATCTTCGGGGACGAAAATACGGTTTGCGGCCAAGCAGTCTTGTCCTGCTGTTTGAAACTTGGCATCCACGGCAGCTTTGGCTGCTTGCTCGACATCCATATCTGGCAGCACGATGAAAGGGGCATTACCGCCGAGCTCCATACTGCACTTCTTCACGGTTTGTGCCGCGTCGCGCAGCAGCAACTTACCCACTCGAGTTGAACCTGTGAACGAGAGTGCTTTGACTTTATCGGAGTGACACAAGGTTTGTGACACCATCACCGCATCGCCAGTGATCACGTTAAATACACCAGGTGGAAAGCCGGCTCGGTCTGCTAATTCTGCCAAGGCCAATGCGGAGAAAGGCGTTTCACTGGCAGGTTTGATGAGCACCGGACAGCCTATCGCTAATGCTGCGGCGGCTTTACGGGTGACCATTGCATTAGGAAAATTCCATGGTGTAATCAGAGCTGCGACACCAATCGGTTCGCGTACCGTCGATAGCTGCGCATTCGGAATATGACTTGGGATGGTTTCGCCATAGCTGCGGCGTGCTTCCTCTGCAAACCAACGAACAAAGGATGCGCCGTAGTCGATTTCACCCAAAGCATCACCTAATGTTTTGCCTTGCTCCATAACCATCAAACGAGCAAGATCTTGTTTTGATTCTAAAATCAGATCGTGCCAACGCATGAGAATTTCAGCGCGTTCTTCTGCTTGCATTTTTCGCCATTGACGAAAGGCTTGGTCGGCTTCATCAATCGCTTGATAGAGTTGTTGCTGAGATAGCTTGGTAATGTAGCCGATGACCGTCCCATCCGCTGGATTATCCACCGGATGAAATTGGTCACCACTTACCCATTTGCCATTTACGTACGCTAAACCTCTCACCAAACGTACGTCTTTCATTATCGCCATCATGTCGTGTGAGGCTTTTAATTCCTCAGCATGTAAGCTGTGCAGTGCTGTCATGAGTCCTTCTCCCAGCGTCGTTGTCCATAGTTAAACTGTAATGGAGAAGTGACCGAAATAATTTCTGATGCCGAGGTTTAAACCATCAAAACTTTCTTTTCCACACCGTTAGATATGGTGATTTTTCTGGTTGTCTTTTAAGCGTGTTTTCCCTTTTAGAACAAGGCGTTTTGGTTCACTTCTAATGTGCCTGCATCACGTTTGATTGTTTTCGTCACGATGTAAGTAAAGTAGCGCTCAATGCCCACTTCTGACTCTAACCAGTTGTCGATAAGCCGCTGATATTGATCAATATCTTCCGACTGAATTTTGAGGATGTAATCGACACCGCCGCCTGTGGCATAACAATCAGTGACTTCTGGTGAGTGTTGAACCAGTTGCTCGAAACGTTTGAACGCTTGGGCGCTGTGCTCTTTGAGCGTAACTTCAACCATGACCGACGTTCGTTTGAACAAAACATCGGTATTTACTTTTGCCCCGTAGCCTTCAATGATGCCTGCTTCTTCCAGTTTTTTGACACGCTCCCAGCAAGGGCTCACGGATAGGTTAATGGCCTCGGCAAGGTGAGATTTGGTAATACGGCCATTGTCATGAAGTATTTGTAGAATTTTTACGTCGTAGCGATCGAGGCGCATAATTGGTCTCCCTGTAAAATACCAATCAGTTCAGAATAGTTGATGACTGGTCAACCGCTATAAGGTGGCCCGAAGGCCACTCCTTTTTCTGTTATTGATTGAACTCTTGTTCCAGTGAGCTCAGCACTGCTTTACCGCTGTCGCCTGTAAGCTCGATGTATTTGTCCCGCATCG
This sequence comes from Vibrio sp. SCSIO 43086, assembly GCF_051132235.1. Taxonomy (NCBI): domain Bacteria; kingdom Pseudomonadati; phylum Pseudomonadota; class Gammaproteobacteria; order Vibrionales; family Vibrionaceae; genus Vibrio; species Vibrio sp. SCSIO 43086. The sequence goes on along the minus strand of NZ_CP072678.1, from coordinate 762,536 downwards.
GCATAGAGGCTTGTTTAAATGCTGCACGTTCGTCACTGTCGAGTTTGATCATCTGCATATCTGGTTTTGCTTGCTTAATTTGATCAAGACGTTTTTGGTTAAACTCATCCTGTTTTTCAAATATAAAGTCAGTCATACCAGCGATGACTTTATTGACCTGATCTTGGCGGTCTTGTGGGAGGGTTTCGAACCAGCTGTTGTTGGTAATGACAGTAGTAGTAAATTGTTGTTGTCCTGCCCAGATCATGTAGTCATTCACTTCGTAGAACTTCATTTCTTCGATAGCAAAAACGGGGTTTACTTGACCATCGATCATTTTAAGTTGCAGAGCACCATAGACTTCTGAGTAGGGCAAAGGCGTAGGGTCGGCTCCAAACGATTTATAAGCCTCAACCAGCATTGGCGATGCCATCACGCGTATTTTGAAGTTATCAAAATCTTTTGGAGAACGAATCTCACGGTTGGTCGTCCACACCATTTCACCTTCTGGATACATAGTGAGAAGTTTGAGGTTTTTCTGTTCTAGCTTTCCGCCGAGTGTGTCATAGATAGTAGGGCTTGAACTCAGCACTTTTTTATTCACATCATTGTCTTGCGACAAAAGGTAAGGGATGGAGAAAACCTGCATTTCGGGCACGAATGAACCAAAAATACCTGGCGATGCGTTGGTAAATTGGATAATACCGTTCGCAGTAAGCTCGGTAAGATCTTCTGACTGACCTAATGTGCCGTATGGATAGACTTCCACTGTGACGTCGCCATCGGTTGCATTTTCGATGCGCTTTTTAAACTCTTGCGCATAAGCATCTTGCACCGAGCCTTTGACTTCTTCTAGAGCGAATTTCCACGTCTCTGCATAAACATTGCTGGTGGCAAAGCTGGCAGCGATCAGTATGGCACTCGTTAGGTAGCTGTGTTTCATCGGATTCATCCATTTCTTCCTTAATCAGTTTGTGAGTCAATTCACCAACGGCAGGTGATACACCAGACCCGATGTTGTGTCGTGTTTAGGGCGTGTTGACCTTTCGAGCTGATTTTTGCAGCGATTTGTGGGTGGCCTGCATAAAAAGCCGATAACGCAGTAGAAATGAACCACAAAGGCTGCCCGAAGGGTTCGAGCTAGGCGCCCCCGCAAAAATCGTTTTATGCTTTGTTGAAGACCATTTGCTTAGAATGACTAGGCTGCATAGTCTTCGCCGCGCCTAAAACGATTTTACCTCGAACAAAATTTAACCGCGAAAGGTCAATACGCCCTAGTAAGAGTTAGTTTAATTCGCCACAGTCTTCGGCAATTACGGCGACCGTGTCACCAATGTTGACCATGGCAGGGAAACGACGTGCAGCAAAAATCCCACTGCGCTGCGCTTTGTATTCGATTGGGTCGCTCCCTGTACGCTCGGTTGAATAGATTCTTGCCAGTACATCGTCTTGTTTGATGGTATCGCCAAGCTCAAATAAGTATTCGGTGATACCGTTGTGCTGGCTTTGCACGTAGCAACTTGCATCGGGCATATCAAGCAACCTAGTTGGCAGGGTTGGTTTTTCGTAATCACCTGATAAGTTGCCCGAAAAACGCAAGAAGTTACGAATACCACGGTCGGCATAAGCGATGGTTTCTGGAGTGCTGGTTCCGCCACCTCTGAGCTCTGTGGTGACGAAGATTTTGCCTTGAGATTCCACTGCGGTGTCGTACAGGCTGGTGGCGTCCATTTCGAGCAAGATCATGGTGTAAGGTGCGCCAAACAGTTTCGCACCTAAGATGCATGCTTCTTCTTGATCGAGGTTGTCGAGGCGGTGGGCGGCGGCGAAAGGCACGATATCTAACGTTTTACCACCTGAATGAATGTCTAACGCAAAGTCGCACATGGGTACTAAGTAACGAGTAAAGTAATCCGCGATTTTTTCGGTCACTGAGCCTACAGGGTTTCCGGGAAAGCTGCGATTTAAATTCCCTTTATCGATAGACGATGTGCGCGAGGCATTTTGTACCGCAGGTAAGTTCATCATTGGCACAATAATGACGCGACCTTGGATTTGCTCTGCTTGAAGCGAGTTTGCCAATTTAAGCAGGCTGGTAATACCTTCGTATTCATCACCATGATTACCGCCAGTAAGCAGCGCCGTTGGCCCGTGACCATTTTTGATCACGGTGATAGGTATCATGATGCTTCCCCAAGCGGAGTCATCATGGGAATAGGGCAGCGCTAAAAAGCCGTGCTGCACGCCTTCTCGGTCAAAGTCTACGGTGGCTGTGATCGAGCTCTTTTGCATATCGAGTCCTTTTTGTTCTTAAGCCTAGTTCAACAGAACTTACGGTTTGAAAAATTAGTGTTTAACAAATAAGTGGCGTGGAAAATCACACAGTGTTTTTGCACCATCACGGGTGATCACAATGCTTTCGGTGGTTTCTAACCCCCAATCTTCAAACCATAGCCCCGGCATAAAGTGGAATGTCATGCCTTCTTTTAATACGGTTTTATCGGTGTCTCGCAAGCTCATGGTTCGTTCGCCCCAGTCAGGAGGGTAGCTCAGACCAATTGGGTAACCACAGCGGGCGCCTTCACGTGAGAATCCTGCTTTATCCAGAACTTGGTTCAATGCGTTGGCGATGTCGGCGCAAGTATTGCCTGGTCTTGCGACTTCTAAGCCTGCTTCGAGACCTAAAGTTAATGCTTCATCTGCACGTTTGAATTTGTCGTCCGGTTCCCCAAGAAAAATAGTACGAGAGAGTGGGCAATGGTAACGGCGATGCGCGCCAGCGATTTCGAAAAAAGTACCTTCGCCTTTTTTGAAAGGTCTATCATCCCACGTTAGGTGAGGTGCAGAAGCATCAGAACCAGATGGCAAAAGCGGCACGATCGCGGTGTAATCGCCAAAGTGATCTTCATGCCCAAGTACTGCTTGGCGGTTAATCTCGGCGACAAGGTGATGTTTCGGCAATCCTGGCTCGATCATATCGAACGCGACGCGATGCATGTTTTCAACAATGCGAGCTGCGCGGTACATATAAGCCAGTTCTTGATCAGATTTAACGGCGCGACACCAATTGACTAGCCCGGTTGCATCGAGAAGTTGAGCATTCGGTAAGTGCGTGGTGAGTGACTCGTAAGCAGTGGCGCTAAAGTAATAGTTATCTTTTTCCACTCCGATACGGCCGCGATCCCAAAGACGTGGGGCGAGTACCGCTTCTACCAGAAAATCCATTGGGTGCAATGGTGGGTTCATCACATAATGGTCTGGGTAGTAGGTGATATTTTCTGCCGACATATACGCAGTTCTGTATGCCCCATTGGCATCTTGGCAGCGCCCAAACCAAACAGGCTCGCCAGATGATCCTACAACGACACATTGTGGGACATAAAAAGACCAACCGTCATAACCTGTCAGCCATGCCATGTTAGAAGGGTCGTGAATGATAAGGACATCCAGCTCTCGTTCTTCCATCGACTGCCGAACTTTTGTTAATCGGTCCTGGAACTCATCCAGTGTAAAATGCAAAGCAACGCCTCTCATATTTTCTCCTTGTTAAAAATCCGACGCCTTATGGGCCTTCGGAGACGTTGAGGTATTTCTACCTTCCACCAGGTCAGCCAGACCTGCGTTTAAAAACTATTGCAACTCACCACTGCGGCTGGGTTTGGATTAAACGATGCCATTTAACATTTTTGTTGAATCTATATTTCTCATGTCAATCATTACAATTGTGGCTCATTTTTGTGCATTACACCGCATTTGATGGCTAAAAACTCGCCATTTGTTAAATTGAAGTTACAATGAGCATTAAAAATGAATCAATTACAATATTGTGTCATGACAATTTCTTTGAACCCGATCATTCGCCCAGGCACCGCTAAGTACATCTCCATTGGCAATTATCTTGTCGAATGTGTCCGCAGTGGTTACCTAAAACCCGGTACTCGACTACCCACACATCGTGAGTTTGCGGAGCAAATTGGCGTGAGCGTACAAACCGTCAGCCATGCATATGGTTATGCGGAGAAAAAAGGTGCGCTCGAGTCTTGGGTGGGAAACGGTACGTTTGTAAAGTCAGGCTTTGTGGATGAAAGCACGGACACGGAGTTCATGCTGACGCAAGAGATGAAAGAAACGCCGGATGAAATTGATATGTCGATCGCTCATCCGGTAGTAACCGATCGCCACATTACGCTTTTTAATCAGGCGTTAATGGAAATTGCTGGGCAAACAAACAATCGCAGTTTGATCAGTAAAGCAAAGCCAGTAACAGGTCAGCCTCATCATATTGAGTCCGGAGCGCGATTTCTCAGTAGCCAAGGGTTAGACGTTGGTACCGATCAAATATTACTCACAAATGGTGCATGCCATGGCTTGACCTTGGCTTTAAGCACCGTTGTTGAACACGGTGATTTAGTCGCTTGTGGCCACTTAGTCGATCATGGCTTGATCTCTCGCTCGAGAATGCTTGGATTTAAGTTACAACCGCTTGAGATGGATGAGTTTGGTATCACGCCGGATGCATTTGAATGGGCATGTAAACACAAGCCAATCAAGGCGCTGTGTTGCACACCGAGCATGGCCAATCCGAATAGTGCGCATATGGACATTTCGCGCCGAGAGGCGATAGCAAATATTGCGAAGCAGTATGAGATCTACGTGATTGAAGATGACGTGTATGGGGCACTAGAGCCGAATCGTGTCCCACCTCTCGCCGCACTGTTACCCGAGCAGGCTTTTTATGTCACCAGTTTAACCAAAGTCGTAGCGCCAGGTATGCGTACGGGCTATTTAACGGTCCCACGTCATTTTTTGCAGCATGCGATTGGCCGTTTAGCAGCGACGAGTTGGTCTGCGACCCCGCTACCGTTTGAAGTCGCTCATTTGTGGATCGAGAACGGTACATTAAATCGACTTATTCGATTTCAAGTCAATGAATTTGCCAAGCGCCAGCGAATAGCAAAAGCCACTTTAGAAGGGCATGTTTATAGCTCACACCCGAATGGTCAGCACATTTGGTTGAGGTTACCTGAGCAGTGGAGCAGTGATGATCTGGTCGCTTCGGCTAAGCGTTCTGGGGTGCAGATCACGGGGTATAAACCTTTTGTTCTCGATACTAATCAGCCAATGCCTTACGTGCGAATCAGTTTGGGAGCAGAGACTAATCGAGGCTACATCAAGCATGGGTTATCTGTTATTGCAGAAATTCTCGATACAAACCCTCCAACCTCTCACTTTTTGGTCTGAGCAGTATGCTCTGACCAATTTTTTCTGCGAAAGCGCCAAGTTCAGAAAATCTTTCTTATTCACCTGATTGACTTGATTGTCATGAAAAAGATAACGTTTCATTAACATTTTTGTTGATCAGGAGCAGCGCGGATGAAAGGGATTTTTCAGTGGCTAGATAAATATATACAGAAAGCGGAGGCGGCACTGCTCATTGGCTCGGTGCTTCTTATTGCGTTGAACTCAATTGCTAACGTATTAGGGCGCTACCTCTTTAGCCAAAGCATCTACTTTTCAGAAGAACTCAATTATTTCCTCATTATCGCCGTCACGTTTATTGGTTGCAGTTATGCTGCCCGCCAATCTCGCCATATCCGTATGACGGCATTTACCGATATGCTTCCAAAGCGTATACAAACTTTAGCCAACGGCATTATTTATTTACTCACCGCTGCATTGGTGGCGGTACTAACTTGGTATTCGTGGCAATACATTGGCAAGGTGAGCCAAATGGGGCGTCTTTCTCCTGCAATGCAAGTACCTTTGAGTTGGGTGTACTTAATCGCACCGGTTGGCCTTTTCTTTAGCACGGTTCAGTTCGCGCGTGTGGGTGGTCGCCATATCAAACGTTTTATAACGCTGACAAAGCTTTCACGCTCATCTCGACCAGATGGCATCGGCTCTGCCACTAAGCAGGAGAAAGCGCTATGACGACCGCTCTTGTTGCAACGATGATCACGTTGTTGGCTTTTGGCTTTCCGATGTTGGTACCGCTATTAGCGGCGACCATGTTGGGATTTATTGTTTTTCTTGGTCTGGGGCCAGATTTTATGATCCAGCAAATGCTTGCTGGCATCAAACCCGCTGCGTTGATCGCAGTACCGATGTTTATTCTCGCGGCAGAAATTATTACCCGAGGCGTGGCAGCAACGCGCTTGCTAGATGTCGCAATGGCGTTTGTTGGGCACGTTCGTGGCGGTCTGGCGATCACCTCATCGCTTAGCTGTGCGATGTTTGGTGCGGTATCTGGGTCTACACAAGCCACCGTTGTTTCTGTTGGCTCTATTATGCGACCGAAAATGTTGGAGTATGGTTACAAAGACAGCTTTGCTCTGGCTTTGATTATTAACGCCTCTGACTTAGCGCTCCTTATTCCACCGAGTATCGGTATGATCATCTATGGTGTGGTGTCTGGAACATCGGTTGCTGAGCTGTTTATTGCTGGTATTGGACCGGCGATCGTGATTTTATTGATGTTTTCTGCCTACTGTTATTTTTATGCAGGCAAAAGCTCTGTAGAAAATGCCCCGCGAGCCAGCTGGAAAGAACGTTGGACCACAATACGTAAAGCGGTTTTACCATTTGGTTTTCCGATCATTACTGTTGGCGGTATTTATGCTGGAGTATTTAGCCCTACCGAAGCGGCGTCGGTTTCGGTGTTGTACGCTGTGTTATTAGAAATGGTTATCTTCCGTAAAGTGAAATGGAAGGAGCTTGGCGAAATCGCGCTTTCTACGGGCATGGTTACCGCGGTGGTATTTATCTTAGTCGCAGCAGGGGCTGCTTTTTCTTGGGTAATTTCATTTGCCCAGATCCCGCAAGAATTGTTGGGTATGATCGGGATTAATGATCTTTCGCAGACCGAGTTACTGGTCGTTATTTCAATTGCGTTCTTTATTGGTTGTATGTTCGTTGATCCAATCGTAGTGATGCTGATTTTGATCCCTATCTTTGCACCTGTGATTAAGTCCTCTGGCATTGACCCAGTACTTGTCGGCACCATCGTGACCTTGCAAGCAGCGATAGGTTCTGCAACGCCGCCATTCGGTTGTGATATTTTTACCGCGATTGCCGTGTTTAAACGTCCTTATGTGGAAGTGATTCGCGGGACACCACCGTTTGTGTTCATCTTGCTTTTGGTCTCTGTTATGCTGATTTTCTTCCCTTCGATTTCACTTTTCTTACGTGATTTAGCGTTTAGATAGTATCGACTAAACGCTCAAAGCCGCTGAATATCGGCGGCTTTTTAATCTATGCTCTCAAACTGGTTCAACTTATTCTGTTCTCCAGTCTCCATTGGCTAGGCGACTTTCCTGTCCAACTGCGAAAGTGGCGGCTGAATACCGCAGTTTCTGCATAGCCCAGTTGCAACGCGATATCGGTAATACTCTGAATATTCTCACTTAAACGCTGCTCGGCGAAATCCTGACGCACTTGCTGTAATAGCTGTCGATAACTCGTGCCCTGCTGTTTCAGCTTGTTTTGCAGCATTCTCGGATGCAGATCCAATGCTCTTGCAACGCGCTCGACGCTGCATTCTCCAGTCGATAGCAAACGACCAATCATATTGGCCGCTTGGTCACTAAGATTGTTGGGATAGCGAGTTTGCAGCTCTTTGAGGTGTTGCTGAAAATGGCGCTCTAGTGCGTCTTCGTCTTGGTGGTTCTTAGCGTTAAGCAGACTCGCTTTAAGTAGGATACCGTCAAACTTATCACCGAAACGCAGTTTGTTCTGTTGGGCAAACTTGCTTTGCTCTACTTCCAAGGTTGCGTGTTGAGTCAAATGTAGCGCGAAGTGGCTTGCTTCAATATCGAGCAAACTGGCGATAAACATGGCTAAGTGTGACACACTGAGCTGCATCAACTGCGCAATGCCGCGGTCACTATTCACATCAATATTGAGCGACAATCGTACCCAATCATCTTGTGGCGTCATGTTGAGAGTAACGCCTGACGAATGCAGATAGAGATAATCATTCACCCGCGCCAATGCATCACCGACCGTTTCAGCACGGGAAACCAGCATCGGCAAGTCGCCTAAACTTTGCAGGTTTTGGCGCTCGGCGAGTAACGCACCAAACAACGGTTGCTGACAACGAGCAGCCGCTTCTTCCAGTAATTCAGCCAACCTAGGGTAGGCGAGATAGGTATCGGGATCGCGAAACTGCGCGGCAGACAGGCCAACAGCGGCCATTATCTCTTGCGGATTCTGACCTAATTCTGAAACCAAGCTATCAAATTTATCGGCAGCGCCACTTCGTACGATATACATGTCTCGATTTTAAAGTGTTAACAGATTGTAAATCGCAATATATCAAATTTACTTCGTAAAAGGTCAAGTGAGTGCCAGTGAGTTGATCTAAGTTACATTTCGATAACAACAACGCATGGATGAGAAGCTGTATGGAACTTATCAATAAAACTGCCATCGTGACTGGCGCTGCGGGTGGAATTGGGCAAGCTATTATTGCAAAGCTAAGAGAGCAAGGAGCCAAAGTGCTTGCTGTCGATATTTCAGAGCAATCACTGCAAATGTACGCAAGTTTTGGCCCTAAGCAGTTGGAAACCTTTGTTGCGGACGTCACCGATTACCAACAAGTCGAAGCCATGGTGAAGTACGCGGGCGAACAATTTGGCTCACTTGACATCATGGTCAACAATGCAGGTATCGGCGCACCGAAACCTCTGCTTGAACATGATCCTATCGCCGACTTTGAGCCTATCTCTAAAGTCAACCAAAACGGCGTTTACTATGGAATTCTCGCCGCTGGACGACAATTCCAAGCGCAAGGGACACCGGGCGTGATCCTCAATACCTCTTCCGTTTACGCCCAAATGGCCTCCGAGATGACGTTTACCTACAACGTCAGCAAAGCCGCAGTCGATATGATGACCAAATGCGCCGCTTTAGAGTTAGCGCCTCTGGATATTCGTGTGTGCGCGGTCGCTCCGGGACGCGTTGATACTCCGATGTTAAGGCAATACGAAGAGATTGGCTTGTGGAACCACATCCGCAAAGAACAGATGCGTCAAAACTTCACGCAACCAGAAGAGATTGCCAACGTGGTGGCGTTTCTTGTCAGCGAGAAAGCCAACTGTATCAACGGCTGCACCATTAGCGCATCTGACGGTTTCGAGAATTTTAAGTACCCGCTCATGGGATAGATGGAATAGGCGAGCACGCCAAATTACAGCAATAGTGAGGATGTAAGTTATGTCATTACCAGAAGTTATTCAGCATCAAGATTTCCTATTAACTCTTAATACTACTGAAGAGTCGATCATTAAAGACGCGTTACCGGGTGTTGATGTTTATCCGTTGTTTCTTGACCCAGAAAACGGTACTTGGGTGATTCGTGCCAAATTCAAACCGGGTATCACTCTGCCTAAGCACTTCCACACTGGTGTGGTGCACTTCTATACCCTAAGCGGCGCTTGGCACTACATTGAATACCCAGACCAAGTTCAAACCGCAGGTAGCTATTTATATGAGCCAGGTGGTTCGATTCATACCTTCCACTGTCCAGAAGAGTCGGGTGGTGCAGATGGCTTTATGGTGATCCAAGGTGCGAACATTAACTTTGACGAAGAGGGTAACTTTCTCAACATCATGGACGCAGGTTGGATTGAGCAAGTTGTTATTGCAACAGCGAAAGCACAAGGCTTCACCGCGCGCTACATCAAACCGGGTGCGATTGCTGGTCTCAGCGATGAGCTAGCGGAGTAACCCCATGCAACAGATGAACAGTATCGTAATGCTGGATGGCTGTGTCCGCCTGCAGCAAGTCGAAATACCCCAGCCCGCAGCAGGACAAGTGTTGGTTCGCAGCCTTGCCTGTGGGATTTGTGGCTCCGACCTACACATTACTCGACACGCCGATGAAGTATTTGATGTATTCCACCAGCTTGGATTGATGCCTGATGAAGTAGGTGAGCACGCTCAAGTGATGTTGGGACATGAGTTCTGTGCGGAAATTGTCGAATACGGCGCTGACACGCAGCAAACGTTGCCTGTCGGTAGCCGAGTCACCTCTGTGCCGATGTTGCTCAGCCAAAATGGCGCAGGCGTTGGTGTCACTCCGGGTACTTACGGCGCTTACTCTGAGTATTTCCTACTTGATGAAGCGCTCCTACTGCCAGTGCCCGACGAAATGCCGTCTGAAGCGGCAGCGTTAACCGAGCCGCTGGCGGTCGGTTTGCATGCGGTCAATCGCAGTGAAATCGAAACGGAAGATACAGCGCTGGTTGTCGGTTGCGGCCCTATAGGGCTGGCGGTGATTGCTGCACTGAAACAACGAGGTGTGATCAATATTCTTGCGGTCGACCTTCAGGAAGAGAAGCTGCAACTTGCTAGCGAGTTTGGCGCAAATCGATTGATCAACCCGACCAAGGAAGACGAGATCGCCGTTGGTGAGCAGTACGCGATGAACTCACGTCTGGTCATTTATGAGTGTGTGGGCAAGCATACCTTGATTGACGATTTTATGCGCCGCGCTCCTGCCCGAGCGCGAATCGTCATCTCGGGTATCCATACGACACCCGCAATCATTAACTACGCGTACGCGACCGTAAAAGAGCTCGATTTGAGATTCTCTTATTACTATCAACCGCACGAGTTTGAGCAATGCCTACAAGCGATTGCCGAACACAAGTTGCCTTGGCAGAAAATGCTTACCGCCAAAGTGGGAATCGATGGTGTGGAAGATGCGTTTAGACAGTTAATGACGCCAAATGACCATATTAAAGTCGTTATCGAACCTTGGCGCCGCGGCGCGTTAGAAGTGATTTAACTCTTAGCCGGCTTAAGCCAGCCAAAAACCATTTTAGTTTGGTGACAGCCCCAACCGTAGCAGCCAGGTTGGGGCTTTTTTATCAGGCCTGTTCTGCGCATTCCTGTTGCAGAGCAGGGTAATCGGTGTAGCCTCGTTCGTTTCCGCCAAACAACGTTGAGCCATCGAGTTCTGCCAACGGATGGTGATGTTGCAAGCGAGAGACTAAGTCTGGGTTTGCTACGAATGGTCGTCCGAATGCGACAAGATCCGCGTAGCCTTTCTCTAACACTTCGTTTGCTCGTTGAGGATCGTAGCGACCTGCGACAATGATAGCGTTGCGAAAGCGCTTTCTAAGTTCGATTCGAAACGTCTCGGGAATCGTTGGTGCATCGGCCCAATCGGCCTCGGACAAGTGCAAGTAGGCAATGTCGCGCTCCTGTAGCTGTTTTGATGCCTCTAAGATCGTTGGCACGATATCTGGGCAGTCCATATCTTTAAACGTAATGAATGGTGCCAATCTCACTCCAACTCGATGCGCACCAACAGCGGCGATAACTGCATCCACTACTTCGATAAGAAAACGGATACGGTTTTCTCGTGAACCGCCGTAGTTGTCTGTTCGATGGTTTGAATTGGTTCTTAAGAACTGGTCTATCAGATACCCATTCCCGCCGTGGATTTCTACACCATCAAAACCCGATTCAATGGCGCGTTTGGCTGCGTTCGCGAAATCACCGACAACTCGGTTGATATCCGCTTGTGTCATTGCGCGTGGCTCAACACAATCGACCATATTGCCGTTGCCTTGTTCATCTGCAATCCAAACTTGCGTCTCTACCGGAGCGAGCGCAGATGGTGCGATAGGCTGTTCACCATTTTGGAATGTTGGGTGAGACACTCTGCCCACATGCCATAGCTGACAAAACATCGCTGCGCCTTGTGATTTGACCGCTTGGGTCACACCCTGCCAGCCCGCCACTTGCGCATCGGTGTAAACGCCTGGTGTGAACGAATAGCCTTGAGAATCGTCCGAAATTTGTGTGGCTTCGGAAATGATCAGCCCGGCAGAAGCGCGCTGTTGATAATACGTTGCCATCATCTCATTCGGGATGTTGCCCGGCTGAGTGGTGCGTGCGCGAGTCATTGGTGCCATGACAATACGGTTTTGTAGTGACAACGATTTCAGTTGAGCTGGTTCAAACAGCTTATTTGGTCTTTGTTTCATGTTGCGCTCCTTAGATAAGTACTGGCACGTTGGTCGCTTTACGAGCGGTTGCCATCCAGTGAAGTACGGCTGGATCCCATTGCACTTCGGGCGCACTGAAAAAACCGCGTAGAATGGAGAACATAATGGCCTGATCAACCAGTGATGTTTGCTTTTCTGAACTTAGGTTGAGCAAGGGTTTGGTTTGTTCTATCAAAGCGGCGACTTCTTTCGCAATCGCAGGTGTATCGTTAATCAAAGCTTCAAAATTTAACGCTTCGGTTTCTTTTTTTTCACGCCATGCTTGTTTAGCGGTTTCTGTTGCAAATTCCGGTAATGTCATGTTTGACCAACGCGGATACCCGACTTTTTGTAGCGGTAAAAACGCTTGTTTTTGCCAGTCTAAAACCGGTGTTGAGGGTTGGCTGCTTTCGTTGGAAGATGCCAATTCAAGGAAGTAGTTGATGATGTCTAAGCTTTCCGCCGTGGCTTCACCATTGTCTTTGATCAAAAGAGGAACTTGTTTTGCGCCGATGATGTTTGTGGTGGTGCTCTCGTCGTCATAAGCAATGTTGATGACGTCGAGCTGAATATTCAGCATGCCTGCAACAAAACGGACGCGGGCGCTAAAGGGGCAATGTTCATAAATGTACAGTTTCATTTTTGTTTCCTATCTCTTGGCTGGGCAGGGCGTGTTGTTGTGCGTTGAACAGCGTTACGGCGTTTAACTTTGCCCTGTCACATAACGTTCTGGGTCTAAACAATGTCGATAGGGTCAGTATATGGATTCGATTTAATTTGATAATTGGGTAATATCTGAATTGATTATTCAGTTTTTCCAAATAATAAGGGCGCGAAGATGGATAAGTTTTCGGATATGACGTTGTTTGTCAGCATCGTTAAACATCAAGGTCTGGCAGCGGCGGGAAGGGAGTTAGGTTTGTCTCCGGCGACGGTAACGGCAAGGCTGCAAGCGATAGAAGAACGCTATGGCGTAAAGCTGCTCAACCGAAGCACACGCCACGTATCACTTACGGACGCAGGGGCAATGTACCATCAAGCTTGTCTGAACATCATTGATAGCGTGAAAGAGACGGAAAACTTACTGCAAACGGGTATTTCGGAAGTGCGCGGAACGTTGAAAATTTCAGCTCCACGAGATATTGGCAAACAAATTATTTCGCCGATGGTGTCGGCTTTTTCTGAGCAATATCCGGATGTGACGCCTTATCTTTATCTTAATGACAATTTGTCGAACTTGGCTGAATCGGGGCTCGATTTAGTGATTCGTTACGGCGAGTTAGCGGACAGCAATCTCATTTCGCGCAAGCTGGCATCGAGTCAACGCGTACTGTGCGCGTCACCTGATTATTTGTTGAAGCAAGGTATCCCCAACTGTCCTCAAGATCTCGCGGATCATCGCTGCTTAGCCATGGTGCGCAGCAATGAAGAATTAAAAACGTGGCACTTTAAAGATGAAGAGTCTCACCAAACGATCACGGTCACGCCAAAGCGCTTTTCTGATGATGGTGAAGTGATTCGACAATGGGCGTTGGACGGTGCGGGGATTGCGTTGAAATCGATTTTAGATATTCAGCAAGACCTAAAACAACAACGTTTAGTAACGGTTTTGGATGGGTATATGAAAAACTTCAGCGCCTTTTCGCAAGGCGCTGAAGCGGATCTGCATGTCATTTATCAAAGCCGCCAATATCAACCGAAAAGAGTTCGCCTGTTTTTGGACTTTCTAGTTGAGCAATTTAGCGCGCTGAGTGATACCAGCAATCAGATCTAGATGCGATTCAGAGGTTTCTCGGCGGTGGCGATAAATCCCGACGGTGCCAGGGTTTGGTTCGTTTTCCATGGTTAAGCATCGTAAGCCAAAGGATTCCAAATACGGTTTCAGGTGGCCGGTATAAGACATCACCGCGACGCTTTCTTTCAGTACATCAATACTGGCGAGCAGAGAATCCACTTCGTAAGTCGGTCTATCATCCAGTTGCTGCCTTTCGCGTTCATTTTGTTTCGGGATTGGGTTATCGATGACGTGAGCGAATTTCTTAGCGTCATAAGTGACCGAAAGAGCAGGGTATTCGTGCAGCATCTCTTCGGTGACGGTTTTACCTAGCAGTGGATGGTTTGGGGAAACAAAATAGGCATCAACCGTTTGAAATAGCGGAATAAACGTAACATCGCATTTAGACGACAAGCCGACAATCTCGTGGCCGATGAAGAATTCAATCTGTTCGTTGATTAATGAATCCATCAAGCCTAAGTGGTTGCCAAATTCGACGTGCGTAGATGCCGATGGCTGTTTGGTCAGATGTTCATTGAGTGCTTGTTTGACGAACAGCGGCCACCACGCATCGCCAGTACCCATTTTAATTTTTCCGACTTGGTACTGTTTCCGTTCATCAATGCTTTGCATCATTTGGTTGTATTCATGCTGCATCGCGTTGCTATGGCGATAGAGGATGCGTCCGTATTCGGTCAACACCATGCCATTAGGATGACGTTCAAACAGCGTCACGCCGAGATTCTCTTCCAGCTTCTTTAAATTGCTTGTTACCGTTGGCTGGCTTAACCCTGCCATTCTTGCCGCAGCGCTGATGCTTTGGCAGCGTGCAACCAGTAAAAATTGCTGCAGAGATTTGTCCATTTTCTTTCCCCTCTAAGAATGAGGGGTATTTTGCACAATTTCATTTATAAATCACAAATCTGTAATCTCATTTGATTGAAATTATGCGCATTTCATAGATCTACATCACTGTTGGGGTTTGACGTATAGATGTTATCTATAGCTCGCTCCTGACTTCCTATTTTCCCCTCAAAAAGGTGTTCTTTAGACTGTCGCCAAAACAACAATCTAAGGGATGAACATGAAACCGAGTTTTATTGCGCTAGCTGTCGCGTCTTGTATTGGTCTTGCTGGGTGTGGATCAGATTCCTCTGATGCGCCTGTGCAGATCGACAAACCAATTATTTCAGCCGACTTATATTTACGTGGTTTAAATGGGGATTGGGGCACGGCAGAGCATGCCAAGCTAAACTATTTGGGTAATAACGAGTACGAAACCGTACTGCGCGTCGCTCGAGGTAGCAATCAGTTCAAGATTGCTGATCCGGGTTGGCAGATCCAATACACCTATTTTGAGGAGCCCACGACGTTCGATAAGGCTCAGGAGTACCTGCCAAAACCAGACACGAATGAAGCGTGTATGAACGATGATTGTAACTCTGAGATCACGTTTGAAGACAAAGGGTATTACAAGTTTTCTGTGAGCTTTGCCGATGAAAGTCGCGCGACAATGACTGTGACGAAAGCAACGCAAGAAGAAGCGGAAAAATACTACTCTGATGCGATTCTCGACCCTGCAATGGTGCATGAAGGGCATCAGAGTAAAGAAGTGAAACTGTTCGCCAATTACGATGACTCGAGTGATACCGTGATTTTCTCGGTGAAAGATCCTAAAGCTGAACTGCGTGAATTTGGTATTTCAACGACGACAGAATTGCGTGATGCGCTCGACCAAGGCTTAGTGATTAATGAACAAACAGGGCCGCGAGTGGTATCGGGTGATGTCGCGTTTGACGCGTTGTTTGCGTTGACGATGAAAGAGCTAGACCAGCTTGCCGTTTCTGAAATCAAAGACGGCAATTACAACTACAACAACCCAATCAAAGCGGAAGTCTTTGAGACGGGCGCGAAGTGGCATTACGTGTGGACGCGTGATTTGGCGTACGCAGCAGACCTTTCGCTTGCATTGATGAATCCAACTCGCGTGCAAAATGGTTTGAATTTCAAATTGTCCGCTTTCCGCGACACGACCGATCAGCAATACGATGGCGAGCAGATTGTGCAAGACACGGGCACTGGCGGCAGCTGGCCAATCAGTACCGACCGCACGACTTGGGCGCTTGGTGCAGAACGCTTACTTTCGGCATTGGATGGAGAAGAGTACAACCAGTTTGCTGAGCGCGCATATAACGCTATCAGCAATACACTTGAAGCCGATCGCCTGGCGGCTTTTGATGCGAAATCTGGTTTATACACTGGTGAGCAGTCATTCCTTGATTGGCGTGAGCAAACGTATTCAACGTGGACGCCAAACGATGTCAATGCGATTGGTAGCAGCAAAGCGTTATCGACAAACGTGGTTCACTACCGCGCGATTCAGCTCGCGGCTAAGTTGGCAGAGAAGTACGATTCAACCAACGCGGTCAAATACACCGATTGGGCTGAGCAGTTAAAAACCGCTATCAACGAGCAGTTTTGGAATGCCGAACGCGGTATGTACGTAAGCTATTTGTTTGATAATGGCAAAGACATCGCGGTCGACAAATACGACATGTTGGGCGAAGCACTTGCGATCATCAGTGGCGTGGCAAGTGATGCGCAGGCGAAACAAATCATGGCCAATTACCCACACAGTGAGTTTGGCGTGCCGGTTTATTTCCCTCAACAACCGGATGTGCCTGTGTACCATAACCGCGCAATTTGGCCATTTGTTACCGCGTACAGCTTGCGCGCCGCGCATCAAACACAAAACGTGGCTGCGGCGAACAATGCCATTCAATCGTTGGTTCGTGGTACAGCGACCAATTTATCCAACATGGAAAACTTAGAGTGGCTTTCTGGTAAGTCATTCATCATCCATAGTGATCATGGCGAAGATCCGAGCTTGGATGGCCCAGTGATTAACTCTCAGCGTCAGCTTTGGTCTGTGGGTGGCTACTTGAACATGGTGGTAGAGACCCTATTTGGCATCCATACCGAAACAGGTAAGTTGGAAGTGAAGCCATTTATCACAAGTTGGGTGCGCAATAACTTGTTGGCTCAGTCTGAACAAATCACGTTGGAAAACTTTGCCTTCAAAGGAAAGAACTACTCGGTAACGATTGACTTGCCTGAAGTAAGCAAAGATGAAACAGGCTACTACCCAGTTGAAAATGTCACGATGGACGAAGAGGGGCATTTCCACGTGACACTGGGCGCGCTTGTGAATGTAGATAGCAGCATTACTTTAGTTTCTGGTGTGAAACCGTATGTGAGTGAAGACAGCCGCGTTTATTCTCCGCAAGAGCCAACATTGGTGGTAAAAAGCGTTGATAATTCGGTTTCGATTGACGTGACGAGCAAGTACAACGTGAACTTGTATCGCAATGGCGAGCTGATTCAAAAGAACGTGATTGCTCAATCTTATTCCGATACGCCAACAGGTTTTGCGTGTTATTTGGCTGAAAGCATTAACGATAAAGGCTTCCGTTCTAACCCAAGCCAACCGGTTTGTGTCGGTGAAGAGATCCGCATCAAACTTGATGGTGAATATCAGCCACTCAAAGACAATGTATCGGCAGTTACGGTGAGCAAAGACAGCGGCATCGTAAAAGGTGCAGAGTCGTTTACAGCTCCTGTAACGGGCACTTACCAGTTCGATGCTTGGTACAACAATAACCTAGGGCAACTTAATACTGGCATCACGAACACCGTGAAATTGTTAGAGGTATTGGATGATGAAGGTAAAGTGGTTGGTCAAGGTTACTTGCAGATGGGCCATATTGGTGAAAACCAAGGTATGCGTTACTCAACGCCAATTGAAGTGGCGTTGGAGCAGGGGAAAACCTATCAGATCGCGCTGAAGGATCACTTCAATATGAGTTACCTCACATCGAATGAAACCTACATCTACGCTGGTGGTATTGAGGGTGAAAAGAACGAAGCGCAAATCGCAGATATTCGAATCACACCTATAATGTAGGCTGTTTTAACAAAGCTGTGTTCTAAAAAACTGTGTTCTAAGAAAAACAAAGCCGCTGAGATTTTCAGCGGCTTTGTTGTATTTGTTATCGGGTGGCCGTTTACAGATTAGTTTGCCGCCTGCGGACGAGGCTTACGGCGCTGACCTGATGGTTTGTTTCCTGCAGACTTAGCATTGTTTGGCTTGCGGTTAGTAGACGGTTTACCATCGTTGCCACTCTTATTACCGTTTGGTTTATTTCCATTCGGTTTATTGCTATTTGGCTTGTTGCCGTTAGGTTTACGGTCATCTGGTTTACTGTTTGCACGACCTTGGCCTTCACGGTTGCCTTTAGGCTTGCCCGCACCGCCTTGGTTGGTGCTGTTTTTGTTGCCGTTGTTACCACTGTTGAAGCGACGTTTAGGTTTGTTTGCACCATTGCCTGCTTTCTTTTCGGTTGCTGGAGCGTTTTCACCCGCAGCATTTGGCGCTTTTGGTTTCTTCGGCTTCTTAGGTTTTTTCGGTTTGATTGGACGAGTATCCAGTTTAGATTCTGGTACCACATTGGTTGGCGCAAAACCTTCCAACTCTTTACGTGGTAGCACTTCTTGAATCAAACGTTCAATCGCAAACAACTCAGATGCTTCTAGCGCACATACAAGTGAAATCGCTTTACCTACTTCGCCCGCGCGGCCAGTACGACCAATACGGTGAACGTAGTCTTCTGCCACTTTAGGTAGCTCAAAGTTCACCACTTGTGGTAATTGAGGAATATCGATACCGCGCGCAGCAATGTCCGTCGCGACCAACACACGAATTTCACCCGATTTAAAATCCGCCAGTGCTTTGGTACGCGCGCCTTGGCTCTTGTTGCCGTGGATGGCAGCAGCCGGTAGATTTTGTTCGATCAGGAACTTCGCCAGACGGTTTGCGCCGTGTTTCGTTTTCGTAAACACCAGCACTTGCTTCCAATCGCCGTCTTTGATCAATTTAACCAACATCGGTGCTTTCTTCTTCACGTCTGCTGGGTAGATGCTTTGCTCAACCGTTCTCGCCGTCGAGTTTGCCGGGTTAACGGAAATCTCAACCGGGTTGTTCACCAAGCCTTTCGCAAGGTCGCGGATTTCATCCGAGAAAGTCGCCGAGAACAGTAGGTTCTGACGTTGTTTTGGTAGTAGTGCTAGGATCTTACGAATGTCACGGATAAAGTCCATATCTAGCATGCGGTCTGCTTCGTCCAGTACTAGCACTTCCAGTTGGTCGAACTTCACTGCATTTTGGTTGTACAAATCCATCAGGCGGCCTGGTGTCGCGACCAACACATCCGCACCTTTGCGAAGACGCTGCATTTGCGGGTTGATCTTCACACCACCAAAAACAACCGCACTGCTTAGTGGAAGATGACGGCCGTACATAAATACGTTTTCTTGCACCTGAGCTGCAAGCTCACGTGTTGGCGTTAGGATCAGTGCTCGAACTTGGTTAGCACGAACGCGAGAGCCGTTCGATAAACGCTCAAGAATCGGTAGCGTAAAGCCTGCAGTTTTACCTGTACCAGTCTGCGCTGCTGCCATTACGTCTTTCCCTTCCAAAATAGCAGGAATTGCTTTTGCCTGAATTGGCGAAGGGGTGTCGTAGCCTTTTTCTTGAATAGCTTTAAGGATTGGAGCAGATAGACCTAAAGAGGTAAAACCCATATGTATGATTCTCAATTGTAGAGTTAGATAACAACGCGCCGAAAACAAATCGGTACGAAAAGTGCGACATTCTGAGGCTTTTACGCGCTGGCTTCAACTAATTCTGTTATGGATAAATATTTGAACTGGATCTCATTTCTTTTTTGAACAAAAAAGAGCATAGAAAAGTGACGTAGATTCATTCTGTAGTTTGAATGTGTTACGTGTTCTTTCAGAAAAAACAGCGAGACAAATGGTGATTATTAATCATTCAAATGGCTTAAAAATACTTGTTTGATAAATAATCAGAATGATTGAATGTTATTCAGTGTTTTGCCACTCAATTTTAATGGAAATTAGTTAGTAAAGTATTACCAAGTCTCAGATTTGATACATGTCGGTATGGTTAAATGCTGAGCAGAAAGGAATCGACTGATATAAAACAATGAGCTTGATGTGAATGCAAGGATCTCATTCATCATCAAATCGCACTATTATCCCAGCTTGCTAACAAAAGGTTGTACTATGCGCTTTGCTATCCGATTTCTCTACTCACGGCCTCCTTCACACTTTATTCAGAGATCTTTCTGCTTTTACTGCCTGAGTTAAAGCTCTCTAAATATTTGTTCTATTGTTGTATTTAACGGTGGCAAGGCTTGTCTACCTAGAGTGCTTTGTTACTGCAAGTTCTATATTTCTGATGTTATGAATTAATTTTGTGGTTGTGAGAACTAATAAAATGTCGTCAATAAATAACAATTTCTACTGGGTTGGTGAACAGCCTGTCAGTGAGTTAGCTGAAGATATGGTTTTGGTTAATCATATTGATGAGGTGGCAACGGGACTCGGTGGCATGGTGTGTATTGCTTATCAAGATCCACACCAAATAGATACCGCGCTGAAAGCGTTTTATCAGGAGAAAGGGCGTTGGTCTTGGGCGGTTTATGTCTCCGTGGAAACCCCTTATTCTCGATGCGTTACCGACGGTGTCTTTGAAGCTAGAGAATCAATAAAAATTTGGCGATCCATTCAGAGCAAGCTCGATGCCATTGATGAACCGGAAGTGTTAGATCCTTTGATTGGTTGGCTTGGGGTCAATCGTCAGCGAAGAGTGACTGCTTTAAAAAGCTTAGAGTCTATGTCGGTTTATTCGTATCCAATTATCGATATGTTCTTTCCTGATATTTATTCGACTTATCGATACGTACTCTCAGAGCAAGGTCGCGGAGTATTAGAAGCAGAAGTACTGATCGACAGAATTCGTGTTTGTTCTCAATGTAATAGCGGGCACTTGAATTATGTAGAGGTGTGCCCGGATTGCAGCAGCATCGATATCGACTCTCAAAGCTCTTTGCACTGCTTCACTTGTGGCCATGTTGGTGAACAACACAGCTTTCAGCGCCGTGGAAAGCTCGAGTGCCCCAAATGTTTGACTCAGCTGCGCCATATCGGCGTTGATTATGATCGCCCGCTTGAAAACCACGTTTGTAATAGTTGCTCCAGTTTATTTGTTGAAGCGGCGACGATCAGTCAATGTTTAAGTTGTGACTCAAAGATCAAAGTTGAAGAGCTTGTTGTCCGTAAAATTTACCAATATCGACTTGGTGAAGTGGGTGAATACATTTTCCAACACGGTAAGTCCATTCAAGCTCCTGAACTCTCGATCAAAGGCAAAGTGGAAGTCAGCTTTTTCCAAAATTTGCTTGCATGGTTAAATAAAGTCGCGCTGAGACACAAAGAACAGCACCTTCTACTTGGACTGCATTTACCGACGATCGATGAATACGGTAAGCAATATGGCGATGCAAAATTGTTCTCATTGATGGATCAACTGACGCGTCGTCTTAGCGGCTTGTTTAGAGATACCGATATCTGTTGTCAGTACAAACAGGATGTGTTGCTTGTCCTAATGCCAAATACGACCAACGCGAGCCTGTCCATTTTACAGCAAAAATTATCGGATCTGGGTGAGCTTGTTGAAGACGAAGAGTTTGAGTTGGATGTCTTTGCTTGGGACCTGCCCGACCCGATCATTGAAGACGGTGTTTCTGCTTGGATGGAATCGCTGATGGGTGAGATTTATGCTGCAAGATAGTCTCGTTCTGCTCGACTATCTTCGAGGCATGCTACTTCACAATGAAGAGTTATGGCTATTGCTGTTTCCCGTCATGATCATTATCGAGCTACCTCTATATTTGCTGGTGCTAACAGGGATATTTCGTTGGTCATATGCGCAAGAAGATCCAGAATTAAAACAGTTCCCTTCAGTGAGTTTCGTTATTACTTGTTATGGTGAAGGTGATGCGATTGGGATCACTATCGATACGTTAGTTGAGCAAGTTTACCCAGGTCATATTGAAGTACTTGCTGTGGTTGATGGGGCGGTACAAAACCAAGATACCTATCAAGCCGCGTTAAATGGTGAGAAAAGGCATGCAGGCGTTCGTAATCGTAAAGTGCGCGTGTTGCCAAAATGGCAACGAGGAGGTCGGGTTTCAACACTGAATGCCGGCTTATCAATGGCTAGTGGGGAAATCGTCATTAACGTGGATGGAGATACGTCATTCGATAACGACATGGTCTTCACCATGATGAAACAGTTTGCGGATAAAAATGTGATTGCGAGCGGTGGTGCGTTAAGAGTTCGCAACCATAACGCCAACTTGTTGACCAAAATGCAATCCTTGGAGTACATGCTGTCGATGCAAGCCGGTAAAACGGGGATGGCGACATGGGGAGTGCTCAATAACATTTCTGGCGCCTTCGGAGCGTTTCGGAAGAACCTGCTTAAGCAAGTGGGGGGCTGGGATACGCATACTGCAGAAGATCTCGACTTAACCATGCGCTTGAAGCAATACAAACGTCGTTACCCTGATAATAAATTGGCTTTTTCGACGCACTCCATCGGCCATACTGATGTGCCAGATACGTTGAAAGGTTTGGTATTGCAGCGGCTGCGTTGGGATGGCGATTTATTGTTTTTGTTTTTGCGTAAACACAATGAAGGGTTGTCTCCACGGCTACTTGGTTGGGGGAACTTTTTATTCACTTTGGCTTATGGCGTGATTCAAAACGTTTTATTGCCGCTGCTTGTGGTGATATTTAGCGTGTACATGGTGATTGTCTATCCACTTAAATTTGTATTGGCGTTGATGCTAATGCTCTATTTTGTCTACCTCTTCTTATCTGCTCTGATTTTTGTTGTCTACATTGGGCTTGTATCAGAGAGAAAGAAAGAGGATTTGAAGTCAGCGAAATGGTTATTTCTTTACCCTGTCTACCAGTTTTTCATGCGTTTGATTACCGCTTTCTCAATGGTTAATGAAGTTGTGAGGAGAAGTCATGAAGAGTCGAGTATGGCACCTTGGTGGGTATTGAAGCGAGGTAAAAAGTTTTAGTATGAAAGTTAACTTTCACTTAGATAAGAAAAACAAACCGCAGTCTGAGAACGGGATGAAAGTCGTCTACGGACAGGCAAAGCGTGGCGGTTATCGTCTCCGTTGGTACTTGATTTTAGCGATTGTAATCAGTCCGCTTTTGTTTATGGCTTATTACTTGTTTAGAACGCAAGTGTTAGTGACGGCGCCTGCCATTATCACGTCACATCCACTTACGGTGACGGCAACTCGCTCTGCCATTGTTGGGCCAGTGCCTGTGAATGTCGGTACGGAAGTGACTCAGGATCAAGCGCTGCTGTTGTTAAAAGATAATGCGTTGAATAAAGAGATTGATTTCATTAAAGATGAGCTGGTGAAACTGTCTAAAAATCAGGTGCAAAGTACTGATGAGCTATACAAAAGTGCTATTGAGAGCTCAGCCGAAGGCTTGAAGAAGGTCCGTGATATTCAGAAAAAATACGACCTTTACAGAAAGAAAGGGCAAGTGTCTGAGGTGGATTACGCGGCTATTGTGAGTGTGAATAACTCACTGAGCAATCAGTTAAGCAGTCAGAAAATTGCTTATGTGGATGCGATGCGTAACTTGGAAGAGTTAGAGTTGGCTGGTCCAGTGACACAAGAGTATCGTTCTTTAATGCGTGAGCTGGTAGTAAAGCGTGCTCAACAAGAAGATCTCACCTTCCGTTCTCCTATGAACGGTCGTGTACTCGATATTCATGTGCATGAGGGGCAAAATGTATCGGAAAATACGCCATTGCTCACGATTGCTCGCAACGTGACACCTGAAATTACGGCTTTTCTAAATCCTAAATACCTCGAATACAGTAATATGGAAACCAAAGCAAAAGTCGTATTTCCTGATGGTCGAAAGTTTAGAGCGACGGTATCGAAGCCGGTTGAGGTTGTGAACAAATTGCCTTCAGAACTTCAAAGCCCATTTGAAGGGCAGCCTGCCTATTTAAAAGTCACACTGAGCTTTGATGAGCCGTTGGAAAAAAGTCGATGGATTGAAGGGGTCGAAGTGGAAGTTCGCTTTTAACGTCGGTTGATTGAGTAGGAAAGGAGCGAAAGCTCCTTTTCTTTTTTGGTTGTTAACGCGGCTTTAGTCGCCTTTAGCATGCATTAAAAACGCGCTAGTCAGTTGCTGAAAGAGTGAATCTATCGAGGGGCGGTCGGATATATGATTGAAGAGCGGTGTGTGAACATCGCCACGAATATCATCGTCATGACCACAAAGCTGATTACATAATCGTACTGGTTCGACAATCTTCTCGACGTCGGCATCAATCAGAATGCATGCTTGTGACAATACCACTTGTCCACCGCCTTTTTTCAGTAAAACGCGCTGCGCGGTTCCCACAACTTTTTGACCACCAATATTGAGGTTGTACTCGCCATCACAGTAGGAATAAGGCGTAGCATGGACATCTACTTTCACGCCCAGTTGCTCAAAGAAAACTGTCAAAATCGCACACAAATCGAGATACGCTTTCTTGATGTCGTAAGGCTCACCGTCTGGCCAGTGATAGATGTGGGATAGATTAATAATACCCGGTACTTGAGGGACGGGGGCACCGCCAGTTTTACGAGAAAAGAGTTTCCAGCCAGACGCATTTAACGCATGTTCTAACTCATTAGACACTGGCCATTTCTTACCCGCGGGAAGCACGAGCGTCGGGCTTTTTACTTGCCAAAGTAATAGCACTTGCGAGAGTTGGTTGGACTGAACTTGTTTAATGAGCTCATCTTCTTTTTCAAATGCATCAGCGACTTCCGTAGCCGTATAGCGAATTAGCTTATTTTTAGAAACCAAACTCTATCCCTCATCCGTATATTATCGCTACTGTTTTATCTTAGATGCCATGTGATTACTAGCGGTATACGCTGCCTTTAGAGTTTTCTTCGCTTCCATTATTTCTATTTAAAGGGGCGATAGAAATATTTTGTTGGTCATCACATAAGCAATTCATAAAATCCGCCATCTAAATAATTTTTAGGCGATATGGCTATGAAAAAGCGAGTGATGTGTCTTGCGTTAGCGGCATCATTGACGGGATGTGTGACGTTCCCGACCCAAGAATCTGAGCAAGTCCAAGTGCTTTGGGACAACGTGAATGCGATTGAAAACTGTGAGCTAATGGGAACGGTAATTGGCTCGGAAGGGCACTTTTATGATTATTGGCTGCACGCAGATAAAGACATGGTTTGGGGTACGTTAAACCAAATGCGCATCAAAGCGGCAGATTTAGGCGCAGATACATTGTATTTATATGAGCCGTTGGACTTCTCCACATCGGTTACCATGTTTGCTAATGCTTATAAGTGCAAACAGCCATAATTTTACTTTTCCGAAAGAAAAGACAGGCGAAATGTGCCTGTCTTTGAGCTTGTTGCCAAACAACAAGTTTACGTCTGTGCGCGTTGTGATGAGCACTTTTCAGTTAATTTACGTTCGCTGTAGCCACAGCCGTCGTGTCAGAAAATGACAGCGTGAAGTCTTGTTCGGTATTTAATACTTTGGCCGGGAACTCTAAGCTTAACTGTGCGTGTGGTGCGACTTCTGACGCGATACTGGTGACGAATTTTCGGGTTTCACCCGGAGAGATTGACAAGTTGTTTCCCCCTCGTGATGAGAGCTCTGCGATTCCCATGGTTTCAAGCGTGTTACCCGCAGTATCTGCTAAGTTCAACAAAGACTCCGATTTATACACTAGCTCTCCGCTTTCGGTGCGATAGGCATTAAACGTGTTGAAGTTTGGCTGTAATGAACCTTGTGAACCGACGTTAGTGACGGAAAACGTCACATTAGAGCCATCAAAATTCTCGACTTTCACCAACACGTTACCGTCTTGGTAACGAGCTGCTGCGGCAGCACTGGCTTGCTGTTTCTGTCTCTGTTGTTCTTTCTCGATGTTGCTTAACTGTTCCTGCTCGCTAGCAATTCTATTTTCTGCCATGGCGTAGGATTGATCCACCATTGCTAACAAAGCGGGGATTGAATACAACGTGAGACCTTCCAAATGGTCAAAGTCGATTTTGGCATGCTGAGTAAGTTCGTGGTTCGAGAACTGGCAGTAACCATCAATCAAGCTAACAAATGCGACTTCAAAAGTACCTTGTAATCGGCTCACTTCCTGTGCGGCTTTTTCTAAATCTGAGCGTACTTTTCTGATCTCTTCCAATGTCTTTTGTGGCAAACGTCCATTGGGTGACACGTCGTTGGAAACCGAGACCAGTGCTTCGGTCACAAATGGATTGTTTTCGGCTGGAATCACCGTGGTGATGCGGTTGGATTTAGTGATGTCTTCGCCCAGTAAAACCATCATTTTTTGCGATACGGCAGTTGTGTTGCCCGCTAAAACATCACTACAGTTTGGAGACGTATTCGCATACGCGGCGAATGCGGTAAAAAGTGAAAAGATAACGGACCAGCCAGTGGCGACGAGTCCTGTCGTGGTTCGAGTGTTCATCCTGATAACCCCTCTGTCATTTGGTGCGATTCACTGACGTAATTGCCAATCAAAAGATTGGCTCGCGACATTCAGAATGGTTCTGGTCAATCCTTCGTAGTGGGTATGCCCGCAGATGCTTTCTAGTCGTTTTCTCAATCGCTAAGCCACGACTGAGTAAAGTGTCTGAAATTGAGAACATTAATGCTGCGAAGTTGATGTCTTTTGTTTGAAAGATAGACGTAACTTTTCTAACCATCAAATACGTGATTAGGTTCTCATTTTTATATGAGTGAGAGGATCAAGAGAAAACAGGCACTTACTGTAGAGAGTTGATTTGAGAGAAAAATATAAATTTTTTTGGGGAACTTTTTTGATGCTGCCTTTGAGACTTTTTCGAATCTCAAAGGCAGATTCTAACGCATGCGCTTAATTACAAAGCGTTGAGTACATCCGCAAGTCGAGTGACAGCAGTCGTCAGTTCTTCTGGTGTGGCATTGGTAAAGTTAAGACGCAGAGCGGCTTTTACCTTTGAACCTTCCGGATAAAATACCGGGCTTGGCACTACAGCAACCCAGTTTGCGAGAAGGGTCTTCGCAAGTTCGAACGTGTCACATTCTGGAATTTCTACCCAGACAAACATACCACCATCGACAGGTTTGAGTACGCAACTTTCCGGCAGCTGTTTTTGCAGCTCAGTAAACATGACATCGTAACGCGATTTGTAAAGCGCACAGATGGTTGAAATGTGCGTTTCGAAGTTGTCATGTTGCAGTAGACCATGCAGCAAAGCTTGCATTGGAATACTAGAGTGCAGATCGGCACCTTGTTTGATTTTGATGAGTGGCTCAAGGTAACTGCGTTTGCCCGTTACCACACCAATACGCAAGCCTGGTGAGGCGATTTTGGAGAATGAACGCAACACGATGGAGTGCTGCGGGCAGAAATCCGAAACCAGCGGTAGTGCTTCACCAGAAAAACGCAGCTCGCGGTATGGTGCGTCTTCAATGAATGCAACGTCGTATTGGATACAAAGTTCGGCAACTTTTTGGCGAGTCTCTAGCGCCCAGCATACGCCCGTTGGGTTGTGAAAATCGGGCACGGCGTAGAACATTTTCGGTTGCTGCGTAGCAAAGCATTGCTCAAGTTCTTCAAGGTTTGGACCACATTCTGTTTGCGAAACGGTCACGATATTGGCTTGCACTAAACCAAATACCTGCATGGCTCCAAGGTAGCTTGGCGCTTCCATCACCACTTTATCGCCCGGATTCACGTACGCACGCGCAATCAAATCTAGCCCTTGCTGAGAACCCGTTGTGATCATCGCCAAATGAGATTCTGGTAGCTGATAATAATCGGTCAAAAAGTTAAGTAGCGGTGCGTAGCCTGCTGTTGCGCCGTATTGAAACACCTCTGGCATGTTCGCGAGGTTTTCGAACGTCGGTTTCATCAAGTCGATCGGGAAGGTTTTTTCGTCCGGTAAGCCACCCGCAAGAGAAATGACGTTCTTATCGCTCGCTGCTGCGAGGATCTCTCGAATGTAGGATGACTTAGTTTGTTGTAATGACTGTGCTATTTCCATGTGCTGTGCTTCTCGTAATTGTCTTTTTTTATGTCAGAAATAGTATAGGTAAATTGCCAAGCTTGGTGTGTCCATTTATGCTGTTAAATATGTCCATTTATGCTATTTGAGCGAAAGTTTACTCCGTGAGCCATCAACAAGTTTCCAGAATCAATGACGTGCTGTTTTACATTCACCAGGACATTAGCAGAGATTTATCGGCTAAAGAGCTAGCGGACGTAGCAGCCTATTCTGAACAACACTTCCATCGTATTTTTAAAGATGTCGTAGGGGAGTCCATCCATCAATATATCCGCCGCACAAGAATGGAATACGCCGCCAATCAACTGATGTTTGATACCAGCTCATCGGTATTAGACATTGCTAACAAGTGCGGCTTTAGCTCGGTATCTTCTTTTAGCCGAGCGTTTAAAGCGACGTTCGCTATGTCTCCTGGTGCGTGGCGAAAGCATGATTTACAAGTCGCAGAAAAACCGTATTTGAAGGATCCGGAAGTGGCTGCGGGTTATCATCGGGTTGCGAAACGCGAGTTGCCAGAACCTAAAATTATGGAGGTCCCACAACGCTTTGCGGCGTATGTTCGACATGAGGGCTATAACCGTTCCATTCGCAATGCGTGGCTGATTTTGAAAGCGTGGGCAAGTTCTGAGAATCGGGACTTTTCGGTTCAATACGGCTTGCATCACTCCAATCCTGCTTGGGTCGAACTCGACAAGTGTCGTTATGTGGCTTGTATGGCAATTGATACGCCGCTCAAAGTGCGCGGCGTCGTGAATCAAATGACGATTCCGGGTGGTTTGCATGCCGTCTTTCGCTTAACGGGAGTATATGGTGAGCTTCTTCCTCAACTCAGTATGGTACTAGAGAAGTGGTTGCCTAACTCTGGCTTTAAACAGCGTTCTACGCCCGCTTATGTCCATTATCATAAAAATCACTTTCTCAGCCATGATGAGGCGTTTGAGCTGGATTTCTATCTACCCATTAGCTTCTTCTAAGGATGAAAACGAACGTATTATCGTGTGAGTCGATTTGTGGTGAGCAAAGAGCTGACCAAGAACGCCATGAAGAAAAGGCAGAGCTTGTGCTGACTCTGCCATTTCTAGGGGATCTTAAAAGTTTGCGTCTGTATTAGTACCAACGGATACGTTAAGTCCGCTAGTTGATTGATAAATGCTGAAAGTTTCGCCAGCGACAATACCTTCTTCAGAATCGTCATTTGCCGTACAGGTATAACCGACCGAGTAAGTACCAGGTTCTACAAAACCGAATTCGTACTCGTAATTTGCATCATCAACATCTTGAACCACGTTCGCTGCTGCGATTGGCATTGCTTGGCCTTCTGCGCCGGCAAATGGCCCCATGTTTTCTTCAGCGATATTTCCTTGATATAAGTAGACCGCGTGCGCATATCCGTTTGCACTTGGGGTATCCGTTTCGCAGCTTTGATAGGTCAATGTTGCGACATCACCCTGAATCTCCCCCGTTGTAACCGTGTTAATTAAAGTGACGGAGGTGCGTTGAATGCTGTAGCCTTCATTTTGGCCTGTTCCGTCTTTTAAGCCACGGCGCAGATCAAATTCAACTACGAACTCATTATTGTCAGGGTTGACTGCAAAGGTGTTGTTAAAGAACAGTACCCTAGAATCAGGATCCTTTCCGACACCTTGTGGGCAAGCACCATCACCTTTGACGGTCAGTGGGATTTGATTTCCTGTCGCTTCGTCAATCACATACGATGGGTAGTTTGGATGATCGCCATCATTAGCAAACACGCAGAGTTTATAATTACCAGTTGGTATCAGTTCATCATCCACCAATTCCTGCGCGTCACTGCCTTGGAAATTGAGTAAGTTAACACTTAGTGGGAGTGGATCTTCACCTTCGGGAAGGGGGTTACCATCTTCGTCGACCAAATTGCCTTCTTCGTCTGTTTTATACACATCGAATACTTGTGGTGTGCCACCATCCAGAGGAAGAAATGCAACTTTGTTATATGTGATCACCACTTCTGATACGTCATCAATAGGGGCATCTGATACGGACAAAGTAACAGGAGTCATTGTACTGACAGAGTCACTGTCTGAATTACAGCCAATAAGTGCAACGGCTATTGATGCACTGATTAGGCCAATTTTCATGCTGTTCATTAGATGTACCTTTTTATGAGAAGTGTATTAAATGTAGCCGATTATTGGCAAAGTACAGAATAACAACGAGCGGAGTTACCGGGTCGAAAACAGTGACGAACCATCATTAAGACGTTCAGTAAAAGTGTGCTCAAATCGACGATATTGTGCTCAATGAAGTGCTATGGTTAAGAATGTGTCGCTCAAAAAATGAGCGGAGATATACATCAATAACTCTAGCCAAGAGGTCTCTATGTTAGGTGAAAATCACTCATTAACTCATGAATTCCCAGAACATTTGGATACCATTACTCAGCTTGCCGAAAACGATGCATCATTTGCTGAAACCGTTAAAAACTACAATGCTTTAGATAAGGAAATCCGCGTACTAGAACTGCAAGGAAGCCCGATTGATGATCACGAAATGAACGTGTTAAAACATAATCGAGCTGAGCTCAAAGATTGGCTCCACTCGAGAATTATGGGCTCTTAGCGACGCAATGATCATCGGCTCGTAATCTACGAGCCGATTTTAGTTTCAAGGGACGATGCCAAGTATTCCAACATTAGGATTGCTGAGCAGGAGCTTGGAGTGGCAGGTGGCCTGTTTTTACCCAAATGACCGTTTCTTGCTCTACAAAAGGAAAGTGCTCACTCATATGTGGACTGCGTATCCAAGAGTAGGGAGGATAGGTTCCTAGCTCGTCTTTAAATTCCCCCGATAACACAAAAATTTCTTCACCACCAAAGTGACGGTGTGCTTGAAACTTCTCGCCTTTCGGCCATTTAACCAATGCGACATGTTCATGCTCAAAATCATGCAATGGCATGACTTTCAGCCCACCGATGCCAGGTAACCAATTCGCTTCGTTCGTGTTGATGCGAACTGTTTCAAGATCATCAGAATTGAATTGATTTAGTTTAACTAAAATCACACAGCCTTCTTTGCTATAGGGCGCATGTTGACTTCCAGGAGGGTTACGCAAGTAGGTTCCAGCAGGGTAGTCACCATCTTCGTCAGAGAACACTCCTTCGAGCACTAATATTTCTTCTCCGTGAGGATGAGGATGAGTCGAAAAGTGCGAGTTTGGCTCATACTTCACTACGCTGGTGGTGTGCCCTGATTCTTTGGCTTCTCTTTCCAAAGGTTTACGCCACACGCCTTTGGAAGGGCTGGCGATCCACTTCTGTTCATCTGTTTCTATCACGATTCTTTTCGAGAAATCCATATTCAACATACTGAAATTCCGTTACTTATCTAATGATTGACTCTCAATAGTATACGTATAAAAAACATCAATTGATTCACTTGTGGATAGTCAAAATCAGGGATTGAATACGAGCTAGCAGTCGGAACCGAGTTAAATTTCTGCTTGTGTAATGATAATTGTTATATTATAACACCACCAAATTAAACGTTATAACATAACAAAAGGAAAAAGTAGTGAATAAGAAATTGGTTTCTCTCGCGATCGGTAGCATTTTTGCGTCCCCTGTTTTTGCCGATACATTATCGAACCCACAGATTGGTGTTGTTGTTGATGGCTACTACCAAGATGGTCAACGTCATAATTCCGATCGCGAAGAAGGTTTTGGTCTAGGCCATACGGAATTGAACTTATCATCAAATATTGACGACAAGTTTCACGGTGCGTTGACCGCTGTTCTTGAAAGTCATGGCGATGAGACAGAATTGGAGCTTGAAGAAGCATTCATCGAAACTTTGGCATTGCCATACGGTGTAAACGTGCGCGCAGGCCGATTCCTATCTGACTTCGGTTACCTCAACAATCAACACATGCACACTGACAGTTTCGTTGAACGCCCAATTGCTTACCGTACTTTCCTTGGTTCGCATTACTATGATGACGGTGTACGCGCAAACATCGTTCTGCCAACCGATCTTTACGTGAAGTTTGGTGTAGAAGCATTAAGCGGCAACAAGATGTCTTCTGTTGAAGATGGCTCTAAAGTTGGTGTTTACACGACAACGATGAAGCTTGGTAATGATTTCTCTGAATCTTCAAGTTGGCAGTTTGGTTTAAGTTACCTGCGTAACGAAAATGGCAAAGTTAAAGAATTCGAAGATCACGACCATGGTCACGAAGAAGAACATGACCACAGCCACGCTGCGGCTGTAACGGGTGCGAACCTATACGGCGCAGATTTTGTGTGGAAGTGGGCACCAGATGGTAACTACAAGTACAGCAACTTCACGCTATCTGCGGAATACATGTTGTTAGACGGAGTAGTAGACAGCAAATACAAGAACGATGCAGAGTCACCAGACAACCTAAGCGCATACTATGTTTCGGGCGTTTACCGCTTCAACCCAAGTTGGTCTGCAGGCCTACGCTACGGCGAAGCAGAAAGCTATGATGGCCACGCACACGGCGATCATATGCATTTCACAGCACTGAATGATAAAGAGATGGATGCGATGATCGCATGGGATTCTTCTCATTTCGGTACGATCCGTGCGCAATACACTCGCATTGATAACCAAGACAGCGAAACAGACAACGTGTTTACTCTGCAATACGTGATGACATTTGGAGCGCACGGTGCACATGCGTTCTAAACTTGCGATAAGTAAATTCAGTTTAGTGATGATGGCGGCGGGATCTGCCATCATCTCTTCGCCTGCTTTGGCTCTCAACATTTTCGTTTGTGAGCCTGAATGGAAAGCTTTTCTTGAAAGTCATGCCCCAAACGCCACCATTTACTCAGCAACCACGGCTAAGCAAGATCCGCATTATGTTCAAGCTCGTCCGTCTTTAATTGCCAAGATGCGCCAAGCTGACATGGCGATGTGCTCTGGCGCTGAGTTGGAGGTAGGTTGGTTGCCGATGCTTCAAAATCGAAGTGGCAATAGTGCCGTTCAAAATGGTGCTCAAAGCATGATTTATGCGACCGATTTCGTGCGTATGTTGGACTCTCATGATCATGTTGACCGCAGCATGGGGGATATCCATGCGCACGGAAACCCACATGTTCAATTTGCGGCAAATGACATGATTCCATTATCTCGCAAAGTAACGGAGCGCTTAAAAGCGATTGATCCCGACAACGCACAAAGTTACCAAGTGAATGGTATGAAGTTTCGCGCGCAGTGGCAAAAAAAACTCAATGAATGGAAACAAAAAGCTCAACCATTACAGGGGAAACGGATCGTTGGATATCACTCCACTTACCGATACCTATTTGATTGGCTAGGTATGGTTCAAGTCGCGGATCTTGAACCGAAACCGGGGATATCGCCAACGACCTCACATCTGCAATCTTTAACTCAATTGGATGCCAAACAGTTTGACGCTATTGTGTTTTCATCTCATCAAGATCAACGTCCGGCGATGTGGTTACAGCAACAAACGGATAAGCCTGTAGCGCAGTTACCTTTGACGGTCTCAAAACAGCAAAGTTTAGATGATCTCTATGATGAGGTGATCACTGATCTGCTCGCCACGTTGGTATCACCCAGTTCAGTGAAATTTTAATTATGGGTGAATACCTTTGGTTAGCGCCAGCGGTTTTGTGTGGCTTAATTGCGTTAGTTGGCAACATCGTTCTGGGGCAACAAGTTCTTAATCGTCAGATCATCTTTATAGATTTGGCGGTTGCTCAGGTCGCAGCATTGGGAGCGGCGCTAAGTCACTATTGGCTGAACTCTTCTTCTTGGTATGCTGGTTCTCCTTGGCTATCCGAATCATGGCTTGGCAGCATGCTTGGTCCTTGGATGATGTCTTTGGTGCTTTGTGGTGTTATTGCTGCGCTTGAAAAGCGTAAACATCCTCACCTAGAACCGATGATCGGCAGCTTGTTTGTTGTGTCCGCTTCATTGGCAGTATTACTGGTTAGCAAAGACCCACACGGTGCAGATTTTATTCAAGGGATCTTGAATGGTCAGCTACTGTGGTCAACATGGCAGGATGTTTGGCCTTTGGCTGCAATTACGGGGGCAATGTTGTTGCTGCTAACGCTGAAACCGGAGTTTATGCATGGTAGCGGTTTTTACCTCATCTTCGCTATTTTGATGCCTATCACCGTCAAACTGACAGGAATTTACTTGGAGTTTGCCTTGCTTGTGATTCCAGCTTTGTGCGCCGCAAGTCTTAAAGATAGACGTTTTTTAATCGCCAGTTTAGGTATCGGAACAATTGGTATTCTGCTGGGGATAGCAGCTTCTGCAAAGTATGATTTACCGAGCGGTGCGACGATTGTTATTACGTTGTTTATCATCGGAATGATATTTAACCTGCTCCCACCGTTCAAAAGGCTCGTCTTGTTAGAGGCAAAGCATTAACACGGCATTTACTCAAAAGCACCACTGGCATTGTTGGTGCTTTTTTCTTCAAAGGCTTAGGGCTCTCCATCGTATTTCTATCTTGATTCGAGGAATAATACGGGCTGAAACATCATCAAGTTGTCTTGATTCATTCACACCCTACTTCCAGAATATTCCTATAGTTTCATTATATAAATAAACCCCTTTGCGTATGAGAAGCACAAAGCCACATAACGATAAGCGCTTAGGAGCAAGCAAGATTTGTACTCTCAACATTTAAGGAAGACCAAGATGAAAGATGAAAAAGTCGCCGTCGTTACAGGGGCTGCTCGCGGTATAGGGCAGGCCATTTGCGAACAATTACTCGAAGATGGATTTCACGTCGTGGGGCTAGATATCTCGCCTGTGGAGTGGAGTCAGTCGCCAAACCTTTCAAGTTATCAAGTGAATCTCTGTGAGGCCGCAGCGGTAAGTGAAGTGGTCGACCGCATCGTCGCGAAACATCAACGCATTGATGTTCTGGTGAACAACGCCGGGATAACGAGAGATGCACTGCTGCCAGACATGTTAGAGCAAGACTGGGACAGCGTTATCGGCGTGAACCTAAAAGCGGTGTTTTTACTCACCCAGCGCGTTGCACCTGTCATGCTAGAGCAAGGCGCAGGCAGTATTGTCAGTATTTCGTCTATCGTAGGAACGGATGGCAATATTGGTCAAAGTAATTATGGCGCGAGTAAAGGTGGCGTGATAGCGATGAGCAAAGGTTGGGCGAAAGAGTTAGCAAGAAAAGGCGTTCAAATCCGAGTCAATTGTGTTGCTCCCGGTTTTATCGCTACCGACATGACAAAGAGCTTGCCTGAAAAAGTCATTCAAATGATGGAAAGTAAAACGCCTCTGGGACGCATGGGCTCGGCGCAAGATATTGCCAATGGCGTTGCGTTTCTAGCGTCTGATAAAAGTGCGTTTATAACCGGACAAGTGCTTAAGATTGATGGTGGGTTGGTGTTATAGCTCGCTAATCAAAATCTCAAATAACAAACGCCCTTTACTTATGTGAAGGGCGTTTCTGTTTGGGGAACGTTAATTGAGCTGCTGGTATTTTTTGCT
Source organism: Vibrio sp. SCSIO 43086 (assembly GCF_051132235.1). NCBI lineage: Bacteria > Pseudomonadati > Pseudomonadota > Gammaproteobacteria > Vibrionales > Vibrionaceae > Vibrio > Vibrio sp. SCSIO 43086. The sequence goes on along the minus strand of NZ_CP072678.1, from coordinate 727,221 downwards.
CCTAAATGATTCAGTGGAACCAGTCAATAGTACGTAATGAAAGGTATAATTGCTTACTTTTATTAGCGAAGAAACTGATTGTATTGAGTGTTTTGTAGCCACTTGTTTTCTGGTAGCTTACAGCTCTTATTAAAGCTGTTGTGCCAGTCACACCTAATTAACCAAACATACAAGGAAGGAATTGTGAAGTATACGCCAAAGCCAAGGCCTATTCGACCTAGCAACCCATCTGCATTAGAGTTGGCTATTTATCGCTACGAATGTCAGGCCGCTGAATATCACGACAAAAAGAATAGTGTTGCGCCTAACAATGAATCTAAAGAAGCTTGCAAGCAGCGTATTGATGCTTTGGAAAAGGATTGGGCACACCTTCAGCATGAGCGAAAAAAGATCACTGCTCAGGTGATGCTACAGCAGGATCTTGAAACATACCGTGCTGAAAACAAGTTGAAAGATGAAGATGAGTTGTTCGAGGAGGCTCATCATCCGACTCGTGTGCTGGCTCGTAATCTCACTGCAGTTGGTGAACCTAAGCCGAGTAGCATCCATGACCCACATCATATCATTCCGGGTAAAGGGCGGTTTCAGCAGGTTAGACTTGTTGTGACACGATTAGCTCTTCATGCTCACGGTATTGGAATCAATGACCCGTTGAATGGCGCTTGGCTACCTCGCTATAAAAAGCACAAAGGGCACTGGGCAGGCAGTGAAGCACCTGCTCATCGAGAGATACATCGGTATAACTATGAATCATGGATTGTGAATACGTTTAGTTCTCCAATGCTGCCTGAGCAGGCAATGATTAGTCGCTTACAAAGAGTAAAGCACAAACTTCTGCATGGTGGATATCCGCAGAAAATTATTGAAAAGAAAGACACTAGCTGGAGCGGTCAATCATGAAAATCTACCAGTTAAAGCAACGCCCTGAGGAGTTTAAAACTCTAACTCTGGATATTATGAATCTTGCTAATCAGCTTGGTAATAAAAAGCTAGTAAGGCAACTCCGACTACAGCCCTCTACTAATGAGCCTTTACTACCAATTTGGAAAGATGGTGTGGTTGGCGATTTTGAGGATGTTTTAGGAAAAAACTCTACGATGCCGGACATATCAACATGGTATAGCACATATCTAGCGCTAACTGCAGGTGCATGCGATAAGCTAGGATCGGTACTAGCGTCTGAGGGGGAGTTCTTGCCCATAAACGTTGGTGACGAAACCATATATGCTTTTAATTGCCTTAGTTTTGGCGCTGAAGATGAGTCTATGTGCCTTAAGAAGTATACCGATGGTTTTGAAGATGGTCTGGAAACCATTGAGTTTGATGAAGAGGATATCGAACCACGCTATGTATTCAAATCTCGCTTACAAGGCTGTACAGTGCTCTATGCTACAGAATCTTTCAAGCTTTTGTGCGAAGAGCATGGACTAGAAGGACTTAAGTTTGATGAAGATTTGCTGGATCCGTTTTAGTAGTTGACCAATGGGGTGAATGAATTCAGCCACTACTATTAGAGATTTGCAATACCTAAGCTAATGTTAGTGAGTTAATCGGCTCGTGGTTTTTCACAGTAGAGCCACATTAGAAGTTGCATTTCTTGCTAGTTCTATCTTTTCTCTAGTAACAGTAGAATATGAAATCATGCAATCGAGGCGTCAGGATTGCAAAGCAGTCTTTATCTCTAGTATCAAAGAGGACGGGGATCCGCTTTTCACAGGCGACTATATCGAATACACTAATTAGCGCGGTTTTAATAAGCGTAATGAAAATGAGAAGCTGAGAAAGCCCGAGAGGAACTGTTAAGTCGAGATTCATTTCTAAGATGTAGTGGGTGGGTTGATTTGGCCAACCAACAAAAGAATTTATAACATCTATGATTATCCATTAAATGCTAATTTAGCAAAATATGCAACTCAATTGTTCCCAAAAAGTGTTTCGTTTGCTTGAATTAGAAGAACAAAGCGCTCTTCACAGAAAGTGAAGGGCGTTTATCTCGTCTTAACTGCCTTTTATGTTGTTTGAACCAAGGTATCGAGATCCGCTTCGCTCTTAGTCACTTTCAAGCTTAGCCGCTGTTCTTCTAGATGCGCGTCGTCACAAAGTAGATTGGGGAAGTGAGTGATTATCATTCCCTCAAGCGAACATTAAATTCCCATTCACAACCTGATATCGTCAAACTAATTCCGCTAGAACGAATAATTTAACTGTGCGCTGGTTAATGATTTTTCTGTAAGTAACACCATTGAACGTGATAGAAGTAACAAAATCGCTTCCTTGCGGTAACGTTCCCGAAAGTTTTCTATATTATCGCCCCATTGATACAAGTGGTAGAGACGCTCTGAGTCTGAGCGCTCTGAAATTCAGGCTTTATATGGGCATTTAAAGTCACCATAAGTTTGCAATTTTTCTTGGGAACGTTTGCAAATAACCTAAGTATAAATTTACGTGAGACTATGGAAATGAAACTACACACTTTGACGATGGCAGTAGCGCTTGGGCTGGTTACTGCACCTGCATTCGCAACAACAGATGTTGACGCTCTTGAAAAGCGAATTAATGAATTAGAACAGAGACTTGAACAGACAGAAAAAGTATCCACAGAAGCAAATGAGAAAGCCTCAAGCTTTGAGTTTCATGGCTACGCTCGTTCCGGGCTGCTCATTAATGATGATCTGAATGGTGCAGTGGGTACTGGTCCTTACATGACGGCAGCTGGTGCTATTGGCGCTCCAATTGGACGATTAGGGGTTGAGGATGATCATTATGTGGAAGCAAACCTTATTCACAAACGCTTTGCAGATGATGGTTCCAGCGCATTGTTCCGAATCATGCTGGCAGATAGTACGGAAACCAATAACGAATGGACAGCGAGTGAGAGTCAATTAAACGTTCGTCAGGTATATGCTGAGCTAAACAAGTTGAGCATGTTCTCTGAATCAAGTGCGTTTGCTGACGCAACGTTTTGGGCAGGTAAACGATTTGACCGTGATAACTTTGACATTCACTTCTTTGACTCGGATATCGTTTTCCTATCTGGTACTGGTGCAGGTGTGTATGACATCCAAATGAGCGATTCGTGGAAAGTAAACTTCTCGATCTATGGTCGTGATTTTGGTGAGATTGATAGCTCGTCAACGGATGTTGAAAACTATATCGCGACAATGAACAACCGCTTTGGTAATTGGCAATTGATGCTGAGCGGCATGACGTCTGCTGATAACAATGATCGAGCAGAAGGCTCAGCGGACAAAGGTTTACATGCGATGTTTGCCTACCATGGCGATACCTTCTTTGGCATGAGTGAAGGCTTCTCTAAAACTGGTATTTTGATGGGTGATGGACTGGGGGCGGAACTTAAAGGCATAGGTTCAAACGGTGATTTGCTAGAAGACGCAAAAGCCGTACGCTTGTTCAGCTATGGTGTAACACGCATCGGCGACAATTGGCGTGTAGCACCTGCGTTGTTAGCAGAGCACAGCCAAGATCGCTTTGCCAAAAATGATGAATTTACGTGGGCATCGTTCAACATCCGCTTAGCGCAAGAGTTTACACAAAACTTTGAGATGGTTTATGAAGGCTCATACCAATACATGGACTTAGACAATGCGATTGATAAAGCAAGTGGCAGTTTTTACAAAGCGACAATTGCACCAACGCTTAAGATGTCTACCGCAGCAGGTTTCTTTGACCGTCCAGAATTACGTTTTGCGGTTAGCTACGTTGATTGGAGCGAAGACTTGAATGGCTACTCGATTAGCCAGGAAGCGGGCGCTGCAACGATGGGTGATGGTGGTGAAGTTCTGTTTGCACTGCAAATGGAAACTTGGTTCTAAAGGGCTCTAACCGACAAAGAGTAATAAGAAAAGCGCCAACTGATTTCAGCTGGCGCTTTTTCATTAACAGGACTGACGCTCAATTGTTTTGAAGGTTAGTACCATCTTACTCATTTCAAAACTTCTGTTGGCAATTCTATCTAGTAACAGTTTCGCACCATTTTCCCCTGCTTTATCAAATGCATAGTTAAATGTTGATAAGGTTGGGGTGCACACTGATGCGAGCTCATCATCACCAACTCCTAGCACTAAAACGTCTTTACCCGGTGTTAACCCGAGCTCTTGAATCGCTCTCATCGCACCGATAGCAATACGGTCTGTCGCACAGAACAAGCCATCTAGCTTAGGGTTCTTTGTTAAGTGTTGTTTTGCCAATGAATAGCCAGAATCGATTGTAAAGTCACCACGAGCATGGAAGGCGAGCTCAAAACCATGGTGTTGCAGGGCTTGAACAAATCCTTCAGAGCGTTGTTTATCTACCGCGATATCGTCACCTTGCACGCCAATAAACCCCATAGTTTGGCAACCTTTTGCAACTAGTCTATTTCCCGCTTCAAACCCCACTCGTGCGTCATCATGAATGATGCTTGGAATATTAAACATGGAACCATCTTGACCGACGAGCACAACTGGGACCGCTGAGTTTTGAATTGCTTTTACCAGCTTGGAATCGAGGTGGGTGGCGTAAAGAATGATCCCTTCAACCCGTTTTTGGTTAAAGATCTGAATGTATTCCAGTTCTTTTTCGTGGGCTTGGTGAGTGCTAGCAAGTAAGACATGTTTCCCAGCTTTTTCAAGGACATCGGTTAATCCATCGACACCTTGGGATGTGGCATGAGAGGAAACCCGAGGAACAATGACACCAACCAGATTGGTCTTTTGAGATTTTAGATCTTTAGCGACTTGGTTCGGCACATAGCCACACTCCGCTACTGCTTGGCGGACCTTCTGTTTTGTCGCTTCTTTTACGCCATACTCATCGTTTATAACCCGTGACACTGTTGATTTTGATACGCCAGCCAGACGGGCGACATCATGCAGACTCGCCATTGTTCCTATCCATTCTGTTTTTCGTTTTTGGGATTGTTTGCAAAGAGAAGATGAAAAGCTCTTTGATAAGTAGCGATTCTAACCTCCTATACTGCTCTTAGGGAGAGAATTTGATGATCATTCTCACATTCTCTCTGCTTTATCTTTGATCATTTGGTTTTGTTGAGCAAAAATCTGTTTTGCAAACGTTCCCGAAAATTTCGCAAGCTCAGATAATAATCCAATGGGGTATGAAATGAATTATCCGGCAGTAGCAAAAGAGTTGTTAACTCTATTAGGTGGTAAAAGCAACATCACCGCACTTGCGCATTGTGCGACACGCTTACGCCTTGCCGTTGCAGATGAGCAAAAAATAGATGAACAAGCGATTGATAGCCTTGAAGGGGTAAAAGGGCAGTTCAAAGTTGCGGGTCAGTACCAAATCATTTTTGGATCAGGCATCGTAAACCAAGTTTATGCAGAAATGGCGAAGTTGACGGGGATGAGTGAAATGTCCACCAACGACGTTGCGTCTGCTGGCGCAGAGAAACAAAACATCGTTCAGCGCGCGGTGAAAGGGCTGTCTGATATTTTCGTCCCAATCATTCCAGCAATCGTCGCTGGCGGTTTGTTGATGGGTATCTATAACCTATTGACTGCTCAAGGCTTGTTTATTGATGGCAAATCTTTGATTGATGCCAACCCAGGACTGACAGACTTGGCGAACATGATCAACACGTTTGCGAACGCTCCGTTTGTTTACCTGCCTATTCTGCTGGCATTTTCAGCCAGCAAGAAGTTTGGCGGTAACCCATATTTAGGGGCGGCGTTAGGTATGTTGATGGTTCACCCTGACTTGCTGAATGGTTGGGGATTCGGCGGCGCATCTGTGTCTGGCAACATTCCGGTTTGGAATATTCTTGGTTTTGAAATCCAAAAAGTGGGTTACCAAGGTTCAGTGTTACCGGTTTTGGTATCGGCATTCATTCTTGCGAAGGTTGAGCTAGGCTTACGTAAAGTCATACCTTCTGTTTTAGACAACCTTTTAACGCCATTACTGGCGATTTTCATAGCGGGTTTGCTGACGTTTACTGTCGTCGGTCCGTTCACGCGTGATATCGGTTTCCTATTGGGTGATGGTCTGAACTGGCTATACAACACAGCTGGCTTTGTTGGTGGTGCGGTATTTGGTCTTATCTATGCTCCGTTTGTTATTACCGGTATGCATCACAGCTTCATTGCGATTGAAACGCAACTTCTTGCGGATATTGCGACGACAGGCGGCACCTTTATCTTTCCTATTGCGGCGATGTCTAACGTTTCTCAAGGTGCTGCAGCGTTGGCGGTGGGCATAATGAGTAAAGATAAGAAGATGAAAGGTATTGCGATTCCATCGGGTGTCACGGGTTTGCTGGGTATTACAGAACCAGCCATGTTTGGTGTTAACTTAAAACTACGTTACCCATTTATTGCGGCAGTTTGCGCTGCGGCGTTATCAAGTGCGTTCATCACAATGTTTAATGTGAAAGCTCAGGCATTGGGTGCAGCTGGTCTTCCAGGCATCATTTCCATCACGCCAGATAAGATTGGGTACTACATCGCGGGTATGGTGATCGCGTTCTTGACCGCATTTGTTCTCACCATTGTTCTTGGTATGCGTGACCGCGCTAAAGTCGGTAAAAAAGCAGCGGCTTAATCTGAACTCCTTAAGGGTGGAGTCCCCCAAAATCCACTTCGTTTCCTAAATGTTTGGGGTGCTAGCCAAGCACTAATGGCTTGGCTAGCCTTTTTCAATTTTTACTTGGTAGTGAAGGTGTTCAACACGTTGGGCTATCAGGGCTTTAATTTTAAGGTAAGCAAGATGAATCAAGTGTGGGTAACTGGTGATGCTGTTGTCGATCTAATACCGGAATCTGAGACTTCTTTACTCAAATGTCCCGGTGGTGCACCAGCGAATGTCGCCGTAGCGATTGCTCGTCTATCTGGTAAGAGTGCGTTTTTTGGACGTGTGGGTGATGACCCATTTGGTCGCTTTATGAAATCAACTCTGGATCAAGAGGGCGTGTGCACGGAGTTTCTCGTTAAAGATCCTGAGCAAAGAACATCAACAGTGGTGGTGGATTTAGACGATCAAGGTGAGCGCAGCTTTACGTTTATGGTAAAACCGAGCGCTGATCAGTTTATGTCTGTTGAAGATATCCCAAACTTTAAGCAAGGTGACTGGCTGCATGTGTGCTCGATTTCACTGGCAAATGAGCCAAGTAGAAGCAGCACATTTGAGGCGATCAAAAGAGCAAAAGCCGCTGGTGGTTTCATTAGCTTTGACCCTAACCTGCGTGATGAAGTGTGGCAAGATCAATCAGAAATCCAAGCTGTCGTAATGAAGGCTGTAGCGATGGCTGATGTGGTTAAGTTCTCTGAAGAAGAGCTTTTGTTCTTAACTGACTCAACATCGATGGCACAAGGTTTACAACAAATAGCCGCTATGAATATTGCGTTGGTCTTGGTGACACAAGGTGCGAAAGGCGTTTGGCGCGTCTTTGAAAGTCAGAGTGAGCTGATCACAGGTCAAGTCGTTAGTCCGATTGATACCACAGGTGCGGGTGATGCTTTTGTCGGAGGGCTACTGGCATGTCTGTCTCAACATGACGATTGGAAAAATCATCCTGTTGTTAGCTCTGCGATTCAATGGGCAAATGGCTGTGGTGCATTAGCGACGACGCAAAAAGGCGCAATGACTGCGCTTCCGACCCAGACAGAATTGCTGCAATTTATTGGGCAATGATCTCCAGATCCAATTTCAGTTGAGAAAAATTATGAGCTTAAACAACCGTTGGACTGTAGAGCAAAGATATCGCCGACTTGAGCAAATCCCTCAGTGTGATATCGAAGAAATGACACTTTTACGTCAGCAAGATAAAGGCTTTCCTAGTTTTCATATCGCCCCTAGATTTGGGCTGTTAAATGACCCAAATGGGTTGTGCTATTTCAATGGTGAGCACCACATCTTTTACCAGTGGACACCTGTGGGACCAGTCCATGGAATGAAGTATTGGTATCACCTTTCTACTAAAGACTTCATCCATTTTACTGATCATGGTGTTGGTCTTCACCCCGACCAAGACTACGATTCACATGGTGTCTATTCGGGCGGCGCTTTGGTGGAAAACGACAAGGCTTTGCTGTTTTTTACTGGCAACAAGCGTGACCAAAACTGGAACCGAATTCCAACACAGTGCTTTGCCACCATGGATTCAGACGGCAACATTGAAAAACATGGTGTGGTCATTGAGAACGAACATTACACGGAGCACTTTCGTGACCCAAAAGTTTGGAAGAAAGGCGACGACTATTTGATGGTGGTGGGTGCTCAAACCAAAACCGAGCATGGTTCAATGGCGCTCTATCAAAGCAAAGATTTGAAAACGTGGCAGCATAAAGGTCCTATCAAGACCAAGTTTTCTGACCTTGGGTACATGTGGGAGTGTCCTGATTTCTTTGAGATTAATGGTCAATCGGTGATGCTGTTTTCTCCACAGGGCGTGAGCAGTAGTAATTCTTATGATTTCAAAAACATCTATTCTGTCGCGTATATCGTGGGTGATCAGTTGAACCTAGAGTCGATGACTTTAGAAAACCACCAAGATATTTTGCAGCCAGATTATGGGTTTGATTTCTACGCCCCACAAACCTATTTAGATGAGAATGGGCGTCGCATTCTTATTGCATGGATAGGGTTGCCAGAAATCGACACGCCATCGGTCACACACCAGTGGGCAGGAATGTTGTCTCTTCCTAGAGAACTAACGTTGAAAGATGGTTTTCTTGTTCAAACTCCACTCCCTGAGCTGAAGAGTTTAAGAAAAGAAGAGGTGGTCTTTGCACAATCCCATACACTGGAAAGCACCAGTTGTTTGATCCAATTAGACCTTGAGGGCGATGGCTTTGAACTTGAGCTGAGTAACCTCAAAGGTGACAACATCGTCTTTAGTGCGACAAAGCACGAGTTTATGCTGGACCGTCGTCACATGTCTCATTTGTACGCAGAAGAATTTGGTAGCATTCGAAAAGCACCAAGATTGGACGCTAAACAGACGATTGATATATACATCGACAATTCTGTCATCGAGATTTTCATTAATGGTGGCAAACACACGATAACCAGTCGTTTCTTTATTGATGACCTCAGTAAGGTAACGTTGAAAGGGTTGGAGCAAGCAAGGCTTTTCCCTTTGAAAGGCATCACTGGTTTGTTTGAATCAGCTAAGTAACGGTTTCGATTACAAAGATATTAAAACGCCCTTCATTGACTCAGTGAAGGGCGTTTTTCTTTTTAACTATCTAACCTAACTATCTTTCACGTACGTAAGTCTTCTGAACCAAAGTATCTAACACTACTTCGCTCTTAGTGACTGTAAAGTTAAGCGGTTGTTCTAAATCACCAAACAGAGGTGCGCCGCCGAGTTGGGCTTACTCATTATTGTTAGCATCTCGAACCTAACTCACATTAACACAACGTTTTTCCTTATAGCGTGAAAGAAAATCCCATAACCAAAGGTTCTAATTAAGTGAAAGGTCAGGACTTTTATTTGAAGATTCCGGCCTAATATCTTGGGTATGCCCATTTATCGAATGCGGTGGGTTACTTCATCATGCTTGCTGGCGCACTGAGTTTGCCAGTTTGATAATGCATTCAAACACAATAAGGGATAACAATGGCTAACGAATACATTCCACCAAAAGTTTGGACAAACGATAACGAAAATGGTGGCCAGTGGGCGAGCATTAACCGCCCGGACTCAGGCGCTCGTCATGAGCAAGAATTGCCTGTTGGGGAACACCCATTCCAACTTTATTCCATGGGGACTCCAAACGGCCAGAAAGTAACGATCATGTTTGAAGAGCTTCTGGCGGCAGGCGTAAAAGAAGCAGAATATGATGCATACCTGATCAAGATTGGTGACGGCGACCAGTTTGGTTCTGGCTTTGTAGCTGTTAACCCAAACTCGAAAATTCCGGCATTGGTTGACCGTTCGGGTTCTGAGCCAGTGAACGTGTTTGAATCTGGCAACATCTTGTTTTATCTAGCTGAGAAGTTTGATCATTTCTTACCAAAAGAAGGCGCTAAGCGTGCTGAGGTAATGAACTGGTTATTCTGGCTGCAAGGTTCTGCGCCATACCTAGGCGGTGGTTTTGGTCACTTCTACGCGTACGCACCAGAGAAGTTCGAGTACCCAATCAACCGTTTTACAATGGAAGCAAAACGTCAGTTAGATGTATTAGACAAGCGCCTCGCAAACAATGAATTCCTAGGTGGCGATGAGTACAGTATCGCTGATATCGCAACATGGCCATGGTACGGCAACCTTGTACTGGGTCGTGCTTACGATGCGGCTGAATTCTTAGACGTAGAAAGCTATAAAAACGTTGTGCGTTGGGCGAAAGCGATTGATGAGCGAGAAGCTGTCCAGCGTGGTCGTATTGTGAATCGCTCATGGGGAGAAGAGTGGGAGCAGTTACCTGAACGTCACAGCGCAGAAGATATTGATAAGGTATTGAAGCTTAAACCATAAGCAAACTTGGCTCAGTCACTTCAAGTAAGTTTGTTTTCATCCGAACTCATACTCTAAAACTGATCAAATCCGTAGCGCATCTTACTAGATGCGCTACTTTTATTTGAATTGTAACCCCGTTGAAGATTATTCAATCTATAGATGGTTCTTTGCTTCTATTTGTCGTTTTCATATTCAACAAGCCCTCTGCATTTCTATTAACTATTAGCTGATGATATTCTAAAAATTTATACTTTAGATAACCTTAAATTTATAACTTAATTTTATATCTAGTATAAATAAACTTAATGATAATTAATCTTTGACATAACCTTTTATTTTGTGTGGAATGTGCAAGTTAATCTATTTAAATTAAAATTTATAGATAAATAAAATTTAAATAATTTACTGAATTCTACATCTAGCTTTGAGCAATGTTTAATTACAACTGCTTATACCATGAAAGAGGATATGTATAATGTCGTCGTTTGATTCGTACTGGGTTGGGGTACGTGAAAGAATTGCTATACAAACTGAAGGTAACCGAAATTTAAAGTCTTTGGTGATAAAAAAGCAGAGAGTGAACTTAAATAACAGTGGCTTATCTTTTCGTGCTAAAGCCGGATGCCTTATCCCTCATTGTTACACTCAGTTTACTGATGACGATACAAACTCAAAGGCATCGAAAAAAGCCTCCCTTAGTTTTAAGAAAGGGAAATTATACTTTTCTCCTGTCTAGTAATAGATAATATTTAGGTTATATATAAATTAAATTTTTATTTTTATCTGAATTTCTGACAATAAATTATTATGTTGTTATGACCGAGATGAAGCATTGGTTAGTAAATTATTAGTTCGGGTTATTAATTTAATTGTAGATTTTCCTAGTTGCCCCTAGTTAGATAGTGATAAAATTTTTAGCTATCTTTTCCCGTACAAGCTTAGTTTTAGATCTGGCTTGTACGGTTTTTTCTCTGAACACTAATTACATAGCATAACGGCATGATTTCTCGCCTCTTGTCTCATCTTTCTAGACGAAAGCTCTACCTACCTCTCATTATTCTCGACAAACATTGAGTAAAAGTAACTAATCGTAACAAGGTGGCTGTAACTGAGCGCCGTTTCAATATACTCGCTCTTTACCTAGGTAACCCTGCGCTTTGAATTCATTCGGGTACCGTTTGTAAGCCTTAAATGCTACTAAGATAAGATGTCATGATGAGAAAAAGTACTATATTAAACACAGTGTTAATTACAGGGTTCGCTGCTGTATCTTCGTTGGCTTATGCAGCACCAACGGTTGTGCCAAATGCACCGGAACTCAGTTCTCGTGGCTATGTTTTGATGGACTTTCACACTGGGAAAGTGCTGGTTGAACGTGATGCACATAAACGGCTAAATCCTGCGAGCTTAACGAAGTTAATGACGGCTTATGTGGCTGGTCAAGAAATTAACGCAGGTAATATTACTTTGGATGATGAGGTCGTCATTAGCCGAAATGCTTGGGCAAAAAACTTCCCAGATTCCTCAAAGATGTTTATTGAAGTCAATACTTCCGTTTCTTTATCTGACTTATACCGTGGCCTGGTTGTTCAATCAGGTAATGATGCTAGTGTGGCCATTGCTGAACATGTCGCAGGTAGTGAGTCAGGGTTTGTAAGCTTGATGAATAGTTGGGCTGCTAAGCTTGAATTAAATAACACGGCTTTCACCAACCCTCATGGTCTAGACAGTGACGGTTTATATTCAACACCTTATGACATTGCCAAGTTGGGTCAAGCTATTATTCGTGACTTACCTGACATCTACCCACTGTATAGCGAAACTTCGTTTACCTACAACGGCATTACGCAATATAACCGCAATGGCTTGCTTCGTGATCGCAGTATGAATGTTGATGGCATGAAAACTGGTTATACGAGCGGTGCTGGTTATAGTCTAGCGACTTCAGCGACTCAAGGTGATATGCGTTTAATTGCGGTTGTGATGGGAGCGAAAAGTGAGAATATCCGTGAATCCGAAAGCAAACAACTGCTAAGTTATGGCTTCCGCTTTTACGATACGGTAATGCCAACCGAGGCAGGAACGGAAGTTGCGAACGCTCGAGTTTGGATGGGCGAACAAGATGAACTGAAAGTAGGCGTGGCCAATGACGTTTATCTTACTTTACCAAAAGGGGATGTGAAAAAGCTACAAGCTGAAGTTGAATATAATGGCGATTTGGTAGCGCCAATTTCTCAACAACAAGTGGTTGGTAAAGTGCTTTACAAAGTCGAAGGTAAAGTTGTGAATGAAGCAGAACTTGTTGCGTTGGAATCGGTGGAAGAAGGCAGCTTATTCAAGCGAATTTTAGACTGGTTTAAGCAATTGGTCGCGAGTTGGCTCTAAAAAACAGCTAACTTCTGCCATTATCACTCTATCTTGTTATTGTTCTATTAAATCAATTTACTAAGGCGGCCAACGTGGTCGCCTTACTTTTTTGGAATACTCGTTGCGCTAAAACATCGGACCTTCTTGTAAGGGGCTATTTTCGCCTAATTAGAAGCGTTTTTGTGTTTTTGAGTGCGAGAAAAAAGAAACTAGAACAAAAATGGAGTGACACGTGCACAAGATTTTATCTTTGACATTGATTTTATCGCTCATGGGCTGCGCTATGCCTTACCAGCAGCAGGTCGATAGTGGCCAATGTGTTGGAGTAATGACCTCTCAGGATGCGTATGGTTATTTAAACCCAAACCATTACACGATGCAGGTACTCGCGCTAAAGCAAGAAAAAGATGTGAAAGATTACATTCGTTATATCGATCCTAAGCATCCGGTTTGGGTTAACTGGAAAAACAGCCGAGGCACGCGTTGGTATACGGTAACTGTTGGCGATTTTAAAACGAAACAGGATGCCTACAATGCTCTTTCTTCACTGCCGAGCCGCGTAAAGCAGTCATCCCCATTTGTGCTGACTTTTGCGGAAATGCAGCGTAAGCAACAAACGAGTGTTGTGAGAATGCGTTAGCCAACAAAAAACGGAAGCGATGGCTTCCGTTTTTGTATCTAAGGGTAAGCTTAAAGCGCCGCTAAAATCGTTTCTGCTTTGCTTGCTTCAAACTCTTTTGGTTCTTCAACGTTAAGTTTGGTCACAATGCCGTTTTCAATGATCATGGCGTAGCGTTGTGAGCGAATACCACCAAAGCCGCCGGTATCCATTTCAAGTCCCAATGCTTTAGTAAAGCTTGCGTCGCCATCACCCAACATCAGGATTTCTGAAGCGTTTTGAGCTTCGCCCCAAGCTTGCATCACAAATGCATCGTTTACAGAAACACACGCAATTAAATCAACACCTTTTGCCTTCAACTCGTCGGCTAATACCACATAGCCTGGTAGGTGAGCTTCCGAGCACGTTGGGGTGAATGCGCCAGGTACAGCGAAGAGTACGACTTTCTTGTTTGCAAACAGCTCAGTCACGTCGTGGTTAACCATACCATCGGCAGTCAATTCGCTTAGAGTCGCAACTGGTAGAGCTTGGCCTTGTTGAATCATGATTTTATTCCTTTTTGTGTGCTAGTTTAGCTTTCTCAGTCTAGCGCTTATAAATGCGGTTAACCACAGAGCTTTTGTAAGGTTTTAGCACCTAAGTGTTTGACCCAAGATGTAGCACTGATGGATTTATTACAACGCTTCATGCTGACTTACGTATTGACTAACGAGATGGCGATACTTCGCTTTCAACTCATTATCGATGAAGCTAGCATCAATCGCATTCATTGTGAATTGAGCTAGTTCATTCTTACTCATTGGGTGTGCGTTGTTGACGGCTAAAAAGTTATCTGTCATGTAACCACCAAAGTATACCGGATCGTCCGAATTAATCGTCACAGCGACACCTTTGCGCAGTAGCTCGACAATATTGTGATCGTTCATATCGTCAAATACACACAATTTAAGGTTCGATAATGGACATACCGTCAGTGGCATTTTGCTTTCAATTAACGACTCGACTAATGCTTCATCCTCAACACAGCGAACACCATGATCCACGCGGCTGACGTGAAGCATTTCAATTGCATCGGTAATGTTTTGTGCGGGGCCTTCTTCACCTGCGTGAGCAACAGTCAGTAAGCCTGCTTCTACCGCTTGTTTAAATACTCGTTTGAACTTAGCTGGTGGATGGCCTTGTTCTGAAGAATCTAGACCGACACCGATGATCTTATCACGGTGTTTCAGAACGGCTTGCAGAGTTTCCATGGCGCTTTCTTCTGAAAGGTGACGGAGAAAACACGCAATGATTTGTGAAGTAATGCCGAGCTTCTCGTGCCCATCTTGTAGTGCGCGGGCGATCCCGTGGATAACGGTGTCAAAGTCAATACCGCGCTCTGTATGCGTTTGTGGGTCAAAAAAGATTTCGGTATGAATAACGTTATCCGCTTTACAGTGCAGTAAGTATTCCCAAGTGAGATCGTAAAAGTCTTGCTCTGTACGCAAAACATCCGCCCCTTGGTAATAAAGGTCAAGGAATGACTGTAAGTCTTCGAACTGATACGCGCTGCGTAGTTCACTCGGAGAAGAGTAAGGAATGTCGATGCCGTTTCGTTGTGCTAACTTGAAGAGAAGTTCTGGCTCAAGTGAACCTTCGATATGTAAGTGCAGCTCTACTTTTGGAAGACCTTGAATAAATGCGTTCATATTCCACCTTATGTGTATTGTGGATGCAGTTACTCTAAGAATAGGTATAGATAAGAATAAATCGAACGCTATCACAAAGAGTAAGACCCACGATGATCTCAACTCTTCGTAATCAGCACTTTGCGGGAACTGGTAGAGACCCCCAAACCATATCATTGGGGTTATACGAAGCAAACGAGGCGATTATACGCAAAATTATCAATTTGGCTATACGCAAATAACCTAGTTGTCAGTAGTCGAAGGATTTTTCTAAGAAAAGTAACTGGCAACCGTATAAGTCACTTGGGTATAGAGGAGCAAATTGGTTTTTGAGCGTGAACGAGGCTTATCGTGTTGTTATGAGTGAGGAAAAAGAGTGAGGCTTCGTTTGAGCAAAGGTAGGTGGCGGTACCTTGCACAACGATGGAGCAGAGAAAGCATTGAGAGAGTCAAGGATAGCTTATAGATCAAATAACTTGTCAAATTCTCTTTGTTCCATAATGTCTTCTATACGGCGTCGCGTTTTTTGTTTTACCGCCGCCGCGTTTTGCTCCGACTCTTTCTTGTCTTTTTCTGCTTGCTTCTTACTTTTTCTAGCCATTGGATACCTTCCAAATTAGTTGCATCATTCATTAATGCATGAAAACTGAATTAGTTAACAGTAAAACTTCCTAACTTTGAACCTGAATCACAGAGAATAGTTCCAGATTGCGTTTTCTCACAATATTCAAAATCGATCATGTAGCTATGAGAATGAAGCTTAGGTAATACGTGCCTTCGTAAAATATCACCATTTAATTGATGTATTTTAGCGTTCCAAGAGGTGTGAGGTTGTTCTAGGTTAAATTCAATTTCTAACATTTATTCTCCTGTTTCTTAGTGATTTTGTCTTTGTTAAGTAATTGATACCAATGCCTTTGACGGCCTGTTCTTTTTGAGGACATGATTTTTCCTATAAATAATAAATTAAGCAGTACTATCCTATTTATTTTAGGTAGCACAAAGCAATGCCTGATATTAGGCTGAGTGATTAAAGTGAGAATATTTTTGAAGGAGAGAGGTTTGGTGCAGCATGGGGATGCTACACCAAGAAAAGCAGTCTTATAGAGGAGTTACTTCAGTCGCTTGAGGACCTTTTTTACCTTGCTCTACGTTGAAGCTTACTTTCTGACCTTCAGTCAGTGTTTTGAAACCGTCAGAAACGATAGCGTTGAAGTGTACGAATACATCTTGACCACCGTTGTCTTGAGATAGGAAGCCAAAGCCTTTAGTTTCGTTAAACCATTTTACTGAGCCGTTTACTTTAGACATAAAAATACCTTTGAATTAAACATTAAAATTTGAATTTGTTTTGTGGATCTTTTCTAAGCTATTGAATGTTCAATCAAGAGGAAGTTGTACGCAGGTGTCTGAATTGGGGGATTCAAGATTTTACTGAGAGGAAACTTAAACTAAATGTTGCATTAACAGCTCTCTTCTAAGAGCCAAGGCCTACTATACACCTTGTTTAGGAAATAGCTACACTTATTTTTAAATATATGTCGACAGCTTGGATAAGTGGGCTGTTCGAAAAATTTGAATAAGTAGCTCAAATAGCAAGGCTCATGATTATTTTTCTTCAATCTAAAATAGAACCATATCGATAGCCATGGCTGAACATGCGGTTTGCAAGCGGCCACAAAGGTAAACGAGGAGAAATAGTATGAGCACATTCAGAGAAATTCGTCAGCTTATTCAATCACAACCCACTGCTGATGGTGACGGAGTGAAAATTCGTCGAGTAGCAGGGTTTAATAATGAGAGTTTTTCTCCATTTTTGATGATGGATGAACTTAAGTCTGACGACCGTGCTGATTATGTGGGTGGCTTTCCTCCTCATCCTCATCGCGGCATCGAGACGCTTACTTATATGTTGAAAGGTCATTTCCAGCATCGTGACCACATGGATAATGTTGGTGAGCTTCGTTCTGGTGGCGCTCAATGGATGGCGGCAGGAAGAGGCGTCATTCATAGTGAGATGCCTATTATGCAGGAAGGTGAATTGCATGGTTTCCAAATTTGGATAAACCAGCCTGCGAAAAATAAGATGTCACCGGCTCAATATCATGACTTTCAACCTGAAACGATAACGGAATTCGAAACTCAAAGCTCGGGCGTTGTACGCTTGATTGCTGGTCATCTGACTATAAACAACGAACGTATTCAGGGGCCTTTAACAGAAACAGGTGTTGCTGCCACGGTGGCCGATTGGAGAGCGATGGTTGGTCACGCTTTGAATTTGACCACGGAGCAAGACCACAACATGATGATTTACGTTTATAAAGGACGTATTCAGGTAAAAGATCGTGAGATCAATCAAGGCGAAATGGCGATTCTATCGAAAGGTGAATGGGTTGAATTACAAGCCGAAAAGGAGAGTGGTGCTCTGATTTTTATTGGCGAACCAATCAATGAACCAGTGGTTCACTATGGCCCTTTTGTAATGAATAGCATGGAAGAAATAGAACAAGCAATCCAAGACTACAATTCAGGATTGTTTGAAAGCTACTAGCATCAACATCCTAACTCCCTTTTCTGTGAGTAGCGCAGTTATCAACAGTTTTGAGCCTGACCATTGGGCTCGACCAGAAGCAAATACGATAATCCACTGCCATCGAATTTGCGTTAGCCACGTCTAATCCACGTGGCTTTTTTCTACTTCTGATTCCATCGCATGATGGCTTCTTTTCCTGCTTCAATACCTAACTCATAAGCTTGGCGCAATGGTACTGGCGAGCGACTCAATCGTTTTAATTTAAATGATTCGGGAGGACAAACTTGGATGATTTCGACTCCCGATGGTGGATTGTCGATCAGTGCTAAAGTTTGATTGTAGCGAACTTCACGCGTCAACATCGGCTCAATTAATCCTGGCGTTTCTTTCAACATCCGTTTGGTTAGTGCGCTGAACTTTCCTTTCGGCTTTTGATAGCTGGAGGGTTGACTGCGTAAAACCATAATCTTTTTGGCTCCTCGCTTTATTGCTTCTGCGACAGGAAGTGCATCAGAAACCCCACCATCAACGTATCGGGTACCGTTCAGTAAGACACCATTTCGGTAAAGTACGGGAAGTGCGCTGCTGGCTTTCATTGTTTCTGCGAGCTCGTCGACATTAGGAGTATGGTATTCGGCTTGGCCATTGTCTTGACGTGTTACGCCTAAAAAGAAAGGTCTCGAATCCGCTTTTAGTGCGGATTTGTCGATACCAAGCTCTTCGAGAGTGACGTTCCACATCCAATCTAAGTTCATCATATCGCCGCCACGTAGAATCTGAGATGGTGAGATGAATTCTTTCCTTAAACTGTAATCGAGATAGATTTTTAAGTTGCGCCCGGGCATTTTAGCTAAATACGCCGCCAAGTTACTTGCGCCCGCCGATACGCCCCAAAAGCTATCAAATGGAGAGAATTCGTTAGCGAGAAAATGATCGAGTATGCCGCAAGAAAATACGCCTCGCATCGCCCCACCTTCGACAATCAACGCACGCTCTCCTACTTGTTCCATCACTGTGTTCCATTCTTTACCTATTGGATGAATAGAATGCAGCTTAACGCATAACGGTTTTATACCCAAGTGGTCCTAAGTGCTAGGGCATCTCCTTAAGTAAAAGAAAAGGGCATCGATGGATGCCCTTTTCATATTAAGCCTAGGGAGTTACAGGTTATTGAGCAGCTCATTTAGTGAAAACGCACTGAATAAATATGTCACTCCCACACAGAAAGCGGCGCCTGTGATTCCGATACTGATCGTTGTTGTAATTAAAAGAAGTGTCATCTTAGACATACAAGATCAAACTCCTTTTTTATATTTAAGTGGGGCGTTGTGCGTCTGGTTATCGTTTTGAATCATGATGCAAGCGCCCTAAGTTTATTGTTCTAATAAAAGTGATGATCACTTGTCAAAAAAGCAGATAAATAGCACCCAAACTGTCGTTAATGCGAGCAGCGGAGTGAATACTTTCTGTATAGAGGCGCCATCGGTTAGGTTGTAGATTTTGATGGATTCGTTATAGAACGCCCGCTTGAACGCCTTAAAAGAAATATCATTTTTCACATGAGATTGTTCATAGTGTAGGTGTGCTGCGTCTGATAGTTGGTATTCTAAGTCTTGGAGTTCGTACTCTTTGTTAAGAAATGCCTCCCAAGCTGAAAGACGGGCTATCGTTTTTGGAGATTGATTACCCTTTAACTTCTCTAGACGTTTGGCATAAGCAGCTTGATATTTATCCACGGTGTATTCCTGTCTGAATAGACGTTGAGTTAGAACATTTGTAAAAAGAAAAACGAGCAAAAAAGGGGCTTTACGTTCTATGTCTGTGATAAATGCTAAGGAGCTCAATGGTCTATTTCTCTGATGTCGCGAATAATATTGATTGAACTTAAATGCGACAAACAAAATAATTTACTCAAGATAACAACGAATATTTGTTGCCTTTTAAAGAAAAGCGATAGTGATGCGAAGTGGTGGCTTTAATCGGGAAGAAACCTGCTTTCGTAACGGCTTGCGTTTACTGAGAAAAAGTAAACGCTGGAACTATCGCTGGATTGGTGTGAGTTATTTATCGTCAAAAATCATTAATATCAACTATTCTTATAGTTCGACTTTTCGTAAATGAACTCAATTTGGAGGAGCAGAAATAATACTTATTTTTGAGCGTGGGTGAGCTTGGAGAGTTAAGCTAATCCATTGATTAATAAAAAGTAAAGTAGTACAGAGCTAGGGTGAACTTCAACTTAAAGGTGACGGTATGGATATACAATCAACCATTATTGAATATGCGATAGCGATAATAGGCTTACTTTTGACGGGAGTTGCCCTCTGAGCACGACGGCCCAGAGGATAGAAAGTATATTGGCTGTTTGTTAGCGGTTGATATTGTACCGAGCCATTGCAGCTTCTTCTGACGACACAACCGTTTTACCAATTGGTGCGAGTGAAATAACCGCAAGCTTCAGGTGTTGGAGTGCAAACGGAATACCAATGATGGTTACAAAACACGCTGCGGCAGAAAGTACGTGACCGATTGCCAACCAAAGACCTGCAAAGACAAACCAAAGGACGTTACCGATAACGCCTAGAGGGCTCGTACCAATGTCCATTTCATTGGTCAATTCATCGCGTGAAATGGCTTCTTTTCCGAATGGGAAAAAGGAAAAATTACCCATAACGATACACGCACGCCCCCAAGGTATTCCGATGATGCTAATAAAGGCTAAGATACCGAAAAACCACCATAGCAACCCCATAAATACGCCACCAAATACAAACCAAATGATGTTACCGAGTGTTCTCATTCTATTTCCTTTACTCTTGAATATGACGATACAGGTTCCTGAGGGTATCGTAATGTAAAACTAGAACCACTCCGTTAATAAACGTGATCCGTTCCCTCATTCACTTGCTTGATAGAATAGCCGCATAAGTATTAACAGAGAATGAATGACTCCCTGAAGCTACGTTTGTTTTAGTATAGAGCGTAATACTCGATTAAGCATATAGCCAAGAATTAAGCTACCTAGAGGTAACTTTCTCGATATATTGACAAATTTGCTCTGCTAACTGATGGCTAGCAATGTTGCGTTTCACTACTTCACTGGCGATTTTTCCAGATTCAACGACGTTAAACCAGTCGAGCAACATCGCATGGAAACCTTTGCTCGTCAGCATTGGCGTCCAATCTTTCAAATTGATTTTTTGCTCTTGGTTCGCTTGCCATCGTCTCCCTTCAACGAAAGAGTCGAATTCCATTGCTTTGTTTGCATAACAAGCTTGAACGCGTTCCATCGTCATACCGAAGTGACGATTCATCGAAGCGTGGAGTAAAGTATCTCCGTGTTGCCACTGAATGTCTAAACGCGCCAATTGGTCACCCTCAAGCTGATGCGTTATGTAAGCCTCTTTTAAATCGGTTTTGGCTGTCACGTTAATACTGTCTAATGGGTGAATAAAATCATCAAATATAAAGGTACGAATATCGCCTGGTAGTTGGTGACGGTTCTTTTCCCAGCGTAGCGATTTTAGGTCAGAAATGTTGCCTTGCTGTACCTCTGGCATGTGTTGGTTGTAAAGCGGAATATGACGTCGGTTGAAGCCCACATAAAGTGGTTGTTTTTCTTTTTCGGCAATATCGTACAGTTTTTCCACGTCATCAGCATTGTCCGCTAATGGTTTGTCGACAAAGGTTGGGATTCCATGCTGCAAAAAGAATGCTGCGATTTGAGGATGTACGCTTGTTGCCGCATGAATCATGACAGCATCTACGCCAAAGTGCAGAAGCTGCTGGTAGTCTTGACAGGTCTCTGAGATTCGATATTGCTTAGCCAGACTCTCAAGTGCATTTGCGTTGCGGGTACAAAATACAAGTTCGATATTTGGAAGCTGAGTGATAACGGGAAGATATGCTTTCTGAGCAATATCTCCTAAACCAATAATACCAATTTTCATCCTAGTCCTTATTTCGATGTATGGATGGCAGGTTGTAGTATAACGCTTGGCAAGTTGATGAGTTTAAATGCCTTGTTAGAAAAGAGCCTGACTCACATTTTGAGTCAGGCTTTGTTGGTCCACTTAGGAAGTCGTGCGGCAGTCTTTGAATATATCTAACTTGTCGTCGTAGGCTTGGGTTTGTACATCCATAATGCCTAATAAAGAGTGGAACACGTTATCATGTGAGTACTGGCCTGCCTTTTGCGCTTCATTCGACAAACAGTCGGTGTTGATTTGTTTCACTTGCTTAAAGCCGGAAGATAGCCACATGAGCAAAGGAACACGTTTTTGGAAGTCTGGTGCAAGGCCGTAAGGCATGCCATGTAAGAACAATCCGTTTTCGCCTAATGATTCACCATGATCCGATACGTAGATGAGAGCGGTATTATATTGAGACTCTAATGCTTTGAGTTTGTTGATGGTTTCTGCCAACACAAGATCAGTGTAGCGTATCGTATTGTCGTACGTATTCACGATTTGTTCGACGCTACAGTTTTCTATATCTGCACGTGGGCAGTCTGGTTTGAAAAACGCTTTGTCTCTAGGATAACGCTGGAAGTAGGTAGGACCATGGCTTCCTATAAGATGCATGGCGACAACGCGATTGCCGTGCATATCCGCAACTTCTTGATCAAAGTGATCTAACAGCGCCATATCGTAACAGGTTTGACCGTTACACAGAGGACTTGCTTGCTTTCGGTTCACTTCAATTTTCTTGATCTTGTGGGCGACTTCTTTGTCTCCGCCATCATTTTCTTTCCAGATTAGGTCAACTCCAGCGCGCTGCATGATGTCGAGAGCATTATCTTGGTTATCTGCCTTGGTCCGTTCAAACTTGCTTCGCGTGAGCTGAGAAAACATGCAAGGCACAGATACTGCAGTTGCAGTGCCACAAGACGCAACCTCTTGAAATGAAATCACATCCAGCTTACTGGTGTAAGGGTTTGTCTCTCGCTTATAGCCATTGAGTTGGTAGTTCTGCGTTCGAGCGGTTTCTCCGACAACAAACACCAGTAGTGTCGGCTTGTTCTGTGCTTGCTTTACTGCGCTATCTGACTGCTTTGCATCGATTCCAATCTCGCGGTACGGTTCTGGCGTGGTGAAGTATTTCTCCTTTACATACCCAGTCGCGCTGTAAACGAATTGAGTGGGAATAATGATTTTTTTCAGATAGCTGTTATTGCGACCGACAGATGCATAGTCTTGGTAGTAAACACTGGCAATAACAGCAATTACTGCAAGAGATGACAGCATCGACACCAACTTCGTGAGAGAAAAATACAGCAATTGGTGGCGCTGAGATTGCAACTTGACCTTATAGACAATCATCGCAGGGACGCCCCCCATAAGTAGCGTCCAGATTACAGAATAAGTACTCAGGTAAGAGCTTGCCTCGCTCGAATCGGTTTCAGCAATATTAGCAATCATTCCAGAATCGAAAAGTGTGCCATAGTTGTAACTTGCGTAGCTCACCATACTCGAAATTATGAGCAAAATAATAAAGAATGGCTTTCCAACCCAAGGCCAACTAAATAAGTTAAAAAGGAAATTGAGCGCGGCAAGAAAGAAAATGGGTATCGTAATAATAAAACCAATTTTGACATTATCTAGGCTTGAAAAAATACCATTCAGCTCTTTGTAAATAGGAATGTTTACAACCAGCGCGAAATAGAATGCCAACAAGAAAGTAAAGGTAACGTACGAGATACCTTTCTGTTGCAAATTATGTGTCTTCATAAGTAAATGTCTTGAATCAAAATCAGAGCAAGAACGAAGCCCAAACAAAAAGGGCAAGAGTGAGCGCAACAAATACTGCAGCCGAGCCGATATCTTTGGCTCTACCACTGAGCTCGTGCCAGTCATCGCTAACACGGTCGACAACCGCTTCTACGGCGGAATTAATAAGTTCGACGATCAGGACCAATAACAGGCTACTGATCATCAGTACTCTTTCAAATGTGGTGACTGGAAGGAAAAAAGCACAGACGGAAAGCACCAAGGCGAGAATCAATTCTTGTCTAAAAGCGGCTTCGTGTGTCCATGCGGCTTTCAATCCTTGAAATGAATAGCCGGTCGCATCCATGACACGGCGTATACCTGTTTTACCTGGCTTCAAAATATGACCTTACTATTTAAGCATTGGGATGGAACACATATCCCAGAGAGGTAACGAGATTAATCGTTACAGCGTGAAACATTTGTGAATAGAATCCATCGCGCGATAATTTAAGAAAAGTGCTTATTTAATCAAGATCGTAGACGGTATAGCCTTTGTTCTGGAGACATTTACGCAATACGAGAGATTGGGTTTTGGTTGAATCATTTGTTCCACTCAAAGCACCAGCTCCAGCTCCTACAGCTCCGCCGGCAGCAGCACCGACAGCCGCTCCACCTAATCCGTCTTCTAGCGCACCAGCAGCTGCGCCGATCAATGCGCCTGTAACCGCCCCATTAGTGGCTTCAGATTTCGCTGCCTCTGATTTGTCGACATTTTCTGCATAGCCTTGGCAGTAAAGAAAGTCTTGTTCATATGTACTAGGGTCGACATTGGTCATGTCGACGACAGGTTTTTGGTTGTAGGCGCAAGCTGTAAGCGTAGAAGTAAGCGCCATAATCAGGATAAAAGATTTATACATGAGTACTATCCATTTAGTGTGTGAATCTTATGGATTAAATGTACACTGTTTTATTGTTGGGCTCTGTCGCTTGAGTGTATTGAAGTGTCGTCTTCTGTAAATGGGGTAGGAAGGTTAAGTTAACTGTCTGATTTTTTGAGGCTAAGTGTGAAGCAAGCTCCTCCAAGTGGGCTATGGCAAATCGAAACTTCTCCACGTTGAAGCTCCATTATCTGTCTGACAATCGCCAAACCGAGCCCAAACCCGCTCGTCTTTTTGTTGCGAGATTCATCCGCGCTGTAAAATGGTTCGAATAGATGAGGCCAATGCTTTTCTTCAATACCTATGCCATCATCATGAACATTGATGAAGCAGCGGTGCTGATCGTGTTTTATCTCTACTAAAATCTGCTTATCCGCGTACCGCATTGCATTGCGCAGCAAGTTATCTAAGGCTCGCTTTAACAATTTTGGGTCAGCAAACGCGAGAACGTTTTCTGAGTTTACTTCTTGAAGCGAAATACCGAGCGTAGTCTCTTTTTGCCATCTCTGTCGTAATTCTTTGACTAAGTTGAATAGGACGACTTCTTCTTGAGTTTGTAATGCTGTGTCAGGACGCTCCATCTTTGCGTAGTAAAGCAATTCTTCAACCATTTCTTCCATCTCGTCAATGTCTTCGACGATACTGTAAACATACTTTTTCTGTTGTTCAGTTAAGGTTGAATCCGATAACAAATCTGCTTGCCATTGTAAGCGGAAGATTGGGGTACGCAATTCATGTGCAACGGCGTTAGTTAGCATTTTATTGCTAGTGATCAAGCGAGATACTTTATCGGCCATCGTGTTAAAGCTTTTGTTTAACGTCCCAACAGACTTAGCGCTTGAGGTACTAGCTCGAGCCTTGAAGTTACCTGAGGCAAACTCAACGGTCACTCTCTCTAGCTCTCGAATCCGACGGCTTAAGAACCAGATCAACAATATGCAATACAGAGCAAATCCAGCTAAAAAGAACAACCAAACGATATTGTCATCAAAGTTGGCTGCTTTAACCACAGGACTATTCGGATTATCGCTCATTTTAAAGATAGGCGTGCTCGCATCTAGGCGGAACCAGATATCCCTTTCTTCATCGTAAGCGACGTTAACGGAGGTATCACTTTCAAACGCCTTTTTGATGTCTGTTGGAAGCTCTTCAAGCGTATGAGGCACCAACAAACGATGGCTTGATGTGGCAAATTGTTCCAACTGTTGTTGAGTATATTCTAATCCGTGTTCTTTATAGATAGGGTAGATCAGATCGTGAAAAGCTTGACCCTCATGCTCTTGTAACAGGTAGTCATAATCTGTGTTGATCTCATAAACTAAGAACTCGTATCCCCACAAGCTAGCCATAAACAGAATGATAAGGCCAACAAAGCTTTCCAGATAAATCCGTCTCATTATTCATTCCATGCATCAGGCATAAATAGGTAGCCTTTGCCGCGAACGGTAATGATTTTTTGTGGTGAGCAAGAAGCATCGCCTAGCTTCTTTCTCAGTGTCACTATGCGATTATCAATGGTGCGGTCTGTTCCATCGTATTCAATACCACGCAGTGTTTTGGTCAGCCACTCGCGTGATAGTGTTTTTTCAGCATGCGTTGCAAGAACCCACAACAAATCGAACTCGCCGTCTGTCAGCGCAATTTCTTCTTGGTTCATTACGCACGATTTACGTAATCGGTTTAAACACAGAACACCAATTTGTAGGCCGTTTTCGGACTCGGTAGGCGCCGCCTCTTTTCTTCTTAACAGCATGCGAATACGAGCTAGCAATACGCGAGGTTTGATGGGTTTAGTAACAAAGTCATCTGCGCCTATTTCTAATGCGGCGACATGATCGAAGTCATCATCACTTGCTGTTAGCATCAACACTTTGCCTTTGTAGCATTCTCGGATTTGACGACATACACTCAGACCATCTTGCCCGGGTAGCATCAAATCTAACAGCACCACGTCTGGTTGTGTGTCAATAATCGCATTGGGTGCGTCCGTCCCATTGTCGATACATTTGACCTGAAAACCTTGTTCAACAAAATACTCACCCAACATAGTTTGTAATTTGGGATCGTCTTCCACAATGATTAGAGATGGTTTGATTTGTTGTGCGTTCATTTAAGTGATGTATACAATATTTAATATCAATGGAACTTAAACAAATTTACGAATTATTTCAAATAAAGCTTTCTCAGAATAAGGTTATCGGATGAGTTAATTGGATAAAATTGCCAATTAATGATTTAAATCTAATCACCAATCACATTTCGAGAGATGTAAAAAGGCGCAACGTTTGCGCCTAGGTATGGAATCTTAAAGCGAAATTACCGCTTATTCGGTGGTACATACGACGCTGTTGTCGCTGCCAAATGCATTTGGAACGTAAGCATCAGCTTGTGGGTCATTTTCCCACTTCGCGTCATCGAGCAAGTAACGGAACTGAACATTCTGCGCTTTAGGTAAGCGGGTTTTAAATTTAAACTGACGACTTTTCTTCACTAATTTCATCGGTTCTGGCTGCCAGTTGTTGAAGTCTCCAGCAATTTGGACAGAGTCCCACTGATCTTTATCTAGCTCGAACGTGACTTCGACTTCATCTTTTGTCTTAAAGAATCTCTTTTTAAGCATTGATCTTTCCTTGTTCGTACAAAAACCGTTCTAACTATTACTCGTGTTTCATAATGATTTCAAGTTTTATCGAATTGTTGCTGGTATCTGATGAGGGGAGTATCCGAACGGTGAATAGTTCGTTGTGCTGGTTTCGTGTACTGAGGGATCGTTAGAGAGAAAATTCACTAGCCTAAAATGGTCAAAGAACAGAGTTTGTTAGCGAGCCGAGAGTCCGTATCTTGAAGTCAAACCGTTATCATGTATTATCTTAAATCACCATTTTCCTTGATGTAGCTATGTTGAAGTTTAACCGTACATTGTTGACTGCGATAGTTTGCTTAGTTGCTATGCTTTTGAGTAGTGTCGCTCCTGTGGCGCAGGCTTCCGCTCCGATGAAAACAATTGAAGTACGCGATCTTATTGTTCAACAGGCTGCTCTGCACAAACAACTTGGCGTCAATGACGACTGCGTAGAATCACATCACGATGAGTCAGCCATCAATAAGGCACAACAATCTCACACGAGTTGTAGCTCTTCCTGCATGGTCAAAATTCCCGCCAACTTATCTCAAAACGACTTACTGCTTCTTCCTTATAGCCTTGCCTTGATTGATAGGCCTCTAGTCGAAAAAGTAGTGACAGTGATCACCAAGCTTTATCGTCCTCCGATTGTTTAATTCCTCATCTCAAATTACTTGGGGTTTCCCCCCTTTTTACCAAATGAAATGATTTGGCATTTGAATGCCACAAGGAAATAAACAATGAAAAAACTACTTGCCTTATGTAGTGCACTTTTACTGACTTTTACCGCTCATGCAGCGCAATTTGAAGAAGGGAAGCACTACAAAGTTCTGGATGTTAAGAAAGCATCGAAACCTGTTGTGACGGAATTCTTTTCTTTTTATTGCCCACATTGCTACAAGTTTGAGTCGCTTATTGAGCGTTTAAAACCTGCTCTGCCAAAAGAGGCAAAGTTTGAAAAGGTACATGTGGGGTTCATGGGCGGAGATATGGCGATTCCGATGGCCAAGTCCTACGCGACGATGGTGTCGCTCGGGGTTGAAGATACAATGATTCCTGCCATGTTTGCCCAAATTCATCAAAAGCGACAAGCGCCAAAAGACGAAGCTGAGCTGAAACAACTCTTCGTTGATAATGGCGTAGAAGGTAAGAAGTTTGATGCGGCTTACAACAGTTTCGCCGTAAACTCAATGCAGAAAGGTTTTGATAAGCAATTCTCTGCCAGCACGTTAAGAGGGGTTCCGGGTGTGGTTGTGAACAATAAATACATTGTTTTGGCCAACGAAATTCGTACTTACGACGAGTACAATCAATTAGTTAATTACTTATTGACGCTGTAACTGTAAATAGCATTGATGCTTAAAAATGGCGACGGTAGAGTCGCCATTTTTTATGCTTATCACACTCGTATTATCTAAGAACGCTTGTACATGCTTGAGTCGGAACACTAGTCATAAATATGGCATGCGGATAAAACAAGCTAGCAGCAGTGATTGCAACATTACATGGCTGAGCAATCGTAGTTTTAATCACATTGGTAAGCACAGCACCTGTATTATTTACTGTTTGAGCGGCGGCTTGTTGTGCCTGGTAAGACACGCAACCTGTCGTTGCATTGATCATCGCAGTGCTAAACAAAAGTTTGCGAAAAAACATATTCATATCCTTTGTGAATGCTTTGAATTACTTATATGTGGATTGATTCATAAATGAAACAAAACAGTGTTCAAAATATGTGTGCATTCACGAAATGAACATTGTTTTATAAAAAGACGTTTTTTTGTGATCTTAGTACTGGACAGACCAGGTTATGAAACTAAAGCCAATCCGTGCATTACGATTACGCCGAAGGTCAGTTTGCTCCTCATTCCTTGATATCCCTTGGGCTCGGCGTCTTGTTCGACTTTCCTCACGAGCTTTTCTGCATACCAAACAGCAAGATACCCAATTGCTAAGAGTAGGGTTGCGACTGCGTAATGTTTGTGGCCCTGCAGTAATGCGCCCCAAGCCAGTAAGACAAAAAGGTTGCTGAGAATTAATACATTTCGGCTAAGGCGATGGTAGTAATGCTCAATGCCATTACCCCAAAGGATGCCGGATAAAAAACTTAATATAACGGCGCTATATGCGATGAAAAATTGCTGACCACTTAAATTGAAGAGTGAGATGTCAGTGAAAATCAGCCCTAAACTAAACACAAATGGAACCAGGCCTAAGTAACCGAGTTGTAGCATGGTTGAGCGTGTTGTCATGGTCGTCACCTTATAATTGTTGCTCTATCATATTGGTAAGCGTAGTACTTGTCGGTGATGTGGAGCTTGGAAAAGTAGCAATAACTTTACCTTCAGAGCTAATTAGAAACTTGTAGAAGTTCCATTTTGGTTTTATGCCTGCTTGGTTAGTAATCTGGTTGAAGACTGGGTTCGCATCTACACCTAATACTGAAGAGCGAGCCATCATTGGAAAGGTTACCCCGTAATCGAGATAACAGACTTTCGCTGTGTTTGTTTCGCTTCCTCTATCTTGTCGAAAGTCATTGCTCGGGAAACCGATAACGGTGAAGTTTTGGTCTTTGTAAGTTTGATAGAGGGTTTCTAACTGTTCAAACTGAGGAGTGAAGCCGCACTGGCTTGCTGTATTGACGATTAGTAGTGTCTTTCCCTTAAAGCTTTCGCATAGATCGACTTCTTCCGTTGAGTTTAACAACCTTTGCTTACCTTGAAGAATATCAGGGCACTCAGATGCAAGAGCAAGCGAATTCATGGAGAGAAAGCTAACGAGAGCGGCGAAGTTCAGTAATCCTTTCATGGTGTTGTTCCCCTTGTTTTCAATAAGTATAACTACTTAAGTGCAAAGAGGATCGATCAAAAAAGCCGCACAAATGCGCGGCTTTTTCAAGAGCTGAGATCTGACTATGCCAGTTTCAACTCGAACTGGTTCAGGTACATTACCATGTCTTCAATCGTCAGTACCGGCATGTTGTGCAGGCGACCGAATGCTACGATCTCCGGTGCCTTTGCCATCGTGCCATCTGGATTGGTCACTTCACACAGTACGCCAGCGGGTTGAAGCCCTGCCATTTGCATCAGATCAATCGTACCTTCTGTGTGACCACGGCGAGTCATTACACCACCTGGACGTGCGCGCAGAGGGAATACGTGACCCGGGCGAGCAAGATCTTCCGGTTTTGCGTGCGGGTTTGCCGCCGTTTTAATGGTCGTTACGCGGTCTGCTGCTGAAACACCCGTTGTTACACCAACTTTCGCTTCAATAGAAACCGTAAATGCGGTTTGGTTTGCGCTGTTGTTGTTTACCACCATTGGAGGCAGTTCCAGTTTGTCTGCTTGAGCATCTGTTAAGCACAAACAAACGATGCCGCTA
Organism: Vibrio sp. SCSIO 43086; assembly: GCF_051132235.1. Classification (NCBI taxonomy): domain Bacteria; kingdom Pseudomonadati; phylum Pseudomonadota; class Gammaproteobacteria; order Vibrionales; family Vibrionaceae; genus Vibrio; species Vibrio sp. SCSIO 43086. Next base: position 696,965 of record NZ_CP072678.1, on the reverse strand, counting down.
CATTCGCGGATCATCAATGCCATTTGCTCGTTAGTGAGGTGCTCGACTGAATAAATGATATCGCCTTCGTTTTCGCGATCTTCATCATCAAGAAGCAGTACGCCACGGCCTTCTTTTAAAGCGATAAGTGCGTTTTCAACGCGAGTAATTGGGTCGCCGAATTCGGCAAGTAGTGATGACTGATTCATGGTTAACTCCTAAATTTCACCAGAATCAGGGCGGTATGAGAGATCGCCGTAAAATACGATCAAAAAGAAGTGCACCAGCATTCTTAACGATCTGACTCGCTATGCTGGTGTATTCTTATTCTCTTTCATCCGGACTATAACCGTCGGCTCTGGCATCTCACCAGATCTGCTGACCTCGACGAATCGAGCGCTCGCGGGCTCACTTGAAAAAGTATACCGCCGGTGGGGAATTTCGCCCCGCCCTGAGAACAATTAAAAATGTACCACTTCATCCAAGTTGTGAAGAAGTGGAGCTAGGATAGTACTGCGAACTGAATAGCTTGGAAAGTCGATTCCATCTGTATGATGGAAAAGTGTGCTATCGACGGAAATAATCTGTGCGAATAAAGTAATCAATTTGCTGCGGCACGAAGGTGTTGTAAATCAGGCTCGTATGCGTTTGCTTCACTTCGATATGATCTTGCATACCGTCCAGTCTTGTCTCTTCTACGGTAACGGTACCGTCCGACATGGTGTTGTCATTACGGATCAACAATGGGCGAGCGCCAATCGGCATCGTTCCTGCGATACTGCCGAGTTTTTGAGGGAAATCCCAAGCGTCATCATGTTTGTTTAATCCGTGGTGTGGCGAATTGCCTAAAATTGCACCCAATCCGAGATCTTGAATCCGACCTACTATGGACGCGCCTTTAAGAGGCGAACCGATAGCGACAACATGAGAGATTAAGTTAGTGCTCGGTTTTCTGTTGGCGAGATAGCGCTTAATCATCAAGCCTCCCAAGCTGTGTCCCACGAGCACGTTTGTGGTCAGTGGATTAAGCGAATGATCAATAGAATCAAACAGTGAAGACTCATCGATAGCAACAGTGTTATAGCTGAGTACTTGCGTTTCGTATCCGAGTTTTCTCAGCTTTTGGCTAAGAGGCTGCATGACCAGCCCATGCATATAAAGACCATGTAAGATGATGATTTTCATAATACCTCCTAGATTTATGACGTCGTAGATATCCTACTCTAATTGACAAGAAACTACTTGTGCTTTGTGGTGCATATTTACGTTTTGCTGCAAAGTTTGACTGCTGTAGCAAGCGACTCAGCCCAGTAAATCCTGTACTTGTTGTTGCAATTGATGACGATTTAAAGACGCAGGACTTAACACTTCACCGATAACAACATCCACTTTTGACCAAAAACGAGTCGGTCGTTTTGTGAGAGCATGTCCGCCTTTGTGGCTGAAAAAAGAACCCCAAAGCCCTTTTAACGCCATAGGGATGACAGGAACAGGGTTACGTTCAAGGATTTTCTCTACACCAGGGCGAAACTCACCCAATTGACCGTTAGACGTTAAACGACCCTCAGGGAAGATACAGACAACCTCACCGTCGTTAAGTGCTTGTTCAATCTGTTCAAATGCTCGTCGGTAAGTGTCGGCACACTTACGTGGAGAACAGATCGGGATAACACCTGCATGACGGAATACATATTTAAGAACAGGTAGCTCGCTGATGGACTTGTCCATCACAAAACGAACCGGGCGAGTAGAGGTTCCCATCAAAATCAATGCATCGACATAGCTAACATGGTTAGCCACGATTAACGCAGCACCTTGTTCAGGAATATGTTGGCGCCCCTTTACGGACACACGATACATACAATGGCTGAGTAAATAACTGATAAAGCGTTGTGTGAATTCCGGTACTTGACGATAGACATAGATCGCCACGAAGAAGTTACCTATTGCCATCATGGCAAACAGTTCCACAATAGAAAGCTCTAGTACGCTGAGTACAACGATCGAAACCAAAGCAGACACCACCATAAACAACGCATTCATGATGTTGTTAGCAGCAATGGCACGTGCACACTCCCCTTTGTTTGAACGCGATTGGATGAACGCATAAAGAGGAACAATAAAGACACCGCCGCTTACACCAACAAGGAACAGGTCAATCATGACGCGCAGATGTTTTGATTCAGCAACGAAGCTTTGCACATCATAAAAGTGCACCGGAAGTGATGGATAACTTGGGACTGCCCATAGCAAGTCGACGCCAAAGACTGTCAGACCAAGGATACCGAATGGCAAAATACCAAGCTCAACGTGGTTGAAAGAAAGTTTTTCACACAACCAAGAGCCTGTCGCGATACCAATGGAAAACAATGCCAACAGTAAAGAAACGACAGTGCTATCTGCGAACAAATGTTCGCGTGCGAAGTTAGGGAATTGAGTTAGGTAAGTCGCACCCATGAACCAGAACCAACTGATGGCAAGAATAGACATCCAGATGCCTCTCTGCTTTTTTGCCACTTTTAACGTGTTCTTTAAACCAGAAATCGGTTCAAATTTCGCTTTGTCATTTGATTGGCTAGGCATCGCTGGAATATTCACGCTGCTCATGAACCCAAGCAAAGACAAGGCAATCACGGTACAAGAAGCAATCAAGGTACCATTAGGAATGGCTAGCAGCAGGCCTGCGCTAAGCGTACCTATAAGAATCGAAAGAAACGTGCCCATTTCAACCCAAGCATTTCCTTTAACAAGCTCATTTGGTTTGAGCGCTTGTGGTATCAAGGCGTATTTCACGGGACCAAAATAGGCCGATTGAGTGCCTGTCATAAACAGCAGAACCAGCATCAGCATGGCACTTTGGGTGGCAATAGCGGTTGCTGCGCAAGACATGATAGCTAGTTCGATGAGCTTTAGACGTCGGATTAATTTGGCTTTGTCCATGCTGTCAGCGACGGCACCAGCATGCGCTGAGAATAGAAAGAAAGGTAGGATGAATAAGCCTGCCGCCAAATTAACGAATAGATTGACGGATATTGGTAGGTTATCAATTTGGCTGTATGTCACCATCAATAACAGAACGTTTTTGTAGATGTTGTCATTGAGTGCGCCAAGGCATTGCGTCACAAAGTAAGGAAAAAAGCGTTTTGAGAAAAACATACGGGCCCCGATTAAACAAAGTCGAATGAGATGGGAGCACTTTATGCTCAATGAACGATTAAACCAGCTTTCTCTTTCAAGTGACGTTGTATGCTACCAAAAGTAACGAAATTCGTTACTTTTATTTCCATTTGTTTATTGAGTTACTAATTGCGAGACTTCTGCGTAGGTTTTCTTTCCCATGGTTCAAACAGAGGGAACGTCCAACGACGCATCGCAATAATCACAGAGGTGCCGTGCTTTTCGTCCATATCGAGAGAGCTATCACTTTGGCAAGCCTGATAAAACTCATCGATGACCTTTTGCAGTTTCTGTTGTAGCTTCTTGTTGGTTGGTACACTCATCAATCCTGTTGCCATGGAGAACTTTTCATCTTCACCAGAAAAGTAGCTTTGGAAAAAGGCGTCTTGAACTTGCTGTTGGAAGAACCGTTGAATAGGGCCGCCCATCTGCCACTTAAATGTCGGAGATATACGCAAACGAATTTTGTTATTTGGCTGCAAGTCGATGATGTTCAGCCGATCCAAATGAGCAAGCTTTTGCACCAGTTCCAACTCATTGAAGGTATATTGCTGAACGATTTGTTCAAACTGATAGCCATTTACAACACAGATCGCCACGAGCAGCAGGGCTTTATCGTCAACCAGCTGCTTTTCTTGCTCTAACGTTAGCGACTCTAGACCTTTATTGTGCGCAGCCGCGAGCTTAAATAGTTCCGCCATTTCTAAACCAATCAATTGGCAAATTCGTTCTAAGCGCTCAAGGCTAATGTGCTGACCTTCAGCGAGTAAACGTTTGACGCTTCCTTCACTTAAATCAAGGTGTTGTGCAACATCGGCATAATGCAGCCCAGCTAACTTTAGTTGGCGTTTAAGCTCTTTAATTAACGTATAGCTTTCTGACATTTACGCTGTTACCTCGTCGTGTAACTGCTCTAGGTACGTTTGCATAAAGGTTTTGCGTTTTTGCGCTTCGCGTCTTGCTGACTCTGTGTTCATGGTTTCAGCGATTTTGAATAACTTGGTCTGAAAGTGATCCAGAGTGAATTGTTTATCGTTAAGTTCACGTTCTTCGGCAAATATATCGCTGTCGTTGTAAAGTTGCGCGTTAAATTGAGTGCTGACTTGAATGCATCGCGTCACGCCAATTGCGCCTAAAGCGTCCAGACGGTCGGCATCTTGGACGATTTTGGCTTCCAACGTATTTGGCCTGATGTTTGCGCTAAAGCTGTGTGCCTCTATCGCATGAGCAATGGCATCATGATATTGCTGCGGATAATCGATACTCTCTAAAAATGCGACCGCTTTTTTGGCTGCGATGATTGAGCTCTCTTTGCGATTTGGGTGATCTTTCGGGTAAGTAAAGCAATCATGCAAATAGGCAGCCGGTAATACAATCGCGATGTCTGCATTTTCTTCTTTGCAGAGCTGTTTCGCTGTTTTGACCACGCGTTTTACGTGTTTAAGATCATGAGCTGCATCTACTTGCATCTCTTGCTGCATAAATTCCAAAAATTGCGGTTCTATCTGGCTTAATGACGTCATGGTTCATATCTACAACTAAAATGAAGTCAGAAGTATGCCCAACGCTTAGAATAATTTCCAAGTGCGATGGTGTAATTGAGATTCAGCCACCAGAACCTTGTGCAACGTTTGGTACTGAGCCGTTTTATATGGCCTTTCAATGTGTTCAGTGGTTTATGAGACAAGAATAGACAGAGCGAGCAGTGATGTTTACCAGTAGAAAAAAGGCCTGACGATGTCGTCAGGCCTTTTTCGTTTCGCCGATCTTTTTAGCGTTTGAACGTTACTTGCTCTGCTTGTTCAAGATGAATATGAGTTGTCGCAGGCTGTGTTTCTGCAATCACTTTACCGTGACGAACAGAGTAACGAACCGGCACTTGGCGACGTACTGCGTCAAAACCATCTTCTGCGGGAAGAATCAGTAAACTACCTGGTTTGCCTTCTTCAATGCCGTGCTTGTCTTGAATGTTCAGTGTACGTGCTGAATTGTTGCTGATCAGATCCAGTGAGTTGTTGATTTGGTCGTAACCCATCACCTGACACACGTGCAGACCCATATGCAGCACTTGCAGCATGTTTGCAGTGCCTAGTGGGTACCAAGGGTCAAATACATCATCGTGTCCAAAGCAGACGTTGATGTTGGCATTCAGCATCTCTTTCACTCGTGTTACGCCGCGACGTTTTGGGTAATCATCAAAACGGCCTTGTAAGTGAATGTTCACCAATGGATTTGCCACGAAGTTGATACCGGACATGCGTAATAAACGGAACAGGCGAGATGCGTATGCACCGTTGTAGGAACCCATCGCTGTGGTGTGACTGGCCGTGACTTTATTCCCCATATCAAACTTGTGCGCTAATGCTGCCAGTGTTTCAACAAAGCGAGATTGCTCGTCATCGATTTCATCACAATGCACGTCGATCAGGCGGTCGTATTTTTGCGCTAACTCGAATACGTAGTGCAGCGATTCAATGCCATATTCGCGTGTGAATTCAAAGTGTGGAATCGCGCCAATCACGTCCGCACCTAATTTGACGGCTTCTTCTAGCAGCTCTTTGCCATTTGGGTAAGAGAGAATTCCTTCCTGCGGGAAGGCGACGATTTGGATATCTACCCATTCTTTCATCTCTTCACGCACTTCTACCATCGCTTTTAGGGCAATTAGGGTAGGGTCTGAAACATCGACGTGGGTACGAACGTGTTGTACGCCGTTTGCTATCTGCCATTTTAAGGTTTGTTTTGCGCGCGCTTTAACGTCTTCAATCGATAGCATTTCTTTGCGCTCAGCCCAACGTTCAATACCCTCAAACAATGTGCCAGAGATGTTCCAGCTTGGCTCACCTGCGGTTTGAGTTGTATCTAAGTGAATGTGTGGCTCGCAGAAAGGCGCAACCGCCATACCGCCTTCAGCATCGATGATGTCACCGTTATGACTAAGCTCCACATCGTTGCTTTCAATGCGCTTGAATTGACCATCTTCAATCAAAATTTGCTGCAGACCTTCTTGTCCTTTTAGCGTTACGTTTTTGATCAGTAGTGTTGTCATGATGGTTCCTTACGCTGGCTGTGTAGCCAGTGCTTTTTTGTTAAGAATAGGATTAAGAATCAGGAAGCTAATTGCGCCGCCAAGTACAGCGTTAATCGGCACTACGCCAGGCAGGAAGTGTCCCGCACCAACGCCAATCGCTACAGCGATAATGCCAGCCCAGTTTACGCTTTGGAACTGGGCGGCTTCAAAGTTTGCGTAGCGTTTACGGTTCGTGAAGAAGTCAGCGATGATCACGCCGCCAATCGGTGGAATTGCCAACGATAAAAAGGTCAGCCAGCCAACAAAGTTATTGTAGAGCCAGAGAGCGCAAAGTGTGCCAACAAGACCGTTCGCCATCGAGATGTATTTACTTGGTAAGCCAGTGATGTTGGAAAATCCAAGACCCGATGCGTAGAGCGCGTTGTCGTTGGTCGTCCAGATGTTCAAGCCAAGAACGATGATAGCTGGAATAAGAAGACCTTGCGCGATCATCACTTCAGAAATGTCTGATTGACCCGTCACCGACGCCCCTGCCGCGCCAAAGATAAACATTAACGAGTTACCGATGAAAAATGCCACCATGGTGATCATCACGGCGCTGCGCGGCTTTTTACCAAAGCGTACGAAATCCGCCGTTAATGTACCAGCACTGACAAAAGAGCCGACAACCATCGCGAGAGCTATTGAAAAATCGAGTGGCTCGGTTGGTTGAACTTGTTGTAGTTCGCCAATACCACCAACGCTATTTACTGCCTCGATGACAGAGTAGCCGCCAAGTAGTGCAATGGCAGGAACGGCGATTGCTGACAACACCATCAGTGCGGAGATGCCAAAGTAAACGGTCGCGGTCATGAGCAAACCGGAGACAAGGATCAAAGTATTGGTATCGATGCCCGTTGCTTTATGCACCGGAATCGCAAACATCGCGACACCAACTCCAAACCACCCAACTTGAGTTCCGCCAAGAAGAGCAGAAGGAAGCCAAGAGCCTTTAGAACCAAAAGAGAAACGAGCAAGAAGGTGAGTAGAGAGACCAGTAGAAGCGCCGATGTAACCGAGGAAAGAAGTGTAAATACCGAGGATTAGGTTACCGATGAGAACAGCGAGGAAAAAATCATTAAAGGAGATCCCAGTACCGAGAGAACCACCTGTCCACATACTTGCGGAGAAAAAAGTGAGTCCTAACATCACCATGGTTAGTGACGCCACGCCTTTTCTGGCCGTGTTGGGAACTGGTCCAAGACTGTAGTTATTGTCTCCAGCCATTATTGCCTCCGCACATTGAAATATTAAATTATAGCACCTGATTTTCAGGCAAACGGCGCGTATTATCGTGATGTAAATTTAATAGTCAATGATAAAATTGCAATTTAAACGTTTGCTTGGTTTTTATTTGTATTTTTTCTTTTAATAACAATGGTTTGGTTTTTAAATTCTAAAAGTGGAAAGTTTGTTTTTACGTATTTTCTATGATTTATAGACAGGTTTTCTATGTGAAATTAATGTTTTGAATTGCTATTTGTTTTTATGGATTAAATTTATCTATAACTCTGGATTGTTCAGTCGATTTCTATTAAAGGAAAACGATTTCATGATGAGGTTTTTGGTTTGGACGTTATTTGTTCTTTTCTTGGGTGTGTTTTCTTGGTTTTATTTTATGTAGGTGATTTATTTTTGTTGAAGCTGGCATTTCTAATGGTTTAGTGGGCGAATATTTGAATTTTATAAACAGTAAACAATCTGTTGTGGGTAAGAAAAGTACAACCGAGCTCGGTCAGAGGATAAGAGGGCAATAGCCACATAAAAAAATAGCCAACCGCAAAGAGTGCGATTGGCTTATATACATGTGAACAAAATCAAGTTCACTAACAACGTCAGTTGGCTAGGTGACCCTCGGCTTAAGAAGGGTCGATTTATATAATGCAGTTACTGTGCCAACTTTAATATGCCCTAAAATACGTAGTTTCTGTGACATGCGTTGCTTAAAGTTTGAGTATGTTTGCAATTTGCAACTGCGTTATGCAATTTGACTCTATTATGCTAATGATTGATTAATAAACAATGAACCTTTTAAAGCATGACTAAACTCGCCGTTCCTAAAAAGGCGAAAAAACCAACTACATCTGTCACTGTTGTTAGAATCACCGAGCCAGCCAAAGCGGGGTCCAATTTAAACTTATCCAGAATAATGGGAATCAGCACACCAAATAAAGCTGCGGTAATAATATTGACGATAATGGCCAGCGCGATGGTTCCCCCAAGAACCGGAGATTGAAACCACAATCCGGCGAGCCCGCCGATGATTAACGCCCAAGCAATGCCGTTCAGAGAGCCAATACCCAACTCATTTTTCAATAGCTTGAAACGGTTACCTGGGGTGATCTGATTAAGCGCCATCGCACGAATCATTAGAGTGAGCGTTTGGCTGCCAGCAATGCCCCCCATGGATGCAACAATTGGCATGAGCACCGCCAAAGCCACCACCTGCGCAATTACATCTTCAAATAGTCCGATAGTGACAGACGCCAAAATCGCAGTAAGCAAATTGATGCCTAACCAAACACCGCGCTTTTGCGAGCTTTTTAATACTGGCGCAAACAAGTCATCGCCTTCATCCATACCTGTACCGGCCATCAAACGTGCTTCGTAGATTTCACGCTGTGTACTCAATGCAAACTGCCAATCGACTTCACCGATCAGTGTTTGGTCTGCATCAGTTACAGGGAGAGCGGGCAGTGTGCTGTGTTCTAATGCCTCTACCGCTTCAGGAAGCATCATTTTACTGTCTAGCACCGTCACTGCCTCAATAACGAGTGTTTTTAAGCGAATATCGGGGTCACCACGTAAGATATCGAAGTAATTGACCGTTCCACGATACTGTTTATTACGATTAATCAGATATACCTGTTGAGGCGTGTCGTAGCTATAGCGCTCCATTAACTGCTTAGCTGTCCCAATCGTAATGTTGAAGGGAAGGGTGATGATCTTACGTTCAGCCCAGTGGCCGAGTTCTTCATCAGCATACTCGTTTGCTTGATCGTAAAGTTCCAACTCATCTTTTTCTATCAACGAGAGAGCTTCGTTTATGATCGACTCTGGTAACGAATCGGCCCATTCGATGAGCGATAAGTTGTCGAGTTTAGCGAGAGTGAGTTTTAGCTCGACTTCAGATAACGCGTTGATGATAGAGAAACGTACGTCCGCACGCATTTCCGTTAACACGTCGATATGTAGCTCTAGTGGTAAAGCTCGCCATAAGCGAACACGATCGTCGATTGGAAAGGCTTCTAGAATCAGGGCAACCGCGCCGGGCTCGAGGCCCGCTTCAATAGATTCATTGAGCGTTGCGACTTGATCCACTTCTTCGGCTTGGCCAATTTGCTGGATTAGAGTGGAGAGATCTTGAAACTTGCTCACCGAGTACCCCGATAGTTAATTCGTTTTATGGAAGTATGGCATGTTATTGAGATGCACAACTATGCATCTTAACCTTGCTCAAGGTACTTGAAAGTAACAGAAAAACAATAGGCTATTTGCTGTTGATGGTGAGATATGGCTGTACCAATTGGCGAATGTTCACTTTTGCGCCAATACGGGCTGCCAGCAAGTACATTCCGCCGATTTTTCTGTGTAAAAATAGGGCATCTGCTGGTGGAGTATGCCAGTATTCTTGCTCCATGCTTAGAATGGTGCCAGCCTCGCGAAGCTTTTGTGCTAAGTCGCTGGCTTTAAAGTCATAAGGCTCATCAACTAACATCGGTTCACATGCCATTTTTACTAAGTCGAGAATCGCTTGGCGTTGGTCTGGAAGGATGGTTTGGCTGAAGAAGCCTATTTGTTCAAGCGCATCATTCAAGCCTTGTTCGTCATTATTCACGACAGATGCAAAAGCTTGGCGATAGCCGGTACTGAACCGTTCGTTGTACTCGCGAGTGGCCCCGAAATCTAGCAAGCCGATTTGACGAGTGTTTTCGATATATAAGTAGTTGGCGAAATTTGGGTCGGTTTGTACCATCTTAAATTCGAACAGCTCTCGAAACAGTAATTCGAGTAGGCTGTGCATGACAAAATCCCGTGTACTCTGATCATAATGTTCGATTTGCTCAATCGGACTGCCATCAATGAATTCCATCGCGAGAACGGAGTCTGAGCAACTTCCAGTATGAATCTTCGGTACGACAAAATGAGGGTGCTCCTTCAAAGCGTCATGATAACGAATGGCAAATTGCGCCTCTCGTGCGTAATCGGCTTCATCATGTAGCTGCTTTTTCGCTTCTTCGAGCAATCCTTTGTAGTCGACAGACTCGGGAATCAACCCAACGACCTTGAGCAGTGTACCGACATTGTCGACGTCGCTATCGATACTTTTCCGTATGCCCGGATATTGCACTTTGACGGCTAGGTTATCGCCCGCATCGCTGTAGGCTTGGTGCACTTGTCCTATTGATGCACTGGCGATTGGTTTGAAGTTAAATGACAGAAACTCAGCTTTCCAATTCGTTCCCAGCGAACTTTCCATTACTGCGTTGAGTTGTTTTGCAGGCATTGGGTCTGCGTCGGAACGAAGACGGGAAAGAATATCGGCAAGTTCAGGTTCTAAAACATCACCAGCATCCATTGAGAGCATTTGTCCAAGCTTCATTGCAGCGCCACGTAGGTGAGCAAGTTGGTCAGTTAAACGCGCGATGTTCTGTGGCGTCAGCAAGAGGTCTTTCGCTTTTGGTTTGTTGCCTTTGGCTATCTGCTTCGTGCCTTCTGCAATCACATTGCCTGCGACACGGGTAGCAAGTGAAGCGAACTTGCTGAATCTTGAGATGCGATGGGTAGGTAGGCTTCTTTCCTTTACCGACATGAATCTTCTCCGCTATTTACTAACTAATTGTTATACGGGAAAAGGATATGTTTGGATACAAATGAAAAGAAAACCGCCAGCGTAACTGGCGGTTTGCGAGTTTAGATAGAGTAGAAGAAGTACAGTTGAGACTTCATTCGGATGATGATCCCGCGAATCACATCTAAGAAGGCCATGAAGCCTATCGGTTTTTCACCGCTGACCCATGCGAGGCCAACAGAGCCAACAGGGATGTCGTAACCTTCTGGCTCATCAATCTTAAGACGAACAAAGTGGTGTTTGTTCTGTAAGTTCTTTCCAGTGGTGACACGTACGGAATCATCGAAACCCAGTAGATTACCTTGTGATTCACCTGTTGCCTCAACAATGCCCTCGACCGTCGCTGAGAAGATCTTACCTGGATAAACCGAAGAGGAGAATTCCGCAGGTTGACCCGGTTTGATGTTACGAATCGCCTGGTGGTTGACTCGCATCAGCACGTACTTCTCGTTAGTGTACATGTTGATACGCGGCATCATCGATACACGCTGACCTTCACGCAGGATAAAGTTGGTGACAAAGCCATCTGTTGGGGCATGAACTTTTGTGCTATTCAAATCCCATTGCGCTTTTGCAATTTGCTCTTCAGCTTGGCGCAGTTCGGCTTGTTTGGTTTCAACTGCAAGTTCCGATTTATGAATCGCCAGTTTTGCACGGGAAATATCGACTTGTTTCTTCTTGATTTGAGACTCAAGGGCCAACACGTTGTGACGTGCCATATCAACCGCACTCGATTGTTTGTCGATATCGCTTTCCGTGATGGTGTTGTGCACCACTCGGTTTTGCTCAACATAACGATCTAGCATTTTTTTCTGCAATTTGTAGTCAACTTTCGCCGCTTCCAACTGGCTCTTGGATGTTTCTAGATCTTGCACTAGCGCCTCGTGGTTAGCTTCTTCAATCTCGATGTCGCCTTTTGCTGTAGCTAATGCAACGCGAGCAGAATCAGCGGATACGTTCGCTTGATTTAATGCGATTTTGTATTGCGTTGGGTCAAGTTCATAAATTAGCTGACCTTCTTTAACTTTCTGATTCGGCTCAATGTAAATGTGGTCAACTTTACCTTTTACATTGGTTGAATCTGGACGCAATTGGATGTGTGGTGACTGCACGACAGAACCGCCGGATAAATCCATCGGGGTGAAGTTAATCAAACCTACCCAGACGAACATTAGCCAACCCAAGCCGCCAAGATAAGCGAACGATTTGGTTGCTTTGTTCCAAGGCATGCCAACCAAACGCAACAGATAAATGAAGAGTGCCCATACCGCTAAACCTTCTAACATTATGCTTCCTCTTTTGGCTGTGTTTCTGTTTGCGGTTTACTTTTCCATGTATCACGCAGATTGATGATGGCTTTTTCCATATCAACAAATGCAAAGATCACGGCTAGCACCCAAACCCAGTGCCAGACAAACCCTATCCAGGTCAGCGCAGTGATGAGCCCTATCTGATGATGGTCTTTGCTGTGTGCTTTATTGATAGGCAATTCATGGATTTTCCAAAAGCCGTAACACGCGCCCGCGACACTCGCAATTAAAACGACAGCAGCGACAACATGTAACGCCGTATCTGCGCCTGTACCGACAAATGGGACACTCAGTAAACTCATTAAACACTCCTCTATCAAACTGTTGGCGTATTGTGATCTGAATTTGATTTGCGGCTTTCTTTGTGACAGATTCAATCACTACAGGATTAAATTTGATGTGATTGGTTATGAAAACGGTTCGGTTTATTCGCGCGATGGGCATTCTAAACATACATAACCTCGCGTTATCTAAATACAATTTGGACTCGGATGAGTTAGGGATCCCAGCATCGGTGTTTCGTAACCCAATGACACTGATCCCGCTAAAAGCCGTTGCGGAATGGTACCGTTGTGTTGAACAAGCCAGTTGTGACCCGGATGTGGTGTTGAGTCTCAGCCGAGGTATTGAACTGCAAAAGCTAGGGCCTGTGGGACGCTGGCTATTTTCTGGGAATGATTTAGCCAGCGCGATTCGACGCGTTAATTATGGTGCGAGTAACTTACAATCTGGGGCGTTTTTTGCTGGCGAACAGTCGGGCAAAATCATCAAATGGACTTACCACAATCCGTTTATAGAAACGTCAGTAAAGGTGCACGATAGTATCCGCTGTGCGGTATTTATGATTAAAGTGCTACGCGAATTTCTTGGTAAAGACTATCAGCCTTTGCGCGTGAAGGTTTCAGGGTCGAGAAAAAATACTGAGCGATACCGGGAATATTTCGGCTGCGAGGTGGAATGGAGTCAGCCAAAAACAGAAATATGGATCCCGGGAGATGACCGATTAGCTTCCCGCCAAGTGAGCCATCGCGAAGACAGCCGTCTAGCGATGAGTTTTTCCGATTTGGATGATTTGCTTAATATGCCCGACCCAGAAGATGAGTTGAAAGTGATTTATGAAGTGGTGAACTACAGCAGTCATTATGGATTGCCAACGTTAGAGCGCGTTTCTTCTCTGCTTGATTTATCTGAACAGCAGTTTCAACGTCGTTTGCACAAATTAGGCCTCAACTTCTCGATGGTATCCGGCTATGTATTGAGTAATGTTGCGGCTGGGTTATTGAGTAAGCGCGTGAGCATTGATGACATAGCTATGCGCCTTGGTTACACCAATGTGGCGAGCTTCAATCGTATGTTTAAGAAGCATCGTGGATTAACGCCCAAGCAGTATGCGGGAAGATTAGAAAAGTAATGCTTCACTTGTCTTTATGAAAACAAGCAATAAAAGCCCTCAAGGTAAAGGGCTTTATTATTTTTTTGTGTGGTGTTTTTTAATGTAATGGCTATTTCTTAGGGCGCCAGCTTAGTGCACTTGCAACAGCGCCGATGGCAATCACATCCTTTTTTTGTTCACTAAGTTCTGGGAGCATCTGTACCGCAATGGTACCGTTCGTCTGTACGGCGGCAATTTCTTGTGTGCCTTCCTTAAAGCTATAACCCAATGGAATGTCTACCGCCATCATGGCGTCAGGACTAGTATGTACAGTTTCTACATTAAAGTGGGTGCTACCAATACGCACTACGCCTGTCTCTTTTTTCTCAAAGCTGATGTCGATGAGAGCCGATTTTGGCTCCATCGCAAACTCACCGACTTTTTTACCATCTTGAGTAATGTCACAGGTGTAAGGATCATTCCCACCAAAATCGACGCCCATGTAGTTAACCGACATACCGCCTCCGGTGCAGTTCAAAAGCCAAGTTTCCCCGCTGTCGATACGAGTCACTTCTGCGCCCATTGAACCTTCTTTGAAAGAGATACGGTTAAACCAACTTGAGTTAGAAGCACTGCGTGAATACTTGCCTTTGTACTTACCAGCAAAATCAAAATGGCCATCTGCACCGAATCCCCAAAAATCACCGTCGGTTTTGATCAGCATTTCTGGTTGTGCTTTTACGGCATCAGTACGATCCATGACGGCTAGGCCACCACAACCAGCAAGGAGCAAGGGAGCGAATAGAATAAGTTTCTTCATGTTTTTCATTGTTTATAGCTTGGTTACATCTAGGGTTTGGTCGGTGAATTGGATGTTCTGAATGTCGTACAACTCGTCAGTGCCTGTATTTGGGCACTCAACAGAAACGCTCTTTGCTTTGATAACAGTACATTCCGCCAGTTTGTGTGGCACGATATAGGTGTTGATACCGCCTTCACCATAAATGCTGTTGTCTTTGCTGTTGCCTTCAAAAGTATTGTTTTGATCATTACCGATCACATTCATCGCGTCGTCGCCAATGATCTTCACTTTTGTTAACCACTGAGATTTGTAGGTGTACGCTTCTATCAAACCGTCTTTGTTGGGAGCCATACGGAAGGTAGGTACTGTGCCTGGATTTGTCTTTTCTGTGTAGAGCTTGACGCCCGCAGAGTCGATATTCGCGGTATATTGCAAGTATCCGTGGAATAAGCCACTGATCCAATCAACGGCTTGTGGATCTTGGGTTTGCATTTCTTCACGCGTTAACGCTTGGTAGCCATCTAAACCATGTCCGTTTGCTTTTGCTACACCCATGTAAGCTTCAAAAGCGGCAGCAAAATATTCGTGAGAATATGAAGGGCCCGTTTGTTTCACACTTTCAGGATCGAAGTCGTCCGATTTCCAATCGTCCCAGTCATACTGAGTAGGGCGCCACACCGTCGGTTTGCCCGATTGAATATCGTTATAGATGCTTAACGCATGAGCTTGAATGTCATTTTGCAGTGCCGCAGTCGCCGTGTTAGGTGCAATACCTTGCGCTTGGACCAAGTGTAAAATTTCTTCAAAAGCGGCGTCTCGTTCGGCTTTTTTACCAAGATTGGCGCAGTAATCGGCAAAATTACTCATGTAATGGCAATCGCCTTCAACTGTCAGTTCTCGATACATTAAAGATTGGCTATTCCTTAGCCAGTTTGGTGTTTCTTTACTAGTTACTAATGTTGACGCGATAGAAGTGACAAGTGTATCCATATCATCTTCGTTAAGTACCATTATGCTTACAACAAACTTTTCTAGAGAACTCGTATCAAAAGAGTGTGCTAAGCCCGAGTTTGTAACTGCGTCGTTCAGTTTGTCTTGGCGAATCAGTTCGTTGATAAAGATTTTGGTTAACATCTCATCATTCTGTTCGTCGTTTTCGGTCAGCATTAGTGTGGCATCACGCTCGGCTAATGTCTTAGCGATACGAGACTTGTCAGCACCGTACTTAGAGTCTGGTTGGTTTGTGAGAAGGTGTTGGATGATTTTGGCTGCACGAAAGATTTTTTCATTATTCGCACCGTCATCAACAGCCACAATGTGAAATGTATCGTTGTTGTTTGCTTCGGAAAGGGAGATTTTCACATAGTGGGTGAAGCCCGAATCAGCAGCCACTTTTAACTTGGCTGGAAACTTTGTAGAAACGACAGTTGGGATTGTGACAGTGCTCAATGTTGGCATTGGTGGTGTTGGAGGTGTCGTTGTCGATGGTTTCGAATTAGATTCACTGCCGCCACAAGCAGTTAGACTTATCGCGCAAAATATGGCTAAAGGTGTTAATTTGGAATATCTCATTTCATGTTACTCGTAGACTTTATTAGAGCAGGAAACTTAGAAGCAACATAAAGTCCTGTCTATATAAGCAAACTAAGTCATATATGTTGATATTATTTTTTGGTAAGACCTATTATTCGATATATTTAAAAATATAGTGGATTTTTATTCCGAATTTTATTTTCTATGTGAAGCTATATTCTGATAATGAATAAAACCTCAGGTTATTGCATGGCTTTAGGGGTATAGAATGATTAGGATTATCGTATATGTATGGTTTGTAAGCGTATGTAAGCCTGCGTTTTATTAAAATTATCATTTAAGTAGGTTGCGCAGTATAGGACGAGCGATATACTCCCTCCATCATATTGGTGGAGTATATGATTCATGGTGGGTAATACAATCTTACTGGTAGAAGACGACTCAGAGATTGCTCGATTAACCAAAATGTACCTCGAAGCCGAAGGATATACGGTAACTGTCATCGATAACGGTCAAAATGCATTAGAAACGATTAAGGGGCTCAAGCCGGACCTAGTGCTGTTAGATTTGATGTTACCAGGAAAAAATGGCGCAGAAATATGCCAAGAGGCGCGTAAGTTTTATCATGGTATTATCATTGTTTTGACTGCGACCGATGATGAAATGAGCGAGGTGAGCTTATTTAAGTTTGGTGCTGATGATTACCTTACCAAACCGATAAAAGGCAATATCCTTCTCGCCCGTATTGAAGCAGCGTTGCGTCGCTATTGTCGTCAAGTTGATATCGTTGAAGAAGAAAAGCTGAGCCGATATGGCATTAGTCTTTGTCTTCGTCGCTCCCAAGCATTTTATTTGCAAAATGATATTGGTTTAACGAGTTCTGAGTTTGAAATTTTAGAGCTCCTGATGCTGAATGTCGATAAGCCAGTATCTCGTGAATCATGTTGCCGTCTTGCCCGAGGCATTGAATACTGTATTACTGATCGTTCGATTGATATGCGTATATCCTCACTAAGGAAGAAATTCTCTAAGGCTCATATCCATACGGCTACCATTAAAACCATACGTCACCACGGCTACATGCTGACAGGTAAATGACGCATGTTTTCCCTGTTTACTCGTCTATATGTGGGGTTAGTAACTGGCCTTGCGCTGACTGTTGCTTTGTTTCTCTTTATGGGGGAAGAGTACATGCGCAAAACAGAAGTCGGTGTTTTTTTGAGTGACGGTGCTTATTTTGTCGATCAATACATTGAGCAACGAGGCACTCCGGATTCTCTCTACAAGAAGTTAACCGAAAACGGCAAGCAAGATTTCTTTATCTTTGATTTAACATTGGTTGAAAACTGGGACGGATCACCGCCTTGTCGAGATTGTAATCTGCTGTACCGTATGCAAGGGATACCTGTTTATCTTATTGATGGCAGTACCTATGCTGCGGTATTCCCTTTGCCTAACACTTCGAAGAGTTTAGTTTTCAAAGAAAAAACGGATTTCTTTAGCCCACACGTTGATTGGAATGAAGATTCTGAGATTGTATTTATACTTACTCTACTTTTGGTTGTTGTATGCAGTTTAGGCATTATGGTTTACATACCTGTACGACGTCTTGACCGCCAAATTCGGCAACTAACGGCTGCGCAACAACAATTTGGTTCTGGTGAGTTGAATACGCGAGTCGAGCTAAAGCAATTTTCGCAACCCGTGAAAGAGCTCGCCCAAGGCTTCAACTGCATGTCTGAAGAGATTGAGAGACGAGTGCGCCAAACACACATCTTTACTCAAGCTATTCCTCATGAAGTGCGCACTCCGCTGAGTCGTATTCAGCTAGCGACGGATTTAGCTCGACGCACGAGTGGTGAAATGCAGGCAGAGTTACATGACGATATTGAACGATACGTTGATGTCGTGACGGATTTAACGTCCGACATTGTCATGCTGTCTCGCTTGAGTGTGAAAAACCATTCTTTGAGCGATTCTGTTGAAACCATGGAACTGCCTCTTTGGTGTAAAAGCCGCATGAATTACCTAGCCTTAGAGTCCGCCATGTTGAGAGCAGAAAATGAACTCGCGAACCAATTGATTCACTTTCAGCCTACTTTGGGTAACCTTGTCCTCGATAATTTACTGCAAAACGCCAAGCGTTACGGTGAATCCTGCGTTGAGGTGACGATTCGAATGGTAGCGGATTGCTGGAGCATCGATATTGAGGACGATGGCCCGGGCATCCCTGAAGCGATGCGAGAAGAAGTATTTATGCCATTTTCGCGTTTAGACAAAAGCCGCAACGCCGACATGAAAGGCTTTGGTTTAGGGCTTGCCATCGCTACCAGTGCAGCGAGGCAACTGGGTTGGGAGCTTTCCGTCGGCGAGAGTCACTTAGGCGGTGCACGTTTTACGGTGCTTATTCCTGCCAACGATTAGAGTAGGCACTGCGGTAGTCTGGTTCAGCGATACCTTCATACAAATCTTCACAAGCTTGCAGCGGACCTACGACGGTTCGGTAGGGTAGGACACCTGCCCAAACAGGAATATACATGTCTTCCGCATCGTCGTTTACGCCAAAATTGCTGATTTTCACAGATGCCTCTGTGAGTGGGATACGCAGCAGCATGGTGGCTTTGAGCTCTTTTTCATTGCTCAAACGGACTTGTTTTGTTCTCCCTGGAGCGATCTGTTCGATAAAGTGATTCAACAACCTGTCTTTCTCTTGGTTATCCTCCACCATCTCAAACTGGCCAAAGACCACTGCACTGCGATAATGCGCACTGTGGTGAAACGCACTTCGAGCCAATACCCAACCATCAAACAAAGTAAAGGTTAAGCACGTTTGCACTCCTAGTTTGAGTGAGCGTAACAGTCGACTGTTGTTGGCACCATGGATATACACGTAATCATCCACACGCCATGCCAGCATAGGGATGACCACAGGGCCTGACTCGTTGGTTATCGCAATATGAGCGATTAGGCTTTCATCTATGATGGCGTGCAGTTTGCTAACATCAGAGACTGCTTTATGTGCGCCTTTCTTAATTTCCGTTCTATTGGTGTTGGATAGCATTTTCTCTCCTTGTTTGCTCACGATTACGAGCGATTGATCCTCATTATTTGATTGCAATGTAGCGTTTAACTGGTAGCTTAAAGAGGGCCACTTTTAACTAATGGATGGATCCAGTTTGTCTTTGATTGATATCGGTGACCTGCATTTAAAAGACAGTGATGGAACGCGTCAGCAAGCGTTGTTTTTTGCTATCCGCGAGAAGATTGTTCAAGGGTTGTGGGTGAAGAATGGGAAGTTGCCTTCTACGCGGAAGCTTTCACAGGCGCTTAATCTAAGTAGGAATACCGTGATTTCTGCCTACGAACAGTTAGTGGCGGAAGGGTACTTGAACAGCCAAAAAGGTTCTGGCTTTTATGTTGCCGTAGAACTGCCGGAGCAGTACTTGCCTGAACCTAATTCAGTTCAGAGAGACTCATCACCGAAAACTCACTTTGATATCAACCTTGCATTTGCACCAGGTGTGCCGGATCTGGACGCTTTCCCGATGGCACAGTGGCAAAAGCTAGTTGCTCGCCACATGTCCCGCCCCTGCTTGTTGGGGAATCAAGATATTCAGGGTAGTTGGGCATTGCGCTGTGCTTTAGCTGACTACCTCGCATCAAGTCGTTCAGTGAATTGTTCCCCAGAGCGCATTATTATTACTTCTGGGGCGCAGCAAGCGTTGTCAATTGCGACGATGGTAGTGCTCAAACAAGGTGATAAGGTTCTGATGGAGCAACCAGGTTACGCGCAAATGCGGAAGTTGATTCAGTTCCAAAACTATCAATTTGAGCCTTTGTTCGTAAGAGAGAAATTAGGTTTTGATGTGGAAGCGGTGACCTCAAGCGATGCCGATGCGCTGTATATTACACCAAGTAATCAATATCCGATGGGCACCACACTCAATACCGAGCAAAGAGGAAAGATCATCAACTGGGCGGTCGAACAATCAAGTTGGATCATCGAAGACGATTATGACAGCGAATTCCAGTTTGCTCATCGTCCCTATACCAGCTTACAGGGGCTAGCGGCTCA
Source organism: Vibrio sp. SCSIO 43086 (assembly GCF_051132235.1). Lineage (NCBI taxonomy): Bacteria > Pseudomonadati > Pseudomonadota > Gammaproteobacteria > Vibrionales > Vibrionaceae > Vibrio > Vibrio sp. SCSIO 43086. The sequence continues at coordinate 676,795 of NZ_CP072678.1, read as the reverse complement.
AATGGGTCGAGATGATCGTGTGTTGTATGTGGGTTCCTTCAGTAAAGTGATGTTTAACGGATTGCGGCTTGGCTACCTTGTAGCTCCTGAACGTTTAGTAGAGCAATGTTTGGTGGTTAAAGATGCGTTAAGTGGTGATTCGCCGACGCATACACAAGAAGCATTGGCAGATTTTATTACTGAAGGTGGGTTATTACGTCATATTCGAAAAATGCGTCGACTGTACAAAACTAAGCATGAACAGATGCATTTATCCATTCAACAGCATTTTGGCGACCGTGTTTGCGTCGTTAGCCAAGCGGCGGGGCTTCATATTACGTTGAAATGGCAAGATGGTATGGATGAGCAGCGTTTTACGAAACTAGCAGAGCATGAAGGGATCATCTTGCGACCTTTGAGCTATTATGAACACCCAGATTTTCAAGCACGTCACTGGCATGGTGCCGTGCTTGGTTACGGCAATATCGCGTTAGAGAACATAGACGCTGGTATCCAACGTTTAGCTCACATATTTCGAAATGGGAAGCGATGACTATTCAGCTACACGTGTTTGTCGCTTATGTCGCCACTGTTTCCAAGGCAGTAAAAGTAGAGTAAAAATGCCAAGTGCATAAAACATTGACCAGCCTAAACATATAAAAACACCGGTACAAAGCAGTAGGGACAGTCCCGCAAGTGTTTTACCAAATCCTCGAAGCAATTTGAAAGCGGCTAACATCGCCAACATGTAAACCAGAACGAATACACTGTTTGCGAGTTTTAGGAAAAACTCCAGATCGAGCTGTGATAGGGTTCCTATCACACAAGATATCAATAATATGCCGCCAACTAATATGGTGGCTGAGAAAGGGACACCACGACGTGAAATCTTGGCTAGTGGACTAGAAGGACGATGTTCACGAGCTTGAGCCCAGACCATTCGCGCTAGGCTCTGTGTGTATAAGTTAACGCTCGCGAAACAAGCGGAGAAACCTATCAAGCTGATTATCCATTTGGCTCCATCGCCTAGTAGTTGGGCACTAAGCCAGGGGATGGATGCGTTATCAAATTGAGCGTTACCATACGCGCCAAATTTTAAAATAACGACAGAGCATGCCCAATAGGTAGCCCCTGCTACAAAACAACCGACCACAATGGCAATAGGGAAATCTCTTTGAGGGTTTTTGAACTCTTCCCCCATATGGGCAAAAGCCTCTATGCCAACAAAACACCAGAACATCACGCCTAACGCTGCGGTAATAGGCCAAATTGACTCTTGTGTGATGGCGGGCATCACAAGATCGGCGCTGTTAACGTCGCCTTTCCATAAAAATGCGCCAACAAGTGCGAAGACACTCAAAGCAATAAGAGTTTGTAAATGACCTGATGATTTTGTGCCCATCAAGTTGACGAACACAAGAAGTACTACCGTGAGAACTTGTGCAAACAGATTGTTGCTAATAGGCTCTGGCAATATTTGTTGTAGGAAGCCTGCGGCGAGTGCAATCGCGGCCGGAACCCCTACCGGAATGACACTAACAAATAGCCAAGCGACACTACTTTCCAGTTTGGCGTTAAAGGCTTTGCGTACAAAAAAGGCTGTTCCGCCCGCGTTGGGGTATCGTTTACCCAGTTGAGCAAAAGTCAGCGCAATAGGACAAATCGCGATGAACAATAAAATCCAAGCCCATAGTGAAAAATGGCCAGCTATACCTGCTGCGATAGCCGGGATCATAAACAGCCCCGTTCCCATTAATGTGGTGGATAACTGTGCGATACCTGATGTGAGTGAAATGTCTTTTTTGAGCTCTTCCATGCGAATTGATTCATCCAATGTTATGAGGGTTATTGCGAAAAAGCTTGTGGCTTCTGGTTATTTCGTTTTATGTGTTTAAGCGATGCTATTTATGTGCTGAGTACTTAAGGTGGGAATTTGATTTCAATGTGTTATCTATTTTCTGTTGAAATGGATAACAGCACTCATCTCATGCCCGCCAAATAGCATATCCAAAATGTTAATAACAAAATGATTTACTAAACCGTCAATATGACGGTTGTTTTAAATAATTCCAACAAAATGTTGGTTTCTTATGCAGTTAGAATCGGTATAGAATGAGAAAAATTAGGAAAGCTTGGTAACGGTATGGACAAGTTTGATCATAAGATTGTGGATCTGCTCAGGCACAACGCTCGGCTGTCGGTGACTGAAATTGCGGATAAAGTAAACCTTTCTCGTTCTGCGGTAACGGCCCGTATTCGTAAGCTAGAGCATGACAAAGTGATTCTAGGGTATCACGCTGAAATTGCGCCTTCGGGTGGGGATTCGATTTGCGCCTATTTTGCCTTAAAGTTCGATAAATCAACCTCTACGTATTATTGCGAATCATACGCGGACGAGTTGTACAAAATTGATGGCGTAAAATGGTGTCATGCGATCAGCGGTGAGACGGACATGATGGTTTTTGTCGAAGTGCCTACGATGGCTCGCTTGAACGAAATCAGAGATCAAATTCAACGATATCCAGAGCTTCGAAACCTGATGACTCATACCGTCTTAGCTGAATTCTTTAACACGACTGGGAACCTGTTTGTGAAGTGACCATGAATGGATGCCATGTTGAAAACCCTTCTGAGCGAATATGTTAAACAACATTAATTTGAATCTACTTAGATCCTTGCATGTACTTTTAGAGGAGTGTCATGTCAGCCGGACCGCAGACCGTTTGCACATTACGCAGTCTGCCGTCAGTCGACAGCTTGCACAATTGCGCGATCTGTGTGGTGACCCACTGCTTATTCGTCAAGGTAATCAACTGATACCAACGCCACGAGCAATAGCGTTAAAATCAAAGCTTGATGCATTACTGGCTGAGTTTGACCATTTACTCGATGACCAACCTTTTGAGCCGCGGCAGTGGCAAGGTGAGCTTGTTATTGCTTCTAGTGACTACGTGGCGCAATACGTATTGCCCGATATTGCCTCTCACTTGGGTGAACAAGCGCCACAGCTAGATATGGCGTACCGACTGTGGCAACCCAACTTTCTTGATAAACTTCATGAGACGGGCATCCATATCGCGTCTTCTATGTATCCAGAAAAACCACAGAGTGTGTCGAGCGTTAAAATTGGTGAGGATTCATCAGTTTGTTTGATGAAATCTTCTCATCCGTTAGCAAAGCAGGACCAGATCAGTGTTGAAGACTTGATTTCATATTCACACATCAAAGTGACTGGCGGCGGAGACAAAGATTCCTACACTGATTTAGCATTGAAAGAGCTAGGGCACACCCGCCACGTTACCTTTAAGGTTCCATTTTTCTCTTCTGCGATCAATCGCTTAGCTGCAAGTGAGCACCTGATGGTGGCTCCTGAACATATTGCCGTTAACCTCGCTAAACATTGGGACTTAACCCATAAAGCATTACCACTCGAAACACCTATTCATCAATATTGGTTAATGTGGCACCCCAAATACGACACGGATCCTGCGCATAAATGGGTGCGAGAAGAGATTCGCTCAGTAATGCAAATCTCTGAATATTCCATTCGCTAATACGTACACCGTTTAGCTATGACTTGAAATCATGATTAGTATGAATAACTTTGATTTCTAATTATACCTCTTCCGTTGATAGAGTGAGCTTCAAAGAGGGGAGATTCTTATGACACTAACAGTTTGGTTATCACTTTTTACCGTGTGTTTATTAGGGGCTATGTCACCAGGTCCCAGCTTAGCTATTGTCGCTAAGCACTCGTTGGCTGGTGGACGTATCAATGGATTAGCTACGGCTTGGGCTCATGCGTTTGGCATTGGTATATATGCGTTTATTACCTTGATTGGGCTCGCTGTTGTTTTGCAGCAAAGCCCGATGCTGTTCAAGACGATTAGCCTTGTGGGTGCGGCATATCTTGCGTATTTAGGGTTTAATGCTTTGCGTTCAAAAGGTGGTGTGGCTGCGAAGTTGGAGTCAGGTGAGGAAACAACGGTAATCCAGTCTGCGCGAGAAGGCTTTTTTATCTCGATTTTAAGTCCCAAAATTGCTTTGTTTTTTATCGCATTATTCAGTCAGTTTGTCGCGCTCGGTAATGATTTGAGTAATCAGATGATCATTGTTGCCACGCCGTTTGTTGTGGATGGGCTTTGGTACACCTTTATTACCCTAGTGCTATCGAGCTCTAAAGTCGTTGACAGAATTCGCTCTAAGGCAGTGTTGATTGATCGTTTGTCAGGGGTAGTACTCATGCTGCTGGCTCTTAGAGTGGTCGTAACGGTATAGACAAGCTCGCAAGACAGAAATACTAAAAGCAGCCCGTGTGGCTGCTTTTTTGTCTACTCTCAGTAACCCTTACTCAATTTACGTAATTCTGACGCTAAATGTTGCTAAAATTAATATTATCAATAGTGTTACTTTGGTTCATATTCTCATTTGCTGTGAAAGCTACTTTCCAACGCATTGTTATAATGAGAACGATAGCCACTTAACGTTAATACTAACAGTGTCGCATATTAAGTCGAGAGTGCTTTATTGGATAAAAACGGACTTTCCTCTTACTTACCCTATGAAAGGGGTAGAGACTTCATGACCGTTTAGAAGGTGAGAGCAATATGCAAAGAATAGTAGATTTAGCTCTAGTAGTAATTTTGACCAGTGTTTGCAGCGTTGCCTGGATATTCTTTTCAACAAAGAGCATTTGGGTGTTTTTTGAACTGTTTGTATTTACGATGCTTGGCTTTGGCCTTTTGTACGGGTTACTACAAAAGGCTGATCCTAAACACTTTGACTTTGTTTTAAATCACATCGATGAAATTAAGAAGGAAGGCAAAGATGCTTGCCTAAGCGGCGCTCCGAAAGAATCCAACCCATACTCTGGTGTCGATGGTGATTTATGGGAGGCTGGTTACACAGCCTCCTACAACAAAAAGATAAAGCAATAAACCGCTAGGTGCTTATTCAATATTGTGCTTTTCAAAAAAGCACCCTGCCATTTTAAGGACAGGGTGAAAGCAAGAAGTTTCTCAGGAGCGGTCGGGGGAGAGAAACTCATCTAAATCTTATTTACTTACCGGCGAACCTCTTCAAATTCACCTTCAATCGCATCTGCTTTACCTGTATTAAACTCATACTCTTCGTGCATTTCTCTCTGCATTTTCTTGACGCGCTTTTCAATACGTTTACCGGTAATTAATGCTGCGATGGTCAACGGAATCGCAATGATCAAGCTAAATACTAACGTAAAAAAGCCGGTAATCAGTGCTAGTGCAGTTACAATAATCCGATTCATAATCATGACCTCTCTGTAATTTATGTGCTCAGATTAATGCTGTGAACATGAACAAAACATGAATGCTGACGTTCACTTTGTCCGGAGAGTGTCAAATGAATGAAACGAAAAAACGCCTGAGGGTGATCAGGCGTATAAACGGGGAAAAATATTAGTAATGCGCATGGCGCTTATTATTTAGAACAAATATGAGATATTGTCCGCTACGCTATGTGGTTAACGTTGTGGAGCAAAGTTCACCTATCGAGGGAATGTTTGGTAACGAACACCCATCATTTGTTCCATACAGTGCACAACTTGGCAGCTGTAACCGAATTCGTTGTCGTACCAGATGTAAAGTACACAACGCTTGTCTTGTGCGATAGTCGCTTGACCATCTACGACGCCTGCATGGCGAGAGCCAACTAAGTCAGTTGATACAATTTCTGTTGAATCGGTGTAGTCAATCTGTGCCGAAAGCTCAGAGTTCAACGCCATTTCACGCAAGTAATCGTTCAGTGAATCACGGTCTACGTCTTCACCTAAGTTTAGATTAGCGACTGCCATAGAAACGTTTGGTGTCGGTACGCGAATCGCGTTGCCTGTTAGCTTGCCTGCAAGCTCTGGCAATGCTTTAGCAACTGCTTTTGCCGCACCTGTTGAAGTCAGAACCATGTTTAGTGAAGCACTACGTCCGCGACGATCACCAGAGTGGAAGTTGTCGATCAAATTTTGGTCGTTTGTGTATGAGTGCACGGTTTCAATATGGCCAGAAAGAACACCATATTTATCGTTCAGAGCCTTAAGGACTGGCGTGATTGCATTTGTTGTACAGCTTGCCGCGGAGATGATGGTGTCATCTTCTTGAATTACCGACTCATTTACACCGAATACAACGTTTTTGATGTCACCTTTACCTGGTGCTGTTAGCAGTACTTTCTCTGCGCCTTGACACGCTAAGTGCTGGCTCAGACCCTCAGAATCACGCCAAACACCTGTGTTATCAACAACTAGCGCGTTATTGATACCGAAAGCTGAATAGTCTACTTCGCTTGGGTTATTTGCGTAGATAATTTGGATGTAGTTGCCGTTAACGATCAGTGCTTTACGCTCTTCATCGATAACAATACTACCGTTGAACTGACCGTGAACTGAGTCACGACGCAACAAGCTAGCACGCTTCTCCAAATCGCCTTTTTTACCGCCACGAACCACAATCGCACGTAGTCTTAGTGGGTAACCTGGACCACTTTTCTCAATGAGAAGGCGAGTAAGTAGTCGACCAATGCGACCGAACCCGTAAAGAACCACATCACGCGCTTTCAATGAAGAATCTGCGTCGCGAGCACCATCAAGTGCAGTGATAAGGAAATCGTTTAGAGAGCTTGTATCGTCATGTTCATTCCAGTACATAGTTGCCAATTGGCCAACATCGACACGGCATGAAGAAATGCTCATTTCACAAAGCGCTTGAATAATAGGCATCGTGTGCTCAAGCGAAAGTGGGTTACCGGTATAACGTCTTGCAACGCGATGAGTTTTGAGAATGTCTATAGTAGTAGCATTAATAAGCGTTTTACCAAACAGAACCACTTCGATTCCTTTTTGACGATATAGCTTACCAATTAGAGGGGAAATAGATTCAGCAATCGTTTGGCTAGTTTGCCAGTCTTGGAGATATTTCTCTGGACTCATTGTTGTATTAAACCTTTCACGTTTGGGGGCTAACCATACTCTCTGCTGTTGCCTCTTCGGCAGCGTGCAAGAGTGTGGTGGGTTATGTAATCGGGTTGTAATAGTTATGTGTGCGGATTCTAAGGTCGGAGTCCTTATTCTGCTAGGAAAATTAAATCCAGTGTAAAACACTACTTAAGGGGACGTTAGTGGTGGATTAATGTGACTAAAGCAGTGGTTTTCACGTATTGACATTTAGAAAGTAACTTACTTTTTTTGCGATGATAACGTTTGCTTTCAAATTAGTTTTGTTGACAAAAATGGATATTTTGCATTTTTGTGTGATTTGACTCGATAAGGCAACTCAATAGGTAAACATACAATAGATGATTTCCTGAAAAGTGATGCGACTCTTAGTTGTGAGTGAAACTTTATTGTTTGCATCCAACTTTAAGATTAAAAAATATGACTTAAATCACAATTTCTACTGCATTAGCCGATGATAAAATACTCACAATAACCATATTCTGGGTAGGTGAATGTTGTTTGAAAGTAACAATGTCGTATATGCCTTTCAATGTAGGAAACTAGTCTAATATTAAATAAACGGATGAAATCAACCATTAGGCTGATGGATGTTGAGATTATCAATAAAAACACGCTTAGCACTCCTCGCACTATTACCCGCTGTGGTAATAGTGGTATTTGCAGTTCAGCAGTTTTCTGATAATGCGTTGCGCGTGAGCCGTCTCAATCAAACGGTTAGCAATATTCAAGGTTTCCAATTGATATCCAAGGCCTCCCACTTTATTTACTCCATAGAGAAAGTACGCCGACAGCCTGATCTTCAAGTCTCTGCAGCCATTAATATTGAAGAACAAGGTGAAGTTATTTCTTCTTTGCATCAAAAGTTTGTGAGTAACCCTAATACTGCTGAGTATGCTGATGAACTGAAAGAAGCCATGCTGGGGGTATTGTCAGGTAGATTGAGTGAGATGGACGACCTGGGTGATTGGGCATTTCAACAGCTCCAAAATATGTCGCGCTCTTTGTTGCAAAATCATCAATGGTATGGCAGTGACGATGGCATTCGCATGCAAAATTTTATTGCCTACCTTGCTCAGCTCTCTTTTTGGACACAGAAAGAAGCTTGGCTGACGAACCGTTTAGTCCAAGACCCTAAGAGTCGGCTAAGTCAAAGTATGTTTTATCAGGCGATAGACCGACAGCAGCAAAATTTGGATGCGTTTTTAAACTTAGGTGGGTCATACGAGCAAGTGGATAAATTGCTTGGCTTGTTTACTTCGCCGAGATATCAGAGAAACTTGGCGTCTCGCGGACAATTAATCTCAGGAGACATGTCACAAAGTGACTACGCCGCGTATTTAAAAGAACTCGATTTTCGTGTGCAGCGCTTACAAGTGCTCATTGATGGGTTCACCAAACAAACTGAGCAGTCGCTTCTCACGCAGGTTCATGAACAAAAGGCCAATATAGCGATGATCAGTTTTGGCGTTGCCTTAGTGGTTATCCTGCTTTGTTGGCTCGGATTTAGTACTTGGTTCCGAGTTAACAGCAAACTCGATGCGATCATTCATACTTTAAACGCGTTGATCAACTCCGAAGAGAAGCAAACAAAAGTCAAAGTTGATGGAAGTGATGAACTGACCATTTTTGCTCAGCAAGTGAATCGAGTGGTTGAAGAAATGCAGAGACAAACTGAAGAAATACTGCATGCAAAAGAGTCAGCAGTATCGGCTAATCGTGCAAAATCTGTGTTTCTTGCCAACATGTCACATGAAATACGCACGCCCCTTAACGGGATCATGGGCATGACAGAAATACTCTCTCAAAGTGAGTTGTCTTCGCATCAACAAGAAGTTGTTGATGACATTGACTCCTCATCTCAAACACTGCTTACTTTACTTAACGATATATTGGATCTCTCTAAAATCGAGTCTGGACGATTGGAGCTGTCACTAGTAGAAGCGGATATCCGAGAAGTCGTGTATCAGTCGATGATTTTATTCCAATCCAAAGCAACATCTAAACAGCTAAAGTTAGGTATTAATTTAGCTGAAAATATCCCCATTCGCGTGATGGTCGATGATCATCGTGTCAAACAGGTAGTTACGAATCTGGTATCGAATGCGGTTAAGTTTACCGAAAGTGGGCATGTATGCGTTGATGTTAGTTATGAGGAGTTACTTGAGAAAGAACGTGGAGTGCTGACGTTTAAAGTAGAAGATACCGGAATAGGCATTGATCAAGATAAGTTAACCACGATTTTTGAACCCTTTACTCAGGAAGATGAAGGAGTGTCGAGGCAATTTGGCGGTACAGGGTTGGGTTTGGCAATTTGTTGTCAGCTTGTGTCGATGATGGGGGGCAAGCTCGTAGCAACATCTACAAAAGGAGTGGGCACATGCTTTGAATTCTCGATTGAGGTTGAAGCAATTCCGGTGTTTGGCTGGCGTTCGGAGGTGATTAATAAAGGGCTTTTGATCTGCTCAAATTACGACTACGCCGACCAAGTATTAAAAGAGTGTCGCTTAGCGAAAATCAATCTCTTTGGTGTTAATAATGTGAATGAAGTGCAAGCGATAAATGATGACTTTGATGTCATATTTCTGTGCCACAGTAACGACGCTAATACCGATGAAATCTTGGATAATCTATCATTTAATTACGATCTTCGCCGTGTGATTATTTGCCAGCATCATTTATCCACTCCCTACGAAAATGCAGAAAAAGTACATGCCGTACTCACATTACCTTTCCTTGGCAATCGATTTAAGCATGTCATTGATGATTTAGCTAAGGTTGAAAAGACTATATCAAGTGACAATGTCACCAGTAATGTTGTCAGCTCTGAATATCGAGCGTCGCGCTCTCATCGGAGGATCTTAATTGCGGAGGATAATTTGATGAACCAGAAAATAGCGAGTTTTTTTCTGGATAAAGCAGGTTATGACTATTTGATAACAAGCAACGGTCAAGAAGCGTTAGAAGCCATCACAAAGGGAGAAGAATTCGATGCAATTTTAATGGACTGCATGATGCCCGTGATGGATGGACTGACCGCGACGAAAGAAATTCGTCGTTGGGAAAAGAAAGCAGGACGTGAAAAAACAATGATTATCGCACTCACTGCGAGTGTTTTGGAAGAAGACATCCACAACTGTTTTGCGGCAGGCATGGATGCTTATTTACCTAAGCCGTATAAATCGAACCAGTTATTTGAGCTCTTTAGTGAATTAAAACTCGCCTAGCTAACATTTCAACTTAGACAAGGCGTCAAAACGATAAAGCCCCACTTCAGGGGCTTAGTTCTGATTATTCATTGTTGTGCGTTGGCTTGAGCGCCTGCGAGTTTGCGTATGGTTTGGCGATAGGTTAGGTATGCGGAAACACCAGCTAACAGGTTGCCGATACAAGCGCCTAAGAGTAAACCTCGGATTCCATCCATTTGAGCGCCAACCCACAAGCACGGTAGGAAAAAGACAAACAAGCGCAGCGCTGAAATGGTGAGCGCGGTGTAAGATTTGCCTAATGCATTACAAAGAGAAACCATTAGCATACAAACCCCTAATGAACCCAAACTGATCGGCACTATCAGTAAATGCATTTCCAAGACTTGCTCCACTTGCACATCACTTGTCATCAATAATGCGAGTGGGTTTGCGACGGCAAATGTAATGGCAGCAATCAAAAGTTGGAAACCTAGAATGAATTTTACGGCAATACTGACGAGCCTTTGGATATCTTCATAGTTCTTTGCTCCAAGTAAGCGTCCAACCATTGGAGGCATAGACATTGTCAGCGCCAAGACCGAAACGATAGCAAAGAACTCATAGCGTGAACCAAGCGCCCAAGCGGCGACTGCTGCGGTTCCAAAGCTTGCCAATAATTTTGTTGCTAGCATGGAAGACAACGGTGGCAGCAGTTGGCTAATCATCGCAGGGCCCATAATGTTACCGATAGATGCAACACTTTTGGCTACGTTAAGATCTTGCCATTGTGTCGTTGCCCAGTGATTCTTTTTCACGCGAGGAGCGACGACTAAAATACCAAACCCAAAAGCGACGATGGTTGCTATTGCCGCTCCGTTAATACCCAAGTCAAACGTGAAAATAAATAGCGGGTCGAGCACAAGGTTCACGCCGCTGGTTATCATCATCATTGTGCCAGGTAACATTGTATTGCCATTAGCTCGGCAGATACTGTAATAAAAATACAAAACCGCACCAGTCCATGAGCTTAATAACCACCAAGGCCAGTAACTGTCGATTATCGGCATAACAGATTCTGGAGCGCTTAATAGAGCTAAAATGGGGTAGCGCAAAAGCCAAATTAGCCCGCCAAAAATAGCGACACCAATTGAGCCGATCATCAATACCAATCCGCCAAGTTGTTTGGCATACCGACTTTCATTCGCCCCAAGAGCTTTAGAAATGACCGCTGTCGTTGCGATCCCTAGACCGACTTGAATACCGATAATGACCATTTGCAAAGGCAGAGTGAAACCTTGAGCGGCTAACGGTAAAACGCCGAGCTGACCGATAAACGCACTATCCACAAGCTGAAAGCTCATTAAAGACAGAACGCCAAATAGCATTGGCCAGGTCATCGTAAATAATTGTTTTGCAAGCGTTGGTTGTGTACTTGTCGTAGTTGAAGACATAGAAAGCTGAATGCGTTAGGAATAAGAGTTAGATTGATTGTACACGGCGGTTAGTTTAGAGACAAAAATAAACCCCGAGGAAGATATTCTTGCTCGGGGTTCGAAAATCTAGCTTACGCGTTTATTTTTTGCCGCTAGTTTGCTTGTCTTCTTCAGTCAGCTCACGAATGCGACGGCTGATGTCACGACGTGCTTTAGAGATCTCAGCGCTTTTAATGATGTGGTCATCAACACGATCTTCATAGTCTGCTTTCATATTTTTGATGATTGCGACGATTTCATCGTGAGTCATTTCTGGTTTGATGTAGTCTAGAAGGTTTTCTAGAAGATCAACACGTTTACGGTTATCACGAACTTTCTTCTCGTTATCAAGAAGCTCACGTTTTAGTTTGTTTTTACGACGAGCTTGGTTAACGATTTCAAATACGCTACTCATAGTTCTCTTTCCTAATTTTATGAATATCTTCCTCGATTAAAGCACAACATCCAGTGGCATAACAGTCTTTAGATCAATAGCAATGCAGAGTTGAACATTTCTCAACCAATTGCTCTGTGTCCATATAATCGTGCTGCTTTATTCGAGTTTTGGCCAACATCGTAGAATCCATCGATTCATTGTCATAACGTGGCCTTCACTATATTATCAACACCATTGAATGCAAAATGATGAACTTGATATGGACTCTGGTAACACTGCGGAGCAAGTAAATAGTCAAGATAATGAGCAAGTCACTCGCTCTGTGGCTGAAAAGTTAAAAACGGCGTATATCAACGCTCGCGAGCAACTCGAAATAATCGAAGTTGAGCTTAATCGTTCAAAAATAATGATGGTCGACCAAGATGGCAATTTGACGAGAGTGCCGATTCTCTCGGAGCATTGATACCTGACCCTATTCGTAAGGGGTGTCAGGTCTTACGCTATGCTTTAGCCTGACACCAACACCTGAACCGCTAACGCTTCTTGCACTGCTGTGTGAATTTATGGCGTATGATTTCGAAGCGATTTAGGTACAAAGTCAAATGCAAAAATAATAAGGAAATGCATTATGAAAGTTGAGCTAACGGCAATTGAAGCACGAGTTATTGGTTGCTTGATCGAAAAAGAAGTCACTACCCCAGATCTTTACCCCCTCAGCCTGAACGCATTAACCAACGCGTGTAATCAAAAAAGCAACCGTGATCCCGTGATGTCACTCTCTGAGTCAGACGTACTCGATGCCGTTGATGCTCTTATTGAGCGCAGGCTCGTCAGTGACGAAAGTGCGTTCAACAGCCGCGTCAGCAAGTATCAACACCGTTTCTGTAATACGGAATTTGGTGATTTAAAGCTGACAGAGCAGGAGAAGGGCATTGTATGCTGTATGCTTTTGCGCGGTGCTCAAACACCTGGGGAAATTCGTACTCGTACTAATCGTCTCGCGACATTTCATGATGTAAAAGAAGTGGAAACGGTCCTTGAGCATTTAGCAAGCGAAGAGAAAGGACCATTAGTGGTCAAATTACCACGTGAGGCTGGTAAGCGGGAGTCGCGTTATATGCATTTGTTCTGTGGTGATGTTGATGCGTCCGAACTTGCAGCGCCTGTGTCTGCTGCAAGCTCGAGCTCCGATCGAGTAAGTCAGCTAGAGCTCGAAGTCGCTCAGCTGAAAGAAGAGCTGGATGAATTAAAAGCTAAGGTTGAGTCACTGCTTTCATGATGGAAAATACAACGCAGCGTTGGAGTGTCTATCTGATACGAAATAACCGCAACGCGTTGTATTGTGGTGTTACCAATGATGTTGAACGAAGATTCAATCAGCACCAAACCGGAAAAGGAGCGAAAGCTTTGAAGGGAAAAGGCCCTTTGGTATTGGAATGGTCATCGGATTTTGACTCAAAGACGCTTGCCATGCGAGCAGAGTACTATATTAAGCAACTAACTAAAGCGAAAAAAGAGCTGCTCGTTATGTCAAAAGCAAATATTGTCGTCGACGAACATCAACAAATGATGTTAGAGATAGTGGCACTCTGATAAGCCCTTGCTACGCAAAGATACACGGAAACCGCCTATGTCACATTGGCGGTTTCTTTTTGTTTTTGGAGTACCATGTAGGAATAAACTGACGCATAATGGGCTGGTGTTCTGTTTAAAGGTCCTGAATATGAAAAGCGCGAAATGTCTCTACGTTATCGAGACAAAGGAAGCGACTCAATGTACTTTATTTGCATCCACTCAGACCAAGAACCAATTTACTATTGAAACAGGCACTAAGAGGAAGGTAGATTACAAGAGTATAGGATGACTCGGCTAGGTAATGAATAGAGCTGAATTAGGCTCATAAAAAAGCTAAAAGAGCAGTAGATGAAAAAAGCGTTAGTATTCTCCCTGATTTCAATGGCCGCTTTTGCGCCGAATGTGCAGGCCACCCAAGTTCTTAATGGGTATTGGGCATATCAAGAGTTTTTAGACCAGTTTCCACAACAGAAGCAGCTAACTAGTGCGTTGGCTGAAGTGGTAAGAGAAACCCCTGTACCCGTAGCAAAAGACAAAAAGCGTCCACTGAAAATTTCTGTTGTTTATCCAGGGCAGCAGATCTCTGATTATTGGATTCGAAACATCGATGCGTTTGAAAAACGCCTAGATAAGCTTGATATCGACTATCAACTAAATCAAGTGTTTACTCGTCCTAATGCAGATATAAAGCAGCAAAGTTTGTCTTTAATGGAGGCGCTGAAAAGCAACTCCGATTACTTGATCTTTACTCTAGATACCACAAGACATCGTAAGTTTGTTGAGCATGTCTTAGATTCAAAGAAAACCAAGTTAATTTTACAAAATATCACCACACCTGTTAGGGATTGGGAACATCATCAGCCGTTTCTTTATGTTGGTTTCGACCACGCAGAAGGAAGTCGTGAATTGGCCGTTGAGTTTGGCAAGCGTTTCCCTAAACATAGCCACTATAGTGTTCTCTATTTCTCGGAGGGCTACATTAGTGACATCAGAGGCAACACTTTTATCAACCAAGTGAACCGCGATAACCAGTTTGAACTACAATCTGCTTACTACACCAAAGCAACAAAGCAATCTGGGTATGAAGCTGCAAAAGCCAGTTTGGAGAAGTATCCGGACGTTGATTTCATTTACGCGTGTTCTACCGATGTAGCATTAGGTGCTGTTGACGCTCTTAAAGAGTTAGGTCGTGACGATGTAATGATCAATGGTTGGGGCGGCGGTTCAGCAGAGTTAGAGGCGCTTTCTAAAGGGGAGTTAGACGTTACCGTTATGCGTATGAACGATGATACAGGTATTGCAATGGCTGAGGCCATTAAGTGGGATTTAGAAGGAAAGCCAGTTCCCACCGTTTACTCTGGTGATTTTGAAGTCGTTACCAAATCGGACTCTCCAGAAAGAATTGAAGCATTAAGAAAACGTGCATTTAGATACTCAGATAATTGATGACAACTACATCAAAAACAAGAAAGCGTCGCTCACTGTCGACGCTTATTACCAAAATAATTATTCTCGTACTTGCTCCGATCATTCTAGGCATCTTTGTTCAGAGTTATTACTTCTCGAAGCAGATTATTTGGCAGGAAGTCGACCGAACCAAGCAGCAGACCTCTGCCCTGATCCTGAACATTTTTGATAGCCATTTTGCAGCGATTCAGATTCATCACAACAGCAATTCGAAAAGTGATGTTGTATTGGATTTTTATACAGAACGTGATGAAGAGGCACTCAATTACTTTTTCATGAGTATTGACCAGAGTGATCCTTCCCATACACCGGAGTTTCGTTTCCTAACCGATCATCAAGGTATTATTTGGGACGATGGCAACGCGCATTTCTATGGCATCAACAACCTGATACTTAGCCGACTTGCCAGTCAGGTGACCTTTAGCAACAACTGGTATTATCTACCCTCACAGACCCCGATGGGAACTCGCCATCTGTTACTTCGTCGCGTACCCGTTTTACAACCTAAAACCGGTGAAGTGATGGGGTACTCTTACAATGTTGTTGTTTTAGATAATAACTTTGGGTTGATGGAAAGGTTAAAAAATGAAGGCAACGTCGACAATGTTGTGTTGGTCGCTAACAACACACCATTGGCAAGCTCATTAGTAGGAGATGAGGCTTATCAAATATTTGACGTACTCAAACGACGAGAGTCCCAGCACAAGCTTGACCAATTATTGATCATCAAAACCCCTATTGAGGTAAATGCCGCCGAGACTGACTTGTGCTTGCTTACTGTGCAAGACAATCAGAGCGTGGTGACATTGCAAATCCAACACCTGCTAGCAATGCTAGCCTCAGTTATCGGTATGGTCATGATTGCGCTAATGACTAAAGAATGGATCGAGAATCGAGTAGTTGAAGAGTTAGGATCCCTGATGGCATATACCCGCTCGGCTCGTGAAGAAAAAGGATTTGAGCGTTTTGAGGGGTCAGATATTGAGGAATTCGATCATATTGGTTCGACACTAGAAAACACTTTTGAAGAGCTTGAAGCACAAAAGCGCTCTTTCCGCGACCTGTTTAACTTTGCGTTATCACCTATTATGGTGTGGTCTGAATCGGGTGTACTTGTCCAAATCAATCCGGCAGCACGCAAAGAGTTAGTCATGGAAAACGATGTTGAAACCATGCACCCAGTGTTCAAAGGTTTCAAAGAAAAGTTGATGCCACACCTTCGCATGGCGGCTCAGGGAGCTACGTTGACAGGCGTTAATGTGCCAATTGGAGACAAAGTATATCGCTGGAACTTATCGCCGATTCGAGTTGATGGAGATATTAGCGGTATTATTGTTCAAGGTCAGGATATAACCACGCTTATTGAGGCGGAAAAACAGAGTAACTTGGCGCGCAAAGAAGCAGAAAAATCTGCTCAAGCCCGTGCCGACTTTCTGGCTAAAATGAGCCATGAGATCAGAACGCCAATCAATGGAATTTTAGGGGTTGCTCAATTGCTAAAAGACTCTGTGGAAACAGAAGAGCAGAATAACCAAATTGACGTACTTCGGCATAGTGGTGAGCACTTACTTGCTGTTTTGAATGATATTTTAGACTTTTCGAAGATTGAGCAGGGTAAGTTTAATATCCAAAAGCACCCGTTTTCTTTCACTGATACAATTCGAACGTTAGAAAACATTTATCGTCCTATTTGTGAAAGTAAAGGCGTCAACCTTGTCATTGAAAACAAAATAGATCCCAATGTTGAAATTTTTACTGACCAAGTTCGTCTGAACCAAATTTTATTCAACCTAGTCAGTAACTCAGTAAAGTTTACGCCCTCGGGTAGCGTGCGCTTGCATGCTGAACTTGAGCAGTTCTATGGCGCTGACAATAGCGTGCTGGTCGTGGAAATTACGGATACAGGTATCGGCATCGAGTCTGACAAACTCGACCAAATGTTCGAACCTTTTGTTCAAGAAGAAGCAACAACGACTCGAGAATACGGTGGCAGTGGCTTAGGGCTGACCATTGTGAAGAGCCTTGTCGACATGCTGGAAGGTGATGTTCAAGTCCGCAGTCAGAAAGGCTTAGGAACGACTTTTGTCATTACAATGCCAGTGAAAGATCGTGAGCGAGTACTCACCCCTCTTGATTCGAGTTTGCGAGTTAAGCCAGGTGAACTATTTGCAGAGAGTCTCAAAGTATTGTTGGTAGAGGATAACCATACTAACGCATTCATTCTAAAAGCGTTTTGTAACAAGTACAAAATGCAGGTTGATTGGGCGAAAGATGGGTTAGAAGCAATGGAATTCTTAAAAGATCATACTTACGATTTGATACTGATGGACAACCAACTCCCGCATCTTGGTGGAATTGAAACGACCAAAGAGATCCGACAAAAGCTAAAACTAGGCACGCCAATTTATGCGTGTACTGCTGACACCGCGAAAGAAACCAGTGACGCCTTTATGGAATCGGGTGCGAATTACGTGCTTCTCAAGCCGATTAAAGAAAATGCGCTCCATGAAGCATTTGTGGATTTTAAGCAGCGGTTCTTAGTCGAGCGAACATGAATAATTGGCTCACTACGGGATAACCCAATTATTCATTATCTGAAAAGCACAACACCATGACTGTGGGTTGTGCTTTTTTGTATCTGACCCTTTTACTCTTATACAAATCAGACTTTATTGGTCTCGACGTTTGTTGTGTACATCGCTGCATTTCAAATTCAAACATAGTGTTGTGTTACTTAGATTTCTGCCCCTTCACTGACACACCCAGCGTGATTTCAATCACAAAAAGATATTTACTTAGCGTGCTAACTATTTTATATTGCTTAGCACGCTAAGTAATTGAGTAGATCTTATGATTCAAGACATCAACAGTTTGCGAGACCTTTCTCTGGCTGAAAAATTATCTCGTGTTGCTCGTTTGTGGAAAATGGTTGCAGATCGCGAGTTAGAGCCTTTAAACCTGACGTATCCGCGTTGGACTGCGTTATGGAAGCTTTATCGAATGGGTGACAACATCAGTCAGAAGCATTTGGCTGAAGCGCTTGAGATCGAGTTAGCGTCGTTGATGCGAACATTAAAATTATTAGAAGAGCAATCTCTGATCACTCGCCATTGCTGTGAACACGATAAGCGAGCACGTATTGTTAGCCTCACAGAAGAGGGGAAAACCCTACTAAAGCAAATGGAGGCTCGGATTCTTCAAGTTCGAAGCAAGCTCCTAACGGACATCAACGACCAGGAACTTCAGCAGCTTTCATTGATTCTTGATCAGATTGCTCACAATGCGCTTGATTCACTTAGCGAATAAGTCAGAAAACCGAATAAAAAGAGAAGTAAACGCCTATGACTCCAGATCAAAAATTCGCACGTTGGATCAAATATTCTTGCGTCGCGTTTGTCCTTGTCTTTGCCTATTTTCTAGTTGCAGATCTCGCTATGCCGTTGACGCCTCAGGCAATGGCAACGCGTGTGGTAACTAAAGTGGCCCCCCGTGTGAGTGGGCAGATTACGCATCTTTATGTTGCCAACAACCAAGAAATAAGCCAAGGCGATCTACTATTTCAGATTGATCCCCAGCCTTATCAGCTCGCCGTAGAAAAGGCTCAGCTTAACCTCGAGCGTGTGATTCAAAACAACGAACAACTTGATGCTTCTATTGCTGCGGCAAAAGCAGACGTTGAAGCGAGCAAAATCGTGGCGGAACAAAAAGTTCGCGAAGCAAAACGTCTTAATACTCTGTTTCACCGTAATGGTACTTCGCAACAGCAGCGCGATGACGCACAGAGCAGTGCAACGGCAGCTAAAGCGAACTTACTGGCCGCACGTGCTCGTTTAAAAGAGTTGGAAGTAAACCGCGGTGATTTAGGCGCAACGAATGTGAATATCCGCGTGGCGCAAAACCAGCTAAAACAAGCGGAACTTAATCTGTCTTACACTCAAGTCTCGGCGGAACATGATGGCGTTGTCGCTAACTTGCAGCTGGAGACGGGGGCCTATGCGGCAGCTGGTACACCTCTTGTCGCTTTAGTCTCCGATGACGTGGATATCATTGCCGACTTTCGTGAAAAGAGTTTACGACACTTTAATCAGAACAGCCGTGCGTTAGTGGCTTTTGATAGCTTACCTGGTGATGTATTTGAAGCTCGTATTACGAGTGTGGATGCCGGGGTCAGCTCGGGTCAATTCGATGCGGACGGTCGCTTAGCAACACCAACTGACTCAAACCGTTGGGTGAGAGACGCGCAGCGCTTACGTTTACATTTAGCTATCGATGAACCTCAGCAGCGCGCATTTCCAGCAGGGGCACGAGCAACCGTGCAGTTGTTGCCAGAAAACTCATTATCTGGTTGGTTAGCGAGGTGCCAGATCCAATTCTTGAGTCTTCTTCATTATATTTATTAACGAGGAGGCGATATGAAGTTATGGGACCACCCCATGTCGGAAAACGACTTCCGTCAGTGTTTGCGCATTGCAACTGGTGCGACCATTGGTTTCACTTTATGTAAAGTATTTGGTTGGAACTATGGCGTATTCTTTACTGTAACCCCGATGCTGTTACTTGGAATGGTGCCAGTCATGAGTCTACATGCCGCACGACAACTGATTTTTTCAGCGGTTGTGTGTGGATTAGAAGTTGGTGTGCTTGGTGGGTTATTTGGTGGGCACCCAGGCATGATGACAATCATTGCATTCGGGTTGTTCCTGTATAAATTCGCCTGTATGTCAAAAGGGAGCTTATTCTTATTTGGAGCGAACAGCGTACTGAGCTTAAGCATCATGCTGCACTTTGCGAGTTATCCAACCACTGACTTAAATGACCTAATCTTTAGCAATCTGCAAGCGAATGTTATTTCAGTGATCGTTGCTTATGTGGTGACATTTTTGATTCCCGATGCGGAACCTCGTCAGCCACCAGCGAAACCGTCGCAGCCTAAACAGAGTCATCGCATGCGTCATGAAGCCCTTATGGGGGCGAGTATCGCTACAATGTCTTTCCTTGTATTCCAGCTATTTGACCTCAGTGACTCTATGTCTGCTCAGGCGACAACCTTACTTTTATTGTTTCCTATGCATTGGAACGGTGCTTTAGGGTATGCGCGAAAAAGAGCAATGGGGACCTTGATGGGGGTGACCTTTGGTATTGTCGGACAACTTGTATTATACGATTGGTCGGATACCTTATTGTTTATCGTCCCATTGCTTTGGATTGGGGCTATGATGTTCAGTTATATGCACGTGAAAGAGTCTAGCGGTTCGGGAGCCGGATTTGGCGGTTTAACCACATTAGGCATTTTGTTCGGCCAATATCTTACTCCGGATGGTGACTTAATGTTCAGTGCGCTGTATCGCGTGAGCAGTATTTTGTTTGCTATTGTTGCGACGCTGCTTGTGACCTATACGGTTCACAGAATACTCAACAGCTTTGAGGCGACGCGCTTTAGCGAGCAGTAAGTTCAGACGTTACTGGTTAGAAAGGATTGCTCCAGTAACTCTGTTTTTAGTTCGTGAGTCATCTCAATGGGACTGGCAAACTTAATTCCAACTACCCATCCCTTCACCAATTTCTTAATGTTGGCAATGACACATCGATTTTCTTCTCCGATATAGTGGCTTAACGGGCATTCGATGGTAACACTCTCACCCACGTTGAATTCGGGCTCAATCAAGGTTGATATACCAACACCTGCTAGAGAGAAATCGATAAGGCTACCGTAGTAGACATTCCCTGCATGAATAACGTTACAGTCCATTTGCAACTTGTAACGCTCATGTTCCCGAACTGGTTTGGTTGCAAATGTTCCTGGAATGCGGATAAACAAAAGGGGAGATGGTCGAACGGTCGTCGTCAGCACGCTGGACTTAAACGCAATGACATGGCCTAACTCCGTATCTGATACACCACGCACGATGACATCGGAGTTGGGGAGTTTTCTCATCACTTGCTCTTCAAGCAAACGCATTGGTATATCAAGAATCAAATAAGCATTTTCTTTCATCCCCAGATAGGTGGTGGAATACGTATATTGATCCTTAGGCCCAAATTCGAAATTAGTAGAAAGTTTCATTCCCGGTTTGAGAAACCTATGCAGTTCATCTTTAGTATGAGTGGCTGGCATCACATTGGCGTTTTAATTATTAGTTGAGCTGAGGCTATCAAAACGCCATTTTGTTATTCAAGATAGTAAGGCATAAGTTTTTGTAAAATCATCGCTATCTGTGAAGTGGTGGGCGATAAGTTTGGCTCATTCCACCTTTCATAAAGATTTGGCTTGCCACAATACTGCCGCATGTGACCAACATCAGCGCTAACCAAGTGAGAGAATCTGGTTGTTCACCAAAAATTGGAACGGCAAGAAGTGTCGCGACGACTGGAGTTAATGAACCAAAAGCTGCGCTGGCTTCGGCACCGATGATCCTAATTGCATAAATGAAAGTGAAAGAAGCGATTAAACCTGCGCCAACACCTTGTAGCATCGCGTGGCCAAATAACTCCTCCCATGGCCACTGGCTGAACGGTGTTACCACCAAATAACTGTCTACCCACCCGAAACCAACGGCGATGATGAGCAGAGCCAAAGACGCGATTGCAACGAATCCTGCACAGACGTGTGCATTAAGATTGGCGACACGAGCGCTGATGGTGAAAGCAGCCCACATGATGCTGCCAGTTAGAAACAGGATATGCCCTTGTAATTGAGACCAGTTGTACTCTGCGCCGCTATTAGAAAGAAGGAATACGAAAATCCCTAACAACACCGTAGAAAGCCCTATTAAGCGGTGAGCACTCAGCGACTGTTGATAACAAAGTACCGCGATAGCAGAAACAAACAATGGCAAAGTGCCAGGTACTAATGCACTGCCGTGCGCCACGGGAGCGAAATGCATAGCCGTTCCGACGACCAGAAGATAGGGAAGGCCGCTTCCAACCACAACACCAACCAGGTAGCGTTTAGGCACTACGCGCAGCGACTGTTTATGCTTAATCACAAATGGTAATAAAATTATACTTGGGATGAGAAAGCGAACTAACGCGATATCGGCTGGCTGCAAGGCAGAAATTGCGCCCCCTTTTAAAGAAATAAAGAAACCAGACCAAAGCAGTAAGGTCGTTAATATAGCTGCGTATCCCAAGATCATTATCGACATGTCCATTTGTAAATGATGTGTTAATTGTTGAATAAAACTCTTGCCAAAGGGAGGCAAAGTTTGACGTAATTAGGCTTGATGTTGGTGATAAATTGCGTATAAATGTTAATTATTAGTGATTAAAGGCACGGAAGAATAAATGGATAAAATTGACAGGCAACTGATCAACTTGATGCAGAAGGATGCGACCCTGACTACGGCAGAGCTCGCTGACAAAGTAGGATTATCGGCATCACCTTGTGCAAGACGCATTAAGCGTTTAGAGCAGGAGGGCGTAATTAGCGGTTATCGAGCCATTGTGTCCAGAGACACGGTGGGTATTGCGATGACCGTATTTGTTGAAGTCAGTTTGAACAACCACCAAGCTTCTTCGATTGATGAATTTGAACATGCTGTTGTTGAAATGGACGAAGTGATCTCGTGCCATGTTGTATCAGGGGCTTATGATTATTTGTTAGAAGTGGTCAGCAAAGATCTCGCTGGTTATGAAACATTCACTAGAAAGCTACAACGATTAGAAAACGTAAAAGATATCCATACGCACTTGGCGATTAGACAAGTGAAAGGAAATGGAAGCTTGCCGATTTATGCATAAGAAAGATGAAATTTCTCGATAGACTTAAGATTGCTCACTATCACCGAAAGCGATACCGACAGTTCGGTACAGACAGAGCGCGAACGCTGGGATGGAGAGATAAGTACAGCCAAATCAGTCGATTTGAAGCTTTGTGCCGTGGGTTAACGTTAGACGGTTCAAGTCTTTTAGATATTGGGTGCGGCTACGGAGACTTATTAGCGTTTATTGAGTTCAACAATCTGCGCCCCCAAAGTTATATTGGCATTGATCAGCAAAAACAGTTTATCTCTGAGGCCAGAAAGCGGGACTTTCGTACTCAAAGTGAGTTCGTATGCGGTGACTTTTCAACGTTGGTATTGCCCCGTAGTGATTATGTCTTTGCTTCTGGATCATTGAACTATCAATCCGCGAATCCAAATCATACCATTGAGATGATCGAGAAAATGTACCGGGCAGCAGAGAAAGGGTGCGTGTTTAACTTATTGGATGAAGAAAAGCTGCCGAGCATGAGAATGCTCGCATCGCATAATAAAGTTGGGGTGTTACGCTATTGCCGATGGCTATGTCCGGACGCACAATTGATCGAGGGTTATTCCGATCACGACTTTACGATCGCGATGATCAAAAAAGCGGAATCAGTTTCCTGACTCCGCCTTATAAATTCTTAAGCCTTATTGGTGCTTGTATTGTGAGATTTCACAGTTACCTGTGTATCTATCAACCTTGAATGAGAACGCAGCTGAATGGTATTCCCTCCCATCACTCCAAATTGTTTCTCCGAAGATTTTACAAAGGTCCAAATCGCTGATTGAACCAAACTCTTTTACGTGCCTAACTACTGACAAAAACTTGGCTTTGGTAGCATTAGGACAGTCCCTGTTACTTAATCGATTGATAACCATGGTTGTAGCATCATCTCCAGCCAAATGTGACTTTTTATTAAATTTTATTAATGGGTAAATTAACCAAAAATTGGCCATAAGTAAAGCATTATTGTGACGTATGTCTCTATAAGTTGCCTCTCTTGGTCATGGTTTAGTCAAGCTTGTAAAAGGGAACAGTCCCATTTTTTACATATAACGTTGGGATCACTAAAAGAGGGAATTAAAGCACGAATAACGTCCAATATTGGAGTGAAAACCCGACATCGTCTTTTCAAAACGGGCTCGATTTTTACCTCGAAACATCTTGAGCGTATTGAAGCAATCTCGCTTCTTTATCATAGAGTTGAGCTAGTGCTTGGTACTGTGAAGAAAGGCGTTTGTAATCCTCGGTAAGTTGCAAAGCGTTGGTGTTATACCACTCCGCAGTGATTTGATTGGCAGTTTCGTTTGACTCACGGCACTTTTGGGCAAGTTTCTTCCATCCATTTGCTGACCATTGAGATTGTGTGCTCAATTTAATCAACTCATTAGCTTTAGTCGTGAGTTCTTCTTTATATTGAATGGAGGCTTTTAATTGAGTTTTGAACGCATTTTGGTTCGAGCGGGCGCGCCAAAGTAACACGAGTTCATGTAGGGAAAAGGTTTGGGACAATAACTGGCGCTGCTTATGTTCGGCTAAAAGTGCATTGAATACCTCAACATGCTTATTGTAATTGGACTCTAAACGATTGAATTGGGTAAGATTGTCATTCCACGACGATGGGTTACATTGAATATTGGCGTGCCCCATAATGGGGAACAGAAGAAGCAACAGTATCCAATTGAGTTTGTTGATCATTATTGCTCGCGTTAGTTGACCGACCCTTTTGAGTATATACCCAAATTTCCGCGACATGCGTGTTGCCGGTGAGATAAGAACAAAGAATGAAAAGGAAAAGTACATGAAGAAAATTCTCATCGCATTGATTGTCATACTGTTGCTCTGTGGGGCGGGTGCTGGATACTATTTCTTCTTTATGCAAAAAGATGAACCTGATGCGCCAAACGCTGTGCAAGTGGAGCAAGCGCCAGTGGAAGAAGAAACATCCAAACCGATTCTGGATTTAGAAACTGCCCCTCCTGAAGTGACCGAATACTATGTCATTGAGCGTCGAATCAATGTTTACAATAAGCCAAATGCTAATGCTTTGGTTGTCGATACGCTCTATAAGGGAGAAAAAGTATCGGTGTTAGAAAAAGTGGATGGTTGGTATCGAATCTCTGGTTACCTTGTTTATGAAGAGGGCGGTGAAGAAAAAGCTGAGTGGTTGAATGCCGAAGGATTATCTGATGCAGAGCCAGTTATTAAAGAACAAGAGCGTTTGGAAATACTGGATGGATATTTGCAGAAGTCGGATGATTTAAAAGTCCACTTGGACATCTTCCGCAAGAAAACACAGCAATTGTTAGACGATGAAACCTGTGATCCGAGTGATTTTGAAGAGCTCGGTGGCTGGGTTCGTTCGGTTACTTATGACAAGCGCAATGTGTACTTCATTTATTGTGGTGGTTTGGAGCAAGAGAACAAAATCTATTTAGATGTCGATAAAGGCGATATCTTTTACCGTTAACAGAGCGCCTTTAGTTTAAAGCCTCTAGAGATTTATAACTTTTTAGTTGTGAACCATAATTAATAGGAATACTATCATCGAGTCGAGTGAAAAAACTCGACTCGTTTTGTTTTTAGTGAGTTCTTATGTCTCAGATTTGCTTGAAAAAATTGATTTTTATGCTGCTTGCGATGGTGTTGCTACCAGCGCATGTTTTTGCTGCGCAAATCGATCAGAAAGCTCATTTACCTTACTTTTCTAAGCTGCAACCATTTGTTGCGAGTATTGCTTTTGCAAATACCTCAATCGATTTTTCTGAAGTCTCAGAAGAAACGACGCAGTCTCCGATTTCTGAAAGTCACGCAAGACTCGATACGCTAGCCCTATTTAACACTCAACGTTGGGTTTCTCACTTACGTGAAGGCCTTGATGATGAGCATGTTGACGTTGTTGGTGACCTAAACACGCCTTTCTATGCTGACGCAGGTTATGCCTACAGCCTGATGGATATCAATTGGCGTCAAAACCAGAACACTTTTTATCATTTCACAAGCGATCATCGCATTTCTGGTTGGAAAGAGACCAACGCAATGTACGTCGCACTCAATAGTCAATTTTCTGCCTAAACACCGTCTATTTGCACCATTGTGCACTCTTAACACGACGATTGTATTCAACAGGGCGTAACCGTCCTGAGCATTTCATACCCTGAATTTTTTTCTGGGGGCATCTGTCGTGTGTTAAGCCTTGTTATTAAAAGCTTCACTTTGTAGTGAAGGGATGATGTTTACATGAAAAAAACACCAAAGCAGCAAAAGAACAGAAAGCTGATGAATCACTATTCAGCTTGGAAATATGTCGTATTAATCACGACGGTCATTATCTTAACGTTAAGCGCGATTCCGACTTGGTTCGGTGAGCAACCATCGATCCAGCTGACGTTTTCAAACCAAAACAGCAGTGAAATGTCGGTTGTTCAGTTGAATCAACTACTGAAAACTAATCACATCTCAGCAGACAAAATCATCGAAAAAGATGGCAAAACGACCATTGTATTCGATGATGAAAATGCGCAAAGCAAAGCTCGTGCGTTACTAAACAATGAGCTAAATAAAGAAGACAGCATTACCTTCTCATATGTGTCTGTTGCTCCAGAGTGGCTGAATGAGATGGGTTTTAGCCCAATCAAACTCGGTCTTGACCTTCGCGGTGGGGTACAGTTCCTCTTGAATGTCGACGTAAATAAAGCATTTGAGGAGCAACGTAATGCTTTGATCGATGAGATCAAAGCAAGCCTGCGAGATCAGCGCGTGCGCGGTGTACAAATTCGCGCAGAAAGTGGTAACCGCATTGCGGTAAACAGTGAGAGTGATACCGCCCTGGCTGAAGTAAATAAATTCTTGCGTCAAAACTATCCAGGTTGGGTGGTGAAAAGCTCGTCTCGCGGTTTTGTTCTTGAGCCAAGTGAGCAGAATATTCAAGAGTTCCAATCAACGACATTGCAACAAAACTTGAAGATTATGCGTGGTCGTATTGAAGAGCTAGGCATTACGGAAGCATTAGTTCAGCGTCAGGGTAAAGACAGCATTCGTATTGAGCTCCCAGGTGTACAAGACCCAGCACAAGCGAAAAACGTTATTGGTGCCACTGCGAGTTTGGCATTCTACGAAGTGAAAGATGCAGGCCAAGCGCGAAGCGGCCAAGATCTTGTGCTGAAAGATAACGATGGCCGAACTGTTATTCTGGAGAAACGACCAGTCCTAACGGGTGAGCACATTGTTAACGCTCGTACAGGCGTCGACAATATGGGTATGTCAGAAGTTAACATCTCGCTTGACCACGCGGGCGGTAAAAAGATGAGTGATTTCTCTGCAACGCATATTGGCAAGCCAATGGCGACGGTTTATCGCGAATACAAGACAAACGATCGTGGCGTAACAGAGCGCAGCGAGCGCGTTATCAGCGTTGCGACTATTCAATCTCAACTTGGTAGCCAGTTCCGTATTACCGGCGCTGGCAGCATGGACGAAGCGCAGCAGTTAGCGCTATTACTTCGTGCGGGGTCGCTAACAGCCCCGGTTACTATCGTAGAGGAGCGTACTATTGGTGCTTCTTTGGGGGCTGAAAACATTGAAAATGGCTTTGCGGCACTTGCTTTGGGTATGGGTTTAACACTGACCTTTATGGCGCTTTGGTACCGCCGCTTAGGTTGGGTGGCGAACGTGGCGCTTTGTGCCAACATGCTTTGTTTGCTTGGCTTAATTGCCTTGTTACCAGGTGCGGTGCTAACACTTCCAGGTATTGCAGGGTTGGTGTTAACCGTTGGTATGGCAGTGGACACCAACGTTATTATCTTCGAACGTATTAAGGACAAAATGCGTGAAGGCCGCAGTTTCGCTCAAGCGATTGATCTGGGCTTTGATAGCGCGTTCTCGACCATCCTTGATGCCAACATTACTACCATGATCACCGCCGTGATTTTATACGCCATCGGTAACGGCCCAATCCAAGGCTTTGCCTTAACACTCGGATTAGGTTTGTTAACCAGTATGTTTACAGGCGTATTTGCCTCTCGAGCAATGATCAATTTAATTTGGGGCCGAGATGCCCGTCGTGATGTGAGGGTTTAATCATGGTCGAAATGCTAAAACAAAATATTCGTAAAATTCGCCACTTTACTACGCTAGTTTCTATCGTTTTGACGGTGATCGCACTTGGTGCTCTGGGCTTTAAAGGGTTGAACCTCGGCTTGGATTTTACTGGTGGTATGGTGACAGAAGTGAAAGTCGATAAGTCGTTAACCAACCACGATCTGCTTGATGCACTGCAACCAAAACTTGGTGAATCAACCTCTGTCACCCGCACAGGTGAAGATGGTCGTTGGCTCATTCGCTACTCCGCCCCTGAAGAAGGGCAAACTCTGCCAAGTGTGGAAGAGGTATTAAAGCCAGTTTCACATCAAGTTGATGTCGTCAGCAACAGTATTGTTGGTGCTCAAGTTGGCCAGGATTTGTTTGACCAAGGCGGTTTAGCACTATTGATTTGTGTGCTGAGCATCCTTGGTTACTTGTGTTTCCGTTTTGAATGGCGCTTAGCGAGTGGCTCTGTATTTGCTCTGGCTCATGACGTAATTGTCGTCCTCGGCTTCTTCGCCGTTACCCAAATGGAATTCAACTTAACGGTTTTTGCTGCCGTATTGGCAATTTTAGGCTACTCATTGAATGATTCGATCATCATTTCAGATCGAATTCGTGAGCTACTGATCGCGAAACAAAGTTGGAAAATGGAAGACATCAATGACCAGGCTGTCATCGCGACGTTCTCTAGAACGATGGTGACTTCAGGCACAACACTGATTACTGTTGGTGCACTATGGATTATGGGGGGAGCACCGCTAGCGGGTTTCTCAACAGCGATGTTTATTGGTGTGCTATCAGGTACATGGTCTTCCATTTCCATTGGTACCGTATTACCTGAACTGTTCAAGCTCGAACCGAAGCATTACTTGCCTGTTGAGATTGATACCGCGCCGTAATACGAGGTGCTGAAGGTAAAAAGTGCTCGCGCCATTCAGTTTGAGTGGCGTTTTACTTTGTGCTATTTCACACGCATCAGACGGTGTTTGACGTGACCTAAATCGAACTCAATGATTTGAGAGCGCTTCATCGATTCAACCAGGCGCAGCATGGATGTGTGATAACCTTTCTTTTTCATCCATTGCAATGGCTCGGAAAAGCTGTCTTCGTTTACAACGTAAGATTCGCCTTTGTGTTCTCCAGCATAAACGTTTACGACCCAAACCCGGGCCTGAAAATCTAATACTTCACTTATGTTTCGCGTAATTTTTCTTAGGATATTTTTCATCATTTCCAGCGTTGCTTTAGCTCAGTAATAGCCAAACACCAACCCCCATCATTAAAGTGCCCGCGATACGGTTCATCAGGCGCACATTCTTTGATTGACCCAACACGCGTTTCAGTCCTTTACCACCCGTGGCATACAGAGACATACAAATGAACTCAAAAAGAAGGATGATGGAGACAAGCACGATCAGCTGTGGAGCAAGAGCCGCATTTTGATCGATAAAAGGCGGCAGCAGAGAAATCATAAATGCCCAGCCTTTTGGGTTTGCGATAGCGGTAACGAAGCCTTGCATGATGAGCGCGACGTTGCCACTTCTGGGTTTTTCTAAATTATCGACATTTATTGCTAACTTACCTCGAGATCGCCACATTTCTACACCAAGATAGAGTAAGTAGCCGCCACCAATAAACTTGAGTGCGATAAACATCCAAGGATAGTTGAGCATGATAGCGGCGATCCCTAATACGGCCGAGACT
This sequence comes from Vibrio sp. SCSIO 43086, assembly GCF_051132235.1. NCBI lineage: Bacteria > Pseudomonadati > Pseudomonadota > Gammaproteobacteria > Vibrionales > Vibrionaceae > Vibrio > Vibrio sp. SCSIO 43086. Next base: position 647,200 of record NZ_CP072678.1, on the reverse strand, counting down.
GAAACCAGCGCGACACCGACGAGTTCACCAATCATCATCCATAATGTGCGGCGATAACCGATACTCATTCCTAGCGTTAAGGCGAGCGTCATGCACATTCCTGGTGTAATTGAGACAAAAAAGAAGGTAGGGATGAACATACTGAGCAATGCAAGATTCATGTTTGTTGATAACTAAGTGATTTGATAGAAGCCACAAAGATAGTGCAAATTGATAAAGGATACTATCCCCAAATATCCCCAAATAACCTCAAGGTGCTTAGGTTCAGCGAGAATGACTTGGCTCACAGGCACGGCAACGATTTGAAGATCTAGTGGTTCTAAATCAAAAATCGTTAACAAAGGCTGTGGGATAAGGCAACTCGCCCTGCGGAGCATGTCACTGACACGATTTCTGCATCTTGACGTCATTTGGGTATAACATCAATTTACTTGGGTTAAAGAATCTAGATGATTGCTTTAGGAGATGGTACCACCGAATATTGCACCGTACCGGTACTTCAATAGATTAAAAGTGATTCGATACGTTAAATGCTAGTTAATTGATGTTATTTGGATATTTAAAATAAAACTGAAATTATTTTTTAATTGCTGCGTCATAATAGTGCGAACTGCACCAAAATGAGACGTTTTCTTCTATTGTTTACATTCTAAATATACCACTTTTCATAAGCGAAACTATAAATATAAAATTAAGTTTATACTGTCAGTAATATCATTTAAGTTAGTAATTAAATGATATTACTGACAATTGCTTATATTGATATTTGAATTATTATTCTAATCGTATTTATAGATAACAACTCTCAGCATGAGAGTTGTATCTGAAATCATGAGATGATGTAACGTCCACTGTTCGGTATGTAACTTATTGATAAATAATGCTTAAATTTATGTTTTGATAAGCTTGTGTTTAACTTTATTTTATTTAAAACAATGACTTATAAATAGTTAACCATTTTATAACATTTCATGTTTAATGAGATCTAAATCAATCTTATGCAAATGGATTAGTTTTTTATTTGAAATGTAATATTTCTGGTTTAACTTAAAATAAAAGGCATCACAGGATTGATAGCCAAAAGAATAAATAAACACGTCAGTTGGTGATTTATTTCATCAGTGTATTTAGTTTGCTTTTTTAAATGCCGTTAAGAATGGAGTCTTCGATGAAGAAAGTCGCTTTGATCACCGGATCAAAAGGCGGAATTGGTTCTGCTATTTCCTCTCAATTAGTGAATGATGGTTACCGTGTAATCGCTACGTATTTCACAGGCAACTATGAATGTGCGTTGGAGTGGTTCAACAGTAAAGGGTTTACCAAAGATCAGGTTCGCCTTTTTGAGTTGGACGTAACAAACACTGCAGAGTGTGCAGCAAAGTTAGCGCAATTGCTTGAGGAAGAAGGGACCATTGATGTCGTTATCAACAACGCAGGTATCACACGTGATGGCGTGTTTAAAAAGATGACTGCGCAAGCTTGGAATGACGTCATTAATACCAACCTCAATAGTCTATTCAACGTTACGCAACCTCTGTTCGCTGCGATGTGCGAAAAAGGCGGTGGTCGTGTCATTAACATCTCCTCAGTCAATGGCCTAAAAGGGCAGTTTGGTCAAGCAAACTACTCGGCGGCGAAAGCTGGGATGATAGGTTTCTCTAAAGCCTTGGCGTATGAAGGTGCTCGCTCGGGTGTGACAGTAAATGTTATTGCGCCTGGTTACACTGGTACACCAATGGTTGAGCAAATGAAGCCAGAAGTATTGGAATCCATCACGAATCAAATCCCAATGAAACGCCTTGCTACAACAGAAGAAATTGCAGCATCAGTCAGCTTCTTGGTCAGCGATGCAGGAGCCTATATCACCGGTGAGACTTTGTCGGTGAATGGCGGCCTATACATGCACTAAGGAGAGAAGATGATGGAAAAAGTGTTTATCGTAGCAGCGAAGCGCACTCCAATTGGCGCCTTTGGTGGCAGTCTTAAAAATACCTCTGCTGGTAATTTGGCAGCAGTAGCGATTAAAGGCGCGTTAGAAGCGGCAAAGTTGGCTGGTGATAAGATTGATGAGGTGATTGTTGGCAACGTTGTCGGCGCAGGCCAAGGCATGGGGGTTGGTCGTCAGGCGGCATTGTTCGCTGGGATTCCGGACGCGGTTCCTGCGTATGGCGTAAACATGGTTTGCGGCAGTGGCATGAAAACCGTCATGGATGCGGTTTCACATATCCGTAGTGGCGATACAGAGATTGTTGTTGCAGCAGGTGTTGAGGTCATGTCTCAGATTCCGTTTACCGCACCAAGTAGTATCCGTGATGGCAACAAAATGGGCAATCTAGAGCTGAAAGACCTGCTCGTAGCAGACGGTTTAACCGACGTTTATAACCAATATCACATGGGTGTGACGGCAGAAAACGTTGCAAAAGAAATCGGCCTAACCCGTCAACAGCAAGACGAGTATGCGCTGTCTAGCCAACAGAAAGCGGTGGCGGCAATCGAAGCGGGCAAATTCAAAGACGAAATTGTGCCCGTAGAAGTAAAGCAACGCCGTGAAACGGTGCTACTTGATACCGACGAATACCCAAAGGCTAATGCGACCATGGAAGCGTTAAGCAAGCTGCGCCCTGCTTTTGACCGTGAAGGCACTGTGACTGCGGGGAATGCATCAGGTATTAACGATGGTGCGAGTGCAATTATCGTCGCGTCTGAGAGCGCAGTTAAAGCACATGGACTCACGCCTATTGCTGAGATCGTAAGCTATGCGCAATCGGGGCTTGATCCGAAAATCATGGGTCTAGGTCCAGTGGAGTCAGTCAATAAAGCATTAGCAAAAGCGGAATTAACGGTAAACGACATTGACGTTTACGAGCTAAACGAAGCATTTGCTGCGCAAGCACTTGGCGTGATTCATCAGTTGGCGGAAACCAACCAAGTTCCCGTTAACGCGATTCAAGATAAAGCGAACTTTAATGGTGGTGCTATCGCGCTAGGTCACCCACTTGGTGCATCGGGCAACCGAATCTTAGTGACGCTTGTTCACGAGCTTCATAAGCAAAATGGTCAATATGGTGTCGCATCACTTTGTGTGGGCGGCGGCATGGGGACGGCTGTGGTTCTAAAAGCAGTTAAGTAATTATTTAAACGGACATTTTTAATTCTTTCTCTAGGAGATAAACCATGTACACAGATTTCTTCAAAACTTTTAGCGATCAAACTGAAAAAAATCTAGAACCTTACTTGAAGTTCAACAAGCTAGTGACAAAAAACGTAGAAGTGTTGACTGAGCTTCAACTGAACGCAATTCGTACTTACAGCGAAGTGGGTCTGAACCAAATGAAAGCGGCATCAGAAATCAAAGACGTAACGTCATTGACTGCTTTCAACAGCCAGCAACTAAGCGTTCTTACTAAGCTTTCTCAACAAATGATGGACGACAGCAACAAGCTTCAAGCTATTGCAAAAGAGTTCAAAGAAGACGTTGAGAAAATGACTTCGGAAAATCTAAAGACTGTTACTCCAGCGTAATTTGTCCGATTCTCGCCGCCTTAGGGTCTCTAGACCCTAATTTGGGCGGCGTTGTTTTTTCCGAATATAGGAGTAAGACTATGTTTCAGCACTTCTTTTCGGACTATCTTGTACAGCTTCAACAAACCAATCAACAGTGGTGGCATGATTTCGAAGTGAACAAGGCAGTCGTGAACTCTCCTTTAAATAAGGCCATGCAAGAAGTGAACTTGGAAGACACTGCCAAACTCTTCGAACAAGCTGTAAATCAACCTGCTGCGATCTTAAAACTGCAAGCAGAATGGTGGGAACAGCAGCTACAAATTTGGCAGAATGTCGCGTTGGCGGGTAACCAAAAACAGGTCATTGAAGCAGAAAAAGGGGACAAGCGTTTTTCTAATGAAGCGTGGCAAAATGAGGTGATGTATAGCTTCATTAAGCAATCCTACCTGTTATTCAGCAAGACTTATTTAGATACAATTGAGTCACTCGAAGGTTTGGATGAAAAATCTAAAGAGCGAATACTTTTCTTTTCCCGTCAAGCCATCAATGCACTTTCCCCTTCGAATTTCATCGCGACGAATCCAGAACTCTTGAAACTGACACTTGAGCAAAACGGTCAAAACCTTCTGGCTGGCTTAGAGCAGTTAAAAGAAGACGTTGAGTCCAGCGCGGACATTTTGAAAATTCGTATGACGAATAACAATGCATTCCGCGTGGGTGATGACGTTGCGACCACTCCGGGCGATGTGGTTTTTCAAAACGAATTGTTTGAGTTGATTCAATATCGACCTCTAACAGAGAAAGTGAATGCGACGCCACTGCTCATCGTTCCGCCTTTCATTAATAAATACTACATCCTTGACTTAACAGCGAAGAACTCAATGGTTCGATGGTTGCTAGAGCAGGGACATAGCGTATTTATGATGTCTTGGCGCAACCCAGGCAAGGCACAAGCGCATGTAGAGTTTGGTGACTATGTGACAGAAGGCGTCGTCAAAGCTGTCGCGGCAATTGAAGATATAACGGGCCAAGAGCAAATCAACGCGGCTGGTTACTGTATCGGTGGTACGGTTCTGGCGAGCACGGTTGCGTACTATGCGGCAAAACGTATGAAGAAGCGTATTAAATCAGCGACTTTCTTCACCACATTGCTCGACTTTTCTCAGCCAGGCGAAGTTGGCGCGTACATCAATGACACCATTGTGAGTGCAATTGAGGCGCAAAACAACGCAAAAGGGTATATGGACGGTCGTTCATTAAGCGTCACATTCAGCTTACTGCGCGAAAACAGCTTGTACTGGAACTACTATGTAGACAACTACTTGAAGGGTAACAGCCCAGTCGATTTTGACTTGTTGTACTGGAACAGTGACAGCACCAACGTGAGTGCTGCCTCCCATAACTTCTTGCTTCGTGAGCTCTATTTAGAGAATAAGCTAGTGCAAGACAAAGGCGTCAAAATTGGTGGGGTATGGATTGACCTAAACAAGATCAAAATTCCTAGCTATTTTGTATCAACGAAAGAAGACCATATTGCTTTATGGCAGGGAACTTATCGTGGTGCCCTGAACACTGGTGGCAACAAAACGTTTGTTCTCGGTGAGTCGGGTCATATTGCGGGTATCGTGAACCCTCCAGCGAAAAACAAGTATGGTTATTGGTTGAACGATACTTTGGATGACTCGGCTGACGAGTGGTTGAATAATGCAGAGCACAAAGAGGGCTCGTGGTGGACACATTGGAATGAATGGCTACTTCAATTCAATCCTAAAGAGCAAGTCGAACCATTCCCTATTGGCTCGGAAGATCACCCAGCAATCGATGAAGCGCCAGGGCAATACGTCAAGCAGGTTCTGCCAGTAAAAGAGTCTTAAACAACTCCCTATAGCAGTAAATTTTAGCGACCTTTATGGTCGCTTTTTTTGGTCGTTACTGACTACCTTATTATACCGATTGAGTATATGTATCGGTTGAGGACATTTTGGGCCGAAAGTGACGGTGAATAAAAAGGCGCCGAGTAGATACTCAGCGCTTAGTGTCAACAAATAGGCAAGTTGACGGGTAGAGGTGCGTTACGTTACACCTCTTTATCCTTACCAAATGACAGCAGCCAGAGAGAGATTGCTGCTACTGCCACAAAGCCGGAAAGAATAATCACAGGCATGGCGCTATAGCCAAGGATATGCCAAATTACAGATTCTAAAGTACTCATGGTAAGTCTCCTTAGTGCCAGCCTTCAACGCCGCTCATGTCCGGTAGTTTGTGCGCGATGCCTTTGTGACAATCTACGCAGGTTTTCTCTCCAGAAGCTAGCGCAGTAGAGTGCTGCTCCGCTGCTCGTGAGCCTTGTTGAGAGTAATCCATGTAATCAAACTCGTGACAGTTACGACACTCAAGAGAGTCATTCTTTTTCATTCGCGCCCACTCTCGCTCAGCAAGGTGTCCTCGACGCTCTTGGAACTTCTCTGGTGTATCGATAGTACGCAGAACATAGTGAGCGAATAGCTCTTTGGATGCTTGTACTTTACGAACGATCTTATCTGTCCATTCATGAGGAACGTGACAGTCTGAGCAGATGGCACGAACACCAGAACGGTTAGAGTAGTGAATTGTTTCTTGAATTTCAGCAACGATTGGTGCGTGACAGCCAGAACAGAACTCTTCTGTGTTGGTTGCCTCCATACCTGTGTTGAATGCGCCCCAAAATAAAAGACCGCCAGCAAAACCTAAGAACAAAACCACACCAGCGGCAGCTTTACTTGGGTTCTTCAGTCTTTTCCAAAACGCTTTAAGTATTTTCATAAATAACCTCTTCGTACTCGCGTTTCAATTACTGAAGCGAATCAACTGCCTCGAACTTGTTTTCAACTAGTGGCTTAGCATTAGTTTGTGGCACGTGGCATTGCAAACAGAAGTAACGACGAGGAGACATATCCGCCAATACAGCATCTTCTCGGTTTACATAGTGCGTTACGCTAATTTTAGTCGCGCCTGACTCTTTTGCATTTTTCCAGCTGTGGCACGCAAGACACTTGTTAGCATTTAACGATACTTCGTAGTGACGGATGCTGTGTGGGATCAACGGTGGTTGATAAACAAAGCTATCTTCAACAATCTGGTCTTTAGGGAAGTCTTTGAACTCATCTGCTGGGCGTGTGTCTTCCAATTGAGACATTCCACGTAGAGACTCTAGACCACCAATGCCACCTGGATTATCTAACTCAGCTTGCGCAATGCCTGTCACTAAAGCACCTACAGATAAAAGTGCGACAAGTAATTTTTTCATCATTTCATCTCCGCCTTTATGGCTTAAATTCTTTATTAGGCCGCCATAGTGACGGCCGTAGCATTCGGTATCTGAAGGTTAAGCAATCTTAGTGATTTTGACTGGACACTTCTTAAAGTCTGTCTGTTTAGACAGTGGGTCAGTCGCATCTAGGATGAGCTTGTTAATCAAAATACGTGCATCAAAGAACGGTACGAATACCAAACCTTTTGGCGGACGGTTACGACCGCGAGTTTCAACACGAACGCGTACTTCGCCGCGTTTGTTTGCCATGAGTACTTCTTCACCACGACGAACGTTACGCGCTTTTGCGTCTTCAGGGTGCATGTAACACACTGCGTCTGGTACTGCTTTGTATAGCTCAGGTACACGACGAGTCATGGTGCCTGTGTGCCAATGTTCAAGAACACGACCAGTACATAGCCACATATCAAACTCATCGTTTGGCACTTCTGGTGGCGCTTCATATGGTGCAGAGATAATCTTCGCTTTGCCGTCAGCATTGCCGTAGAAATCCCAACCAGAACCTTCTTTTGCGTATGGGTCAGAACCTTCTTTAAAGCGCCATTGTGTTTCCTTACCATCAACAACTGGCCAACGTAGACCACGCACTTCATGGTAACGGTCGTATGGTGCTAAATCATGCCCGTGACCACGGCCAAATGTTGCGTATTCCTCAAACAGACCTTTTTGAACATAGAAACCGAAGTGGTGGGCATCGTCATTCAATTCGCGAGCTTCTTCGATAGGGAACTTGTCGACATTACCATTGCGGTATAGTACGTCGTACATGGTTTTACCACGGTACTGAGGCGCTTTCGCTAGCAGCTCTTCAGGCCACACTTCTTCCATTTTGAAGCGTTTCGAGAACTCCATTAGCTGCCACAGGTCAGATTTTGCCTGACCGACCGTGCCCACCTGTTGGTACCAAGCTTGAGTACGACGCTCTGCGTTACCGTAAGCACCTTCTTTCTCAATCCACATTGCTGTTGGAAGAATAAGGTCTGCTGCTTGCGCTGTCGCTGTTGGGTATGGGTCAGACACAACGATGAAGTTTTCAGGGTTGCGGTAACCTGGAAGACGTTCAGTGTTGATGTTTGGACCCGCTTGCATGTTGTTGTTACATTGAACCCAGTAACAGTTCAGAACACCATCATTCAACATGCGATCTTGCAATACGGCGTGGAAGCCAGGTTTTGGTGGAATCGTACCTTCTGGCAGTTTCCAGATGTCTTCCGCAATCTTACGGTGTTTCGGGTTAGCTACTACCATGTCTGCAGGTAGACGGTGAGCGAAAGTACCAACCTCACGAGCCGTACCACACGCAGATGGTTGACCCGTTAGTGAGAATGGGCTGTTACCCGGAGTCGAGATCTTACCGGTTAGTAGGTGGATGTTGTAAACCAAGTTATTCATCCACACGCCACGAGTATGTTGGTTCATACCCATTGTCCAAAGTGACATTACTTTTGTATTTGGATTGGCGTATTGCTTCGCAAGCTCGATAAGCTTCTCTTTTTCAACACCAGAGATTTCAGAGGCTTTCTCAGCGGTGTAAGGTGCAACAGACTTTTTGTACTCTTCGAAAGAGATAGACGTTAGTTTGCCTGAGTTAGGATTCTTCGCTGCTTTTTGTAGCGGATCATCGTCACGTAGGCCGTAACCGATGTCGGTATCTGCTTGAGTGAAGTTGGTGTGCTTGTTTACGAAGTCCCAGTTTACCGCATCGTTTTCGATGATGTAGTTCGCGATGAAGTTAGCAATCGCTAGGTCAGACTGTGGATTAAAAATGTAGCCGTGATCTGCCAACTCAAATGAACGGTGGTAGTAAGTAGAAAGCACGTTCACTTTAACGTGAGGGTGACTTAGGCGACGGTCAGTAATACGAGTCCATAGAACAGGGTGCATCTCTGCCATGTTCGAGCCCCATAGAACGAAAGCGTCTGCGTTCTCAAAGTCATCGTAACACCCCATCGGCTCATCGATACCGAATGCGCGCATAAAGCCAACTACAGCAGAAGCCATACAGTGACGAGCGTTTGGATCAATGTTGTTTGAACGGAAGCCAGCTTTCATTAGCTTTGACGCAGCGTAGCCTTCCATTACTGTCCATTGGCCTGAGCCAAACATACCTACGCTTGTTGGACCTTTTTTCTCGAGGGAAGCTTTCCATTTCTCAGCCATGATGTCGAAAGCGTCATCCCAAGAGATAGGTGTAAATTCACCGTCTTTGTGGAATTTGCCATCTTTCATTCTCAGCATCGGCTGAGTCAGACGGTCTTGACCGTACATGATCTTAGAAAGGAAGTAGCCTTTAATACAGTTTAGGCCTTTGTTTACTGGTGCTTCTGGGTCACCCTGTGTTGCTACCACTTTGCCATTTTGAGTACCAACAAGAACAGAACAGCCTGTACCACAGAAACGACAAGGTGCTTTGTCCCATGTGATTTTGGTTTGATCAGAGCTTGCAATCAGGTTGGCTGCAGATGCTGGTAGTGTCACACCTGCGACAGCAGCAGCTGATGCAGCCGCGTTTGCTTTCACAAACGCACGTCTTGTCATTTTCATACTTCACCCTCGATTTGGGAATGTTGTGTTCCAGTGTCTTCTTCATCCGTTTCTTCAAGCCCAGTTTCGATTTGGTGATAAACCAATACCGTGCTCAAGACATTCGGTAAATTGTTAATGGCATCGATAGTGTCTGTGATAAAACCTTGGTTCTCGGTTTCAAGCACGACGATAATCTTGCCTTCTGGACTATCACCATAGATTTCCGCATTTTCATGTGCTTCGATCTGTTGTTTGATTTCGTCCAGATGTTCCGGCAGTACATGTACTACCAAACTTGAAATATGCACTTCATTTAGTGACATATAGCTCTCTCATTTATTGCCTTTGGCCGACGACATACGACTTAGGCTGTTATATTGCTCACATTGATGGATGAAGTTGGGCACACTGAAACACAGGCGCCGCAGCCGTTACACTCATCAAGGTCTAAATTGGGTTGTGCTACTTTCCCCAGCTCTAATTTGAACTGAATTGCCATCGGGTCGCACATATCCCCACAGCTCCGGCATTCGACATTTTGTTTTGCTAAGCAGCTATCGTTGATGCTTGCTTTCGCTTGCCAAGGTTGCTCTGTTTTTGGCAAGAAAAGGGGCTCAGGACAGGCGTCTGCACACTGATAACAAAATGTGCATTCATCAATAGAAAAATCGACCGAAGGGAATCCGCCATCACTTTTAGTTATAATCTTTGTTTCGCAGGCCTCAATGCATTTACCGCAGCGAGTGCAATCGTCCGTAAACTGTTCTGGCTTGGTTAACCAAGGCAAACGTACGGCGTTGTCGGGGTGCGCTTTTCTTGCAAAGAGTCTTCTTCTGGAAAGGTCTACCACTTAGTCACCTCGAAACTTGGAACCCAAACTAAGCATAGTCCACAATTTTCATTAATAAACTGTCATTTAAACTAACGAAATTGTAGTTTTTGACATATTTGTATAAATACCTCTTAGGAGGTAAATGGGATGCAATATTGTTTTGGATCAATAAATTCCGTCGCAGGTGATCACATATTGATAAAGTTGAAAGGTAATGGGTTCATTGCACGTACAAATAGGGTTGTTAATGGGCGAGGAACTCAGATTGTTTAAAAATGTGAAAAAGTCAGTGACGCGCACGATTGCGTCCGCGATGCTTCTTATTTTGCTGCTTTCAGTTGCTACGACTGGTTTTGCAATTTTTACGTTAGCGTCAAGCTTGAATGATGCAGAAGCCGTCAATGTTGCTGGCTCAATGCGAATGCAAAGTTATCGTTTGGCACATGATATTCAGATTAAATCTGTTGATTACTCTTCACATATTGACGCCTTTGAACATTCGATATATTCACCTTCCATGAAAGCACTCCAGCACTGGTCAGTGCCAGAAGACATTACTCATGATTACTACCGTCTTATTATGAGATGGCATGAGCTCAAGTCGGTGTTGAGAGGAGATAATCCGGCGGAGTACCAACTCCTAGTGGCTGGTTTTGTAAATCAGATCGATGAGTTTGTATTTAAGCTGCAAAGCTTTTCGGAACAAAAGCTGATTAACTTAGCTTGGATTGGTGGGTTAGGGCTAGGCGGCATTCTTTGTGTCAGTATGTTTGTTGTTCATTTTGTGCGCCTCGAAGTTGTACGGCCTTTGCGTGCTTTAGTTTTTGCTAGCGAGCAAATTAAGAATCGCTCATTTAATATATCGCTTGATGTATCCAGCGATAATGAAATGGGGATCCTGACTCGAACCTTTAATCGGATGGCGACGGACCTTGGTAAGTTATACCGAGGGCTAGAACAAGCGGTTGATGAAAAAACGCGTAAATTACAGCATGCGAATCAGTCTTTAGAAGTATTGTATGACTCGTCGAAAGAGTTAACGGCTTCGCGTATTAATCAGGATAACTTCCAAGCCATATTGCAACATATTGCAAGTCTTGAAGGCATTAAAGCGGTCAAACTTGAAATAGAGCAATTGGGAGAACCGAGCTGGATATTGATGGAAGGGGAAGAGTGCTGCCACGACTGTGATGAAGATTGCCACAGTAAGGCTCTAACGTTGGACGGTGAGCACTTAGGCTATTTGTATTGGAAGGCCGGGTTACCTTGTCCGAATGAGGCACTGATTGACAACTTTGTGCAGATTTTATCGCGTGCCGTGTATTACAATCGAGCCCAACGCCAAGCAGAACAAATCCTACTGATGGAAGAGCGAGCCACCATTGCTCGGGAACTGCATGATTCATTAGCTCAAGCACTCTCTTATTTAAAAATTCAGGTCGCTTTATTAAAGAGAAGCGTAAAGAATTTGCCTGATGAAAAAGCGATAGCTCAGGCGAATCAAGTCATTGCCGAGTTGGATACGGGCTTATCTGCTGCTTATACCCAACTACGCGAATTACTGACGACGTTTCGTCTTACGATTAAAGAGGGCAGTTTTGGCCAAGCATTGCAAGATATGGTCGAAACGCTCAACGAACAAACCGTCGCTGACATTACGTTAAAAAATAGACTTTCTTCAACTGAACTGGATGCACACCAGCAGGTTCATTTACTACAGTTGATAAGAGAAGCTGCAATTAATGCCATCAAGCATGCGCAAGCAGATAATATTCACATTCAATGTCTTGATAATGATGGAAAAGTCACAGTAACCGTTACCGATGATGGAATAGGCTTTGAACATCAAGACGAAAAATTAAATCATTACGGTATGAGTATCATGCAAGAGCGAGCCGCTAGGCTGCATGCCGATCTTCACATTGAAGCATCGATAAACAAAGGCTGTACCGTAAAACTAGAATTCCAACATAGTAAGGAAGTAAACAGTGACAGTGTGTAAAGTAATGCTGGTGGATGATCATCCACTCATGCGACGAGGTATTCACCAACTTTTAAGCTTTGAGCCTGAGTTTGAAGTCGTTGCAGAAGCAAGTAATGGCGCAGATGCGGTAGCGAAAGCGCATGAGCTGGAACTGGATCTTGTACTTCTTGATCTCAATATGAAAGGCATGTCAGGCCTCGATACCTTACAAGCGCTACGTGCTGATGGTTGTGAAGCTCGAATTGTTATCTTAACCGTATCGGATAGTCCTGCTGACATAGAAGCAATAGTTCGAAGTGGCGCAGATGGCTATTTATTGAAAGATACTGAGCCTGATGAGCTGGTTGAGTTGCTAAAACAAGCGCATCAAGGTGACAAAGCTTACAGCCAAGAAGTTTCTAAGTATTTGAGTGAGCGTTCAGGACAAGAGGACGTTTTTGATACGCTGACGGATCGCGAAACGCAGATCTTAAGAGAGGTGGCAAGAGGTTTCCGCAACAAGCAGATTGCCGATCGTCTTTTTATTTCTGAATCAACGGTTAAAGTTCATATGAAGAGTTTACTTAAAAAGCTTCAAGTTCCTTCTCGTACTGCGGCAACCGTTCTTTATCTTGAGCGCTTTGGCGACATCAAATAATACAGTTGAAGATTAATACAAAATAATCAATGGAATCAATTGTTTATCGTAGTTTTAATAATAAAAAAACCGCCTTAAAAGGCGGTTTTTTTATTTGTCTGGGCGAATAGAGTACAAGTCACTGTTGTGCTTACCGCACTCTAAATAGTACTGATAAGCCACTTTTTTGCTTTCAGCAATGACTCTCATGCAGTGCATTTTCCCCTGTTCAAAATATCGAATCTCATATTCTACACTGGTATCAAGTTGCTCAGCGGCTGCCATACTTCGCCTCCATAAACCATCCAAAAAACATCCATGCAAATTATATGCCGTTATAGGGAGCGTCGTTCGGTGTGTTTTTTAGCCGATAATTGCGCTCTAACTCACTTTTTTGCGGATAGCTGTGATCAAAAAGTTAATTTCAAACTCTATATATTATTAAGGTGGCAATCAATATTTGTCACACTGGTGTAAGTTTGCCGCAATATTAAGTGATACAAGTTGAGTATAGAACTTAATCAATAGAAAAGGGAATACGAATAAGTGACTAAATTACAGGGTGTATCTAATAAGGTGCTTGGTTATGGCCTTCTATTTTGTTTCGTATTTCTTCTTGCCGGATGTACGAAGAAGTTTCTATACAGCAATATCGATTGGTTCGTTATCGATTACATAGAGGATTATGTTTCTCTGCAAGGTGAACAAGAAGTCTTGGTCGAAGAACGCTTATTATTGTTAGCAGAATGGCATAAGAAAGAAGAGTTACCGTTATATATCGATCATTTAAAAGAGCTTGAGAGATTAAAAGCGAGCGATGTAACCCTAAATTATTTGCAGGAAAATCGAGATAGAATGCGAGCGCATTACGATAGAGTGGTAAGCAAAGCGGCACCAGACCTTTTTGCTTTGAGTTTACAGTTAACGAAAGATCAAGAACGGGAATTTCTGAGTAATGTACAAGAGCATTATCAAGAGCGAAACGCAAAATATGCGGATAAAACGGAAGATGAAATACGTGAAATTATTCTAGATAACACAGAAGAATGGATGGAAGAGTGGTTGGGAAGCCTATCAGAAAGTCAGCGCCAATTAGCTCAAACGTTTTCTCAACAAGTCACTCTTAACAGTCCTTTATGGAGAGGTTATCGAGCAACGATATATCAAGAGCTCGAATATCTGTTCGAAAACAAGTCCAATGCTGTCACTTATCAGGATATATTTATGCGCCTGTTGTTCGAGCCAGAGAGCTATTACAGTGAGCAGCTTTCTAAAAATATTGATTCTAACTTTGTGCTGGTCGATCAACTGACATTAGATATTTCTCAATCTATGACCGATAAACAATGGCTTCATTTTCGCGGTAAGGTAAAAGAGTGGCGAGTACTAGCTGAGGAATTATTAGATTAGATTCATGCTTCAATTGACGAGGGGATGTGCCGTAGCCTTTCTTATGAAAAAATGATTCAAAGCAAATTCTTATTGAGCTAAGAGCGTAACATAGCTTGAGGTTTGATGAGGTAAGGTCAGCTTGCTGATGGTTGATAAAGCCTCATCGTATAAAAACAATGAGAATAAATATGAAACATTTAGTTGAAAGATTTCTTCGCTACGTCACGTTCGATACCCAATCAAATCCACATGTTACGCTTTGCCCAAGCTCGCCTGGTCAGCTTGTGTTTGCTGAGTTGCTTAAGAAAGAGATGATCGAACTTGGCTTAAGTGATGTGACATTAGATAAAAATGGCTACTTGATGGCTAGACTGCCAGCTAACGTTGATTATGAGGTGCCGCCTATCGGCTTTATTGCCCATATGGATACCGCGCCTGACGCCTCAGGAAAAAACGTAAAACCGCAATTTATTGAAGATTACCAAGGCGGCGATATTGCGCTAGGGTTGGGGGATGAAGTGTTATCTCCGGTGCAATACCCAGATTTACATCATCTACATGGCCACAATCTTATCACTACTGATGGCACTACATTACTTGGCGCGGATAACAAAGCTGGTATTGCTGAGATTCTCTCTGCAGTCGCGCTGTTACTAGAAAATCCAGACATTCCACACGGCGACATTTGTATCGGCTTTACACCAGATGAAGAGATTGGCCGGGGCGCAGATTTATTTGATGTTGAAAAGTTTGGCGCGAAATGGGCATACACTATTGATGGTGGCCCGCAAGGTGAGCTGGAATACGAAAATTTTAATGCGGCAAACGCCGATGTGATTTTTCATGGTGTCAGCGTTCACCCTGGTACTGCAAAAGGTAAAATGGTTAATGCGATGAACTTGGCTGCGAAATTTCAGGTTCAAATGCCTCAAGATCAAACTCCCGAAACAACAGAAGGCTACGAAGGGTTCTTCCATTTAAAATCGGCAGAAATGGGCGTGGCGCGAAGCGAACTTGGTTACATTATCCGAGACTTTGATCGTCAGGGCCTTGAAGAGCGAAAAGCCTTTATGCAGAAACTCGTTGATGACATGAACGCGGGCTTACGCCATGGTTCTGTAGAACTGAAAGTAACAGACAGCTATTACAATATGAGAGAAATGGTTGAGCCTTACCCGCATATCATTGAGCTAGCGAAGCAAGCGATGGAAGCGTGTGATGTGGAGCCGATTATAAAACCTATTCGTGGTGGTACAGATGGCGCTCGTTTATCTTTTATGGGGTTGCCGTGCCCGAATATCTTCACTGGTGGTTTTAACTTCCATGGGATTCATGAGTTTATTTCGGTTGAAATGATGGAGAAGTCAGTGCTTGTCATCGTCAAAATTGCTGAAATCACCGCGAAAAAACACGGTTAACAGACTAGGTCGAGCGGTTCTTGTCGATTGAATGGGGAAAATAGCCCAGAGTCATCTGGGCTATTTTTAAATTCAAAAACGAAACATTAACGTACGTCTTTGTCTTCAATTTCAATGTCTTCTAGTGGTAGCCAGTCGACTTTCACACCCGCTTGATCGAACATGTCTTGGCTGACTTGGATTTTATCTCCCCAGCGAGATAGAAAGTCTTCAGATTGCTCAGGGCAGTGCACGTGTGAGATCCCTGTTTGAATGATCTTTGCCGCGCAGTTAGGACATGGAAAATGCGTCACCCAAATATCACATCCGTCTAAATCACGTTTTGAGAACAAAATTGCGTTCTCTTCTGCATGCAGTGTTTTTAGATATTTCAACTCGCGTTCATCGGTATCGACACTGTCAGAAACACCGTGCGGGTAGCCATTAAATCCAACAGATACAATGCGATTCTGTTTAGTGATAACTGCACCGACTTGTGTTGATGGGTCCTTACTCCAAGACGCCACTAGTTCTGCCATCTGGTAAAAGCGTTTTGCCCATTTAGAAATCATAGTCATCCTCTCTGTCGAAGGCGTTGAATTAATTGAATGATAACCCATTTATATTAAAAAAATAGTCAAAATCGGGGTCTTGAGTATGAAGGCGTCATTTTTTGTCTTTTTAACCATAAAACGTTCTTATCTTGAGCACCGAATCTCACTTTCCGTCTTTATACGATATCTCACTTAGTGTTTCCTAGCGCCTCTAAATGCACGATGCCTGAGAGTGTATATCAAATAGTTATGATTGAGCTGTTTGTATATTGTTCATTAAATATCACTGTTAACTAAATTACTTTATTTTCTTTTTGTTTCTCATGTTTACATTTAGAAACATTTTGGGGGCTTTTGAGTGAAGTTTTCAGTTGCAGCAAGGAGTAAGGTTGATGGGAATTCAACAATATCCTGTTCTATAAAGACGGTAAATACATGCAAAAGAAACCACTTGTCGCACTAATGGCGGCTACAGCAATCCTCGCTGGATGCGGGGAAGCTAATAATGGCCAAAGGGAAGGCCAAGCGCCTCTCGTAGTGACTCAGGATGTCACGGTTATCGACTACCAACCGAGCAAGTCTTATATCGGTCGCATTGAAGCAGTAGAAGATACCAATATTACCGCGCAGATTTCTGGCTATTTAAAAGCTCGTCACTTTGAAGAGGGGCAAATGGTAGAAAAAGGGCAGCTTCTTTATTCTATCGAGCCATCTTCTTTTGAAGCACAAGTCGCGAGCGCTAAAGCGGCACTTGCACAAGCAAAAGCCGCGTTAAAAAAAGCGGAACTAGACCACACCCGAGGTAAAAACTTGTTGCCTCGCGGCAGTATTTCTCAATCTGAGTTTGACGCCTTAACTGCGGCACTTCTTGGTGCGAAAGCAGAGCTAGAAGCAGCAAATGCTCAGCTTAAGCTTGCTGAAGTTAACCTTTCTTATACTCAAATCCGAGCTCCGTTCAGCGGTCGCATTAGCGATACCAAAGTGAGTACTGGTGATCTTGTTTCCCCTTCATCTGGCGTGCTGACGACATTGGTGAGCTTAGACCCAGTACATACTTCATTTAGTGTGAGTGAGCGCGAGCGTTTAGCCATGGGTATGGATCAAGTCAAAGGCGACGGCTCAGCAGAATCAAACAGAGTTGAAGTTCAGCTTGAGCTGGAAAATGGTCAGTTTTTTGAGCATCTCGGTAAGCTCGATTTCTTAGGTAATCGTATTGATACCAAAACTGGTACGATTGCAATGCGTGCGCTAGTGCCAAACCCAGAGCAGAAGTTACTTCCGGGTCAGCACATCAAAGTGAACTTGAGAGATAAGAACACAAAAGACGTTATTGTTATCCCACGACGTGCCGTACAGACTGACTTAGAAGGTGACTTTGTGATGGTGATGGCTGAGGGAAGTGTGGCAGAGCGTCGTAACGTCGAGCTTGGACCTCAGGTTGAACAAGGCATTATCATTCGAGAAGGCCTCGAACAGGAAGATACGGTTATTACACAGGGCCTACAGCGTGTGCGTAATGGTGTAGAAGTGCGCATTCAAACACCTGCTGAAGATAAGCAGTAGGAGGCACTATGTTAAGTCGTTTCTTTATTCAGAGACCTAAATTCGCGCTGGTTATTTCGATCATATTAACGCTAGCAGGCGCGATCTCACTGGCGATTTTGCCAGTGGCGGAGTACCCACAGATAAGTCCGCCATCAGTCAGCGTTTCGGCATACTACACCGGTGCGAGTGCGGAAGTTGTCGAGCAGGCCATTGCGGACCCCATAGAGACGTCGGTCAATGGCGTTGAGGACATGATCTACATGTCTTCAAAGAGCGCGAACGATGGCTCATACAGCCTAAATGTCACGTTCGATGTCGGGACTGATCCAGACATGGCGCAAGTAAACGTGCAAAACCGTGTGTCACAGATCGAGTCAAAACTGCCTCAAGAAGTGCGCATGGTTGGTGTGACGGTGAAAAAACGCTCACCTGACTTGCTGATGGTCCTTAACTTCTATTCGCCTGATGGCAAATACGACGATCAGTTCTTGATTAACTACATTAACTTGAATGTAAAAGATCAGCTGGCTCGTGCGAAAGGCATTAGTGAAGTTAACGTGATTGGTGGTGGCGAATACGCAATGCGTGTTTGGTTAGACCCTGAAAAAATGGCCAACCTTAAGCTAACTACGTCAGACGTATACGCCGCTTTGGCTGAACAAAACGTTCAAGTTGCGGCAGGGCGTGTAGGTGCAGCACCATACAACAATCCACAAGAAGTTCAGTTTAACCTTGTGACCAAAGGTCGCTTGGAAAGCGTGAGTGAGTTTGAGAACGTTGTCCTTCGAGCTAATCCCAATGGTTCCACGGTTTATCTGAAAGATGTTGCTCGCGTTGAACTAGGCAAAAAGTTCTACGATGGTAACGGTAAATTCCGTGGTCAGGACGCGTCAATTGTTGCATTGTCTCTTCAATCAGATGCGAACGCGTTAGAAAGTGGTCAGGCCGTCATGGAGCTGCTTGAGGACTTGAGTAAAAACTTCCCTGAGGGCATGGCGTATGAGACCAGCTACGATACAACCGTGTTTGTATCTGAATCGATCAAAGGGGTAGTCAAAACACTGATTGAAGCGATTCTATTGGTGATTGCTGTAACTTACTTGTTTTTGGGTAGCGCGCGCGCAACGTTGATTCCTGTTGTTGCGATCCCCGTTTCTCTGATTGGTACGTTTGCCATCATGCAGGCGACGGGCTTCACCATCAATACGGTCACTTTGTTTGGCTTGATCCTCGCGATTGGTATCGTGGTGGACGATGCGATTCTGGTTATCGAAAACGTCGATACCACCATGGCGAAAGACCCAACCATTTCACCGCGTAAAGCGACATTGCTAGCGATGAAAGAAGTAACGGGCCCAATCATCACGTCGACCTTGGTTTTACTTGCGGTATTCATACCCGTCGCGATGCTGCCGGGTATCACCGGTATCATGTATCGCCAGTTCGCTTTGACCATCTGTATTTCGGTTGTGATCTCATCCATCAACGCATTGACGCTGTCTCCAGCACTTTGTTCTTTGGTATTGAAGCAGGGTGGGGGCAACACCGCTAACTGGTTCCAGGCTTTCAACCGAGGCTTAGAGCGTATCACAACGCGTTATGGTCAGGTCGCTGGTTTCTTGGTGAAGAAATCTTTGCTGCTCGTGACGTTCTTTATAGTCGCTATCGCGGCGGTCACTTTCTTTGCGAAAACCACCTCAACAGCGTTTGTTCCTCAAGAAGATAAAGGCATTTTGCTGGTTAACGTTCAGCTACCAGATTCAGCTTCTTTATCTCGTACTGAAGAAGTCACCAATGATTTAATGAACATGATTGGTGAAGAGCCTGGTGTGGATGGCGTGAC
This sequence comes from Vibrio sp. SCSIO 43086, assembly GCF_051132235.1. NCBI lineage: Bacteria > Pseudomonadati > Pseudomonadota > Gammaproteobacteria > Vibrionales > Vibrionaceae > Vibrio > Vibrio sp. SCSIO 43086. The sequence goes on along the minus strand of NZ_CP072678.1, from coordinate 627,697 downwards.
GGTTGCGAACGGTTACTCGTTTATGACAGGCGCAGCAGCATCAAACGGTGCATCTGTGTTTATCAAACTGCATGACTGGGATACTCGTAACTCGTTGCAAGGGGAGCACTCTGCCAATGCCATCGCGGCGCGTATTAACGGTCGTGCTGCAACAGAGTTGCCTCAAGCGGTTGTGTTTGCGATGGGACCTCCGGCGGTTCCTGGTATGGGCGCTGCGTCTGGTTTTGAGTTTGTGCTTGAAGATACGCTAGGGCGAAGCCGTACCGATTTGTCGATGGTCATGGGAGAAATGATCCAAGCGGCTAACCAAGCCCCTGAAATTGCCTACACGTTTAGCACGTTCCGCGCGAATGTTCCGCACTACTACGTTGATATCGACCGTGAGAAAGCACAGCAGTTGGGTATTTCGCTATCGTCTATTTTCCAAACCTTGCAAGGCAACTTAGGTTCGCTTTATGTGAATGACTTCACCATGTTTGGTAAGAACTTCCGCGTAACCATGCAAGCTGATAGCCAGCACCGTAGCAGCATGGAAGATCTAGAGCGTTTCCATGTTCGTTCTTCGAACGGTGATATGGTTCCGCTAAGTACGCTAGTGAGCTACGAGCAAGTGTTCGAGCCTGATGTGGCATGGCGTTACAACATGTACCGCAGTGCTATCATTCAAGGCCAACCAGCTCCGGGCTACTCTAGTGGTGATGCGATTGCCGCAATGGAACGCGTTGCTGCAGAGGTCCTTCCGCAGGGCTACACGTACGAATGGACAGGTATGGCTTATCAGGAAGTACTTGCGGGTAACCAAGCCATTTATGCGTTTGCACTGGCTTTGATCTTCATTTACTTATTCATGGTGGCACAATATGAGAGCTGGAGTATTCCATTAGCCATCATTTTGGTGGTGCCAGTAGCAACGTTAGGCTCCTTCTTGGCGTTGAATCTGACTGGGACACCACTTAACTTGTATGCGCAAATTGGCCTTGTCTTGCTCATAGCCTTGGCGGCGAAAAACGCAATTTTGATTGTGGAGTTCGCCAAGCAAGAACGTGAAGAAAAAGATGCTGATATCGATAGTGCAGCGGTTAAAGGAGGCACGTTACGTTTCCGCGCTGTGAATATGACATCTTGGTCGTTTATCCTGGGTATCTTCCCGCTGATCTTCGCCGCAGGTGCAGGGCACGTGAGCCAAAACTCGCTCGGCGTGTCGCTGATTGGTGGTCTATTGTGTGTGCTTCTAGCAGGTACATTCTTGATCCCAGGCTTCTACGCTCTGGTGCAAAGACAGCGTGAGAAAGTTCATGGCGGCAACACCAAGCTGGTTCCTCTTGATGATGAGTAATCACACCCGCTGCGCACATTAGAGCACGAAGTTAAAGTCGAAAAAAAGCCCGAAGCAATGATTGCCTCGGGCTTTTTATTTGTAGGGAAGGTTATTTTAGCGCGGTTTTAAATTGTGCAACGGCTTCGTCCATATCATGAGCTTGAGCAGAAACAGAGTTCACTTCGTGCAAGCATTCCTGAGCGGATTGCATGTTGTTTTCAGATATCGCGTTAAGCTCGGTGATTGAGCCACTAACTTGATTCATCACGATACCTTGCTCTTCAATCGCAGAAGCAATGCGCTCCGAATTGCCTTGAATTGCATGCATGTCAGTGATGATCTGCTGCAGGCTAGAATCCAGTTTTTCAGAGGCATTAAGCGTTTGTTGTCCTTGATCGTTACATTGATCAATATCCGCCACGACCGTCGACATTTGAGCTTGAATATCAACAACAACTCGCGTGATTTCCTCGGTAGATTGATGAGTTCGGCTAGCTAGGGCACGTACTTCATCGGCAACAACGGCGAAGCCACGACCTTGTTCGCCCGCTCGCGCGGCTTCAATTGCTGCATTGAGAGCCAGTAAGTTAGTTTGTTCCGCAATTTCTTGGATGATGTTCACCGCACCACCAATTTTATCTACATGTTGGTTCAACGAGCCAATCGACTGCTGACTGTTCGATAAAATACTGGTCAATTGACCAATGTTGGTTACAGTAGTTTCAACAACACTGCGGCCTTGTTCGGCATTATTCGCGGCTTGATGCACACCCTCTACCGCAACCGACGTGCTTTCCGATATTTCGCCTATCGTTGCCACCATTTGCTGAACCGCAGTAGCCATCGATGCAGTGTGGTCCGTTTGAGTATGGAACTGCTCCATAACCCCTTCTAGCTCACGATGCATATTATCGGTACTGGCCGTTAACTGCGCCGATTTTTCTTGGGTGCCACTAATTAACTGCTCAAGCTTATCCAACAGATCATTGAGGTGGTGGCTGATATCAAATAGCTCATCTTTGCCTTTCAAGTCAGAGCGCAGTCCCATGTTGTTTGTTTCGCTAATGCTTCGAATGGTGCCAAGCAAGCTGTTTACTCGTGTATTGATTGAGCGAGAGATCTGCCAAATCAATGCGAAAATAACACCTAAGATCAGGGCTGTAATGACTTGCTTGATGGTCGACATTTGTTCATCACGCTTTGCAGCAGCAGAGCTAAGGGCTGTCGAAAAGGTTTCAAATTGCTCTTCTACGGCATGAGATAATGCGCGAGTTTCACCAAGTAGGCCTTGGTCGTAAGCGACTCCTACAACTTGTTTTTGTGCCGCTACTAGCTTACCTGTTTTGATGAGCTCCGGAGCATATAGCCCAACAAGCAAATCACTATTGAATTGACCTGATTTGACCGCAGAGTCAAAACGAACCAACGCCAGCAATTGCTGGTGGTCGGAGCGTTGCTTGGCTTCTAACAGTGCTTGCTCGTAACCAGCAAGAAGGCCACTCTTTGCATCAAGTCCGTAGCGTTGGTAAGCACTGACCAGGTTCTGAAAGCCCTTTTGGTATGCAAGGAGGTCTTGTTTGAATCGTTGACTGGAAGGTAATTCATTGCTCGTGAGTATGCTCGCAAGCTCTTTTTCTGTATTTAGAAACTTATCAACATTCGCATCAAATTTGTTTAAGTATTTGTCATTACTACGCAGTAAGAAATCTTTCTCGTTTCTGCGTAAGTTGAGTAAACGTATTTCTAGATCGCCAACGAGTTTGATGGCGTGGTTAAGTTCATTGCTCTTATTGGCGAAATGGGATGACGTACCCAAAAGGGCCACGATGCCTAAAATGGCGATAACTCCGAGGAAGTAGAGTTTTTGCCTAATAGTCATATTGTTGTTTCCTGAATAAGTAACTAAAAAGAGAAATCCAATGAGATTTCCCAAGGGCTAGCAAACGTTGTTCAACTAACATGTCGAGAAAACGACATGCATTAATACAGCACTTTCTTACGTTGCTGCTTTTTCGCTCCATGCTTGTTCTTGGTATCAAGTCTTCGGCGTTGAGAAGCGCGGGTTGGTTTCGTTTTAATACGCTTCTTCTCCTGTAAGGCGGCAGCTTTAATTAAAGCTTGAAGCCGATTCAGGGCGTCTTCCTTATTTTGTTCTTGCGTGCGAAATTGTTGCGCTTTGATGATGATCACGCCATCTTTAGTTATACGACTGTCAGAAAGAGCAAGTAATCGTTCTTTGTAGAAGTCAGGTAAGCTGGAATGTCGGATATCAAAGCGTAAATGTATAGCGGACGCTACCTTGTTAACGTTCTGGCCACCATTTCCTTGAGCTCTAATTGGGGATAATTGAATTTCCCACTCTTGAATTGTGACGGAGTTCGAAATTTTGAGCATGATAAGTAAATGCCGGTAAGGACGATTGAAAGAGCTGATAAATTAACATCACAGATGTACAAATAGAAGAAAAGACATGAGCACGATTGATTTTAGGCCCTATGAGGGATTCATATTTGATATGGATGGTACTTTAATAGATACCATGCCAGCCCATTTGGCTGCTTGGCAAGCAACCGCAGATCGCTTTGATTTTCCGTTTTGTCAGGAGTGGTTTCACAGTTTAGGGGGCATGCCGAGCTTTAAAATTGTTGAGGAGCTAAACCGTGTGCATGAGCTTTCATTAGATCCTAAAACCGTCGCTACATTTAAAATGGAAACGTTCGCTGCTATGGAGCTGCACGGGGACGTTATTCCGTGCACTAATATCGTGTTAGAAGAATATTTAGGCCACAAGAAAATAGCGGTCGGGACTGGCAGTCAACGAGAAAGTGCCATGCGCTTATTGAGCCACTCCGGTTTATTGGACAAGTTGGATGTTGTGGTAACTGCAAGTGATGTAGAGAACCATAAGCCTTTTCCGGATACCTTTTTGGTGGCGGCCGAGCATCTCGGGTTGGAAGCGTCACAATGTCTTGTATTCGAGGATACCGAGCTAGGTAAACGAGCTGCGCATGCAGCGGGTATGGATTGCGTTATGGTGCAAGATAACGAGTTAATCTTTTTTCCAAAACCATAGTAAAAAGAGCGATAAAGCGAGATCAAAATGGGGTGCAAACGCACCCCATTAACTTTTACAACATCATAGATAAAGTATCATAAATGTTTATTCAGGTTGAACTAGCTCTTGATATTCAAAGGAAGGAACCACAACCTCTACGCGACGGTTTTTCTCACGACCTTCACGAGTGCTGTTGTCAGCAACTGGGTTTTCTTCACCCATGCCTTTCACAGTTAAACGATCTGAGTCAATGCCTGCAGCAGTTAGGTAATCCGCAACAGATTGAGCACGACGCTCAGACAGTTTTTGGTTGTAAGTCGCAGGACCAGAGCTATCCGTGTAGCCAGTGATCTCTACTTGAGCTTGAGGGTATTCGTTCAAGAATGATACGAAGTTGTCTAGACGCTCCGAAACAGACTCTGTTAGCTTAGCACTGTCGAATTCAAACGTACCTGTACCGTACTCTTCTTTGTGCACTTTGCTCATCATCACTGGTTCTGGATCTGGCTCAACCACTTCTTCTGTTACAACTGCCGCAACCACTGGCGCAGCCGCAAATTTGTAGTTAAAGCCGATACCGAAGAAGTTAGCGTCCATGTCGTCCCATACGTCATCAGACAGGTCTTGATAGCGTTGATATTCTGCGCGTACGCTCCAGTTTCTGTCGATAGTGTATTCAGCACCTAGCGAGCCAGTTGGAACGAAATCTTTTTCGTCATCAGACATCATGTAAGCACCACCGATCTTAGCGAATAAGTTCCAAGATTCGTTTAAGTGCCAGTTGAATTTAGGTGCGAGAGTTAAAGCCGTTAAATTGCCGTCGATCGTATTAACTGTATTAGCCCCTGACTTAAAGTTAGCTTTGTAATCGCCTAAGAAGTCGACACCATACTCTAGCCCGATGATATCGGTGAAGTCATAACCGATATGTAGTCCAGCACCAAAAGCTTCATCATCACAAGGGCTATTTAGATAGCAAGCATCGTCAAGTGTAGTCATGCCTACTTTGCCCCCGATATACATTTCAGCTTGAGCAGAGTTTAAAAGCGCGCTACTACCAGCTACCACTGCTGCTACTGCAATTGCTACTTTGTTCATAATGTTTCCTTGTATTGATTGCATATTAACTTCTACTTCGTTTTATCAAAAAATTAGAAAAAACCAGCGTTTATAAGAAATTAGTTTAATATTCTAATCATTTCATATCAAGCAACAATATCTTTGAACTTGATCAACATTTACTAAGCAATAACACCTCACAAACTTCTGATATTTCTTACATTGTAGTAAAGATTTTTAGGGTCATAAGAAAATTGATGATTATTTTGAACTTTTTTCGTAAACTTTATTTTACATTGTGCGCGGTGGTTAACAGGTGGTTTTTATTTGCATTTATTTGCAAAAAATGATTGCAAGTCTACGCCTAAGCCGATAAGTTACTTAAACGCTAGACAGAAAATGACCAGAGCCCTTGATGCTGCTCGCTTTGTGAACAATGTTGCAATGAGTTCAGTTGGCAAAAAATTGGGTCGGAAATAAAAACCAGGAAGTAGAAGTAATGTTTCAAACTGATGATGTAAGAATAAATAGAGTAAAAGAGTTATTGCCACCTGTAGCAGTATTAGAGAAGTTCCCAGCGACTGAAACCGCTTCTTCGACCACTTTCGATTGCCGTAATGCCATTCACAATATTCTTGAAGGAAAAGATGACCGATTGCTTGTAATTGTTGGCCCGTGTTCCATTCACGATCCTGCTGCTGCGGTTGAATATGGTAAAAAGCTAAAAGTATTACGTGATGAACTTGGTGAACAACTAGAAGTTGTGATGCGAGTTTATTTTGAGAAACCGCGTACAACGGTAGGATGGAAAGGTCTGATCAACGACCCTTACCTAAATGATACCTACAAGCTGAATGATGGTCTGCGTATTGGACGTAAGCTTCTTCTTGATCTTACCGATATGGGCTTGCCGACCGCGAGTGAGTTCCTAGATATGATCACGCCTCAGTACGTGGCGGATCTGATTAGTTGGGGGGCTATCGGTGCTCGTACGACAGAATCTCAGGTTCACCGTGAGCTTGCTTCTGGTCTTTCTTGCCCTGTTGGGTTTAAAAATGGTACAGACGGGAACATTAAGATCGCGAGCGACGCGATTCGTTCTGCAAGTGCTTCTCACCACTTCTTATCAGTAACAAAATACGGTCATTCTGCGATCGTAGAAACCGCTGGCAATCCTGATTGCCATATCATTCTCCGTGGTGGTAAAGAGCCAAACTACAGTGCAGCGCATGTCGCTCAAATTAAAGACGAGTTAGACGGCGCAGGGCTACCGAAAAAAGTGATGATTGATTTTAGCCACGCTAACAGCTCGAAGCAGTTCAAACGTCAAATGTTGGTATCTGATGACGTATCAGAGCAAATCGCTGGTGGCGAAGAAGCAATTTTTGGTGTGATGATTGAGTCTCATTTAGTTGAAGGTCGCCAAGACTTAGTGGATGGCAAAGCGGCCACTTATGGTCAGTCGATTACCGATGCATGTATCGGTTGGGAAGATACGGAAACCGTACTTCGTCAGCTTTCAGATGCAGTAAAAGCGCGCCGTAACAAATAAATTCAACAGAAAGAATTTTTTTAAAGAGCCAGAGGCATTGTGCCTCTGGCTCTTTTTATTGAGAATTACTCGCATCTCTTTCTATTGTTTCTGCTTTCCTATATGTTATCTGTATGCGCTGTAACCAAAAGGAATTTGGAATTGAATCGTAATGTATGGCTATTATCCCTTTGCCAAGCCCTATTAATGACAGGGAATATTTTACTCATATCTGTTATTGCCCTTATTGGCAAAACACTTGCGCCGTCATCAAGTTTTATTACGTTGCCCGTTGCGCTGCAATTTTTAGGACTGATGGCTGCGACGATCCCAGCATCACTGATTATGGGCAAGTTAGGACGTCGCCTTGGGTTTAGTCTCGGTAATGTTATTGGCATTTTGGGTGCCAGCCTAGCGACGTATGCGTTAAGTCAACAGAACTTCTATCTATTCTGTGTTTCTACCTTTTTGCTCGGTGTTGGTATTGGCTTCGGTACGCTATACAGATTTGCTGCTATTGAAGTGTGTGAAGAGTCTGCAAGACACAGGGCGATTTCGATATCTATGGCGGGAGGGGTACTAGCGGCGATACTTGGCCCTAATTTGGCGGTGTATTCGCAGCAATGGTCAGATGATGGTTTGTACATTAGTGCTTTTGCCGTGCTTATTGGGCTTTATATAACTGCGTTGATCGTGCTGCAAACGATTCGTTTTCCACCAGCACACACGCAAGTTCTACATACTAAAGCGGATAAAGTGGGGCATATTATCCGTCGACCTAATTTCATGCTAGCGGTTATCGCCGCAATGGTTGCGTATGCGGTGATGAACATTTTAATGACAGCAACGCCTCTGGCGATGATTGGTTGTGGCTTTGATTTTGACAAAGCGGCAGGAGTGATCGAATGGCATGTGCTGGGCATGTTTGCACCGGCGTTTGTCACGGGACGCTTGATAGAGCGGTTTGGCGCTAAGAATATGATTTTAGCCGGTGGATTGCTATTTGTTGCTTGTATTGGAATTAACATACACGGAGTGTCCATTTGGCACTTTAGTCTTGCTTTAGTTCTGTTAGGCGTTGGTTGGAACTTTATGTTTATCGCGGCAACTGGGTTATTTAGTCAAAGCTATGAAGCGAAAAACAGGAGCAAGGCTCAGGCATTTAATGAATTCTTCGTGTTCAGTTGTGTCACTATCACTGCATTACTATCTGGCTGGCTTGAATCCACCGTAGGTTGGCAAAACCTTAATTTGTACGTTCTTCCTTTTGTGTTACTCGTCATCGTGATGTTTGCTTTGAAAACGAACAAAGAAACGGAATCCCAAACTGCTTGATTAAATCTTCTATACATGGCCCGGCATAACGTGTCGGGCTTTGTTTATTAGCTCAACTCCACAACTTCTTCTTTATGTTTTTATTGATAATGTGAATTCCCACACTAAAAATGTCGATTTGATAAGACTTTTTATCTAACTTTTTGTAATAAAAATAAAAATCCTGTATATATCTTGCCGAAAATCAATAAAAACTACAGAAGTTTCGTCTATGTCAGCCAATATTTCTCATAAAGCTCAAGAAACTCTCGTGAGGGAGTCTGAGGAACTCGTCTCAACAACGAACCTACAAGGTGTTATTACGTATTGTAACGAAGCCTTTTGCCGTGTTGCTGAGTACACTCACGAAGAACTCGTCGGCCAGAACCACAATATCGTTCGCCACAATGACATGCCTAAAGCAGCTTTCGGCGATATGTGGGCACGTCTTAAGCAAGGCAAAGCCTGGCGCGGCATGGTTAAGAATGCCACTAAGTCGGGCGGTTACTATTGGGTTGATGCCTATGTCACCCCTATTTATGAAAATAACCACGTTGTTGGTTATCAATCTGTGCGCGTGAAGCCAAAGCGAGAGTGGGTTGATATAGCCACGAAAGCCTACAAGAGTATGCGCGCCGCCGAGAAATCAGGTCGTACTTGGTCGTTGAAACTCAATGAAACCATTCGCTATGCTATTCTACTAGGCGCATTGACCGCACCTGCAGCTGCATATGCATTGTCTATTGAAGGTCCATTGGCTTGGCTTGCAAGTGCACTACCTGCGAGTGTTCTAGCGTTGTTATTCCGCCAAGAATTAATTGATACGCCTCAACAACTGAAAAAGTTACAAAAGCAATACGACAGCGTGAGTCGCTTGATCTATTCCGGCAACACGGCATTTTCGATTGCTGATTTTCATATCAAAATGCTGTCCGCAAGAGTTCGAACCGTGTTGGGAAGAGTGACTGACTCCGCATTGCCGTTGCAGCATTGTGCTGAAGAGTTGAGCCAAACCACAGCAGAAGTTTCGGCTGCATTAAATCAGCAAAACACCGATATTCATCGCGTACGTGATGCGACTCAAGAGGTGGAGTCTTCGGCGAATTCAGTCTCTTCTAGCACCAATGATGCCCATATGCTAATTGATGATACATTGAAGTCATGCTTGATGGCGAAGGAGACCATCGATCAAACGCACACCAATCTAGCGCAATTAAGCCTTCAAGCTGAAAAAGCGACGGAAACGACGTATCAACTGAGTGATCAGGCGCAGAAAGTGAATCATTTGATGGAAGAGATTGGCGGGATCGCAGAACAAACCAATTTACTGGCACTTAACGCGGCAATTGAAGCGGCGAGGGCGGGTGAGCAAGGTCGTGGTTTTGCTGTTGTTGCCGATGAGGTGCGCGCGCTCTCTGGTCGCACATCCAATGCAACTGAACAAATCCAAGCGTCTATCTCTGCTATGTTGGCGACGATACAAAGTTGGCAAAAAGACATTCTGGCAAACAAAGAGCAAACGGATACATGTTCTCAGGTTGCCGAACAAAGCGCGCTTCGTTTGTCTGAGGTTGAACAGATGATGCAAAGCATGAGTGGGTTGATGGTCGATGTGGCGGAAGCGGCGAATAACCAGCTGAAGCTATCCAGCGATGTAAATCAGCATATTCACTCTATTGCTTCTACGGCAGAGCAAAACTTGGCAGCAACGCACTCCGTAGAGCAAAACAGCCGTCAGTTGAAAGAGCAAGTACAAGATTTCTATCAGCTCGCGCTTCGATTTGAAGACAAATAGCCGTAACGAAAGTCGTTGTGTTCACTTTCTGGCTGTGTTTATACAAATAGGGGCCAGATAAAAGAAAGCCCCGCCATTGCTGGCGGGGCTTTTCAGTTTTCACATTCGCAATAGAGAAAACTGATTATCTTTTTACTGCAATTACGCTAGTAGTTCTTTTGCTGTATTTACTACGTTTTCCGTAGTGAAACCGAACATTTTGAACAGTTCACCAGCAGGTGCAGATTCACCGAATGAAGTCATACCGATGATGCGACCGTCGAAGCCTACGTACTTGTACCAGAAGTCAGCGATACCTGCTTCGATAGCGATACGAGCTGTTACGTCTGATGGTAGAACGGCTTCACGGTAAGCGGCGTCTTGCTTGTCAAATGCATCTGTTGATGGCATTGAAACAACGCGTACTTTCTTACCTTCAGCAGTTAGCTGTGCTGCTGCTTCTACTGCTAGCTCAACTTCTGAACCTGTTGCGATAAGGATTAGCTCTGGCTTGCCTTCGCAATCTTTCAGGATGTAACCACCTTTCGCGATGTTTGCTAATTGCTCCGCATCACGCTCTTGTTGCGCTAGGTTCTGACGAGAGAAGATAAGCGCAGTTGGTGCATCTTTACGTTCAATCGCTAGTTTCCAAGCCACTGCTGATTCAACTTGGTCACATGGACGCCATGTGCTCATGTTTGGCGTTAGACGTAGCGATGCCATTTGCTCAACCGGTTGGTGAGTTGGGCCATCTTCGCCAAGACCGATAGAATCGTGCGTGTACACTTGGATGTTCTGAATCTTCATCAGAGCCGCCATACGCATTGCGTTACGAGCGTATTCCATGAACATTAGGAATGTCGCGCCGTAAGGAACGAAACCACCGTGTAGCGCAATACCGTTCATGATCGCCGTCATACCGAATTCACGTACACCGTAGTGGATGTAGTTACCAGAGAAGTCACTTGCTTCTAGAGACTTAGAACCAGACCACATGGTTAGGTTAGAAGGCGCTAGGTCAGCAGAGCCGCCCATGAACTCAGGTAGTAGAGTACCAAATGCTTCTAGAGCGTTTTGAGATGCTTTACGTGATGCAATGTTTGCTGGGTTTGCTTGAAGATCAGCAATGATTTGGCTTGCTTTCTCTTCCCACTGTGCAGGAAGCTCACCGTTTACGCGGCGTTTAAATTCAGCTGCCAGCTCAGGGTACGCTGCTTCATAAGCTGCAAATTTCTCGTTCCACGCTGCTTCCTTAGCTGCGCCTGTTTCTTTCGCTGACCATTCTGCGTAGACTTCTTGCGGAATTTCAAAAGGACCGTGCTCCCAACCTAGTTCTTTGCGTGTTGCTGCGATTTCTTCTGCACCTAGTGGCGCACCGTGACAATCGTGTGAACCAGATTTGTTTGGTGAACCAAAACCGATGATTGTCTTAGTACAGATAAGTGTAGGACGTGGATCCGCTTTCGCCGCTTCGATTGCAGCGTTGATCGCTTCAGAATCGTGACCGTCTACTGCTGGGATTACGTGCCAGCCGTACGCTTCAAAACGCTTAGGCGTGTCGTCAGAGAACCAACCTTCAACGTGACCATCGATAGAGATGCCGTTGTCATCCCAGAATGCGATCAGTTTGCCTAGGCCTAGCGTACCTGCTAGAGAACATGCCTCGTGCGAGATACCTTCCATTAGACAGCCGTCGCCCATGAACACGTAAGTGAAATGGTCAACGATGTCGTGGCCTTCTTTGTTGAACTGTGCTGCTAGCGCTTTCTCAGCTAGAGCCATACCAACCGCATTAGTGATGCCTTGACCTAGAGGACCCGTTGTTGTCTCGATACCAGGCGCGTAGCCGTACTCTGGGTGACCAGGAGTCTTAGAGTGAAGCTGACGGAAGTTTTTCAGATCATCGATAGATAGCTCGTAACCGCTCAAGTGCAGTAGAGAGTAAATTAGCATTGAGCCGTGGCCGTTAGACAGTACGAAACGGTCGCGGTCTGCCCACTCAGGGTTTGATGGGTTGTGGTTTAGGTGAGAACGCCAAAGAACTTCAGCGATATCAGCCATGCCCATAGGTGCACCTGGGTGACCAGAGTTAGCTTGTTGAACACCATCCATGCTTAGCGCACGGATTGCATTTGCTAGATATTTACGATCCATAGTGATTACTTCTCGATAAGGGTTTAAATAGAGGGAACTCGTCGAAACAAGTTCAAATAGAAAATCTTGAATAAGCGCTGATGGTAAAAGCGAGTAGACGGGCTACTCGCTTTTGGTAAGCAATTAAAGCTTAGCTTCGATCATCGCTTCTAGTTTACCTTGGTCAACGGCGAAGTTGCGGATGCCTTCAGCCAGTTTCTCAACCGCCATTGGGTCTTGGTTGTGTTCCCATAGGAACTCAGAATGAGTCATTGGTGCAGGACGCTCAGCTGCGCCTTTAGAATCAACTAGCTTCTCAACCACTTCACCTTCTGCAGCTTCTAGCTCAGCAAGTAGAGCAGGAGCGATAGTTAGACGGTCACAGCCAGCTAGTTCTAGGATCTCACCGATGTTACGGAAGCTTGCGCCCATTACGACAGTTTTGTAGCCGTACTCTTTGTAGTAGTTGTAGATCTTAGTTACAGACAGTACGCCTGGATCTTCTGAAGCTTCGAAGTCACGGCCTTCTTTCGCTTTGTACCAGTCCATAATACGGCCAACGAATGGAGAGATTAGGAATACGCCAGCTTCTGCACAAGCACGCGCTTGAGCGAATGAGAATAGAAGCGTTAGGTTACAGTTGATGCCTTCTTTCTCTAGGATTTCTGCTGCGCGGATACCTTCCCAAGTAGACGCTAGTTTGATAAGGATGCGGTCGTTAGTGATGCCTGCATCGTTGTACATTTTTACTAGTTGACGTGCTTTCGCTACGCTTCCTTCCATATCGTAAGATAGGCGTGCGTCAACTTCTGTAGAGATACGACCTGGAATAGTTTTTAGGATTTCTTTACCGATGTTTACTGCAAGCATGTCACAAGTGTCTTGAACTTGTTGAGCTTTGTCGTTGCTCTGTGCTTTAGCATATTCGATTGAAGCATCGATTAGAGGTGCGTACTCTGCGATTTGAGCGGCTTTCAGGATAAGAGAAGGGTTAGTTGTTGCGTCTTCTGGTTGATACTTTTTGATTGCATCAATTTCGCCAGTGTCTGCTACTACAGTCGTTAGTTTACGAAGTTGCTCTAACTTGTTGCTCATAATCGATCATCCTATTTAAATGGGCTTAAGCGTGATTTTTGTTATCACAGCTTGTGCATTTGCAAGCGAGTTAGCTAATCGTCTCATCGCATTTAATGAGACATCTGCTCAGCCAACTACGGAAAATTTCGTTACCGAACAAATGCAATGAACATTTGATCGATAGCTGAGTAAATGATGTGTCCATATTTATCCTATCTATGCTGAAAGTCAATCGCTGAAATCGACTTATAGTGAACTTCATCAACGTTTTTTTACTGTGTGTGTAGTGGTTAACCCAAATAAACGTTTGCCCTTATTGTTCAAAGGTTGATCGTTGTACGTGAGGGTAAAAAATTGTAGTGAGAAAATGTTATTGCGATGAGCAAATGTAGCGTTTAAATTGATAAAGAACATATGCTAAGTCGATGAGCATATGCTCACTTATTGCATACAATATCGATCCTCTTAAAGGGCGAGAGAAACCATGAGCAGTTCTAATCAAGATATTTCCATTGAAAACACGGATTTGTTGACAGAGATTTCCGTCGCGTATTATCAAGACGGTGCGACTCAGGAAGAGATATCGAGAAAATTTGCCATATCACGCGCAAAGGTCGGGCGAATGCTCAAGCAGGCGCGTGATGAAGGCATCGTTGAAATCACCGTTAAATACCACCCGGTGTTTAGCGCCAAGATTGAGCAACGTTTGATCGAGCGATTCGGCGTTAAGCGTGCGCTTGTCGCTCTTGATCAGCCAAATGAAGAGGCACAGCGACTACAGGTGTCGGGATTGGTGTCCAATTATCTCACCAGCACGCTTAAAAACGGCATGGTGGTGACCGTTGGACAAGGGCGTAACGTATCTTCTGTTGCTCATCACATTGGGGTGATCACCCCGCGCGACTGTAAATTTGTGTGTGGTATCGGCGGTATTCACCCACGTGGTGGTATGTATAACGCCGACCACATTTGCCGTCAGTTAGCAAAGAAGTATGGGGGGACCTCGGAAACTCTCTATGCGCCGGCTTACGCAGAGAACAGAGAACAGAAGTTGGCTTTCATGCAAAATGCAACCGTGAAACAAACGCTCGATTTGGCACGTAAAGCCGATGTCGCTTTGGTCGGTATTGGTGACATGAGCGAAAACAGTTACATGGTGGACTTAGGTTGGTTTACGCCTGATGAAGTGGTTCAGTCGAGACTTCAACAAGGCGTGGTCGGGGACTTTGCAGGTTATGATTTCTTTGATATTCACGGTAATGTTGCCAACACCGTAATGAGTGACCGAGTGATTGGCCTTGGTATTGAAGAGTTTCGCCCAATATCGGAAGTCATCGCGATTGCAGCGGAGAACAGTAAGCCGCTCGCCTTACTTGGAGCATTAAGAACCGGAGCTATAGACGTGATCGCCACAAGCGTCAGCAACGCATTAACGGTACTCAACTTAGATGAGCAAATGCACGGCAACGCGGCATCTGAGAGTTAGCACAAATAATATGCAATTTATGTAATCAGGCTGCGAGGAGTTATAAATGACTCGCAGCCTGATTTCGTTTTCAAGTTAAAAATATTCTCTAGGAGTAGCTTTAAATTTGTACATCTACTCTGGAGAACATAATGAAAAAGACACTTCTTGCTGCACTGATTATGGGGCTAACTGGTGCGGCGCACGCCGAGCAAAAAGTCGTAGCAGGTTACTTTGCGGATTGGCAGTACGCTAATGCAGAAAACCCATACACGGTGAAAGATATTCCCGCCGATAAACTGACGCACGTGATTTACGCGTTTCTTAGTATGTGCGGTCCTCATACCGGTGCTTCTGAAACGGTACAAAAACTGGTTGCTGAACAATGTGAAGGAAAAGATCCGTATACGGCGATCATTGTCGATACCGAAGCAGCATTAGAAAAGGACTTTGGCGATGTCTCCGTTAACGTGCCATACAAAGGCCACTTCGCTCAACTTGCTGAAATGAAGAAACAACATCCTGATCTTAAAATTCTCCCTTCTTTTGGTGGTTGGACAATGTCCGAACCGTTCCATGCTATGGCGAAAAGCAAACAAGCGATGGATCAATTCTCAAAAACTGCCGTTAAGTTGATTGCTCAATATGATTTCTTTGATGGTATTGATCTGGATTGGGAATACCCAGGTGGTGGCGGTTTAACAACGTCGCCTTGGAACCCTGACACCAAGCTTTCTGATGAACAAAAAGCATCTGAGCGTGAGGCCTTTACCTATTTGGTAAAAACCATGCGTGCAGAGTTAGATGAACTCACAAATCAAACCAAACGTGAATACGAGCTCTCTACAGCGGTAGGCGTTGGTCCAAAAGCAGCAGGTATCGATTGGAAAGCCGCGGAGCCGTACCTAACTAACATGTTTGCAATGACGTATGACTTCCTTGGTGGTTGGGGGCAGCAAACCGGGCATACTACCAACTTGCATGCGACTGAGCGAAGCTGGTGGGGCATGGGCGCAGACGTGTTCATCAACCAGATGATCGAGCTCGGTATTCCAAGTGAGAAACTGGTGATTGGCGCTGCGTTTTACGGGCGTGGCTGGCAAGGCACCAAAGACTTCTCGGGTGGCTTACCAACGCAAGATCTTGTATCCGAGCAAGGAGCGCAGTTTGGTACGGGTGAGAACGGCTATTTCATGTTTTGGGATTTGGTGAAGAACTATGGAGCGGAGCAGGGCTACGAGTACAAGTATGATGAGCAATCTCAAGCGCCTTACTTGTGGCATCCTGTAAAGAAAGTCTTTATCTCTTACGAAGATCAACGCTCGATCAAAGCCAAAGCAAATTGGGCTAAACAGGCGAACTTAGGTGGCATTTTTACCTGGGAATTATCAGGCGACCCGAAAGGCGAGTTGGTGGAGGTGATGCACCAAGAAATGAATAAATAAAACCTTCTAAGCAAAGCGATCGTAGTTATTCAACTACGGTTTCTTTGCTTTGGTTCTGCTTCGTAAAAGCGATCAAGTCTTCAAGCGATAAAGGTTTAGAGTAGAAGTAGCCCTGAATCAAATCACAACCGCAAGCTTTTAACTCATTCAGTTGTTGCAGCGTCTCTACTCCTTCAGCTAGTACTTTCATTTCAAAGTTTTTGCCGATAGAAATGATATTCTTAACCATATTCAGCGCTTTTTTGTCATGCTCAATGTGATCGACAAAGCTCTTGTCAATCTTCACCTCGTCAATAGGTAGCGTACGCAACATGCTTAATGAAGAGTAGCCAGTCCCGAAATCATCGAGCGAGATTTTAAAGCCAAGAGCATGCAAGCGCTCGCAAATTGGTGCGAACTTTTCAAGATCTTCAATAAACAGGTTTTCGGTGATCTCTAGGGTAATCTTTGAACATTCGATGCCGCGTTTCTCAATAGCATTCATAAGATTAGTAATGAATTTGGCGTGAACAAACTGTTTGACCGAGATGTTAATAGACATCTGGATAGATGTATCAATATTACCAGTCAGTTTAGCCATATCTGTCAGGCTATTTTCAATGATTTGTTCACCAATACGAACCATCAACCCAGTGCTTTCTGCGACGGGAATAAACTCACTTGGTGGGACTAAGCCGAGCTCATCATCACTCCAACGAATAAGCGCTTCGACACCATAAATATCGCCTTCTAGGTTTAACTGAGGTTGATAAACCATATGAAGCGCTTGCTTATCTATCGCGAGCCTCAGGCGTTGCTCAATTTTCATTTTACGCAGGTGTGTAGCTTGCATCTGCTGATTGAACAGGCTGTATACGTTGCGTTGTTTTTTCGCTTGATACATCGCAATATCGGCTGACAGGAGCAGTTCATCTAATGTTTCACCATGGTGTGGATAGCAGGCAATACCAATACTGCAACTGAGCAGAAACTGACTGTCATTGACTTCGTAGGGTTCTGATAGCGCCTTTATTAAGTCGCTCGCTAGTCTTTTAACGCTTACTTCATCAATTCGATTTGTTAGAAAAATAAACTCGTCACTGGCTTCACGGATGATTAATCGGCCATCGTTAACAAAGGTGTTTAAGCGGATAGATATTTGTTTTAGAACTTCGTCGCCAAAGTCATGACCATGTGTGTCGTTGACTGATTTGAAATTATCAATATCGATAAACATCAAAGAAAAAGGATTCCCTTTCCCAGAAAGCCAGTGTCGAATGTTTGCGCGTAGGTACTCTCGGTTTGGTAATCCAGTGAGATGATCGTGGCTCGCTTGATAGAGCAAACGCAGTTTTGTTTTATGTTCATTGTTCGCAATGGAGCGAAATAAAGCGTAAAAAGCACCTTGGACGATAAGAAAAACAATCGAGTACAGTGCAAACTGTTCGTAAAATCCGCGCTTAATAAAATTCAAATCTGTCGAGGAAGAGGCCCAAAGATGATAATCAGGAAGGTATCTCAATGTGATTAACTCACTCAGGCGAGAATTGTCGACAACAATATTGAGCGCTCGTGTGAGCTCTTTTAGTTGCGCCATATCCCAGCCTGAATCTTTTGTGATTTGAGCCATAACGGCTTTTATATCTAAATCATTGGCAGGTTTTAGGTAATCTTCTAGGGTTGTATCTTCTGACGAGCTAAAAGTAAGGTAGCCATCACTGCGGATCAATGTGACCCGGTTGTGTTCATTGGCATGGATGTCGTTACGAAAAACCGAAGATGAATTCATATTAAAGCCAGCCGTCATCACTGCTTGTACAACACCATCTTTATTTGGAATTGCTTTTCGGATCGGAATCACAAGTGAATCTTGAGCTGGCATAAAATACGTTCGACCTATAATCATTCGGTCGGAGTTGAGTGCTGCCAAAAAGGTATCACGAGTCAGTGGATCTTGTTTTAGATTATGTAGTTTTGCCAAGATTAAGTTGGAGCTTACGGCGATGTAGTCTCCATCGGGGTTGGTTAGGCCGAATCCAATAATCGCCGGATGGATACTGAGCAGTTTGTCCAGCATCGGGCGAGTTTGAACTGCTGCTGTACGAGTAAAGTCATTTCTCTCGACCAACTGATGACCAATGACTTCAAGTAACGATTCTTGTCCTTTCAGAAGTGATTCGACAGAAGAGGCAAACAGCTCCAATTGTAGGAGCTGCTTATCTTTGTACTTATTCAGGGTTGACTCATAATGGTAGCGTCCAAACAACACGAACAGCACGGCGCTTATCGTAAGTAGCGCCATGTATAGTGTCCAAATGTTCTTCTTTAACCTGACCATGCCGCTTCGATAGCTCCTAGATTAGCGAGTAATGGGTAATGAGTGGTCTGCGCCCCATTCTGTCCATGACCCGTCATAGACCGATAAATCACGCCAACCTAACTGGTATGCTGCTAGCAGCAAAATACAGGCCGTTACACCTGAGCCACAACTGAAAATGATTGATTTATCATTATATAACGTTAGTGCACTAAATGCTTGTTTCAATTCCGAGTCTGCCTTTATAAAGCCATTACTCAACAATGTTTGGAAAGGGAGGCAAACAGAATTAGGAATATGACCAGAACGCAGTCCTTCTCTTGGCTCTGGTACCTCGCCTAAAAAACGTGCACGTGAGCGAGCGTCAACAATGTTTGCACTGCAATTGTTTGAGTACTCTAATATTGCATTTGCGTCCAAAAAAGCATGTTTATTTAATTTCCCGGTAAAGTTTCCAAGCTGCTTAGCTTCTGACAAGACATCCGTGACAGGCAGTCCAGCCTCAATCCAAGCCGGGAGGCCACCATTAAGCACTTTGACATTATCGTGTCCTATTGCCTTAAACATCCACCATGCGCGCGGAGAGGCGAGTGTTCCGGAGTTGTCATAAACAACAATAAGGTCTTCGTTGTTCAGGCCAAGTTTCTGAGCGCTGTGATTAAATCCTTCTTCTGTTGGCATCATATGAGGGAGATTGGTATCTGGCAGACAAAAGTCATTGTCGTAGTCGAAACGCAATGAGCCTGGAATCCACTTATTGGTGATCTTTTTCCCTTCGGAAGGAATTTGAAAACGAATACTCGCGTCTAGAAGTTTTACATTCGGTTGGTCTAATAAAGCATGAAGTTCTTTGGCATCGATCAATGCTTGCATGGTTAAATCCTTCTTATTTGGGAAGTCCGCACAGTAGCTTTACTCACAGCGAATGAATGAAAGGGATGAGTCAAAACTTGAGCGGGATGCTTGGTGGAACAACGCAATAGAGCCCACTGGACAAGATGCGGACACTGGAACCGTCACTCGTTGTTGCTCTATCTCAGGTGAATTAATAGTGAGGTACCGACGTTGACCATCAAGGGACTGAGTTAAAGTGTTGCTAATGACGGTGGCTGAAACCGTGTTTTCATCCGTTTGCTTAATGAGCAACAAGAGCACAAGTAGGGCAATGAAACCGCTGAAGACCAACATATAGGTTTTGGGATTATCCAATTTGCGCTCCATTGCTATTGTTTCAAGTAATCATTTTGTTTTACAACAAAAAAATCGCATGTTCAAAGAACGATGCGATTTTGTCTTAAAACCTGTGGCTTGCGCCAGTCCCGAGTATCAATGCTCACCAATAGAGCATCTTACATGCG
This sequence comes from Vibrio sp. SCSIO 43086, assembly GCF_051132235.1. Lineage (NCBI taxonomy): Bacteria > Pseudomonadati > Pseudomonadota > Gammaproteobacteria > Vibrionales > Vibrionaceae > Vibrio > Vibrio sp. SCSIO 43086. The sequence continues at coordinate 607,872 of NZ_CP072678.1, read as the reverse complement.
CCATGTCGTATTTCCGGTTGAGACGACTTTTTGAAGAGGTTCTGAGCCATCGTAGAACCAAATTTCGACTAACAGGTTATCTTGGCTGTCCGAGGTGGAGAAGTCTAAGTTAGCTTTCCCACTCGTCAGCGCAGCAGAAGCAATATTGCTCGAATATTTCGCTTGGTAGGTTCCAGACGCATCTTCACGGTACTCCTTATAAATGCTCAGATGTGCGCGCTGTAAAGAGTAACCACTAATATCTACCGCAAGTGAGCTTTCTAACCTTGGGTCATAATCGAACCCATCTGGTACGTCTAAATTTTGCATGCTTGGCTCTTCAACAATAACGGTAGTTTGAGCTGGAGGTGGAGTAGCGCTATCGTTGCTTTTGTCTCCACCGCCGCCACCGCCACCGCCGCAGGCTGTTAACGCTAATCCCATGATGATTGTGATTAAGTTTTTCATGATGCTTCTCCTATGGAATGTAACGTTTGTTTGCTTTAGGTTGGGTATGCCAGTTTGCTCCTTCTCGCCCACCAGACTCGGCGTAGGTGGCAAACTCTGGGTAAGCGTCAACTAAGTCAACTTTCTCTAGCGGCCAATTCCACTCTTCGACGATAAGCAATGCCCAAGGGAGGTTGTTCGCTGTTTTGAAGTACACGCCTCGAGCCGGGTCACTTGCGTCTACGCCCACGCCATATAGGTTTGCGTCATCAAACTGCTCAGTTGGTGCTTGGTCTGGCAAATGTACTTCCCATTTTCTACCTGGTTGAAAGGTGATGCCATCGCCGTGATATGTATTGGGGGTGGCAAAGATAAATGGGTCATAAGGCATGGCCTGTAGCGCTGAGCGGTCGGAGCCTTCCTTAAAGTAGATGGTCAGTGTGAAAGACAACGCGACGTTATCATTGCAACCCGTTTGGGTTCTAAAATACGCACATTGACTTTGCGCATACTGACTGAGGTCGTCACTGATAATGAAGATGGCTTCTTCTGATACCGCTTCTAGACCGTTGGTCGGTTGTTCTTTGCCATTAAACGTTAGCTTTGTTAAGCCGTTTTCAATGCTTGCTTTCGAAACGCCAGGTAGACGAATAGCAAAGCCATTTTTATAGCCAGCCCCATAGGCGGCCAGATCTCCGCTAATTTGGATATTTTCCACCGTGCCGTCCATACGTGTTTCAGTCATACGGAACTTAATGACTACGTCATTCATGTCGTAGTCAGCGGTGTAAGGCCAGTTGTCTTCATACGCGACCGTTGCGTAGGAATCGGCACTTGGGAAGTGCTGTACGGATACGCCGTTTTCAGTGATTGTGATTGGGTAATCTTCTACTTCACCTGATGTTGATCCGCCATCGAAGTTCAGACCAGTTTGTTGGCTAAAGCGGAATCGGCTCCAGCTAGGGCCTGCGGTTGCCAGTTCAGAGACGACAAATGGAAGCGTATTGCTGCCTGCAGAGAGTAACTCATCGGTGAATACTTGCTCACCTTCGTCAGCAAAGTCACCATCTCGGTTCCAGTCAAACCAAGCTGACAAGTAGCCGGATGTCGATGCAGTTACGCTCACTAGTGAACTTAACCCTAGGTCGAGTGCGGTAACAAAGCCGACGCCATCTTCATCTGCTGTACCAACTTTGTTATCTCCAGACGGAGCCACTTGTCCATCGGCATCACCATCTGGCGCAATTGTGCCAAGCCAAGTTACACCATCAACAGCGTGGCGTGGTCCGTTAGAAGAGAGCAAGGTAGCGTAAGTGTCAGGTGCGTCACCAAAGTCAATTGGCTCGTCTTCGTCAATAACAGGAGCGTTCGCGCATCGGGCACCGTCATTTTGGCTGGAACTTGGACCGTTAGACACAAACTCTACAGCAGGAACAATGCCCGCAGCGATATTGGCGGCGTTATTTTCTGATAAGTCGACGCGATAAATTTTGCCGTCCTGGTTACGCGATACGTAGTAGTTTCCGTTTACATCAAAGTAGCCTGCACCAAAGGTACCCGTTTCCCCTGTATTGCCGATCGCGGTTGCTTGGCCTGTTTTTGTATCGAATTTATACAATACGCCAGACCCATTATCGATACCATAGAGCGCACCGTCGCCAGGGTGGAACGCAAAATCGGTTAAACTCACGCTTGCATTTGATGTGATTTTATTCAGGATTAAGGTAGCATTTGGGTCCGTATCTAACGGCGACAGATCAATGGAAAACAGCCCTTTACCTTTGCGATACAAGTAGTATACGTGGTTGTACACGTCGCCGACAAAAAACGTATGGCTAGGAAGCCCTTGTACGTTGAGAGTTTCTGCTTGAAAGTCCTGGCCTAAACGTACGATTTTCAAGTTGGTTGTATCGTAACCATAGATGTATCGATCAGTGAAGTTGAAACCGACGCCGTTAATACCAGATGCTAAGCCCACATCGTCGGTCAGTAACTTGGTTGATCCGGTAACCAGATTAACGCCGTAAACTTGCACTGGGGTCGATTGGAATAAATATGCTTTGCTCGGACAAGTGTCGAATGGCGCTGCGCTTACGTATGCGCTTGCGAACAGAGATCCAAGTAATAGTGATGTCCTTTTCATGATTCGCCCTCTCATTGGTTTGTATGATATGCAATGAAAGGAATGTGCCAGTTTTTAACTTACTGTTTATAATGAATTTTATGTCGGTAAGTTATTTGGTTCGAAATATGAATCTCAGAATAAGAAAAAGCTCAACGTTACGTTGAGCTTTTTGAGAATCTTCATTGATAAGCTGACAGCGTTACTTAGCCACAAACAGGGCAGGTCGGCATTTTCATCAAATTCATTTCCCGCCAAGACATGCTAAACGCATCGAGAATGAGGATCTTCCCTTTTTTGGGTTGGCCGTAATTTGCAATCACCTTGATGGTTTCCATCGCTTGTACAGCGCCAACAATACCCACAACAGGCGCCATTACGCCAGCTTCAACGCAACTTAATGCACTGCTGCCGAATAGCGCGCTCAAACACTGATAGCACGGTTGAGTTGGGTCGTCGTACGTAAACACACTCACTTGGCCTTCCATACGAATGGCTGCACCAGAAATAAGCGGTGTTTTTGTTGCAAAGCAGAGTCGGTTGAGTTGATTGCGAGTGTCGACGTTATCTGAAGCATCGACCACCACAGTGTGTTGTTCAATCAAAGCCTGAAGCTGAATGTCGTCAAGGCGTTTAGCAACGGTATTTACTTCGATATGAGGATTAAGTTCCCGCAACGCATCCGCCGCGGAGTCAACCTTTTTACGGCCAATATCGGCGTCGTGGTGCAATACTTGGCGTTGTAAATTGGAGAGTTCAACAATATCGTCATCGATAAACGTAATATTGCCAACACCAGCCGTGGCAAGGTATTGGCTAGAAGCGCAACCCAAACCGCCAGCACCCAAAATAAGCACCGAGCTTTGTTTGAGTGCTTCTTGCCCTTCGAAATCGAACTGACGAAGAATGATCTGGCGGTTATAGCGCAGCATCTCCTGATCGGAAAGAATATCCACGGTACGTTCCTAGTATAACGTTGAGTTAAACAGTTGGATTTGAACCGTTTCGCCAACTTCCACACGGCCACGCTCACGTTCCAACACAACAAAGCAGTTTGCCAAACTCATTGAGCGGAAGGCTCCTGAACTTTGGTTGCCAGTGGTTTCAACGACAAATTTACCGTTTTCCAGAGTATAGATACCGCGTTGGTAGTCTGTACGTCCCGGCGCTTTCTTAAATGCGGTTTTAGTCGTAGCAGGGATAGACTCAGGCGCTTTCCATTCAGTGTGGCCAGCCAATTTAGCCAACATTGGTTGAACAAGTACGTACATGGTTAGCACTGCAGATACAGGGTTACCTGGTAGCCCACAGAACCAAGCAGTACTTAACTTGCCAAATGCGAAAGGTTTACCCGGCTTGATTGCCAGTTTCCAGAAACCGATTTCGCCAAGTTCTTCAAGAATGTCTTTAGTGTAATCTGCTTCACCAACGCTGACGCCGCCAGACGTTACAACTACATCCGCGAGAGTTTGTGCTTTTTCGAATGTTGCTTTTAGTGTTTCTGGGCAGTCAGGGATAATGCCAAGATCAATCGCTTCACAGCCAAAGTTTTCGATTAGCGGCTTAATACCGTAACGATTACTGTCGTAGATTTGACCCGCCTTGAGTGGCTCACCTAATGGTTTAAGTTCATCACCTGTGGAGAAAAATGCCACCTTTGGCTTACGCACGACGGTGACATGGCTGACACCAAGAGAGGCAATCATTGGAATATCGCGCGGTGTCAGGCGCGCGCCTTTTGCCAATACAATATCGCCTTGCTTGATGTCGTCACCCGTAGGGCGGATGTTATTTTGCGGCTTCACATCCGTTTGGTTGAACTGAATACCAGCGTCGGTCACTTCCGTATTTTCTTGCATGATAACGGCATCACAGCCTTCCGGAATTTTCGCGCCAGTCATGATTCGAACACAAGTGCCTGCCGGCCATTCACCCTTAAAAGGCTGACCTGCGAAGGATTTACCTGCCAGAGGCAACACTGTAGACACTTCTAGGTCTTGAATACGAATGGCATAACCGTCCATTGCTGAATTGTCGAAAGGGGGCACGTGAATTGGTGATAAAATATCTTCAGCCAGCACAAAACCCAGAGCGTCAGCAAGAGGAAGAGAAAGTGTCGTTTGGATAGGTTTGATTCGCGATAGCATCTTATCCATCGCTTCTTCAATTGGCATCAAGCCAGGTGCGTCGCAGCAGCCCATTGAGATAATCCTATGTTCTTTTGTTTTGTGGCAACTCTACCATAAAAGAGGACTGAGTAAGAATGTCCACCTATAAAATATGGGTGTAATTATTCAAAAATCCGAGTATCCTTGTCACCCATCCGAAAGGGGTAAAGTTCCTACGGAGCATGAGAAAATAGCTCAGTGTATTCTTGTTATGTGCCTTGGCGTTATAAACATCGGACTGAGCAACTTTAACGCTACGGGATGAAAACACGGCAATTGTATTTCACACCGAGAGTGGTAGTTACAAAAGAGGAAGTGGAATGTCAGGTCTTAGCGAGTCAGCAAAGTTAGTGAAAGAAGCGCTAGAGCAACGCGGGTTAGAAACACCAATGCGCCCTAATGCCGTTAGCCGTGAAGAGAAGAAGGAAAAGATTGAATACCACATGCGTGAGATTCTTGGTCTGCTTCAGCTCGACCTTACGGATGATAGCTTAGAGGAAACGCCACACCGTATTGCAAAAATGTACGTGGACGAGATTTTCTCTGGTTTGGATTACTCCAACTTCCCCAAGATCACAGTTATCGAAAACAAGATGAACGTGAGCGAAATGGTTCGCGTGAAAGACATTACTGTGACCAGTACGTGCGAACACCATCTTGTGACAATCGACGGAAAAGCCGCTGTTGCTTATATTCCTCGCGGTAAGATCATTGGCCTGTCTAAGATCAACCGTATTGTTCGTTTCTTTGCGCAACGCCCTCAAGTTCAAGAGCGTATGACCCAGCAAATCCTTGTTGCTTTGCAAACATTGCTTGAGTCTGACGATGTAGCGGTGACTATCGACGCGACGCATTACTGTGTGAAATCACGCGGTGTGATGGATGCCACCAGTGAAACCACGACTACAGCGTTAGGTGGTATTTTTAAGAGCAACCCAGCGACCCGTGCTGAATTTCTGCATGGCCTGCGTTAATCAAATCGACAAATAAAATTGAGAGAGGATGGCGAGTTGCCATCCTTTTTTATATCTTTTATATCCAAATCATAGTCAAGTGAGTCGCAATAAATAGTAATTATGCAATTGTGTATTGACAGTCACATTCGTTGCTCTTAATATATGCGCCCAATGAACGACTACAACTTGTAATCGTTTGTTTTAAAAAGAGATATTTCTCTAAGTTCAGCTGATCTCGGTCAGTTGTCTTTCTTTTTTCTAATAATAGAAAGACAACAAATTTGGGACTCGGCATGACTACACAAAGCACTATCAGCACCTCCTCTATTTCAGCTCCAGTTACAGAAAGCAGTTGGCAAAAGAAAGCCATGCTCAGTGTCGCTTTTTTGATGGCGACAACCTCTGTGGGTCCCGGCTTTTTAACTCAAACCGCAGTCTTCACAAATATCTACAAAGTCGACATGGCATTTCCAGTTTTGGCTTCCATTTTTATCACGTTTGGTATTGTGATGAACTTGTGGCGTATTGTCGGCGTTTCTGGCATGCGAATCCAAGACATTGCGAACAAAGTGGCACCCGGCATGGGTTATGGTGTTGGTATTCTCCTTGCGCTTGGTGCAGTGGCGTTTAACTTTGGCAACGTGAGTGGCGCAGCGTTAGGCATCAATGTGCTAACGGGCGTGGACACAACATGGGGCGCACTGTTTACCGGTGTCGTTGGCTGTTTGTTGTTTGTGGTTCATAACGCCTCCAAACGAATGGACCAAATGGCCCGCTACCTTGGCTTGTTCATGATCGTTCTGATCGCATACGTGGCTATGACGAGCTTACCTCCGATGGGAGAGACACTAAGTGCAGCGGTGATGCCTATGGATGTTGGTAGTTTGCTTCTGCCTACGTTGACTATCGTTGGCGGTGCAGTTGGCGGTTACTACACGGGTGCACAACGCCTAGTAGACATCGGCTTGAAAGGCAAAGAGAACGTGCCTTCCATCACCTCAACAGCGTGGGCTGGTATTTCTATTGCGGTGGTTATTCGAATCCTACTGTTTTTGGCGGTGTTTGGCGTTATCGCGACAGGCGCAACGCTGGATACGGCTAACCCTGCGGCGGATGCTTTCCGTCAAGGTGCGGGCCAACTCGGTTACTTCATCTTTGGCTTAGTACTGTTTGTAGCTTCCATCACGTCTGTGGTTGGCAACTCTTACATGGCCATATCATTAATTAAGACGCTTTTCCCAGTTGTGGCGCGAAACGAGAAAGCTTGGTGTGTTGGTTTCATTATCCTAACCTCGCTAGGCACGGTAACCATGGACATGCCAATTCTTCTTTTGATGCTAGCGGGCCTAGTGAACAGCATTATTCTTCCTATTGTTTTGGGCACTGTATTGGTTGCGACAAAACGCAAAGATATTGTCGGTGACTACCAACACCCAATGTACTTAACGCTAACTGGAGCAGCGATTGTTATCGTAATGGCAGCATCGAGTTTGACTAACATTGGGAACTTCATGGCGAAGTTTGCGGGTTGATGTCTTATTGATAGAGATAAACAGCGGCCTCAGATGAGGCCGTTTTTTTATGCTTGTTTAGAGGACGACTTAACGATTTCTGGCCAATACATTTTGATGTAACCTGCCGACACCCAAACCACCAACACAGTCGCAATGCTGAGCTCTAAAAAGCCAAAATCGTGTAGCCAGTGCCAATGTGGGTGCGATTCGGCAAAAAAGGAGGTTAAGCGGTGCATCGCAATGGCACTGATCACGGAAGGAAAGGTTACCGCCGCGATAGAAGGTTGAAACTTCAATCGAAGTAAGCGGAAGTAACACAGGTAGATCAATAACGTCATTGTGATAGCAATCCCTGCTAATGCGCCCGTCAGTATCGGATCGGGAAGGGGAAAGTTCACCAAGTATGCCGCCAATGACAAGTTTACCGGTGCGGCCATAATTGCGAGGGTCGGCCTGGCTCGTCTCGGCAGAGATCCGAAAAACACCAAACGATAGAGCACCAGCGGTAACATAAAGAAATAAATGCCAATGCACATCATCGCTAAGGTTTCAGAGAATAGGTTGTGACCCAATTGGGAGCCTGCTAATGAGCTGCTGATCAGTCCCACTGGATAGAGAAACCAACTAGGTACGATATTCGACATTTTGAAGTTCATTAGCTGAAAGCTAAAAAACAGTACCATCATAGTAAAATGCAGCAAAAGTGCCATAAACCAGAGTGGATAAGCAATGATTGGCGCTATAGAAGCAAGATAATCTGCAAGGATCAGTAACGCCATACTCATGGGTGCCATTAAGCTACCGCTCAATGGGTGACGAATGTCGACCATAAATAATCGTGGATTCGTGGCATATTTTATCAGCACTGGGGCGAGTAAAAGCGCGCCGAGTGACGCTAAAAATGGGCGTATTGGTTCACCAATTTCAGGGACATAGAGTGCCCAAGCTTGTCCTAAACCTATCATACCTAGCGCTAACGCGGCTTGAGACGGCGGAACGCTATAAAACTGCACAAGTCTTCTCCAGTTCAAATCTACTCCATTTGATTTTTTCCTGAATGAAACGAAACGTGATGATTTGGATGAAATGCTCTATTTGAGTAGCGAATACTAGCAAGTTTAGAGAGTGCTTACTCATGAAAGGTGATGAGGAAATATCAGAGAATGGTATTTTTGTGAGTTTGGTATCGAATATTTGGGAAAGGATGTAAAAATGTAGAGTTTATCGCTCCAAACCCTTCGATAGTTTGGAGCGAAATAATAACAAAGCGAGAATTATGTCGATTGGTTTTCAGGAAGATCCTGCTGACGTAACTTATCGTTTTTGATTGTACGATGTAGCAACTGGCTGTAAATCGGTTGTCCGCCAAACAACTGAGCAATAATCACGGCACCTAAACAAGTAATGATAAGTGGTAGAATTAAGTAGTAGTTATTGGTCATTTCAATCACCAACAAAATGCCCGTGATCGGTGCGCGTACCGTTGCAGCAAACAGGGCCCCCATGCCCGCAATAGCAAATACGCCAGGTTCGATATCAAGCGTAGGAAGCAATACATCAGCACTCGCTCCGAATGCATAGCCAAACAAGGTCCCCAGAGCAAGCATCGGTGCAAAGATACCGCCCGGCGCACCAGAGCCAAAGCATAGCAACGTCGTGATGACGCGACCAAAGAAAAGCAGAACTAAAACGGATACCGAGTAGTTGCCGTTGGTAATATCAGGAATAAGGCCGATGCCACCGCCAGTTAGCTGCGGCACGTATAAGAGAAGCAGACCAAAAATGCCACCAAGTAGTGAACCCACAATTAAATAGCGTTTACGATCGTTTTTGTGAATTGCGACAAAACTGTCTTGTGCCACGGTAATCAATTTATTGAAGATCACTCCGAATACGCCAAACAATGCGCCAAGCAATAAAAACAACCAAAGTGACTGAAGCTCTGGAGAGTGATATTGCGGCATTGTGATGACAGCGTCTTGCCCGTTGATGGCGCGAAACACAATGTTGGCCATAATAGCAGAGATGATCACCGCGCGAATTGAGATCAGAGAATAGCGAAATTGAGGTCGCATTTCCTCCACAACGAACATAATGCCTGCGAGTGGGGCATTAAAGGCGGCAGCCAAACCACCAGCGGCACCTGAAGCGAGTAGGGAATGACGAGTATCGTCATCTTTCACACGGAAAATATCGGTCACCATTCGACCAACTGCGCCGCCCATTTGAACTGTCGGACCTTCGCGACCAAGTACCATACCGGAGCCAAGTGCTCCCATGCCGCCGAAGAATTTAACAGGTAGAACTCGCCACCAGCGCACTGGACGAATGTTGTCCATCGCGCCTTCTATTTCTGGGATGCCTGATCCCGCAGCCTCTGGAGCAAAGCGGTGAACAAGAAAGTAACCAACAAAAGCAAGCAGAGCACTGATCAGTACAGCAGCAAGCCAAAGAGGAAGTACGCTACCGATTTCGCTTCTTAGCCATTCGGTACGAGTTTCAGAAACAAAATGAACCGCAAGTTCGAAGTAAGTGCCGACAAAACCAGCTAGTGTGCCAACGATTGCGGCCATAATCAGGACAGAAAATGGTGTGGACCCTCGAGAGACAAACTGGTTAATCGCATCTTTGGGTACGTGCGCTAACACAGATTTCACAATTCTCTCTCGTTTGGTCATTAACAAGTTCTCCTGTTGCTGGTGGAAGGGACGCGAGAAAGTATACGCTTCGCAGAGTCTAGACCTAATCAATAAAGATGCAATTTAGCTTTTCACTATTGAGTGTTCGAAGTGTCGCGATGTCATTCATTCACCAAGACTGTGCTATTGCTCTCATAATTTGGGATAAAAAACTTGTTTTTTGAGCAAAATGAACCATGCTTTAGGTGTAAAGCAACATGACTGCTTCAGAAGGAGGGATGTGAGGTTTTACACACAATTTGGATGGATTCAAACCCTACGGTAAGTCCTCGTTTTATGTTCGGGATGCATCAATAGACATCTTCGATTCGCACACTCACGATTGAGTAACGAGGTAGAGGCGCACGCAAATGTGCGCCTTCTTAATTTCTGCTCTACAACTTTCCGCACTACCTGCCACTATTTTTATCTTGAACAATTTCTACTAGTCGGTAATGTCTGGGGTCGATGTTAATCAACCAGAGTAATTCATGCGCTTTTATCCTCGAGTCCTGTTTTCTTTATGTTGTTTTTCGGTAACGTTTCCAGCATTTTCGACGCCGAGTTGGTGGCAGGACACGTTGTCTTCAATGCCGTACTCCAATTTAAAAGAGCGTATAGAGACAAGGGGAAGCTGGTATCGCTGTGACGTGCAGCAGCAAGATGTTTCAACGTATATCAGCACATTTTGTTTGGACGATTTTTCGTACTATCAGCAGCATCTGTATGGTGAAGTTGTTTTGGGAAAGGACAGTGCTCAGTTCTCTTTTTTGACCGAATATCAATGGCAAAGTCTCAATGACTTAATCCTCAATTTAAGAAAAGACGGGTTGGTTTTACGTAGTATAACTATCGGACAAGAGCACTATGACGTCGTTGAAGCGCTGGAAAAGAAATCTTCTGAGCTTGTCGATAAAGAAGTTATCTTGTTGATAAACCGCTATCCGCAAGAAACGATTCGAAGCTTATTTTGGGTAAAACCGGACGAGTTTTCGTCGCCATCACCGTCTTTAAATGTGGAATTGCACAGCGATGGCGAAATTATTGATGTTAAAGTGACTCGTTTTTAGATTCTTTATGGAGAGATAGGAAGGTCGCCATCGCAGACTCGTCCAAAAATCCATCCGATTTTTTGTGCGCACGCAGGTATTGATAGCCAGCGATGAGCTTACGGTGCTGTTCTTCTGCCTCATCTGGCAACGGCTGATTCATAACGTGTTGAAATGCAAGTTTGTACGCATCCATATCTACGACTTCAGCGCGGCGATATAAATAACCACATCCGGTCGCTAACCATTCAAGAGAGCAGTTGGCTCGCATCGCAATTTGATTTGCTTTCGTTAGGCTCGGTTCACTGCCTTTTAAATATTTGCGTATTAAAGCTTCAGACACATCAACGCGTCGTGCAAATCCGCTGATGCTTTCTTCTCCGATCAAGGTGGCTAGGCGTTGGGCAAAAGACATATTTCGTACTCCAGTTCGAATTGCCAAAGTTTACCCGTTGAGCCGATGTGAAAACAAGACTACGATGAATGCAGATCAATTGAAGGAGAAAAACCATGGTTGCAAAAGTTGTGACTGCACCAAAAGGCCCTGAGTTCTCAGAGCTGGTCCAAGGATATTGGCGTGCAGTTGATTGGGGCATGACTGCTCAAGAGCGTTTGTCATTCCTCAAGCAACATATTGAGTTAGGCATTACCACGGTCGATCACGCAGACATATACGGTAATTACGAGTGTGAGAAATTGTTTGGTGAAGCACTTGCTCTCGATAAGAGCGTGCGAGAGCAGATTCAGATCGTCACAAAGTGTGATATCAACCTGTGCGGAGATAAAACACCAGAGCGTAAGATCAATCACTACGATACAAGTTCCGCTCACATCTACCAATCGGTGAATAACTCGCTTGAGCGTTTGAATGTGGACGAAATCGATGTGCTTTTAATCCATCGCCCTGACGTGTTAATGGATGCCGATGAAGTGGCTGAAGCGTTCTCAGAGCTACACAAAGTGGGTAAAGTGAAGCACTTTGGTGTATCTAACTTTACTCCACGTCAGTTTGAGCTGTTGCAATCTCGTTTAGGTAAGCCTCTTGTGACTAACCAAGTGGAAATCAATCCGCTTCATTTTGAGGTTGCACATGATGGAACGCTTGATCAAATGCAAATGTTGCGTACGCGCCCAATGGCTTGGTCTTGCCTCGGTGGTGGCTCCATCTTCAGTGGTGACAGTGAGCAAGCCGTTCGTGTTCGCAACGAATTAGAAGCGATTCGAGAAGAGGTGGGCGCGACTAGCATTGACCAAGTGATTTACGCTTGGGTACGCCGTTTGCCATCTAACCCAATTCCAATCATTGGCTCTGGTAAGATTGAGCGTGTGCAAACGGCAGTAAATGCGCTGAATATCGAATTGACTCGTGAGCAATGGTATCGCGTATGGGTGGCTTCTAAAGGTCACGGTGTGCCATAGAAGTGACACTTTATTGATGAATACATTATTCAAGGCACCCTATGAAAGGGTGCTTTTTTATTGCTACGCGATACCGATTTACCCAGTACTCATACTGAGCGGATAGAGTGGAAGTAAAAACGGATTTTTAATTTAAAATGCAAATTTGTGCTTATTTTTAATGGAGGCGTTTTATCCATGTTTGTTTCATGTCACTAAACAGCGAATGGGATGTTTGCTTTTTCGCCATTTTGTTCACTCATCCATTCATATTGCGTATGCTTATTGAATAAAAAAGAAATAAAAACTCGTCAGTTTTCTCGTATTACATGCTGTAACAATCTGTTAGACTCCGGCGCAGATTGTGGAATATAAAAAGGTGATTGAATGTCTTTTCCCGTACTCATCTGTGATGATTCAGCGTTAGCACGCAAACAGATGGCGAGATCACTACCAGCCACATTGAATGCCGATATTACGTTTGCTATCCACGGAAAAAATGCGCTAGAAGAACTCGAAAAGAACGAGTTTAAATTGATGTTTCTTGATTTGACCATGCCAGAAATGGATGGCTTTGAAACACTAGAAAACATGCAGCGGTTAGGGAATACAACTCCGGTGGTTGTGGTGTCGGGGGATATCCAACCTAAAGCGAAAGAGCGCGTGTTCGCACTGGGTGCAAAAGCGTTTATTCAAAAACCGATCGCCAAAGATGAACTCAAGAATGCGCTTAAAGAGTTGGTTGAGCCAGAGCCTCGTCCTCAAATTATCACGCCTGTTTCTATTGAGTTACCGATTTTACGTCGTCGCGATATTTATATGGAAGTGGCGAACGTCTCTATTGGTCGAGCCGCAGATGCATTGGCGCGTCATTTTGATGTGTTTGTGCAATTACCGCTTCCGAACGTTAATATCTTCGAAGTGAGCGAACTACACATGGCTCTCCGTGACTTAGCGTCGCATGACAACGTATCGGGCGTTTGTCAGGGCTTTTGTGGCGAAGGTATTGCGGGTGAAGCGCTGGTGATTTTGAGCGATTCGAGCGTATCGGATCTCAAGAAGTTGATGAAAGTGCCAGCTGATAGCGACGAACTGGAAGAGCTTGAGCTGCTCATGGATATTTCCAATATCTTGGTGGGGTCATTCTTAAATGGCTTGGGCGAACAATCTGAAGTGCGATTCTTCCAAAGCCCTCCAGTGCTTCTTGGTCAGCATATATCAATTGATTCGATCATTGAGTCTACGACGGGCGCATTCAGCCGCACCATGACATTCGAGGTGAGCTACAACATTGAGGGAACGTCAATCCGTTGTGATTTATTGTTTATGTTCGTCGATGAATCTTTGCCGCTGCTCGATAACAAACTGTCATATCTAATGGAGGAGTTCTAATGTTGAATATGCCAGCAGAGTTTGAACAATTCCATTGGATGGTCGACATGGTACAAAACGTCGACATGGGGCTCGTCGTCATTGACCGAGATTATAATGTGCAAGTGTGGAATGGGTTTATGACTCATCACAGTGGTTTGCAATCTCATGATGCAATTGGTCGTTCTATCTTTGATATCTTCCCTGAAATCCCGCAGGAATGGTTTAAGTTAAAAACAAAGCCAGTTTATGATTTAGGTTGCCGCAGCTTTATTACGTGGCGCCAGCGTCCTTACTTGTTCCGCTGCCGTAACGTACGTCCTGTCACTCAGCAAGCGGAGTTTATGTACCAGAACGTTACGCTGAACCCCATGCGTACACCGACTGGGAAAATCAATTCGTTGTTTCTATCTATACAAGACGCGACGGCTGAAGCATTGATGTCTCAGAGTCAGTAGCGATAAAAAACTTTCTCAAAAGCCAAGGTTCGCCTTGGCTTTTTTGTATACTTATAATTGTGTTTCCTAATGCGCAGAACGTGAAGATGGACTTTAATCTCGCCCTAAAACTCTACACCGCAGAACAAGTAAAAAACGGTGAAACGCTGGCAGCGCAAATGGCTGGTGTTTCTATGTATAGCCTAATGCAACGCGCAGGTATGGCTGTGTATGAGCGTTTTTTACACTTGTATCCCAAATCAAAAAATATCTTAGTCATTTGTGGCAAAGGGAATAATGGTGGTGACGGATACGTATTTGCCTCGCTTGCTAAACAAGCGCAACTCAATGTACAGGTTTTCCAACTTGGTGATGTGACTGCGCTCAAAGGTGATGCTTTACGCGCATATCAAGATTGGCAGTCCATCGATGGTGTTAACAATGATTGGGATGAGTGGAATACCGCATTGCTAGAAGCCGATGTGATCATTGATTCCATGTTAGGCACTGGTTTAAGTGGTGAGGTTCGTTCGGAGTACCGTCGCTACATTGAGCAAATCAATCAAATTCACACCCCAGTGATTGCAGTCGATATTCCTTCCGGGTTGTGTGCAAATACAGGTGCTATTTTAGGCGATGCCATTCATGCTGAGCATACTGTAACCTTCATTGGTGTTAAGCAAGGCTTGTGCACCGGACAAGCGAGAGATCGAGTTGGTGAACTCCACTTTTGTGGGTTGGGTGTAAATGTTGAGTTTGATTCTATCGAAGTAGAAAGTGCACTAGGTATTGATCATCAGGTTGTTTCAAGGTTAATGCCCAAGCCAAACCCGACAGCACACAAAGGTGACAATGGCAAACTACTTTGTGTCGGTGGTAACCAAGGTATGTCAGGAGCGATTCGCTTATGTTCCTCCGCTGCGGTTAGATCCGGAGCGGGTTTAACTGCCGCAATTACTCACCCGAGTAGCCTTATTCCGCTACAGATTGGCTGCCCAGAAGTAATGAGCCAAAGCATCACCGCCGACTTACTCAGGGATACTGAGAATGACTTAACCAAACGCATTCGCTGGGCTGAAGTATTGGTGTTTGGTCCAGGTTTTGGTGATGATGAGTGGGCTTATCAAGCCTATCAATATCTGGCTCAAGAACAGAAACCTAAAGTTGTTGATGCTGATGGGCTCAATATTCTAGCGATGCTAAGCCAACGATGTGATGGCACTTTGGTGTGCGACAACCAGCGAGTGATCACGCCGCATCCTGGAGAGGCAGCTCGACTATTAAATGTGACCACTCAACAAATAGAAAGTGACCGATATTCTGCTGCAAGACAACTGCAAGAGCGTTATGGCGGTGTGGTGGTTTTAAAAGGCGCGGGAACACTTATTTACGATGGAACGAGAATGTACGTCTGTCTAGCGGGTAACGCCGGAATGGCGACGGGCGGAATGGGAGATGTGCTATCTGGTGTTATTGGTGCGTTGCTAGCTAAAGGGTTACCCATTTCCATTGCGGCACGTTTAGGTGTGGTACTCCACAGTCATGCTGCGGATATAAACATGAATCAGCATGGTCAAATTGGTCTTTTGGCAAGTGATGTAGTTAGCACACTTCGTACCGCTATCACCCAAGAGCTCTATCGAACTTAATTATATTTCATGCATTGTTAAGAAAATTGGTCGATTTTTTTGAGTACTTTTTACGAATTAGCAGGGCATCTTAGTATTAGGTGATTGAGTTTTAGGCAGATTTGAGAGGTTGTGCGTTTTCATTTTAAAGGTATGACGCAAAGGTTTGCGCAATAGGTTAACTTGAACGTTTTCTTAAGTTGTTGATAATTATAAATAATGAGAAAAAATAACGACTTGAGGAGTGTTTTTGATATGCGATTATCAAGATGGTATCACAAAAAAAATTCAAATATCAGACTTGTAGGAAATAAATCACAGCCTATAATGCTGAAAACCGGAGCGTCTGCCAACGCTCCGGTTTTTTTGTGTCCGAAGAACAGTGAACTCGTCTGCCAACGAAATCACTACGCACTCTGAGATGACACATATACATATGAATCAAGGAATTACACAATGCGTATCGAACAAGAACTTAAGTTAGGTTTTAAAGATGTACTGTTTCGCCCGAAACGTTCTACCCTTAAGAGCCGTTCTCAAGTAAATTTAACCCGCGATTTTACATTCAAGCATAGTGGTCGTCAATGGTCTGGTGTGCCTGTAATCGCAGCAAACATGGATTCGGTTGGTAGCTTTGCAATGGCTAAAGCGCTAGCTGAGCATGGTGTAATGACTGCTGTTCACAAACATTACACGGTAGAAGATTGGGCTGAGTTTGCTAAATCAGCTGATAAAGCAACCCTGAATAACGTAATGGTGTCTACGGGAACATCTGACGCGGATTTCCAAAAAACCAAAGATATTATGGCGCTTTCAGATGAATTTATTTTCATCTGTATCGACATTGCAAATGGTTACTCAGAGCATTTAGTTGAGTACGTAGAGCGTGTACGTGCAGAGTTTCCAGACAAAGTGATCTCTGCGGGTAACGTGGTTACTGGTGATATGTGTGAAGAGTTGATCCTTGCTGGTGCAGACATCGTGAAAGTAGGCATTGGCCCTGGCTCAGTTTGTACAACTCGTGTAAAAACGGGTGTTGGTTACCCGCAGCTTTCTGCAATCATCGAGTGTGGCGATGCAGCGCACGGCCTTGGTGGCATGATCATCGGTGACGGTGGTTGCTCATGCGCAGGTGATGTATCCAAAGCATTCGGCGGCGGCGCGGACTTTGTTATGTTAGGCGGCATGTTAGCGGGCCACGAAGAGTCAGGCGGCGAAGTGATCGAGAAAGACGGCGAGAAGTTCATGAAATTCTACGGCATGTCTTCTAAGAGTGCGATGGAGAAGCACTCAGGTGGTGTTGCTGGCTACCGCGCAGCCGAAGGCAAAACCGTGTTATTGCCATACCGTGGCAGCGTTCACGGCACTATTCAAGACATCCTTGGTGGCGTTCGCTCAACTTGTACATACGTGGGTGCAGCAAAGCTTAAAGAGCTAACCAAGCGTACTACATTCATCCGCGTTCAAGAACAAGAGAACAACGTGTTCGGTAAAGAGTAAATCGACTGAATGTAACAAGTGTAAAAGCAACCATACGTTATATCTATAGCAGATAAAACTATACTATATGCAGCTATGAGCCAGAGTGAGATTGATTTCTTACTCTGGCTTTTTTATTAGCTTTTTGCTTCTCATTTGTTTGCGCTTCAAAATTAACTCTAAGCGATTTTAATAGTCGGTCGAGATTCGACTTGCTCAAACGGTGATGCTTTTGTAACTGGCATGAGCTGTAAAACGCTTGAAATCTGACAGTCTCTATTTAATCCAATATAGTCTTTGACATTGGCTACTCGCCAAGTCATGTCTCCGTAAGTACGCAGATAGAACGCGGGTGACTGATGACTGTTATGTCTAATAACGCTCCATTGGGTGATATCACTAAAAAAGACTTCAGGGTTATCGGATGTCTCAAACTCATTCGCCATGATGCCCAAAGGTATATCAACGCGATTAAGTAGCTTTTGTCCGAGTGAGAAGGCTTCGTCGAAGTTAGTTGGTTGTTCGCTTAACTGCTTAATTGCATAGGTTTGTACAAATCGAGACGGCGGTGTTGGGTCGGCGGGTAGGCCCATCAAGCCAGCGCCATTGATTGATTGAAGTGGGCCAGGAACTTGGACATGACGTTGCATGGTTACTTCATTGTTCGGTTCTGGGTTGTAGTTGCGCAAATTGGAAAAATAAGAGAGGTGATTGACATGCCAATGGTAATTTGGGCAGTTAGTCATTACTCCTACGTAGGAGTGGTCCACAACCACTTTATAATCATCAAAGTCATATTCGGTACATTGATAGCGTGCTTGCTGATTTTCCTCTTTGCTGAACATATCGCTTTCTTTAAATGCTCGATAGATATGCATATTACCGTTAAGAAACTCAATGACTGCACTGTCATTATTTGCATCGTGAATCACGAAATGCTGATCCAACGTCATATTGTCACTCTCTGTTTCACCAGTTGAAATAGTCGAGTTAAACACGTAAACGGGGTGAGTAGTGAAGTACGTCACCATCTCGTCCACAGTATTAAACGTAGACAAGATAAAAGTACCAAACAGGCCGCTGCCTAATGCAAAGGCATCATCAGGGATGTGAGAGGTCGATACATTTTGATTGAGAATGGGCAAGTACAGTGACCCAACAGAAAGGCCAGATTCATTAATGCCATCAGCTGTTACAAGAGGGTTATTATACCGGGTAATGGCGTTGCAGTGTATGAAGCTCAACTCTCCCTGCCAATTTGCTCGAAACTCACATTCTTTACTGTGACGTTTTGGCGGCTGACCATTAAAAACACGGTCGGCTTTTCCGTCGGAAGTAAAGGTCGTAATTTGGTAAGTTTGTTGGGCTCTAAACCAGATCTCGGTCTGTAGGTTAACTGCAAACTCCATGGTTCTAGCGGATAAGGTTTGGTTGTTACAACCATAGTTGATATTTACATCTGTACACATAGCCATGCTTTCCGTTGTTTATTTTGAATGATGCATCTCCAAGACACTCTCTGAATCAAGTGCTTAGAGATTACGTGGATATAGAAGAATTGCGCTTTAATAATGGTTTTAACCATTGAGATAAGTGCATGCTATTAAGTTAAGCATTCAATCAAAAAACGTCAGTAGCAGTTTAGTATCAGTTGATAGAGTTAAAATAAAAAGTGATGTATTAAGTCAAACTCTTTGATCTTAGAGCTCAATAATATATTTATTTTTTCAATCTTGGTTACTCTAGATTTAAAGTTGGTTTTAAAAGTGATTTTTATTGATTCGATTATCTTGCAGTGGTGATATAAAGTGAGAACATAAAGTTAACAATTTCAGATTATGATTGAAAATAGGGAGAGTCTTCAATCCAAATACCGAGAAATGAAACTGCCCGAGAAGTTGTTTAACAGTCTCGGGCGAAGTGATGAATCGGGTAAGCGGCTATAAAGTTTTCTCACAAGAACCGCTAAGTGGTGGAGATATTTTTAAATTATCATTAAAGATTTCCACAGCGACGGGGCCTTTATTTTCGTCTTTTGCATAGTATGCACAGGACTTGTCCCCAGTATAGGTTTCACCTGCCTTTTTGAAACTGTAGTACCAGGAGTCATGGGTAGCGGCACCGGATTCAAAACTAGCAGATTCAGATTGTTCGCCAGTATTCAAGTCGAAACGGACCTCCATTTCCGGAGAGTCTTTAAATCTCACATATCCGGTGATTTTATCGCTGGAGTTATTTTTAACGTAAAATGAACCCTTAGTTGTCATAATTTTTCCTCTTTTTTTAATTTCTATACGTAATAGAACGGCCAAATGACGGTCTGTTAATATATGCTTCTTAAGATGCATATTGATGTTAAATGATGGTCTTATTAGTTCTAAGATGATTAAACTTATCCTTAGCGTATTTCTCTTTTATACCGATTAAGTCGCGGTAGCTTCGATCAAAATAAACGCTTGTGGGAATTGCCGGATCTTTAAAGCTGATGAAGGCACCATAGGTTCCCGGTATATCAGCTTCTCTGGCTTTATCAATCCAGTCCATGGCTCTGTTTACATCAACAAGTACTGGGTTATTTTGTAGTTCTAGTTTTTGCTTTATCTCTTCATTCCACCAGGTTTGGTATTGGACTGTATATTGACACTGGCGGTAGGGGAAAGATATGTCTTCAAGGTCGTCTGAGTGATGATAAAAGCCACCAGTGATCGCACCCAAGGTTACGTAACTAAATAGCCCTTGATCGCGGTTTTCTGGCTTTATCAAAGGTGAAGTTAAGCTTTGCAAAAGTGCAGTATAGCCTTCTGCTTTAAGACCTCGCTCTGACACCAATCGCGAAGTGATTTTGTGAGGTGCTGGGGCGTCATAATCTGGAGGGAAAGGAGAACCGCTTTGACACAAAGAATCGCGCCCCCATGTGCTCATCAGGGAGTGATCGTATTTCTTCCCGTCAAAATCAGTGCCATGTGCTTCATAGACTTGAACTAAATCAGGGGAGCAAGCGCCAAATTGAACGGCTATAAATTGGTCAAGATCTTGCACTGTTCCTTCCCAGTAACCGTACATAGTGCAGTGATGGCTTATTGTGTCGATATCGCAATGGTTAGGTAATTCAGGCAGAGCATCAATTTGCAAGTTGGTGCCGAGAAGTTTAGCCGTATCGAGACTTTTTATAGCCTGTTCCCAATTTTTTAGCACATCTATGGTAGGGTGCGATGGTATTGGCTGAAGCATACCGTTGATTTTTTTGTAAAGGTTCCACTCAAGTTCGAAGCGGTGGATCTCTTTGGGTAAAGGGAATGTTTTTACGCGTAGCTCGGTAACAATGCCATAACTCATGCCTCCGCCGCCTCTTAGTGCCCAAAATAGGTGGGGATTGGACTCTGCTGAGACTTCTGTGATCGTACCATCACCCAATACCACGGTTGCACTCACTAGGTGCTCACAACACATGCCGTATTTTCGCGTCCAAGGGCCCCATCCTCCGCCTTGAATATAGCCAGTCAACCCAACTGTGGCACAGGTTCCATGTGCAATCATTCGATCATGCTCTGCAAGTTTTGGTGTCAGTTGATAGAAGCGATAGCCAGCACCAATGGTGGCAATATTTTCACACAATTGAAAGGTCTTAATTCTGCTCACGTCAATCAAAATGACGTTGTCACCACTGCATTCACCTGCGTGATCATGCCCTCCTGAGCGAACACGAATCGGGAGACTGAATCGAGTTGCTGTTAGATAGGCTTGCTGAACTTCTTGCGTACTTTCGCACATGACAATGACAAAGGGTTGGTGTTGATAGCGAGTATTGAAGATGAGTGACTCGACTTGATATTGGTTCAAACCGGGAACCGGTGAAATCGTGTTTTCAAGAGGTGTCAGTAGTCGCTCTTTAGGAAAACCGCATTTATCCATTTTCTGAATAAACAGTTTGGCATTATTGATTGAGATTGAGTACGCGTTAAGTACAGCGAGGCGTTGTATTTGAGGGTTAGGGTGCTGTTCTACCACTTGGTTTTCTTTAGTTCCCTGCATCCATTCTTGTTCCATTATTTTTTCCATTTGGCTTATGTATTGAATAGTTGTTTAAATATTAACTCGCACGCATATGTTCGCCATATCAGTTTGGTATCAGTTGTTCTGTACAAATCGCCAAAAGCATCAGCGAGAGAGCAATAATATCTGGTTGATGAAAAGAACGAGCGGCATCTGCGTGACCTTAGATAATTTATGTAGTCAAGTAGATCTGATCCTAAAGTGATACTGAACTTGAATGACGTGTTATCTACATTGAATGGGTCACTAACGACAATAAATTCAGTTGGAGAACACAATGAAAATGGAATCAAAAGAATCACAAGCAATTTTTACTGCTCATTATCAAATTGGTAACGGCTTACCTGGAGGAGTGAACTTCGATGTTAATCTACTCGTGGCCAGCGAAGACAAATCAATAGTGGGTAAAGGACATATCTTTCAGGCCATTAACCCACCGTTAAATGTGGTGTCTGATCTCAATGGCAGTTTCAACTATCAATGCACGATGCGTGATTGTCATATCATGGTGACGTTGCAGGGCTACCAGCCTTACCTAGGCATTGCTCCTCTAGGAGCAGATCTTCACAACGTAACGCTCAACATCCTACTTAATGATGATTGGAAGTCAGGCGTGGCATTCTATCGATATAAAAATAGTGCAGGTAAATGGGTTGAAGTAGCAAATCAACGCGTTACTCTACTTTTACCTGAGCATGTTCCTAGCATCGAAAACTTTAAGGTGGAGCAAAGTGATCATGCGCCAGCATAAATCTAATCAGCGATGACACTGTGCCAAAACACAGATATTCGATGGTTTCGAATATCTGTGTTTGACGAGGTAAATCGAGCAAACAAGATGATTTGACGGTGCAATTAGTCGACTTTCTTCGTTTATTGAATATTTCATGGTTGAGTAGATGTGAAGAGCCAATGGTCGAGCTCATCAACACTTATTTGAGCCTGGTTCAGTTGATGCTTACGCGCGGCCTGATTGAAGTTTAACAACTCAGAGACGGAGCTGGACTGGTCGAGTAAGGCAAGCATCAGATTCGCTTGTTCAATATAAAAATCACCCCATGGATGCGGATCTTCTCGGGTGAAGTTAGCAAGCTTATCGCGATATTTTCGAAGTAGCGTAGGCTGCTTATACTGCCACGCTACTTGGATTCCTTGTTGGTAAAAGCGTAAATAGTTATGACCAACACAGGTAGATTCTAGCCAAGCCTCACCAGTGCGCAAAGCGGAGAGGGCCGTTGATTCATCGCCACAAATAAGTGCCTTGGTAGATACGAGCCAAGGACCAATAAAATTGTGTAGCTTATTGATATGAACAAGCTCTAGAGCCGTGTCGATGTCCGAAAGGGCTTTCTCCTCTTTTCCCTGATACCAGTGCAATCTTGCACTGGACTCCAAAAGAAAAGCGACAAATCGATGAGCATTAAGCTGTTTTGAAAGTTGCAGAGCGGTCGAGATTTCGTTTTCAGCTTGCACCAATACATTACGGTCGAGAAAGATCCATGCTGCCGTAAGCCTGGAAACAATTTCTGCTCGGCGGTTTGCCGTGAGATAGGCAAGATTCGAGGCATGCTGAGCCTGTTTTAGTGCTTCGTCAGATTGCAGTTGATAGATCATCACTGTTGCCAGCATGTAGCGATTGGCAGTTTCAATCGAAAGCAACTGATGCTCTTCACACAGTTGCAAACACTCGGTTAAGTGCTCGTATGAGCGAGCCATTTTTCCTTGTGCGTAGGCACAATCACCGAGGCCGCCAAGCGATTTTGCTTTCGCGCGAAAACAGTTTGCTCGCTGACTGTAATCTAATGCAAGTAAATGTTCTTTCTCACATTCGTCTAGCTGCCCAGTAGGGAACAGCATATTACCTCTCATCGAGTGGATTTCACACAAAGATTTATTTAACGTCAGCTTTTCGCACAGGGCTTGGGCTTGGTCTAAAATCGACATCGCTTGTACAAAGTTGTCGGTTAAGCGGTAGGGGTTAATGAGGTCTAAATAGTATTGAACACGTTCAGGATCATTTTCTGTGTGATGAACCGCTTGCTCAAGAACCTCAATACTCTCTTTGATGCGTCCCATCGAATACAGGCAGTTTCCTTTCATATTTAGTGCATACGCCATCTGTTCTTTAGGTGACTCTTTAATAGCGTACTCAATAAGTGTTAGTGCTTTTTCAAACTGATAATTACTCAGGTAATGTTTGGCGGTCTGTTCAAGAACAGTAAATACACCTTCGACCTTGGCATGATTAATATGGACGGCATATAAGAATCGATCTCGGCTCTCATACCATTTTGCACAGGCCATGTGTATTTTTGAACACTGTGACTTGTCTATTTGACGGAAAACAGCATTACAAATCAAATCATGATGGAAAAGGTATTGATCGCCATTGAGTTTTACTAAGCCAGCGTCGACTAACTTATCTGGTACGTAGCCGGGAATTCGAGTGATTTCACGCAGTTGCTCCAGTTGAAAGCACTGCCCCAACACAGAGGCAGTACAGAGTGCTTGGCGATCTTGGGCTGGAAGTTGAGCTAATTGTATCGAAACTAAATGCTCCAATGACTCCGGAACGTCTTTATCAAACTGAGAGCAAAGCAGTGTTTGGCGCAAGTATAAAGGATGGCCTTTCGCAAGCTTTATACAGTCATTGATATGTTTATTCTGTTGGCATGTGATTGAGCAAGCTAACTCGTAAGACTCTTCAGATGATAACTCCCTAAGTTCGATTAGATTCACGTTGGTAAACCAAGATTGTTTGGAACTAAGTCGTTTTTGCTGCCTAAACGTCAGAAAGAGCAAAATATTGGTGTTTGTAATATGAGGTAGCAGTGTCTCAAGAAATGCCAACATTACCTCGTCGGCCCAATGGACATCTTCAACAATTATCAAATGTGGTTTGCTGGTCTGCCGTTGTTGAATTAAGAAAGGGATAGATTGCTCTATCGTTTGTTTCAGCGTTTGGAACTCCATTAAGTTCAGCAACTGCTTTTCTGATTCGTTGAGTGCTACCCCCATTAACCAATAAAGGCAGAGGTGGAAAGAAGAGGGAATTGATGACTCGACAGTTTGCTGACGAATAGAATCATCGGTATCTTCACGAGTAAATGAACAAATTGCCCGAGTGAATATATTTTGAGGGGACAAGAGATCAGCACTACCATGATTCAGGATTTGAATCTCTGTGGTTAAACACGAGGATCGATTCAAAGACGCAATGACCTGGTTGAGTAGGCTGGTCTTTCCTATCCCTGCGGTTCCAGTAATACAATACGTTTGGCCTGCTTCTTGTTTTTGCCATCGCTTGATTCCTCTATTTAATGTTTCTAGTTCAAGTTTACGCCCTACAAAACAGTCAGTATGGCTTTGGTGTAAGGATACAAGATGCCAGTTGTTGAAGTCTGGCTCTCCTGTTAGAAACGGTTTTATTGGTCTGGCACAATTGGACGAGATAAAGCAAGGACAAGCAGCTATTTCTCCCCAAGGGATTTTAACTAGGATTTCATTGATTGGGGTTATCGCATTCGGATGTTCCGATAGCTCAGTGACTCGATGCTTGTATTTCACATTGATAAAAGACCGAATCGAAGCCGAAAGAGCAACCTGTAATTGAAGGGCTAGTTGTCGAATTCGTTCAAAAACATATTCGTCCGATTCCTGTATAGACCAAGTAAGAACAAACGTCCGGTTTTGTATTATGGGTGTAGTGTTTTGGCTGAAAAGTAATGTTTGCAGAGTCTTTACGGTCAAATCACACTTTGCTTCGATTGCAAAAATAAAAAAATATGGTGGTGATGAAGACTCATTTGTAAGTAATGGTTCTGAGGCGCGATCTATTAAGAGGTCCTCTACGGGGACAGAAAAGTATTCCGCGAGATTGGATGCGGTACGATACAGCACATTCGCCCCAGACTCTGCTCGCTTTATGGAAGCAATAGATACGACAAAACCCTGTTGAAAGCATTCTTCCGCCAGTCTTTCTTGGCTCAGTCCTAATTTCTTTCTCAGTTCTTTGAGTCGTAATACGTTGAGTGGAATTCTTCCATCCCTATTTGCCATATTTCACTCCGTTGTAACGTATAGCTTTTTCCAGTAAACCTGAATCGATTGGATATGTTGAGTGAATAAATTTATCTTATTTCACCACATATAATACTAGTAGTTAAAATGTTATATACGAAAATGAAATGGGCATTTTAATCTTCAAACTACCTTAATTCATTGTTGTATTAGTGGTGTTTTTGTTATTAATAATTTTGATATTTATTGTTGTGAATTCATTTTTTTCTTAATAAGTTTTTTGAAATATCTTTAAATTTATATCTTTTAAAAGATTGCACACCTTCAACTTATATTGGACTGCATTAAACTTTAAAAATTAAATTCTTTAATTTTAGGGATATAAATTGATAATCTTATTTTTAGTGTTTTTTTTATTCCTATTCTGGCGAGTTAAGTTTTTCTAGTCTATAAATTAAACATCGGCATTTTCTAAATAACTGCCGATAAAAATAATTTTAATTTCAATATTATAAATAGTTGGCTTTATACAATGGATATTGGCTTTTTCTGCCTGTTAAAAGGATTTCATATTACACCACACTTGAATGCCGCGCTTACCTCTATCAAGGAGACTGCGTGGCTGCCACATGTCAAACGATCTTGTTATCGAGGGGATTGGCAAGCGCTTGCTTTAGAAGAATCCTATCGAAAGGCCTATTACCCTAACTATTTACTACTCTCTGAATTTCCAGAATTGGAACTGTTTTTATTTCAATTTTGCTGCCCAATTTTGTCAGTACGGTTTATGAAGTTAGAGCCGGGAGCTGAGATATTATAACGCCGAGCTTATGGCGTATGTTTTTCTCAAGTACAGGCTTGTTTACATCATTAACTACTGCTACGGCGGCAATTGAGGTTCATGAATTATGCAAAAGGGCTCACCTATAGAATTCTACCAGCAACGTCCTCAATCTCGTGAGACGGTCGGTGTTGAAGAAGTGCAGCAACAAACTCAACAGTTTGGTTTTGCTGAACCCGAAATGGATGAGCTGCTTAAGTACTCATTACGGACTCAACTTGAGGCTATGCTCCAAAACCAACTCAGCACGGCTGAACGCCAACGGCAACTGAAAGAGAGTTTCGCTGCGGCAGTTGAGCTCGTATTGAAGGAGACAAAAGTTGAGCACCAAACACTGGTGCAAGCCTTTCAGACCATGTATGGCAACGCTTGCCAATCTCTTTCTCTGGCTAAACTCACTCAAGAGGAACTGACCCGACAGTACATTTCCACATCTGGGCTGGTGATGTCTCCACTTAACTGTAAACACACCATCAAAGATGTGTACCGAATTAAAGGCTTTGCGTGTGGTACAAACAAAGCTATCCAACAAATGCTTGCCAACAAGCCACAGGTTAAAGTGCTTTATCCAGCTTGCGGCCCCTTTGCACCATTGCTGCTGCCTTTACTTGCTCACTACAAACAAAGTGATCGGATTAGCGCAGAGCAGCTTCAGGTGACACTAGTAGATATTCACCCCGGAGCGATTAAAGCACTCAATCAATTGATCGCTGATCTCGATATCGCAGACTACATTGAAGCCTTAGTGGAAGAAGATGCTACCCAATTTTCGTCAACTCAAACGTTTGATCTCCTGATACTTGAAGCGATGCAGCATGGCTTTAGTCGGGAAGGGTTCCTCAGCATCGCGAAACATTTGGTTCAATATTTACATATTCAAGGCGAAATGATCCCCAATCAGGTATCTGTGCGCGCCACGATGGTCATCGGGGAGACGGAATTTAATCAACAATGGGAAAAAGCAGAGTATGCACATTCCAACCATTGCCAGCCGGAAGCGATAGATGATCGAATTGATCTGGGAGAAATTCTTAACGTCAATAAAGCCATGTTGCTCAGAAGCGAGATTTTTGAGCTAGATGGTGGAATAAAAATGCTGCAAGGCAACACCATTGAGCTGCCGAAAGATGTGCCAGATATGGCAAAACGTATCCTCGCCATTTACAGCCATATCGATACTTACGGAGATGCGATGGTCGGACAATACGACTCTGGTATTACCCATCCTAAACCCGACATGACTTTTTATGTGGATGCCAAGCCCAAAGCTGTTGAACACCATTACTTTGAAGCGAAGGGAGGGGATAAGGTCAGTTTCTATTATCAGTTAACCGGATTGCCAGGTTTTGTCGCCACCCATGGATGATTTCGATATGCAGCAAAAATACGTCGTTTTGACAGGAAGTTGTTACGCCTTGCCCATCATTCAGTTGTTGGCACAACAGCATAAATTGGCGGGCGTGGTAGTACCGGAAGGAGAACTAAATCCTGACTTACAGCAGCTACAGAGCTATCTGAGCGCTCAATCGATTCATATTACTCAGTATACCGCCAATGACAGCAGTGCTTTGATGGCGCAACTCGATGCTTGGCGAGTCACGGATGGTGTCATCTATTTGTTCAGGCACATAGTTCATTCCTCGCTGTGTCAGTTTTTCAACGGAAACTTGTACAACATTCATCCGGGAAAGCTGCCCGAGTATCGAGGCCCGATGCCTCTCTATTGGCAATTAAGAGAGGGTTTAGACACCTTTAGCCTCACCCTGCATCGTCTTGAGGCATCGGCTGATTCCGGCGCTATAGGAATGGAGTTAGAGGTACCATTTCACCCGTTTGAGACCTTAACCAGTGCTCAGCAAAAAGCGTCACAAATGACGGCTAAGCTGATGTATGACTTCCTCATCGCGCAACAAAAGCAAGGGCTGGTTTGGCGTGAGCAAGTATCAAACCCCAACGAAGTGGCACGAGCAGTAAACCAACATGATCTGCACATTCGTTGGAACGTGCAAACGAGTCGCGAAATCGTCAATTTAGTGCGAGCAGGCAATCATGACTTCGGTGGTGCGATGTTGAGCTTGCCAAATGGTGTCGCCAATGTTTTGCAAGCAAGCGCAATGGAGACTTCTTTAGTCGGTGTTGAGGCGGGGAGAATTCTCGAGATCAGCCCACAACATGGGTTACAAGTGAAAACGTTAGATAGCGCAATATCAATAGATGTTATTGCTACACAGCAAGGCGTGTTTTCGGGTTATCGCTACGCGCAAATGGCTGGGCTGGACGCTGGGATGTCATTGCTTCAGCACGCTTCAGCCTGCGAGTAAAGAAATATCTCAATACGGCTCTTTGCGGCATTAATAAAGCCCGTAACGGTATTTAGTAATGCGAGATTGGAAAGTTTTAACCAACCACACCAATTACGTTATGGGTTGGTTTTAACTTAAGTGTATACGTTAAAAGGAAGAACAGTATGGCTACAGAACCGTATCTTGGGACACTAACTGCATTTGGCGGCAATTTTGCAATTAGAAATTGGGCAATGTGCTCGGGGCAAATGCAGGCAATTGAAGATAATCCAGCACTCTTCTCTCTAGTTAGCACTCTATACGGAGGTGACGCCCGAACTACCTTTGGTTTACCTGATTTGCGTGGCCGCAGTCCAGTTGGTGTAGGCACACGACCTGGGGGGATGGATTATCATCAGGGAGAAAGATTGGGTACTGAACTGGTAACTATTGATATAACCCAAATGCCAGCACACTTACATACGGCAATTTTTACCCCTCTTGGCACTGCTGCACCTGTAACAGGCAGGATGCAGGTTGCTACCAATGCTGCAAATACACAGGTACCCGATAGTAATTCGTATATAGCGCAAAACTCTACCCCTGGGTTCTATAAACCGACGTTTCAGCAACCAGATTTGACTGACATCGAAGGCTTAAGTGTGTCTGGTGGTGGCTCGGAAGGAGGTACTGTAACTGTGACTGAAACAGGCGGTTCAGCGCCACTTAATATTTTGAGCCCGGTATTGCCGATTAATTGGTTAATTGCCACTGCGGGAGTATACCCACCACGCAGCTAATCAACCAAGAAAGAATTGGCTGAAACTTTCGCTAATCCTTTCCTATAAAAAAATTAAACATTTAAGTTGATTATGATAACCCGGCTATGTTGATAAGGCCGTCATCTTCAGGAGAGGAAAATGAGATTACGTCGTCAGGTAGCGATCGCAATTACAACAGCATGGGTGTCCTCAGCGTTTTTTTCCGGTGAAGCCTGGGCCGCACAGCAAACGATTAACTACTCTAATGGTTCAGGTTCCAATTTTAGTGAGGTGGAGACAGGCGTCACTGGGGGTATGCCCTCGGTCACTCTTACCAATGCAGGTGCTGTGTCTATGGTATTAGATGCCGGCAATAGCACTGATAGCACTCCGTTTACTGGCCTAAATGACCTCGGGTTTGTAGCTGGTGTTTTTTTCTCAAATACCATGATTAATGAGTTCAACAATCGTGGCTTCCGCTTTTTTGAGAGATCAAGTACTAACTTCAGTTTCGACGAAATTACCTTTATGCAGGGGTCGGCCCGAGACTCAGATAAAACGTATCAACTTGTGTTAACTGGCTTCTCTAATAATACTCAAACAGTGACCGAAACTGTCACCTTACCAAAAGGTGGTGAAGCAAACTCAGGGTTACAGGATTTGTTTACCCTGACCCGTGGTACAGACTTTACTGATTCTGCATGGCAGGACGTTGATACAGTGACTATGGCGTTTACCCGAAGTCCGGGTGCTGACTCTCGTTATCTTATCAAAAGTATCAAGATTGATGACGCTGCGGTTTCAGACTCAACCGCGCCTACTTTTGTCAGTGCGAGCTCAACCCCCACTGATGATGCAACCAATGTTTCTGTTAGCAACAACATCGAGATTGCCTTTGATGAGAATATTGAGCTGAAGAACGGCAATATTACCATTCGTAATGTTACAGACAGTCGCGACTTTGAAGTATTTAATGTTGCCACCGAAAGCGATGGCACAACAACATCACCAGGCGTTGGCCGAATCAGTGTTACCAACGATAAAGTTTACTTAAACCCAACCAGTGATCTGATAGGAAACCGGACTTACGCCATTCATATTGAATCTAGTGCCGTGGCTGACACCGCAAATAATAGCTTTGCTGGGATCAGCGATGATGTCACATTTAACTTTACTACGGTCGATACCACGCCAAATGCGCCATCTACACCCGATTTAGATGCTAGTTCGGATACCGGATCATTAAATACTGATAATATTACCAGTGACACTACTCCAACGTTTAGTGGGATTTCCGAGAGTGGATCGATCGTTACTTTATACAGTGATCAAGTCGGTGGAGGTGCAACGGTTATTGGCACAGGCACTGCTACTGGAGGAAACTGGCAGATAACAACCAATGAGTTGGCGTCTGGTATTACACATGCAATAAGTGCTAAAGCGTCTGATAGCGATGATAATGTTAGCTCGGCATCCAACGCGTTAAGTGTCACCATTGATACAGTAGCACCATCCGTAGTGAGCATTACCACGCCGATTGAGGCTGACAGTATCGTCAACGCTGCAGAAGACAACGATGTGCTTATCGCTGGCTCCGGCGCGGAAGCAGGCAACAGCGTGACCGTGACTATCACAGACAATAACAGCTCTGTCAGTCGTACGGTGACGGCCGACAACTCAGGCAACTGGACGCTGAGCGGCAGCGAGCTGGATGTCAGTGGCCTGAACAATGGCACACTGGCGGTGTCTGCAACCCAAGCTGATATAGCAGGTAATATCTCCACCGCAGCCACACAGAGCATTACCCTGGATAACGCCGCACCATCAGCGGTGACCATCACCACGCCAATTGAAATCGACGGTATCGTCAATGCGACGGAAGACAATGATGTGCTGATTGCCGGTTCCGGAGCGGAAGCAGGCAACAGCGTGACCGTGACTATCACGGACAATAACAGCTCTGTCAGTCGTACGGTGACGGCCGACAACTCAGGCAACTGGACTCTGAGCGGCAGCGAGCTGGATGTCAGTGGCCTGAACAATGGCACCCTGACGGTGTCTGCAACCCAAGCAGATATAGCAGGTAATACTTCCACCGCAGCCACCCAGAGCATTACCCTGGACAATTCAGCCCCATCTGTTGTGAGCATCACTACGCCGATTGAAACTGATGGCATCGTCAATGCGGCAGAAGACAACGACGTGCTGATTGCTGGCTCCGGCGCGGAAGCAGGCAATAGCGTGACCGTGACCATCACGGACTACAGCAATTATGCCAGTCGTACGGTGACGGCCGACAACTCAGGCAACTGGACGTTGAGCGGCAGTGAGCTTGATGTAAGTGCGTTTAACAACGGCACCCTGACGGTCGCGGCTAGCCAGAGCGATGCTGCAGGCAACACCTCCAGTGCAGCTAGCAAAACATTTACGTTAGATAACGTGCAGCCAACTGTTTCTTTGAGCAGCTCAGACCTCGATTTGATCTCTGGCGAAACGGCGAGTATCACGTTCACCTTAAGTGAGTCATCAAGTGACTTTGCTGAGTCAGATGTCACCGTCACTGGCGGCAGTTTGTCCAACTTTGCGGGCAGTGGTAGCAGCTACACGGCGACCTTTACACCAACGGAAGAGAGTGTGGCGAGCGGCACCATTGATGTTGCCACAGGCTCATTTACCGATGCCTCTGGTAACAGCAATAGCGCAGCAACACCACTTTCCATCAGCGTCGATACTGTGCTTCCAACCGTCAGTATCACTAGCTCCAGTGCTGCGCTGAAAGCGGGTGAAACGGCAACACTCACGTTTACCTTGAGTGAAGCCGCAACTGATTTTGCCGAAGCCGATGTGACCGTTGCTGGCGGAACTCTTTCTAACTTTGCGGGCAGTGGCGCCAGTTACACGGCTACCTTTACACCTGCAGAAGAAAGCACTGAGGATGCAACTATTAATGTTGCAGCAGAGCAATTTAGCGATGCAGCTGGCAACCTCAATACTGCAGCGACTCAGTTGTTGATCTCAGTGGATACGGGGATCCCGACTGGACATAGCATCAGCATTGATCAGGAGAGCATTAACAAAACCAACGAACAGGCGATGAGCTTTACCTTCGCAGCAGCTGAAGTGAACGCGATGTTCACTTATCGCGTGGCCGACGGTACTACGACCATTGACGGCGCTAGTCAAACAATCTCCTCGGAGACCATGCAAGTAACGGGCATTGACGTCACTGGTTTGCAAGAGGGGACGTTGACAGTAAGCGTGGTGGTAACCGATGCCGCAGGCAATGCATCTGATGCAGTGACGGATACGGTGGCTAAACGCTACGATGTCGCGCCAACGGCAGTTGATGATAGCTTCTCGACTGAGGAAGATACGGCGAAACAATTTGATATGTTAGCCAACGATTCCGATGTTAATGATGACATGGTCGCTTCTTCTGCAACGATTAAAACGCAACCAATTAAAGGTCAGGTGTCGATCAGCAACGGCGTTGTTACCTATACGCCAAATAGTAATGAGACAGGCACGGATAGCTTTACCTATACCGTGAAAGATGCCCTGTTACAGGAGTCACAAGACGCGACAGTTACCGTCACTATCAAGGCTATAAATGATGCGCCAGTCGCGAAAGCGCTGGCCATTAACACTGACGAAGATACTTCAAGCGCAGCAGTCACCGCGCGTAGTCAAGCGAAGGATGTTGAAGATGGCATCCCAACGGGTGATTTAGCGTTAGTTAGTTTGCCTCAAAAAGGGCAAGTCGCCATTGATCAAACTGTAGGCACTTTTGTATATACGCCGAATGCGAATGAAAATGGTAACGACAGTTTTACTTACACGATCGCAGACAGTGAAGGCGGCGTTTCTCTTGCGGCCACGGTCAGCGTCAATATCGGTTCCGTCAATGACTCACCAGTGGCGGAGGCAGACAATTTTACCTTTGATGAAGATGTCACATCGACACTCGATGTTTTAAGTAACGACAGTGATATCGAAGATGGGTCATTCACCCCGAGTAGTATTACCCTGCAAGATCTTGGTCAAGGAGAGGGGGGATACAGTTTTGCCACGGTCAGTGTCAATGCCGATGGGACCTTAAAGATTGTGCCAACAGCGAACGTTAATGGTCAACATAGTTTTACCTACACGTTAACCGATAGTGGTCAGGCAGTCTCCGTGCCAGCAACCGTCACACTCAATATTACGCCAGTGAATGATGCCCCCGTTGCTGTTGATAACAGTGCACAACTACTGGAGGGAGGCTCCTTTGAAGTCAACGTATTAGGCAATGATAGTGATGCTGATGCTGGAGACAGTTTTGAACTCACTAGTGTCACAGTCGTCGATACGCCAGCATATGGCAGTGTGAACGTGACGGCGTCAGGAGCGATTGTTTACAACCCCAATGAGAACTACTTCGGTGAAGACAGCTTCACCTATACGGTGGCAGACTTAGCAGGTGCTGTATCTAACGTCGCAACAGTGACCATGACGGTAACACCAGTCAACGACTCACCAATGGCGCAAGCACAGTCACAAACGCTTGATGAAGACAATAGTTTGGTGATCACGCTGGTTGGTTCAGATATTGATAACGATGATGACACTCTGCAGTATCTTATCACTGAGCAAGTCAGTCATGGCGTGCTAGAGCAGTTGACCAATAATGGTTGGCGCTATACACCAGAAGCGAACTTCAATGGCTCCGACTTCTTCTTGTTCAAGGTCAACGACGGTGATCTCGACTCGACAGAGGTTCGTGTCGATTTGACGGTTAATGCAGTCAACGATACACCAACCGCGACCGATATCAGTGCTACGGGAGAGGAAGAGATACCGCTGACCATTACTTTAAATGGTAACGATGCAGAAGGCTCATCTTTGAGCTATCAAATTGTAAAATCGCCAGTCAACGGTAATGTTACCGTCACAGGCAATCACGCGTTTTATACGGGTAACAGTAACTTCTTTGGTCAGGACAGTTTCACTTACAGCGTAAGTGACGGAGAACTTACCTCTGGAGTGGCGTTAGTGACCATCACGGTGAATAACGTTAATGACTCGCCAGTGATTACGGGTACCCCATCGGCGCAAGTGGATGAAGATAGTGTGTATCAGT
The DNA here is from genome assembly GCF_051132235.1 of Vibrio sp. SCSIO 43086. Lineage (NCBI taxonomy): Bacteria > Pseudomonadati > Pseudomonadota > Gammaproteobacteria > Vibrionales > Vibrionaceae > Vibrio > Vibrio sp. SCSIO 43086. The sequence continues at coordinate 573,570 of NZ_CP072678.1, read as the reverse complement.
TTGTGCCCGCGGCATTGGACGATGACCCAGCGGATACTCTGACCTACTTGATAGCTAACAAGCCACCTTGGGCTACATTTGACAAGACAACAGGAGCACTTTCTGGCACGCCAAGTAACAGTGATGTGGGTACTTATCCAGATATCGTGATTAGCGTATCCGATGGTACTATTTCTTCCTCATTGTCAGCGTTTTCGATTACTGTGAATAACGTTAACGATGCACCCGTTATCTCTGGCTCACCAGCAACACAAGTGAATGAAGACAGCACTTATCTGTTTACGCCACAAGTGTCAGATGTTGACAGCCAAGCCTTCACCTTCAGTATCGTGAACAAGCCATCTTGGGCTAGCTTTGATTCATCAACAGGCACGCTCAGTGGTACACCAGATAATGGTGATGTTGGCAAATATCAGGGCATTGTTATCTCGGTTTCTGATGGTCTCACGACCACAATGCTCAATAGATTCAGTATTGTTGTTAACAATATCAATGACGCGCCAGTGATCAGTGGCACTCCTGCTCTTACTGTCAACGAAGGCAGTACGTATAGCTTTGCGCTGCAGGCATCGGATGTTGATAGTAGTAGCTTGAGCTTTTCAATCCGCAATAAACCATCATGGGCAACCTTTGATAGAGCTACTGGGTTGCTAAGTGGTACGCCGGAAAATGAGCATGTTGGCAGCACCAATAATATTGTTATTAGTGTCTCTGACGGTGAGCTAAGCGCTTCTCTAGCAGCGTTTAGCATCACGGTAATCAACGTCAATGATGAACCAATGGCAGTTAATGATACCTATGTCTTTACCGAGAGTAACGATGGTAGCTACTTATTGGATGTACTCAGCAACGACAGCGATATTGATCTAGACACATTACAACTGGAATGGGTTAAACCTACATCTGGAACGGCAACGATTGTGGGCAGTCAAATCCAATTGGTAACGACCTCAATTGGTACAGTGACAGTTCAATACAGTGTGAAAGATGGTAATGGTGGAAAGACCACCGCGAAAGCAATCGTGACAATTAAAAGTGCGAAATTGGACGCACCAACAATAACCGCACCTTCAGATATTGAAGTGAAAGCAACTTCGCTCTTTACTAAAGTTGCATTAGGCTCTGCCGTGGCCCGAGATAGTACAGGCAAGCTATTACCTGTTTCATTGGTCGACAGCACGACCTTCTTCCGATCTGGAACTAATACGGTCTATTGGCGCACTCAAGACTCTGATGGAAACGTCGCTGAGGCTAGTCAAACGGTAACAGTGTATCCACTGATAAGTATCTCCAAAGATGCGCAAACCACGGAAGGCACCAACCATAGCGTAACGATACACCTTAACGGCCCTTCGCCGAGTTACCCAGTAGTCGTACCTTACACGGTTTCAGGAACCACAGACAGTGATGACCACACACTCACCTCTGGCGAAGTGGTGATAACTAGTGGTACCGAAGGCAAACTTTCGTTCGAACTACTTAATGATGGACAAAGTGAAGGCGTTGAAACCTTAGTGATTGATTTGGACAGCACCCTTAATCTAGGTAGTAAGAGTCGTTACACCTTGACAATCTTTGAAGAGAATGTGGCTCCGAAGGTCTCGGTAAGTGTATCTCAGGCGGGGGAGCAGCGGAGCCAAATTGAAAATGGTGTTGAACCGGTCACAATCACAAGCAGTGTTAATGATGCCAATATGTCCGATATACACAGTTTCAGATGGAGTAGTGATAGCGATGCACTTAACCAAGCGATTGCGGGGCAGATGTACAGCGAAACATTGACTTTCTCTCCGCAATTACTGAGTTCAGCGATTTACAATTTGCAATTGACAGTGACTGACAATGGCACTCCACCATTATCAGTGACACGGAATGTCTATTTAGAAGTGGTACAAACATTGGCGGAGCTCGGAAGTGAAGATAGTGATGGCGACTTAATCCCGGATGATCAAGAAGGTCATAATGATAGTGATGGTGATGGCATTCCTGACTATCTTGACGCAATTTCTGACTGTAACGTAATTCAACAGGTTGTGTCAGAAAAAGATCGCTTCCTCATTGAGGGGCAACCTGGTGTCTGTTTACGCAAAGGAATAACCATTCTGACTAACACAACAGGAGGAGCTTTATTGCTAGATGAGGAGCTTCCTAAAGATATCAACATGAAGAGCATAGGTGGAATCTTTGATTTTGTAGTAACTAATTTGCCGCTGCCCGGTCAAAGCTATCAATTAGTTTTGCCTCAGCGTTTACCTGTTCCAGCAAATGCAGTGTACCGAAAGTATAACGCTGAACAGGGGTGGATAGACTTTATTGAGGATGCTCAAAACACAGTTTCTTCTAGTGCTGGCGAGGCTGGTTATTGTCCGCCACCAGGGCACAGTTCATGGTCACAGGGTCTGACTGAAGGTGACTGGTGTGTACAACTTACCATTGAAGACGGTGGTCCGAACGATGATGACGGATTGGCTAATGGCAGTGTCGTTGACCCTGGCGTCGTTGCCGCTCGTGTAAACAATAATGCGCTCCCTCAAGCGATTGACGACAATGCGTTTGTTAGTCTCAATGGTACGGTGACGCTCGATGTATTGAGCAATGATACCGATGCTGATGGTGATGGGCTGAAGGTAAGTCGCGCTTCTGTAGATATTGGTAGTGTTAGTGTGGTTGATAACAAACTAAGTTATGTCACTCAACCACAGTACTACGGGGAAGCTTTGATCACTTATAGCGTAACGGATGGTAATGGTGGAACAGGATCGGCGGAGGTGACGGTAAATGTGGTAAACAGTCAGAATCCGAATGCGGTGGACGATAATATTACCACCGATGATCGTACCCCTGTCACGGTTTATGTCCTTGCTAACGATACCGATCCGGATAACGACACATTGAAGTTGGTTTCAGTCCAAGCGCAGTATGGGCAGGTGGTCATGAATGCAGCTCAGAGCGTGACCTATACCCCTACCTCAGGGTTTGAAGGCAATGATGTGTTGACATATATCATTCAAGATAGCCAAGGCCTGCAAGACACAGGGAAAGTTATAGTGACAGTTAAGTTGGTAAGAGATGTAAAGGTTGAAAATACTTCAGCAGGATCATTGGGTAGCATAGTGTTGATCCTTTTGATTTTGTTAGGAGCTATGCAACGTTATGGAAGAAACAGTGCTTTAGCACTAATTGCTGTGCTTAGTTTTAGTAGTCAAGCGGGTTGGTATGTTGATGTTCAAATGGGGTCAAGCCATGCAGATGAGCGTGATGCTGTTAAAGGTGATAACGTAATTTCTACTGACAACACCGGGCTCTACCGCTCTATCGGGTTTGGATATACTTTTTCTGAGCAATGGTCAGGAACTATTCGTTATATAGATATGGGTGAAGGTAGTGCAACATTGCGTAGTGCGACTACTTCACCAGAAGACTATCACACCAGTGTCGCATCTATAGCACCACTCCTTGTTAAGGGCATAGGCTTCGACATCGGTTATAAGTTCTGGCAATACAATTCATGGTCCGCAAAACTGAGTTTAGGGGGCTTGTTCTGGGATACCGATATTGAAAGTACGTATCAAGGCAGCAAGATAACGACGGAAGTGGATGGTTTTGATGGATATATTGGTGCAGAAGTTGGCTACAACCTCTCAGATAATTGGGAGATCGGTGTCCAAGGCGCTCGTTATTTTTTACATGAAAATGATGTTGATATAATTGCGCTACAACTTCGTTATTTTTTTGAGCCGTTAGCAGTGTATTAACTTATGGTTTGGTATTTTTCGATAATTTATATCCCAATTGCTCATGAAGCGGTATGGTAAATCACTGGAGATTAATGTCGTGATTGTGCTCTTTATTATGTAGATCAATAGTCCATGAAAAATCCTTAATTACCTTGAAGTCTTTTCTTCTTTAACATCTAGGGAAAGATAGTGATTGATAGAGTGTTAAGCAGAACTTACTGTTCGATATTAGAAAAATAAGGTTCATTGAATGCTCGATGTGAACTTAAAAGAAGATGATTTATGCAATAGGGTTGCTGGTGGCGCTGAAAGTGTCAGCGTGATACGTCGCTTTACTTTGAACCTAGTACGTTTACAGTCGAAGAAATATAGTGTTGGGGCTGAAGCCAAACCAAGCGGGTTAGAGCGACACAGTTCGTAGTGAACCCTTATTGGGTTGAAAAGCGTTCCAAGCTTGCAGTTGCCCTGACTCTGCTGGTGATAACAAGACGATAAATTGATACCTAAACGATAATTTGATATTGCCTCTTCATAAGTCTATGACTCTTTAAGTTTATGACATTTTTGAAGGGGCAATTTTATATCTGCTTTAGGATGAGATACTTGCTACTATCTCGGTTTAATCTAATACTGATTGAATAATATCAAACGCTTCTTCTATTTTTGGGGTAGGGATAATGCCAAATCCAAATAAGATGGCATTAGAATGATTGTTGATAGAAAAATGCGATGATGGGTAAACCGCTACTTTTGATGAAGCAAGCTTATTCACCATTTGTGTCGCGCATCCCGATACTTCAGCTGCTATATGCAATCCACCTTGGCTTGGAATACGTTGTAAGCAATCTATGTTGTCAATTAATTGAGTGAGTTTATGATACTTTTTGCTATAGATTTTATTCATATTGAGTAAATGGTGAGAGAAATGACCGTCACGCATGAATTCGTCAAGTAGGATTTGAGACACCACAGATGTACTTCTTCCCAAGTGCCATAACATATTTGAAATTGGCTCTATTAAAGACTTTGGCGGAATCATATAGCCAATGCGTATGCCGGGAAATAGTATTTTAGAGAAACTGCCTATCATAACGACGCAGTCATTTTTGTCTTGTGACTTGAGAGCTTGCTTACTGGTATTGAGATAGTGATATTCCGCATCATAATCATCTTCGATAATGATTGCGTTATTAACTTCTGCCCATCTCAGCAGTTCTAACTTCCTTTCAACTGAGTAGCTAAAGCCTAAAGGGAACTGATGACTAGGCGTTGTATAAATAATTTTGGTATTAGAAGGGATTGATTCAACGACAACACCTTGGTCGTCCATCGGCACGGTGCCTATTTGCGCGCCAAGTAATCGAGCTTGATTTCGAAAAACAGGATATCCTGGATCTTCCGTCGACACGAGATCCCCCGGAGAGAGTAATGTAAAGAGAGTCGTCATTATTGCCTGCTGGCACCCTTGCGTAATGATGATGTCTTCAGGATCACAGATTACGCCTCTCGAATGTCTTACATACTCGCAGATAGACTCTCGTAAACAAGCTAGTCCTTGCAAATCACCACCATGTGCAAACTCTGGAGTTAATGCATTGAGCCTACTCAGTCTTGAGTGTCGCCAAATATGCTTTGCTATTCTCTGATGATCAGGAACGCCTAAAGTGAAGTCATAGTCTAGATTCTTTGGTGCGATGATCTCTGGCTTCTTCGCTGCGTTAGTGCCAAACACCCCTATTTGGTAGTGTTTTATTGGTCTCTTATCTTGATTCACCGTTTGTTCTAGAGCATTACTTACGTACGTGCCAGACCCTGCCTTTTTTACTATCCACCCCTCGAACTGAAGTCGCTCATACACCGAAATGACAGTGTTTCTTGCTATGCCTAACTTTTTTGACAACATGCGAGTCGACGGTAATCTCTCATTTGATCGTAATCTGCCTTCTAATATCCCTTGGTATATCTCGGAATAAAGCTGTTGGCTGGTGACTTTTCCAGTTTCGAAGTGTAGTGAAAATGGCATCGTTTTCTCTGTAGACGTTGAAAAGTGGTTCTAAAGCGTTGTGAGGATGTGGATCTGTATATACCAAGTATATCTACCTAGTATACCGTTATCTTGGTATGGAGAAAGCGCATTTGAGTACACTATTTCCTCATTTTGCAAACGGATGTTACTTACATTCGTATCTAATCGGCCTACCTATCAACGGTGATCAGGTTTAAACCTGTTTATATCGCACTAAAAATTTGAAGACATAGTGTTATTCATCGGGGGTTAACGATTGGAGTTATTCAAGTCAGGATTACTTTTATATAAAAAGCTAAAAGCCTTGGAATAAACTAGAAATTAATTATAAGTGAAAATTAAAAATTGAGGGTTCAATGAAATTAAACAATGCCTTGGTGGCTATTTTATCGCTCACTTCTTTCGTCACGTTTGCGAAAACGGAGTCAACGGTTAGCAGTCAATTAAAGAGCGTAGTTGATGAATGTGCTAAAGGATTAATGAACGAATACGACATTCCAGGGTTGGCTGTTGCAGTAACGATTGATGGTAAGCGTTATTTTTACAATTACGGTTTCGCTGACGAAAGTAAGGGGAGTTTAGTCACCAACGACACAATTTTTGAACTCGGTTCTATCAGTAAAACTTTTGCCGCTACTTTGACTGGGTACGCCCAAGAAAAAGGTAAGTTGAACATGGATGACAAGGTCAAAGATTACATTCCGGAATTAAAAAATAGTGTCCTGGGTAATACCAAGCTAGTTCATGTCGCAACCTACACTGCAGGTGGTCTACCATTGCAATTTCCTAGCGAAGTAACGAACGACGCTGAAATGATGCAGTACTACAAAACGTGGAAACCGGAGTACGAAGCCGGTACTAAGAGGAAGTACTCAAACCCTAGTATTGGTCTATTTGGCTACATCGGTGCCTTGAGTATGAAGTCAGACTATACGGAAATGATGGAAACCGTCATCCTGCCTGAGCTCGGTATGACTAATACGTTTGTCGATGTACCAAAGGATAAGCTTAACAACTATGCTTTTGGTTATAGTTCTGAGGGAAAACCCGTTAGAGTTAATCCAGGTATTCTTGATGCACAAGCCTATGGTATTAAATCAACAAGCTTAGATATGCTTCAATATATCGAAGCAAATATGGGTCAAGCGCAACTTAATACTGATATAGAAAATGCGCTAGAGCGAACTCATACTAAGTATTTTGATACCGACACGTTTACGCAAGCCGTAGGGTGGGAAGGTTATAATTACCCCGTTTCACTTTCGCAATTATTGAAGGGTAACTCCAGCGACGTAATTCTCAACGCTAAACCGGTTCAAGCAAGTGAATCCGGTACTCTCGGTCGTGACGTTTGGTATAACAAAACGGGCTCAACAGGTGGCTTTGGGGCGTATGTCGCGTATGTACCCTCTGAAAAAATAGGCATAGTGATTCTGGCGAATAAAAACTACCCTAATGCAGAAAGAGTAGAGGCTGCTTACAATATTATTAGCTCGGTGGTGAAGTAAAATTTAGTGGTAATAGGCACTATGTAATTATTAGAGCTTATTTAGATACATACTATCTGCATTGTTTTATTCGATAGTATTTATAGGAGTATTCATGAAAACTAAGCATTGGTCTAAGGTGACTTTGCTACATGAAGTTGTTACGAATCCAAATATAACGATTAAAGGTAAACATAGTTATTACAGTGATTGTTGGGACGCCGGTTTTGAGGAGTCCGTTGTAAGATATCTACAAGGCGATGAGTTCAGCCGAGATTGGGAACCAAAATGGAAGATTGATAAGTTACATATAGGTGACTTTGTCTGTATTGCAGCGGAAGTTGTGATTGTTATGGGGGGAAATAGTACACATAGAGCTGATTGGTTCTCCTTGTACCCATTTATGGACTTTATTGAAGAAGCGTACGTCGGGAAAGGAGATACTCACATTGGCGATGGCGCCTGGCTCGGTATGCGATCCATGATAATGCCGGGTGTGACTATCGGAGAAGGAGCAATCGTTGCGGCAAACAGCGTGGTGACGAAAGATGTTGAGCCTTACAGCATGGTTGCAGGCTCACCAGCTAAGCATGTCAAATATCGCTTTTCTCGCGAGACGATAGACGAATTGCTCGCCCTTAGGATATATGATTGGCCTGATAAGAAAATCGACAGCCTGAAGAGATTGTTATGTTCAGACGATTTAGAAGGGCTGAAAAAGGCAAGCGCTGAATACGATAGAAACCATTCAGAAGAGTGACGATGTCACTATTTTAAAAAACAGAAGAGGCTCATTATAGAGCCTCTTTTTAGTGTGATGGATATCTGCAACCACCACACTTCCTTATCAACTCATCATTCAGCAAGTCGCCAACTAGAATTGGAAACCTTTTAGTTTCATTTTTGCAGGGAAGGTTACCTCAATAGTTGGCTCTTTCAATTGTTAGCAGAGACGCTCATAACTGTTTTGTTTGAGCAATTCGGTTAAGTCGCCTTGGCCATATTTTAGAGTTGCTTGGTGTTTTTGATGTCGAATGACCTGATCAAAAGTAGGTCGAGTCACTGAACGAAAAACGCCCACGGGTACGGGAAAGTCTGGATAGCTCAAGTTAGCAAGCGCATAAGCATAGTATGACTCCTCGCATTGACTGGAGTGGAGCAAAAGGTTCGGGGCCTCTGATTCGACAATCTCGAAGCCAAACCCTTTATTGATCAATGCTTTTGAGTGTGTTTTACCAAACAATAACGGTTCATTATCTGAGAGATAAAGTAGATGTTCGCTTCTATTAGCTGGGCCGTTGTAAGGTTCGTGCACTTTATCGTTAAAAATGACGCAGTTTTGCAGGATTTCAACCACAGCAGTGCCCGAATGCGCGGCAGCAGCCTCTAACACCATCGTCATGTGTGTAGGATCATTGTCTGATGTTCGTGCTATGAACGTAGCACCTGCGGATGCTGCTAATGCCAGAGGTTTAAGCGCTTGATCGGGAGAGCCTTCAGGGCTCGACTTAGAAATGAAGCCCTGTTCGCTTGTCGGAGAAAATTGGCCTTTGGTAAGTCCGTAGACAGCATTATTAAAAAGCAAAATTTTAATGTCTTGGTTGCGTCGAATCGCGTGAATAAAGTGATTACCGCCAATACTCAGTGCGTCACCATCGCCAGTTACAACCCAAACATCTAACTCTGGGTTGCTCGCTTTTACACCAGTAGCGATGGCAGGGGCACGGCCGTGAATCGTATGAAATCCATAAGTATCGAGATAATAAGGAAAACGAGATGAGCAGCCGATCCCTGAGATGAATACGGTGTTCTCTTTAGTTCGACCTAATCGTGCTAGAACGGACTGCATCGTTTTTAATACGTTAAAATCACCACAGCCTCGACACCATTTGACTTCAACATCAGATGCGAAATCTTTGCGGTTGAGTACCTTAGTCGTCATTTTTAATATCCTTCAGGTGTTGGTTAATAGACTCAATGACCTCGTGAACTTTGAATGGTAACCCCTTAACTTGGGTTACGGAGCGTGCAGAAATGGCATATTGTGAGCGAATCACTTTGACGAGTTGTTGGTTATTCAACTCAAAAACAAGCACATGTTTGAATTGGCTAATGATCTCTTCCAAATTGATTGGAAACGGGTTTAGATATTTAATATGGGCGTGGGCAACCGATGCGCCTTGATTTCTCAGATGCTCAATTGCGGTCGACACAGAACCTTGCGTGCCTCCCCAACTTAGCACTAGCAGTGAGTCTTGAGTACTGCCTGTTAGCGTTTGTTTAGGGATGAAATGGCAGATGTTATTTATTTTTTTTGCTCTTTCATCAGTCATGCGCTGGTGGTTTTCAGGATCATGAGAAGGGTTGCCAGTAATCGCTTGCTTTTCTAACCCTCCAATGCGGTGCATTTTCTCTTTTGTACCAGGCGTGACCCACTCTCTTCTGTAATACACGTCATCACGGGCATAGGGATAAAACGGGCTTATGTTTGCTTTTGCTGCCTCGGCAGTGAGCTTAATCTCATCAGGGTTGGGCACGAGCCAAGATTCGGAGCCGTTTGCTAAGTAACCGTCACTCAATAAGATCACTGGCGTCATAAATGTAGTGGCAATTCGACAGGCCTCGATTGCCATATCAAAGCAGTCTGCAGGAGAGGCAGGAGCCAACACTGGGAGTGGTGAATCCCCATTTCTACCATACAAAGACAAAAGCAAGTCTGATTGCTCTGTTTTAGTCGGTAGACCCGTGGAGGGGCCTCCACGTTGTACGTTGATAACAACCATTGGCAACTCCGCCATTACGGCAAGGTTAATGGTCTCTGCTTTCAAACATAATCCAGGGCCGGACGTTGATGTGACTCCTAAACCTCCAGCATAAGATGCACCTAAAGCTGAACAAGCAGCTGCAATCTCATCTTCTGCTTGGAATGTCGTGACCCCAAAGTGTTGATAGGTTGATAGTGTGTGTAGAATATCTGAGGCGGGTGTTATGGGGTAAGAGCCCAAAAATAGCTGGCGTTGGAGTTTTTCTGCTGCGCATATTAACCCAAGCGATAATGCTTCGTTCCCTGAAACAGTACGATACAAGCCAGTTTTATCTGCTACGGGAGCAACCTGAAAACAGTCGCTGAATATTTCGGTTGTTTCAGCATAATTAAATCCCGACTTTATGGCTAAAGTATTTGCCTCTCTCGCTTGCGGATTGTCAGCGAATTTATTATTTAGCCATTCAATGGTCGGTTCTAGCGGACGACTGTAAATCCATAAAACAATACCAAGCATAAAAAAGTTTTTGCTTCGCTTCACTACTTTAGGCGCAATGTTTAACTCAGAAAGAGATTGAACGGTTAAACGCGTAAAACTGTCACTAATCACTCGATAATCTGCGAGGCTACCATCGCTCAATGGGTTAGATTCATAGCCAGCAAGCTCAAGGTTTTTTTTATTAAAACCATCGAGATCAATAAGCACCAAACCGCCTTCAACGAGTTGTGAGATTTTGGTTTTTAATGCAGCGGCATTCAGAGCGATTAAGACTGAAAAATCGTCGCCAGGAGTATAAATCTCTGTTGAGGCAAATTGCATCTGAAAAGCCGATACTCCAGATGTGGTTCCTGCCGGAGCCCGTATCTCAGCTGGATAATCAGGTAACGTCATGACATCGTTTCCTTGTTTCGACGAGTTGTCTGAAAAGCGTTCTCCAAGTAATTGGATACCATCTCCTGAATCGCCAGCAAAACAGATCACTTCGCGTTTAAGTTGAATTCTTGTCATTAAAACCTCTTACCGTGTTAGAGCAGGTTCAGTATGTTTCATTGCATTTAATGAGATGCAATGGAATTAAAGGTTGGAGAAAATGCCGTAAGCCCGAGCATTCTGAGTGTAGAGTTAATGGTGTTGGCTTTATTTGTCGTCTCTGAGGTCAGTAGAAATATCCATAGCTAGGTATGCTTTTCCGAAATACTAGAAAAGTTTGCATGACACAAAAATACTTTTTCTGTCATATTAGATGTGATTATTTTTCATTAATTGTGAGCGTTATGGATAAGCTGTCATTAATAAAGTTGTTTGTATCTGTTGTGGACTTAGGGAACTTTACAGCAGTCGCGAATCAATTAGGGCAGTCGCCTTCTACTGTTAGTAAAGCGATTGCTCGCCTAGAACAGGATTTGGGTGTTCGTTTAGTTCACCGTACAACACGTCAACTCCAGCTCACTGAAGCGGGGTTTAACTACCTTGAGACGGCAAGAGAAGTGATCAACTTGCTCAAAAGTAGTGAAGAGCAGCTTCATCAAAGTATTGCATCTCCGTTTGGTACACTTCGTGTCAGCCTTCCTTTATCGTTCGGGCAAAACTATATAACTCCGCTGATTCCAGAGTTTTGCGAACGTTACCCTGAAGTGAAGTTGGATCTTAGCTTTTCCGATGAATACACCAGTATATTGGAGAGTGGGATGGACGTTGCTATTCGAAGCGGGAGACTAAATGACAGCAACTTAATTGCGAGGCGATTATGTCCTATTGATATGGGTATGTTTGCCAGTCCGGAGTACATAAAGAAGTTTGGTCGGCCTCAGAGTGTTGAAGCGCTTAACCAGCACAAATGGATAATGTACCGCTATAAACAATCGGGGCGCTTGCTTACCTTGACGATGCCTTTAGATGGTCAATTAGTAGAATTTAGTCCTACACATCAAGTGACAGTAGACAATGGTTATGCGATGGCCTCTTTAGCGAGTTTAGGAGCAGGGATTGCACTGATGCCCCAATATCTTGCTCGAGACTTAGTACAGCAAGGTAAACTGATGTTGGTTTCTGAACCTCAAAGAACCGATGGTCAAGGTGTCTATATATACTATCCAAGTCGCAAGTTTGTGCCCGCGAAAGTAAAAGTATTTATCGACTATATTATTCATAAACTGGATGAGCAGGGAGAGGCGATCAACAGCAGTTGGATGCTGAACCATTAAAGCTCTTCTTTGTTCTGAAACTGGAAAGTGGTGACAGGTCGAAATGTAATATGACCATGGCTAATTGACAAGCTTAAATACGGAATTGAAGTCGTAACGGAGTTGAGAAGTTACGCTTCACCATCAGCACCGTTGGAATCCTAGCCTCATTAAGGTAGAGAGACTCTTTTATTTTGTTATCTTGTCCTTTATAGCTTCTTTCCTTCCAGTAAAAAATCATTTGAAAAAATGAATATATCCTAAGACCATACCTGAAAGGATAAATGAGTACTGAAGAGGCCTATAATGATTTATAAAATTTCCGACTGTCACAATGAATATAAAATTGTGAGCACTACGCCTAGTTCTGTCGCTAGGCAGTTAGGTGATATAGATTTAATAGAAAAAATCGTTGTGCAGCCATTAGAAAACTTTTCTTTAAAAAGTATATGGGGTGAAGTGGATATTGAGTTTGAAGATGTTCTCAAGAAAGACTCATTACTTCCAGATATCAGTTTATGGCTACGAGTTTTTTTAGTGCTTTCCCCTAAATCTTATGCATATTTAAAAGAACCACTGAGCAAAGTAGGTGAGTTCTTATCGATTCGTTATCAAGGAGAAGAGTGGTACTTATATACACCATTGGAGTTTGGGCCAGAAGATAAAGACAAGTGTGTCCAAAAACTTGAATATGGTAGCTTAGCAGGTTTAGAGGTGTTAGTGTTTAATGGAAACGGTGTTACGGAAAAGGCCGTTTTTAAGTCAAAGATGCTAGGACCGACCTTTCTGTATTGTACGGAATCGTTTAAGAGTTTGTGCGAGAGAAATGATCTAGGTGGAGTTGTGTTCTCATCTAGTTTGACAGACCCATTTAGTTAACTAATCGGTCGGCAAAAAATTGACTTATCAAAAATGACCTCTTGTATTAACGCCAATTTTATAATGCAATTCTTCGTAATCAGCACTTTGAAGTGAACTTATTTCGAGTCAAAATAGACTTAAAGGATAACATTTACTTATTGGAAGGTAAGAGTGAAGCTTGGAAAAGATGATGACGGTTTATAAGATTAACGATAATTTACATGTGTTTCAGACGATATGCACTTGTCCCGATGAAGTCGCTACCCAGCTGGGGGATTTCAATTATTTTGAGAAGATCTTATTACAGGGTGTTGAAAATAAATCTCTGAAAGGTATTTGGAAGCCTGCGGTAGTCGAGTTTGAAGACGTGTTAACAAAAAATTCTGAATTACCTGATATTAGCTTATGGTTGCGTACATATCTTGTTTTATCTCCGAGGGCATATGAAATCTTGAATACTTATCTATCAGAGGGCGGGGAGTTTTTACCTGTTAACTATCAAGGCGAGAAATGGTATTTATATACATCGCTGACTTTTGGAAAAGAAGATAGACAAAAATGTATAGAAAAGATCTCATATGGAAGCCCGGACGGGTTAGAGGTCCTTGTGTTCATTGATGACGATGTAAAAGATAAAGTGATCTTTAAATCGAGATTAGAAGGGGCCGGCAACTTATACTGTACTGAGAAGTTCAAGGTTATATGTGAACAAAATCAGCTTAATGGGCTTGTATTCTCTTCTAATTTGACAGAATCATTTAATTAACGTAGCTATCACCAATCATTTTAACTATTAGTGCACGCTGGTGCATAATTTATGTGCTCTCTCTGGAATGCGATAGCTATAGGTGGTATTCGGAGCCATTCGCCGTTGGTTAGAGTACTTCGCACGTAGAACAGGATTATTAACCCCCATACACTTTGCAGATTTCAATAGCTGGTTTTGAAAATAAAGTGATATTTGAATTTTTGGCATAACGAGCGAGCCACTTTATTATTTAGTAAGTACTTTGCTAGTTTTATCAGTACCCCTTAGCATTTAGTTAACATATGGTTTGAAAATGTCATAGCTTTGTCGGAGGAACGATTTTGGGGCGAAAGTTTTTGATAGATGGTTTCACAACGATTATCAAGCTTTAGGTAAATTTCATAGTTTTGCGATGAGAGTGGCTCATGTGAGCCCCTGAGACTAATTGACTTAGGCACTTACCGTTATGGCAGGTTTAGACCAATCTTCGGAAGATTAGGCAAGCAATGCGTAGTATCTGGTTAACGAAAAAATACGAAAGTTGCAACAATGTACGTGTCAGTAAAGTAGGAGCGATAAAGCATCCGCGTACTGTACTCATCGTGTGTTACGTTAATTAGGAGTGTCTACCATGAAAAGCCAGAACGACAATCAAGCAAGTTACCAAGATGAACCTGATGAAGGTCGTCGCAATATGATGAAAATGACGGGTGCCAGCGTGGTTGCTATGGGAGTCGGATCGCTCTCAACGAGTTCCGTTCAAGCTGAGACGCAAATAAATCTTGGTGACACTTGGGATAAAACATTTACGAAAAGTAACCAAGTTCAACATCGCAAAGTGAGTTTTAAAAACCGTTATGGCATCACGTTGGCAGCGGATCTTTATCAACCTAAAAATAAAAGTGGCAAGCTTGCGGCTATCGTCATTAGTGGTCCATTTGGCGCTGTGAAAGAGCAGTCTTCAGGGTTATATGCTCAAACATTAGCCGATCGAGGCTTCATTACTTTAGCGTTTGATCCATCGTATACCGGAGAGAGTGGTGGTGAACCAAGAAACGTTGCATCACCTGATATCAATACAGAGGACTTTAGCGCAGCTGTGGACTTTATTGGCCTACAGAAAGACGTTGATCGTCAGAAAATTGGTGTGATAGGCATATGTGGTTGGGGCGGCATGGCGTTAAACGCAGTTGCTGCAGATAAACGCGTCAAAGCAGTCGCAACCAGTACGATGTATGATATGACCCGTGTAATGTCTAAAGGCTATAACGATAGTACGACGTTTGAACAGCGCACGCAAACGTTAGAGCAGCTAAGCCTGCAACGATGGGAAGATGCCGAAAATGGAACACCTACTTACGGGCCAGTATCGCTTGAGTTAGTTGGAGGTGAGCCCCAATTTGTTGTTGAGTATGCAGCCTATTACAAGTCTCCTGAACGAGGCTTTCATCCACGAGCGATTAACTCAAATGCAGCATGGACACTCACAACGCCGCTGTCGTTTATGAATATGCCAATTCTGACCTACATTGAAGAGATATCTCCACGCCCAGTGTTGTTCATTCATGGCGAAAAGGCGCACTCTCGCTATTTCAGTGAAACGGCGTATGAAGCGGCGGCAGAGCCTAAAGAATTGATGATCATTCCAAATGCGAATCATACGGATCTCTACGATCAATTGGATGTGATCCCATTTGATAAATTAGAGAGCTTCTTTAAGGTTAATTTAGTTTAGATCGCCCTCTAGAAGACAACTGAGGAGCGGTTACTATTGTGCTCCTCAGTTCCTATTGATTGAAAAATTCTCTAGATTCTCGGTGAACCATTACGGAGAGTATTTCATTATTATACTCACAAGTCGGTATGAACTTGTTTTGTAGAAAACGCTAATAAAATCGCTAAACAGCTACATGCTAATAGAACGACACCTAAGTTTTGTACTGTTCCAGCCATCGCTAATCCCGTCCCGATCATGATGTAGTACATGAGCCCAAATAAAGCACCTGCGCTACCTACCTGTTGTTTATAATCAACGAGTGCATCACTGAGTATGTTGGGTATCGCAATCCCATACGACATGACGACTAACATCATTGGAGCAACAAACCAGATTGATTGGCTCAGAATCAACACACCGACTGATCCCAAACTAAGCAATACTGCGGAGAGCCAAAGTAGTTGGTTTTTTCGAACATTTTTAGACACTAGGGATTTGTTTAAATAACTCCCAAGCAGAGTGCCTAACCCCAGTACCATGCCACTGTATCCAAATTGTTCGGAGCTATACCCAAGTGCTGAGAAAGTAAATGCGCCAAGCTGGTAATAAGAAAATAGAGCAATGTTATACAAAGCAACCAGTAATCCTGAGCGCCAAATTCGCGCGTCTCTTACCATTTTCCAGCTAAGTTGACGCAACCGTACTGGTGTCTGTTCCTTCTGTGTTTCAGGAAGTTTAATAACGTTATAAGCGAGCAATACTAACGCGATTAAAAATAAAGCGAAAAACACATAACGATATCCACCAAGCCCTGTAAGCTGCCCGCCTAATAGCATGCCTACTACCGGGCTGATTGATATACCCATCCCCATTAAGCTGAAGACTTTACTCAGTTCTTGACCGTCAAACGCGTCACGAAGCATGGTCTGTGTGACAACGGAACCTACCGCGATACCAAATGCGCTCAGAGCTCGCGCAGCCATGACAACAGCAAAACTCTCGGTTTGAGTTGCGAGTAAAGACGCACAACTATAGATAAAGAGCCCAATAAGCATGGTAGGCCTTCTTCCCAGTTTATCTGCGAGCACTCCCCAAACTACAACGCCAATGGCAAAAGCTAGGAAGTAAATCGACAATGTTTGGGCTGCTTGTGCGTGGTTTACATCAAATGATAGAGCGATTGAGCTCAACGCTGGGCTATAGATGGTTTCTACAATTTGTGGAAACATCAACATAACCAGCATGAGCCATAAAGAGGGCTTAGTATTCATATTGTTACCCATCGTTAATGAAGTTGGCGGGCAGTATAAATGAGGCTATGATTGATCTAATAACAACATAAAAACCAAATGCATCAACATTCGGACAAAATGGCACTTATTGACGAAGAAACACAATTTGACGCAGACAAAATTTCTAATTGTGTAGTGGGAATTGCTGCGGATATTGGCAAGCACGACTCAGGTATGCATCAGCACAAGAAAGGGCAATTGTTGTACGCACCTCAAGGTTGTATGAGTTTTGCTCTGAAAGATTCGATTTGTATTCTGCCCCCGACAAAGGCGGTTTGGATCCCACCTAATACGCCGCATCGCGCACTGATGACGAATGTGGTTGCGTATCGATCTTTGTATTTTGATTGTGAGGTGTTTGCGTGTCCGAGTAAGATCACGATGATAGAAGTGAATAATTTACTCCAAGCCCTCATTGATAAAATGTCATTTTGGGAGTGGGGTAAACCTAACAGCGAGATGGTAAATACGACGGCGCTTTTTTGGGAGGAGTTTTATGCTGCGAAACGTTATTCGTTTCAGTTGCCTTTGGCATCACATCGGCGTTTAGCAACGTTTCGCCGAGAGGTGGTGGAACCTTCATTTCTCGCTCCTTCGCTTACTACTCTTGCAGACAAAGTGGGGGCAAGTACTAAGACGGTAACACGATTATTTAAGTCGGAAACGGGTATGAATTATCAAGATTGGCGTCAACAGTGGAGGCTCTTAAAAGCAGTTGAATTGTTATCAACGGGAATGCAAGTCAGCGCCGTTGCTGATTGGCTGGAGTTTTCTTCAGACAGTGCTTTTATTGCATTTTTCAAAAAGCAAACTGGGCAAACACCGCTAATGTTTATGAAAACTAGACCTTAAAACATCACGATGCTTACGTATTTCTTTAGTACAAATTTGGGCTTTATAGATTCCGTATATATTGGTTCACATAGGGAAATGCTATCGAGCACGTTACTTGTGTTTACTCGGCAGCTGACGAAAATATTGAGTAGCAAAGTCAATAAAGGCTCGGATGCGTTTTGGTTGATGTCGGTCGTGATGGTAAAGGAGTGAAAACTCCACACTCGGAATGCTCCAGTCGGTAAACACTTCTTTTAGCTTGCCTGTCTGGAGTTCTTGTTGGCAATAAAGTGCTGGTACACGGATGATACCATTTCCCGCCAACGCTGCTTTTATCATTACTCTGCCACTCTTACATCGTAACTGTCCACGTATCTGGTGTTCCGTTGACTGCTTTGTATTTGTGTTCTCGAATGCCCAGCGTGTCACACTACCTGTCAAACAAATGTGTTTTTCTAAGTCTTTTGGATGCGAAGGATAGCCATGTGTTTCTAAATAACTTGGGCTTGCGTACGTCCCCATTTCCACATCAATCAGTTTGCGAGCGATAAAGTTGGAGTCGTCTAACTTTCCCATTCGAAAAGCGATGTCGAATTCATCCGCGATTAAATCGACACGATGGCTGCTAAAATCTAAGTTAATGTTCACTTGTGGGTGTTGGATTAGAAACTGAGCAACGATATCTGCGACAACGTCTTCCCCTAAATACCCCCCCACGCAGTTGATACGAATTTCGCCTCTTAATTCTTCTACATCATCAACCACTGCCATAACAGCTTGATCAATATTGTGAAGGGCGGTTTCACACTGTTTATACAGAACCTTGCCTGCTTCGGTGAGCTTCAGTGTTCGAGTGGTTCTTTGTAGCAAAGTGGCACCAATCTGTTGTTCCAGATTTGTTATTTGACGTGAAACGTGTGAGCGAGAAACGCCAAGTTGCTCTGCTGCTTTCGTGAAGTTTCCTAGTTGAGCGATTAGGACGAAAGAGCGGATATCCGCAAGGTTGATGTGTGTTTGCATGATGACTTCTGCGTAATTCAAAAAAGTATTGTTGCAGTATAACAACAGTGTTTCAACTAGGTCGGTATATATCAACAAACAAAGTTTTCTTAAACTTATCGCCATTGAGGTAAACCGTTCTATTAAGGATTCAAAATGAAAAAGTTAATTGTTATTACAGGCGCTAGTTCAGGCATTGGTGAAGCGATTGCACGTCATTTCAGCGAACAGGGCCATGCTCTTCTTTTGTTAGCAAGACGTGTAGAACGTTTAGAAGCATTAAACTTACCAAATACGCTTTGTGAAAAGGTAGATGTGACCGATAAAGCTTCTTTTGAAGCGGCAATTGAGAAAGCAGAAGCGTTGTATGGTCCGGTAGATGCACTTGTAAATAACGCAGGCGTTATGCTTCTAGGCCAGATAGATACTCAGGACGCATCGGAGTGGAAGCGCATGTTTGATGTGAACGTACTTGGCTTGCTAAATGGCATGCAGTCCGTTTTAGCACCGATGAAAGCGCGTAACAGTGGTACGATCATTAATATCAGCTCTATTGCGGGCAAGAAAACATTTCCTGATCATGCCGCTTACTGTGGTACCAAATTTGCGGTTCATGCGATTTCTGAAAACGTACGTGAAGAAGTCGCATCATCGAATGTTCGTGTTACGACTATTGCACCTGGCGCAGTGGAAACTGAATTACTTTCACATACTACGTCTCAAGATATTAAAGATGGTTATGATGCTTGGAAAGAGGATATGGGGGGCGTGTTGGCAGCCGACGATATTGCACGAGCAGTGCTGTTTGCTTATCAGCAACCGCAAGGTGTATGTGTTCGCGAAATTGCTTTGGCACCAACAAAACAGCAACCTTAACATTAATTTACAGCGACTTCTGGATCATTAGGGCTGTGAATATTTGCACACTGATTCGTGATTGATATGGCATCTTTCAACTAAGTCGTATGAAAATTTAGGTTACCCATTTAAGTCCGTAGCCTAAGTGTGTTATTGCTTATACCCAAGTTACTCAAGGTGAGAAAAAACTTTGAGTAATTTGGGTTTTTATTTGGTCTCAATTTTTAGTATGTAGCTCTATTGGGGTCAGCGGGCCACAGTCGTAAAGAAAAGGAGAAGGTGACGTAAAGCAAAATGAAGCAATATCCATAGCTTAATGAGAATTGATTTCATCAACGTCACAAGCCGTTACAATTATCCGTTAGGTATTATACTTTGTGGATGGTTAATATTTAACCAAACAAGGAGGTGTGTATGAAACGATTCGCGAACATACTTTTTGCAACACAAGGATTGCCTGGTCATAGTGAGGCGCTCGAACAAGCGATGAGGATCGCATCCAGCAACAAAGTGCCTGTTTCAGGGCTAATTGCGTGCCCCGACTTCCCCGCGGATATGCTCCAGTATCAGCAAAGTTATGAGCAATCGCTACAAGGCTCCCTCAAACAAAGCATTCAGGAATACAGACAGAAGCTCGATCTTTCTGAAGATGATCTGGCATTTCCTCTTACTGTGAAAAGCAGTGAAAAACCCGCTGTCTGTATCATTAAAGAAGCATTAGCTGACAACAAAGATCTTATCATCAAAGAAGCTGAACCACTCGGTGAAGGCGCTGAAGGCTTCAAAGCCATTGATATGACACTGTTACGCAAATGCCCTTGTCCATTATGGTTACACCGACCGATTGATAAGCCGAGAGACAAACGCCGTGTGGCTGTTGCTATAGATCCGTTAACGGCGAGCGATGAACAGCACTCATTAGCGGTGCGTTTACTTGAATTATCTCGTTCAATAGCCGACACCTGTGACAGTCGTTTACATGTGATTTCTTGCTGGGAATATTACTTAGAGAATTACCTACATGACAATGCTTGGATTCAAGTCGACGATGCTGAGTTGAAACATGAACTCGACAAAGCAAAAGCCGATCATAAACAAGCTCTACAACAACTGCTGGAAGAGTCGGGGATTACGGGTGAAATTGTGATTCATCATTTACACGGAAAGCCTGATGAAAAAATCCCGGATTACGTAGAAAGCATAGAAGTGGACGTTCTAGTCATGGGTACCTTAGCGAGAACTGGGATATCTGGCTACGTCATTGGTAATACGGCTGAAAACATTTTGCAATCTATAAACTGTAGTTTGGTCGCTCTTAAGCCCGATGGTTTTGTATCGCCGATTCAGTAATTGGTGTGTAACAAACCTGGGTTTAAGTGGTTGTTTTAGGTAAAGGAGGGAGACGGAGTTCTAGAACATGGAATTATCAGTGTATCAATAAGTTATCAGAGGAGAGTGACATGAAAAACCTATGCCCGAAATGCCACACAGAAATGATAGAACGTTCGAACGTTTATGTTTGTCCGAGAAATGATATCGGTGACTGCACCTACGATGCGTTCGAGTTAACTGATGACGATAATCCATACACATTCAGTCGAGAACACGTAAGTAGTGATCTACGTTCTTACACCGTAGCGGACAGTAAGTAGCTGTTTGTATTAACGTTCCTTTAAGTAGCATTCAGTGATTGCTGTTTGCTACTTATCCCTTGGTTTTATGATCTTTTTTGAAATACTTGGGCTAAAACAATCAAGTGGAGCTTTTTATCTTTGCGCCAAATAGGGCGAACTTTCTTATAAAAATGAATGGGCTGCGATGTTGAATAGCATAACGGGTAAAGAAAACCTGCCGAAAAATCCCGATAATCAGTTGGTCTTACTGATTTTCCCTGTGCTGCCAATTTTAATCTTCTCTTTTCTTTTTTACATCTACACACCCGCAGGCGTAAGCTGGAATGCGGAATGGATACCTGGCCTCGATATTAACTTCAGCTTTAGGTTAGATGGTCTGTCATTCCTTTTTGCCGGGCTGATCAGTGGGATTGGCGCACTGATCCAAATATACGCTTTGGCTTACTTACGAGAGAGTGATAGCCGATTTTCCTTTCATTTATACCTAACCCTATTCATGCTTGCCATGCTAGGGATTGTGATGAGCGATAACATCCTATTGTTGTTCGTTTTCTGGGAACTCACCACCATCACTTCTTACTTGCTGATTGGTTTTAATCACGAAAACAAAACGTCACGAAAAAATGCACTGCAGTCGTTGATCGTTACCGGTGCTGGTGGATTAGCGTTGTTAGCTGGCCTTATCTTGCTGGGAGCGATGGCAGGGAGTTATGAGTTACATACGATCATCGCTCAGGCGGACACGATTGCGCAGCACGAATGGTTTATGCCATCTCTAGTGCTCATACTACTTGGTGCATTTACTAAATCTGCGCAGTTCCCGTTTCATTTTTGGCTACCTAACGCGATGGCAGCGCCCACTCCAGTCAGTGCGTATTTACACTCGGCAACAATGGTAAAGGCGGGCATTTACTTGTTAGCGCGTTTATCGCCAGTTTATGCTCATAGCGAGGTTTGGTTTTATGCCCTAGTGATCACAGGGAGTATCACCGCCGTTTGGTGCACGTTTGTCGCATTAAAACAAACTGACTTGAAGCTGATGCTAGCCTACAGCACGAATGTTGCTTTGGGTAAATTAACATTATTGTTAGGTATGGGCACAGAATTGGCCGTGAGTGCGGTATTGATGTTTATCCTTGCCCACTCTTTCTATAAAGCAGCGCTGTTTATGGTGGTGGGCAATATCGACAAAGCGACAGGAACACGAGATATCGATCAACTGTACGGCTTGAAGTCAGTGCTCGTCATCAGCATGGTTGCGGGGAGTTTGGCTGCATTGTCAAAAGCTGGGTTTCCGCCGTTGTTAGGCTTTTTGAGCAAAGAATACATGTACAAATCCGCAGTAGAGCTCAATAACTGGATCGCCTTTGTACTTTTAATGGTCAATATATTGATGGTTGCGCTAACCATTATGCTTATTGCGAGACCATTCTTTGCTCGCCGTGATCTCGTGCCAATTGAAACGAAGCCGATTGAGGCCAAAAAGGCTATGTGGGTTTCACCTTTACTCTTGGCACTTGGCAGTCTCATCGTTCCGTTAGTCGGTTTAAATTGGTTAGATCACCACATCATCTTTCCTGGCTCTGCTGACATTCTGCCTGCAGCCGATATTAAAGCGACATCATTATGGCATGGAGTGAATGTACCGCTGGTCCTAAGCGTTATCACGCTAGTATTGGGGTATGTGGTGTACCGTGTTTATCCTACTGTGTCTGCATTTTTTCAGCGGTTACATCTATTCGTCCCCAAAGCGGAGAATGTTTTTGAACGACTATTAGATGGCATGATGACACTGGCGAAGTGGCAAACGGCGCTGTTGCAGCAAAAGAAGTTGAGTCGTTATGTCCTGCTATTTTTCGCGGTACTCGCCGTCGCTTTACTTGGTCAGGTAGCATTTATTCCTCTGCCTTTGTTAGAGCAGCTTTCAAACGTGGCTTTCTATGAGATTGGCATTGCCTTATTGCTGATTGGTGCAGCGCTCGTATGTACGTTGTCTCACTCAAGGCTTCTTGCGATTTCTGCGCTAGGTATGATTGGTTTTATGACCACGCTTGTTTTTATGATCTACAGTGCTCCGGACGTCGCGAAGACTTTACTGTTAGTGGAAACATTAATGGTGGTCTTTTTAGCATTGTTAATGCGTCATATGCCGCGTTTAACCACCGTGCCCAAGCATTCAATAAAACGCAAATTGGCGAATGTTTGTATAGCGGGCGTGATAGGTGTTTCGATTACTTTCCTCTTGTTAGGAATCACGTCCCAGCCGATGGATTCATCGGTGTCTGAATTCTTTGCGGAAAATAGTGTCCCAGGCGGGCATGGGCGCAATATTGTCAACGTCATTCTCGTCGACTTTCGTGCGTTCGATACATTGGGAGAGGTTGTCGTCGTTGTCATTGCTGGGATTGCAGCAGTGAGCTTGCTTAAGACAAGAGCGAAAAAGCAAAACCGTATTCAATCATTAATTTTTGCAACCACGGCACATATCGTCGCGGCGCTCATGCTCGTGTTCTCAGTGTATCTGTTATTACGTGGTCATAACGAACCGGGTGGTGGCTTCATTGGTGCATTGATTGCCGTTATTGGCTTATCGCTTCTCATGTTCGCGGAATCACCGAAATACGTTCGTTCTAGATTGTATTTCAAGCCGTTTTTCATTGCGTTATCTGGCATCGCATTGAGCTTAATATCTGGTGCTTTGAGCTTTGCGTTTGATAAACCGTTTTTAACCGGGTTGTGGTGGAAAGATGTGATACCACTGGGTACGCCGTTGGTTTTTGATGTAGGTGTTTATCTTGCCGTTATAGGTGGCGTGATGGGGATGTTGCTTCGTATTAATGAGGAGCTAGAGTAATGGAAATAGTCTGGAGTGTTGTCGTTGGAATACTTGTTGCCGCAGGCGTTTACTTAATGCTAGAAAAGCATATCTTGCGTCTTTTGTTCGGTATCATGTTACTCAGTAGTGCGGTTAACCTTGCTATTTTTACCGCGGGAAGGCTGACTCCTGGAGAGCCGCCATTGATTGGCGATAATGCACTTTTGCCACCAGATGGCGCGGCAAACCCATTACCTCAAGCACTGATTTTAACCGCGATAGTCATCGGTTTTGGGCTACTTATTTTTGCTTTAATGTTGTTCTATCGAGCTTATAAAGATTCTGGAACCGCAGACGTCGATGAAATGCAACGTTATGAGGAGGGTCAATGAGTTCGATTTTACTGACGTTACCTGTTGTTCTTTCATTGAGTACGGCGCTGACCATTTTCTTTGTACGTCGCTCAACAAAAAGTGCTGAGTGGTTAAGTGGCGCGAGTGCGATTTTGAACCTTGTTGTCGCAGGCTTTCTCACAGAAAACATCATAAGTAATGGTATTCAAGCCGTTGCTTTTGGCCAGTGGCAAGCACCGTTTGGTATCGTTTTTGTCGCAGATTACTTCAGCGTTGCCATGGTGATGATTACGGCGGTGATTGGTGCGATATGTGTTTTCTATGCCATGGCGGACCTTCACCGAAAACCTTCCTATAGCAATTACCATGCGTTGACGCACGTGTTGCTTGCTGGTGTTTATGGCGCGTTCCTCACCGGAGATATTTTTAATCTGTATGTTTGGTTCGAGGTCATGCTCATCGCGTCATTTGGTTTAATGGTATTAGATGCAACGAAAACTCAAATTGATGGGGCAGTGAAGTATGTGATGTTGAACCTGATTTCGACGCTAGTGTTCTTACTTGCCATCGGTTTGTTGTATGGCGCAACGGGCACCTTGAACTTGGCCGATCTCTATACCAAAGCGGGAGAGAGCGAACTGAGCATCAACATGATGTTGTCCGCCTTGTTTTTGTTTGCATTTTCTATCAAAGCGGCACTATTTCCTTTATTTGCTTGGTTGCCAGCTTCTTATCACACCTTACCAAGTGGTGTGGTTGCGCTGTTTGCTGCGTTGCTTACTAAAGTCGGCGTATACGCGTTAATACGAGTCTTCACATTAGTATTTCCGCTCGCCGAGAGTGGTTGGCAGCCGACGTTGATTTGGATTGCTGGCCTCACCATGTTAACGGGTGTTTTGGGGGCGGCAAGTCAATTCGACATTAAGAAGATTCTTTCTTTTCACATCATTAGCCAAATAGGCTATATGATCATGGGGTTGGCGATTTACACTCCCTTAGCTTTAGCTGGTGCTATTTTCTACATTGTTCATCACATCATTGTAAAAGCGAATTTGTTCTTAATCGGTGGCTTTATTGAGCGCAAATATGGCTCTAGTCAACTTGAACATTTGGGCGGGGTATATAAAGCAATGCCTTGGTTAGCGTTCTTGTTTCTTGTCCCTGCGTTTTCTCTGGCAGGATTTCCGCCGCTCTCTGGTTTCTGGGGCAAATTTTTGGTGATCAAATCGAGTTTACAGGCTGAATATTACTGGTTAGCCGGTACCGCGCTGTTGGTGGGGCTGCTTACCGTCTACTCGATGACGAAAATTTGGAGTGAGGCATTCTGGAAAAAGCCGGTTAGGGAGAAAACAGAACAGACTCTGCAAGTCAAAGTACATTGGTTGTATTGCGTTCCAATTGCCGTATTGACCATGTTCACGTTGGTCATAGGCTTTGTGGCGGAGCCTTTTTATCAGTTTTCTGTTCAAGCTGCTGAACAACTGTTAAATCCGAATGAATACATTCGAGCGGTATTGGGAGGAAATCCATGATCTATCTATTCCTCAATCTTTTCTTAGCATTAGCATGGATGATGTTAAACGGCAGCTATTCGAGTTTGAATTTTATTGTCGGATTTACGGTCGGTTTTTTTGCCTTACGGTTGAGCCAACCATTTGGATTAAAAACCAGCTACTTTCGACGTTTTGCGTCGGCATTAAAGTTACTGGTGTACTTCGCTTATGAAATGATCATATCGGTTGCAAGAGTCGTGTGGGATGTCGTGACGCCAACGCATTTGAGCCAGCCAGATATCGTCTATGTCCCTTTGGACGTCGATTCCGACCTTGAAATCACCTTACTTGCGAATATGGTTTCTTTAACACCGGGCACACTCAGTTTGGACGTTACGCCTGATAAAAAGCATCTTATCGTTCATGCCATGTTTGCGCCTGAGCATGAAGAAGTTATCCGTGGAATTAAAAACGGATTAGAGCATCGAATTTTGGAGGTGACGCGTGGATAGTTGGCTGCAAATAAGTGTCACTTTTGCCTATGCAGGGCTATTACTCAGTTTTGTTATGGCTTTCTTCCGTTTAATTTTAGGACCAACGCTGGCTGACCGAGTTGTGGCGTTAGATTTGATTTCATTTATCACCATCGGCTTTATTACGGTTTACACCTTAGACAGTGGTGAGGATGCTTTGTTAGATATCGCCATTACATTAGGTTTGGTCGCATTTCTTGGCACAATCGCATTTGCGCGTTTGATCGTTAAAAGGAAGGAGAAAGAATAATGGATGTGTTGATTGGGCTGTTTTTATGTTTAGGGACGTTATTGATCCTAAGCGCTAGTTTAGGTGTGTTGCGGTTGCCAGATCTATATACCCGAATGCATGCCGCAACCAAAGCCGGTACCGTTGGAGTTAGTTGTTTACTACTAGCGGTTGCCCTCTCAACTCCTGAAGTCACCGTGATCTCCCGAGTTATCGGTACGATGTTGTTTATCGTTCTCACGGCG
The DNA here is from genome assembly GCF_051132235.1 of Vibrio sp. SCSIO 43086. Lineage (NCBI taxonomy): Bacteria > Pseudomonadati > Pseudomonadota > Gammaproteobacteria > Vibrionales > Vibrionaceae > Vibrio > Vibrio sp. SCSIO 43086. The sequence goes on along the minus strand of NZ_CP072678.1, from coordinate 546,761 downwards.
CCTGTCGCCTCCCACTTGCTCGGCAGAGCAATGCGAGAGGTCGGATATAAGATTTGGCGCAATGATTAAGTTTTTTCTTGTTTAACCAATAGTCACTATTGATTCAGCTGGCTAATTTCTTCCAGCACTTCTGGGTTAGCAATGGCACCAATATTTTTTACAGCTTGCCCGTTCACCAGTTGTTTCACGGCTAGTTCAACCAGTTTTCCTGATCGCGTTTTAGGAATACCACTGATAGCAAAAATTTGGCGTGGCACATGGCGTGGTGAACATTTTGATTTTAGTGTTTGGCGAATTGAATCGGTGAGTTGTTGGGTTAACTCGACCTCGTGAGCGAGTTTTACTAGTAACCAGATTTCTTCAGACTGCTGGTTTAACTTGCCGACGGCGATGGAGTCCTCGACCTCGGGTAACGCGTTCACTTGCTGATAGATCTCAGCGGTGCCGATTCGTACGCCGCCTGGATTCAATGTCGCATCGCTACGGCCATAAAAAATAAAGCCGCCATGTTCGGTTTGCATCACATCGTCGCCGTGGTGCCAGATATCAGTAAACTTGCTCCAATAAGCGTTGTGATAGCGTTCGCCGTTGTCGTGCCAAAACCCAATAGGGAAGTTAGGTAGTGAGTTATTGCAAGTCAGTTCGCCGCGTTGCTGTGTAATGGTTTTTCCCTCGTCGTCCAAAACACGCACGTCGATTCCCAGCCCTGCGCCTTGGCATTCACCTTTGTAAACTGGTGAGATAGGGTTTCCAAGTACAAAGCACCCGCAAATATCCGTGCCGCCAGCGATAGAAGCGAGATGCAAGTCCTGCTTGATGTGCTGATAGACATAATTAAATTGTTCTGGGTAAAGCACCGAACCAGTCGAACACAGGGTTGTGAGTGATTTCAGGTCATGTTCTGACTTGGGAGAGTAGCTCGCATGTTCCAGTGCTTCTAAGTATTTCGCTGACGTACCAAACAGTGACACGCTATGTTCTTCCGCTAATCGCCATAAGACGGAGTGATCAGGGTAAACCGGACTACCATCGTAAATCACTAAGGTAGCACCACTCGCAAGTGCTGAAACATGCCAGTTCCACATCATCCAGCCACATGTTGTGTAGTAGAAAACCTTGTCTTGTGGTTTGATATCGCAATGTAGTTGATGTTCTTTGAGGTGATTGAGCAAGGTACCGCCCACGGAATGGACAATACACTTAGGTTGACCTGTTGTACCAGAAGAATACAAAACGAATAACGGGTCATTAAACAGTGTTGGTTGATATTGAACTGGTTTTGGAGAAAAGTGGTGAGTAATATCAGACCAATACACAAAGTCAGAAGTGCTAGCATTCTTAGCATTTTGTAAATATTCGATTTGGCATACGCTAATAGTAGCGTCTTCGGAGGTACTGCTTAACTTACTACTAAGAGTGGTGTTTTTGTCCGTCATATCGAAAGCTTTGCCTCCGAACTGGTAGCCATCACAGCAAAAAAGAACTTTCGGTTTGACCTGACCAAAACGCTCTACGACGCTATCGATACCAAAATCAGGAGAGGTTGAAGTCCAAATGGCGCCAAGGCTGGTAGTAGCCAACATGGCTATAACGGTTTCTGGAAGGTAGGGCAAATAACCCGCAACGACATCGCCTTTGCCAACACCACAATTGAGTAGCCATTGCTGAACGACAGACACTCGTTCGAGCAACTGTGTACCAGTGAGCTGCTTGTGTTCACCGCTTTCATTAGTAAAAACGATAAACTCACGCTCAGGTGTTTGTTCGGCCTGAGAGAGGAGATTCTCTGCGTAGTTCAGCGTGGCGTCAGCAAACCATACGGTGTCCCTATTTACATGACTCTGAGTAGAATCTGTCTGTGTCCACTTGGGAGCACCAAGGCTTTTGACTTGCGAGCCAATATTTCCAATGACGTTACAGAAATGCCAGGTATGTCGCCAAAATTCGTCATTATGGTCAATGGACCACTGGTGTAAAGACGTGTAATTATTGATTGAGATATCTTCGGTTTGGTGCGCATTAACCGTCTCGATAAATCGTAGCAAGTTGCTATTGCTGATGCGCTCAGCAGATGGTGACCAAATAGGTGCAGAATTTTGCATAGGTCCCTCTAATTTCAATTCTTTTTGAATATGACCAAAACAAAATAAAGGGGCGAACATAGCAGTGTTCGCCCCTTATCTGATTGTTTAAAGTTGTTCGGCAAGCTGAGGTAGTACCTCAAATAAATCACCAACCAATCCATAGTCGGCAACTTCAAAGATAGGAGATTCTGGATCTTTGTTGATCGCGACAATCACCTTGGATTCCTTCATTCCTGCAAGGTGTTGGATGGCACCGGAGATCCCAACTGCAATATAAAGCTTAGGCGCAACGATTTTACCGGTTTGACCCACTTGTAAATCGTTGGCAACAAACCCAGCATCAACCGCCGCGCGAGAAGCGCCAATGGCGGCCCCCAGTTTATCGGCGACTTGTTCGATCAATGCGAAGTTCTCTTTGCTACCGACTCCGCGTCCACCTGACACAACCACCTCTGCCGCGCTTAATTCAGGACGCTCTGACACGGTTTTATCGACAGAAACCAATTCAACCATTGGAGCTGAGATGGTGACTTGCTGATGCTCAATGTCAGCTTGATTGTGACAAGTAACCGGCTCAAACGCAGACGCGCGCACTGTGACGACGCGAACCTTGTCGCTGGTGGTCACTTTGGCAAATGCATTCCCTGCGTAAATAGGACGAATAAAGGTGTTTTCATCGATAACTTGGACAATATCGGAGATTTGCCCAACGCCGAACTTCGCTGCAATTCGCGGTGCAAGATCTTTTCCTTTTGATGATGAGCTAGCCCAGATGGCGTCAAAACCTTCAGAAAAACCGACCACGATAGGTGCGATACTCTCGGCAAATTGATGCTTAAGTTGCTCATCATCGACACAAATTACGTTTGATATACCATCAACGCGACAAGCTTGCTGAGCGACTTCTTCACACTGGTGGCCTACTACGATCAAAACATTGTCTTGGCTGACTTGTTTTGCTGCATTAACCACTTTGAGTGTGTCCGCATGCAATTGGTTATTGTCATGCTCTGCTATGATTAAGTTCTTCATGAAATCACCTTCGCTTCGTTACGCAGCTTATCGAGAAGCTCTGAGACAGATTCAACCTTGATGCCACCTTTTCTTTGCGCTGGCGGTGTGACTTCTTGAATGGTTTGGCTAAATACCACTTCAACACCCAGACTGTCAGGTGTGATTGTATCTAACGGCTTGCGCTTAGCTTTCATGATATTAGGCAAAGAGGCAAAACGCGGTTCATTCAGGCGTAAGTCAGTACTGATCACCGCAGGTAAGTTCATCGCGACCGTCATCAAGCCGCCGTCCACTTCTCTCACGACCTGAACTTTTTGATCTTCTATCTTCACGTCTGAAGCGAAAGTTGCTTGAGGCCAGTCAAGTAGGGCTGCCAACATCTGAGCCACTTGGTTGTTGTCGGTATCAATCGACTGTTTACCCGTAATCACAAGCTGTGCTTGTTCTTGCTCGACCAGAGATTTGAGCAGCTTAGCGACGACTAATGGCTCTATTTTGTCTTCAGTATCGACATGAATAGCGCGATCGGCACCTAACGCAAGCGCAGTACGTAGTTGCTCCTGACATTGGCTACCGCCAGCACTGACAACGATGACTTCATCTGCAATACCTTGCTCTTTTAGTCGTACGGCTTCTTCAACGGCTATTTCGCAAAATGGATTAATCGTCATCTTGACGTTATTGGTTTCAACATCGCTATGGTCCGCTTTCACACGAACTTTAACGTAGGGATCAATGACCCTTTTGATTGGCACTAGTATTTTCACGTTAGATTCCTTTTTACAGTGAAGACTATGTGTTTACAGTGAAGACGATGTGATGACGTCTTTAAAATGATGTTAATTTACCTTTACGTTTGCGTCAACTTTAAATATATTGTTGCTTAACAAGTTGGCAACATGCAAAGAAAAAGGAATGCAATCATGGAAAGAGACTGCATGGAATTTGATGTTCTGATTGTAGGCGCTGGTCCCGCAGGTTTGTCTGCGGCATGCCGAATCAAACAGTTAGCCGCAGAGAAAGAACAAGACCTCTCTGTTTGCGTGGTAGAAAAAGGCTCTGAAGTTGGAGCGCATATTTTATCGGGTGCGGTGTTTGAAACGCGCAGTTTGGATGAACTGTTTCCAGATTGGCAGGAAAAAGGCGCACCGCTCAATACCAAAGTAAACCAAGATAAAACCTACTATCTAGGCAATGAAATCAATGGTCATGAACTGCCTTCTTGGGCAGTGCCTAATACGTTACATAACGACGGTAATTACATTATAAGTTTGGGCAGTCTATGCCGATGGATGGCGTTGCAGGCTGAGAACTTAGGGGTGGAGATCTACCCAGGTTTTACCGCCAGTCAAGCCATCATCGATGAAGACAACCGCGTTTGTGGCGTGATCACGGGCGATATGGGATTGGACAAAAATGGTGAACAAAAAGGAAATTTCGAACCTGGTATTGAACTGCGAGCGAAGTTTACTTTATTTGCTGAAGGCGCGCGGGGTCATATTGGTAAGCAGTTGATTAATCGATTTAATCTCGCTGAAGATAAAACGCCTCAACATTACGCTATCGGCTTTAAAGAGTTGTGGGAAATACCACCAGAGCAGCATCAACAAGGGTTAGTGGTTCACGGCTTAGGCTGGCCGTTAGCGAACGAAGCCACAGGTGGCAGCTACCTCTACCATTTAGAGGGAAACCAAGTTGCCGTCGGGTTGATTGTTGACTTGAACTATAAGAATCCGCACTTGAGTCCATTCGATGAATTTCAGCGTTTTAAACATCACCCGTTGATTGAGCAATACCTCAAAAATGGTAAACGCATTAGTTATGGCGCAAGAGCGATCACCAAGGGCGGTTTCCATTCGCTTCCCACGCAACAGTTTGCTGGTGGCTTGTTGATTGGCTGTGATGCAGGAACGCTTAACGGCGCTAAAATCAAAGGCACGCACACCGCAATGAAATCTGGCATGCTTGCCGCTGAAGCAGTATGTGAAGCCCTTGAGAGTCAGTCTGTTACTGTTGATTATCAAAAGCATTTCAAACAGTCTTGGCTGTATGAAGAGCTTTATCAAGCACGTAACTTCTCAAGTGGCATTCACCGCTTTGGATCGTGGCTGGGCGGTGGCTTAGCGCTGCTGGAACATAACGTGTTAAAAGGCAAAGCTAAGTGGCATATCCGTTGTGATAAGCCCGACCATCAGTCTCTGCTATTGGCGGAAAACAGCAATGAAATTGTCTATCCAAAGCCTGACGGTGTGTTAAGTTTCGATCGCCTTTCTTCTGTCTATCTATCCAATATCTTCCATGAAGAGGATCAGCCGTGCCACTTACGTTTGGCGAACCAGCGCATTCCCATCGAGCAGAATCTTGAGTTATATGCAGAGCCAGCACAGCGCTATTGCCCGGCTGGCGTTTATGAAATCGTACAGGGGGATCAGCAGCCAGAGCTGCAAATAAATGCGGCGAACTGTATCCACTGTAAGACCTGCGACATCAAAGATCCAAGTCAAAATATTACTTGGACACCGCCGGAAGGTGGTGGTGGCCCTAACTATCCGAATATGTAGTCGTCTGAGAATAATTTTTATTAACAATTTATTTACTTAAAGTTTGCGTTAGTTCAAATCTTTCTCGATGAACTCGATTGCAACTTAATCTTTCAAGCACTATTCTGATTTTAAATTGACGTTTACGTAAACTGAACGCAAAGTTGATGCATAGGTGTAAAAGCGGTTACCAGTATCAAAGTTAGGTTTGATCAAATAGTGCTCAATGGAACGCACTTAAATAACGAAAGGGAGATCAACTATGGTATCGGAATCGCCTCTGTTGCAGGTAAACGATATTTCATTGGCTTTTGGTGGGGTGAAAGCTCTAACTGACGTGAGCTTCCATGTGAATGAAAAAGAAATCTTTTCAATCATTGGTCCAAACGGTGCAGGTAAAACCTCAATGCTCAATTGCATCTCTGGTCGATACACACCAAACAAAGGCTCTGTAATCTTCGCTGGAGATGATGTAACCAAACGAACACCTAGCCAACGAGCTGAGTTAGGGTTGGGAAGAACCTTCCAAAACTTAGCGCTCTTTTCTCATATGTCAGTACTGGACAACATTATGGTTGGCCGACATCACCTACTAAAAAACAACTTCGTCACGGGGCCACTGTATTGGTTCTCTAACGCACAGAAAGAAGAGATGGCGCACCGCAAGTACGTGGAAGACGTGATCGATTTTCTAGAAATCCAGCACATTCGCAAAGCCACCGCTGGCACACTTTCTTACGGTTTACGTAAACGTGTAGAACTTGCTCGTGCCATTGCCTTAAAACCTAAGTTGTTGCTGCTTGATGAACCGATGGCAGGCATGAACTTGGAAGAAAAGGAAGACATGGCGCGTTACATCATGGATCTGAATGAAGAGTTAGACATCACCATCATCATGATCGAGCACGATATGGGCGTGGTGATGGATATCTCTAACCGCGTATTGGTGTTGGATTTTGGTAAACACATTGCTATGGGCGAGCCAGAAGAAGTGATGGCCAACCCGCATGTGAAACAAGCGTACTTAGGCGAAGAGCTACCGACATTAGAGGAGAGTGCATAATGGCACAGCAACATAATGATTGGGCAGATATAACCCGCTTAGATACCTTTCCAAAAGTATTGCAGCACAACGCCAAGCACTGGCCCGAGCAAGTCGCAATGCGTGAAAAGGAGTTTGGTATTTGGCGAGAGTTCACTTGGCAAGATTATGAAAACCGAGTGAAGTGGATGGCGCTCGCACTCAAAGACTTAGGTGTTGGTGAGCAAGACGTCGTTGGTTTGCTGGGTGATAACCGCCCGGAATGGGTATGGGGCGAGTTGGCTGCCCATGCGATTAAAGGCTTCTCGCTGGGCATCTATCAAGACTCCATGCACGAAGAAGTGGCGTACCTCATCAATTATGCCAAAGCAAAAGTCGTGGTTGCGGAAGATGAGGAGCAATGCGATAAGCTACTTGAACTCGGTGATGAGATCCCAAGCGTAGAATTCATTATCTATTGTGACCCGCGTGGAATGCGCAAGTACGACGACCCACGACTGATTGATGTTGAGCAGGTCTATAAAAAAGGTCAACTGATCGACAAAGCGGATCCCGATAAATATCTCAATATGGTTGCGGCAACCAAAGGCAGCGATCTTTCGATTCTTTGTACCACGTCGGGTACGACTTCCAAACCAAAATTAGCTCAGCTACACAGCGGCACGTTCTTGGATCACTGTGCGGCTTATCTGCGTGCAGACCCGCGCTCCCCAGGCGACAACTACGTTTCTGTTCTGCCTTTGCCTTGGATTATGGAGCAGGTGTATGTGGTTGGTCAGGCGTTGATTTCTCGTCAAATCGTTAACTTCGTGGAAGAACAAGAAACCATGATGTCTGACTTGCGCGAAATTGGCCCGAACTTCGTCCTACTTGCACCGCGTGTATGGGAAAACATTGTGGCAGACGTGTCTGCACGAATGATGGATTCTACACCGTTTAAACAGAAGATGTACAAACTGGGCATGAGCTTAGCCAACAAAGCACTGGAGCAGGGCAAACGTTCAAAACTCGCTGAATGGATTTTGCTACGTGCTTTGCGTGACCGCTTAGGTTTCTCGAATCTAGCATCTGCTGCGACGGGTGGTGCGGCGATGGGACCGGATACTTTCCGCTATCTGCAAGCGATCGGTGTACCACTCAAGCAGCTTTACGGTCAAACCGAAATGTGTGGTGCGTACACCGTCCACCAAGCCGATGACGTGGATTACGATTCGGTCGGTGTCGCGTTTGACAATGCAGAAGTGAAAGTCATCAACCCAGACAGCAATGGCGTGGGTGAGATCATCGCGAAAAGTACCGGCATGTTTACTGGCTACCTGAACAACCAGGAAGCGTATGACGAAGACGTACAAGACGGATGGATGCATACGGGTGATGCGGGTTACTTTAAAGATTCTGGTCACTTGGTGGTGATTGATCGTCTGAAAGATATGTCGGAAACCAGCCATGGCGACCGCTACTCTCCGCAGTTCATTGAAAACAAACTCAAGTTCTCGCCGTTTATTGCAGAAGCCGTAGTGGTGGGCAAAGGTCGACCTTGGCTATCCGCCATCATCTGTATTCGCTACGCGATTGTTGCGAAGTGGGCAGAGCAGCGCGGTTTGGCATTTACTAACTACACCAACTTATCTGCTCAACCAGAAGTGTATCAAGCGATTCGTGAAGAAGTGCTGAAAGTGAACGAATCCCTACCGGATGCACAGAAGATCAGCAAATTCATTCTACTTTACAAAGAGCTGGATGCCGACGATGGCGAGCTAACTCGCACACGTAAAGTACGCCGTGGTGTGGTTGCAGAGAAATACGGAGACATCATCGAAACCATCTACAGCGACGATCCAAAAGTCGATGTCGATACAGTGATCACTTATCAGGATGGCACCAAAACACGCATTCAAACGTCGCTAGTGATTGAAACGCTTATTGAACATGAGCCAACACTGGTGGATAGCGAACAACGGAGGATCGCATAGTGAATACGGATTTATTACTGCAACTCGTCATTAATGGCGTGATCGTTGGCATGTTGTATGGCGTGGTCGCCATGTGCTTTGTACTGATATACAAATCGACCCAGGTGGTCAACTTCGCTCAGGGTGAGTTCTTGCTGATTGGCGCGTGGGTATGTTGGGCGGCGCTTGTTCATCTGCAACTGCCATTTTTTATCGGCTTTTTACTCACGCTCGCGTTCATGATGGTGTTCGGTATCGCCGTGCAAACCATTGTGCTCAGACCGTTGATTGGTGAACCGATTATCTCTGTGATCATGGTGACCATCGGTCTGTCTATGTTCTTCCAAGCATTGATGAAATGGATATTTGGTGTCTCAGCTGTGTCGTATCCGCAAGTGTTCGAAACAAATGTGGTGAATATCGGTGGTTTGAACGTTGAGTTCGCTTACATTCTGAGTTTGATCTTCTCGATGCTCATCATGGGCGCGTTCTACTGGTTCTTCAAATTCAGCAAAATGGGTCTGGCAATGCGCGCAACGGCATTTAACCAGCAAGTAGCCCAGAGTCTTGGCATTTCCATCAAGAAAGTGTTCGCCATTAGTTGGGCTATTTCGGCAATGGTATCTGCAACAGCAGGGATTGTTATCGGGATCGTTAACGGCGTATCTGACGCGCTATCCATTATTGGTATCAAAGTTTTCCCAGCCGTTATTTTAGGTGGCTTAGATTCTGTAGTCGGCGCAATTGTCGGTGGCATCACCATCGGAGTGCTAGAGAACTTAGCTGAGTTCTTTGATAGTCAATACCTGCAAGTGGGTAACCTTTATAACATCGCACCGTTCTATGTGCTGTTAATCATTCTTGCCTTCAAGCCATATGGCCTGTTTGGTACCAAAGATATCGAGCGTATTTAAGGAGAAATAACATGGCTCAACTTAGCATGCGCCCATGTGGGGATTTTCGAACCACATACAAAAGTGATACGCCAATTTTTGAAACCAAAACCATTAGAAGCCTAGCGATTGCGGGTGTGATCGCCATGTTGGCTGCGCCTTTGGTATTGGATATCTATTTTCTTAACCTGTTTATTCAGATTGCGTATCTCGGTATCGCGGCGCTGGGTTTAAACATCCTAGTTGGCTTTACCGGACAAATTTCCCTAGGTCATGGTGCGTTCTTTGGCTTTGGTGCATTTGCATCGGCTTGGCTGAATAACCAGTACAACATTCCAGTCGTGTTCGCGATTCCGCTTGCGGGTTACTTAACCATGATTGTCGGGATGCTGTTTGGTCTGCCAGCTGCGCGAATTAAAGGTTTATACCTCGCGATCGCGACTTTGGCTGCGCAGTTTATTTTGGAAGATTTCTTTGCTCGCGCAGAGTGGTTCAGTGGCGGTTCATACGGTGCAAGCGCAAACCCAATTAACTTGTTTGGCTTTGAGTTTACGACCGATGAAAGCTTCTTCTACGTTGCTCTGTTTGCGTTGATCTTTATGTACATGTGGGCATCGAACTTGATCCGTTCTCGTGATGGTCGCGCGTTTGTCTCGGTACGAGATCACTATCTGTCGGCAGAAATCATGGGTATCAACCTCACTAAGTATCGTCTGCTCTCATTTGGTGTGTGTGCGTTTTATGCAGGCATCGGGGGCGCACTGTACGGGCATTACTTAGGGTTTGTATCAGCAGAAGGCTTCACCATCATGATGTCTATCCAGTTCCTGGCAATGATCATCATTGGCGGTTTGGGCTCAGTCAAAGGTACGCTGATGGGCACGATATTTATCGTATTGCTGCCTGAAGTTTTGGAGTTTGGCGTGACGGGGTTGGCTGAGTTTAGCAATAACACTTCGTTCATTGATGGCCTGGCTTACTTCAAAGAAATGGCGATTGGTTTAGTCATCATGCTGTTTCTCATTTTCGAACCTCAAGGGTTATCGCATCGCTGGCAACAGATTCGAGCATATTGGAAACACTATCCGTTTTCTTACTAGGGTCTGTTGACCTTTCGAGCTGATTTTTGCAGCAGTTTGTGGGTTCGTTATACAAGGCAGAGGCTTTGAAATGTAGTGCACTACCTGATAAGTCGATAACGCAGTAGAAGGGACCCACAAACGCTGCCCAAAGGGTTCGGCTAAAAGCGTTCTACTCTTTGTTGAGAGGTATTTTGCTTAGAATGACTAGGCTACAAACCTCTCGCCGCGATTATAACGCTTTTATCTCGAACAAAAATTAATCACGAAAGATAAACAGACCCTCCGGGTACTTAAGTGGAATATACCTCAATAACAAGGACAACGAGTTATGAACAAAGGACATTTAGCGACAACGTTGGTGCTATCTTCGGCACTGTTTACTACCGCAACTTGGGCAAAAGACTCTGTATTTGTCGGGCAATTAGTCGACTTTTCTGGACCAACAGCCTATGTGAGCAAGCCCTATGGTTCTGGCGTACGAGACGCATTGCGTTGGATTAACCAAAACGGTGGCATTAACGGTACCGAGCTCGAATTTGAAACGGTAGACATGGCGTATAAAGTGCCAGTAGCCATTTCCAACTACAAACGTTGGGTAGCGCGCAAAAACATGGTTGCGCTGCAAGGCTGGGGGACAGCAGATACGGAAGCACTGATCTCGTTTGTGACCAAAGACAAAGTGCCGGTGTTCTCTGCTTCTTACTCTGGTCACTTAACGGACCCAACCGGCAAAAACCCAAAAACCGCGAAACCAGCGCCTTATAACTTCTTTTATGGTGCGTCGTACTCAGATGCGTGTCGTGCACTGGTGAAGTGGGCGAAAGAAGATTGGGAATCAAAGGGCAACCAAGGTGCGCCGAAATTTACCCATATTGGCGATAACCACCCATTCCCGAATGCGCCAAAAGAAGCGTGTGCAGAATATGCTGAAGAGCTTGGTTTTGAGGTGCAAAACCCAGTCGTTGTGTCACTCAAACCAGGGGACTTCAAAGCACAATGTCTGTCACTCAAAGAGTCTGGCACCAACTACGGTTACATTGCCAATATCGGTAGCTCGGTTATCTCACTCGTGAAGTCTTGCAACACGGTTGGCACAGAGTTCCAGTACATGGCGAACATTTGGGGCGGTGACAAACCAGTACTCGAAGCAGCGGGTGACGGCCTTAAAGATTACGTTTTCCCTGGCATGACGGCGTTTTGGGGAGATGATAACGAAGGCATGAAACTGGTCCGTGAGATTTCTAAGCAGTCTGAATCAGAGCCGGGCGAGTTTAGAACTCACCACTACATTCGCGGCATTTGTTCTGCGTTCTACATGAAAGAAGCGATGGAATGGGCGAAAGACAATGGTGGTATCACGGGTGACAACATCAAGAAAGGCATGTATGTCCATGATAACTGGGTACCAAAAGGTTTAGAGGGCGTGTGTGTTCCTGCTAACTGGCAACCAGAAGATCACCGTGGCACAACAACTGTAAACGTGTTTATGGGTAACAACAACGGCGGCGCAGTCGACATTAAGAAAGTGTCTCAAGTGACATTGTCACGTCGTGATGATTGGCTAGGTTACTAATCTACGACTTATCAATAACAAAGCTGACTAAAAATAAGGATGGGTGAGAGGAAACTCTCACCCTAGCAAGGAGTGGCTTGATGACTGAATTAGCAACGAATATCGAACCGGAAGAAATATTGCTCTCGGTGAACAATATTGAAGTGGTTTACGACGAAGTAATCTTGGTATTGCGCGGCGTGAGTTTAGAGGTACCAAAAGGGCAGATCGTAACCTTACTTGGTGCCAACGGTGCGGGTAAATCAACAACGTTGAAGGCGATTTCTGGCCTACTGAAAACCGAAGATGGCGAAGTCACCCGTGGCGAAATCAACTTCATGGGCGAGCGTATTGATAACAAAAGCCCGGAAGAGATCGTCCGTTCGGGCATCTTCCAAGTGATGGAAGGGCGCCGAATTGTTGAAGATATGACGGTAATAGAAAACCTGCGCTTGGGGGCTTATACGCGCACAGACAACGAAGTCGAGCAAGACATCGAAATGGTGTTTGACTATTTCCCTCGCCTTAAAGAGCGCACTGGTCTAGCGGGTTATTTATCAGGCGGTGAGCAGCAAATGCTGGCGATTGGTCGTGCACTGATGGCTCGTCCAAAAATGATCTTGTTGGATGAGCCGTCGATGGGGCTTTCACCACTGCTGGTGAAAGAGGTGTTCAGCATTATTAACAAGATCAATAAAGATCAAGGCATTACCATGTTGCTGGTGGAACAGAATGCCAACTTTGCCCTTCAAGCGGCCGATTACGGTTACATCATGGAATCAGGCAAAATCGTTCTGGATGGCAGCAAGCACGAACTGCTTAACAATGAAGATGTGAAAGAGTTCTACCTTGGCGGCGGCGATGAAGATCGCAAGAGCTTTAAGAACCTGAAATCTTACAAACGTCGTAAGCGTTGGTTGTAAGGAGCGATGATGAAAGAACTATTTGATGCGAAAGAGTCTTTGTCTCCGCAGGCGCGAGAAGAGTCGCTGTTTCAACGTCTGCCAACGTTGATTGAAAATGCAAAAGCCAACAGCGAACATTATGCGGCGCATTTTTCTGAGTTAGATCCTACATTGGCGAATAATCGTGAAGGGCTTACCCAGTTTCCAATTACGCGCAAATTCAATATGCCAAACCAGCAGCAACTTAAACCGCCGTTTGGTGGTTTAAATAGTGTTGCGATTGGTCAGATGGCGCGTGTTTTTCAGTCTCCGGGGCCGTTGTATGAGGCACAAACGGATGAGGTGGATTTCTGGCGTATGGGGCGCGCGTTCCACGCAGCCGGGTTTTGTGCGGGCGATTTAGTGCATAACACGCTCTCTTACCATTTCTCGCCTGGCGGATTTATTATGGACGGTGGCGCAAGGGCTTGTGGCTGCGCGGTATTTCCGGCGGGTGTCGGGAATACCGAAGCACAAATTGGAGCGATTAAACAGCTGCAGCCAACGGGTTATACGGGCACGCCTTCTTACTTGCTGACGTTGCTACAAAAGTACCAAGAACAATACGATGAGTCGCCGAGTTTTACCAAAGCGCTGGTCTCTGGTGAAGCGGTCACCGCAGACATGCAACAGGCGTTTGCGGACAAAGGCATTGCAGTCTCTCAAGCCTACGCAAGTGCTGAGCTTGGTTTGATTGCTTATCAAGTCACAGGCGAGCAAGGCTTGGTGATTGCCGAAGATATTATCGTTGAAATCGTTAATCCTGATGGCATTCCTGTACAACCGGGAGAAGTCGGCGAAGTGGTCGTGACATCGCTCGATGAGAAGTTTCCGCTGATTCGCTACGCAACGGGAGATTTATCGGCATACCTAGAAACGGGCTCGGGTTCGCCACGCACGAATGCGCGAATTAAAGGCTGGATGGGGCGTGCGGACTCAGCGGTGAAAGTGAAAGGCCTGTTTGTTTATCCGCATCAGATCCAAGAAGTCTGTCGTCGCCACGATATTAAAGGCTCCTTGAAAATTGAGCGTGATGGCTTCAACGATACCATTACTTTCTGCTGCAATGATGTCCATGTCTCGGCAGAGGACATTCAAGCGACACTCCAGTCTGTTACCAAACTGAAAGGCAATATCCAGTTCGTGTCCAATCAGACCGAACAGCCGTTAATCAATGACTTGCGCAGTTAATCCGTCATTGTAAACCGCAGTTATAAAAAGCTAACAACGTAAAAATCAAAGGCTAGGAGAGGGGATACCACATTGTGCTGCGTATCCCTTTCTTTTTGTGCCAGTACAATTAGGAGGGCGATAAATGAAGCAGGCACCGACCATCAATCAACAGTTTTGGGATAATTTGTTTACCCAAGGCACTATGCCATGGGATGCCAAAACCACACCTCAAGAGCTAAAAGCTTACCTAGAAAAAGCGCTTAATAGCGGTCAGTCTGTATTTATCCCTGGCTGCGGCGCTGCTTATGAACTCAGCTCTTTTATTCAATATGGGCATGATGTGATCGCGATGGATTACAGCCAACAAGCAGTAAAAATGGCGCAATCGACGTTAGGCAAGCACAAAGGTAAAGTCGTGCTAGGGGATGTATTTAACACTGACTCTACGCACTCATTTGATGTGATTTACGAGCGTGCCTTTCTTGCTGCACTACCGAGAGACCAGTGGCCAGATTACTTTGCTATGGTGGATAAATTGCTGCCAAGAGACGGTTTGTTAATTGGTTATTTCGTTATAGATGATGACTACTGTTCTCGTTTCCCACCATTTTGTTTGCGAAGTGGGGAGTTGGCGCAATATTTTGAACCAACGTTTACACTTATTGAATCTTCACCCGTTACAAATAGTGTGGATGTATTTAAAGGTAAGGAGTATTGGATGGTGTGGCAGAAGTGTTAGTCGCTTTTAATCTTTTTGAAGAAGTATTCACGGAAACTTTCTGGCTCTTTTTTAATCGCTGAAAAGTAAGTCACAAATGTATGATATTTGGTCGATGCCATGAGCCAGAGAGCGATAATAGGAAAAAGTACAAAACTAACAAAAAAAAGTTTGTGTTCATCTTCAAGAAGGAATAGGCCAAGAGCGTAAACAAGGAACTGAAAGTAAATATTGATTAAGTTGATTTCTGCCGCTTTAGGTTTGCCTCTAACAATCATCATGTTTGGGATAACAAGCAGTAGAGTCATGATCCCAGCAAAAGAAAAGTTTAGAGCCAAGAAAGCATCAGTTGTTAAGTGCTCAGACGACTGGTCAATCAATATTGCCAGCAACGTTACTGCCATGCCGCCTCCCATCATAATCAAGGTAATGACTGCCACGCCAACAAGAAAAACCCAAATAGAAAGGTAATGGTTGTCAAAAAACTCTTCTGCCTTCAATCTCTTAAACCTCATCGATACATACTGTGAAATAACAGAGGTTACTTCACTCTATTCCTGTTGAGGGGATACTCACATAGAAAGAATACGTATGTAAAATATCAATAAGCGTTAGTTTTAAAGGCGGGAGTTACCCCCATAATAGGTCGAAAGGTATTTCAGAATGGCTTCGCGATCATCACCCGGCAGTTCATCCATCCCTTGCTCTTCAATCATCCAGTCTAAGGTTTCATCCCATCTTTGTCGGCTTAATCCTTGCTGCGTGACCATGTGTAAAGAGTGACTGGCCGACATACTGCTGCGACGATTTCCATATTCTCTCCTGGCGCTAATATCCCATCACCAGCTGATTTGACCTCCATTTCAGATGAAGCAGTATTCCAATCTGGTGGCGTAGGGTTTTGGGTTGCTAGCCATGCAATGATTGCGGCTCGCGCACCCAGGTCTTTTACGCCGGGAAAGACCATGTTTGTGCCCGGAGCAAACTCCGATGGTGACGCCAAAAAAGCGTCTAGTTTTTCTGCGTCCCATTGACCTTGATGCTGTTTGATGGCTTCGCTTTAATTGAAGCCTGCAAAGCCGGCAATATCACGCTCTGCTAAGTCCCAAAGAGGCGGCCCAACACTTACTCCATTGGATTCAAACTGGTGACAAGCTTTACACACCATCGCTTGCCGTTCACCTGCGGCTATCAACTCGTCACTGTTTGCTAAGGCTGAGTAACTTAACAGCGCGAGAAAAGTAAACGAGAGCGGGAAAACCCGCTTATTTAAGAATGTTGCTTTCACTGTTATTCCCCCTTCATGTTTAACCCTTAACAATCAGCGCGATGCGGTGGAAGGTGTTGTTGAGGTAACCTTTCGGGTTCCATGCGATAGCAAAAGGTTGGCCCACCTTTTGGTCATCAGTCGCTTTTGCCCCAACTTCGTAGTAGCCCGCTTGGGGGAATGTCTCTTTGGCGTTGAACGTCTGCCAAGCGCCGTCATTGGCTGGGGCTGCGAGTTCGGCATCCATCCATGTTGCGCCAAAATCAATCCTTTCTCGCTGCACTACCGAGAGACCAGTGGCCAGATTACTTTGCTATGGTGGATAAATTGCTGCCAAGAGACGGTTTGTTAATTGGTTATTTCGTTATAGATGATGATTACCACTCTCGCTTCCCTCCATTTTGTTTGCGAAGTGGGGAGTTGGAGGGTTATCTAGAACCGGCGTTTAAGCTTGTGGAATCCTCAGTGGTGGCAAACAGTGTTGAGGTTTTTAAAGGTAGAGAGCGCTGGATGGTGTGGCAGAAAAGCTGCCGTATTTAAACGCTATGGCATCAAATAATGAATACCAAATCAGCGTCACATAATGCATATTTTAAAGACAATTATTCTTGTGGTAACGATAAGTGTTGTGAATTGGCGAAGTTGTGAGAAATGTAGATCATGTCCTTTGAAAACATAAGGATATATAATATGGACAAATCATTTTCTCTCATCGATAAGCCTACCTTCTTAGGCTCACTCTTTCTTTTACTCAGCGTAGTTATACCTTTAATTTTATTTCCCACACAAGGTGCGGATTGGATAGCTTCGGCCAAATTTTTCATGACCGATAAGCTTGGTGTGTTATACCTCGCACTGGGTATCGCAGCAATGTGTTTTATGATTTACACGGTGTTCAGCGATCTTGGCCAAATCAAACTTGGTGAAGCCGACGAGCAACCAGAATTTGGTAACGCCTCATGGGCTGCAATGCTATTTTGTGGAGGTATTGGCGCAAGTATTCTGTATTGGGGGTGTATCGAGTGGGCATACTACTATCAATCACCTCCATTTCAGTTGGAAGCAGGCAGTGAAGAAGCCATTCGCTGGGCCGCGACTTATGGTCTGTTTCACTGGGGACCGATCGCTTGGTCAATTTACCTTATTCCTGCTCTGCCTATCGCTTACTTCTTTTATGTACGCAAACAACCTGTTTTGAAAATCTCTAGTGCGTTAATGCCTGTATTAGGAGAAAAGCGCGCAAACGGTGGTATTGGCAAGTTTATTGATGTGTTGTTTATTTTTGGTATGTTGGGTGGCGCGGCGACTACGCTTGGCTTAGCAGCGCCTCTTATCAACGGTGGTCTACATCATATCTTCGGTCTTCCAAACAATACCTTCAGCCAAGTGGCTGTATTACTTCTCTGTACTGCGATTTTTGGTTACTCAGCGTATGCAGGGCTTGAGAAGGGGATCAAATTCCTTAGTAACATTAACTTCTGGGGTGCGATGGGCTTGTTACTCTTTGTACTCGCCGTTGGGCCAACCGTGTTCATGTTAGAGACAGGCTTAGATTCTATTGGTCGTATGTTGTCTAACTTCTTTGTTATGGCCACCTGGGCGGAGCCGTTTGGTGGTTATGGTGAATTTACGGATACACACTTCCCGCAAGACTGGACTATTTTCTACTGGGCATGGTGGTTGGTCTTTGCTCCTTGCATGGGATTGTTTGTTGCTCGTATCTCGCGTGGAAGAACGATCAAACAGATGGTCGTAGGTTCTATATTTTACGGTTCTTTAGGTTGTTTCTTATTCTTCATTGTTTTAGGTAACTATGGTTTATCGTTGCAATTGACGGGTGAGCTTGATGTCATCGCAATCCTTAACGAATCAGGCGCACCGGCGGCTATTTTTGCAACGTTAGATACACTACCGTTAGGGCCAATCGTTATTGGTGTTTTTACACTGTTGTGTATCATTTTTACGGCGACTTCGTTTGACTCTATTTCGTACATTCTTGCGTCTGTGGTTCAAAATGATGTGACGGAAGAACCAATGCGCTGGAACCGTTTATTCTGGGCGTTCACGTTATCCTTCTTGCCGACTGTTCTAATGTTCATGGGAGGTTTATCGACACTGCAAACTGCCGCAATCGTAGGGGGCTTACCGTTGCTGGTTATCTCGGTGATGTTGATGGTGTCCTTTGTTCGCGCGGCGAGCCTAGATATTAAACATCAAGCAGAATACGAAGAGCCAACCATTAACATTGAAGAACTGCCGGAAATTGACCCTTGGTCAACAGAGGGAATGGCTTTGGCGAAATTCGAGCGCTTTAAAGATTTAGCTCAACAGGCGGCAGAAGAAGAGCGCGAAGCAATGGCAGCACTGATGGCCATGCGTAAGAGAATTCGCGCATTTGCCTTAGAGCACAGCAGTGAATCTGGATTTTCAGATCATCATTTACCAGAAGAGATGCAAGCAGAGTTACAGCAGTTAACCGAAGCGCTTGAGTTGGCTCAGCAGAAGAAGCAAGAACTGTCTGAGCAAGCCCAAGAATCTCGAATGGAGTTTAATCATGTGTTATTAGGCGGCGCGTCGGCAGGTTTAGCAACGTCGCAGGCTTAAGAACAGACACACAAGAGCCGAGTACAAACTCGGCTCTTTTTTTTTGTGGATATCTTACAGTTAAAGATTCTGCTCAGTCAGTGTTAATGCTTATACTATTTTAGGTTGACCATCTGATGCGGTGGCACCGCCGTCTACAGGTAGGTTTACGCCATTAATGAAAGATGCGTCATCACTTGCCAAGAAAGTCACGACAGACGCAATTTCTTCAGGTTCGGCGGCTCGGCCGAGCGCAATGCGCTCATTGAATTTATCGCGGATGTCCTGCGGCCAGCCGTTTGTCATGTTGGTTTTTACTAAACTTGGGCATACGGCGTTAATTCTTACCCCATCCGCACCATGGTCCAATGCCATCGCTCGGGTAAGGTTCACCACTGCGCCTTTACTCGCGCAATAGAATGCGGCACCCCAGTCACCACCCAAACCGGAAACGGACGCGGTATTTACCATACAACCTTTCGTTTTTAAGAGTTCAGGTAACGCAAACTTCGCGCAATAAACGACGCCGTCAATGTTTACACCAGAGATCTTCTTCCAGTCTTCCACACTACCTTCAATCACGGATCCTGGGACATGTACGCCAGCATTATTTACTAAAATATCCAGTTTACCGAAACGGGTAACAACATCAGAAATCAGTGCTGCGACTTTATCTGGATCAGAAACATCAATGGAATGCGCAGACACACGCTGTTTATCAAAGCCCTCAACGGCGTTTGCCAACTGCTCTTCATTCCAATCGGCAAGAGCGACGTTTGCGCCTTCTTCATACAAACGTTTTGCGATGGCCAAACCAATACCATTGGCAGAACCAGTGACGAGTGCGACTTTATTTTTTAATCCTCTCATGCGATTTCTCCTTCGAAACTTACAAAAACGGGATCTTGATTTTTCTCTGTGCGCGGCAACATCAGTTTGTCGTTGTCGCTGTAATCTACGGGGATAGCCACCACTGCTGGTCCTTCAACGTCCATGGCTTTATTCAATGTCGGTAGCAATTCGTGTTGACTAGTCACTGCGAAGCCTTTCGCGCCAAATGCTTCGGCGTACGCCTTGAAATCAATTGGTCCAAATTTCACACCAGAGCAGCGCTGATATTTGTTGATCTCTTGCATTTCTACCATGTTGTAGGCGTTATCAACCCACACAATATGGACGATATTGCAGTTCAGTCTAACCGCGGTTTCTAACTCCATGCTCGATTGCATAAAACCGCCGTCTCCCGATATCGATACCACTTTGCTACCAGGTTTTAGTAGGCTGGCACCAATGGCCCATGGCAGTGCAACGCCCATCGTTTGTTGGCCGTTAGACACCAGCATTTGGCGAGCTCGAAAACAACTTAAGTAACGAGCGATCCAGATGTGGAAGCTCCCCATATCAAGACATAGCGTGGTATCTGGTGTGATGATAGATTGCATGGCTTTAATCAGTGCCAGCGGATGAAACCCTTGCTTGTTATAGACATTGGGATAGGTCTTGATCACTTGCCGTTGCAGTGCTACCTCTTCCAGTACTGAAAGTGCCGTTGGGGAAAGGCGAGCATATTCAGAGATGTAGCTGCCCATTTTGTCTAATGACTGAGCAATGTTTCCGACGATTTCAACACAAGGCTGATAATTAAGTTGGTATTCTGCCGGTTCAATATCGAGGTGAATCACTGGGTTGCGGTGGCTGTTCCAAAGCTCAGGGTCATACTCTATTGGGCTAAAGCCGATGGTGAGAATTAAATCGGCATCACGCAGTAAAACATCGCCGGGTTGGTTGTTAAATAAACCAACACGACCAGCAAAGTGGTGATAGTAGTTGATGTCTACCGTGCCGGCGGCTTGGTAAGTGCCGACAACGGGTAGCTGCGTATTTTGAAGAAATCGGGCGATAGCAGCAGCGTTTTGGCTGCGGCTCGCGTGAAGGCCAAGTAAAACCACACAACGCTTTGCTTTACTGATTCGACTGACCGCTTCTTCGATTGCTGCGATGTCTGCGCAACCAGGCTGTGTGTAAGGCGAGGGGACAATAATGTCCGTTTGGGTTTGCTCGGATAAAACATCTTGAGGGAGACTCAAAAAGCAAGCCCCAGGACGACCTGACTCTGCGATACGAAATGCGTTCGCCATGATCTCGCTTGCGGCGTCCACATGCTGCACTTCAGCACTGAATTTGGTTATAGAGCGAAAAATACTGACGGTATCCATGCTCTGGTGTGTTTGTTTTTGCTGGTCAGTTCGTTTCACAGCACCACCGATAGCAATCAGCGGATCGCCTTCGGAGTTTGCTGTTGCCACCCCCGTAACTAGGTTTCCACAGCCTGGACCTGACGTAACCATTGTGACGCCTGCTTTGCCGGTTAGTCTTCCCATAACGCCCGCCATAAACGCGCCGTTAGCCTCGTGACGTACCGGAATCATTTGGATGTTAGTGTCTTCAATCGCATCGAACAGTCGATCGATTTTTGCACCGGGAATACCGAAAATGTACTTAATGCCGAGAGACTCTAGCTGTTGAGCGATCAACTGAGCTCCATTTTTATTTGAAGGTTTGGATTGCATTTGTTGTCCTTATTATTTGCCTGACTTTGTTACTTTTCCGCCTTTTCTATGGCGGTATTTATATCTTCCGGAGCCAAATTGGCACTGAGGAAGTCTGTCGATACCGGGGTATCAATCACTAGCCGCGAGACTTTGCCAATCTGGAGGAACCCTGACGAAATGCTGTAATCCTGGATATGACCACCTCCTTGGCGGTCATCGGTAATAAAGTGTTCGTGATAGCCGGGTACATTGATGCCAGTCGTATATTTAGGACTGCGAAAGCCGGCGACCACGCCTTGCTTATGCGTGAAGCGGAATGTTGGTTGTTCTTTGACCACTTCAAGCATTGGCCGATAAGGGCGTGTTTGTTTAGGTACGGTGCGAGTACGGACTGAATCGAAAACGCCATCAATGCGCACTGCGCAAAATAGGTTGTCACTTGGAACCATGTCGTCTATGAGGCTATGGACTTCATGACGTGACATGCGCGATGTCAGTGGCAGCTCGATATCAGGCTTAAAAAAAGTCATGACAGCAAAGGGCGTTTTTTGCGCTAGGTCTGCCGGGTTTGCGGAGCCATCCGACTTGAGTTGAAAAACTTCCTTATCAAACGCAATCAACTCACCATCCAGTTCATTGAACGTACCTAAACCAAAATCCCCATGTTTCAGCAGTTCTTCTATGGTTGTTGAGCCTTCGTAAACACCAGCGATCAAAGCACTCATTAACGAAGTCTGATAAATCTCACCATCTCCGGTAACGTGATGGTATTCAGAAAATTCTTTCGCTACTTCAAGCGAACAAGCACATAGAGGGTTATAAAATCCACGCATGAGTAAGACCAGTTATGCAATGAAGAGTATATTTAGATTGACTTCTACACGGTGCTAAATCCAATATAAAAAAGATTTATTTTGATATGGAAAATATATGGAATTTCGCTACCTGAAGTATTTTGTCGCGGTCGCCGAGACTC
Source organism: Vibrio sp. SCSIO 43086 (assembly GCF_051132235.1). NCBI lineage: Bacteria > Pseudomonadati > Pseudomonadota > Gammaproteobacteria > Vibrionales > Vibrionaceae > Vibrio > Vibrio sp. SCSIO 43086. The sequence continues at coordinate 524,389 of NZ_CP072678.1, read as the reverse complement.
GTCACTTTACCCGAGCCGCTGAACAGTTAGGGATTGCGCAACCTCCTTTAAGTCAACAAATCAAAAAGTTAGAGTACGAGCTTGGTGTGGACCTATTTAAGCGCTTGTCTAGAGGGGTAGAACTGACCCATGCTGGGCAAGTCTTCTATACGGATGCGGTAAATATTCTTGCTGATGTGGAACGCGCTAAAGCAAAAGCCCGACAGATTGCCCGTGGTGAAAATACGCAGGTTAAAATCGGGTTCGCAACGTCAACATCAACCTGCATTAAGGTATTAGAGAGGGTGGGGCGTATTCAAGAGAATGGGGTTCATTTACAGGCGGCGGAACTGTCAATGCCAGAGCTTGCCGCTCAGTTAAAAAGCAAACAACTTGATCTCGCAATCATGCGGCTACCCTGTTACGCCAGTGAGCCTTTTGAGCACAAGGTGTTGTTTAACGACCCTTTTGTCGCGGTGATTCCGGCGGGGCACGAACTGGCAAAATATCCCTGTATCCAGATGAAACAGTTGAGAGGCCATAAAATTTTACTGTTTCCACGAGAGACTGGACCTGCATTGTTTGATGGCATGAGCACACTTTTTGCCGACGCAGGAGTAAGGCTCGAACCACAGTTCGCAGCACCGCAACTTCGTACGACGATCGCCATGGCGCAGGCAGGGCTAGGTATTGCTCTCGTTCCGCGCTCACTGGCTGAACATCTCGATGATTCCGCGACAGTCGCCGAGATTGATGATATCCCCCTAACCAGTCGTGTTGTCGTTGCTTGGGAGGCGTCTAATCTCAATAAGCTGGCGTTAAAAGTAGTCACGAACATCAGTCATGTTGAGGCTTAAAGATGAGTTATCGAACTGGCTCTGATAGCCCCAGGCAAATGTGATACTCTCCCTCGTTATATGCAAAGCTATGCTTTGGTTGAATAGACAAATCTTACTCAACGAATAGAACTTACTGAGGGTGTACCAATGATATACGCTGCGGTCTTTGATATGGACGGGTTGCTGATTGATTCAGAACCTTTGTGGAAGGAAGCTGAAAAGCAGGTGTTTTCATCAGTTGGCGTCCAAGTGACCGAAGTATTATCAAAGCAGACTGCGACGATGACGACAGGTGAAGTAACAAGGTTTTGGTATGAACGTAATCCTTGGCAAGAAAAGAGCCTAGAGGAAGTAGAGAATGCTGTTGTGGATAAAGTGGAGGCATTAATAATTGAAAAAGGATGCGAATTAGAGGGTGTTACAGAAACACTCAAATTGCTTAAGGAAAAAGGGTTTAAGATAGGATTGTCTACTAATTCACCTTATCAACTCATTCCCATCATTTTGAACAAACTCGGTATTGCCAGTTACTTTGACGCGATATCATCGTCAGACGATGTAGAACAGGGCAAGCCAGAGCCAGATGTCTACCTTTCAACAATCAATAAACTAGGTGTAGATTCAAGTAACTGTATTGCCTTTGAAGACTCTTATTCGGGTATGCTTGCGGCAACACGAGCAAACATAAAAACAGTCGTGATACCTCAACCTGAGAAGTTCTACCAAGAGTTTGATGAAGCCAGTCTAAAGCTGCAAAAGCTATCAGAGTTTAATGAAAGCCATTTAGTGGATTTAATAGGATAAAGCTATTCATTACGATTGGTAATATTTATGACAGATGTCATACCATATGGAGAACTTTAATGAGATATTAGTTGCTTATGTGTAGGAGTGGTGAGGGATGAAATGAAGCTTAATGTCGTTGCATATTTGATCAAAGAAGGCTACGAAGAGGCCGATGTAATCAACTCTAAGAAACAAGAAGAAAGGTGAAGTGCACTTGCCATTTTTTTCAAAAGTAAACCTGCGTCATCACAGTAGACGGTTACAAAACATGGGTTTACGGTTGAACTAGCCAAGATAGATGCATAAAAAGACTAACAAAGCATTTAAGAGGGACTCCCGAGGCTTGTCATTTTTAGGTTTCGTTTTTGGTTTCGGGTTAATGATAGCGTTGTTCACAACTTAGTGCAGCGTTAAACCGCAAGGATGATGGATGATTAAAGCGCAAGTATATGATGTATTTTGTGATGAATTGGCTCAAGGTAACCCTTGTGGCGTTGTCGAACTAAATCACTGGCTGAGTGATTCTGAGTTACTTCAAATCACTCATCAGGTCGCTCAACCTGTCACATCATTTGTGGTTCAGTCTGGCAGTGACTACCACATTCGCTGGTTTAGCCTAGAAGGAGAGATCAACCTATGCGGACACGGAAGTTTGGGCGCAGGCGCTGCAATCATTTCCAACTATCATCAGAATGAGGTCATTCTAAAAAGCCAATATGGTCATATTACCGTTACTGAACTGGATGGAATGTATCGGATAGTGATGCCAAGTTGGCAAGCAAAGCCTCATGCCATCTCCTTGGATATTTCAGGCTTCTCAAATCGCCCCGTAGATGCTTTTACAACGCGTGATTTGGTTGTTGTTCTCGAATCCGAAGATGATGTTGCTCACTATAAGCCTAACTTTGATGAGCTGATTAAAATTGATGAGTTTCATGCAGTCATCGTGACGGCTCAAAGCTCTGATAGTGGCTATGTGCTGCGTTACTTTGCACCTAAAATCGGTATTTCAGAAGATCTTGCCACAGGCTCAGCTCAGTGCTCATTAGCGCCTTATTGGTTTGAAAAGCTGGGCAAAGAAAAATTGACGGCTCGTCAGCTATCTCATGCTGGTGGTTATTTTGAAGTGGCTCGTGGTTCAGAATCTACTATCGTATTGTCTGCACACGTAAAAAGTCGGACTTGAATGTAAACGCCTCTAGCTCCTAACGCAAGAGCTAGAGGTCCCCATTTTTTATTGACTTAAAAGTGCCGAGCTAAGATTTTAATCCTGCAGCGGTCATCATGACGCGAAATAACATAGACACTAACCCTAATGCAGCGACGCTAGCGATCCAAATTCCAACCATCCACGCCCATTGGCGACACCAATTTTTGATTTTCATACTCACTCCTCATTAATTCGTTAATGGTACGCTTCGCCTTCTTTTACTTTTCCGGAGAAGACGTAGTAACTCCAAAAGGTGTAAGCCAGAATTATCGGGATGATGATCACCGCTCCAACGAGCATAAAGCGCTGACTGCTTGCAGGAGCCGCTGCTTCCCATATTGATATGCTAGGAGGAATGATATTTGGCCAGATACTGATGCCAAGCCCAGCGAACCCGAGAATCACGATCACCAATGCCATCACGAAAGGGCTGCGCTCTTTACGCTTTTTAACGGAGTCAGCAATCTTAAAACATACCAACCCAGTAATGACAGGTACGGGCAGTAAGTAGAACAAATTCGGCAGAGAAAACCATCTTTCCGCAATGGCAGGGTAAGCAAGTGGGGTCCAAGCGCTCACAATGACTAATGCGGAGATCATCGCCAGTAGTGTTTTGTTAGTGAAGCGATACATCGTGTTTTGCAGTTCACCTTCCGTCTTCATGATGAGCCATGTGCTACCAAGTAGCGCGTACGTTGCGACTAAACCCAAACCACAAAAGATAGGAAAAGGGGTGAACCAGTCTAGTTGGCTACCTACGAAAACGCGGTTTTCCACCGCAAAGCCTTGAATTACCGCGCCAACAACGATGCCTTGGAAAAACGTGGTTAAAATCGAGCCGACCATAAAAGAGCGATCCCAGAACTTTAAGTGGTTTTCCAATGCTTTAAAGCGAAACTCAAACGCGACGCCACGAAAGATCAAAGCAATCAACATCAACGTCAAAGGGATGGTTAGCGCTTCAATAATTACCGCGTAAGCCATCGGAAAAGCGCCAAATAGAGATGCGCCTCCAAGCACAATCCAAGTTTCGTTGCCGTCCCAAACTGGCGCGACACTGTTGACCATGACGTCTTTTTGTTTTTCATCCTTGATGAAGGGCATCAGTATTCCAATCCCCAAATCGAAGCCGTCCATGATGATGTACATCAAAGTGGCAAAAACGATGATCGCGAACCAAATCACGGATAAATCAAAATGCATATTTTCTACCTTCACTTTGTGACAAATTCTAGATGCGGCCTGAAACGGTCGTCATGTCGTGCTCATCGTGTTCGATTGCATCGGGGCCTTTCTTGATTTGGTGGATCATGTAGTAATAACCAAAACCAAATACCAAGCTGTATACAACAAGGAAACACAGCAGGCTGATGCTCATTTGTAGGTCTCCGTGTGCAGAAACCGCATCACGCGTTTTTTGTACGCCATACACGACCCAAGGTTGCCGACCAACCTCTGTCGTAAACCAGCCAGCGAGTATTGCGATAAGACCAGATGGCCCCATAAACAATGAAAACTTGAGGAACCAACGCGAGGTATAAAGCGTGTTCTTTTTTCGTAACCACATGCTGTAGAAGCTTTGAAAAATCATCAGAAGTCCTAGTCCGACCATGATTCGAAATGACCAAAAGACGATAGGTGAGTTCGGTCGTTCCTCTTTCGGGAAGTCTTTCAGCGCCGGGATTGGCTCAGTTAAACTGTGGCGTAGGATCAAACTTCCTAGAACAGGAATTTCTAAGGCATAGTCTGTGCGTTCTTGTTCCATGTTTGGCATGCCGAACAATATCAATGGGGTTGGTTTGCCATCGCTGTTATCCCAATGTCCTTCGATGGCAGCGATTTTGGCGGGCTGGTGTTTGAGAGTGTTTAACCCGTGTACATCGCCAATCACGGCTTGGAGTGGCGCAAGGAACACTAAGATCCCGAGCGACATCGAAAACATCGTTTTTACCGCAGTCGATTGATTGTCTCTCAATAAATGCCAAGCGGCTGACGCGCCTACAAAGAGTGCGGAACTAACGAAAGCCGCGACGCTCATGTGCGCCAAACGATAAGGAAATGAAGGATTGAAAACGATAGCAAACCAGTCGGTTGGCACCACACGTCCGTCGACAATTTCATAGCCTTGTGGCGTTTGCATCCAACTGTTGGAGGCGAGAATCCAGAACGTCGAAATGATCGTGCCTAACGCCACCATCGAGGTTGCAAAAAAGTGCAGCTTTTCGCCGACGCGACGCCAACCAAATAGCATCACGCCAAGAAATCCAGCTTCGAGAAAGAAAGCCGTTAACACTTCATAAGTCAGTAATGGGCCAGTGATAGAACCAGCGAAGTCGGAGAAACCACTCCAGTTGGTGCCGAATTGATAGGCCATGACAAGGCCAGATACAACGCCCATCCCAAAGTTAACCGCAAAAATTTTCGACCAGAAGTGATAGAGCTTTTGGTAATCGGGATTACGTGTTTTTAGCCATAAACCTTCTAGTACGGCGAGGTAGGTGGCCAAACCTATAGTGATAGCGGGGAAAATAATATGAAAGGATACCGTAAAGGCGAACTGTATCCGTGCAAGCATAAATGCGTCGAGGCCAAACATTAAACTTCCTTTGATCTTTTAAGTTTTATGAGAGAGCTATTTTAAAAGGAGCGGATTAGGGGAAGTAGGTACAGACAGTGACTATAAACCTATAACAGATTAAATATTGAAGTGTTATTATTTTGAATTCGGCTTTATGGAAGGGGATTCGCGTGTGGCGAAGTATCAAGAGTTAGTGGAACAGCTTAAAAGGCAGATAAAATCGGGGATATGGCATCCGGGTGATAAGCTGCCTTCTCTGCGTCGCCAATCTGAACACTCGGGCTTAAGCTTGATGACGGTGTTGCATGCCTATCAAATTCTGGAATCTCAAGGCTGGGTAACGTCACAGCCGCGATCTGGTTATCGAGTCGCGCCCAATATTAAGAGTTCAAATGAACCCCAAGCGCCAGCCGCGGTTTCGTGGACAGAGCAGGTAGACATCAATGAGTTTATCTTTGATGTGCTGCAGGCGAGTAAAAATCCATCCATGATCAATTTTGGCTTTGCCTATCCAGATCCAAGTTTATACCCACGCTATCACGTGAATCGGGCGATGAGCGCAGCCGCTCGCAATATGCCGATTTCCACCACCTTTGATAACTTACCGCCGGGAAACGAACAATTACGCACCATCATCGCGAAGCGTTATGCTGCGAAAGGCATTGAAATTTCACCCGATGAAATTGTCATTACGGCAGGCGCGCTGGAGGCGTTAACGCTCAGTTTGCAAGCTTGTACAAGACCGGGAGATTGGGTAGTTGTGGAGTCGCCTGCATTCTATGGCGCTTTGCAATCCTTAGAGCGGTTAGGTTTGAAAGCGCTCTCAGTAAGAACAGACCCAGTCACGGGCATTGACCTAGACTCATTGGAACGAGCGCTGCAAACACACGATGTGAAAGCATGTTGGCTGATGTCGAACTTCCAAAATCCTCTGGGTTTTACGCTCTCCAACGAGAAAAAACAAAAGCTGATTGAGCTGACACAGCGATATAACGTGCCAGTGATTGAAGATGATGTGTACAGCGAACTGCATGCCGAGAATGACTCGGTTTACCCACTAAGAATGTTTGATGACACGGGCAATACCATGTTGTGCTCCTCGTTTTCAAAATCATTAATCGCAGGGCTACGTATTGGTTGGGTTGCGGCGGGAAAGCGGGCGCTAGAGGTACAAAAGTTACAGTTAATGAGTACATTAGCGACGAGTGCACCAGTGCAAATGACATTGGTGCACTATTTAACAAGCCGCAATTATGAATCGCATTTGAAGCAGTTACGGAAAAAGCTGTTTGAACGTAAAAGTAAGATGACGGATCGGCTTAGTGAGCTGCTACCTGAAGAAGTCAAAGTGTTAAGCCAAAGCGGCGGGTACTTTATTTGGTTAGAGCTTCCCAAGCATATCGACGCCTTGCAGATATATCGAGAAGCGCTAAAAGACAATATCAGTATCGCACCCGGAAAGATGTTCAGCCTGACAGAACAATACGATCACTGTATTCGTCTTAACGCTTCTTTTGAGCTCAATGACAAATACGTCCATGCTCTCAATTTGCTCGCCAACATTATTCGCTGTCATTTGGCGGAATAGCGACTTTCTTCAGTTTTTTGGTTTAATGGAGCGCGCCGGATTTCCAGCAACTCGATCGCCTGGCGCAACATCTTTGGTTACGACAGAGCCAGCGCCGACGACGGCCTCATCGCCAATGGTCACGCCTGGCAGTATGATTGCGCCCCCACCAATCCAAACGTTATTGCTGATTTTTACCGGTTTGGCGATCTCATCTCCGGCTAAGCGTCTTTGTGTATCCAGTGAATGAGCGGCTGTGTAAATTTGCACTCTAGGCCCAATCATGACGTTCGCGCCAATCTCAACCTGCCCATTGTCCAGAATAATGGCATCCCAGTTGATGTAGGTGTTTTCCCCGATGGACAAGTGGCAACCGTAGGTAAGTTGAAGCGGTGGCTCTATACAGGCGCTGTTTTCTAATTGGACGCCCATCTCCGCCAGTAGTTGTCTACGGATACCTGGGTTTGGCTCGTGGTTAAATTGGAAGACAAGCTGCGCAGTTTTGGCGCGCATTAGCTTTAGTTCTTCATCCAGACAATTGTAGGTTTCTCCAGAGCGCATCCGAGTCAGTTCTGGCATAACAATCATTCCATTAATGGTTTGCAGTTGGGGCCACAATGATAAGTGAGTGTTTCAGTCAATAGGAGATTTTTATTATGAAACCAGATGTTTATCACTGATTTATATTCAATAGGTTAGTTTTGAGTAAGCACTCGTTAAGAGTCATTCAAATAGAGAAGTGAAGTGAATTGGGTAAGTTCCTTTTAGCAGGGGAGGAAAGTATAGATTGGATGTTGCTTTCCTCTCCACAGCTTGATTTGGAGCATTTATTGGCTGTCCCACATCACTTCGCACTCTTCTTTAATTGCAGATTTTAAAAGCTCAATAAGTGGAAATGCTCTGCGTCCTAAACTGACCGTTTGTTCCTCTTGCTCTTCATCTTCTTCCGTTGCTTGACTGTTGTTCTTCTCTATCGCTTCTTGTGCTGCGAGAGCGGAGGTCAATCTAGATAGAGCATCAGGGGTGTCTTGAGCGGAAATTGACCCTGGTACTGAGCCACTATGGCCCATCATTTTGATCATCTTTATCGCAATATCGCCAAACATAGTGACGTTCGAGTGGCTATGGCAACGAAATGTAATAAGCATTTACCTGCTCCTGTTTTAGGTGTTCATTTGAGTATAAATGGTATCTGAGACACGAGGCAATTTAATCCGATAATTCGCAATCTTTCAGATAGCTATCTATCTTTAACGAAAGACAAACATAAGGAGATGATTTTGTTGAACTCCCAACTAAAGACGTTGATTTGGCGGCTTCACAAGCGAATATTTACGTTGCTTATGGTGTTATGCACATGGTCACCTTCTGTCGTTGCTCAACCTTCCATTGTTTTTGGTGTCGTACCGCAACAGTCGGCGACCAAACTAGTGCAACAATGGCAGCCATTACTGCAACGCTGGGGAGATCTTGCTGGCGTTGAGATTAAGTTTGCCACGGCACGTGATATTCCCACATTCGAAGCTCGCTTGATGGCTGGAGCCTACGACATTGCATACATGAACCCATATCACTTTACGTTGGTGAATCAAAACCCAGGTTATACGGCTTTAGCAAGAGCGAAAAATAAGCGCATCACAGGCATTATTGTAGCAAGGCTAGGGAAGTCGGTTTCCCTTGATGAGCTGCAAGACAAGACCATCGCTTTTCCTGCCCCACGAGCATTTGCTGCTTCTATCATCACACAATCAGAGTTGGCGCAGAAAGGCATCAAGTTTACGCCTAAATATGTTGGTTCGCACGACTCAGTCTATTTGGGGGTACTTAAAGGTTTGTACATTGCTGGTGGTGGCGTGAAGCGTACCTTTGAGAGCTTACCGAGTGAAATAAAAGACCAACTTAGCATCATTTATACAACTGCTGGTTATACGCCTCATGCTATTGCGGTTTCAAATAATGTCGATGAAGAGATTACTCTTGCCTTACGAAAGGCAATTTCGCAACTTAATGATGATCCAAAAGCACAGGAGAGTTTTACTTTACTCAACATTGACGGGTTACAGCTTGCACAAGACCAAGATTGGCAAGATGTTGTTCAATTGGGAATCTCAAGATAAATGGTTGTCCTATGACGCTGCGTTCGAAAACGATACTTGGCATTGCTCTTATTGAGGCCCTTGCGCTCGGTGTACTCATCATTAGTGGGCTTAATTGGTTGGAAAGTTCCAACGAGACTAGCCTCGAGGTTGGGAGCCAACACTTGGTGAGTGTATTTGCTCAGGCGTCGAGAGATGCGGTGATTGCGACGGACTTAGCCTATCTAGACAGTTTTGCTCGCTCTGTCGTCAGTGAGCGCGAGCTGGCTTATATTCGTATTGTTAACCAAGATGGCGTCGAGTTGACGCTACAAGGGGATTACAGCGGTGTTGATACTGGTGTGAGACCGTTTGATGTGACCGATGGAGTTTACGATGTTGCGCAAGAGATTACTCTTGGAGAGCAGACTTTCGGTAAGGTTGAAATGGGTGTGAATGTTGAACATGTACATCAAGTACTTTCATTTGCGACTCATGCAAGTTTGGTTATCGCCTTTATTGAAATGTCGCTGGTGGCCATGTTTTCGTATGCTCTCGGTAGCTATTTGATGAAGCGGCTCGATCTTCTTCGTACTGGGGTAATCAAGGTTTCACAGCAAGGTCCGGGTTCGCAAATTTCGATTTCAGGCAATGACGAAGTTACACGTGTTGGCGAAGCGTTTAACCAAATGTCACGCTCTTTAGCGCAAGCGCAAACTAAACTTCAGCAAGAGCATCAAACCCAGCAACAGTTATCGGCCAAAATATCGCAGCTTGCTGAGGTTGCTGAACATGCGCGTGATACCATCATCATTACTCACCCTGACGGCACTATTGCATGGGTAAACCCTGCGTTTGAGCAGCTAACCGAATATACGTTGGAAGAAGTTATTGGCAAATCTCCGGGCGAGTTACTCCAAGGGCCAGACACAGACCCAAATACGGTGGCATTGCTCTCAAAAAGTGTCCGTAAGCACTCTCCTATTAGGGTTGAAATACTCAACTATACCAAGTCGAAGCACCCGTATTGGGTCGAGTTGGAGCTCTCTCCTGTGTTTGATGAAGATGGCGGGCTGTTACGTTTTATTGCGGTAGAGCGTGACATCACCGACAGGCGCAGGATGGAGAGGCGTCTGTCGTCTGCTTTAGATAAATCGAAAAAGGCGATGCAAGCCAAATCGGAATTTTTGGCGAACATGAGCCATGAGATTCGCACCCCAATGAACGCGATCATGGGGATCAGCGAGATATTGCTTGAGAACGAAAACCGTCGAGAGCCAAGGGAGTTATTACTCTTGCTGCACAAATCTGCCAACAACCTTGTGACGATCATTAACGACATCCTCGACTACAGCAAAGTAGAGGCGGGCAAGTTGACGTTAGTTGAAGAGGAGTTTGACTTGCGTTCACTCGTCGAGAGTTGCACCGCTTTGTGTGCCTATCAGGCGGATAAAAAGAACCTTAAGTTGTTGGTTGATATGCCATTGTCTATGAATACGGTCGTGGTCGGCGATAAAGGTCGGATTAATCAAATCTTGCTTAACTTGATCGGTAATGCGGTGAAATTCACGGATGAAGGTCATGTGCTACTCAAAGTCAGAGAAAGTGAGCAAGGTTTTGATTTTTCCGTGAGTGATACGGGCATTGGTATCCCCGAAGATCGATTGGCTCATATTATGGATAAGTTTGAGCAGGTCGATACCTCCGCGACAAGACGCCATGAAGGTACAGGCTTGGGGTTGGCAATCTCAAAACGTTTGATCAGCATGTATAACGGCGAGCTTTGTGTGCATTCGGATTTTGGCAAAGGGTCGTGTTTTAGCTTTAGTTTGCAGTTGCCTAAGCAAAGTCAGCTTCTTTCCGAACCGATAGAGCTGAGTGCAAATCGACTATTGTTGATTGATGATTATCAACCGCGCGTGCAACACTTGATACATTTGTCTCAAGAGATTGGCATTGAAGTTACTCATGCCAACGATTGGTCAACTGCGCAGTCTTTGGGTAAAAAATTGGATGGTTTTGATCGTATCCTCGCGAGTGTAAACAATGCTCAAGATAGAGATGCGCTCTATGAGCTTGATGCGACAGAATCCGCCGCCAAACGGGTAATGTTTCTTGCACCTTGCGTGATGGAGGAAGGGCAGGCATGGTCGTGCGAGCGGGATCGTTTATTGCCGCAACCGGTCACGCAGCATAAACTGCAAGCTCTGTTTTCTACTAAGACACAAAAGCGTCGAGAACTTGCCTCAGATGAGAATCCTGACTTTTCTAGCCTGCACCTATTAGTCGCAGAAGACAGCCATATCAATCGAATATTGATTGAAAAAATGTTGCAAGACACAGGTGTTAAACTGACGTTGGCGGAAGATGGTGTTGAAGCCGTTGAACTTTATAAACAGCTTTCTCCGGACTTGGTGATTACCGATATTTCTATGCCAAACAAAGATGGTTTTGGCGTGACAAAAGACATTCGTGAGTTACAGGAAAGTGGTGCGTTTCCTTGGTGTCCAATCGTCGCGTTTTCCGCACATGCGATGCAAGAGCAGCAACAAAAAAGTATCGCATTAGGTATGGATGATTACCTGACAAAACCAGTTCAGAAAAGTGATTTGCTTAATATGATCGCGAAGTGGGGATGCCATACCCTTGCAGAGGAAAAGCACGCTTCTGTTTAGTGTTTCGGTTAGATTAAATCGACTCAAAGAAAACGAGCATGTTATTAAACATGCTCGTTTGTAGTTGTTTATCGCGGGTTGAGCAATTTACAAGCTGTTTGGGTCACCCAAAGCGAGTGCTACTTTGGAAGACGGACGTTTACCTAATGCATGGCAAATTTGCCAACCCGCTTCATTGATGATGTTGAGATCAATCCCCGTTTCAATCCCAAGTTGCTCACAAAGATAAAGCACATCTTCCGTTGCAACATTGCCACTGGCACCTTTGGCGTAAGGGCAGCCGCCCAAACCAGCAACCGCACTATCAATGGTGTTGATGCCCATTAACAAGGCTTGGTAAATATTGGCCAAAGCTTGTCCATAGGTGTCATGAAAATGTACCGCGAGCGCGTCTTTTGGCAGTTGCGTTAACAGAGAATCCAGCATGGCGATAACGCGATTAGGCGTTGCTTTACCGGCAGTATCGCCCAGAGATATTTCATAGCATCCCATATCAAAAAGCGCATTTGCGACCTTGGTAGTTTGCTCTGGTTTTATTTCTCCCTCGTATGGACACACCATGGTACAAGACAAGTACCCGCGCACAGGAATGTTGTGCTGCTTTGCAAGCTCGATAACTGGCTCAAATCGAGAGAGACTTTCAGCGATACTGCAGTTAATGTTCTTTTGGCTAAACGCTTCAGAAGCGGAGCCAAAGACTGCAATTTGCTTTACACCACTTTCCAGCGCACGTTCTAACCCTGCTAGGTTGGGAGTAAGCGCGCTGTAAACAACATCTGGTTGCTGTGTGATACCCGCAAACACCTGAGCAGAGTCGGCCATTTGTGGCACCCATTTAGGTGAGACGAAAGAACCCGCTTCAATATGTTTTAAACCACTGTTGCTTAGCTGATTGATAAAACGGATTTTATCGACCAGCGTCACTGCCGTTTCATTTTGTAAGCCATCGCGAGCACCGACTTCGACGATATTAACCTTCGCTGGTAGCATACTCACGCTCCTTATCGGCACAACCACTTTCTGGCGTAGAAGCCAAATGCAGCAGGATGGAACCGTGTTGTACTTGGTCTCCGTGCTGATAAAACACTTCATCAACGGTTGCTGCTACCGGAGCGGTAATGGTGTATTCCATCTTCATCGCTTCGAGCACTAACAGCGGATCGCCCGCCGCTACTTTGTCTCCCTTATTTACCATGACCGCCGAGATCACACCGTTCAGTGGTGCGGTTGGACTAAGTTCATCGTCTACATCTTTTGCAGAGTCAAAGTTAGGTTGATGAGCGAAAGTGCGCTGCTGACCAAGATAAAACAGCGTTGTCTTTTGTTCGTCGCTAAGTGCATTAAAGGTGTAACGCACATTATCAATATCGACGATAAACAGGTTGCCACTTTCAAGCAGAGTGACCTGATGCAACTCCTCACCGCATCGGACAGTGAAGTGAGCTCCTGTATCTTGCGATGATTGTTGCAAACGTACCTGATGGTTGGCATTGGCATCCGTGAAGTTAAATCGATAAACGTTGGCAACCGACAGTCTAAAACCCTGTTTGGTTGGCGCGGGTAACGTTGAGCTGCCTGATTTAGCAGTGAGAGCATTCCAGCGAGCAACCGCTGCCAACGTTAGCCAGATAGAATCCGACACATTTTGTTGCGCGCTGATGCCTTGCTGGTGTTTAACCAAGAAGTCGGTATCAAGTTCGATATTGGCAAAGGCTGGCTGTGAAATAATGCTGTGCAGGTAACCAATGTTTGTCGTGACTCCACGCACGTGATATTGAGTTAACGCCTGTTTAAGCTGCTTTAGGGCGATATCACGAGTTTGCCCCCAGACGATCAGTTTGCTGATCATCGGATCGTAGTATTCGCTGATGGTATCGCCTTGGGTAACACCACTATCAACGCGCACGCACGCTAAGCGGACATTGCTGTCTGAAGTGGGCTCATGCAAGTAATCAATGCGGCCAGTTGACGGCATAAAGTCGTTGTCTGCGTCTTCGGCGTAAATTCGCAGCTCGATTGAATGGCCGTTATGAGTGATTTCGGATTGCGAGATCGGTAAACACTCACCAGCTGCGATTTTGAATTGCCATTCAACCAAATCAACGCCAGTGATCAACTCGGTGACAGGGTGTTCAACTTGCAGACGGGTATTCATCTCCATGAAGTAGAACTCACCGCGGCTATCGAGCAAAAACTCAACCGTGCCAGCGCCAACATAGTCGATCGCTTGAGCGGCCTGAACCGCGGCTTTACCCATTTGTTTACGCAGTTCATCACTAAGACCGGGAGCAGGCGCTTCTTCGACTACTTTTTGGTGACGACGCTGAATGGAACAGTCGCGGTCAGACAGGTAAACACAGTTGCCATGTTGGTCAGCAAATACCTGAACTTCAACGTGGCGAGGCTGCAATATGCATTTTTCGATTAGAAGCTGCTTATCGCCAAAGCTTGAAAGCGCTTCACGCTGCGCACCGTCGATGGCCAAGGGCATTTCGGCTGCGCTATTGACCACTCGCATGCCTTTACCGCCGCCACCTTGTGTTGCTTTAAGCATCACTGGGTAACCGATTTTTTCCGCTTCCGCTAATAAGTGCTCAACGCTGTTGTCTGTACCGTGATAACCCGGAACCAAAGGCACGTTCGCCTCTGACATAATGGCCTTGGCTTGCGACTTCGAACCCATTGCCTCAATTGCGCTGGTAGGTGGGCCAATAAATACAATGCCATTTTCGCTGCACGCTTTGGCTAGTTTTGGGTTCTCGGAGAGAAAACCATACCCAGGGTGGATAGCATCAGCTTGCCATTTTTTCGCAGCACCGATAATCGCATCGATATCAAGATAAGACTCACTCGCCGGAGCAGGGCCGATAAATTCAGCGAAATCTGCTTGTTTAACATGTAAGCTGCTGCGATCCGCTTCGGAATAGACGGCAACTGTCTCGATGGCCATGCTTTTTGCGGTTTTAATGATTCGGCAAGCAATTTCACCGCGGTTTGCGATCAGTATTCTTTTAAACATGATTCCTCCAATTGGCGGCGCGCTTTTCAAAAAATGCAGCTAGTCCTTCTTGTCCTTCGCTGGACACGCGGGCGGTTGCTATGGCTTGGCTAGTGTATTCAATTAATGAGTGATCGATAGGTTGGTTATCACAACGTAAACAAAGTGCTTTTGCTGCCTGCATGGCTTGTGGACCGTTGTTAAGCAGGTGACCAATGATACGGTTGACGGCTTCTCTTGGCTGAGAGTTGATCTGATGAAGAATGTTCATCGAAAGCGCAGTCTCGGCATCAATCAGTTCGGCGGTTAAAAAGTAGCGTCGGCTTTGTCGTTGTCCAATCGCTCGGATTACGTAAGGTCCGATGGTAGCGGGTAATAAACCGAGCTTTACTTCACTCAAACAGAAGCGGCTTTCAGGTGTACCAATAGCGATATCGCAGCAGCAGATAAGCCCAAGTGCGCCGCCAAATGCAGCGCCATGCACCATAGCAATAGTCGGTTTGCTAAAGGTATCCAGCGTATGCAAAAGTTTTGCTAGTTGCTGTGCATCTTGCAGGTTTTCACTCTCGGTTTTGGTGGCCATTGACTGCATCCAGCCAAGATCCGCACCCGCAGAAAAGTGTTTCCCTTGCGCCGTTAGTACCAATGCACGTAGAGAGTCGTCTCTCTCAAGTTGTTCCAGCGTTTCAATCAGTGAAGCAATCAATTCATCATTAAACGCGTTGTGTTTTTCTGGCCGATTCAGGCTCAACCAGGCAACGCCATTGCTGTCTTTTTCAAGCAGTAGTCCGGTCATGTGACTTCCTTTGTCTGACATTTCAGTCTCTATTCCAATGCTCGCTAACCGTTACTTGTATAAACATCGGTATTCGCGAGGAGTTAAGGTTTGCCTTGCATCCGGCTACATGCGGAAGATGCCAAATTTACTGTCTGGTATTGGCGCATTAAGCGCAGCAGACAGAGCAATGCCGACAACATCGCGAGTTTTAGCGGGATCAATAATGCCGTCGTCCCACAAACGGGCACTTGCGTAATACGCATGGCTTTGGACTTGATATTGCTCCGCAATTGGACGTTTGAACGCTTCCTCTTCTTCAGTGCTCCAGCTTTCACCTTTGCGCGTTTTGATATCGCGGGTCACTTGCGCCATTACGCCAGCCGCTTGTTCGCCGCCCATGACGGAGATGCGCGCGTTCGGCCACATCCACATCATGATTGGATCATAGGCGCGGCCACACATACCGTAGTTACCTGCACCATACGAACCACCAATAACCACGGTAAACTTTGGCACGTCTGCACACGCAACAGCAGTTACCATTTTCGCACCATGTTTAGCGATGCCTTCGGCTTCGTACTTCTGACCGACCATAAAGCCAGTGATGTTCTGCAAGAAAAGCAGAGGAATTTTACGCTGTGCGCACAGCTCAATAAAATGCGCACCTTTCTGCGCCGATTCCGAGAATAGAATGCCGTTGTTAGCGACAATGCCAATCGGCATTCCGTGAATATGAGCAAAGCCACAGACCAAGGTTTCGCCGAACAAGGCTTTAAATTCATCGAACTGGGAATCATCAACAATTCGGGCAATGACCTCTTTAACATCAAACGGCTTTTTAAGGTCGGTACCGACGATGCCGTACAGCTCTTGGGCAGGAAAACGTGGTTCCTGTGGTGCTTTTTGCTTGAGTTGAACGGGTTTCAAGTGGTTAATTTGAGAAACGGCTTGTCTTGCCAACTCTAACGCGTGGTGATCATTTTCTGCGTAATAGTCCGCCACACCAGAGGTGCGACAATGAACGTCTGCGCCACCAAGATCTTCCGCGCTGACTTCTTCACCTGTCGCTGCTTTTACCAGAGGTGGACCTGCCAAAAAAATCGTGCCTTGTTCTTTGACTATGATGGATACGTCGCACATCGCAGGAACATAAGCGCCGCCAGCGGTACATAGCCCCATGACCACCGCAATTTGTGGAATGCCTTTGGCCGACATACGGGCTTGGTTGTAGAAAATACGACCAAAATGGTCTTTATCAGGGAAGACTTCATCTTGACGGGGTAGGTTAGCACCGCCAGAGTCGACTAAGTAAACACACGGCAACTGACACTTCTCTGCGATTTCCTGTGCGCGTAAGTGCTTTTTAACCGTGAGCGGGTAGTAACTACCGCCTTTTACCGTCACGTCGTTGGCAACGATCATACACTCGGTGCCGTCTATTACACCCACGCCAGCAACCACGCCAGCGCATGGAACGTAATCTGGATACACATCCCAGCCAGCAAACTGACCGATTTCTAAAAAAGATGAACCGGGGTCGAGTAGGGCAAGAATGCGCTCACGTACCGGAAGTTTGCCTTTCTTCTGCTGATGCTCGCGTGCTTTCTCACCGCCGCCATCTTCGATTTGCGCAGTCACGGTATAGAGTTGATCTACAAGCGACGCCATAGAGCGGTAGTTTTCCTGATACTGCTCTGAATGGGTATTAATATTGGTCGTCAAACAAGCCATAAATAGCCGATCTCCATCCGGTAGACGGGTGACACCACCCGTCTTTATCTATGTTGAATAAGATTTAGGTTGAATAAGGAAGTTATTTAGAGTCAGAGCGCCTAGGTATGATGATTAGGCGCTTTCGTTAAACAATTCGCGACCAATAAGCATGCGGCGAATTTCTGAAGTGCCCGCACCAATTTCATACAGCTTGGCATCACGCAACAAACGACCAGTATCAAACTCGTTGATGTAGCCGTTACCGCCAAGTAGTTGAATCGCATCCAGTGCCATCTTGGTTGCCAGCTCTGCGCTGTAGAGGATCGCGCCAGCAGAATCTTTACGGGTGGTTTCACCGCGATCACAAGCGGCAGCGACGGCGTAAACATACGCTTTAGCGGCATTCATTTGTGTGTACATATCCGCAATTTTTGCTTGAACTAGCTGGAATTCACCGATGGATTTACCGAACTGTTTACGGTCGTGAATGTAAGGCACAACGATATCCATACACGCCTGCATGATGCCAAGTGGGCCTCCGGCAAGTACCACGCGTTCGTAGTCGAGGCCGCTCATCAATACTTTCACGCCTTGGTTTTCTTCACCGAGAATATTTTCCGCAGGGACTTCGCAGTTTTGGAAGACCAGCTCACACGTATTCGAGCCGCGCATACCCAACTTGTCGAGTTTTTGTGCTTGAGTGAATCCAGGAAAGCCGCGTTCTACAATAAATGCCGTGATGCCTTTGGAATGTTGGCTTGGGTCGGTTTTTGCGTAGACAACATAGGTGTGTGCATCAGGGCCGTTGGTGATCCACATTTTGTTGCCGTTTAGTAGGAAAATATCGCCTTTACGTTCGGCTTTAAGCTGCATTGAGACCACATCAGAGCCGGCGCCGGGTTCACTCATTGCAAGGGCGCCGATATGTTCACCGGAGATGAGCTTGGGTAGGTATTTCTCTTTTTGCGCTTGTGTGCCGTTACGGTGGATTTGGTTGACGCAAAGGTTGGAGTGAGCGCCGTAACTTAACGCAACCGAAGCGGATGCTCGGCTGATTTCTTCCATAGCGATAACGTGGGCGAGATAGCCCATGCCTGCACCACCAAACTCTTCGCTGGTGGTCACACCTAAAAGACCCATGTCACCCAGTTTGGACCAAAGATGGTTTGGAAAGTCGTTAGATTGGTCGATAGATTGCGCTAGCGGCGCAATTTCTCTTGCAGCAAAACTATTGATTTGCTCGCGAAGCAAATCGGTATTTTCGTCATAAACAAAGTTCAGGGAAGAGTAGGTAGATTTCATTGCGTGTCCTTGCCTTTACGTCACCTACATCCCAGAGTTGAGGTGTTAGGTGACTTTTTCGCCTTTCATGGATCTCAGTGTGTTTTGGCATCGCAACTGCGCAGCATTTAACTCCATCATTACCGCTTGAATGTCGTTTGCTTGCTGTTGCAATGCTGCCTTCTTCTCTTCGATCAACCGAATCATATAGTTCAACTGCTCAGTACTTTGATCGGTATCGTAGAGTTCAAATAACTCTTTGATATCTGCAAGAGAAAAGCCCAATCGCTTACCTCGCAAAATCAGTTTTAGTCGAATTCGATCGCGACCATTGTAGATTCGTGTGTTGCCTTTACGTTCCGGAGTTAGGAGACCTAAATCTTCGTAGAAGCGAATACTTCGGGTAGTAATGTCGAACTCTTTCGCGAGCTCGCTGATCTTAAATGTGTTCATTCCTTAACCTTACGACTTTCGTATAACATTCATACGAATATACAATTCGTTAACGTTAAAGTAAATAAACAACATCCACTCTTGAGCCTTGATATCACTCGCATTTACTCGAAATAAAATAATCACTCGAACAAACAATAACCTCAAACTTGACGTTAACGTAAATGTTAGTATAGTTATGACGTAAACGTCAACAAAAGGTTAATGGAATGAAAAATGAAACATGGATTGTTGCCGCCAAGCGAACGCCTATCGGCTCTTTTCAAGGTGCATTAGCTTCAACAGATGTCACAGAACTCGGTGCGAAAGCCATCCAAGGGGCACTAGCCGAAAGCCAACTCGATGTGCAAAAAATAGACGAAGTGTTGATGGGATGCGTTTTACCCGCCGGCGTGGGGCAAGCGCCAGCAAGACAAGCAAGTCTTAAAGCAGAAATGCCACAATCGATCGGTTGTACGACACTGAATAAAGTCTGTGGTTCGGGTATGAAAACCGTCATGCTGGCACATGATCTTATTCAATCTGGTAACGCGCACGCGGTTATCGCTGGCGGTATGGAAAACATGTCCTCTTCTCCTTATCTACTTAAGAAAGCGCGTGATGGTTTCCGCTTAGGCCATGAGCAAGTGCTTGATCATATGTTTTATGACGGTTTGCAGGATGCCTACCAAGGCGAATTGATGGGTGTCTTTGCCGAACAAACCGCGCAAAAGTATCAGTTCAGCCGTGAAAGTATGGATATCTGGGCGCAGCAGTCGTTGACTCGCGCGCAGCAAGCGATTGAGCAAGGTTTGTTCAAAGAAGAGATCGTGCCTGTTAACGTAAAAAGTCGACGCGACGAAACCTTGGTGGTAGACGATGAGCAACCGAGCAAACTCGACGTCACTAAAATTCCCACCTTACGACCTGCGTTTGCCAAAGATGGCGGCGTAACGGCAGCCAACTCAAGTTCTATTTCTGATGGTGCATCGGCAATGGTATTGGTTGATAGTGAATTTGGCCGTCAGGAAAACGTTCAACCTCTAGCCAAAATTGTCGCGTACAGCACGCATGCAAGACAGCCTGATGAGTTCACCATCGCACCCGTATTTGCGATTGAAACGCTGCTGGAAAAAACGGGCTGGGACAAATCAGACGTGGACCTTTGGGAAATCAATGAAGCCTTTGCCGTTGTCACTCAATACGCGGTGAAAGCACTCGAATTGGACGAGAGCAAAGTGAACCCTCGCGGCGGCGCTTGTGCGTTGGGGCATCCAATTGGTGCGAGTGGTAACCGAATCCTCGTGACTTTGATTCACGCTCTTAAACAAACAGGCGGTAAACGTGGCGTTGCATCGCTTTGTATTGGTGGCGGCGAGGCTACCGCCATCGCGATTGAAATCTGCTAATTCATTCTCAACAAAGTTTCACTTACATAACAGTAGTCAGTAACAAGCTGAAAAATACAAGGATGTCATCATGACAGAACAAGTAAAGCAGTATATCGGTGGTGAATTTGCCATCTCCGACTCAAAACAATGGCTAGATGTAACTAACCCGGCAACCAACGAAGTGATTGCGCAAGTGCCTTGTGCCACGGAATCAGAAATGAATGCGGCGATTGCTAGCGCAACGGAAACGTTCAAGCGTTGGAAAGAAGTCGCTGCGCCGGAGCGTGCAAGATTGATGCTGCGCTACCAACACTTGCTAAAAGAGCAACACGATGAGTTGGCGATACTGCTTTCAAGTGAGACAGGCAAAACTCTTGCGGATGCAAAGGGTGACGTTTGGCGTGGGATTGAAGTCGTAGAACAAGCGGCGAACATTTGTAGCTCAATGATGGGTGAAACGGTGGAAAACGTCGCAACCAATATTGATGGTTACTCTTACATTCAACCGCTCGGTGTTTGTGCTGGCATCACACCGTTTAACTTTCCTGCGATGATTCCATTGTGGATGTTCCCAATGGCGATCGCTTGTGGCAACACCTTTATTCTAAAACCTTCGGAACAAGTTCCGCTGACTGCAATGAAATTGGCAGAGCTATTTGAACAAGCAGGCGCCCCGAAAGGTGTTTTGCAAATTGTTCACGGCACCAAAGAGCAAGTCGACCGCATTCTGACTGATCCAGTCGTTCGTGCGATCTCTTTTGTTGGCTCAGTGCCAGTTGGTGAGTACATCTACAAAACGGGTACGGACAACCTAAAGCGCGTGCAGTCTTTTGCGGGTGCGAAGAACCACATGGTCATCATGCCAGATGCAAACAAGCAGCAAGTCATCAATAACCTAGTTGGCGCGTCAGTCGGTGCCGCAGGCCAACGCTGTATGGCGATTTCGGTGGCAGTATTTGTCGGCGAAACCAAAGAGTGGATTCCAGAGCTTAAAGAGGCGTTAGCTCAAGTTCAGCCAGGGGCGTGGGACGATGAAACCGCCGGTTATGGCCCACTGATTAGCCCGCAAGCGAAGCAGCGCGTGGTGAATCTGATTAATGAAGGTAAAGCGTCTGGCGCGAACTGTGTTCTGGATGGGACAGATTGCCAAGTACCTGGCTTCCCGAACGGTAACTGGGTGGGGCCAACACTGTTTACCAACGTGACCACAGACATGTCGATTTATCAGGAAGAAATTTTCGGGCCTGTACTGTTAACTATGGAAGTGGATGACCTAGATGAAGCGATTGAACTGATCAATGCAAACCGCTTTGGTAATGGTACGTCTATTTTCACGGCGAACGGCGCTGCCGCGAGAAAGTATCAACACAATATCGAAGTAGGTAACGTAGGCATCAACGTGCCGATTCCGGTGCCATTGCCGTTCTTCTCATTTACGGGGTGGAAAGGCAGCTTCTACGGCGACCTGCATGCTTACGGTAAACAAGCGGTTCGCTTCTACACCGAGACGAAAACTGTCACTGCGCGTTGGTTTGAAGATGACATTCCAAGCGGTCCAAACATGACCATTCAATTGAGCTAGTCACAGAAGTAGCGATACCTCTA
This sequence comes from Vibrio sp. SCSIO 43086, assembly GCF_051132235.1. Classification (NCBI taxonomy): domain Bacteria; kingdom Pseudomonadati; phylum Pseudomonadota; class Gammaproteobacteria; order Vibrionales; family Vibrionaceae; genus Vibrio; species Vibrio sp. SCSIO 43086. The sequence goes on along the minus strand of NZ_CP072678.1, from coordinate 502,482 downwards.
GCCAAGCCTTTCAAACCTTTAGATGGCTTGGCTTCAAGTGCAACGAATTAGACCTTAGGACTTCAAGATGGATTTTGAATTAAACGAAGATCAACTCGCGTTTGCCGAAGTAGCAAAGCAGTTTGCAGACCAAATGTTAGCGCCGCACGCGGCCGAGTGGGATGAAAACCATCATTTCCCGAAAGATGTACTGCGTCAGGCGGGTGAGCTGGGTTTTCTGAGCATCTATACGCCGCCAGAGCATGGTGGTTTGGGATTGTCTCGTTTGGATGCGGCGATAATTTTCGAGCAGTTGGCTATGGGTTGTACCGCGACTACTGCGTTTATGACCATTCACAACATGGCGACGTGGATGATCACCAGCTTTGCCAAAGCGGAAGTGGCGCAGCAATTTAGCGCGGATTTAATTTCGGGTGAAAAGCTCGCTTCCTACTGTTTAACCGAACCTAATGCCGGATCTGATGCCGCTTCACTGACGACCAGTGCAGTGCGTGACGGCGATGAGTTTGTCCTGAATGGCGCAAAAGTGTTTATCTCTGGCGCGGGTGATACAGATGTTCTCGTCGTGATGGCGCGTTCGTGCGGCGAAGGAGCGGGAGGCGTTTCTGCGTTCGTCGTTCCTGCTGATTGCGAAGGCATTAGCTACGGTAAGAAAGAAGCCAAAATGGGTTGGAACTGCCAACCAACGCGCATGATCACCTTCGAAAATGTCCGCATTCCGGCTGACTATCTGTTGGGTGAAGAGGGCGAAGGCTTTAAGTTCGCCATGCTTGGTCTGGATGGCGGCCGAATCAACATCGCTACTTGTTCAGTTGGCACTGCGCAACAAGCGCTGAATGAAGCCAAACAATACATGACTGAACGCAAACAGTTCGGACGTTCACTGGCGCAATTCCAAGCCCTGCAATTCAAGTTGGCCGATATGGCGACTGAGCTGGTTGCTGCACGTCAAATGGTGCGACTTGCTGCCGCTAAACTCGATGCGCAACATACAGAAAAAAGCGCGTACTGTGCCATGGCAAAACGCTTTGCTACTGATGTTGGCTTTAAAGTCTGCGATCAGGCGCTTCAAATTCACGGTGGCTATGGCTACATCAAAGAATATCCAGTCGAGCGCCATTTCCGAGACGTTCGTGTTCACCAAATTCTTGAAGGCACCAACGAAATCATGCGTCTGATCGTCGCAAGACGATTACTAACGGAAGGCGTTGAGCTGCTTTAGTCAGAGAGACGCAGCCTTACCTAAAGAAATTAAAAAGGACTGAAAGAATATGACTGCACAAATCAAAATAGAGCGCGAGGCACACATTGCTAAGCTGACGATTAGTAATCCGCCAGCAAACACTTGGACGCTTGAATCTCTCAATCAACTTAAAGAGCTGGCGATAGAACTGAGTAATGATCGCTCTATTTATGCGTTGGTACTGACGGGCGAAGGCGAGAAATTCTTTTCTGCTGGAGCGGATCTCAACAACTTTGCATCGGGTGATAAATCACAAGCAGCAGATATGGCGTTCGCATTTGGTGAAGCGTTTGAAGCCCTGTCTGCATTCGATGGGGTTTCTATCGCAGCGATTAATGGCTATGCGATGGGTGGCGGTCTGGAAGTGGCGATGGCGTGTGACATTCGTATCGCAGAAGAACAAGTACAAATGGCACTTCCGGAAGCATCGGTCGGCTTGTTGCCTTGCGCGGGCGGAACGCAAAACCTGACCGCGTTGGTAGGTGAAGGTTGGGCGAAGCGTATGATTCTATGTGGCGAACGAGTGACGGCCGAGCGAGCGGAAAAAATCGGTTTAGTCGAAGAAGTAGTCAAGAAAGGTCAGGCGCTAGATGCGGCGTTGGCAATTGCACAGCGTGTCGCAGGTCAATCACCGAAATCTGTGTCTGCGTGCAAAACGCTCATTCAAGGCCGACGCAGCCAAACTCACACGGCCGGATTGGTCTCGGAGCGTGAACTGTTCTTGCAGTTGTTCAATACACAAGATCAGACTGAGGGTGTAAACGCCTTCTTGCAAAAGCGTAAGCCACAATGGACAAACAGCTAGCGGAGGCCAAATGACAGGTACAGTAAATGTTTCAAAACTTGAGTGCGCTGATGGCTCTGTCATTGGAGTGTTGGAGCTTGATAATCCAGCCGCCCTTAACGCGCTGAGCTACGTGATGATTGAGCAGTTGTACAAACAGCTTAATGAATGGCAAACGGACGACAGCATCGTCGCGATCTTTTTGCACGCCAAGGGTGAAAAAGCGTTTTGTGCTGGTGGTGACATTCAAGCGATTTACCGTGCACTTGAAAACAAAGAGCAAGACTTTGATTCTGCGTTTTCAGCGATGGAAACCTTCTTTGACCTCGAATATCGCTGTGATCATCTTATTCACACTTATCCAAAACCGATCATCGCGTGGGGGCATGGTTATCTGATGGGCGGCGGTGTGGGCTTATTTATGGGTGCTAGCCATCGCGTTGCAGAAACGACCACACGCTTTGCGATGCCAGAAATCAAAATTGGCCTCTACCCAGACGTAGGCGCGACGTACTTCCTAAATCAGCTGCCAAAACACTTGGCACTTTTCCTGAGTTTGACGGCTTGCCAAATCAACGCGACAGACATGAAAGCGTTGGGGTTAAGCCAATGGATTGCAAAGCCAGAAAGCAAACAAGCACTGTTGGATCTGCTCGCATCGGTAAGTTGGAAAGGTGAAGCGAACATCAACGAAAAAATCGCCACTACGCTACGTTCGGTACAAGTGGACGAGCCAAGCGAAGGGATGTTGATGCCATATGCGGGATTGATTGAGCAGCTTTGTTCGGGTGATTTAGATTCGATTGTTCGCACAATCAGCAGTGCCGACGTTGATGATAAGTGGTTCATCAATGCGCAAAAAGCATTGAATTATGGCAGTCCGTTGTCGCTCAATATCACCTATCAGCAGCAAACGCAGTATCAAAACCTCTCTTTGAAAGCGTGTTTTGATATGGAATTTAATCTGACGTTACGTTGCGGCTTAGAAGGTGATTTTAGAGAAGGGGTTCGTGCGCTGATTATCGATAAAACCAATCAACCGACTTGGCAACATCGCACGGTTTCTGACGTAACGCCACAAGTTTTGGAACGCTTCTTCGCGCCAATTGATTCAGCAGAATACCCACTGACCGCATCCTCGGTTGCCACTGTGGCACTTTAGACAAGGAAGAAATACGACATGGATAAAATTGCATTTATTGGCCTTGGCAACATGGGCGCGCCTATGGCTAAGAACCTACTCACAGCGGGCTTGAACGTCGAAGTGTTTGATTTGAATCCAAACGCTGTGGCAGAACTTACCGCACTTGGTGCGTCGAGTGCAGATTCGGTAAAACAAGCCGTTCAAGGTGCGAGCGTGGTGGTCACCATGCTACCTGCTAGCCAACACGTTCAAAGTGTTTATCTTGGTAAAGACGGGATATTAGATAGCGTAGATTCTGGGACGCTGCTAATCGACTCTTCGACCATCGATCCAGCGACCGCTCGTTTGGTTGGCGAAAAGGCGCTGCAGCTTGGCATCAGCTTTGTTGATGCACCGGTATCTGGTGGCGTTGCGGGCGCAGCGGCAGGTACGTTGACTTTCATTGTTGGCGGCTCACAAGAGAACTTTGTTCAAGCCAAGGTGGTGCTTAACCACATGGGCAAAAACATCTTCCATGCGGGAGACGCCGGAGCCGGTCAGGTGGCGAAGATCTGCAATAACATGATGTTGGGCATTTTGATGAGCGGCACTTGTGAAGCACTCAATTTAGGCATGGAAAACGGACTCGATCCCAAAGTGCTGTCTGACATCATGCTGCAAAGTTCAGGCCGTAACTGGGCGCTAGAGCTTTACAACCCGTGCCCAGGTGTGATGGAAAACACGCCTGCAAGCAATGGTTATCAGGGCGGCTTTATGAGTCAGTTAATGGCGAAAGATCTCGGTCTTGCGATGGAAGCGGCGGTTGCCAGTCAAACATCAACACCAATGGGCAGCTTAGCTCGCAACCTGTTTAATTTTCACAACGGTCAGGGCAACGGACAAAAAGATTTTTCAAGCTTGTTTGAGTTCTACCAAAAGCAAAATCAGGCCTAAGGAGTGCTTATGGATCTAGCAAATAAGGTTATTGCGATCACGGGGGCCGGGCAGGGGCTTGGTAAACAAATGGCGCTGTCGCTAGCGGAAAGCGGTGTTCACCTTGCGCTTATCGACCTCAATTCAGATCAACTGGCTGAAACGAAAGCGGAGTGTGAATCTTTCGGCGTCACCACTCGTTTTTATGTAGCGAACGTGACGGAAGAACAAGAAGTGTGCGCTGCTTTTGAGCAAATTGAAGCGGATTTCAAACAGCTCAATGGCGTGATCAATAACGCAGGCATTATGCGCGATGGCATGTTCATCAAAGTTAAAGATGGTCAGGTTAACGCGATGTCGCTGGAACAATTTCGGTCTGTTATGGATGTGAATGTGACAGGCACTTTTCTTTGTGGCCGCGAAGCAAGCAAGGTAATGCTGAACACCGACAGTAAAGGCGTGTTGATCAACATATCGAGCGTCGCGCGTGCGGGGAATATTGGTCAAACTAACTATTCTGCATCCAAAGCGGCGGTAGCCACCATGGCGACGGTGTGGGCGAAAGAGTTAGGGCGTTTCGGAATTCGCTCAGTAGCGATTGCTCCGGGTGTCATCAAGACTGCCATGACGGACCAAATAAAACCTGAAGCGATGGAGCGTTTAGTTAAAATGATTCCTGTCGGACGCTTAGGTCTTGCTGATGAAATTTCTTCGACCATCAAATACGTGTTAACCAATGAGTTCGTGACTGGAAGAGTATTCGAAGTCGATGGCGGAATGCGAATGTAGCCCCTCCTCATATTAAAAAGGGGAGCGAGCTTGATTGTCCGCTTCCTTCCTCCTTTCTTATATTGTTTCTATCGATAATTTTTAATGGATGTTTTAGCAACGGCTGCTGTACCGATTACATTTACAACTCTTTTGTATTTTTGGTGTGAATAAGTGCTCTCGTGTTAATTTTTATGTAAATACATTAATTCACAATCAAGACAATTATTTGTCTCATTGATGAGATTTTGCTTCTTGGGGTATGAAAAACACTCTTATTGATTGTATTGTGACCGAAAACCATTTCGACATCTAAAGATGGTGATTTATTATTCAGCGCAAAATACATGGGAATATGAGGCTGGCTGAATAACCTTCAGCTACCTTAATAATAAAATAACCAGAATTCTCTATTACACTGAAGTAACTACCCATTAGGGAAGAGCAATAATGTCACTATTTCATTCGCTTAGGACGATGCCACTACTATTGGGGTGTCTGTGTCTTTCTATTCAGGCATCCGCAGAAAAGGTTGAACAAGAAGGTAAGTTTTTACAGTCGCTAGAAGGCATTGAAAATCAAATTTACGCATTACCTCAGAGCTCTTTAGCTTTGATTGAGGCGTTAGAAGAAGACTCTCTACTACAAAATCAACCAACAGAGCTACTGGTACGTTATTGGCTTGCAAAGTCCACGGTTCTAGAGCTACTTGGGCGCGCGGAAGAGAGCCAAAACGTCGCACAAAAAGGGTTGGAACTTGTGCGTCCACAAAGCCATGAGTATCTCTTATTTAAGTTGATTCAGATGCGAACTATGGTCGGAAAGAGCGATATCGATACCGCGCTTTCTTCGTTGGATAGTTTGTTGGAAACATCGCGTGAAAATGGCGATAAGCAGCTCGAGTCTGAGATCCTGTTGCTAAAAGGACGTTACTACGATGAGCAGGGCGAGTTTAAAAAATCCTATGCCGCAATTATGTCGTCAATGGATGCGGCTGAGTCCTCTGGCGTTCAAGGATTGGTCGAACGGGCGGCGCTAGAGCTTGGTGACGTACTGGTCAAAATTCAGGGCTATGACCGTTCAGAAGCATTGTTGGAACAAGCGTACCGTTATTTTAGGGATAGACGCATGTCGTTCAATGAGCTGCTGAGCGTCTTAACGATAGCAAAGCTTCATAAGGCACAGTTCCAATACGAAGAGGCGATTGTATCGTATCAGAGAGCGCTAAAGCTCGCGCAAATCATCGGTGACGGGCGCTTTAGGTTTCGAGTTAACCTCGAGCTTGCTGCGTTATACCGTGAGACGAACCAAGAAAGTAAGATGGTTCGCCACTTAAAGTTGGCGGAGAACTTACAATATAGAGAAACCTCTAGCGCCTACTTAGCTACATTTAAGCTGTTGCAAGCTGAATATATGCTAGAACAGAAGCAGTTTGAGACACTTCTAGCGATGATCGCGCCTATGTTGCCGGAAATTATCGAGAGCCGATATGTTAAGCAACAGCAAATGGAACTATTAAAAGTGGCAGCCATGGCCTACGCGGGAAGCAATGACTTTAAATTAGCGTATAAAACTTACGGCAACTATCACGATAAATTCATCCAATTTAGCAACCAAAGAGAAGTTGAAAATCTTGAGCGTCAACAGACGCTATTTGAGCTAGAAAGACTTGAATATGAGAACGAAGATCTCAACTGGAACAACGTGTTGCAGCGTATGGAGCTGGAAAATAACCGTCGTACCTTTTATCTATTGGGTGAAGCGTTACTAGCACTCATTGGTGTTCTCTTTTTGATGGCAGTGGTATTCCTTGTTGTGAATCGATCACGTTTAAGAATGCGCCGCCTAGCAAAGACAGATACGTTGACAGGGTTATTCAATCGCCGTTTTTTAGAAGATTGGTTTACTAAACCCGTAGAGACGAAACGTGAACGCAAAGAAAAGCCGACGCCTCAATCTAAGCAAGAAAAGGTGCAGCATTTTGTGTCTGAGCAAGTCGAGCAAGTTAAGTACGGCTACCTAGCTTTAAACAAATGGGTGGATAGCAAGCTCGATAAACAGAAAATGGTGCCAAAGAAGCCGCAGTCGGGGCCGGTAAGTTTAGCGCTAATCGATGTAGATTATTTTAAACAGGTAAATGATACCTATGGACATGTGTTCGGTGATGCCGTACTAACAGGCGTTGCCAAAGTGCTAGAAGAGACGGTGCGTGAAAATGACATTGTTGCACGCTTTGGTGGTGAGGAGTTTGTTGTTGTGATGCCCAATACCGATCATGAAGACTCTCTCATTACCGCTGAACGATTACGTAGCGCTTTATCCTTACATGGGTTCGTCACGGAACAAAATGAAGAAGTGAGAGTGACCTGTAGTTTTGGTGTTGTGACGACTGAAGATAGCGAGATGAATTTTAAATCACTCTGTGATCAGGCGGATAAATTACTTTATCAAGCTAAAGCGGATGGACGTAACTGCGTGAAAGGGCGCAAGCTGACCTAATAAAATCAAGAATGCAGGCTCATCAAACGGTGAGCCTGAACTCATCCTTCTTACTGATTACTTCAAAATCGCTTAAGAGTATCGAATTACATACTCATAGCGTTCAGCATTTTCTACTCGTTTTATCTCCCCCATTTTCAAAGTACTAATGTCACTTGTGTATACGAAGCTATAACACACGAGTATGTCTGTTTTTTATACAAACAAAGCCGATACAGGTGAAATGATTAGTGGTCGATGTAAAATTTTTCTGGTGTGGATTTTTGTGGCACGAAAAACAATTCTCTGAAAGGTGTGTTAAAAATTGATGCCTCAATAAGTTATTGGTTTGTTTGTGTTTTTATTTGGATTTTTAAACACATCTTTGACTTTTACGACAAGTTATCGCATAGAAATTTTGCGTACACCATCAACTTTCCTTCCTTTGTTAATAACCTTTTTCTTAAAAAATGATTTGAGTTCGAACTAATTTTCAGGCATTTTATATTTAACTAACCGTTCAATTAAAAATAACAAGGACGCAAAATGCCAAAGGTGGGGATGCCTGAAATCAGAAAACCACAGCTGGTGAAAGCGACAATGTCAGTGATTGATAGAGTCGGTTTACACGCTGCGAGTATTTCGTTGATCAGTAAAGAAGCAGGTGTATCAACGGGAATTATCAATCACTATTTTGGTGGTAAGCATGGGTTGTTGGAGGAAACGATGCGAGAGATCTTGCGTCAGCTTTCGTCCACTATCACACAGAAGTTACGTGAGCTGCCAAGCGATGCTCATCACCAAAGAATTAATGCCATCATTGACGGTAACTTTGTCGGCTATCAGGCAGAAAACCAAGTTGCGAAGACTTGGCTGGCGTTCTGGTCGTACTCAATGCATGACGAGCAGCTTAAGCGTTTGCAGCGTGTCAATGAACGACGTTTATTGTCCCACCTAAGAAAAGAACTCAAAGCATTATTAAATGCAGAGCAGGCCGAACTGGTTGCTCATGGTATTGCGTCACTTATCGATGGTATTTGGCTGCGCGGAACGCTCAACCCGCAAGGCATTGATGCAGAAAGAGCGAGAATCATCATCAACGACTATCTCGACAAACAACTTACGTTTTATTCTGAAAAAATATAAAAGTCACAGGTCTTCAAAATGGAAATGAAAGCACACTATATCAATGGTGCGATGTACAACGGGTGTTCAGATGAGCACTTCACCACTTACAATCCGGCGAATGGTGAGCCATTGGCCAACATTAAACAAGCGAACCAAGACGATCTCGAAGCGGCGATTGAGTCGGCAAAGAAAGGTTTTGCTGCATGGTCAGCAATGGCTGCGATCGAGCGTAGCCGTATTTTACACAAAGCCGTTGCCATTTTACGTGAGCGTAATGACGAGCTGGCGGTATTGGAAGTGGCAGATACTGGTAAGCCAATTCAAGAAGCTGTCGCGGTTGATATAACAACAGGTGCCGATGTTCTTGAGTACTATGCGGGTCTTGCTCCAAGCTTGCAAGGTGAGCAGCAGCCACTCAGCGAAGACCAGTTTTTCTACACACGTCGCGAGCCATTGGGCATTTGCGCAGGTATTGGCGCTTGGAATTATCCAATTCAAATTGCGATGTGGAAATCGGCGCCAGCACTGGCTGCGGGCAACGCTATGATCTTCAAACCATCAGAAGAAACACCATTAACAGCGCTTAAGCTAGCAGAAATTTATTCAGAAGCGGGCATGCCAGATGGCGTATTTAATGTCGTACAAGGGGATTACCGAGTAGGGCAGATGCTAACGGCGCATCCTGACATCGCAAAAGTATCGTTCACGGGCGAATCAGGCACCGGTAAAGTCGTCATGAGTGACAGCGCTAAGACACTAAAACAAGTAACGATGGAGCTGGGTGGTAAGTCTCCACTGATTATCTTTGATGATGCGAAGTTAAACGATGCCGTTTCTGCGGCCATGGTGGCGAACTTCTATACGCAAGGTGAAGTTTGTACGCACGGTACACGCGTGTTTGTTCATGAAGGTATTTATGATGACTTTATTACACAACTTAAAGCTCGAACTGAGTTGTTAGTTGTCGGCGATCCGCTTGATGAGAACACGCAAATTGGCGCGCTGATCTCTAAAGATCATGAATCGAAAGTACTAGGAGCGATTGAAGCCGCGAAAGCGAGTGGCGCGACGTTACTGACTGGTGGCTACAAAGTAACAGAGAATGGCTTAGCCAATGGTAACTTTGTTGCTCCAACCGTATTTGTCGATTGCGATGATGACATGAGCCACGTTCAGCAAGAAATCTTTGGTCCGGTAATGTCAGTGCTGAAATTCCGTGATGAGTCGGAAGTGGTTGCGCGTGCAAATGGCACCGATTATGGCTTGGCTGCAGGCGTATTTACTCAAAACCTATCTCGTGCTCACCGCGTGATTCATCAAATTCAAGCTGGTATTTGTTGGGTGAACACATGGGGTGACTCACCTGCGGAAATGCCAGTTGGTGGCTACAAACAATCAGGTGTTGGCCGTGAAAACGGTGTCGAAACCCTTAAACATTACACGCAAACGAAGAGTGTTCTGGTTCAGCTAAGCGACTTCGAAAGCCCTTACAAATGATACCAATCGTAGTAGATAACTGACCACTTTAGCTTGTTAAAATGCTCGATAACTGCGTTGTCAATTTTGATTGTAGGCTAACTACTTATCGAAAATTTCTGCCTTGTTCTCAAGCATTTTTCCTACGCTAATTTCGTTCACTTATCTACTGTGATTGGTATTAACTCCTAGGAGAATCAAATGCAACAACACTACGATTATATCATCGTCGGTGCGGGTTCGGCCGGCTGTGTGTTAGCGGATCGCTTAAGTGAAAGTGGTCAATATTCGGTCCTATTACTCGAAGCGGGTGGGTCGGATAAAAGTATTTTTATCCAAATGCCGACGGCGCTTTCTTACCCTATGAACACTGAAAAATACGCGTGGCAGTTTGAGACAGTTGAAGAGCAAGGATTGGATGGCCGTCAACTTCATTGTCCTCGCGGAAAAGTTCTGGGCGGTAGTTCGTCTATCAACGGCATGGTTTACGTTCGTGGACACGCTTGTGACTTTGACCAGTGGGAAGAGGAAGGCGCGAAAGGCTGGAATTATCAATCGTGTTTGCCTTATTTCCGTAAGGCAGAGTCTTGGATTGGTGGTGCTGATGAATACCGAGGCGATAACGGTCCAGTCGGCACATGTAACGGCAACGATATGAAGCTCAACCCGCTGTATCAAGCTTTTATTGATGCAGGCAAAGAAGCGGGCTACCCAGAAACAAAAGATTACAACGGTTATCAGCAAGAAGGCTTTGGCCCAATGCATATGACCGTTGACAAAGGCGTACGCGCTTCAACCTCCAATGCATACTTAAGCCGTGCTAAAAAACGCAAAAACTTCACCCTAATGAAGCGAGTGACGGTTCATCGCGTTTTACTAGAAGAAACAGGCGCAGAAGGCAAGAAAGCGGTTGGTGTTGAATTCGAAAAGTCAGGTTCAGTTCAGCAATGTTTTGCGAATCATGAAGTGATTTCGAGTGCTGGTTCGGTTGGCTCAGTTCAGCTGTTGCAGCTTTCAGGCATTGGCCCTAAAGAAGTATTAGAAAAAGCAGGCATTGAGGTGAAACATCCGTTGGAAGGGGTAGGTAAAAACCTGCAAGATCACTTAGAAGTGTACTTCCAATATCACTGTAAGCAACCTATCACGCTCAACAGCAAATTAGGTTTGGTGAGCAAGGGCTTGATTGGCACTGAGTGGATATTAACTCGCAAAGGCCTTGGGGCTACTAACCACTTTGAATCATGTGCGTTTATCCGTTCTCGTGAGGGACTAAAGTGGCCAAATATTCAATATCACTTTTTGCCAGCGGCAATGCGTTATGACGGACAAGCTGCTTTTGACGGTCATGGTTTCCAAGTGCATGTTGGACCTAACAAGCCCGAAAGTCGCGGCTCGGTCGAAGTTGTATCTGCGAATCCGAATGATAAGCCGAAGATTGAGTTTAACTACATTTCCACTGAACAAGATAAGCAGGATTGGCGTGATTGTATTCGCCTTACTCGCGAGATCCTCAATCAGCCAGCCATGGATGAGTTTCGTGGTGATGAGATCCAGCCGGGTCTGAATATCACAACGGATGAACAAATTGATGAATGGGTAAAGCAGAATGTCGAGAGTGCTTACCATCCATCTTGTACCTGCAAAATGGGCGCAGACAATGACCCATTAGCGGTTTTGAATGAGCGATGCCAAGTACGCGGTATTCAAGGCTTGCGTGTGGTGGACTCTTCTATTTTCCCAACCATTCCGAACGGTAATTTAAATGCGCCAACGATTATGGTGGCAGAACGCGCCGCGGACATGATTTTGGATAACGCCCTGGAAACGTCGAACAACGCACCAGTTTGGATTGCACCGAACTGGCAAGAGATGCAACGAATGCATCCGCCAAAAAGAGATCTCGATTCGATCTCATAAAAACGAAAAAAGTCAGTAATCATTACAAGGAATTCAATATGTCTAAGATGACAAAAATCTTCTCAACAATCGCACTAAGTACTTTAGCAACAGGCGCTTATGCCAACCAATGTGAAACGGTACGTTTTGCAGATGTAGGTTGGACCGACATTACGGCGACCACCGCCGTGACATCTGAGCTGCTAAAAGGGTTGGGGTACAAAACGAAGACCGATTTACTATCGGTACCTGTTACTTACTCTTCTATGGCCAATGGCGATATCGACATTTTCCTAGGTAACTGGATGCCAACGATGGAAGGTGACATCGCGAAATACCGTGATGCAGGTACCGTTGAAACCGTACGAGCGAACCTCGTCGGCGCAAAATACACACTCGCGGTTCCAAAATACGTTTATGACGCAGGCGTGACCAACTTCGCTGATCTAGTAAAACATGCCGACAAATTTAAAGACCGCATTTACGGCATTGAACCAGGTAACGATGGTAACCGCTTAATTCAGTCAATGATTGATAGCAACGCATTCGGCCTAAAAGACTTCAGCCTAGTTGAATCCAGTGAAGCTGGCATGGTGTCTCAAGTATCACGTGCTGCGCGCCGCAACCAATGGATTGTGTACCTAGGTTGGGCCCCGCACCCAATGAACAGCAACGTTGAAATGGAATACCTAGCGGGTGGTGACGACTTCTTCGGCCCTAACTACGGCGGCGCGAATGTGTACACAAACGTACGTAAAAACTACCTTGCTGAGTGTCCAAATGTAGGTCAGCTAGTGAAAAACCTAGAATTCAACCTAGAAATGGAAAACGAATTGATGGAAGCGATTCTCAACCAGAAGCAGAAACCGTCGAAAGCAGCGCAAGCATGGTTGAACGCAAACCAAGAACAAATTGAAGCGTGGCTAGAAGGCGTTAAGACGGTGGATGGTCAAGACGCAGTAACAGCAATTACAAACTATTTAAAAACTAACGCTTAATTAAGCAGTTTTTAAGCGCGTTTTTTTGAAAAAGAAAGTGGGCAGTCATGCCCGCTTCATTAACACAAAGGTTTTATTTTGAATTTTATTACGGACAACAAACTACCGTTGGGCCAATGGATGGAAACTGGCGTCGATTGGTTAACCATCAATGCATCGGGTTTCTTCGATGCAATCTCTATTACACTTGAAACGATCATTCTTTTCGTGGTGGACATTTTTAAATGGATGCCACCTGCAGCGCCAATCATTATGACGGCGGCAATTGCTTGGTTCTTACACCGCAGCATTCCGCTTGTTGTATTCATAGTGTTGGCCTTGCTCGCAATTCTCAACCTTGGTTACTGGCAAGAAATGCTGGAAACCTTTGTCCTTGTGTTTGCAGCGACAACGATTTCCGTATTAATTGGCGTGCCGTTGGGCATTATGGCGGCACACCGTCCTTGGTTATACACCTTGTTGCGACCAATCCTCGATTTGATGCAGACCGTACCGACATTCGTTTACCTAATTCCAACTTTGGTTCTGTTTGGCTTAGGTATTGTCCCTGGCCTAATCTCGACCATCATTTTCGCTATCGCTGCGCCAATTCGATTGACGTACCTCGGTATTATTAAAGTGCCGGAGGAGCTACTTGAAGCGGGCAAAGCATTTGGTGCAAGCCGCATGAAGCTGCTGTTTAAGGTAGAGTTACCTGCGGCATTACCAAGTATTATGGCCGGTGTTACGCAATGTATTATGTTGTCTCTCTCTATGGTGGTCATTGCGGCACTTGTTGGTGCTGATGGACTTGGTAAGCCAGTCGTACGTGCACTGAATACCGTAAACATCTCGCAAGGTTTTGAAGCGGGTTTAGCGATTGTACTCGTCGCCATCATTCTTGACCGCTTGTGTAAAGCACCAAACCAGAAGGAGGCTTAATCATGGACGCTATTACTATTCAAAATCTTGATGTGGTTTTTGGTCAGCAGCAGTCACAAGCGTTAGCACTACTAGACCAAGGCAAGTCTCGACAAGAAATCATCGACGAAACTGGCCAAGTGGTTGGGGTTGATAATGTTTCGCTGAACGTGAAACAGGGTGAGATCTGTGTTTTGATGGGGCTTTCAGGCTCGGGTAAATCAAGTTTGCTGCGAACAGTTAACGGGCTGAACGAAATTTCTCGTGGCTCTCTGAAAATTAAAGACGGCGACGACATGGTTGAGCTCTCTAACTGTGACGAACAGAAGTTGCGCCACCTTCGTACTCACCGCGTATCCATGGTGTTTCAGAAGTTTGCATTGATGCCATGGTTAACGGTATTAGATAACGTTGCGTTTGGTCTAGAAATGCAAGGCATTGGCAAAGCAGAGCGCCGTAAAAAAGCGCGTGAACAGCTCGAAATGGTCGGTTTGTCTGAGTGGGAAACGAAATTCCCGCACGAGCTCTCTGGTGGTATGCAGCAGCGTGTTGGCCTAGCGCGAGCGTTCGCGATGGACACAGATATCTTGTTAATGGATGAGCCGTTTTCAGCGCTTGACCCATTGATTCGTGCTCAGCTTCAAGATGAATTGATTCTGCTTCAAGAAAAGCTAAACAAAACCATTCTTTTTGTGAGTCACGACTTGGATGAAGCGCTTAAAATCGGTAACAACATCGCCATTATGGAATCAGGAAAGTTGATTCAACACGGCAAGCCAGAACAGATCATTCTTGCTCCAGAAAACGATTATGTGGCTGACTTTGTTGCCCACACTAATCCATTGAACGTACTTAAGGGACGCTCTTTGATGCGTGACGACTTAGTTCGTGAAGATGAGCGTGTTCTGATTTGCCCTGACAAAGGTATTTGGGTGACCCAAGAGAGCAAAGGCTTAAGCTTAGCGGATACAGATAAGTCGTTGGTTCAATGGAAGAGCGATTCTTCGAACCTTGATGAGGTAAACGAAAACTCTCTGGTTCAGGTTAGCCCGGAAATCAGTATGCGAGAAGCGATTGAGCTTAAGCAGCGCAGCAATCAGCCTCTGCTTATGGTGGAGGACAACCAGTTAGTTGGTGTGTTAAGTGACCACGAGCTTTACGATGCATTGCTTGGTAACTTTAAGTCCGAGCAAGTGGCATAAAGTTAGAATAGAGTTGAAGCCTAGCTAAAAAAGAGCCGCACATTAGTGCGGCTCTTTTGTTTTTAAACAATGAGTTAAGTAGTTAAGCTAAGGAAACGGTCGACTATAGAGTCGTAATTACATCATCCATCGCAAGGCGAGCTTTTGGTAGGCCATGATTATAATCTTCCCCGTCTTTGTGGTAGCCAATCGCCAGTGCAACTTCACAGACATGGCCTTCTAATTCTTCTTTGAATACTTCTCCAATCAGTGTTGGATCTACCCCTTCCATCGGCGTTGAGTCAATACCCAGACGAGCCAAGGTGTGTAGTAGATTGCCTAGCGCTAAATAGACTTGTGCTTTTGTCCAGTTTCCGTTAAAGCCATTTTCATCCGTATTTGCATCGGCAAAAGCGTAGGCGCCCATAAAGTTGTTGTACATTTCTGCCGGTAGGTGGCCAGACGTTACTTCGGCATCCACACGTTTCGCGAACTTCTCTTTGGTGAAGTTTGGATCGTACGCAAACAGAATCGTATGTGATGCGGCTTTCGCGTGTGGCTGGTTAAATTGGTGCATATTTGCAAATGTATCGTGGAAACGTTGCTTGGCCTTATCACTTTCAATCACGATGAATTTCCACGGTTGCGAGTTAATCGAAGACGCTGAAAGGCGGAGTGCTTCTTTGATGATTGCCATGTCTTCTTGAGAAACGCGTTTGGTTTCGTCGTATTTTTTAGCAGTGTAGCGGCTGTTTAGATCAGTAATGATTTGATGAGACACGTTTGTATCCTTTTTATTTTTGTGACAAATGAGGATGCGCTTAGCATCGACAACCATGCGTACCTCGAATATGGATTCATAATACGGGATATTTTTTCATTGATAAGAGGGCATTTATTTGAATCACTTTTTACTTTTTATTGAAAATTGGCGTGCTTCATAGGGTTGGGCATCATCATTTAGATGCTTTTGATGATTATTAAATTACACTCATATTAAGAGAGTGATGGAGAGCAACATGAACGTGATTCAAGTTTTCAACGATAGTTATGAACGTTGTATCGCGAACCAAGGCTTTTTCGACTTGTTTTACAAGAATTTATGGTCAAAAAGTACAAGCTTCAGACAAAAGTTTGATGGTGTCGACATGCACCAACAGGTGCGAATGCTTAGAGGATCTATCGTGTTTTTTATGATGGCCGATACCTCTAACGAGGCGCACAAGATGGTGGAGAAATATGGTAGGAAGCATGCGAGTTCTGATATTGGCATTGAACCACAGGATATTGATGTTTGGTTTGAAAGCCTTATCGAAACGGTTCAAGAGTGTGATTTTGAATACGACGATGATGTCGAAACAGCGTGGAGAGCTTGTTTTAACACAGGTTTGTCGGTAATGAAGCGGGAGTGCTCCAAACACTAAAAGAGAAACTAAATGCTCTTCGAAAACAAGCAAGTTAAAGCAAGGAAGTAACGTGTAAACAGCTTACTTCCTTGAGTATGGCTTTTATTTGTCTTGTGTCTCTTTATTCATTTTTACCGCTTCGGCGATATCACTGACTGCTTCGACAAGGTTGATCGGCATAGGGAAGATAATAGTCGATGTTTTGTCTGTCGTGATTTCCGTGAGTGTCTGCATGTAACGCAATTGCAGCGCATTCGGCGCTTCGTTGAGCATTTGAGCTGCCTCTTTTAATTTATTAGAAGCTTCTAACTCACCGGTAGCGTGAATGATTTTCGCACGACGGTTACGTTCTGCCTCAGCCTGACGCGCTAGCGCTCTGACCATGCTGTCATTTAAATCAACATGTTTGACTTCAACCGTGGCAATCTTGATGCCCCAGTCATCAGTCTGTTGATCGAGGATGGATTGTAAATCCTTATTGAGACGCTCGCGCTCTGAAAGTAATTCATCCAGTTCATGCTGGCCTAATACTGATCGCAGCGTGGTTTGCGCTAACTGGCTGGTGGCATCGCTGTAACTTTCAATGTTGTTAATTGCCATTTGAGGATCGACTACGCGAAAATAAACAACCGCATTGACGCGCACAGACACGTTATCTTTGGTTATCAAGTCTTGTGTCGGCACATCCAAAACGACAGTACGTAAATCCACCCGTACCATTTGTTGGATGAATGGGATAAGAATGATTAAGCCAGGGCCTTTTACTTCTTGAAAGCGACCAAGAAAGAATACAACCCCACGTTCATACTCTCTCAAAACCTTAAACATTTGGGTCGCAAGTGCGAACAACAGCACCACGATCACCGCAACAGTATAGAGCATCATAAAGCGCCTCCTATTTATTTTGGCGGTCATCAGGCATCACGGTTAAGGTCAGCCCTTTCACATTCACAATGGTGACATGATCACCTTGTTTGAGTTGTTGATGGTCTTTGGTTTTGGCTCTCCATAGCGCACCGTCAAGTTGAACGCGCCCTTCGCCATCGATAAAGTCATCGCTCACGACAGCGATTTTCCCAGGATAAGTTTCTAAACCTGTTGTCACACGTCGTCGGCGTATTTTGAGCAGCAGGCCGACCGTCAACACGATCAGCGCGACAGAAAAGATAGAAATACCGAAAATTAAAGGAAGGGCGATCTGAAACCCTGGCAACTCACTGTCCATGAGGAAGATGGAACCGAGCACAAAGGCGACAACGCCACCTAAGCCCAAAATGCCAAAGCTCGGACTGAATGCTTCTGCGATCATCAGTGCAATTCCGAGTAACAGCAGACCAAGCCCAGCGTAGTTCACAGGCATCATTTGTAATGCGTACATGGCGAGGAGCAAACAAATACCACCCAACACGCCGGGTAAGCCAATGCCTGGGTTGTAAAACTCAAGAAGCAAACCGTAGATACCAATGAGCATCAGGATGTAGGCGACGTTTGGGTTTGTGATAACGGCTAGCATTTCTGCTCGCCAATCGGGTGTTCTTTCAATCCATACGGGATTTTCCAGTGACAATGTCACATCGTGATTATTAACTTTAACAGTTTGTCCATCAATGGCTTTGACTAAATCCTCTGGTGAGTTGGCTATATAATCAATAACGTTTAATTCCAATGCCTCAGTGGCGTCCAAACTCGCTGCTTCGCTCACTGCTTTCTCTGCCCACTCTGCATTTCGGCCATGAAGCTTTGCTAAGCCTTTAATATAGGCTCTAGCATCATTAATCACCTTTTTCTCCATTGCGGTTTTCGCGGGAACTTTCTCTGAACCTTCGTTGGTTCCTTCTGACGTTTCTTCCGCGTTTTGGTCTTTGCCATCATCCGATGAAGGGGGCTGAGGGGCACCACCTAACGCGACGGGCGTTGCCGCGCCAAGGTTGGTGGCTTCAGCCATTGCGGCAACGTGGCTGGCGAGTAAAATGTATGTCCCTGCGCTAGCCGCTCTAGATCCTGATGGGCCAACCCAAGTCGCAACTGGAGTGGAGGAGGTGGTAATCGCGTGAATAATATCTCTCATTGCGCTGTCTAAGCCGCCAGGAGTGTCCATCTCTAAGATCACTAAACTGACACCGTTGAGTTGCGCTTCTTCTATCTCACGAGACAAATAGTCGCTGGTAGCAGGACCTATAGCGCCTTTGACGGGAACAATCCAGACAGTATTGGCCAGTGCTTGACTAGCAAACAATAGTAAAGGTAAGACCCATATCCATAGTCGTTTCATGCAGTCCTCCTTGTGCGGTCACAGGGACTTTTTGAAAACCTAATTCAAGTATATACGCAGTAATACTAGTGCAAATAAGTAATTGATCACTCGAATTAGTCATATCAGCATTTATCATGGCACATCTGAGGCTACGGGCCTTAATATGAATATCGGTAGTCACTAATCGTGGGGCGTCTGGTGTGAAAAGGTTCAACAAAAAGGCAAAGTGACGGTAATCACTTTGCCTTCCTAATGTGTCTTAGAGGAGAGAGACTAACTGTTTACGTGGCGAGAAAATTGAACGAGTGCTTGCTCGGCAGGCATCGGTTTGTGGAAGTAAAACCCTTGCAACTCATCAATATTCCAAACTTTAAGCTTGCGTACTTGGCTCGCGGTTTCAACACCTTCGGCGACAATAGTTAAGCCTAACTCTTGAGACATGTTGGCAATGTTTCTTACCAGTGTTTTCGCTCTGTCATTGGTTTCAATCTCGTCGATATAAGATTTATCCAGCTTCACAATATCCAATGGGAAATTACATACGCTACTGAATGATGCGTATCCAGTACCAAAATCATCCAAAGCGAGTCCAACACCAAGTCGCTTGATGTCTTGAATGCTTTGGATTGATTCTATTTCTCCGCCCATCAACATACTTTCGGTAATTTCAAGCACAAGCTGGCCCGCAGAGAGGTTGTATTGAGCCATCACTTTTTTTAGGTAGGGCATCAGTCCTGAATGATAAAAGTGCTGCGCGCTTAAGTTCACATGCACGCTTAACATCGACAGACCTTGCACATGACGAACTCCGTTGAGCCGACTGATAAATTCGCACGATTGTTTGAGAATGGACTCTCCCAATTCGACGATAAGTTTTCCTTGTTCTGCCATCGGAATAAATACTTCTGGTGAAATCATCCCTAATGTTGGATGTTGCCAACGAGCAAGTGCTTCGAAGCTAATAACTTCAGTGGTTTTAGCATCCACGATAGGCTGGAAAAAAGGTTTAATCGCATCTTGTCTAATGGCATTTTCTAAATCGCGATTGATCACCATAGACGTTTCCGCCTGCTCTGATAGTTCTTCATCAATGACTAATACTTCGTGAGAGTGACGACCCTTAGCGGATTGCGATGAGAAACGTGCTGCAAGCAGTAAATGCTCGACAGACTGGTGAGTAATGTTTAGGTCCATCATCACCGCTTTACTGTCTAATGACATCATGATCCCGGAGAGCTGGACCTTATGTGACAAATGATTCAGTAATCGATTGGTAGCATCTATCGCTTTTTGGTGGTGCTCGATATCTGGAATCAAAATTATAAATTCATGCTCACTAATTCGGCCTATTTGGAATGCACCTAATTGCTCGCGTATTGCGGATGCGATGTATTGAATCACTTCATCAAAAATGAGGTGACCGTATACCCCTGCAATTTGCTTGAGAGTCTTACTGTTAATGTACACAAACGAAAAATGGTTTGGCCGTGTCTCTACGAGCTCGTGCAGTGCATTGAGAATGACAGGACGATTACAGAAACCGGATACCGGATCAAAGTCGGTGAGCTTTTGGATCATTTCTGCTTGCTGTTTTGTCTCTCTCATATCCTGAAGCAACAACATCAGCGCACTTTGACCATGATGTTGAATGAGCGTGGCTTCTATCAAACAGTCGATTTCTTCTGTATTGCTATCGAGCACCTGCGCTTCGAATTGTGTTTTACCGTTTTTCAGCTCTCTGAACATTGCGTCAACTCGACATTCATCGTCCTCCGATGGGCACAAGGTGTCTAGAGGACGATCTATCAATTGCGATTTGCTGTAGCTCAACAGATCTAACGCTCGTTGGTTTACATCGACAATTTTACGATCGATAACAATTAGCATGCCTAGTGAGGAGCTATGGTACAGAGCACCAAACTTTTCCATCGAGTCTTTCAATTGCAGTTGGGTTAACGATGTATTTTCAGAGAGCTTTTGTACCAGTTTTGTCGCTAACTCTAATTCGTCTACTTTTACAGAATGCAAGCCTTCAAGTTGGTATTGAGAGGCGATTTCGCTTATTCCTTCAGCAAAATGATTAAAGCGAGTGGCGACCTTATTTTTAAACGTGATGTAGGTGCCGGCAGCGATGATTGATGCTACAACGCCAACTGTTGCAAACAGATACATGAATAGCGTATTACCTTTCGCATAATGCTCTCGCTGTGTTTTCGTTTTTAGCCATGCGATCGGTTCACCAGATAAATCAGAGAGTGAGGCCCATTTTGTTATTGACCGCGAGGTCTTCTCTATATCCCGCATCTGATTACTGTCTGATTCACTTACCATCTGTGTCTCTAATGAGTTTTCCGCAGTTAAAATGGATTTAAAGTCTCCAGGAAAGCGCAAAGATAGGTTTCTTCCCCAAAGCATCCATCCGTTAGAAGGGCGGTCGCCTTCACTGTTTCTAACTGGGCTGAGGCTAAGACCCCAAATAGTATCGTTGATTTTAAACAACCCTGAGATGCTCTCTCTATGGATATCAAGCTTGTGATTCATGGACTTGATGTAATCTTGAAGAGTAGGTTGATTCGCCATTTTAGCGGTGAGTTCTGAAGAAGTGTCGGGGTTATCCTCACGAGTCAAGGAGAGCAGTGTTTGTCCATTAGTCGTGATAAACGCCATCATATCGAGGTTTAACGCATCAATGCTCTCTGTGTAAAGGTTTCGCTCGGTATATTTCGCAATATCACGATCAACAAACAGATCGTATGTTTCGTCCCAGTACGCCCAATCGTATGAGGCGCTTTCTTGCTGGCTCACCATCATGTCGATGACAGCGAGTGCTTGCTGATTCGCATGGTTAATTTCCATGTCTTCGAGCTCATCTAAGCTATACAGGAAAAAATAACGGCTAATAAAAAGGAAGCTGATGACCATGCCCAGCAGTCCTAATGAAAAGTATAAGGCGGTTTTATAGCGAAGATTCAAGTTAAACAAGCGAAGTGTTTTCATTAAAAAATAGTTATAGATGTTAATTCACTGAAAGTGTACGACATGTTCTAACAGAGATTGTTGATATAGATTCAAATTATAGAGATAAAATGAAGGATTTGCTGAGCTGATATGGTAAGTGAAACGTTTGCTCTAATTACTAGATTTTCGTGTTTGCAATTAAAATGCTCAATAACGTACCGCGCATTCAAATTACGGTTTAATCGTTCAGCTAGTAAAGGTGTAAATCTTTTTATAAAACAGTCTATTAGTGTAACTAGTGCTTTTCTTCTGTATCTAAACTTCTTTTGTAATAGTAAACTGCGAAAAATGATGGGTAATTATGATGTTTATTGTTCAACGCTTGGTCAAACTGGCCATTATCTGTGCCATTTTCTTTACTATCTTCGATCTCATCTCCTATGGTGAGATTACTTGGGTTCAAAGGTTGTTGGCTTCTATAAGCTAAATCTAGAATTCAATATGCACACATAACTCCACGAAGCGAGTCAATTCTTCGCTACTCGCCTTCGTCATTTGCTCCTTATCTGAGCTTTAAATAAAAGTCCCTCCACGTGCAGCTCTGGTAACCGTTTTCCATTAATGGAAAAAATCTAAAAATGCAACTAACTTCATACTAATGGCAAGTGTAAGGTATGCAGTTGATGAGGCAATTCAGCATAATCACATTAGTTGTTGTGGCACTCATTTTGAGCCAAGCAACAATCGCAAGAAATGCTAAGGTGCTAGGTGATATTTCGTTAGTTCAGCCGATAGAAGGTGACCCTGTCGTAGATATTAAGCTGGCGAGAATTGGCTGGCATCTCTTTCGTGATCCTCAGCTATCTTCAAACGGTAGCGTCAGTTGTGCGACGTGCCACAACTTGCAAACCAATGGCGCTGAAAATACACCCGTCTCTACAGGAGTGAAAGGTGATGGAACTCGAAATTCCATCACAGTGTTTAATGCAGCTTTAAATTATCGTTTTTTATGGGATGGTACCGAAAACACCTTGATGGCTCAGATTGATGGGCCAATCCACAATCCAATAGAAATGGACTCAAACTGGCAAACAATCGAGCAGTACGTGAAAGGAAGCGAACGTTATCAAGCGCTATTTAGTCGTGATGGTGAGCTACCGATTAATATTAACAATATTAAGTCCGCCATTGTGGAGTTTGTCGAAGGGCTCCAAACTCCAGGTGCACCATTCGATGCCTACTTACTGGGTTACACCCATGTCCTCAGTGAGCAGCAAATTAGGGGGTGGAAAACATTTCAGTCTTCAGGTTGCGTACAGTGTCATCAGGGCAAAAATATTGGCGGAGCGATGATACAAAGGTTCGCCTATTTCAAAGATAAGCCAGTAGTAGAGGATTCGGGACGGCACCTGATTACGACGGAAAGTGAAGAACAATTCTATTTTAGAGTCGCCAGTTTACGTAATGTCGCCCTAACAAGCCCTTATTTTCATAACGGACGAGTTGACCAGTTATCCGAGGCGATACAGATTATGGCGAAAACGCAGCTCGGTATTACGATGAGCGATGAAAGTGTCGCTGATATTGAAGCGTTCTTACAGTCCTTGACCGCACCCAGACCCGTGATTTTAGAGGTGTTGGAAAATGAGTAAATTCAAACTGGTTAATATCTGCTTTTTTATTGCCATGCTGACGTGTTGTGTATTGGCGTACATGTCACATGTGAATTCAAAAAGTGCACAAGAATTCCACGCGGAGTTGACGGATATTGGGCACAAGTTGATTGAAGAGCGCGATGTTATAGTGAATCGATATGCGGTTGAAGATAGGAAGAATTATGAACTGACGACATCTTTAGTGGATATAGAAGTCGCAGCTGAGAACTTGCTAAATTCATCAAGGGAGTCAGTTTGGTTCCCTGTGACGCCCAATCATAAAAAAGTTGAGGATACGCTCAACCTATTCAAAAACCGTGTGCTTGATACAACGCTGAAGCTCGATATGTTGATTGGCGTTCAGGTAGAGAATCAATACGCGTTATTAATGCTATTCAACTTATATCAGCAAGATATTTCTACCGATACCGGAAAGACGTTGAGTGGGCATCACTATTTTGAGTTTCTCAACCAACTGCTTTTGACACAAAACGTAGTTGAGAGTGAAAGTGAAGCCAATTTCTTAGATCGGCTTCAAGCGAGCGATAAAAGGATAGAACTACTCACGAATGAACTGCTTGATCATGGATACTTTGTTTTTATCGAGGATGCGGAGCATCGGCTACTCAATATTGCCCAAAGTGAAGCGCGTTTCACTTGGTTGTTTGTTTTTATTGCCGTGATGTTGTTAGTCAGTGCATTTTTGTATCAGTCGCAATATCGAATGTACAACTTGAAACAATTGAACCTCGAAATCGAGGAGGCTCGAAATAAAGCCGAGCGAGCAGCAAAAGCCAAATCAAGTTTTCTCGCCGCAATGAGTCACGAATTAAGAACGCCGATGAATGGTGTATTAGGCCTTTCTCAAATGATTGCAGAGGAAACTAAAGAGCCGACGACTAAAGAGTACGTGAAAGTCATTCTTGATTCTGGCCAACACTTGATGACGATTCTCAACGATATTTTGGATTTCTCTAAAGTTGAAGAAAACAAACTGGAATTTGAGCAGGCTAAGTTCAATTTAGATCAAGTCATTTCTCCTGTGTGTAGCGCAATAAAACCGCTCATCGATGAAAAAAATATCGAATTGATCGTGGAAAATGAAGTGCCTGAATACGTTGAATTTACCGGAGACTGCGCACGTTTACGACAGATCTTGTTTAATCTTGCTGGCAACGCGGTGAAGTTTACCAGTGAAGGGCATGTGTTAATCAGAACAGAACTTGATAAGGTAAATCATTGCTTGGTGATGATTGTGAGTGATACTGGTATTGGTATCGCGCTAGACAAGCAAGAACATGTTTTCAACTCGTTTGAGCAAGCCGATTCTTCAACTACCCGAAAATTTGGAGGCACAGGGCTTGGTTTGGCAATAGTTAAAAAATTAACTGGCTTGATGGATGGCAAGATTACATTGAAAAGTGTGGAGGGCGTCGGAAGTCAATTCATCGTCGAACTGCCCATTCCTTGGGTTGAATGCGAACTTCCAAAGGCACAAGAGCCACCAAAAACGCGCAAGAAAACACACAATTTGCAGATATTGCTTGCTGAAGATAACCGAGTGAACGCCATTGTGGCGAAAGGGTTTTGCGAAAAGTTGGGACATGAAGTGGATGTTGCTGAAAACGGATTGGTGGCGGTTAAAAAGGCGAGAGATAACGAATATGACCTGATTCTAATGGACAATCACATGCCTGAGATGAATGGTGTTGAAGCGACTCGTGTGATTCGACAAGAGTTAGGTATCAAAACATTACTCTTTGCGTATACGGCAGATGTCTTTCGTGAGGCGCATGATAGCTTTATTGAAGCCGGAGCGGATCATGTGCTTACAAAACCGCTACAGCAAGAGAGCTTTTCGGACGCTCTTAAACAGTTTGCTGCGAGGCTCGAACCAAAAGAGAATTTACCATTAACGAATGACAACAACGTTCTCCAGTTGCAGCGCAAGCCAATAGAGAAGTTACGGCTGACAGAAGAAGAGTTATCCAGTTCAGAGATGCTCATTTCTTTGCAAGAAGCGCCGGAAGCGATAGATGAGCTACTAAAAAGTATTATTGTCGATTTTGAATCATCGGTTGATGAACTTATTGATTATTTTATGGCTGAAGATTTCGCGTCTCTAGAAGACACGTTGCATAAAACAAAAGGTATGGCATTGAACCTTGGTTTGCCGATTTTAGCTGGACAAACGGAGGCGCTAGAAAACACGCTCAAAGCGAAGCAAACTCCTGAAATTGAGCGGTTACAGATGCTAATCAACCGATTACAAGTTAACATCCATCAGGCTAATCGACTTCTGGATGACATACAGAAAAAAAAACGTCGATCCTCAACAAATTTTGTAACCTCTCTGAGTTCATGCGTTCCTTACCTTGTTTCGTTATGGTTTACTATGACGTGAATGGATGTGTTGATTCGTCAATGAGAAAATCAGGGAGTTAGAATGAGTAAGCATTCCGCTTTAATCGAATGGCATCGCGAAGCTGACGAAGTATTCAGTGATAACCAGTATAGTCGGGCGCACATTTGGAAGTTTGATGGCGGGTTGCAAGTCCCTGCGTCACCATCTCCACACGTAGTGCCGTTGCCATTATCTTTAGAAGAAAACGTTGATCCGGAAGAAGCATTTGTTGCGGCACTTTCCAGTTGTCACATGCTTGTTTTTCTTTCTATTGCGGCGAAACGACGTTACGTTGTGGATCGCTACCTAGATGAAGCAGTAGGGGAGCTGAAAAAAGGTGAAAATGGAAAAGAATGGGTGTCTAAGGTAACACTAAACCCTAAGATAACATTTGCTGGTGATAATCAACCGACACGATCTCAATTAGAAAAAATGCACCACATGGCTCATGAGAATTGTTTTATCGCCAATTCGGTTAAAACTGAAGTGACGACGCTTATTGCAGATTAAATGAAGCTCTTTGTCAAAGCGCAGTGTATCGCCGAATAGTGTTAAGCCAGCAGTCAGGCTGCTGGCTATTGTGAACTAAACGATGCCTTGCTCGATCATCGCATCAGCGACTCTTCTAAAGCCGGCAATGTTTGCGCCTAAAACTAAATTACCAGGTTGACCAAACTCTCGACTGGTTTCGTTTGCATTAATAAAGATGTTTTTCATGATGGTCTGTAACTGGCTATCGACTTGCTCAAAGGTCCAGTTTTGCATGCTGGCATTTTGTGCCATTTCAAGCTGACTGGTTGCAACGCCGCCTGCATTGGCTGCTTTCGCTGGCCCATAAGCCATTTCGGAATCCACGATGATATTGGCCGCATCACGAGTGGTTGGCATGTTTGCGCCTTCACTAATCAAAACACACC
This sequence comes from Vibrio sp. SCSIO 43086, assembly GCF_051132235.1. Lineage (NCBI taxonomy): Bacteria > Pseudomonadati > Pseudomonadota > Gammaproteobacteria > Vibrionales > Vibrionaceae > Vibrio > Vibrio sp. SCSIO 43086. The sequence continues at coordinate 475,980 of NZ_CP072678.1, read as the reverse complement.
CATTATCGATAAGAGCAAGAGCATCGTTTGACGTTAGTTCATTTTGGGTCGCGCAAGGGAATGCGGCGTCAGCTTGATATCGCCATACAGCATGCTCTTCATTAGGATAGTCACCCAACGGCGTATACTCTGCTTCAGGGTAAGTGTCTAAATACTCTTCTAAACTTGCTCTTTTCACTTCTTTAAGTTGCTTGAGGAGCTGCAGGTCAATACCGTGCTCATGATAGATCGTGCCTCTAGAATCGCTGCATGTTACTGGGGTTGCTCCCATGTGGTATAGCTTTTCAATTGCATAGATAGCGACGTTACCTGCGCCAGAAACGAGGCAAGTTTTGCCTTTGAGTGAATCATTACGGTCATTGAGCATGCATTCCGCAAAATATACGGTTCCGTATCCCGTTGCTTCTTTTCTAACAAGTGAGCCCCCCCAAAGAAGGCTCTTGCCTGTAAGTACCCCTTCGTAGCGGCCCGTCAATCGCTTATATTGACCAAACATATAACCAATTTCACGCGCACCGACGCCGATATCGCCAGCAGGAACATCGGTAACAGGACCAATGTGGCGGTATAATTCGTTCATAAATGATTGGCAAAATCGCATGATTTCACCGTCAGATTTTCCTTTAGGATCGAAATTTGAACCGCCTTTTCCGCCACCAATTGGAAGGCCAGTAAGCGCGTTTTTAAAAATCTGTTCAAAGCCGAGGAACTTTATGATGCTCGCGTTCACTGAATGATGGAACCTCAGTCCGCCTTTGTATGGACCTAACGCGGAGTTAAACTCGACGCGGTAGCCTTTGTTTACTTGCACATTCCCTGCGTCATCGACCCAAGGAACTCGAAACATGATTTGACGTTCTGGTTCTACGATTCTTTGGATAATCGCTTGTTCTTTATATTTATTATTGCTTTCTATGACTGGAGCGAGAGAAGTTAATACTTCTTCTACGGCTTGGTAAAACTCTTTTTGAGCCGGGCTACTGTGTTGCAACGCAACAATAGTATCGTGTATGTGTGACATAGATCTCTTCCTTGATATGAATAAGCAATCAGTTTATATGAATTTATTCCCATTAAATAGTGATTTTGACCAATTCTCAATGGCTATAATGGTCTTTCCTGCGGATGAGAACGCTCAATTTCCAACTTCTGGTCGTATTGATGAGGAAGATTAAGTGAGTGACATGATTGGATGGTTGAGTGATCGGTTTCACATATAGCGAGCAGAAGCCAAATTAGTCGATATTGTTGTGCTGTCACGCAAACTGTTTTTGTTAACGTAGTGTTAACATCTGAGCGTGTTGACTCGAAAAAGATAAAAATATGCATGAGCTTAAGACTCTGGACTCGTTTATGCAGCAAGACGGTCTACCAGTGTTTGGCCATCTTGATGGGATTCCCACATCTTTACAGTTAGATAAGTTTACCTACCTTGATGAGATGGATAAGCCAGCGTCTAAGTGGCGCCGTTACTGTGATTATAAGCAGTTTCAGTTCGTTAATTTGGTCACACCTAACTACGTGATTGGGGTTGCGATTGCGGATATTAGGTATTTAGCATCTGGTTTTTGCTATCTGTTTGACATTCAAAATAATGAGTTAGTGGAGCAGCAGTGGTTAAAGCCTTTTAATATTGATTATCAAACTCAGCCTTCCAGTTGGTCTAGTCATGCCCATCTTGCTGACAAAAGTATTCAGTTTTCTATTCAGAATGGTATTTGGCACCTCCACTTTGTGACAAAGTCTGTCAATGCTGATCTCTACTTACGTCCAGAAAGTATGAGTTTGCCATTAATGTTATGTACGCCAACCGGTTATGCGGGTTGGACTTATACGCAGAAGCATAATGCGTTAACGGTAGATGGCAATTTATTCATATTAGGAAAGGAACAAGATCTCTCAGAAGTGGCTGCTGGTTACGACTTTTCCGCTGGGTACATGCGACGGGAGACAAGCTGGCGCTGGGCGAGTATTAATTGCTTTGAAAGCGGCAGACAGTTGGGGCTGAACTTAGCTGCGGGTGTCAATGAAACGGGCTACTGTGAAAATGTATTCTGGATTAATGGTGAACGGCATTTTTTACAGCCTGTTGAGTTTCAATTTTCACGAAATGATGAAGGACAAAGGTGGCATATCACGTCGGAAGATAAACGGATTGACCTAGTATTCACGCCTTTAAATCGACGTTCAGAAAAGAAGAACTTTTGGTTTCTCAAAAGCAATTTTCGTCAATATATCGGCTATTTCTCTGGCTACATCGTTGATGGGAATGGTATCAAACATCAGTTAGAAGAAGTCATAGGTCTTACTGAAGATCACTATGCAAAATGGTAGAAACACAATGGATTGGACACAGTTGATGGAACGCCCTGAATTACTTCTGATGATTTTGGCGCCTGTTTTCTTTTTATGTATGGTTGCAGAGTACTGGTTTGGACAACGAAGGGGACGTTTGCCTGAAAGCGCGACGTATTATATTCCGGAAGTTGTATGTAATTTTGTGCTTGCGGGCTTACACCAAGCGACAGACATACTCACAGGTTTACTGATTGCTCAGCTATATTTGTGGTGGTTTGATTGGCGATTGTTTGATATCGAAATGAGCGTTTCAGCGTTTTTGTTACTTGTCGTTCTGCAAGACTTTTTCTATTACTGGTTTCATCGGGCTAGCCACCGTATTCGTTGGATGTGGGCTGCGCACGTGGTCCATCACAGCTCGGAGAGAATGAATTTCAGCACCGCGTTTCGTCAAAGCTTGATGTATCCGTTAGCGGGGATGTGGATTTTCTGGTTGCCTTTGGTGATTATTGGCTTTGATCCTAAGTGGGTCGTCTTCGTTGTGCTGTTTAATCTGGGCTTACAGTTTTTTGTTCATACTCAATCAATTCGCTCGCTTGGATGGCTAGAGTGGGTATTTAACACGCCATCTCATCATCGTGTTCATCATGGTATAAACCGTCAGTACATCGACAAAAATTACGCGGGGGTGTTGATTATCTGGGATCGGATGTTTGGAACGTTTGAACCAGAAGTGGAAACCGTTAGGTATGGAATTTCTAAACCTGTAAACAGCTTTAATCCCATTCGTGTGACGTTTGCAGAATGGAAAGACATGTTTTATGACGTAACACGACCAAATTTAACGTGGAAACAACGTTGGCGCTGTCTATTTGCTCCGCCATCGGATTCTTTTGAGTAGATTGAGATAAAAGAGATTGGAGCGGGCAGCGGGAATCGAACCCGCATCATCAGCTTGGAAGGCTGAGGTAATAGCCATTATACGATGCCCGCGCATCGATAGGACTCAGTTAATATGCCACACTGAACGAAAAAGAAAAGTCTTTTCTCATCAATTGTTTGCCAGGTGCCTAAAAAAGTAGCGTCTTGGTGTTAAAGTGTCCATTGTCTCTGTTTTTCAGGAGGGTCAGCGATTCCGCTTCTAAAATCGATGGCTGCTAATTAGGGGCAAACACACTGTCTACTAGCGTTTAGGCATTGATGATATTCAAGATTGTCAGTGTAAAGGTTAATCACGTTTATTGAACAGTCACGTTTCATGGTCAAGACTAGATATTGAAATGATTACTTTTTACTGCTGAAGCGTATGTATAGCACTAGCGTAATTCCGCTGAAACAGTCAGCTTAACCAAAGGAGATTTAACATGTGGAAAGGTTTGATATTAGGGGCGGTGATGATGCTCGTGTCTGCTTGTACAACCGTAACGACGGATGTTGATAAGCAAGCCGACTTTTCAGCTTACAGAACGTTTGATTTCGGTGCCCAAGCAGAAGCCCCTACGAGTATTGATGGTCGACGTATTGAACAAGGATTGGCTGAACAGCTTGAAGACAAGGGCCTAATTAAAGTGAATAGTGGTGGGGACCTTTACGTTCATCATGATATCGTCGAAGAGTCCGAGCTTGTCTATTCTGGGTCTTCGGTGAGTTTCGGTTATGGTTGGAATAGCTTTGGCGTGATCACTTCAAGCCCGGAACGATACAAAGAACGTAAGTATGGCAAACTGGTGGTAGAGCTTGTTGATGCAAAGGCTAATCAGGTTGTGTGGAAAGGTGTTTCAAGCAGGAAACTATCTGAGTCTATGAGCTCTGAGAAAAGAGAGTCCCTGATTGAAGAAGAAATTGCGAAAATGTTTGAAAACTACCCTTACGGTGAAAAATAATTAGTATTCTTAACGATTAAGAATACTAATTGCCAATCGTTACGCACAGGGTTAAAAGAACTTATTATTTTGGTTTTGGTTACCTTTGTGCGTACGACTCTGATTGCTTTACTCGGACTACTTTTCTGCTTGTTGGCTCCGAGCATGAGCCTGGCGCACTCATACCCAAATTTTCTTTCCTTTCATAACCAGAATATTGCTGCTGCCGCTAAGTCGAAGCACTTTTCAGAACACCCTGCCTCTCCAATACAACAAGACTATCCGAGTTTAAACAGCCGGAATATATTGAGGGTTAGCCATTCTAAGGAAACGAGCTCGATGGGGCTGCTAAAACGCATCGGCAATGAGGTTTTAGGTCGTTGTGTTGAAAGTATTTTTACTCATTCTAAATACAGAATCGGAGCGAGGAAAGAATCGAATCTCATATACCGCTTTATACATGCTCGCTAACACATTCCATGTTTTTACAATTTTTGGTTAGTTATGCTTAGGAGCGGTTTATGTTTGATTCGATAATTCAGGTCTTGAGTGCCTTTTGGCATCAAGATTTTACGGCGTTAATGGCGCCAGGCGGTGCAGGATTGGTTTATTTTGTTGTTGCTGCGCTTATCTTTTTGGAAAGTGGTTTTATTCCTGCTGCGCCATTCCCATGCGACAGTGTCGTCGTATTATCCGGTACGCTGGCGGCGGTTGGTGTCCTTGATCCAATAATGATCATGTTGGTGATAGCTGTTAGTGCGGGATTGGGAAGTTGGGCGGCTTACTTACAAGGCAAGTGGCTAAATCGCTTACCTAAGGTCCAAGGCTGGGTGAGCGCGGTTCCTCAAAAGCGTTTGGAACAGGTCGACGTATTGCTCAGTAAACATGGATTGATCGCGCTTTTTTGTGCGCGGTTTATTCCGGTTGTTCGTTCCCTATTGCCATTAATGATGGGGTTGCGAGTGAAAGGTATTAGTAAATTCCATTACTTTGCGTGGCTGAGTGCGATTTTATGGACGCTGATATTATGCGGTTTTGGTTTATTGCTTCCCTTGTTACCAGAGAATATAAGCAAAACGATCACAATGCTATTAATGGCGGCCCCAATAATTACTCTTGTGATTGGGGTGCTTAGTTTCTTGTTTGTTAAAGCACGTCGAGCGTTCTGTAAATCCAAGGATGTGTCAGAGTTTTCTCAGTAAGTTTACTTTGATTTGCACTTTTAAGCTTGTATACAGATTAGACATCTAATCGGCTGGTTTTTATCAGTAAAAAGAAAGGCGCAATGTATGCGCCTTTCTTTTTGAGTGTCGTTAGGGTTTCGAGTTTAATAGCCAATGCTATATAGGTACTCGCCAACCTCTTTACACTGAGACTTGTAGATAGTTTCTACTTCGGATTCATTCTTATCTGCTGCTTTAAATTCAAGCTCAGCAGAAGATAACTGGCTGAAACTATAGTTTCTTTCAGACATTAGGTAGTGTCTGAACATCGCTCTGTGTTCAGGAACCGCAATACGTGCATTAGAAACATTGGCACACTCTAGCAGAGTCTCATTGCTCATTTCTTCTGGCTTTGCTTCTGTGTTAGCGAAGGCTGAGCCCGTTGCAAATAGTAATGCTAGTGCGATAGTCGTAGCGAATTTTGTCATTATATGGACCTCAAATTGGTTCTAGTAACAATGAGCGTATTGGTTCTCATCGTTACATTTCCGTGTTCTCTGTATGTCATAAAAAGTTAAACAACAGGGAAGGCGTTGCGACCATGAGTAAAGACGTACATCAAATTGGCTTCTTTTCTTCCTGAGAGTCGATAGAGAGAGCGTTTATTCATCAGCCCGCCATAACCATCAAGAGGTAAGCGAGATGCTTGTTTTGCCAATTCCAATAGTGGTGGGGAAGAGAAAGCAACAAGTAAAAAATAATCAGGAGTAAAATCTGATGATAAAACACCATCAGTGGCGGATGTTCGGCGGCAGGAAACCAGCGCTAACAACTCGCGCTTTATGTGCAGATAATAACCTTCTGAGCCCCAAGAACTTGGAGAGGCAAATGTATGGAATTCGCTATGTGCTAGTTCAAAATCGTCTTGTTGCGCAAGTTTAAGCAAGCGTTCAGAGGTGTAATGTTTAGTGTGGTGATACGTATGCGCATATGAGGCAACGATGAACCCTGAAAATAGGGACAATGAAAGCATCAATAATATACGGTGTAGATAACGCAAGAAGTAACCCTAAACATATAACGTCATAGACTATCACTATGACTACGGAATCTTAGTGACACTATGATAACAATGAAAATCGGTGTCTGACCAACTCAGCGTATACTAACGAGATGGAAGAGGGATGAACAGAGTTTTCTGATGTTATTTGGGTATAAGCTAATACCTAAATAATTTTAGCGTTGAGGCAAGCGAAAACTGGAGAAACAGGTAAAGAGAGTCATGAGACAAGGAAGCTTGAGCCAATCCGATTATTTGTTAGGGAAGAAATAGAGCATTCTTCCCCACATAATTTGCACCGTGTTATGCGCTTGCATAAATAACACTGCCGCCTTTTATGGTGTCAATGATCTCACGAGACAACTTCTTTGGCAGTGCAGGGCAACCCCAACTGCGCCCAAGGTAACCATTCTTCTTGATAAAAGAAGGGTTAGCATAGTCGGCACCGTGCACAACGATATAACGCTCGCGAGCTTTATCGTTCAACCCTGAGCTTAGACCATCTAATCGAAGTGAATAACCATTTGATCCGTAGTAGGTGGTGTCAGTCAAAAACGTACCCAGCGATGTTTTACGCGAGTTCACCACGTTTGAAAACTGCGTCGCTGTTTTCTTTCCACTGTTCACACCGTGAGAAACATAAGTATTGTAGATAAGCTTCTTTTTATCTAAATCAACCACATAAAAGCGTTTTTCAGTCGATGGTTTACTATAGTCGATGATGGTTAGTACTGATTTCTTTCTATCAGGTGTTTTTTGGTACGCGATGTAAGCGTCACGAAACAATTTAAAGTCTACTACGCCATCTAACTTTGCTTGTTTGAACACTTGTTCAATTTGATTCTGTGGTATGTGACTTTTGACTTCGTTATCTGCTTGTTTTGCAAAGGCAAAAGGAGAGGCAGACAGAAATGTCCATATAAATAATAAAATTAACTTTTTCATCTTGGCTAAATAAAACTCTATGGTGTTACAAATTTACCGATTGCTTCATGCATTCGTTAAAACAACATGCACATCAATATAATTCTATTCCCAATGTTTCTTATTGTACGCTTAGGTACTTAATATTGGGTTAACGATAAGTTTTCAAGTTAAAAACTAACTGTTTGAAACTCAAATAAATTATTAAGTTAATCGATTGTTTCGATAAACTTCGGAATGAATAATATCTTATATGCGTAATTAATAAAACTGTGTTTAAGGATATTTGTGAGATGGCGAATTTATAAAAACGACGTTTTATTTTTTCTAGATTAGAAACTCTTTTTATTTCAATGTGTTTGTCTTTTGTACGTCTATTCAGCCTGCGTTTAGATTTGTGATTTGACTCGTAACAAATCATAACGTCAACTCGTTATGTGTGTTAGTGCATTTTAAGTGAGTGGGTAAACAACAAGATGGATAAGAAAGGTAGATAAATACCGAGAAGAAGGGCACTTCCTGTTCACGAGTGATAAAGCTAAGTCTAAGTGGAGCCGACAAATGAGCTTCTACACGAATCATCTAAGCCGATGATTAGCAGTACAAAAGTAAGTTTTGTCAGCTTTTACTTATTTCCTCATTTTTTCAATTAAATACATAAAATCTGAACTAAACTTACCAAAAAGTAATTCTATCGTTTTGATTAAATATTTAAATAACTGAGAGATTTCATCGAAAAATAATAATATCAAAAATTAACGTACGAACTTGTATCAATTTTTATCTTGTTGAATCTAAGAGTGATTTTTTATGTTGGACCTTATGTTTGATTCATAGAGAAAAATCCCCTTTCTTAACTGAGTATCGAGTTTTTAATTTTGATCTTTAAACCTATTTTGTCATACCTGATAATGCAGTGACATTAACATACCAAGCATAATTGATATATTTAGCTAAGTAGGCGAAAATCTTGAGGGTGGAGAGTTCCCATTAAGAGAAGCTATTCAACCTGTTTAAGGATGGTTATGACAGCATTTAACAAAGTGTTTATTGTCACACCCAATGCGCATGATTTTGCAATCTTGCAAGAATCTGCATTGGAAATGTCCCTTCAAGTAACCACAAACGAACCTATCCAGCTGTATGGAGAATCTGTTAAAGACAGTTGGAGAAGTATTGATATTGAATGGTTAGATGTTGAAGGTGAAAACACATTACCTAGGCCTGATGTTGCTGCTTGGGGAGCGGTTACTTTCGCTGTGCCAGCTGCCATTGCTGATAAGCTTGGTGCGTTAAGCGAGAATGTCGAATTCTTGCCATTGAGTCTAAAAGGACAGCCTTGGCGAGCATTAAATATTATTACTCAAATCGATGCTATTGATAGCTCTGCTACCAAGTATAACCTTCGTAATGGGAAACCGAGTCGTACTAGGCCGTTTAAGAAACTCGTTTTGAATAGAGAAGCCATTAATGAAGCTGGCTTATTCAGAGTAAAAGGTGCGGGACTCAGAACGTTTTGCACGGACAAAAAAGGTGGATTGTACGATAGAGTCAAAGAACTAAATTTGACTGGATTGGATTTCAAAGAGGTGCTTGTTTAAGAGTAGATAAACGGTAATTTTATGCAACTGTATTATATCTATAGGTGTGTGATAGTAAGAGCTAGATTTTTTGTTCTCTCTATGAATCACACGTGACCAAGTACAGCAGCCACATACATGGCTTCTGTACTTAATCTTTAACAAGATGTCCCTTGAACAGTAATCGAACCTACTATGGAACCATCGAAGCGGCTATCGTCATTTGCGGATTGCCACCACAAATTCAGTTGTTCCTTACTCATTGGCTTACCAAATAAATAGCCTTGCATATAGTCACAGCGGTAGGCCGATAACCATTCATGCATAACATTGTGCTCAATACCTTCTGCGGTGACCGTTTTATTTTGAGCGTGGCATAGATCGATGATGGGTTTGATCACATGACCGTTGTTGGTTTTCATCAATGTAACGAGGAACTCTCGGTCAAACTTGATCTTTTGAACTGGATATTGAACAAGTTGAGTCAGCGATGTATAGCCAGAGCCAAAGTCATCAATGGCGAGACGATAGCCACGCTTCGACAGCTCATCAAGTAATGCTGTACCTTGTTGTTCTGCGGCAAAGGTTTCTGTTATTTCTAATTCAATACATTCTGGTTTCACACCGTTTTTGCTTGCTTGGTCATGAATATAATTCGCCATTTCGATGGAGTTAAGTTCTGCTGAAGAGAGGTTGATCGAAAGGACAATGTCTTTGCCAAAAATATTTCTTAATTGGTGATATTCCGCTGTCGCGTTGGCGAAAACCCAGCGATCAATTTTATCAAATAAGCCCGCCTGTTCCGCGATTGGGATAAACTCTTTCGGAGGCACGGGACCAATGCCTTCCGCTTCCCAGCGCAATAATACCTCTAGTCCTTCAATCTCGTTGTCCCGATTATTCATATAGGGTTGAAAAACGAGATGGAACTCTTCTTCTACGTTGCTTTTTCTGAGCGCTCGCTCAAGCTGACTGCGTCTTTGAGACTCAACATTGAGAGCTGCTGAGTAATAAGCGTACTGGTTTTTCCCGGCTCGTTTGGCTTGATACATTGCCGCATCGGCACTGGAGAGTAATTTCGCGACGTCTGTACCGTCTTGAGGGTACTGAGCGATACCTACGCTTGCAGTCACGGGGAATGAATTACTCCAAGATGGACTGAGATTGCTAATCGGTTTTAGCAACTCTGAGGCCAGCAAGTCGGGTAGGTGTTGTGCATCCTGATTTGAGCTCAATAAAATAGCAAATTCGTCACCAGACAATCTTGCTGCAAAACAGGGACTATCGTAGTCGTGCGAGAATTTTTGACAGACATTTTTGATGTGTGATGAAAACACCTTTAATAAGTTGTCTCCCAGTTCATGCCCGTATTTGTCATTAACGTACTTAAAGTTATCGAGATCGACATAAATGACCCACAAATGCTGCGAAGGGGAGACGAGTTCACGAGTTGCAAGTTCATGGAAACGATGGCGATTAGCGAGTTGCGTTAGGTGATCCGTTTCAGCCAGGCGTTTTGTCTTCTTATATATGACGTTGAGCTCTTCATACATATCAAAAAAGCGTGAGGATAAGCGTCCTATTTCATCGTTTGTTTCTAGCTTTTCAATGTTGCCGCGTTGATTTGTTTCCAGCTCTTGTAGCTGTTTATCGAGGCGAGAAACGGGGTGTAATACATAACGATACAAAACCAAAACAATTAAGGTGATGGTGCAAAACGCCGCCACACCAAAGGAAAGGGCCAGTTCTAGCCACACTTTATCGACTTTATTCCACATCAAATATTCAGCAGGGGATAGTACCGCATAAAAGTGTGGCAATAGTTCAATCGTCTGAGCGAGAGGAATATCGAGATAAATAGGCTTGTCGGCAAAAGTTATCACGCTATGCGTGTCGAACTCGATTTCGTGCTTGATCTCATTGAAGGCTTCGAGCGATACCGACACCACCACGAAAAAGACATTTTGCGGATCAAAACTTAGAGGTTGTGTCCCTGTTCGTTTGTCGATGAGTTCGTATTGCAGAAGAATACTTTGTCCGCTGGAATTGTAAATAAAGCCAGTATGGTTAAACGCTTCTCTCGTACTAAAGCTTCGCGAGATGTAATCCAATACCTTAGGGTCGACTACACCTGATGATTCGTAGTATTTATTTTCTGTGTAATAAAGAAGGTTTTGTTTCCCGTCGAGAATCGCCATGCTTGCATCGCCTGTATAGCCATGGCTTAACACATCTGCGGTTTCATCGAGTCGGTTAAATAACACGCGCTCACGATACGGATTGTTATGATTCACCAAGTAGTCTTGCAATACATCACTTTTGCTTAATGTGTATGCATAACTATTGAGGAATATGTTGGCTTGTCGGAACTGCCCTGCGAGCTTTTCCATTTGCAATTGGATATAGCTGTCTTCTCGCTTGATGAGCGTTACTTTTTGAATGCTGTAAATAATATAACTTGATACCAGCGCGCTTAATAAGATCACTGGCGCGACAAGCAAGATGACTCGATTGCTTAACTTCATTATGGCTTTTAGTTTCCGTTTGTGTCCCTACAAACGTCGCATACCATATAAGGTACTGAACGGATGATGTGTTTTGCAAATTGTAACTAGATTGTAAGGTGAGCGTTCTCCAAAATCAGACAACCATCCAAGAACTGTGATGATGTGTAAGGTTTCCATCTCATTAACTAGAGTGTTTCTCAGTAATGGGACGTATCTCTTTTTCAACTGTCTTTAAAAACCTCACTTCAAGTGTAGATTAAGCCAGCCATCGAAACGTTTCGATGGCAAAGTGTGACTCATGTACCTTTTTACTATTCGATGACCCGTTAATTACGGATCATTCTCACACCTTATCGATCTCACTCTGGTCAAATTACCACAACGAATTATTATTTCATCGAAACGTTTCGATGAGTTTTCTGTTAATAACGAAAACGCTTTAAAACAGGCGCTCATGGTTGTATGAACGTGTAACCGAAAGGTCGATGAGATGAAAAAAAGTACCCTAATTAACTCAGATATTTCTTACTTGGTGGCGACGCTAGGCCACACCGATGAGATCACGATATGTGACGCTGGCCTGCCAATCCCTGAGCATGTACAGCGAATTGATTTGGCGCTAACGCATGGCGTACCAAGTTTTCTTGATACTGTTCGCGTGATTCTATCTGAGTTGCAAATCGAAGGGGTCATTATTGCGGAAGAGTTTTCTGATGTAAGCCCAGTTTTGCATCAAGCATTGCTTAACGAACTGAGCAAAGAGAGCGAAGAAACGGGTAAATCTATCGAGATCAGCTACGTGTCACATGAAGCATTTAAAGCACGCACGGCACAAAGCCGCGCTGTCGTTCGAACTGGCGAATGCTCGCCATACGCGAACGTTATCTTTCAAGCGGGCGTGGTTTTTTAAGCCAGAGATATTGAGGACAGATTATGACTCAAGCCATTCTACAACTGAGCGACATTGAGAAAGCGTTCCCGGGCGTGAAAGCACTGGACAAAGCGAGCCTGAATGTTTACCCAGGCCGTGTCATGGCGCTCATGGGAGAAAATGGAGCAGGCAAGTCAACATTGATGAAGGTGCTGACGGGCATCTATCACATGGATGCGGGTAGCATCCAATATCAAGGCCAACCTGCCGCGTTTAAAGGTCCGCGTGACTCACAGGAAGCGGGCATCAGTATTATTCACCAGGAATTGAACTTGATCCCTGAACTGACGATTGCTGAAAACATCTATCTAGGTCGTGAATTTACCGGCACGATGGGGCGTATTCAGTGGGGCAAGATGTATGAAGAAGCAGACAAGTTGCTTCAACGCCTTAACGTAAAGCACTCATCGAAAAAGTTGCTTGGTGATTTGAGCCTTGGTGAGCAACAAATGGTGGAGATTGCGAAAGCGCTTTCGTTTAAATCGAAAGTCATCATTATGGATGAGCCAACCGACGCGCTGACCGATACCGAGACGGAGTCACTATTTAAAGTGATCAACGAACTTCGAGAGCAGGGCTGCGGCATCGTTTACATCTCACACCGTCTTAAAGAAATCTTTGAAATCTGTGACGACATTACCGTGCTTCGTGACGGTAAATTTATCGGTGAATGCAAAGTAGCAGACACTGATGAAGACGGCCTGATCGAAATGATGGTTGGTCGTAAGTTAGAAGAGCAATACCCACGTATTGATGTGCGACATGGCGAAACTTGCCTTGAAGTGATTGGCCTGACTGGCTCTGGCGTTCACGATGTGAGCTTCACGCTGAAACGCGGTGAGATATTGGGTATTTCTGGTTTGATGGGGGCAGGCCGCACCGAACTGATGAAAGTGATTTACGGCGCGTTGCCAAGTGAGCATGGTGTTATCAACCTCGATAACAAAACCATTAACCCGGTTAGCCCACAAGATGGCTTAGCAAATGGCATCGCTTATATCTCTGAAGATCGCAAAGGCGATGGCTTGGTGTTAGGTCTCTCGGTTAAGGAGAATATGTCACTTTGTTCACTCAATCAGTTGACTAAAGGCTTCCAAATCCAACATAGCGATGAAGTGATTGCCGTGGAAGATTTTATCAAGCTATTTAATATCAAAACCCCTACGCGCGACCAAATCATTGGTAACTTATCCGGCGGTAACCAGCAAAAAGTGGCGATCGCGAAAGGGTTAATGACCAAACCTAAAGTTCTGATTCTCGATGAGCCAACACGTGGCGTCGATGTCGGTGCGAAAAAAGAAATTTATCAACTCATCAACAAGTTCAAAGCCGAAGGCATGAGCATCATCTTGGTGTCTTCCGAGATGCCAGAAGTGCTCGGTATGAGTGACCGCATTCTGGTTATGCATGAAGGTCGTATTACTGGCGAATTCGATGCGAAAGACGCCGATCAAGAAAAATTACTCGCCTGTGCCGTAGGCAAAAAGATCAATGAGGAAGCAGCATGAGTACTAAAACCATGAGCAAACCAACCGAAGCTAGCAACAAGAAGTTGTTCACAAAAGAGTGGTTGATTGAGCAAAAATCACTGATAGCACTGATTTTTTTGATTGTTGTTGTGTCATTTTTGAACCCGAACTTCTTTACGGTCGACAACATTCTCAACATTCTTCGTCAAACCTCAGTGAATGCCATTATCGCGGTAGGTATGACACTGGTTATTTTAACCGCAGGCATCGACTTGAGTGTTGGTTCCGTACTGGCGCTATGTGGTGCCTTTGCGGCAAGCATGATTGCGCTTGAAGTCCCGGTGCTGGTGGCGGTTCCGACTGCTTTAGTCGCAGGTGCAGCGTTAGGTGCAATTAGCGGCATCATCATTGCTAAGGGCAAAGTACAGGCCTTTATCGCTACGCTGGTTACCATGACGTTACTACGCGGTGTGACTATGGTGTACACCGAAGGTCGTCCAATCTCGACAGGTTTTACTGACACAGCTGATGCGTTTGCATGGTTTGGTACCGGCTACGCGCTAGGTATTCCAGTACCTGTTTGGTTAATGGTGGTTGTGTTCGCAGCGGCTTGGTACTTACTTAACCACACTCGCTTTGGTCGCTACGTTTACGCACTAGGTGGCAACGAATCAGCGACTCGTCTATCTGGTATCAATGTAGACCGAGTGAAGATTGGTGTATACGCAATCTGCGGTATGCTGGCAGCGCTTGCAGGCATCATCGTGACTTCTCGTCTGTCTTCGGCGCAGCCAACAGCGGGTATGGGTTACGAGTTAGATGCGATTGCTGCGGTTGTACTTGGCGGTACCAGCTTGATGGGCGGTAAAGGACGCATCATGGGTACGCTAATTGGTGCGCTGATCATCGGTTTCTTAAACAACGCTCTTAACCTACTAGACGTTTCCTCATACTACCAAATGATTGCCAAAGCAGTGGTTATCTTGCTCGCAGTACTGGTAGACAACAAAAACAAATAATCCATAACCATTAAATCCTGAATACAAACCGAGCCAGTGGGCGTGTGCTGGCTCACCCTACACAAAGGACTAGAACGATGAAAAAACTTGCAACTCTTATCTCTGCTGCACTTCTTTCTTCCACTGTATCAGTAGCGGCACAAGCCCAAGATACGATGGCGATTGTGGTTTCGACGCTAAACAACCCGTTCTTCGTAACGATGAAAGACGGTGCGGAAGCTAAAGCGAAAGAATTGGGGTACGACTTAATTGTACTGGACTCGCAAAATGACCCGAGCAAAGAACTGTCGAACATCGAGGATTTAAGTATTCGCGGTGTAAAAGCAATTCTTATCAACCCAACGGATTCTGATGCTGTGTCTAATGCGATTCGTATGGCGAACCGTTCTAAGATCCCTGTATTGACACTAGACCGTGGCGCAAGCCGTGGTGAAGTCGTGAGTCACATCGCGTCCGACAACGTGATCGGTGGTGAAATGGCAGGCCACTACATCATGGAAAAAGTTGGCGAAAAAGCAAAAGTAATTCAGCTTGAAGGTATTGCGGGCACATCGGCGGCGCGCGAGCGTGGTGAAGGTTTCATGAATGCCGTGAAGGGCAGCGATATGGATCTTCTTGCCAGCCAGCCAGCAGACTTTGACCGTACTAAAGGCCTAAACGTGATGGAAAACCTACTCGCGGCTAACCCTGATGTACAAGCGGTGTTCGCACAGAATGATGAAATGGCGCTAGGGGCACTTCGCGCCGTTCAAGCTTCTGGCAAAGACGTCGTTATCGTTGGTTTTGATGGCACGGAAGACGGCATTGCCGCAGTTAACCGTGGCAAGCTAGCAGCAACCATCGCACAGCAACCAGATCTTATCGGTGCTTTAGGTGTTGAAACGGCTGACAAAGTCTTGAAAGGTGAAAAAGTAGAAGAATACATTCCGGTGCCACTAAAAGTAGTGACTAAATAAGTTTGACGTTCAATAAAGCGTCCTAATTTTTGCTCTCTCCTCCGTTTATATCTGTCGTTTAGGAGGAGAGGGCAAACATACCCAAGTGACTTAAAAATGCAGGGTATAGATGCCTTTGACTTTTTATCGTGACTCCTTCGTTAGGAAGAGAAGTTAAAGTCATCTAATGTATTTTCCAAAATAGTTTTTCAAAAAAAGGGTTCATTCAGAACCGAGGATAACCGTATGAATAAGTTAGTGGTGTTAGGTAGTGTAAACGCTGACCATGTTCTTCAAGTGCCTTCTTTCCCTCGCCCTGGCGAAACGCT
The DNA here is from genome assembly GCF_051132235.1 of Vibrio sp. SCSIO 43086. Taxonomy (NCBI): domain Bacteria; kingdom Pseudomonadati; phylum Pseudomonadota; class Gammaproteobacteria; order Vibrionales; family Vibrionaceae; genus Vibrio; species Vibrio sp. SCSIO 43086. Next base: position 459,903 of record NZ_CP072678.1, on the reverse strand, counting down.
ACATGGTCGCAACTATCAAGTTATCCCAGGTGGCAAAGGTGCCAACCAAGCTGTTGCTGCAGCTCGACTCAAGGCTGATATTGGCTTTATTGCTTGTGTAGGCGATGACTCGTTCGGCATCAATATTCGTGAAAACTTCAATATGGACGGCATCGACATCACAGGTGTGAAGATGCAACCAAACTGCCCAACTGGTATTGCGATGATTCAAGTGTCGGATAGTGGTGAAAACAGCATTTGTATTTCAGCAGAAGCGAATGCCAAATTGACAGCAGAAGCGATTGAGCCAGATTTAGATCGCATTCGCCAAGCGGATTACCTGCTGATGCAATTGGAAACGCCGATGTGCGGCATTGAGAAAGCCGCGCGAGTGGCGAAAGATGCAAAAACTAACGTCATTTTAAACCCTGCCCCTGCTCGTGAACTGTCAGACGAACTGCTTGCTTGTATTGATGTTATTACACCAAATGAAACCGAAGCTGAAGTGTTGACGGGGGTAACGGTAACGGATAATGACAGCGCGCAAGAAGCGGCGAATGTGCTTCATAGCAAAGGTATCGAAATTGTCATGATCACTCTCGGTGCGAAGGGTGTTTGGTTAAGTCAAAATGGTAGAGGTGAGCTCATCCCGGGGTTTCGTGTTGACGCGACTGATACCACCGCAGCAGGGGATACGTTTAATGGGGCATTCGTCACTGGCCTGTTAGAGGATTTACCTTTAGAATCAGCAATTAAGTTTGCACATGCGGCGGCTGCAATTTCTGTGACCCGCTTTGGCGCGCAGACGTCGATCCCAACTCGCGAAGAGGTGGACGCGTTTCTCGCTGCACAATAGGGCTTAAACGCCTCATCAATTAGGAGTAATAACATGGCGACGATGAAAGACATCGCAAAACTGGCAGGGGTTTCCACTTCAACAGTGAGCCATGTTATTAACAAGACGCGTTTTGTGAGTGAAGAGATCTCCGAACGCGTCAATAATGCCGCAAAAGAACTCAACTACTATGCGCCATCAGCTTTGGCGCGTAGCCTCAAAGTCAATCGTACCAAAACCATTGGTATGCTAGTGACAACCTCAACCAACCCATTCTTTGGCGAAGTCGTAAAAGGCGTCGAACGCAGCTGCTACCAAAAAGGCTACAGCCTCATTTTATGCAATACCGAAGGTGATAACGAACGTATGCGCCAATCCATTAATACGCTTTTGCAAAAGCGTGTCGATGGTTTGATCTTGATGTGCTCCTCGCTAGAAGGGGAGCGTATCGATGTATTTGAGCGTTATCCTGATATCCCTGTCGTGGTGATGGATTGGGGGCCGATGCTGTTTACGAGCGACAAAATTCAAGATAACTCGCTTCGTGGCGGTTACCTAGCGGCGAAATACCTGATTGATTGCGGCCACACAGAAATAGGATGTATCACCGGCCCTTTGATTAAACACCAAGCGCAAATGCGATACGAAGGTTACAAACGTGCGATGAACGAAGCTGGCTTGGAATTTAATGCCAACTGGATCATTGAATCGGACTTCGAATGTGAAGGCGGATACCAAGCATTTATGAAAATGGCGCAGCGAGGCACCTTACCCAGCTCGATTTTCGTTTCCAATGATATGATGGCGATGGGGGTGATTAACGCCACAAATGAGCTCAATATTAAAGTCCCGGAACAGATTTCAATCATCGGTTACGATGACATACATATCGCGAAGTTTATGTCGCCATCACTCACCACAATTCACCAGCCTAAATACCGTCTTGGGCAAGCTGCCGTGGAAACGCTTGTCCGAAAATTGGATGATAAATCAACAGAAGCGCAAGTCGTGCAATTAGAACCTACCTTAGTTGAACGAAAAAGTGTCAAGATATTAAAGTCAAGCAGCGCTAGATGACCTGTGATGTTGAGCTAAAAAATCAAAAAAGTCGTTTCTCTTTATACTATAAAGCCTTACTATCACCATTGATTATAAATAAAAATATTAATTGTTGTCTGGCGGATTAGTTAAATGTTATCAAAAGGTTACGCTAAGTTCTCCGTAAAGCATCCTTGGTTTCACCGAGTTAATGTTATTGCGGTCATACTGATTTTTTTTGTGAGCTGTTATCAGCTCTTGGTGAATGAAGCATTCGAGTACGCAATTGGGTTTGTTATTACACTTTTGGCGTCAGCTTTATTTGCATCAGCTTCCGCATTCAAAAAGCGCTATTTAGGTTTGGATTCTTAGGCGCGTTAATTTCCAAGCGGTTCAATTGAGTCATTTATTGCTTTCAAGCAAATATTGAACTGAATTATGATCGAGTGCATCAAGAGGGGGACAAATGTCCTCCTTTTTGTTAGGTGTTACGCCCTAATATAGGCATATTCCCAAACAAAATAATAAAGGACATCGACATGGACCTACTTGCCTTACTCGATATAAACAACACCCTGGTTAACATTCCAATAGGCGGCGGTTACGCAATGAGTTGGATTGAAGCCTTCGGTACGGTTTTTGGATTGCTTTGCATTTGGTTTGCTAGCCAAGAAAAAACCATCAACTACTTATTCGGTTTGCTGAATGTCACTCTTTTTGCCGTTATCTTTTTCCAAATTCAGTTATACGGATTATTACTTCTTCAACTGTTTTTCTTCTGCGCGAACATTTACGGTTGGTATGCGTGGACTCGTCCAAACGCGGAAGGTGAAACGCTGGAAGTACGCTGGTTAAACAAACAGAAACTCATCGCCACTGCTTCTATTAGCGTTGTGTCTATCGCGTTGTTAACCATCTACATCGACCCTTTTTTCTTTGCATTAGCAAACATTGCTGTTGATAGCTTGAATCTCTTTGGTGCAGGTTTGGCTGATCCGGTACTTGAACCTGATGCGTTCCCGTTTTGGGATGCAACCATGACAGTACTTTCTGTTGTTGCACAAATTCTGATGACACGTAAATATGTGGAAAACTGGATTCTTTGGGTTGTGATTAACATCATCAGTGTTGGCATCTACGCGACACAGGGTGTTTATGCGATGTCCGTTCAGTATGCGATTTTGATGTTCATTGCTGCCAATGGTACGCGTGAATGGGCCCGTAGCGCCAAGCGCAATGGCGATAAAACCTTAGCTCAAGCTGCAGCTTAAGGAACGAAAAATGGCGAAACAACCTCATATTGGTGTTGATGAAACACAAGTCGCTCCTCTCGTCATTGTATGTGGTGAGCCAGACCGAGCTAATCGTATTGCCGCATTATTGGATGATGCAGAAATGATCTCGGAAAATCGCGAGTACCGTGTTTTTACTGGCAAATACAAGGACCAGCCTGTTTCAGTATGCAGCACAGGCATCGGCGCTCCATCGATGATCATTGCGGTAGAAGAGCTAAAACAGTGCGGCGTAACTCATGTGGTACGTGTCGGATCGGCAGGTGCGATGCAATCAGGCATTCAGCTTGGCGAGCTAATCATTGCCGAAGGTGCGGTAAGAGATGAAGGTGGCTCCAAAGCGTATGTGGATTCGGCTTATCCGGCGTACGCAAGTTTTTCCTTATTAAAGGAAGTTGAGCGTTACCTGTCAGTACAAGAGGCACGTTATCATTTTGGTGTGGTACGTTCTCACGACAGTTTCTATACCGATGACGAAGATGCGATATGCCAATACTGGAACAAGAAGGGCGTCTTAGGTGCTGATATGGAAACCTCAGCTTTGCTTGCCGTTGGCCGATTACGTGGTCTTCATGTGGCTTCGATCTTAAATAACGTCGTTCTGTACCAACAAGATGTGAAAGAAGGGGTTGGCCAGTACGTTGATGAAGCGAAAGTAATGATGCAAGGTGAGAAGCTTGCTGTAATGACGGCGTTAGAAGCGCTGATTGCTCAGAGGTAGTCCGTACTAACCTCAGTAACTCTTATAAATCAATGAATGTAAAGCGACAGGCCACTGTCGCTTTTTTATTTGGTGTTACGGGGTACAATCCACCTGAGATAGTTATCAGTAACTTTTCTGAGAGAGCAGAGAATGAAAATCAGCCCGTATCCAACTGGCCGCTTCAAAACATACCTTGAAAAAAAGAGCGTAGCCTTTCGTGAGATGATCTATCAGTGTCAAATTAGTACGCGTTACTTTGATGCTGGGGAAGAAATTCTCCGCCAAGGTGAGCAACTTCAGTACTTATATGTTGTGCCGGTAGGTCGAGTGTCAATGAGCATATTGGCCGCGAATGGGCGACGCTTTCAATTAGGAGAGGCAAACTGCGACTACCATATCTATGGTGAAATGGAGTACTTCACTCAGACTCCTTGCCAATGGAATGTGATTGCAGATGAGCACATGCAGGTTGATGTCATCTGCATCCAAAAACTAACTGAAGCGCTACAAAAGCATCCAGAAATGATGGTGTTCTTTGCTTCAGCGTTGGCCGAAGATTATCAAGACTCTATGGATATCTATACCAATCGGTTATTGCATCCCATTACTTATAATATTGCGTATGATCTTTTCGTCCGTAATCAAACCAATACATTGCTCGGTGGCTTTGACAAAGTAAATCAAGAAGCTGAGCGATTTGGTACTTCTGGCCGTGTTTATCGACGTGCAGTTAAAGATTTGATTGAAAAGGGATTGATTGCAAAAACGGAAAACGGGTTGGAGATTATTGATGAGCCAGCACTCAAAGCATTTATCGAAGCGCATGAATGATACACCTAGATATTGCAATGAATGGTTTTTATAAGTCTTTGATATAGTTGAAGCTCGAATAAGCGTAACTAATGTAAAGTACCTTAAATTTTGTTGAATGCAGTAAAGAGTAACGCTATATTGCGAACGCGCATGATAATAGATCTCATTAAGGCTTAACAAAATGAAAAAATTCGTCGGTGCGGCTATGCTGTCGCTATTTACTGTTTCTCCTTCTTTCGCTGCTAAGGTTGTGATTGACCATTACATGGGTCAAACCGAGCTAGAACAATCACCAGAACGCGTGGTTGTGATTGGCTTTGGACCGCTAGATGCGCTGGACAACTTTGGCATCGATCCTGTTGCAGTTTCTAACTCTTCTAATCTGCCTAGCTACCTTTCAAAGTACAGCAAAGATAACTACACCTCTGCGGGTAGTTTGTTTGAACCTGACTTTGAAACCATTTACATGCAAAAACCGGATTTGATATTGGTTGGTCCGCGAGCGTCTGCGAAATATGAAGAGCTGAGTGAAATTGCTCCTACGGTCGTTTTTGCTGCGAAAGAGAATCAAGGTTACTGGGAAGGTACGCAAGCACAGTGGCGCAATATTGGTAAAATCTTCGATATCGAAGAAAAAGTAGAGCAGAAAATTGAAGCGCTAGATGCTCAATTCAAAGCAATCCGTGACTACAACCAATCAAATAACAATGATGCGTTAACGATTTTAAGCATGGGTGACAACATCAGTGCGTTTGGAGCTCAATCACGATTTGGTGTTATTTATAACGATTTCGGTTTCTTGGAAACGGTTGAACACGTGAAAACGGGCACTCACGGAGATGTTATTTCTTATGAATTTATTCGTGAAGCTAACCCGAAAAATATACTCGTAGTTGACCGCAATTCGCTGAAAGGCACGCCAGATAACGATATTCGTAAGTCCATGGATAACGACTTAGTCAAAGCAACCGCCGCATATAAGAATCACAAAATCACTTATTTAGATGTGGACGCGTGGTACTTGTCGATGTCTGGTGTGACTGCAACAGAAAAAATGGTCAGTGAGATCAAGCAAACCGTTGAACTGTAATCCAAGATAGCAGAGGTTAACTTTGAAAAAGTTATTGCTAACCCTTGTGGTTTTAAGCACGGTTTCGTTATTTGTTGGGGTGGCAAACATGACGCCCCAACAGTTATTTTCGGGTGATGAGAAAGCGTTAGAGCTTTTCTTTACCAGCCGTATACCACGTTTATTCGCCATACTGCTTGCTGGTGCAGGCTTAAGTATTGCAGGCCTTATTATGCAGCAAATCAGCCAGAACCGATTTGCTGCACCTTCTACAACCGGTACGATCGAATGCGCCATGCTGGGCTATGTACTGAGCGTGGTTTTCTTTGGCAACGACAATCACCTATGGCTTGTCTTCGGTATTTCGGTGTTCGGGACGCTAGCATTTATTTTCTTTATTCAACGCATTCAATTTAAGAGTGTGGTCTTTGTGCCACTTGTCGGAATTATTTTCGGCAATGTCATCCAATCCATGACCACGTTTATCGCTTACAAATACGATGCACTTCAAAGTCTGAATGCTTGGACAGTCGCAAACTTCGCCAACATCTTGCGTGGTGATTTTGAACTGCTGTACATCGCGGTACCAATGGCTATTCTCAGCTATCTTTTTGCCGCACGGATTTCAGCCGTGGGTATCGGAAAAGATTTCGCGGTTAACTTGGGGTTAAATTATCAGCAGGTTGTCACGATTGGCGTTCTATTGGTGTCAATCATGTCAGCAAGTGTCGTGATGATTGTGGGGCTGCTGCCATTCCTTGGTCTGATTGTGCCGAACCTCGTTAGTCACTTTTATGGTGATAACCTCAAAAAGAACATTCCGCTTACGGCCATGTATGGGGCGACTTTAGTGCTGTGTTGCGACTTGGTGAGTCGTTTGATTATCTTCCCTCATGAAATGCCAATCTCTATCGTGATCAGCATATTGGGTGGTGTGGTATTCATCGCGATGTTGTTGCGAGGTAAGCAACATGCGTGATTCAACGAAAATCCTACTGCTAGGTGGCATTGCGGTACTTTTCGCATGTTTGTTTATTGGTATTGGGCTAACAGCTGACAACTACCAGTATTTTTTATCTCGTAGAGTTCCTAAAGTATTGGCGATAGTGCTAGCGGGTGTGGCTATTGCTCAGTCTTCACTTGTATTTCAAACCATTACGCACAACCGAATTTTAACGCCAAGTATCATGGGGTTTGATGCGTTGTATGTGTTGACGCAAATTTTGATCGTGCTGATTTTTGGTGGTTTGAGTACTTTAGTTCTTAACTTGTACGTCAATTTCACAATTGCCGTAATTGTAATGGTGTCGTTTTCATTATTGTTGTTTGGTTTTTACTTTTCTAAAGGAAGCAAGAACTTGATTACGTTGCTATTGGTCGGCTTGATCTTTGGTCAGCTATTTTCCAATGCGGCGTCATTTTTCTCTTTGCTGATGGACCCAAATACGTTTGCAATCGTTCAATCGAAACTTTACGCCAGCTTTAATAATGTCAAAGTGAATTTGGTTTACTTTAGTGCACCAGCTTTGATGTTTGCATGTTGGTTGCTATTTAGTATGCATCGCACTTTAGATGTGTTTTGGCTCGACCAAGACAATGCGAAAAGTTTGGGCGTCGACGTACCTAAGGTGACGCGAAATGTATTCATTATCTCGGCGGTTCTGATTGCTATTTCTACGGCTCTAGTGGGACCAATCATGTTCTTTGGTTTGCTGGTGACCAACTTAAGCCGAGAAATGTTCCGAAGTTACCAACACAAAACGCTATTGGTTGGTTGTTCGTTTCTCTCCATCAGCTCGTTACTGGCTGGGCAATGGATTATCGAGAACGTGTTCAGTTTTGAGACGACGTTGAGTGTCGTTATTAACTTTATTGGTGGTGCGTATTTCTTATACCTACTACTGAAAAACAAAGTTGTATAAATATGATAGTGATAGACAAATTAACGAAGGCCTTCGGTTCAAATAAAGTGGTTGATGAGGCCAATACTCAGTTTGAAAAGGGCAAAGTGACGTCCATTATTGGCCCGAATGGCGCGGGAAAGAGCACGCTGTTATCTATGGCTTCGCGCTTAACGGAGCGGGATGGTGGTAGTGTTATCATTGATTGTAAGGAAATTGCGGAATGGGACACTAAAGAGTTAGCGAAAAAGCTGGCGGTACTTCGTCAAGCCAACTCTATTACCATGCGATTTACCGTGAAGGAGTTGGTCTCTTTTGGCCGTTTCCCATACTCCAAAGGAAATCTGACCAAAGAAGATCATGCGGTGATTGAACAAGCGATCGACTACCTAGATTTACAAGGTATCCAAGACAAATATTTGGATGAGTTAAGTGGTGGTCAGCGACAGCTTGCGTTTATTGCCATGGTGATTGCACAAGATACAGACTACGTTTTTCTTGATGAACCACTTAACAATCTAGATATCAAACACTCTCTTCAGATCATGAAAGTCGTGCAGCGGTTAGCTCATGACATGAACAAAGCCATGGTGGTGGTAATTCATGATATTAATTTCGCAGCGTGCTACTCGGATGTCATATTGGCGCTTAAGCAAGGCAAAGTTGTGGCAAGTGGTGCGGTGGAAGAGGTGATTCAGGCGTCTACGCTAGAGGATATCTACGAAACGCCGTTTAATATTATCGAATTAAACGGCAAGCGCATGTGTACTTACCACTAATCCAACCTCAGTGCTTAATGAAAGCGATTCTTCAATGAGGATAGATAGGCGAGTTTACTTGGTGAGCTCGTCTATGATTGGGCATCGGCTTTCAGCGTCTCCCGGACAAGAAGAAACCCAACCTTCAAGTTGCGTTTTGATCTCCATAAGGTGCGCGATTTTTTCTTCAACCTCTCTCAGCTTATCCATGGTTCTTGCTTTTACTTCGCTGCTTTTTCGGTTGGGATTATGGGCAAGCTGCACAAACTCTTTGCATTCTTGCAGTGAAAAGCCAGCGTTTTTTGCGCGTGATACTAAGTTAAGCTCTTGAATATGATTATCTGAATATTCGCGATAGCCAGAGTCGCTGCGCGCTGGTGGAGATATGATCCCTTTGTCTTCATACAATCGAATCGACTTAGATGAAAGCCCAGTAAGCTTTGCGACAGCACCAATATTCATGTTCAACCTCCATAACGTTTAAGGCGAGTATATACCGATGTTGTGGATAAGACACTCCTAAATAACAGTCAGTTACCTGGGGCCTCTTTACTCTTTTATCACTTCATGCGGTGGTACACCAAATACCTTTTTGAAAGCGCAGGTGAAGTTGGAAGGGTGGTGGTATCCGGCTTCATAAGCCGCTTCCGTGATCGTCACTAGGCCACGTTCCAAGTGTTGCCTCGCAATCTCAAGGCGACGAAAGCGAATATAACCATTTACGGTCATATTCAGTGATTGTTTAAATCGGCGCTGCAGGTTTGAAACGCTCATTGAAAACACGCTTGCCAACTTTTCTAAGCCTAGTTCTTGCTCAAGGTGAGTTTCTATATAGCTAACAATATCCTCTATTCGACCATCTGTGTGCCGTTCATGGTTATTTTTATTAGCACTGAAGTTTTTGGGGATTTGCTCAGTCGCTTGATGCAAAATTTGATAGATCAAGCTTTCAACTTCCAACTTATCTTGGAATTCTTGTGGTGTTTCTCGGCTTGTCAGCGTTTCAGCCAGTTCGCATAACGCCTGGTTAAGCTCTAGAGGATGAAACGCCTGATGAGAGTTAAAAAAGGACCGATGACGACAGGTTTGGTCAAGGCGAGCCTCTAGCCACTGGGGCTTAACCAATATGTTGATCTTATTAATGAGGTTATCTTTGAGCAGTGAGCGACGAAAGTTTGCAGGTTTGAGTAGGTTCACCACGACACCTTTAGGGCCGTCGCCTGCGTCTAAATCAAATTGCAAATCGTCATAGCCAAACGAGAGCTTACCTTCTAAAAGAATAGTGACCAACAGTGAGGCGTGGGCAGTAGAAACAATATGTGAATCAACAAGCTCTAGGCAACGCCCACCATGAACAAAGATTTGATCATTGTACTGATATGATAGGAATTTGCCTTCTGCCAGTTGAGTTTGACAAGGTTGACCTTGAGTGACGATCCACTGCTTTTCTGTGGCTTCCAGTTTTTGGGTTAAAGCGATCTTGGCAATTCTAGTTCGTTTTGGTGTGACTTCCTGCATTTGACACTTCCTCATAACACTTGTGTGATTTCGCATAATCAAATCGCCTTTGTATTTATAAAACTCACGCTTATTATACATGATAATTATTATCATTAATATTTAGGAATGAAGTTATGGAAAGCCCTGCTTGTTCATCTATCAAGCTTTCAAGCCTTTGCCTTGCAGTGGGAATGGCGCTATCAAACCCTGTTTTAGCTCAAGATACCGAGTCACATTTTGAAGAAGTCGTTGTATGGGGAACAAAAGTTTCTAGCAATACCGAGTCGATGTTTGCAGACGATATGTCACTGAAGCAAGCGGATCATATGTCTGATTTACTGCGCGATATTCCCGGTGTGGATGTTGGTGGAACACACTCTGTGAATCAACGTATTACCATTCGTGGTTTGAGCGAAACCGATTTGGACATTCGTCTTGATGGTGCTTCTCAGCATGCGAGCATGTTCCATCACATTGGTAACTTGACGCTAAACCCTGACATTCTCAAATCTGCCGATATCCAGGTAGGTAATAACTCTGTGACTCAAAATGGCTTAGGCGGCTCGGTTTATTTTGAAACGAAAGACGCTCGCGATTTACTTCGTTACGATGAAACGTTTGGCGCTCGTGTTTATGGCGGTTATGCATCCAACGACAACCAACAAGGCTCGTTGACACTGTACGGGCTTTTGTCCGAAAACATTGATGCGATGGTTTATGGCCATTACGTTACGCGCGATGACTTTGAAGATGGTGACGGCAACAAAACCTATGGCGCTGCGGGTGATGTTTACAACATTCTGGCTAAGTTGGGGTATGAACTAAACGACATCCATCGTTTTGAGCTCTCTTATGACATGTACCGAGACAGTGGTGATTACAGTCCGCGTCCTGATATGTCGGGTAGTGCGAACAATGGCTTATCGAGCACGTTACTTATTCCTACGGATTATGACCGAGATACCGTTACCTTGAGTTACGAGCTGCGAGGCGAACAGCATAAAGGTAACGTCACACTGTATAATACCGAGACAGAAATTAAACGGGATGAGAGCGTTATGGCTCCTCGCTGGCCTTCGAACCGTTTATCGAAGAACACCGCTAAAAACCAAAACTTTGGTTTGAATGGTAAGTTCCAGTCGGATGTTATGTTAGGTGAGTTTGATAATCGAATCACCTATGGTTTCGACTACATGGATAAGACATCTTCAAGTTACTACGGTAGTCGTAAGTTCATGGATGAATCGGCCATTTCAACCGCATTGTTTGTAGAAGACCAGTTCTTCTTCTCTGATGCTTTCTTTGTTACCGCAGGTATGCGTTTTGATGATTACAAACGTGAAGCTGAAACGGGGACGAGTAATTATGATGATGTGACCTGGGCCCTAGCAGCAGAATGGGCAGTCACCCAGGATTGGACGTTGTTTGCGAGCGCACGCTCTCTATTCAAAGGCCCTGAGCTGATGGAAACCTTTATTGCTTACCAAGACGTTGCATTTTTAGAGGATGGACTAAAGCCAGAAACGGGGTTGAACACACAGGGTGGTGTCCGTTTTGATAAAACCTTTGATAAGCATTTCTTTGGAGCGAATATTACGGCATTCCAAACGGAAATTGATGATTACATTGCCGACCAGTACCAAAACGCGACTCAAACTTACCTGATTTACAACTTAGGTGATGTCGAGATTAAAGGCTTTGAGGCAAGTGCTTCTTATGGCTACGACAAGTTTAACAGCAAACTTTCTTACTCTAAGTCGGACACCAAAAACAAGAATACTGGTGGCCCTGTTGCTGGGGGTAATGGGCGTAGCATTGATATGGGTGATAGTATTGCTCTAACTTTGGATTACCAGTCAGACGCTTTAGAAACGATCTTCGGGTGGAACTCAATGTTTGTTCTAGAGGAAGACAACGTCTTTGATGGTCAGCCAAAGAAAGCAAGCTATGATGTACATAATCTATATGCTCAATGGGTGCCGTCTGATATTGATGGACTGTCGGTGAACTTTGGTATTGATAATGTATTTGACGAGTTGTACAGCTCTCATGCGTCTCGTTCGGGTACTGCACGTGGCTTCACGCTTGATGACTACGAGCCTGGTCGCAACTTCAAACTTTCTGCTGCTTATCAATTCTAATAGGGCTCCCGAGAGGGGGCGCTTCAAAACACGAGTAAATTCATGATTAAAGAAAGCACCCGAATAGATAGCGAACATGCTGACAAATATTTAGTGACGCTTTGTCGGCATTTTGGACGAAAGGTTCCTGCTACTTGGAATGAAAACAGCGGTTTGGTGACATTCCCGACGGGAAAAGCGGAGTTTGCTCTTTGCGAGTCTAGCTTGACCATTATTTGTGAGGCGGATTCAGAAGAGAAACTGAGCACAGTGAAGGCGATAATCTCATCGCATGTAGACATGTTCTCTCGTCGAGAAACATTAGCACTTAACTGGGTTCGCTAGAGCTATTGATGAATGGGCAGAAAATGAGAGCGCATTAAAAAGCAAAAAGCCCGCGATCTTATCATTCGCGGGCTTTTATTGTTCGAATGCTATTGCTTTTTAGGCTCTAGATTCTAGGCTTTTTTTTTCCTGTTGCATTTTTGCTAGGAAGTAGATATTAACGCAAGCAATAAAGCCGTTAGTTAATACTACAGGCCAAGAATCAATCATTAGTCCGTAAGCAGTAAATAGCGCACAACCAATAAAGTTAAGGATACGAAGCTTAACAATATCTTTCATAGTTAGCGAAATTGCGACCATGATTGAAGCTGCATAACCTAAAATCTCAACCATATTCATGTCCATTTTTTGACCCTCTTAAAATCTGCCGAATTTTGTCGGTACCAATTCTTCTCATCTTGAGATTAATGAGGAAGCTCCATGCCTCGAATGGTCTTTTTTTGTTGTATGGACGCACTATATCAATGGAAAAACCGTGATAAAAGCCTCAAATCAAGGTTAAGAGAAGGTTAGCGATTACGCAAACGTTTAGGACGGGAATTACTGATAATTTTACTTATTGTGTTGATTGATAATAACGATGGTATTAATAGCTCTCACATCATTGAAAGTGGGGGAATATTTACATATGATTGAAAATGATAATTATTTTCAAGTGTGATGTTTATGTATTTTCTTATTAGCTTGCTCGTATTTTTTTTACTGTATATCAGGACAAAGCCGAATTCGTGGTGCTCGGGAATTCATATTGTGAGCCACATTTTCATGGTTATATTTTGTCCAACGATTTATGTCATTCAATATTTAATCGTCACGTTTTTCTCGTCACCAATATTGATTAAGTTGTCATCACGTTCAGGTGTATACAACATTCTTATTGCTTTTCTTCCATTATTGATTGCAACCGGTAGTTTGGCGTTTAGCTGAGCGTTTTCATCTATCTTCTTTTTTAAAACGACTACACTTATACGGAATAAGATATCAATTTCATATAATTAATCGATATTGCGGTGTTAGGACATGTGTCACATTTCTGTGACTACTAGTAAGTTTTACTTACTTTGCTCATTAGTGCGCCATTTATCGATTGTTTAATGAGTTGATACTTAGTCTAATCGTCTAAAGGTGTGCAGTATGCCGCACTAAATCATTTAAAAACTATCTAAAAAGGTTAATGGGAAACGTAGGCCATTAGCGGAGGTCAGATGAGTACGCAAACCGTGCCGCAGAACGCGATTGTAAATGCTGTCAAAGGTGAAGTCTTGGTTTTAGGTCTGGATGGAAAAGTCAGGTCTATAAAAGCGGGGGATGAGTTAATATCTGGCGAAGTGATCATTACTGAAAATAACGCTTCTCTTGATGTACAGATACATAATGAGCTGTATCTGGTTGATGCTAATTGTGTCGCGTGCCTTCCAGAACCTTCTTTTGAACAACCAGAAACCTTGCTGCAATCTCCAGTTAATGGCCAGGTTACTTTCGATCCAACAGCTATCGAAGGTGCTAACTTTGAAGCTAATGATGTCGCGGCTATCCAACAGGCCATTTTAGATGGTGCTGACCCGACTGCTATTTTGGAAGCAACGGCTGCTGGTGCTGGCGCTGAAGGCTCAGCCAATGCTGGCTATGTGACCGTTGAATATAATAATCCGGAAGTACTTGCCTCCACCTTTTTTGAGACGTCAGCGACTCGTAGCGGTGTAGAAGAACGCGATGAAGCTGATGATTTAGATGTCACTATTTTTGCCGATGGCGGACAATCACTGCAATCTAGCATAACAGAAGGCTCAATTTCTCTATCAAGCTACCCGCAAACCATTTCTTCTAGTGTGCTGATTGAAGCAGGGGATCTCGCACTTGATACCGCTTCATTTGTACCTGAAACGTCCTCATTAGAGTCTCTGTTAACCGAGCTAAATAGTGATATTACCTCTGCTGGTCAGCCAGTGGCGTTCGTTTATGACGAAGCGCAAAATGTCATTATCGGCACTCAAGAAGGTAACGAAGTGCTTCGTATAGAGATCGAAGCGACATCTTTAGGCCGTGATTTAGAGTTAGAGGTCGTTACCACGATTAGCCAGGGCATTGACCATGTCGCTTCTGTTGCTGATGGTCAAGTTTCCATCTCCGGTGATCAAATCAATATCGCTTTTGACATTACAGGCGCAGATATTGGTGGTAACAGTATTCAAGCACCTATCGATTTCACGACAACCGTTATTGATGGCGATGATCCGGCGCCGCAAAACGTTACTTTCGAAAACGTTGAATCTTCTTCTACTCCGATTACTGGCACCTTTGTTGATATTGGTAGTGATCAATTGGCAACGGTCACATTTAATCAAGAAGGACTTAGTCAATTTGATGGCCTATTGAGTGATAATCAGGCAACAGAGGCGGTACTCTCTGAAGACGGCAGCACTATCACCCTGTCCATTGCAGGCTCTAATGAAACCGTTTTAACCATCAGTCTGAATACTGATGGTACCTACCAATTTGAGCAATTTAAGCCGTTAGAACAAACAAACGGTGAAGATACGATTGAGCTCTCTTTGCCAACCACAATCGTCGATTTCGACCAAGATACGGCAAGTAACACCTTTACGATGACCATCCTTGATGGCGATAACCCGGTGATTGAAAACGTGACGGGATTGTCTTTAGACGAGGCGGGGGTTGACCAAGGTTCACAGGAAGGCGCGGTAGTAACAAGTGGCTCTGGGTCGATCACGACATCGGTCGGTAGTGACATCATTGATCACTATGAGTTGGAACCTACAGAGTTTAATGTTGGTGGAGAACTCCAATCTCAAGGGCAGGTTGTTCAACTGGAACTAGCGTCCGAGAGTAACGGCGTGCGCACTTACGAAGGCTTCATCGAGTTGGATGGCGTGCGTATTACCGTATTTGATGTGGCGATCGATGCCCCTGCATTGGGCGAATATCAATTCAACTTGTATGAACAACTCGACCATACGGGTGCTAATGATGATGCGCTCACTTTCTCACTGCCAGTTTACGCGGTAGATGCGGATGGCGATCGCTCCTCGATTACCGACGGTTCGAACACACCAGAAGCGGCGCAAATTGTCATTCAAGTTCAAGATGACGTTCCTTCGATTGATGGCGTTGATGCGCTAGCCGTCGATGAAGACGATTTATCAAGCATCGGCTCTGATCAAAGCGATTCTGTGCTCGCGCAAGGCAGTTTCACGACGACTCAGGGCTCAGACCGTGTTGTAAGTTATCAATTAGAGAGCGGCACTGATCCACTCAATGGGTTGGAATCACAGGGTCGATCTATCTCTCTGTCGGAAACAGCCAACTCAGATGGCAGCTTTACCTATTCTGCAACGGCAGAAGGGGACGCTATCTTCACCTTACAAGTGAACCCTGACGGTTCTTATTCATTTATCCTTGAAGGTCCAATCGATCATGCTGTGGGTAGCGATAGCTTAACTTTAGACTTCACTATTGTCGCAACGGACTTTGACGGTGACACCAGTTCACTTATTCTACCGGTAACCATTGCTGATGATGTGCCAACCATTAACGACGTTGTTGCTCTTACCGTCGATGAAGATGACTTAAGTTCGGTAGGCTCTGACCAATCACAGCCAACGCTGGTTGAAGGTCAGTTCACGACGACTCAGGGTTCTGATGGCGTCGTACAGTATCAGTTGGATGTAAACGCTGATCCTTTAAATGGCATGCAATCTCAAGGGCAAACCGTCTCCATTGCCGAAACGCAAAATGCAGACGGCAGTTACACTTACAGCGCAACGGCAAATGGCAGTGCAGTCTTCACATTGATTTTGAATACCGACGGCTCGTACAGTTTTGAGCTGCAAGGTCCAATCGACCATGCGGCAAATAGCGACAGCTTAACCCTTGATTTTAGTGTTATTGCGACAGACTTCGATGGTGACACAAGCCAAATCGTACTGCCTGTTACCATCGTGGATGATAAACCGACCATTACCGATGTTGATGCGATTACTGTTGATGAAGATGATTTAGGCACGATTGGCTCAGATCAGACAGACCCGATTTCAATTGATGGCAACTTTACTACCACGCAAGGCTCGGACCGAGTGGTGAGCTATCAGCTCGATGCTTCCGCAACACCAGTTAATGGCCTTACATCACGAGGCGTGGCGGTCACGCTGACTGAAACCGCAAATGGCGACGGCAGCTTTACCTACAAAGCAACGGCAGGCACAGAAGCAGTCTTTACGCTGACGGTGAATACTGATGGTTCTTACAACTTCACGCTAGAAGGGCCAATTGATCATGCTGTCGATAGCGACGAGTTGACGCTCAACTTCCCAATCATCGCGACCGACTTTGATGGTGATACCACAAACGCCACGATCCCTGTGACGATCGTGGACGATAAGCCAGTTATTACTGACGTAGATGCCATTACGGTTGATGAAGATGATCTAGCGTCAATTGGTTCAGACCAAAGAAATCCAATTTCTATTGATGGCAGCTTCACCACCACGCAAGGCTCAGACCGTGTGGTGAGCTACCAACTTGATACTTCAGCAACACCAGTGGACGGTTTAACATCGCAAGGTGTGGCTGTCACACTGACAGAAACCGCAAACGCTGACGGCAGTTTCACTTATGAAGCGACAGCGGGTGGCAACCCAGTATTTACTCTGACAGTAGATACTGATGGCTCTTACAACTTCACGCTAGAAGGGCCAATTGATCACGCGGTTGATAGTGACGAGCTGACACTGAACTTCCCAATTACCGCAACCGACTTTGATGGCGACACCGTTACTGAAACCATTCCAGTCACGATTGTTGATGATGTACCGATTATTACAGCGGTTGATGCGCTGAATGTTGATGAGGATGACCTTAACGTTGTAGGTTCCGACCCAGGCGGCGATCTATTCGTTAAAGGCGCGTTTACCACCACACAAGGCTCTGACCGAGTGGTGAGCTACCAACTGGATTCAACCTCTGATCCTGTCGCGGGCCTGATGTCTCAAGGTGAGGCGATTACCTTGGTCGAAACGGCTAATGGTGACGGCAGCTTTACCTATGTCGCGACCGCAGATGGTAATCCTATTTTTACCCTAAACGTCGCAACGGATGGTACGTACGACTTTACGCTTCAAGGACCAATCGACCATGCGGCCAACAGCGACAGCCTAACCATTGATTTCCCGATTATTGCCACCGATTTTGATGGTGATACGGCCACGGCAACTATTCCAGTCACGATCACGGATGATGCACCAGTTATCGATAACGTCGTGCCGCTGGCTGTGGATGAAGATGATCTCTCAGGTATTGGCTCAGACCAAAGCGACGCTGTTTATGTAGAAGGTGCGTTCACGACCACTCAAGGGTCAGACCGTGTGGTGAGCTACCAACTTGACTCAACGGCTGATCCTGTTTCGGGGTTAACTTCGCAAGGTGAGCCTGTTACCTTGGTAGAGACTGCGAATGCCGATGGCAGCTTTACTTACGTTGCTACCGCGGATGGCAATCCGGTCTTCACCATGAATGTGAATGCTGATGGCACATACAACTTCCGTCTGGAAGGGCCAGTCGATCACGCGTTAAACAGCGATGAATTAGTTCTGAACTTCCCAATCATTGCAACAGACTTTGATGGCGATACGACGACTGCGACCATTCCAGTCACGATTACTGATGACGTTCCAACCATTGATAACGTTGTCCCACTGACAGTAGACGAAGATGATCTCGCCTCAATTGGCTCAGACCAAAACGATGATGCGTTTATGTCGGGTTCTTTCAGCACAACTGAAGGTTCGGACAGTGTTGTTAAATACCAGCTTGATGCAACCGCGGATCCAGTAGCAGGGTTGACCTCTCATGGTGAATCTGTCGTGCTTGCTGAGACGGCAAACGGTGATGGTAGCTTTACTTACACTGCCACAGCAGATGGCAATGCCGTATTTGAATTAGTGCTGAAGCCAGATGGCAGCTACACCTTTACTCTGCAAGGTCCACTAGACCATGCGATGAATAGCGACAGCCTACAAATCGATTTCCCGATTATCGCAACAGACTTTGATGGCGACACTTCAACTAAAATACTGCCTGTCACTATTGTTGATGATCAGCCAAGCATCACTAATGTTGATGCGATCAGCGTGGATGAAGATGACTTGGCGACGATTGGCTCTGATCAAAACGAGTCCGTGTCGATTGATGGTCACTTTGTCACTATTGGCTCTGATCATGTTGTGCGTTATCAGTTAGACGCGTCCTCTAACCCTGTTGATGGCTTAACCTCACACGGGGTTGTGGTGACAATGACGGAAAGCGCGAATGCGGATGGCAGTTTCACCTATACCGCTACCGCAGGATCAGAAGCCGTATTTACCTTGACGGTGAACAGCGACGGCAGTTACAACTTCACGCTTGAAGGTGCAATTGACCATGCAACAGGTAGTGATGATCTGACGCTGAACTTCCCAATCATCGCGACAGATTTTGATGGTGATACCACCACAGAAACGATCCCAGTCACCATCGTCGATGACAAGCCGACTATTACTGATGTCGATGCGATTACCGTTGATGAAGATGATTTAGCCACGATTGGCTCGGATCAAAACGATCTAATATCAATCGATGGCAACTTCACCACAACGCAAGGCTCTGACCGAGTGGTAAGCTATCAGCTCGACGCTTCTGCAACACCAGTGGCTGGACTCACATCACAAGGCGTGGCAGTTACATTGGCTGAAACCGCAAACGGCGATGGAAGCTTTACCTATAAAGCAACAGCGGGTTCTGAAGCGGTCTTTACGCTGACGGTGAATACCGATGGTAGCTATCAGTTTACGCTTGAAGGGCCAATCGACCATGCTGTTGATAGCGATGAGCTGACACTCAATTTCCCAATTATTGCGACAGACTTTGATGGCGACACGTCAGTTGAGACAATTCCTGTCAAGATTGTTGATGACAAGCCGACGCTTGGTGGCATCGAAGCAACAAGTGTGCAAACGGTTGACGAGGACGATATCCCAATAGTTGGATCTGATGGTACGCAGTCGAACAGCATTGCCGGTAACTTCATCGCGACTGATGGCTCTGATGGCATTGTGGAGTACGGCGTTTCTGACCTAACGACGCCAGTACAAGGCCTGGCCTCTGGTGGTCAATCATTGGTTATGGTTGAAGTATCAAACGCAGGTGGTGTTTCAGTTTACGAAGCACGTATTGATGGCACGACGACACCAGTATTCCGTGTGACCCTCGATGCCTCTGATGACAGCTACACGTTCGATTTGCTGGCTCCTCTCGATCATCCAAATGCTGATGGCCAAAATGAACTGGTCATCAATTTGCCGATAAACGCGACTGACTTTGATGGAGACGTGTCGAACGACATCACCTTACCAATTACGGTTGTGGATGATGTTCCGACCATTGATGGTTTACTAGCAGGCAGCGAACAAACCGTTGATGAAGATGACCTACCAGCAGGTACTGATGCTGCAAGTGCAGAAGATACTGTTATTTCAGGTACTTTTGATATCACCGAAGGTGCTGACCAAGTTGCTTCTATTCAGCTTAGTGACCTGACCACGCCTGTTGCGTCACTGACTTCAGATGGTGAAGCTATCAGCTTAGTTCTGTCTTCTAGCGCAAACGGCGTGAACGTATACCAAGGTGTCGCTGGTAATCCTGCTGAAGTGGTGTTCGAACTGACGTTGGATGCAACGAACAACACCTACGAGTTCGATTTACAGAAGCCGCTTGATCATCCAGATGGTAATCAGCAAAACGAGATTGTTATCAACCTCCCTGTGACGGCGACAGATAATGATGGTGATACTTCACCAGCCTTCACATTGCCAATTACCGTTGTGGACGATGTTCCAGTTGTTACCAATATTGAAAGCCTACGTGTCGATGAAGATGACTTACCTCTTGGTTCTGATGGCACGAAAGAGCCATTAACGATATCAGGTGAGTTCGAAGTCACTAGCGCAGATGGTATTGATGCTTTCGAATTGGATCTAAGCTCAAATCCTATCCCGAATCTGAAATCGGGTGGAGAAGAGGTAACACTTTCTCAAGACGTTGGTGCTTCAACTGCTGACGCGCTTGTTTACGTGGGACAAACTCCGGGCGGAGTGACGGTCTTCACGTTGACACTTCATCAAGATGGTAAATACGACTTTGAGTTATCTGGTCAGTTAGATCACGCGGTTAACTCTGATGAGATTTTGTTGAATCTACCTGTGAAGATCACGGATGGCGACAACGATACCATCACTGCGACCTTGTCAGTGACCATCGTAGATGACAAGCCAACCATTGATGCTATTAGCTCTGGTAGTACCTTGTCTGTGGATGAGGATGATATTCCAAGCCAAGGTTCGGACGACACGCCAGAATCCAATATCATTGGTGGCAATTTTGACGTTACCGATGGTGCCGATACTATCGTTAGCTTCCAGCTGGATAGCTTAACGTCACCTGTTTCTGGACTTACTTCAGGTGGTCAACCGCTTGAGATGGTTGAGTTCTCAAATTCAAATGGTGTGATTGAGTATCGAGCTTACGTACAAGGTACGACGGATACCGTCTTTAAACTGACGCTAAATGGTTCAGCAGACAGCTATGAGTTTGAACTGTTGGGTGCACTTGATCATCCTGCGGGTAACGATGAAAATTCGTTAGTCATCAACTTCCCAGTCAACGCGACCGATTTTGACGGTGATGTATCAAACAACATCACTTTGCCAATCACGGTTGTGGACGATGTTCCAGCGATTGTGAAAGTGACAGACTCTAGCCAACAAACCGTTGATGAAGATGATCTTGCCGGTGGCTCAGACACGACAAGTGGCGATTCAACGTTATTAACTGGTGGATTTGAAGTCGTTGATGGTGCGGATGAGATTGTCAGTTACCAAGTTTCTGACCTCAATGCGGTTGTGTCTGGCTTAACTTCAAACGGCAACAGCATCGAGTTGAATGTGGTGAGCTCGGTTGGTGGTGTAACCAGTTACGAAGCGGTGATCACTGGCACATCAACTAAGATCTTCACGTTGTCTCTTGATGCGAATAACGACAGTTACCAATTTGAACTGTTGGGACCAATCGACCATGACGCTGTTCAAGGTGAAAACAACCTTGTCATTGATATCCCAATTACAGTCACAGATTTTGATGGTGACACGTCATCATCACTGAACCTTCCAATCACCATCGTTGATGACATTCCTGAAATTAAATCAGCAGATGCTTTGGCTGTTGACGAGGATGACCTCGCTAATGGTTCTCAGGCAACCAACAAAGACAGCCTTGAAGCAACGGGTAATTTCGATACGGTGGAAGGGGCAGATACCGTTGTCTCTTACCAGTTGGATCTTACTTCTAACCCGATACCAGGAGTAACTTCAGGTGGCCTCGCGGTGACGTTAGTTCAAACCGCGGTAAGCAACAACAACTTTACTTATCAAGGTCAAACACCTGATGGTAACTCAGTGTTCACGCTAGTTTTGAACGCTGACGGCTCTTACAAGTTTACGCTTGAGGGGGCGCTAGACCACTCAACCCAAGGCGAAGATACACTCATACTTGATCTCCCAGTCTTCGCGACCGATGTCGATGGCGATACGGCCGGTATTAACTTACCAGTGACGATTACCGATGATGTTCCAACCTTGTACGATGCATCTATTTCGCGTGTTGAGGGGCAAGGCAGCCGCACGGTTCATTTATTCCAAGATGCTGTAGAAGGTGATGACGATCTTGGTGCTGACGGCGCACAAATAACTTCATTTTCGGCTGATGGTTCAGGCATTTACTTTAAGCAAAACGGTGTTGATTCCGATTCTGTCGATTTGAACGGCAGCGACCAAGTCGTATTTGTTCACAAGGTTCTTGACGGAGTGGATACTGAAATCGGTCGTTTGGTTGTTCGAACTGATGGCAGTGTGTCATTCCGTCCTAATGACGATCTTGACCATACCGAAACCGACTCGATTGATTTCACCATCAACGTTGTTGCAACCGATGGTGATGGCGATATCGCAGATGCCGATGTGGATATCTCGATAAGAGACCGCAATGCGCAAATTGACACGTCTACCGTTACTGCGTTCGAGGACCAAGGGCGTGATGGTGTCGTTGTGGGCGTTGACTCTGCAAATACTCAGGACAACTTGTCGACGCTGGATGTCAACCCGGCGAAAGTCGACTTGGTTATCAATTTACATGATATCGACCGTAACGAGAGCTTAGGTGACATCACTATTCGAGATGCTGATACTCACAACGGTACGTTCTACTACCGAGACGGTAGTGGCAACTACATTGAATTAACATCTGTGGGCAATACGGTTGTTCTCGACGCATCAAATGTCGAGCAGTCATTCAATGGTGAGCTTGTCTCGTTAGATAACTTGTACTTCGTACCAGATCGTCATACCTCAACCGATGCTTCTGGTATCGATCCTCGTATCCGTGTGGAAATTCTTAACAATGGTACGCCAGATCATACGATTAATGGTCGTTTAGACATTGAAGTTGCTGCCGTTGCAGATATTGCGACTTGGACGACGAGCAGCGAGTTTAACTATTCTGTCGATGAAGACGGAAACAACGTCGCACTTAATATCACGGCGGAAACTCAGGATACTAGTAATCCTGAAGATATAGTGTACGAGCTCGTCTTTACACAAGGGGAAGGTAACGCAGAGTTAGTCTATTTGGATGGTAGCGCGATTCCAAAAACTGGTGGTGTTTATCTCGTAGATGCCAGCCGAATTGGTGACGTTCAAATTGATCCAATCGATAATTTCTCGGGCGAAATCAAGATTGATGTAACCGCGATTACGACAGAAAACAATAATCCGTTATCAGGGAAGGAAACGGCACGTTCAGAGACAGAAACTATCATCATTGATGTTAACCCAATCGCGGACCCAGGTAGTTTTACGGTCAACCGAATCAATGTCTTTGAGGATAACGCTCGAACTCAAGACACCGTCAATCCTGTCACGGATCATGATCCACTTCAGTTAAGTGAAGTGATTACCATGAAGCCGTCTGCGGATTTAGATGGTTCTGAAGCACTGTTTGTGCGTATTTCTGACTTCTCAATTGATGGCGTTACGTTAGTGTGGCTTGATTCAGCAAACCCAAGCCAAATAGTGGAAGTGACCGATTCAAGCGGCAATGTACTCTATTACGAAGTGCCAGAATCTGAGTTAGCCAACGTCGAAGTGCTTCCTCCGTTGCACAGCAATGATGACTTTACTTTCAACGTTGAAGGTATCGTAAAAGATACGGCATCGTTATCTAGTGGGGTTGCCGAAGATATGTTGTCACTAGGCAGCAAAACAGTGATCGTCGGTGTGAAAGGCGTAGCTGACATACCATTTATTGAGCTTAATGATAAATCAGGGATCTGGCATGAGTTTAATGACGGCAATGTGAGAGGTATTGAGACTAATATCGATGAGAATGGTCAAGTAGAGTTGGGCTTTAGTGTCATCTCTGGCGAGTTACCAGATAACCCGAATGATCACTCAGAGTCGGTTACGGTTCTGCTGTCCAATATTCCGGCAGGTGTCGAGGTATTTGATAGCGATGGTGCATCCGTCGATCTGACCTTTGTAGGCTATGACGCGCAAAATCAGCCAATCTATGAAGCCAATATCACCACGGCGAATATTAATTCTGGAATTGTTATTAAACCGGAAGCGTCATCGACGGAGAACATTCATATTACAGCGACGACGATCGTCACAGAGAATGATGGTCACAGTCGAACCTCATCGGGTGAGATCCGAATTATTGTCGCTCCTGTCATTGATGCGCAAGATAACTACACGGTTCAATCAG
This sequence comes from Vibrio sp. SCSIO 43086, assembly GCF_051132235.1. NCBI lineage: Bacteria > Pseudomonadati > Pseudomonadota > Gammaproteobacteria > Vibrionales > Vibrionaceae > Vibrio > Vibrio sp. SCSIO 43086. Next base: position 435,682 of record NZ_CP072678.1, on the reverse strand, counting down.
AAGGTGATGAAGATACACGCTTTAATATTGATTGGAAGCCAACGTTGGCTCAAAGCCCTGATACAGACGAGTTCTTTAGTGAGGTGACGATTTCTGGATTTCCTCCAGGCAGCACGGTTTATGTCGATGGCGTAGCACAAACATTGGTTTCTGGAACATTAACACTTTCGCCACTAGCGAACGAGTCGGAGCAAGACTTCTCTGCTCGAATCTCTCAAAGCGGGTATGTCCAGGTGCAATTAGAGCAAGACTCTAGTACTGACTTTGATTTGAATACTGCGGTGACGGTGAAAGAGATTGACCACGAATATGTCGATGCTTCTAATCCAGGGCAGGGAATTGCAGAAAAAACCATCAATGGCATGGTGCATGTCCAAGTCAATCCAATCGTTGAACCAGAAAATACAACAGGATCGCTAGACGCCCAGACACGTTTGCTTGTTACTGAAAGCACTGGCGTTGTCACTGACATCGTGAAGTCAGACGGTCAAGGGAACATTGATTTTACGATCAATACTTCAACGGGTGGGGAGTCTGGTGCGAATATCATCAAATACCAAGAGTTTGACGCCTCTTCAGATGAAGTGGTGACTCAGCTTGTTGTTCAGTTCCACAATGTCGACCCTGAGATTCTCAATCAATTGGTCATTGTTGGTGCATTGAACGAAGGCGGCGGTCGATGGACAGTCATTGACGAAGAAAACTTCTCGATTAAAGCGCCTTCGGGTCTTGATTTAACGCCAAACGACGACAGCGATGATGGTGACAACGGCGGTCTATCTCAAATTGGGTTAACCATCTATGCCGAGGTCAACGATTTAGGTGAAGATGCCGTTGAAAAAGACGCAACAGTGGTAAGAGAAACTGACGTGACACTTGAGTTTCCGACGGTTCTCACGCCGCAAACGAGTGTTGCCGCTGAAATTCAGGTGGCTGATGACGTCCAAATTGAAGCATCGGAAGACAATGCGATCGACCTTGGCACTCAATTGACGTCGAAAGTCGATGCGATTAATGCGGATGGTGTGGAAGATGTTTTGACTGTTGTTATTGATCCATCCGCACCCGGTATTCCTCCAGGCTTGGTGATAACAGGCACTGATATCGATTTTGTCAATGGTAAATACGTTTTCCAAGCAGATATTGATGCTAGTGGCAATATCACAGGTTTGGACGGTTTAACGATGCACTTGGCAGAAGATTACGCTGGTGATTTCGAGTTGCCTGTGAGGTTTGTCACTAAAGACACAGAGTCTGGCGACGAAAAAGAAAACAACGTGCGAATTCCAGTCCAGGTTTTACCGATCGCAGATGTTCCGAGTTCGGCGGGAGATCAGCCACTAGATGGTGATGTTACACCAAATGTGACAGTGGATATCACAGGTACTCTCGGTTTAGACGCGAACAAACAACCTGTTGATGACCTAAATAACGATGTACCAACGGCGGATGGTGTGGGTTATGAAGATGGTTTAATCCAGCTTAATCTGAATGTCGATTTTGCCGACCGTTATAACAATATCCAAGGTGGTCAGGAAACGCTAACGAATATTAAGTTAGCACTCGATGACACAACACTGGGGGAGTTTGTTGACGCAAATGGCAATAGCTTAGGGACAAGTATTGAGTTTAATGAAGCTGAGATTTTAGCGGGTGCGCTTGATAATGTTCTGTTTAAGCCGAAAGAGAATTATCCCGTAGGTGGGGGACAAAACACCGTCAAGATTAATATTGAAGGAGAGATCACGGACGAGGCTGTATTTGATCAGTCTATCCTAAATAACCCTGGCGATAATATCGACATAAGAACTTTTACTGATGACGTGACATTCGAAGTTACGCCAGTGGTGGACGATATCACGATTACAGGTGCCGATCCTACGCAGCCAATTACCGTGGTTGGTGACGAAGATACTTTAATTTCGTTGAATCAATCGGGCTCAGGGGTTTCGATCAGCTTAAACGATAATGATGGCTCTGAAAGTTTCGTTTCACTCAAGTTAACAGGGATCCCTGATGACTTTGTCGTGCAATCCAATTCCTCTGATTATGTTGTTAAGAACAACGGCGGAGGAGAATGGAGTATTCAGCTAAAAGACCTTACTCAGACATCCGTTGATTTGAGTGACATCCAAATCAAACCGCCGAAAAACTTCAGTGGTGAGGCAGAGATTGGCATTACCGTGTTCATCCAAGAAGAATTGTTACAAGTACCAACTGAGCGAACTAATAACTTTACGCTGGTTGTGAATCCTATTGGCGATGATGTTGATGTGAATCCCGATACTTCAGCTGCGGGGAATGAGGGAGAAGATATTGTTATCAACGTCAATGCGTTGGTGGTTGATAACAAAGAGTCCATCGGAGATGGCGCAACCTATCAGGAAAATGATCCAGAGACGCTGAGAGTTGAGATTTCAAATGTTCCTGATGGGGCGAGTGTTTCATTACCTGATGGAACGGTGTTTACTGACCAAGGAAATGGCGTCTTCGTATTAGAAATCGATGCTCAAGATTTGGATCAAGTGGTCTTTAATTCTGGTGATCGAAACGATAACTCATGGGGAGGGTCACTGCATTTCAAAGTGCAAGCCGTTGATACCGGGCTCAATGGTCGCCAAAATTTAGGTTCAGCCGAGGAGTTTGACGTAGCTGTTGATGTTGAAGCGGTGAATGATCGACCGGACTTCGTGAATGTCATTGACGTTGAAACACCAGAAGACAACGCTATCCTGCTGGATACATTTGGTATTTCGGATGTGGATGCGGTACTTGATGATCCTACCGCAGAGTATGTCTTGAATATTGCTGTCGATAGCGGTTACTTGGCGCTCGAACCATCGATTATTGCCAATTACGGATTGACGATTTCTGGAGACGGCACGGGTTCAATTGAACTGAAAGGAACCGTATCTGACCTTAACGCCGCTATCGCTGATGGTTTAGTAGAGTTTAATCCAGCGCTTAACTTCTTTGGTAACGTCAATGTCGATATCACTGTCGATGACCAAGGCAACGAAGGTATCGTGATTAGCGGTGTCGATGAAACACTCAATTCAAATAGTAGCCAATTTGTAATTGAAGTCACAGAGGTGAATGATGCGCCAACAACATCGGAAGTGACGTTGACAAGTATTGATGAAGACAGCGGCGCTGTTATTGTTACCGCAGCAGACTTGCTGGTTAATGCGGTTGATATTGAGTCGGACAATTTAACCGTTAGCAATGTTACGCTTGTCGACCCTGCAGCAGGGACGCTTACTCAACTGAGCTCAACGGAGTGGAGCTTTGAACCTGCTCCTGATTTTTACGGGGATGTAAGCTTTAATTACGATATTACGGATGATGGCATGACCAATGGCGTCTCGGATCCGAAGACCGTCAGTGGCTCAGCCGTGATGACAGTGCAGGCGATTAACGATGCTCCGGAGATTGATGGCTCAATGGTCACAAATACGATTGTGGAGTCATCGGATCAAAAAATCTCAGGTATCGAAATTACCGATGTTGATTTTGCAGGTGTTCATGAGAATGAAATCATGACGGTGTCACTCAGCATCGATGAGGGTGATATAAGTGTCGTTGTCCCGGCGGGGAGTGGCATTACTCAAGGCGTTGGTTTAGCAGGTGAAACTGTACTGATGGGGACTTTGTCTCAGCTTAATAGTCTTTTCGCTTCGACGGATCCGGATGTCGGTGTATTTATTGATGCCAGTGACGTGAACAGCAATTCTATTGCGCTTACCGTTACCGCTGATGACAACGGTATCTTCTATGACAACTTAACGGGTACCTCATTACAAACATCAGAAACGTTTGATATTAACGTAACGCCTGTCGCTGACGTACCAAACTTGGCCATTGATCAGAACTTTAGTTACATTCAAAGAATTAGTGCGAGTCAAAGTGCAAGCCGTCAAGGCATCGCGCTGGTGGGTATTATGGCGGCGTTGACCGATGTCGATGAAGTACTAGCCTTAGAGCTCACTGGCGTGCCAAGAGGAGCCACGATCACGAGTGAAGCTACAACATCGAATATCAGCTTTGATGGTACAACATGGACTGTTCCAGAAGATGAAATTGATACGCTACACATCAATAATGCGATCCCGGGAGATTACGATATTACATTGACTGCGGTTTCTACTGCATCAAATGGTGATCAAGCGTATTCAACGCCATTAGATATTAATCTAAACGTTACGCTAAATAATCAAGATATTGATCAGTCCGCTGAAAGTGAAGACAGCTATCTTATTGGTAGTGATGCAGGCATTACTTTAGCAGCAGGTACGGGAGATGATTATATCCTAGGAGGAGATGGAGACGACGTGCTTATCGGTGGACTAGGCTCTGATATTCTGACTGGTGGTGCGGGTAGCGATATCTTTAAATGGACAGAAGACACGGTGGATAATGGTGCGATTGACACCATCACTGACTTTAGCGTTAATGAGGACACCATTGACCTCAAAGACGTGATCGCTGATTTGAATGATCCAACGGCAGGTATTGATGATTTACTTGCGCACATTCAAGCCGATTACGACGCATCAACAGAAAATGTTTCTCTGAACATTACGACGGATGCAAATGTCCAGCAAACCATTGTTGTGGAAAACTTAGGTACATCGATAGACTTCAACGGTCTTAGCTCCAATGAGATTGTAGAGTCATTGCTGAATCACGGTGTTATTGATAACGGATAAATCTGGATTCAACATAAAACGGGCGGCTTTAACAAGGCGTCCGTTTTTATTGGGAGTTATTGATTTTTATCGAGACTTATTGAATCGAAATAGCACAACATTAGATAGCAAAAGAGGGCTTGTTACGGATTTGTAGTGACAGGTTGGAACTAAGAAGTTTTAGACGTGAATATCGAGTAAGCTGCCAATGACTTCATTGTTTTTCTCAATGACGGATGCACCCACTCGGTTGTAACCTGCAGCTTGCGTCAGGTTGATGAGTGATTCAACTTTTTGAGAGGGGAGGCTAGGAGTTGAAGCGGTTATTGCGACATCTGCCACTTTAGCCAAATCGATGTTGTGAGAAGCGATCTCTTCTTTCACTTTACCTAAATTATCATTAATGCCATGCGCGGCTTTTTCAGCCATCTGCTGTGACATCTGAACAATTTGGTGCCCAGATTGAATTCCTGATACAGGCATATCACCACTCCCAATACTATGCTAATGAGAGCATAGGTGGGGTTTATAAAACGTTCAAGTGTTTTATATCAATGATTTGATTAAGCAAACAGTTTGGAAAGCATTTCTCGCTCTTCAACAGAAAGTACTGGGTTTTGCGTTTTGTTTAACTTTACGCTTATCTCACCCTGTAATGATTTCAACTGACTCGCTGTTAAATCACTGAGCTTTTGTTTAAGTTCATTAAATTGTTGTGCGTTCATCTCAATACCCTCGTTGTAATTCGGTTTATCCTTCATTTCCCGAAATTCTTCGTCCTTTGGATACAACATATTTATTCAACCTAGATAGATTAGAATTTGATCGATTGCTTTTTGTCCGAATATTGTCAAGGTGCGTTAAGTGATACGTCAGATTTTTCCTATGAAGGTACATGATTACCCACTTTGGGGTAGATAGAAAAGTAGAAAGAAAAAAGGAAGCGACAATTCGCTTCCCTTTTATATGCGTGTGTTACTAGTTAACCCTCACTGCAAACTTACTGGCAAGTGAATGTAGCTCTGGGAGCATGCGATAGATAAGGTGAAGTTGCTGCAATACCATGCGAGCGGAACTATCATCTTCATCTCGCCACTCATTCAAGCGTTGCTCAAGCCCTGCGTCGTCAATATTAGATAAATCGCACTCTTCGCAATGCTGGTGAAGCTGTTTATGGAGAACGTCTAAATGCTGATGAATACAGCGGTGCGCATCTAAAACGAGCTTATGAATTGACTCATCTTCAATGCGAGTTCGGTGCGCACCAAGAGCAGAAATATAGTTCAGCATTGCGTGATTTAACGTTAAGAAGCGGAAGCTCTCATCAACGGCAGCACGATATTTACCAGGTTCCGCAAGCATTGTACTGATGGCAGAAGAAAGTGAGGCATCACTGTTATGGGCTTGACGACGAGCAATGCGATAGCTCAAGTTGTCCTTTTTACCAATTCGATACTGACCAATGATCTGATCGAGATACTGTTTGTTAGCATCTATCGCATCCGACATGACTTTGTGCAGCCTTCTCGATTGCCAATCTGGCAAAATAACCAGCACGGCTCCTACAGCAAGCACACACCCGATGAGGGTATCAGCCAGTCGAGGAAGCACAACCGCGTAACCTTCACCTAACTGGTTGAATAAGAAGAGGACCAGTAGTGTGATAAAACCAGTTGCGTATCCGTAATTGTTCATCCGAAAGGCGAAAAACATCACGCCAGAAATAACGATGAACACTAGCTGGCTTTCTTGAGAAGGGAAGAAAGTCAGTAATGGTACGCCAATTAACAAACCAGCTAAAGTGCCTATGACTCGCGCTGTCAGTTTTTGACGTGTTGCGCTGTAGTTCGGCTGACACACGAAGAGAGTGGTTAAGAGTATCCAGTAACCTCGGTCGATGTTGAATACTTGAATGATTCCATAACCAATCGTCAAGGCAATCGACATACGCAATGCGTGTCGAAACAGCATCGAATCTTTGTGTAAATTCGCGGATATACGCTGCCACATGGCTTTTAATGTGTGCGGGTTAGTATCGGCGAGCGTATCTTCCTCTAGGCCCTCGACATCTGGGTTGTTAATGTTATTCAGTTGCTTTTCTACCGTCGCTAAGTTATTGAATAAATATGTTAACTGCATTAGCAGACGTTTCCAGTGTCCCTGCTTTTGTTCTTCTAAGTAAGCAAGTGAATTTTGCACTTCAGCTAAGGCCAAGATGGACTGATCGGTATGTGAGTATTCATTCCCTAGCTGAATCGCTAATGCAATATCACGACACGCTTGGGCTTGAGATTCCAAAAGATATTTAAAGCGAAACAGCACATCAGAACGTTCAAATTCAGTTGCTAAATCTTGATAGCGGTAATGGCTAGAGCTGACTCGTTCGTGGATGTCTTGAGCGATGAAGTAGATATTTAAGAATCGATCACTAGGGCCATCAATGTGGCCGCGTTTCGAGCGGTTTAGTAATGTGGCTTTGCAAGCGTTTAGCGCCATCACCGTCGCTGCGTTGCACTTGGCGGCTTCAATCCGAAGTGGCTGTGGCGTTAGGTTGGTGACAGGGTGAAAAAGCTTGGCTTTCGCATCGAGATAATTTGCCATTTGGAAGAACACATTGGCTAAGCTTTGTTGCACAGGCTGAAGAGGCCAAAATATCTGCCAAATCATCGACATGAAGTAATACCAAGCAGCACCAGTTAAAAGCAGTAGTGGCTGAAACCAAATGTTAGTACTTTCATGCGCACCAAGCATGGTGTAAATGGCGATCAGCAAAGAGCCAAAAGCAATGCTCGCGTATTTAGGACCTATCGCTCCAAGAATGATAAAACCAAAGGTTGAGATAAATAACCCTAAAGCAAATGCCCAAGGGGTGTCGAACAAGATTTCAATTGAGAAAGCGGCGAGCGCAAAACAGAGAAAAGTCAGAATCAGCGCCTTGATGCGCCCAGTGAAGCTGTCATCACTCTCTGCCAAAGCAGCAGCAATAACGCCCAATATTAGAGGCGTGATCAGCGTGTTTTTCTCGAAGTACCAAGTCGGGCTAACCACACCCAGTAAGGTGATTAGGATAAGAACGCTGTAATTTATGGTCTTGTTTGCCCAATAGAGCCGAAATTTAGAAGTTGCTTGCACAATGCGCCTTATGTTTCCGATGAAGAACGGGGGGAATACTACCAAACCCACTATAGCGCGTTTATGATTTACTTTAAGAAAAATTCGTTGTTGCTGATAAAATCAACAGGGATGTCATTGACTTATACTAAAGTAGCCACGCAATGTGTCTATAATTGTAAAGTCAGCTTCAAATAGAATGAGCTTTAGGTTACTAAATCGACAGTAATGTGAATTTTATTAAAGAATAAAAGAAGATGCTTACTTAGGTGCTCGCCATTGCTACAATTTGGCGCCTTAAAATGATATAAATCGACAACTTTTAACTTAAAAGGCGCACGTTTCATGCAGCTTACTGCCACTAGCAAAGCACAGTTTTTTATTCAAAATGAGTACCATCACGTCGAAATAAAAGAGAACAGTGTTTTATTAAGCTCAATAGGCAGTGAAGAACATATTCCTTTTACGATCTGGAATGGCAAAGTTAGCGTAAAGCGTGGGTTGTTATGGAGCTCTTTGCAGTTTTTTGCTCATGAGCACGAAGGCAAACAACAAAGCTGGCTAGTACAAGGGCTACCGTGGCCACAATGTCGTAAGTTTGCTCTTGAAGCTGTTCGTCAGTATCAAGAATGGCACAATACTCAGTGCCGAAAACTGGCTGAGTATCTACCTAAGTGGGAAGAAGAGCTCTACAAACTTAAGCATCTTCCTGCCTATCTATCGCACTCTCAAGTGGTCTCCTGGGTGGAAAGTCTTAACCAAGAGTTAAGCGAAATGAAAACCACTCTAGAAGAAGCCAAAATGCGGATGCCGAATCGCATGGCGGAAATCGAACCTTGGCTTATTGATACGTCTGCGACGCTTGGTGAGCGTAATCGTGATTGGCTTGAGGAAGAACGTCCGAATTGGGAAGTGCTGTTTAATCGCATAGAATCTTCGCCTTTAAACTTATCCCAGCAATATGCGGTGTTGCTCAACGATGATCACAACTTAGTCCTTGCTGGCGCAGGCTCTGGCAAAACCAGTGTTTTAACGGCTCGAGTTGCATACTTGCTGCAAAGCCACCAGGCTCAAGCAGAAGAGTTGCTTATGCTGGCTTTCGGTCGTGATGCCGCGACTGAAATGAAAGAGCGTTTAGTGGATAAAGTAGGCATGGCCGCAGACGGTGTGCGTGTGAATACGTTCCATCAACTAGGCTTATATATACTTAATCAAGTTGAGCAACAGCCTGTTGAGATCAGTCCGTTGGCGTTAGATGACAACCAGCGAACAGCATGGTGTGTAGATTGGCTGAAAAAGCATTGGATGACGCCTACTAACTTTAAACGTTGGCAAAAACATTTAGACAAATGGCCGATTGCCTATTTAAAAGGGGACGATGAGTTAGGAAGTCACTCAGAAAACCCAAAACTGATCGCGTGGCTAGACTCTCAGTTGTCTCACTTAGCTGCGGTAGGGCTAACCAAAAAGCAAGTGCAAGAAAAGTTGGTAAATCACCAAGACTATACTCGTTTAAACAGCGAACTCGCCTTGTGTTGGCCATGTTTTACTGCGTGGCAGAAAATGCTTAAAGAAAGCAATCAAGTGGATTTCCCTACCATGATCAGTCGTGCGACAGATTATGTAAATAAAGGGAAATTTGTCTCCCCATGGCGCTTCATTATGGTCGATGAGTACCAAGATATCTCTCCAGACCGTTTAGCACTGATTGAAGCACTGTGCGAATCCACACCGAAACAAGCGGGTGCGACGTTGTTTGCGGTTGGTGATGACTGGCAGGCCATCTATCAGTTTGCTGGTGCGGACGTCGATCTTATCACTGGGTTTAAAGAGCGCTTTGCTCACTCTACCGTTCATCATCTAGATACGACTTATCGTTTCAACAATCAGATTGGTGATGTGGCAAACACTTTTGTTCAGCAAAACCCATCGCAATTGCCGAAAACACTAAATAGCCACAAGCAACGTAAGCAGAAGAGTGTGCATACCGCACCGAGTAACCAAGTTGAAAAGATCTTGGATCAATTGAATCAACAAGCCAAGCAAACCAAGTCAGTCTTATTGTTAGGACGTAATCATTATCATAAGCCCGACTTGTATGACGATTGGTTGCGACGTTTTCCTAATCTCGATATTCGTTTTATGACTTGCCATGCGAGCAAAGGGCGAGAGGCTGATTTTGTCATTATTCTTTCTGTGGATGAGGGGCAATTCCCTGCGAAGAAGAAGCAAATTCACATTGATGGCGCATTGACCGAGTCCAAAGACAAATTCCCTCACGCAGAAGAGCGCAGGCTGTTTTACGTGGCAATTACGCGTGCGAAAGAGAAAGTTTGGATTACGCACACTGGCGCTGGGTCCGCATTTGTTCAAGAGCTCGTCAATGGCGATTATCCGATCATCACTTCGCGTTGAAGGCAGATTTCTGAATTTTAGAAACAATAAAGGCGATACTCAGTATCGCCTTTACGTTATTCGGTTGGAATCAAAGCTTACATGCGTTCAGCAAGATACGCTTCGTAATCCGGTACTTCAATATCCACTTCTTGCTCAAGAAGAGGGGAGTTAAACAAGAACTTAGCGGTGGCTCGGTTCGTTGCCACAGGAATATTCCAAACGCTAGCAATACGAAGAAGCGCTTTAACGTCTGGGTCGTGAGGTACGGCGTTTAGCGGATCCCAGAAGAAAACGAGAACGTCGATTTTGCCTTCTGAAATGAGCGCGCCAAGTTGTTGGTCACCGCCCATTGGGCCACTGATCATGCTCTTAATCGCCAGTCCAGTTTCTTTGCTCAACATGTGCCCGGTTGTGCCAGTCGCGTAAAGAAAGTGACTCTGCAGTTTTTCTTTGTTTTCTTTTACCCAGCGAAGTAGCTCAGGTTTGCAGTTGTCATGGGCAACCAAAGCCACATGTTTGTGGGTTGGCATGGTACGAATGGTTTTTTGCATCAAGATGTTTCCGTTTATATGATTTTAAAATTGTTGTTATTCAATAGAACACGTTTTTTGTCTTTCAATCAACAGCCTTAACACGGAATGTCGGCCTATATTCTGACGGAGATAACGATTCTTCGATCGTATCGTCATGAAGTGTCTTCGGAGTCAGTGGTTTGATCGTTGGTGAGGCATGTTTGTCATACGCTTCACCCCTCAAGTAATGCGCTGCTTGCATGACGGAAAGCCTGCCTTGCTGCACCATTTTATCTGTTGGTGCGAAGAGCACTTTGTTACGCAATAGTCCTCGGTAAACACCGTGACTTAAGTACACAGAAACCAAACCGATCTCCTCAGCTTTGCCTGCGCTACGCAGTTCACTGATAGCGGCTTCAATCGCAACCGCGCTGCCAACAATATAATCTATATTTCCCATATCAATCACACGTTGAACCAGGTTACGTTGTAACTCCTTGTCGTTGTCTGCCCAAAACGAGTCAACGATGTTGATATCACTTCCTTGGATCGCTTCATAAAATCCGGCAGTCACGGGCTTCGTACCTCCACGAGTACGCGGCCCCAAAAGTAAGGCAATGTTTGTTTTTCCTGATCCCTTTGGATGGCGAGCAGCCAGATATTTTCCCGCTTCGTATCCCATCCAGTGCCAGTCAACACCGACCGTACCTTTTAACAGCTCACTTTGCTCTTCATCCAGATCGAGTTGGTTCACAGTAGCAAAGACAGGAATGTTTCCGACCCAATTCTTAAGCGAATGTTCATAGGCTTGTGGGTCCACTGTCCCAAGGACAATCGCATCTGCTCCCCATTGGCTGCACAGTGCGAGTTGTTGCTCTTGACGCGTTTTGTTTGGGTAGCCACCCGCTTCAAGGACTCTCAGCTCGACGCCTTCTTTTTTCGCTTCGGACACCATTCCATAGTTTACTGATAACCAGTATGAATCCTTTAGGTGAGGGTAAATGGCACATACTTTTTCTGCTGCAACCACTGGTAAAGAAGCGACAAGGGCTAATGTGACTGCAGAATGTTTGAAAATTGTGCGAAATGCGTGTTGATTTTTAACCATGAAATGAAGTTCGTTGGCATAGATTAAGTAAACACTGCAAAATATAACGTAATATGTCGCTGAACACGAACATTAAGGTCATGAAAATATGTTGCTAGCAACCGCAAGCATCGGTCGTAAACTCTTGTTGTCTTTCATTGCGATGGCAATGCTGGTTATGTTATCGGCACTTATTGGTGTGTCTGGATTTTCTTTAGTTGCCAAGACGGAAAGAAATGTCGTGGATTCTGCAATTCCCGCCATGATTGAAGCGAGGCAAGTCTCTGAGTTGAGTACTCGCATCATTTCGTCTGTACAACTGTTATCGAACGCAAGAAACGAGCAGGAAAGAAAAGAGTCTGGGCGTGTGCTTTTCGAACAGCTCGAATCATTGCTTACTCATATCAAAGAGCTGGGGAGTGAGTCGTTTGATTCTCAATTGCTAGAAGATCTCGAGAGTAACGTCCAGAACGTTATCGACAACTTGGCAGAACTTGGTGTTTCGGTTGAAAGAAAGCTGTGGCTGGCAAAAGAGATTGATACTCGTGTCGAAGAGATGCGCTTACTGAGTGAAGAGTTGGAACAGCTAACTCGCACGCAAGTTCAGAACACGAGCACCATTGCCGTTGCTAACGTCACACATATCTATGATTTATTAGAATCGAATAAAAAATCGCAAGTTTATCAGGCACTAGATGCGCTGGTGGAAGTGGATCTAGATCTGACGGAGCGATTGCATGAGCTGCACTTACTGGCTTTTAAAATGCTGAATCAAATTGAAGAAGCTCGCACATTAACCAATATTGAGCGCATCCAGCAGGTGCAAGGTGATTTTGAAAGTAATCTCAAAATCATGAAGCGCCGTGTGCTTGCCGTGGAAGATCCCACTCGCTCTAAACAAATGAGCCAACTACTAACAGAGCTCGGTAAGCGTCAGGTCGTGTTCACTATTTTGATGCAGCAGTATGAGAATAACGAACAATCTCAACAACTGATGCAAAAGACACTGGAATTGTTTTCGGAGCTGAATGGCACCGTAAACAAATTGGTTGATGATTCAAACAAAACGACAACCGTCGCTGTGGATGAATTGACGAGCACGCTGAAATTCGCTCAGTGGTCTCTAACGGTGATTTCAATTGTTGGTTTGATTGTGTTGGTGCTGATTTTATGGCGTGTTGTATACCTTTCTGTGGTTAAGCGATTGGCAGAGTACTCTGCCGCGCTGCTTTCTGTGGCGCAGGGTAACTTAGCCGTCGAGCTGGAGGTAAAAGGCAAAGATGAGCTAGCGCATATGGGGCAAGCTATCATCACGGCTCGAAATACAGCGCAAGCGCTAAAAGTGGTCGCAGAGGGAGAAGCTCAAGCCAAGCGAGAGCTCGAAGAGCACAAAGAGCATTTGGAAGAGCTCGTTGAGCAACGCACTTCACAGTTAAAACAAGCGAACCGCCGTTTGAATGAAGAGGTTTTGAATCACGCGAAAGCTCGTAAGCAAGCAGAGCAAGCGAGTCGAGCTAAATCAGCATTCTTGGCGACCATGAGCCATGAGATCAGAACGCCGATGAATGGAGTGCTCGGAACGGCACGTTTGTTGATTGATTCAGGCCTCAACCCTATTCAAAAGCGTTATGCGGAAATCATCAACCGCAGTGGTAAAACGTTGCTCGCGATTCTGAATGATGTGCTGGACTACTCCAAGATTGAAGCAGGGCATTTAGAGATTCGCCACATGGGCTTCGATTTACACCAAATGGTTGAAGACACTTTCCAGTTAATGAACAGCCGAGCTCAAGAGAAGAAGCTGTTGTTTTCCTATCATATTGAAAGTGATGTAGGTCGCTATTGGAAAGGGGATGTCACCAGAATCAGTCAAGTGCTTAACAACCTTGTCGGAAACGCGATTAAATTTACTGACGAAGGTGAAATTGATATCTACGTTAGCCTCAACCCAGAGGATGAGTCGCAAGTCCTATTTGAAGTATCAGACACCGGGATAGGTATTGCCAAAAAAGATCAGAGAACGTTGTTTGATGCCTTCACGCAAGCCGAAGGTGGGATGAGTCAAACTGGAGGAACGGGGCTTGGCTTGGCCATCAGTAAACGAATCATTGAAGCGATGGGCGGTATTTTAGAAGTCGATTCTGAAGAAGGAGATGGCAGTCGATTCTGGTTTTCCATTCCATTAGAGGAAAGTGAGCCTGTTGAAACCGGTGCAGTGGCAACCGCGCGCTGCAAAGTGAAAGCGAAAGTCTTGTTGGTAGAAGACAATGAAGTAAACCGAGTGGTTGCGGAAGGCTTTTTAGAAAGCATGGGCCACCAGGTCGTGATGGCAGAAAACGGCTCACAGGCAGAGCAACTGAGCAGCACGCAGGATTTTGATATCGCTTTAGTCGACATCAACTTGCCAGACTGTGATGGAACCGAGTTAATCCAACGTTTAAAACAAATTGAATGTAACAAACCAGCCAATAAAGCCCTTGCTGCTACGCCTATGATCGCAGTGTCTGCGCACGTTTTTGCCGAAGAAGTTGAGCGCTATTTAGCTGCAGGTTTTGACGGGTATTTACCTAAACCATTGGCAAAAGAAGCTCTAGCGGCATTGATTCAGGATGCGCTGGATGGAAAACCGTTGTTGTTGCCACAAAATGCCGACTGTACCCCGTTTGATCAAACTTCGTCTCAAGAACAAGCGATACAATCAAAGGTTGTTCAAGTCCCTAAAACAGAGGAATCAGATGTGGTCATCATTAACCCGAGCGTGATTGAGTCCGATATGAAAATCTTGGGCAGAGAGAAGATGTTGCACATCATTAATCTGTTTAGAACGACCAGTGCCGATGTACTAAGCAAGCTGCAAGTGTCTGCTGGTGGTAATGACAGTAAAGAAGTGAAGAACCTTGCTCACAAACTAAAAGGCAGCGCAGGGAGTTTAGGGCTTACGGCATTAATGAACTCTTGCCAAGAAATTGAAGCTGCGCCTCAACCTTTAGATACCTACATGGCGACTAAAGATCAATTGGTGTCTCAAGTGTCTGAATCAATTCAAGCTCTTGATGAGTTGATGGCGAAGTAAATCAATTGCATCCCAAAAACAAAAACCTCCGGCAAGCCGGAGGTTTTTTCTATTCGGTCATGTCATCTTCCCACTCGAATCGAGTGTCTAGGGCATAAGGGTCGTCATCAAAAGGATGCTCCACTTTGCCACGCAAGTATTCGAGTTGATGCTCAAGCATGTTGACCGTTTCGTAGTCTCCCTCAGAACAAGCAACGTAAATCTGTTGTTCAAGAGCGGCAATGTTATCTCGGATACCCATGAGAACCCCCTTAAATCATCATCGATTCTCAAAACGATTATAGTCAAGTAATCCAAATTCGATCGGTTGTTTTGTACGGTACCAATTGTGCAGACGATCGCTAAACGGCCAGAATTTTTCTGAGCTTCTGCGAATCGCAAAATTATCCAACAACTTAACGTAATCGGATTCATTTTGGATGGCACTAAATTGATCGACAAATTCTTTTACTTGATTTTCGTTGATCGAGAAAAATGCCGCTGGGTAGCTTCCCACAACGCCACGTACGATGGTCATATCATCGTTAGCAAAGTCGCGGTTGCTTTCTTCATCAAACAAGCTAGAAATATTCGTGTGTGCATTATTGTGAAGTAGGGTGAACAACTCATCTTTTCCAGATTGGCTTCTCACCATAAGCATGGTGATTTGCGGAACGGTTTTCAGACCTTCTCCGCGAACTTGGCCAATACGTTGGAGCTGTTGTTCACTTTGAGCAGAAAGCTCAGTATCTTTAACCTCGTAGCGCGGAAGAAGAACATCTGAAACTCGTTCTCTAAGCAACTCGACTAACTCTGTTTTTGGTTCGTCAGTTTTGTACTCGACGCTGGTTGGTTGGTTAAATGGTTTCACGTTGCGTTGTAAAAAGTCACTTAACTGTGGACTTTGATCTTTATACCAGCTTGATTGCAGTTCATGACGCATGTCGGTTGGCAGCAAAGATATAAAGTTACTTTCGCCTTCCAGACGCAAGAAGTCCATGAACATTCGTGTCATGAGTTGGTGGCCGAAGTTGCCATACACATCAAACCCAGCAACGAGCAAATAGTGGATGCGTTCTAGTAACGCGTAGTCAAGAATCCATACCGTTTTCGGCTGCTCGCCAACTAACCCTTGTACGACAGACGCGCTGTCAAAGTGGCGGAAAATCGTTAATGCCGCATTGTGGTTGGTGCCATTACCGTCCCAAATTACGTCGGTGGATAGGTTTTCGCCTTCCTTAAACCAGTTATTGGTAAATTCAGACTTGGCTTCTAGGTAGCGAGCTTGCTGACGCGCGTATTTAACCCAGTTGGTAACAGGCAGCGTGTTGCTTTCCTGCTCTGCTGGCAGTCTTAGGTTATCAGCCTGAGATCGGTAAAACTCATTTACTTCAGGGATATCTGCTTTATCTGGATCTAGAAAGAATATCCAAAAGCGATCATTGATAACATTCAGTGCAAGTTGGCCACGACAAACAGGCCCTTTAATGTAAGCCATGATCGTGTTTTGCGCATTGTCCAACATAAACTTGAAGCGTGATTTAACCGGAAGATCGATAAATGATGTCATCGGGTTTGCAGCAACTTCAGGTTCATAACTCGGTAGTTGATTAACCGTGTAATCAGCATCGATAAACCATGTGTTCCAGTTTTCAATACGTTGCTTGTTTAACGCGAACGGCATGTGCGTTTTATCTACAATCGTCCCTTGTTCTGGAATAATTCGATAAAACACGCGCTCAACCCCGGGATCATCGTACGGGCGACGTGTTGAAATACGTTTTACTGGTTGCCCCGGTGGAGTAGAAGAACGAACTAACGTAAAAAATCGAGGATCTTCAGTGAGTTCTGAAAAGTAGAGGTGAGACAAAAACAAATGCTCGTAAATATAGCGAGCCATCAGTTGATTTTTTAGATCAGCGCGATTGAGCAAAGTTTCATACTTGTCAATTTGAGCTTGCTCTTGTTCACTAATTGGTTGGTGAACGTTCATTATCGCGCCGTTTTCCAGCCAAGTCATCAGTGTGTGGTATTCACTGTTTGATAGGTTTGGCATACCAAAAGGCATTCCCCAGGTTGGGTTATCTTTTTCGTACTGTTCGTACTCTTCAATTGTTGGACAGGTTTGTTCTCGGTCTATCGAAAAATCAAAACCTTCTAACTGGACTTGATCAGGCAGCGGGTGGCGTTCTTTTTGTTGTAGCAAACGTGCAATGAGGCCTGCATCAATGTTGGCCGCCATGCTCTGATCACGTTCGTTAAGTACCGGATGAAAACCCGCATCGCGCCACTCTTGGGTTGTTTCTGCATCTTCGAATAAGCGTGTTGGCGCGGCGGCAGTAAGTCTTGTTCCTTCATATACCAGTGCTTTGCTCGCGCCACGGTCAATACCCTCAACGGAAGAAAGCTTAAGCTGACATGGTGCATCGTAGCACGCATGACAGACGACACAGCGGTTATCCATAATGGGTTTGACTTCGCTTTGGAAGAAGTTTGCTTGAGGTGTAGCCACGTCCGCCGTACGTTCACGAACGAGCTGTGGACCAAACAGTTGGTCATAGTTAAGGCCCGCATAGGTTGCACAGCCAGCAAACAATGTAGCAATGCAAAGTATAAAAATTAAGCGCAAATTCATTGAGTTATTTTACGTGATTAGAATTTGCATTAATTAAAGCAAAATAAGCGGTCAATTACCAAAAGTTGGAGCAATTCGCCGCGATTTCTTTACTTTTTCGCATGCTTAAATACATAACCTTGTCGATGAACGGTCTGAATTCGATCCGCGTTAATCCCTTCGCTAACCAGTCGTTTTCTTATTCTACTAATGTGCATATCGAGTGCGCGGTCATGCTCTGAGAACGTGCGCTTCAATACCGTTTCATAAAGGAAAGGTTTGCTAAGCACTTGATCTTGATAATGAGTCAGAGTACGGAGCAGCTCGAATTGAACGCTTGTAAGCTGAACTAACTTTTTGTCTGGCGGACGATTTATCATCACA
Source organism: Vibrio sp. SCSIO 43086 (assembly GCF_051132235.1). NCBI lineage: Bacteria > Pseudomonadati > Pseudomonadota > Gammaproteobacteria > Vibrionales > Vibrionaceae > Vibrio > Vibrio sp. SCSIO 43086. The sequence goes on along the minus strand of NZ_CP072678.1, from coordinate 417,837 downwards.
GTATGGCTGTGCTTGTCCAGTACGAGCTCATATTCATTATTGAGACCGTTATCGGAAGCTGCCGTCTTAGGAGCAGACGAAAGGTTAGACTCAAACATATTGGCATTTTAATTATTAATGATAGTAAAAACCATTATCATTAATGTTGGCGTGAAATCAATGCTGTATTTTATTTGTAATGCAATATGTCTGAGTCATATCAAAATTCTGATATGGAAGAAATAACTCTACAACGGAAAGAGCACCAATTTAAATCGCCAAATCAATAGGTATTACCACAATTTCTAAAGCAAATAATCAGCTATTTTGGGGACTAGAGCAGCTGTTAATGTCTCTAAAGTTCTTATTTCTAAGATTCGCTTATCCACTATTTCTAGACTATACATTCTGTTGCAGGAAGCTCTTTTCTAATACACACAGAGGTTTATATGACAGCGAAATATGGCGTAAAACGTCGATTAGCGATTCTTGCCGCCGCCTTAATTGGCGCGACAAGTAGCAGTATCGCGGCAGAGAAACCTAACATTCTCGTCATTTGGGGTGATGATATTGGCCAGTCCAATCTCAGTGCTTACACCTTCGGCTTGATGGGATACAAAACACCAAACATAGACAGCATCGCGAAAGAGGGCATGATGTTCACGGATTATTACGGTGAACAATCTTGTACTGCGGGCCGTTCTACTTTTATCACAGGCCAGACCGTCCTTAGAACGGGTTTAAGTAAAGTAGGGCTTCCTGGCGCGGATCTTGGCTTGAAGGAAGAAGATGCCACCATTGCCGAAATGTTGAAGCCGATGGGCTATATGACGGGTCAATTTGGTAAAAATCATTTAGGCGACAAAGACGAACACCTGCCTACTAACCACGGCTTCGATGAATTTTTTGGCAACCTTTATCACTTGAACGCCGAGGAAGAACCAGAAAACGTCGATTACCCTAAAGATCCAGAGTTTCGTAAAAAGTTTGGTCCACGAGGCGTTATTCGCTCGTACGCTGACGGCAAAATCGAGGACACCGGGCCTCTGACTCGCAAGCGTATGGAAACCGTGGATGAAGAGACGTTGGATGCGGCTCTCGATTTTATGGATCGTGCCGTCAAAGCTGAAAAACCTTTCTTCGTCTGGTGGAACGCAACGCGTATGCATTTCCGCACCCACGTGAAAGAAGAGAATTCGGGAAAAACAGGCATCAGTGAGTATGCAGATGGCATGGTCGAGCATGATAATCATGTCGGCCAACTACTGAAAAAAGTGGACGATTTGGGCATAAAAGACAACACGATAGTCTTTTATTCAACCGATAATGGTCCACACATGAACTCATGGCCAGATGCAGGTACAACGCCATTCCGTGGAGAGAAAAATACCAACTGGGAAGGTGCGTATCGAGTCCCTGCGATGGTACGTTGGCCGGGTAAAATTAAAGCTGGCTCTGTCTCGAATGATATCATGCACCATATGGACTGGATGCCAACTTTCGTTGCTGCCGCGGGTGATGACAGTATCAAAGAGAAATTACTCAAAGGCTATAGTGCGAATGGTAAGAAATTCAAAGTGCATCTCGATGGTTACAACTTCCTGCCATATTTAACTGGCAAAGAAGAGAAAGCACCGCGTGAAGAGATTTTTTACTTCTCGGATGATGGAGACTTAACCGCACTTCGTTATAACAAGTGGAAACTGGTTTTCATGGAGCAACGAGCAAAAGGTACGCTGCGCATTTGGGCGGAACCATTCACTACACTTCGAGTTCCTAAGATCTTCAATTTACGTATGGATCCTTACGAAGTGGCAGATATCACTTCCAACACCTACTATGATTGGATGCTAGACCGTGCTTACATGCTTGTTCCTGCACAAGCTTACGTAGGCAGATTCCTCGAAACATTTAAAGAGTTCCCACCAAGGCAAAAAGCGGCAAGCTTCTCGCTCGATCAGGTGATGGAGAAATTAAAAGAGAACCCAAATAAGTAGGCTAGTGCTACGTAAGCAATACGATGCAACCATATAGAAAAGAGGCTCATATGAGCCTCTTTTTTCCGTCTAATAAAAGCTTTCAGAGCAACGAATGGCAAAGAAAATGCGAATCAACAAGGCCTACAAGGAAACTGGCTCGTAGTGGGCTGCCGTTAAGTTCGCTTTAATTTTTTCACGTAGCGCAATATGAGCAGGGTTGTTCATCTCTCGCTTATGGTAAACAAACTTGTAAGGGATAGCGCATATAGAAATAGGGCATTGCAGAACTTGAAGCTTAAGGGCTTTACTCCATTTGTTTGCAAAAGATTGAGACACTAAGCCTAAACAATCGCGTTGCGCGACGTACAACGCCATACCAGCAAGCGAAGATGTGATCAAATCGACTTTTCTCTCTTGAATAGTTTCTTGGGATAGCTGTTCAAAACCGCTCATGTTGTTCCATTTCCCTGAAAACAAACAGTGAGTTTCCTCATAAAACTGCTCTTTTGAGAGCGAGCCTTGCACGCGGGGATGATTCTCACGACAGATAATCACCGCCTCTTCTTCGTAGGCATCTTCAATAATAAATGCGGCATCTTTTGTGATAACAGTATCAATGACAAGATCGACTTTTTGTTGTCTTAGAAGCTCAAATAATAAGAACTTTTCAGGAGGCGATTCATAAAAAATAGTGTTCTTTATCGGGTCCATAATGTGCAATAAAATTTCGGAACAACACACTTCAAAATGATTCTTATCGGATATCGCATTGTCAATGATATTAACCGCTTGCTGGAATTGTGGTAGCAGTTGATAGGCGGTGGATGTTAGTGCTATACCTCGCCCTTTTTTGACAAATAATTGCTTATCGACCACTTGTTCTAAACGCTTTATTGCAGCGCTCACAGCGGGTTGTGTCAGCCCCAATTGTTCCGCGGCTTTCGTATAAGATTGGAACTCCGCGACAACAAGAAAAGTTTGGATCAAATTCAAGTCCATAACGTTACTCATAAATTTAATTTATAGGTTAACTAATTTTGACTGCATTTATCGCCTGAAATTAGTGCTTTATCTTATATCAACAATGGTATTGAAAAGCGAATACCATTTTTACGCACTAGCGAACTCTTGGAGATAATATGAAAAATGCGACCAAAACGAGCAGTAAAAAACTCGTACTTAACGCATGTACGTTAGCATTAGGCGCTGCATCTGCAGTTGCACACGCAGCGGACAAACCCAACATTCTTGTCATCTTTGGTGATGATGTTGGTTACTGGAACCTTAGTACCTACAACCAAGGCATGATGGCGTACAACACGCCGAACATCGATAGCATTGCTAAAGAAGGTGCGAAGTTCACTAACTTCTACGCACAGCAAAGTTCGACAGCAGGCCGTTCTGCATTCATTACTGGTCAAATGCCAAAACGTACTGGTCTATCAAAAGTGGGCTTACCAGGCGCTCCGCAAGGTATCTCGGAAAAAGATCCAACGATTGCAACCTTGCTTAAGCAAATGGGTTATGCAACCGGACAATTTGGTAAGAACCATTTAGGCGACCGAGACGAGCACCTTCCTACCAACCACGGTTTTGATGAGTTTTTCGGCAACCTATATCACTTGAACGCGGAAGAAGAGCCAGAGAACGTGGATTATCCTAAAGATCCAGAGTTCAAGAAGAAATTTGGCCCTCGTGGCGTAATCCACTCTTACGCTGACGGCAAAATTGAAGATACCGGTCCACTTACGCGTAAGCGTATGGAAAATGTTGACGGTGAATTCCTTGATGCCGCGGAAACCTTCATAGAAAAACAAGTAAAAGCGGATAAGCCGTTCTTTACTTGGTTTAACACCACTCGCATGCACAACTTCACGCATGTTCCTGAAGAATACCAAGGTAAAACAGGCGCTGGTTTCTACGCGGATGGTGTTAAGCAGCACGATGATCAAATTGGTCAACTACTTAACAAGATCAAAGAGTTGGGTGTGGATGACAATACAATCATTGTTTACACCACTGACAACGGCCCTATGGTTGATTTGTGGCCTGATGCAGGGATGACACCATTCCGCTCTGAGAAAAACACTGGTTGGGAAGGCAGTTTCCGTGTGCCGATGTTGATTAAATGGCCTGGAAACATCGAAGCAGGTAAAACGTTCAACGGCATGATGTCATTAGAGGATTTCTTCCCGACATTGGTTGCTGCAGCGGGTGACACCAAAGTTAAAGATGAATTACTAAAAGGTAAGAAAGTTGGTGATATTGACTATAAAGTTCACCTAGATGGTTACAACCAACTGCCATATCTAACGGGTAAGTCAGACAAATCTGCTCGTAACGAATTCGTTTACTGGAGCGATGACGGCGATCTTGTGGCATTACGCCAAGGAAAGTACAAGTTCCACTTTATGATTCAAGAGAATGAAACAGGCATGGATGTATGGCGTAAGCCTTTCACTAAACTTCGTGTTCCATTGATCTTCGACTTGAGCATCGACCCATTCGAACGTGGTGACCAAGGTATGGGTTACTCTCGTTGGATGTACGAGCGTTCATTCCTAATGATGCCAGCGGTAGAGAAAGTGAAAGAGGTAATGGGTACGTTTAAAGAGTTCCCACCTCGCATGGAAGCAGGTTCATTCGTACCTAAGTCTTCTAAGTAATAAAGAACATCGATAATCCATAGCGCTCTTCGGAGCGCTATATACCCAAATAGCTTCCCGCTTACTGCACTACGCTTACGAGGTTATTTGGGTATATTTAATAGTGAGAAACGTATGAGTAAGATTTCCCCTCGCCATTCTACTACCATGCCTATTGTTCCTCTTAAAACGGCTTCTAAAGCACCGGTTTCGGGCGCGTATGACCGTCGATTCCATGTGATGGCAAAGCCGGGCGGAGCAAAATGCAACATCGATTGTCAGTACTGCTTTTATCTGCATAAAGAAAATCTACTGCACCAAGAAAAGCAGCCAAAAATGGACGACGCTACATTGGAAGCGTTCGTGAAAAACTACATCGAAAGTCAGGATGGCGAAGAAATTGTGTTCTCATGGCAGGGTGGGGAGCCAACGCTGCTTGGGTTGGACTATTTCCGCAATGTCGTAGCTCTGCAAAAGAAACATCAGCCGCAAGGCGTTCGCATTGAAAACGACCTTCAGACCAACGGCATTTTGCTAAACGATGAGTGGTGTGCGTTTTTAAAAGAGCACAACTTCCTAGTTGGCTTGTCGATTGATGGGCCACGAGAGCTGCACGACAAATATCGCAAAACCCGCAGCGGTAAGCCGACGTTTGATCTGGTGATGAAAGCGGTAGATAGGCTCAAAGCGCATGGCGTGAAATTCAACGCGTTGGTGACGGTGAATCGTCACAATGCGAAATACCCGCTCGAAGTGTATCGATTTTTAACCCAAGAATTGGGTGTGACATACATTCAGTTTGCACCGGTGGTTGAAGCGAACGACTTCCGAACAACCGCACCGCAGTTTTGGAACGAACAGATGATCCCAACCAAAGGCAGTGATCTGGCGAAACCGGGTCATCCAATGTCTGTTGTGACGGATTGGTCGGTCGATCCTGAAGACTGGGGATGCTTTTTAATGGCGACCTTTGAAGAGTGGGTGAATAACGATCTTGGCCGTGTACTGGTTAACCTGTTTGAAACCGCGGTAGCGCAAGTAATGGGGAAACCGTCTCAGCTTTGCGTGACAGCTGAGTTTTGTGGTAAAGGCTTGGCGATTGAGCACAATGGCGACGTGTTCAGTTGCGACCACTATGTGTACCCAGAATACAAACTCGCCAACATTCATGAACACTCATTGAATGATATGGCCTTCTCTACACGACAATACACCTTTGGCATGGCAAAACGCGAATCTTTGCCGGCGTATTGTAAGCAGTGTCCCTACTTGCCTTATTGCTGGGGCGAGTGTCCGAAAAACCGTCTGATCAAAACGCCGAATGGCGAGGCTGGACTAAACTATCTGTGTTCGGGAAGCAAAATGTTCTTTGATTACGCGTTACCGATGTTGGTTGGTCTTGCACAGCTTCTCCAATCTGAAGAACCGAAAAGATAACATAGTGAATATAACCTTAAGTTATTTCATTTGTTCTTATACTTAACTATTGAAAAGACGGCTTAAACCACTGAAAAGGTACCCTATGAACCACGCACAACAAGCGATAAAAGAACTCATCGAACAAACAGAAAAAAGCGTCATTGGACAAAGCCACGTGGTTCGAGCTTTAGTCATCGGGTTATTAACGAACGGGCACATTCTTCTAGAGGGTTTGCCGGGAACGGCAAAAACACGTTCTGTAAAATCGTTGGCCAACTTGTTAAACACCAGTTTTGGTCGAATCCAGTTTACGCCAGACCTTTTGCCATCGGACGTGACGGGAACCGAGGTTTATCAAGAGTTGGATGGCAAGCCGCAACTCCATTTTCAGCCAGGGCCAATTTTTAACAGCATTGTGCTTGCCGATGAGGTCAACCGTGCGCCAGCCAAAGTACAAGCCGCACTGCTTGAAGCCATGGCCGAAGGCACGATCACGGTAGGCGATAAAACTCACGTATTGCCAGACTTGTTTATGGTGCTTGCAACGCAAAACCCAGTAGAGCAAGAGGGCACGTACCCGCTGCCAGAAGCGCAAATGGACCGTTTTATCATGAAGGTTACTGTCGACTATCCAGAAGATGAAGCCGAACGTGACATCATTCGTTTGGTGCGCAGTGAAGAATTAGGTGCGGAAACCAGCAGCGAAATTATTACGCCAAAACACATCGAACCTGACGTGGTGCTAGAAGCACGTCGTCAACTACCTGATATTGTTGTGTCAGATCTAGTGGAAAACTACATCGTCGCGTTAGTGATGGCGACTCGTAAGCCAGAGCGTTATGCCGATTCAAACTTAGCAAAATGGATTGAGATTGGCTCTAGTCCCCGTGCTTCCATCGCACTAGACAAATGCGCTCGTGCGTATGCGTGGATGCAAGGACGTGACCATGTCACTCCTGACGATGTGCGTGCTATGGTTCCGTCCGTACTGGGCCACCGTTTTTCTTTGACCTACGATGCACTAGCAGACGGGGTCGATCACCAACGCGTCGTGCAAGAGCTGCTAGATTGTGTAGAAATTGGGTAAGCGGGAGGCATTATGGCTAAGCCAACTCTTGCGCCAAAATCACAGGGGATGGATCCCCGTTTGTACTGCGATTACGCTCGCTTAGTACGCTTGCAAGCACAAGCAGAATCATTCAGTTTACTTCCTCACCTAAAAGCGGGTAGCGTACTCTCAGGCCGCCATAATTCGCTGTTTCGTGGTCGTGGATTGAACTTCGAAGAGTTGCGCCATTACCAATTAGGTGACGATATTCGTAACCTTGATTGGAAAGTTACGATGCGTACAGGTAAGCCGCACGTACGCAGCTATACAGAAGAAAAAGATCGCAACGTAATCGTGTGTGTCGACCAGCGCAGCGCAATGTTTTTTGCTTCGACGCAAGTAATGAAATCGGTTGTCGCGGCAGAGATCGCAGCGATGTGTGGGTGGCGAGTATTAAAAGATGGCGACCGAGTCGGTTTTGTCATCGCATCCCAGCAGGCGTTGTTTCACAGCAAGGCACAGCGTTCGCAAAACGATCTTCTGGCGCAACTTAAGCGTCTCGCTAAAGCCAATCAATCGCTCAATGTGGACTCCCGCAATTCCGAAAAAGTGACGTTCAGTCAATGGATTGAGCTCATTAAACGCATGAAGCTCAAACAATCCACTTTGATTTTTATCAGCGACTGGAGCGACTGCGAGGAGCACCATCTTGACCACCTTAAACAGCTACAACAGCACAACGATGTTCTCGCAGTGATGGTCAGTGACCCATTAGAACAAGCGCTACCAGACGATTTGGCAAAATCGAAATGGGTGGTTGGTGATGGGCAGTATCAACTCAATTTAGACAGCAAAGCAAAGGTAGAAGCCGCGAGCGCAAAGCTTGAGGCTCGAACCAGCTTACAGCGTCAATCACTCTCTCAACTTATGGCGATGAAACACCTTCCGCACATTGAACTCGATACGACTGGCGAGCACATTAAACAATTTCAAAAACTGGTAGGAGGGCGTTAAATGAGTGGTCTTCCTACGCCTCCGAGTACCTACATACTCAGAGAGTTACATAATGTGGCCGTGCCACCAAGTGTGAGTTGGTATCCGCAAACTATTGGCTGGAAAATTTTAGCGGTGGTTGCGCTCATTGTACTGTTGTATGTCGTATATCGCTTGGCTCAACAATGGTGGTGTAACCGCTACCGACAAGAAGCTCTGCTGGCGATTTCGCAAATCAAACTGAGCGACAAATGTATGCCTAAAGTATTGTTCTCTGTGCTTAAAATTGTGTTGATTCATGTTGATAGCTGTAACGCGAAATTGTTTGATACCGCCTTTTTGCGCAAGCTCGATGCGCTATATCCGCAAACCGGAGATTCTCAAGCAAACTCGCAAGTGGTCTTTAACGATGAGCTTTCAAAGCGCTGGCTACAAAGTATTGTTGACCCCAGCGTTACGCTAACCAACGAAGAACGAGTGACGCTTATTGCTCGTGCGAAAAACTGGGTGAGTGAACACCGCTGTGATGCTCAAAAAAGCGCGGCAAAGAAATCTCCATTATTGAAACGCAAAGCAAATCAGGGAGGTCAACATGAATGATCTTCTTGTATCGCTAACTGGTTTGTCTGGTTTTGAATTTGCTCACCCAATGTGGTTTCTGATTTTGCCGCTGCCATTGGTGGTGTACTACTTGGTGCCTGCATATCGCACTAAGCAAATGGCGATCAAAGTGCCGTTTTTTAGTCAGTTGGTGGAAGCGATTGGCGAGACGCCGTCAGAAGGTGCAAGCCAGTTAACCCCAAGCTGGTGGCAACGAGCAACGTTAATTCTCTCATGGCTTTTGGTGGTGTGTGCGATGGCAAAACCCACCGTGTTAGGCGAGCCTCAAGTTCGCGAGAGTTTAGGGCGCGATGTTATGGTGGTGGTGGATCTTTCGGGTTCCATGGCTGAGCCTGATTTCACCTCTCGTACAGGTGAAAAAATTTCTCGCCTTGATGCGGCAAAAGAAGTGCTGACGGAGTTTGTTCAGTCTCGTAAAGGTGACCGATTAGGCTTGGTACTTTTTGGTGATGCCGCTTTTGTGCAAACGCCATTTACCGCAGACCAAAAAGTGTGGCTCGAACTGCTTAACCAAACCGATGTGGCGATGGCAGGGCAGAGTACCCATCTTGGTGATGCGATTGGCTTAGCGATTAAAGTTTTTGAGCAAAGCGATAAGTCGCGTGGTGCTTTAGAACAAGACCAAAACCGTGAAAAAGTCGCGATTGTATTAACCGATGGTAACGACACGGGCAGCTTTGTCGAACCGATTGATGCGGCGAAAGTTGCGAAAGCCAAAGGCGTGAGAGTGCACGTCATTGCGATGGGCGATCCGGAAACGATAGGTGAAACCGCGTTGGATATGGACACGATTCATCGCATTGCGAAAGAATCCGGCGGTGAAGCGTTTGAAGCACTCAACCGTGATGAACTGTCGGCTGCCTACGACGAGATTGGCAAACTGGAACCTCAACTTTACGAAAGCACCACATACCGGCCGAAACAAAGTCTTCACCATTACTTGATGGCGTTAGTGGTCATCATGCATTTACTCGCGTTCAGCGTCGCGACACTCAAAAGAAGGGCTGCAACACGATCATCATTAGGAGAGAGCGATGTTTGATTCTCTTAGTTGGACGCAATTCTTTACGCAGTTTCATTTTATTCGACCGTTGTGGTTACTTGCTTTGATCCCCATGTTTTTCTTGGTGTGGTTGCGCTGGCGAGAAGAAAGCAAACCAAGCTGGAAGGATGTTCTGCCCGAACATTTACGCAATGCTTTGACGATAGGCGAGCGAGGTTGGCGCAAGCAACTGCCGCTTAAGCTCTTGATGCTGATTGTGCTACTCGCCATTGTGATTTGTGCAGGCCCAACGTGGCAACGTGAATCTTCCCCCTTTGGCGAAGATAAAGCCTCTCTGCTTGTGGTGCTTGATAACAGCGACTCGATGCTGCAAAAAGATCTCCCACCAAGCCGCCTTGAGCGTTCCAAACAGAAAGTACGCGATTTATTAGCCGCTCGAAAAGGCGGAAAAACGGGTTTAGTCGTGTTTGCGGGCAGTGCTCATGTGGCGATGCCTGTGACTCAAGACAGCAAAGTATTTGACCCATTTTTGGCGGCCATTACGCCAGAAATCATGCCCGTGCAAGGTAAGCTTGCTGAAAAAGCCTTGCCGTTAATTGATCAACAATTGCAAGGTCAACCAGGCTCCACCGTTTTGTTGGTGAGCGACGGCGTGAACCCGGCCACGATTAAGCAATACCAAGCGTATTTTGCAGGTAAACCTTATCAACTGTTAATTCTTGCTGCGGGGAATACAGACATCGTGAGTAACAACCCGATGGATTTGGATTCTCTGCAAAAACTGGCCAGCCAGACCAACGGTCGCTTGGTGGAAGTGACGGTCGATAACAGTGATATCGAACAACTGAATCGATACGTTGAGCGCAATATGCAGCTTAATGGCGAATCTTCAATGCCTTGGAAAGACATGGGTTATCAACTGCTGTTCCCAATCGCGTTGATCATGATGCTGTGGTTTAGAAAAGGGTGGTTAGTGCAGTGGTGCGTGATTGCAATGGTGAGCGGTACACTCTTGATGCCGACCAGTGCAATGGCGGAGAACATTTCTGTGAAAGCCGAGCAGCCACAAGTTGTGCAAAAAGTGACGACCTTCGACAAGGTGGCGCAATGGTGGTGGGATTTGTGGCTGACGCCAGACCAACAAGGACAGCGTTTGTTCAACCAACAAGCGTATTTAGAAGCTGCAAAACACTTTGTCGATCCATTACGCAAAGGCACGGCGTACTACTACGCTAGCGAGTTTGAGCTCGCACACAGTTCGTTTTTGGAAATGCAAAACGACCCGTCCGAAGAGGTTCGAGATTACGGTCTTTACAATGCGGCGAGCGCATTGGCGCGCCAGCGTGAATATTTGGCTGCTCGCGACTTGTTAAAATCCTTAGCCAGCAAGCCAACGTTGAACGAGTCGTTAAGACCTGATGTTGAGCACAACTTGAAAGTGATTGCTGGCATCGTCGATGAGATAAATCAGATGAGTGAAAGTCAAGCCGGAACAGAGCAAGAGGCGTCAACCGAGCTAGGCGACAACCCTCAAACCGCAGAAGGAGCGGATGAACAAACGTCAGCAGAGTTGATGATTAAAGAGACGTTAAGCGCAGACGACATCTTAGGCAGCCAAGAGTTAGCCGACAAGTGGCTAAAGCGAGTCGAAGCGGATCCGAAGTATTTCTTACGCGCTAAATTCCAAATTCAATTACGTTCGCCAACAACGGGTAGCTCGACTACGACAACGGAACACAATACAGAGGAGGCCGCCCAATGATGATGAATGCCCATCGCGTGACCTCTTTTGCACTTCCTGCAAGGATAGTGGCATGGTTAGTGGTTTGTTTGAGTCTGTTCGTAAGTCGTCACGTTTTCGCTCAGGATATTTACGATCTTCAACGCAATCATGGTGTTGAGTTGCAAGCGTGGGTTGGTCAACAACCAACGGCTGGAGAAAAGCGTAAAACGCCAAGTTTTAGTGTCAACGAGCAAGTCATTTTAACCATCGAAGTGGCAACGCCGCGCTGGTTTACGGGTGGGACGCGAATTGGCAGTATTGAAATGCCCAATGTTATCGCCAAACAGCGTAATCAGTTAGCCACTAACTTCACGGAGCACAAGGGCGGACAAACTTGGTCGCGTCAACGCTGGGAAGTGACTTTGTATCCGCAAGCATCTGGTGATTTTGTGATTCCACCTGTCGCAGTGGGCGTTCAGGTGTCGGCGCCGGACGGCGAGAAGGTGTCAGGTACCCTTTACACGCAGCCGATTAAGTTCAAAACTGTCTTGCCATCGGGATTGTTGAGCGGTGATACGCCTTGGTTTTCTGCAACGCACGTAGACGTAAAACAAGAGTGGGAGACCTCCACTGAGACACTCAAAGTTGGGGATGCAATCACGCGTAAAATCACCATTTCGGCTCAAGATTCGCTATCTGTGTTGCTACCAGACTTGTTGAAAGGAGAATCGACAACCCGTTACCAAGCGTATCCTCAACCGCACCGTCTTACAGATACGCAAACACGTGGTGATTACCAGTCAACACGCACAGAAGAGAGCGTGTATGTGATTCAACAAGGTGGTGAATTAACTCTGCCAGATTATGAGTTCCGTTGGTGGAACAGTAAGACTCAGCAAGTGGAAACGGTGGTGTTAGAGGGCAAAACATTTGCCGCGAAGCACACGTTGAAATCCTTCATCAAAACGTACTTTGCATGGATTGTTTCCACGCTTGTATTGTTGGGTTTTGTGACTGTTTCATTGGTAGCCATTAAACGTTACTACCGCAACAGACCGACACCAGCATGGTTGACGTTCCACCGTTTGTTAAAGGCTAAACGTTGGTCTGAAGCAAGGACCGTATTGTACAAACAATTGCGTTTAAATACGGCAGAGCTGCAAATGACCAAAGCCGATACGAGTGAATCGTGGCAAAAAAGTGCGTCGCGAATGCAAAATGGTGAAAATAGCGCTCATTTAATGAAGTCGATGTGGCGCAAGATCCAGACCAAACAACAACGCTTTAAATTCCGTATACCGCGAGCGTTACCAGAACTGGACAAAGTCATTGGAAGAGATGGCAATGAATAAAACGGGGCGCTAATATAGCGCCTCGTTTTTATTAGAGAATAGAGTTCAAATGAGCCAAGAGTTTATGCGCCGCGCATTGGAAGTGTCCAAAAATGCGCTTCCTGAATGTCAACCCAACCCGCCGGTTGGCTGCGTGTTAGTGAAAGACAATCAAATCGTTTCAGAAGGTCATACTCAAGCTATTGGTGGCAACCACGCGGAAGTAGAAGCGCTGAATGCATATCAAGGCTCGTTAGAAGCGGTGACGGCATACGTTACGCTCGAACCGTGTTCGTTTGTAGGTCGTACGCCAGCTTGCGCGGTGACATTAGTAAAATCCGGTATTGGCAAAGTCGTCGTAGCCATGTTGGATCCAGATCCGCGCAACAGTGGTCGAGGTATCGAGATTCTAAAACAAGCCGGTATTGAGGTAGAAATTGGTTTATGCGGCGAGGAAGTCAGCGAGTTTCTTACCCCATATTTAGGCAAATCTTAATGTAAGCTTTGGCTTGCACTATAGCTACTCACTTATGCGGTGAATTGAGTACGTCAAAATTGAGTTAAAACTCATTAAAACAGGTCGTACCGCCCATTTCTTGTACTTAGCTACGTTAACTATCATGCTGTTAGATTAAAATAGAAAAAGTGATTTTCGAAAAATTTAATAGCATGAAACCGACCGATCTGAATCTTATCCCCATCTTTATTGCCATTTATGAAGAGGGGAACTTATCTAAAGCAGCAGCACGTCTCAGCATCACGCAGCCCGCAGTCAGCAAAGCGTTGGCACGCCTTCGTGATATTTATGACGAACCTTTATTTCATCGCTGTACCAAGGGGGTAGAACCTACCTCTTTTGCTATGGATATTTACCCTGCGCTGCTTACTTCGGTGCAAAACTTTACTTCAACTCTGACGGCTTCTAGCGAATTTGACCCTAAAGTGTCGAATCGAGTGTTTTCCATTGCTTGTGTCTCTGTTGCAAGTTTTGAGTTGCTCCCTCAAGTCATGAAACAGATCCGTGAGTTGGCACCACATATTGCTTTAGAGGTTCATCCACTCTTTACAGAAGATTTTGAAAGCGATCTGCGTTTGCAACGTTACGACTTGATCATTGATATCGCGCCAAGAGCACGAACAGTTTTAAAAGTTGAAACTGTGCTTACTGAGCGCTTGGTGGTGGTGTCTAGCGAGGAGCACCCACGCTTAAAGGATGAGATTACGGCTGAACAATTTTTTGAAGAAGAACATGTGGTGGTTTCGCAGTGGCAGAGTCGTAAGAGCTTGTTAAACGCCGATGATATTGTCGACTTGGACAAAAGAAAGATAAAGTATCGAGCTTCTGGCGTGTTGGAAATGCTACCTGTTATCTGCGGTAGTGAATATATTGGTTTAATGCCCGAGTCGATGATCAACTTGTTCAACCACACCTATCATGTTAAATCTTTATCTATGCCATTTGATGAACAAACCTATGAGCTCTGCACAATATGGCATCCTAGTCGGACAAACGACAGTGCCCATCAATGGTTGCGATCACAGATTAAACAAGCAGGGAAAGTCATCAACCAATAGGAAGTGCAATGAAGAAGACAATACGTGCCATCCTTAACGGCAAAAAAGCTGGGAACCCAGAGTTAAGAGATGCAATCATGAAAATGAGAGACAAGGGCGTCGATGTGCAAGTGCGAGTGACTTGGGAATCTCAAGACATGCCGCGCTTGGTGAAAGAAGCGGTTGATGAAGGGATTGAACGTATTGTTGTCGCTGGTGGCGATGGGACCGTCAATGAGGCGGCTTCTGCGATTATCCAAATTGAAGAAGAAAAACGCCCTGAGTTAGCCATTATCCCTCTTGGTACCGCAAATGATTTTGCCACCGCGATTCAAGTGCCAGCTTCTATCAAGGCGTCTTTATCTCTCGCCGTAGAAGGGCAGTCTGCTTTGGTCGATTGTGTCAAGGCTAACGATCGCTACTTTATTAACGTGGCAACAGCTGGGTTTGGCGCAGAAGTTACGGCAGAAACGCCTGTTGAACTCAAAAACTTTCTTGGTGGCGGCGCTTATACACTAACTGGTGTTGTAAAAGCGCTCGGCTTCAAACCTTATGACGGAACAATAACAATTGAAGGCGGGGCTTATCAGGGAGAAATGTTGCTTGGCGCTTTCTGCAATGGTCGCTTAGCTGGAGGTGGGCAAGAGTTAGCATCGAAAGCGATGATTAATGATGGCTTGATGGATCTAACATTGGTGCGTCCATTCTTACCTCATGAGCTGCCGAAAGTTATCGAAGAGATCAATAATCCTAGCGAGAAAGGTGAGTTTGTAAAACACACAAGAGCAAGCTGGTTAGAGATAGACTTCCCAAATGCACTACCGCTTAATTTAGATGGTGAACCATATCATTCGAGAACAATACGGTTTGATGTTCAGCCTAAGAGTATACGATTAGTCTTGCCGCAAGATTGTCCATGCTTGACCAGCTAAACGAGTAGTTTCACGGTTCATAAACAACACAGCCTCCAATATGTGGCTGTGTTGTTTGTGTTGAGGTGTCAGGCGAATTAAAGCTTTTGAATGGTCTCTACGTCAATCTGCGTGGTTGTCCACTCTGAGTCAACTTCGCCTCGAATCGTCACTTTATCGTTTGGACCAACGTCTAGTCCCATCCAATCTTCATTGTCGATTTCTACTTCGATTTCGCCAGTCTCATCTTTGAACAAGTAAGTCTCGTTACCAAGAGATTGAACAATGTGCCCGGTTAACATGACGGCGCTGTCATCGGTTGCGTTGTGCGCCTCTTTCACCGAATTAATTACGCTTACTTCTGGACCATTAAACGCGGCGAAAGCTGAGCTTGAAAGTAGGGCAAACATGGATGCTAAAATCATTTTTTTCATTATCGTCTCCTTAAATTAGAAGTAGTAAGTTGTGCCTACGTTAAAGGATGCAGTGTTTGCGTAGCTGTCTAGTTGATATTTTGCGTTTGCACCAATGGTGAACTGCGGGAAAATTCTGTATTCCGCACCCACTGAGAACATTGCGCCTAGCTCGTTGTTTTTCTCTGTGTTGTGGAAAAGCGTGTTGTTCATTTCCACATCGTCGTTCGCGACAAGCTCGTATTCTTGATGTTTAGAAACCTTGGCGTTGTATTCCGTGTACGTTAGACCCGCTTTGAATTTTGTTGTCCATTTGTCATTTAATGCATAGTTAAACACAGGTGCCAACGACACTTGCTTGGCTTTGATTGACGCATCCCAATCCATTTCATGATGGTAATCTTTGCCATCAATTTGTTTGATACCAAGGTTCTTTGAACGATTATCATCAAGGTCAAATTGGCTGTAGCCCAACTCTAGCGCCCAGTTGTCATTGAACGCGTAACCGATAAAACCTGAGAAAATACCGTCTTCAAGCTCAGGGTTGAGTGTTACGTTGTCAGTTGAAAAGTGAGGTTCCAAATCATGGTCAGTGGTGCCTAGTCCATATTCCAGACCTACATAAGGAGCCGCAGATACCGAAACTGAGCAGGTAACAAGTAACGCAAGAAGTGTTTTGTTCATTTTATTTTGCCTCTTCAAATCAACTTAGTGAGTAGAAGCGCATTTTGTGTGAAGAAGCGTGAAGCGATCGTGAAGAAACGAAAAAATGTTTAGAAAAAAGAGCAAGGGGCGATAACCGAGGGGCGGTTTGAGAGAACAAACACCAAGCTCTTTATATAGAGTAAGTTAAGTTGCTGCGACGTAACACACCGCAAACGGGACATTAAGGCGAGTAAACTCTTTGATCCAACGCCATTGGTTATCCTGGAGTTTATCGCCAGGGCCTTTCACTTCAATCCACTCGAACTCATTTTCTTTAAAAGCAATGAGATCCGGCATCCCATTGCGGTAAAGCTTAAGGTCGCTCAATTGTATTTTGAACAGAGCCATCAGCATATTGGTTGGGATAGTGTTGAGCGCTGTTTCGAGTAGCTCTTTACTTATTAAATTCCAATGTACAAATGGATTACTGATGCCAAACTTCTCATCGTATTTTGCCAATAACGTCTGGGTGCTGCCTGCTTCTAGTTCGGCAAAAGCGGTGTCTATCAAAGCTTGGCGCTTGGTAACAAAATCCGAGTGATATAAATCTAAAGGACGGTGTTGATAAGCGTTAATGAATGCCCCTTCAATAGGAGCAAAAATCGCATCCCAGAATGTAAGCCCCAGTAGCGAGTTGAGCAATGCATTTTCAGCGTAAAACACATTCCAGCCTAAGGACTCAAAATACGCTTTGCTGGCAAGCTCGACTCGTTGTTGAGATAAATCCAGTTCAATATGGTATTCGGAGCAGAGTGGCTTCGCTACTCTTGGTACTTTCGCGCCTTGTTTTCGCTTCAACCGTTGCTCAAGTTTTTGTGCGACTTCGAGCTCAGACACATCAATTGGCGACTGTAGCATCTCTGTGACAATGTCACTAAATAAATCATCTTGGTTTAGTTTGTCATAGATACGTGCACGTCGTTCTCGGCTCGGAGCGAGCTGAGTTTGGCTAAATAGAGATAGGGCGGTCTCTAGATCATTAAGCCGTTCGTAATCACGTGCTATGTCATTCAACATGTGCTCACGTTTACGATCTACGTAATGGTGATTAACGGGCTGAGGCATTGCCTCAATTAATAAGTCGAGGTTCGCTTTGTCTTTTCGATCAAATTGCCAGTACAGGTTGGCTAGTTGGCTCAGTTCAATTAAGCGGTCTATTTGCTCACGTGAATCAAAGAAACGGCGCACTTTACTCAATTGGTATTGCTCGAACTGATGTAGACCTAAGTCATCAAGCACAAACTGACTTAAGTCTTGATGGGTGTTGGCAAAAAATAGGGTGAGTAAAACGTCGATCATGTGGGCGGAATTGAGTTTGATGATCGTAAACTCAAGCTGCTCAAAACGATCAAATTCCGTGTTGCTTAAACTCTCCACAAGGACATCTTTCTTTAATGACTTCGGTAGCTCTGGGTAAAGTGCAGAGATCTCCGGTTTCGTCAGTAAGTTAGACGCTAACTCTTGATGAGAGAGTGTCGGGGAAAGGGCCACAAACTCATGTTGACTCAATTCAGCCAGTGCTTCATTGATAGAAGGTATTTCTTGATAACTCAGCTTATCACTTCGAAACCAACACCCTTTTCGGCTGTATAAACGCACCAATAGGCATTGGGCGTGTTTGCTCAAGGAATCAAACGAGCAAAGCCAAGCGTGTTCATCCTCGGCCAGTAAATCGCTGTACCAGGTTACTGCGTGGTGAGTCAGCTTAAAGAAGTTTTCTAGATAGTAGTCTGGTGCAAGTTCGATAGGGCTTTCCATAAACGACCTGTAACAAAAAAGGCTTAACCCATAGGTTAAGCCTTTTCGCTATCAAATCAATTCGCAATTATGCGTTTTTTAGCTGCGCTACTTTCGCTTCAGACAGTGGCTTAGTGATGAACGCAAGTACGATACATACTGCCATCATTGCTGATGAAATAGTGTAAGCCAAGGTGTAGCCTTCGCCGTTCGTCATAGAGAAGCCAACAACTGCTGCGCCGATTGCACCACCGATACCCCATGCTGTGTAAAGCACGCCGTAGTTAGTACCGTAGTTTTTCAGACCGTAGAACTCGGCCGTTAGAGTAGGGAATACCGCTAGAAGTGTACCGTAACCTACCGCTGCGATCGCAGTGCCAATGATCAGAGTGAACTCAGAGTCGAACGTTGCGAACAACACCATGTTTACGCCTTGTAGGACGAACGCAATTAGGAGCGTACGAACACCGCCGATTTTATCTGCAAGCATACCCGCAGCAACACGGCCGCCTGAGTTAAATACAGCAAGAATAGACGCTAGGTAAACCGCGTTTGGCAAGTTTGCTTGAACGCTTGCGATGGTCGTGATGTTACCGATGATCATCAGACCAACAGAAGCTGCGAACGCGTACATGATCCATAGAGAGTAGAACTGTGGCGTCTTCAGCATTGCTTTCCAAGTTAGGTCATCTGACTTTTTAACCGCTTTAGGTGCTTGACCTTCTTTTACTTTAGGCTCTGCAGGCGTGTAGTCTGCTGGTGGGTTATTGATGGTTGCTGCAAGAGGAACTGCAATTGCTAGGATACCAACACCAAGAACCATAAAGCTCGTTTGAATGCCCATGCTGTCGATCAATGATGATGTTACTGGTGCTAGGTAGATAGCCGCTAGACCGAAACCAGCCGCAATAATGCCGTTAACCATGCCTTTCTTCGAAGCGTGGAACCATTTCATTGCAGAAGGTGATAGGCATGCGTAGCCAAAACCGATACCTGCACCTGTGATCACACCGAAGGTAATGTTCAGCATGAGTGGAGTGTCAACAAAGCCAGACGCGATCATGCCTAGACCTGTAAGAACAGTACCTAGGATAAGGATCATACGTGGACCCATGCGGTCTTGAAGAATACCTGCAACAAGAAGACAGATAGAGAAAGTGATGGTTGCAGTTGCATAAGGTGCAGAAGCTTCTGCAGCACTCCAGCCTGATTCAGTTACCAGTGCCTTGTTGAATACACTCCAAGCATACAGGATGCCAAGACAAAGGTTGATACAGAACCCTGCTAACAGGATGCGCATAGCTTTATCAATCTTGCTCATTTTCATTCTCAGTTTTTCCTCTTGTTGGCAATGCCGCAAAGAGAGTTGGTTTAAAGATGTTTTTTCTCAAAATTAGTTTGCGTTTTTCAACGATTAACGCAATGAGCGCGGATTATAACCAATAAATATGTGATTGGAATCTCTTTTTACCGTTACTGATAAAATAATTTGAAACATTAAAAGCGGATGTGAATTCATGGTTTTGTATGTGGTTAGCGTGTTATCAAAAAGTGATGATTTCTGTTATTGGGAATGAAGAACTAGTCAAAATAGAGAATTCAGTGCGCAGTTGGGTGCACAGCTCACATTTCATATAAAAAATTTCAAAATGTTACCGTGTTAACTCCCTGTAACAAAAATGACTGAAATATCGTCTTATCGCCGTAAGTATTGGATGTAAAGGGTTTCTTAAATTTAAATTGTTAACCTTTTGTAATAACTAGAGCTGATTAGGTTTTTTGTGCATTAAGTGAACAAAAAAGTCACTTGTAATTGCAGATTATAGGAGCAGAATATAGCGAAAAATGAGATTTCATTTATGAAGGGATGCTTTTTTAGACTTGTTGTGAGGTGACTTATGAAACTGTTCCTATTACTCATGGCTTCGGTATCTGCTGGTGTCGCATCTGCAGATCACATCCATTCATTTATGTTGGGTCTATCTATTGCTTCTCTAGCGGTAGGGAGCTGTTATTTCTTTGCATTCCGTAGCTCGCGCTTTCCGCAGCTTGCCTTATTCTTACTAATTTGCGGCATGCTTTCTAAGTTGACGATAACGGTTGTTGGTGTGATGTGGGGAATGTCGGCTGAATTAATTACGTCTCCAATCGTATTCGCACTTTCGTATTTATTCTTCTCTCTCGCCGTGACCTACTTATGGTTTAGTTATCGAGAGAGTATTACTAAGATCCCTGATCGATTTAAGTCAGCGTAAATCGTCAAATAAGAACACATAATGAAAAAACGCCAGCACTTTTGCTGGCGTTTTTGTTTAAAGCTAAGTCAGTTAGCTTGTTGTGTTTGGCTCGGTAGGGTTTGTTCTGTATTGACTGATACGGTTAGTGGCGGCTCTGGAACTTCTAAGAAGCAGGCGATTACTCTATAGAGTTCTCCTTCCGCAACGGTAACCTTTCCATCCGATTCAATCGCTAATCGACACGCTTTTACGAACAAGCGACGACTTTTCGGTTTGAGTTGCAGTAGGAGCTCTAAAGCAGCGCGATTTAGGCCCCAGTTCTTATTTGCGGGTTGTAACTCTGCATCATTAAAGCCCAAACAGGTTAGGGCGTTGCTAAATGCACGTTGAGCGTCTTCCGGTTGAGAGTGACTAACCCAAGCCAATTCGCGCAGTAGCCAAAACACACTCTCTTTTAATTGCTTTAAAGATTGGATCTGTTTTGTACATCCATACGATTCGAGTAGTTGCTTCTCCAATAAGTTGATGACACACCATTCTGCGAGTGAGTAGTGATCATCAGTTTGAGAGAGTTCGCGTAGCACCTGGCACAGTCTGTTTTTCTGACCCTCACTCAGCGATTTCAAGGCAGGGATGGAGAGTTCGAGTAATGGAAAGCGTAGATGAAGAGGCAAATCATAATCCAGCCATGGTAATAATTGTGCTTGAGACACATTTGGGATATGACTTTTTATCATCTCTCGCTGGAGTTCACTGCCATCAAATATCAAGGCAAAAGCAATAAAGCGCGCACTGTACGGTTCACGAGCGATGTCGACAAGTTCGGAAGGAAGTTGGTTAAGTAGTTGTTGACCTACTTCGCTGAGTTCTGCGGTGGTTGGTTTCTCAGGTTGTGTCGACGTCCCTGATGAGAATCCACTAACGTTATCATTCTCAAAGCTTGTTGTTGGACGATGCGAACTTTGAGAAAAACTTCCATCCCAACCAGGTTCAATTCGGCGAATCCGTTCTTCTAGTGGAGGGTGAGTAGCAAATAGGCCAGAAAAGCCGGAGAGTTTGCTTTGACCAAACATCATATGGCTCATCTCATCGCTTGCTTTTGTATTCAATGAAGAACCCGCCATATGACTACCAATTTTCTTGAGTGCACCAGCGATGCCTTGATCGTTTCGAGTAAATTGAACGGCACTGGCATCAGCGAGAAATTCACGTTGACGAGAGATTGCGGCTTTGATCATCGAGCCAAACAAGGTGCCAATCCAGCCCAGAACCAAACAGATAATCGCAATCAGCATGATAACCGCAAAGCCTTTATCGGAATCGGAAGAACTCCTTGATACGCGGCTCGTATGATGAGTGTTATCTAAGACCAAGTGTCCAAAATGCGCAATGCAAGTGATGCCAAACAGTACGCCGATAAGACGCGTATTCAAACGCATATCTCCGTTTAAGATATGGCTGAATTCATGAGCAATGACACCTTGTAGTTCATCTCGCGTGAAGCTATCCAGTGCGCCTTGTGTGACGCCGATGACGGCATCATCAATGCTCATGCCTGCTGCGAAAGCATTGATACCGCGCTCTTCCTGCATCACATAGACGGGAGGAACCGGAATGCCAGATGCAATAGCCATTTCTTCCACAACGTTGAGCAGTTGTCTATGTTTTGCATCTAAGGTGTTTGAGGAAATCAGCTTGCCACCTATGCTCTCAGCAACCCCTCGGCCTCCATTGGAGGTGAGGGCGGATAAGCGAACCATTGAACTTATCGCAACAACCAGCAATACACCGGCAAAGCACAACAAGACGTAGGTAAGTGCGGTTTCTTGATCAAAGTGTTCGCCTGTTACTCCGTAATAGATACCAATCGATAATACGCTTACCAAACCAGTGATGGTGACAACTGCTAAGGAAAACAGGAACACCAAAAGCCCAGTGCGTTGACGCGCGGTATCTTGATGGTCAAAGAAATTCATTAGAACTCAACCTTCGGGGCCGCTTGTATTTCAGCACTGTCAGAAAACTCTAACAGTTTGCCATCTTGGAATCCGAATGCGTTGGAAAACAACACTGGCGGGAACGTTTGTTTGTATGTGTTGTAGCTGGTTACCGCATCATTAAATGCTTGGCGAGCAAACGCAACTTTGTTCTCAGTGCTGGTTAATTCTTCTTGAAGCTGACTCATGGTTTCATTCGCTTTAAGCTCAGGGTAGGCTTCCACTACAACATTAAGTTTGCCCAACGCACTTTGCAGCATGCCTTCTGCTTGGTTTAGTTGGCTAATTGCCGCATCACTACCAGGCGCGTCACTGGCTGCTTTCAGGCCAGCAATTGCTTGATTACGAGCTTGGATGACACGTTCAAATGTTTCTTTTTCGTGTTCCATATAGCCTTTTGCAGTATTAACTAAGTTCGGAATCAAATCGTATCGACGTTTTAATTGAACTTCTATTTGAGCGAAGCTGTTTTTGAAACGGTTTTGTAGAGTAACGAGCTTGTTGTAGATACTGACGGCGTACACCACAATGAGCAGGACAATAACGATAAAGACAATAAATGCAGTCATAATAAATCCCATTTTCTTAATGTATTCAGTTCTTATATAAACTGTTGAGATATTAAGCAAATGCTTCTGAAGAAGCGATGTAATAACCGAGAAATATGTCACGAGTTGAGTAACGATTAAAATACATTTACAAAGCAATACAGAAAGAATAATGGCACTGGAGAGATGAAAGAAATAGGCCCAGCTAGAAGCCGGGCCTTGTCGATAAGCAATATTGGCGATGCCGTTAGGCACTCATTGGAACAAGTACCATAGTGCCAATAATAACTGTGATAAGACCTGCAAGAACCGGAACAGATGTACGTTTTACAACCTCAAACGGGCTGATGTTCGCCATACCGGATGTCGCAACGATTACGCCAGACACTGGTGAGATAGTACGACCTAGGTTTGATGCTTGAAGCATCGGGATAATTAGGAACGCTGGGTTTAGTCCCATTTTCGCAGCCAAAGATGGTGCCAACTCCACAAATGCATAGAAAGGTGCGTTACCAGACCCCGTTGCAATCGCTGCTGCAACTGTCAATGCAGTAAGGATAAGCATTAAAGCAACACCGCCTGCTCCTGCATTGTCTGCAAGGTGAAGTAGGTTATCGATAGCGCCGATAGACATTAGACCTTGCGCAAAAACCCCCGCTGCAACCAAAAGCATCACAACGCCTTTGAACGCGTCAGCCATGCCTGCGTAACAAGAATCTAAATCTTCCAGTGATTTCTTACCATCAAACTTATTTACAACGTAATGGATCAGAGCGCCAAGGAAAATCGAACCGACCACAATAGTGTAAATGTCTAGGCTAAGTCCTGGAATGGTACGACCGTTGAATAGGAACACGCCGATGATAGGTAGAAATGGCAGTGCCGCATAAAACGCTGGTGCATCGGCTTTGATCTCTGATACGTCAATTTTTTCCATTGGCGTATTTTCTTTCTTATCTAAGTATTTGTTCCAGAAGAAAGCCGCGGCAGCCATCACGATGATTGCGCAGATAGAAACAGGCAACACTGTTTGTACCGCAAACACATCAAGCGCCAAGCCAGATTTTTCGGCGGCGATCACCACATCACCAGAGGTTGGAGAAAGAATGATTGCCGCAGGAGAGGCACAAACTGCAACCGCTGCTGGACGAGAGATCCCCATCGCGACCATCATTGGGAATAATGTCGCCATTAATAGTACGCCAAGGCCGGTTGCAGAACTTACTGCAAGAGACATCAAACACGCCACAATGTAAGCCGCTACCAAAAGGACATAAGGAGACTTGATAACAGAAAGCGGTTTAGAGAACTGTTTCACTACAACGTTATTCGCGCCGATGTGAGTCATATAGGAAGCGAAGCCACATAGCAACATGATTTGCATACCAAGGCCGCCGCCGCGGTATTGTAGCATGTATTTCACGTATTCTAGCGCGTCTGTCACCATGTTACCGGTTGAGGTTATTTTTGAGGGCAGCACGTCATGCCCCAATACGCCAGTCATAAGAAGTAAAGCAATACCAGCCGTCAGTAACACGCCCGCTGCTTTATAGCCTTTGACGATAAAGTAACCCACAGCAATGGTGACAACTAAGCCAATTAAGAGCTCTAACATAGGGATCTCCGAATGTTATGAAAAAAAGAAAGAAACTGTTTCAGTTTATGACAAGGAATTTACAGAATTCTTAACTGTGGCACGAGACAAATATGGGGCTTGCATGATCTGAGACAAATAATAATTTAATAATTAATTTCGTTAGATTGTATTGTTGGAATTTGGTTTTCTAAGTGTTATGTGCTGGTTTGAAGCTGTTTGCAGGAAGGAAAATATGACCAGAAATTTGAATAAATAGTGAGGGAATTGATTAAAAATGAGAAAAAGAAACAGCTCAGTGAGTTGGGAGAGGGTAATAATCCTTGCAACAAAAAAGCTTCGCCGAAGCGAAGCTAAATCGTAAGGATGGGTTAAGTTAAGCGTATCGGCGCACCATCAGGTTCCAACTGCGTTGTTGCCGCTCGAACTCCGCTTTGATTTGCTGATACTTTATCTTTGTCACAGAGCACTCGTATTTTTTTACTACACTGGCTGTTTTTGCACCGAGTACTTCCTTTCGCATCTCATAATATTCCTGCATGTGATGAACTAGCGCATCAAACTCGTGTTGTAACTGATCGAGAATCGTCTGCGTATTCGGTTTTGCTCCCAGTTTTTCTTGTGCTTTCTTCAAGAGTTGAGTTGCGCGAGCTTTTTCTATTCTAAATGTTGGCGTTGTGCGCAACTTAGATGTGAGTCCAAGCCAAGAACAAGACTTAATCAACCACTTTGTCGGGTCGTAATGCCACCAATACACACCATTACGATAGTCATTCTCGAAGATATGATGGAAATTGTGGTAGCCCTCACCAAATGTGAAAAACGCTAACACGCCGTTGTCGCGAGCGGTGTTTTTGTCCGTGAAAGTCTGTTTTCCCCAAACATGCGCAAGTGAGTTAATGAAAAAGGTCGTGTGGTGGCTCATAAAGAGTCGAGCGGCACCAACTACTAATAACATACCCCAAATATCGCCGTAGATAATACCAAGAGCGACCGGAAAGCCAATATTGGTGAGTAGAGCAAGTGGAACATAGTACTTATGTTGCCACATGACGATTTTGTCACGCTTTAAATCGCGGCAGTTGGTGTATTCGTTTTCCTGCGATTTGTTGTAGTCGCGTAACATCCAACCAATATGAGAATACCAAAAGCCACGTTTCGCTGAGTAAGGATCTTTGTCGTTATTGTCGACATGCTTGTGGTGTACACGATGATCAGAAGACCAGTGTAATGCACTATTTTGCAAAGAAAATGCTCCTCCAATCGCAAAAATAGCACGTAAAATTGGATGAGCTTCGTATGTTTTGTGGCTCCAGAGTCGGTGATAGCCTGCTGTAATAGAAAGATTCGTAAAACTGAATGCCATCACTCCCCAAACTAGATGCTCCCAACCCAGTCCAAAATGATATGCATACCAAGGCATTACAATAAAAGTCAGAACAAAACTGGAAGAAAATATCAATGTATTCAACCAGATAATGGGTGGTTTGTTTTGAGTCACAGGTGTATTCCTAACTTTGAGCTAACAACTGTTCGCCAGAATATCAGCGTACACGTGTAAGTCAAATTAAAGTTAGACAAATGTGACTGTTCCTTTGGATGTACATTAAGGAACTTGATGGGATATTTTGCTTTTAATTGAATAATGAGTAGTATTAAAAAATGAGCTCTGGCTTAAGGTGTATAAAATCTGCCAAGAAACAAGTGTTATAAAGGTGGAATATGCCGAGACTCTATAAAGAAGTAAAAAATGTAAGAAAATAGGAATACGTAATGGATTTACGATTAGCGGAATATAAGGACTACGAGCGCATTGCGCATCTTCATGCGGATAGTTGGAAGCGTCATTACCGTGGCATTCTTAGTGATAACTATCTTGATAAAGAGGCGATTGACGACAAACTACTGATCTGGCAAACCCGTCTGACCAACCCACCATTCAACCAGCACATTGTCTTGGCGGAAGAGGGGGGGTTGTTGCTCGGCTTCGTTTGTGTGTTTGGCAACCATGATTTCGAGCGTGGAACCTTTATTGACGCACTGCATGTTGATGACAGCTACCGTGGTCGTGGTATTGGCAAGCAGCTATTACTTGCTGTCGCAGAATGGCAGCAACAGTACTTTAAAGACACTGGTCTTTATCTAGAAGTCGTATCGCAAAACATTTCTGCAATTGAATTCTACCGCCATATTGGAGGTCAAGAATGTCAAGAGCGAACTTGGCGTGCGCCTGGTGGAACAGAAGTATTGGAGAAGGTATTCCGTTGGAAGAATGCTCAGTCACTAGTCAGTGGGATAGAAGAAAACGTTATTTACTCCTAGTCTGACGTTTTAGCTTAACAATAAGAGCAGCATCAACGCTGCTCTTTTTTGTGCCTGTACCTAAAGTATTGTGTTTCAGTGGGCGACTCAAAAGCAAAGCCCCATGGCTTTTAGCTCTGACTCGCATTGCTGAGCATTTTCAAATTGAATGGCAGCCATGCCTACCGTTCGGGCTCCTTCGACGTTGTATGGCATATCATCAAGAAATACCGTTTCCTCGGCCTGAAGCTGATATGTTGAAAGTAGGGCTTGGTAGATCTCAGCTTGTGGCTTTAGTAACTGCACTTCAGAAGAGATGATTGCACCGTCAAACAGCGGCCAGAATTCATAGGTAGCACGAAGATGCTCAACAATTTCGTTAACGTTGTCTGTGAGCGCATAAACGCTATATCCTGCACTTTTTATTCTTTTTAGCAGTTCGACACTGCCGTAAAGTAATATTTGTGTATGTTTGACGTAGTAAAAAAAGCGGTCCATTTCTTCCGCTGTCACTTTGTGCTCACGTTGATAGCAAAGTTTGGCTTCCTCTTCGGAAATGATTCCTTTGTTTAAGTCTTTCCAGATTTGTGATGAAAACAGCAACTGGGCCATTTTTTCCGCTTCTACTGAGTGACCAAATGTTAAGCTAACAATCTCTACCGGAGACCAGCGTACTAATACATTTCCCACATCAAAAATTACGTTTTTTATTTGTAAAGGTTCCATAACACACCCCAAGCCAATTGTTCATCACCGCGTTACATCCACAGTGAGTGCTGTCGTTAAATCTTTGGAAGTTCGAGCCAAAGGCGCGGTTTAAATGTCTCGAACGTATATGAGATTAACATCCCTTAGGATACAACGCGATTATCGCAAAATTACACTAAACTATATGCAACTTCATTTATTTGGTTGTAAATCAAGTGTCTCTATCTTAAAAGATTGAAATTAAAGACAAGCGTCGCGAAATATTTGCGCCATTTCGCGCTGCTTATAAGCGTTAAGTAATATATAATTACTTAATAATAAAACGATAAGAATGAATGCAAATCACACTATTGGGACGTCAGGCGGAGTAGGCAAAATAGATAATATGGACTCGATACGTAAGGTTTATCAATATGCAGAACCCAACCTGACTCTCGTTGGTTGGATGGGGTTTCTTGGCTTTCCGCTGTACTACTTTGTTTGGGATTTTGTTTTCCCACAGGCTTATGAAAACTTGCCGCTCAGATTGTTTTGTGCACTATTGTTCTTTGGCATCATTTTTAGAAATCGCCTGTCGTCAACGTGGCGAAAATATATCCATATTTACTACCAAGTGACGATAACGATCTGCTTACCGTTTTTCTTTTTCTATATGTTACTGATGAATGACTGGTCCAATGTTTGGGTCATGTCATTTATGTCCGCGATTTTCTTGCACATTCTATTGGTTCATGTCACAAGAGTTATGTTCGCTCAAACTTTTGCCGGAATAGGTTTAGCGACATTCTTTGCTTGGGTGGCGAAAGGGTTTCATCTCGATTTAACAATGGACTGGACGCATGTGCCAATCTTTCTCTTTATTTATGTATTTGGCAATTTATTCTACTTTCGGAACCAAGTAGAGCACGAAGCGAAGGTGTCGTTGGCCAAGTCATTCGGGGCCGGAATTGCGCATGAAATGCGTAACCCTTTAAGTGGTCTTTGCACGTCAATCGATGTTATCCAATCAGTCTTACCCAATAAAAAAGAAGCAGAGAAAGACCAATATCTGATGAGCGGAGAGGATGTCACCCTGCTGCGCGAAGTTAGTGAGGATGCGATGAACATCATCCAGTCGGGCAACGAGACGATAGATTTACTTCTGACATCGATAGACGAAAACCGTGTCTCGCGATCCAGTTTTCAAAAGCATTCTGCTCACTCTGTGGTTGAAAAAGCGATTGAAAGCTTTAGTTATAAGCGTGCGACGGATCGCTTTGCTATATCCCTAGATGCGAGAAGTGAGTTTGATTTTCTTGGTAGCGATACCTTACTCAAATACGTTATGTATAACCTTTTCAAGAACGCCTTCCATCATCGCACATCTGAAGATTTCCACATACATGTGTCCATGACGAGCACGGAGCACTCAAACCAAATCGTTGTAACCGATAATGGTGCTGGTATTGCTCCTGATGTCCTACGTAATATATTTCAGGACTTTTACACAACTGGTAAGTCAGGCAGCTATGGTTTGGGTTTGCCATTTTGTAAAAAAGTGATGCGTTCTTTTGGAGGTAACATTGAATGCCAGTCTCAGCTAGGTGAGTGGTCTCAGTTCACGTTAACTTTCCCGCCGATCACATCTGATATCGTGACTGAAATTAAAAACGATTTGACCAAACTCAAAACCATCCTAACGGTGACTAATCAAGATATTCTTGTGTCGAAAGTGACGGACATTAGCCGTTTTATGGGTTTTGAATCAACGATCTTAGATGTTAATCAAGTGCTCAAAAAGAAAGAGTATGAGTTCGAATTCGACCTGATTTTTATCGATCTTGAGAGCTTGGATGCAAGAGCAAACCAATTAGATAGATTAGAATCTCTTCTGTCTTTCACGGAAGCTCGTATCGTTTATCTTTTTGAGCATCACCCGACACAGAGAGCACGCAAAGCGGCATATGAGCCTATTTGGGTCGAGACTCAAGCCTGGTTATTGAATACTAAGCCAACCATTGACCGTCTCTTGTATGATTCAAGCTATGTGTCGACACCAACGGCCTCAGTGGCTTTGGATACGTCAAATAAACGGACAATTATGGTCGTGGATGATAACGAATCTTTGCGAAAATTTACCGCGATGTTACTCGAAAAGCAGGGCTTTGAAGTGATTCAGAAAGAAGACGGGCAGCAAGCACTGGATACATTAGAGCAAGAGAACGTTGACCTCATTCTTATGGATATCGAGATGCCCATCATGGATGGTGTAGAAGCTTCAAGGCGAATTCGAAGCTCGGATAAAAACTATGCGTCGGTACCTATTATTGCGCATACTGGGGATAGCTCACCTGTTACGCTGGACAAAATAGGCTCTTCTGGCATGTCTGACTTTATCGTAAAACCAGCGGATAAAAATCGCTTATTCGACAAAATCGCAAACTGGATTTAATCACTCGCAACTGTGTTATCTTGAGACGAGTTGATCATAACGCGAATACGGATAAAGAGCTCAGCAAAACTGCTGAGCTCTTTATTTTTACCTACACTCTAGCTTATACAAACTCTAGATCGGGATGAACAAACGCTTCTTGGCAGGCGGAAAGAACGTGATCGACTTCGGCGGCAGTCATGTCCGCATTGACAGAAAAACGAATGATGTTTTTGTTTCTTCCTGTTGCAGGGCGACAGAAAACTGCACCAAAGACATTCCTTTCTTCTAGAAAGTCGCGAACTCGCTCAGTGTTTCTTTCGTTGCCACATTCTAGCGCGATAATTTGCGACTCACTGCGAATAGTAAACCCAATACGTTTTAAACCAACGGCTAGAGACTTCGCTCTTTTAAACAAAATCTCCCGTTTGTCATCGGCTTTTTTTATGACGTCCAGTGTTTTTTCTAACCGAATAATTTCTTGCGGTAACACGGTGGAGCTGAAAATGGCAGGATACGCGACAAATGGAAGCGTCTTAGCCAGCTTTTCTGCACCTAAAATTGCGCCAGCACGATAAGCAAATGTCTTTGCAAGACTTACGGTTACAAAATCCACCATATGAGTCAAATCCAGCTCTTGCAGTAGCCCAGCGCCTTGCGTACCGTGCGTACCTAACGAGTGCGATTCATCCACAACTAAGCCGCAGTCAAACTCTTGTGCTATTTCGTAGATATCACGTAGAGGAGCAATGGTTCCGATAGTGCTGTAAACCGAATCCACAACAATAATTCCCGAACCATGGCGTGAAATCTGTTTTCGCAAGTGGTTGGTGTTGTTATGCATAAACGGATGAATTTGTGCTCCTGCGATACGTGCACCTTCCCATAAAGACATATGCGCAAAGAAGTCGATATACACAGGTATGTTCGGTGCACAAATAGTCTGTAATAAACCGACATTCGCAGCCCATCCTGATTGAGAAAGCAGACAGCTAGGCATGCCGACAAAACTGGCTAGTTGAGTTTCAAATGCAGGTTTTGATTCATCATCTTGCAAGAAAATCGCGGACATCACGACGTTGTCATCGTGTTGAGAAATCGCATCACGATGCGCGTTTTGAATCTCCTTGTTATGGGACAGTGCAAGGTAATCATTGCTTTGCATAACAACGGCATTACACGGTGGACGTTTACCAAGAACAAGGTGTTTCTTGTTCTCGTTCGGTTCAATTAGATCTTGAATATGAAAATCTAGGCGTTCCTCAATAAAGGAAGGAAGTGGTTTGCTTTGTATAGTTTCACTCATAATAAATCTCTTCTTCATATGGAAAAACGCCAGCGCTGACACTTATTCATATTGCGGATTTTGGGGAGAGTGTCACTAACCAGGTTGCATAAGTTTGCAGACCCTTGCAAACTCGACATTTGAGGGTTGGATGGTGGCTGTAACTCTATAGGGGCCCGGGGTCTAAACTAGTTTGTGCTTAAAGTTTATACGGCGATTTTGCGGTGTTTTTTTCGTGCTTCATGTCTGGACTTTTTATGAGGAATATAAAGTTTGAAAAGTGAAAAAATGGGCGCATTAGATAACAAAAAAGGCGCGAAAATCGCGCCTTAAAATATGATTGGGAAAAGATAATATCAGTTTATCGCTTATTACGTAGATAGCGCTTGCGGCGCTCTTCTTTACGCTTCGCTTTTTCTTCTTCTTTACGAGCGGTTTCAATCTCGACTTCAATCAGCTCTTGAGTGATCATTTCTGGGCGCTCTAGTGTAATTTGGCCTAGTGTCCCTTGGCGAAGTTCGTGCAACAAAATCTCTGATACTTTGTGCAAGTCCACACGTCCACCTGCGCGTAGTGCACCACGGCGACGACCAATTTCTTCCATGATCTCGATATCTGATTCAGGAAGCTCTTCGATTTGGTAACGCTCTTTAAGCTTGTCTGCATAGTGGGCTGCTAGGTACTCAATGGTGTAAAACGCAACCTCGTCGTATTCCATCGCAGTATCTTTTACAGCGCCTGTAGCAGCTA
The DNA here is from genome assembly GCF_051132235.1 of Vibrio sp. SCSIO 43086. NCBI lineage: Bacteria > Pseudomonadati > Pseudomonadota > Gammaproteobacteria > Vibrionales > Vibrionaceae > Vibrio > Vibrio sp. SCSIO 43086. The sequence goes on along the minus strand of NZ_CP072678.1, from coordinate 385,946 downwards.
AACGGAAGCCACTGTGTGGGTTTTCCACTTTTGGCCACAGAATCCCTGGAGTATCTGATAAAACGATGCCATTTTGCAGGTTGATGCGCTGCTGACGACGTGTTACCGCGGGCTGGTTACCAGTCACCGCGATCGTTCGACCAGCTAGAGTATTGATGATTGTCGATTTCCCAACGTTTGGGATCCCCATGATCATGGTACGAATGTTTTTACCGATCTCTTCACGGTGTGGGGCAAGTTTACGGCAAAGCTCCATGATTCGATGCACTTCTTGCGGTTCTGACGTCGTGATCGCCATTGCTTTTACGTGTTGCTCTTGCTCCAAGTGCTCAATCCATAATTGAGTTAACTCAGGATCGGCCAAATCACGCTTGTTCAAGACTTTAACGACCGGCTTGTCACCACGGATTTGAGAAATCAAAGGGTTTTCACTACTGAAAGGAATACGAGCATCCAGTACTTCGATGATCACATCCACTTGTGGGATTGCTTCTTCGATCTCTTTGCGTGCTTTGTGCATGTGGCCAGGAAACCACTGGATTGAGTTATTAACCATTTGAATTTAATACCTTAATTTTCTTACTGCTCCAACGGGCGTACGAGTAGTAATTTGAGCTTCGAGCAGCATAGTTTTAGACAGAGTGTGTTAAAACCGTACTTACTTTTGTGGCTCTGTACCGCAAAGTTGAGCGTTTTTTTCGTGTTAATGAGCTAGTTTATCACGGAATGACGGCGAAGCATTCAAGATGGAGACAAAAAGCCACGGTTTAAAGACGAGCAAGTAAACATTTGTTGAGTATGCTCTCCAACGGACTTACAACAAGTATTCACTTTGGTGAGATATTAAGCGCAAATATTGTGTAGTCAAAGGTGGATTGTTTTGTCGGTTTTTTCTGACTTATTTCAAATTTTTATCTTTATATCAGTAATTTATATTTCATTTCGCTATTAGTCGAAATTTGACTTTTAGCCGACACAAATTAATCTGACTGCCCAGTCCGAGTAAGGCTTTATGCTCAGTACGATAAGTCGTATTACAGCGTTGTCCGTTGCCACATTTTTGCCAGTAGTTTCTTTTTTAACTCATTGATAGTGACAGTTATTGAGAACAGACAAGCAGACTGAGTTTTACATTGAGGCTGAGTAATGCTGGTCGATTTTGATCAGCGAGTGGCAGGATTAATTTAACCAATCGAGCAGGAGATCGAAAATATAGACTATTGGATAGAGATAAATGAATACACAGCTTAATGTGATGGTGATTGATGGTCATCCTCTACAAACCAAGATACTTACCCAAATATTGGGTCATAGTGGCGCTTCAGTCAGTACATTCAATTGTGTGGACACTGCTAGTCAATGTGCACAAGAGCAATATTTTGATGTGATCTTTTGCGATCTCCAGATGCCGGGAAAAGGCGGTATCGACATCTTGGAAGTATTCGACCAAATTCAGTATCACGGGCAAGTCGTGCTAGTCAGTTTGTTGGAGCAGAGCATCATCTCGGCAGTACGAGAAATGTGCGAAGGGTTTAGTTTTGAGATATTAGGAGAACTGCCTAAGCCGTACGACGAAATGCAAGTGGTTAAACTCCTCAACCAAATAAAAGATGAAAGAACGCGAAAAACAGCGTTTGCTCAACCTATCGCACTGCAAGACCAAGAGTTTTTATTTGCTTTGGGTGAAGGACGAGTGAAGAATTATTACCAACCTTTGGTAGACGCACATAGTGGTGAGCTTTTAGGTTATGAAGCGTTAGCGCGTTGGGTGCATCCTATTTATGGCGTGTTGTTACCAAACCACTTTCTTCCGATCGTAAAACGATGCCATTTGTCTTCTGAACTTTTTCAATCAGTGCTGATTAATACAATCTATGACATCAACAATAGGGGATTAACCCAAAAGGTCTCGATTAATGTCGACCACGAAAACTTGAACGACCCTGACTTCTCGCATCGTTTTATTCAACAATGCTCGGAAAGTGGTGTCGACCCGTCACAAATCACCATTGAGATTACAGAGCGGGAAGCTTTCCAAGCTAGCACGTCTATCTACAAAAACCTCATCAAACTCAGAATGAAAGGTGTCACGGTATCAATTGATGATTTTGGTACGGGCTCATCTACATTTGAAAAGTTGGCAAAGTTACCTTTTAACGAGATCAAACTTGACCGCGTTTTTGTCTACGGAGCGAGTGAAGACCTGAAAAAGAAAAGCATTGTCATCGCTATTTGTGCTTTAGCGAAAAGCCTCAATATTCGTATTGTCGCAGAAGGTGTCGAAGACGAAGTAACCTATAAAACCATGCGCGAATGTGGAATAGACATCTGCCAAGGCTTTTACATTGATAAGCCCATGCCGTTAGAGGTAATCACTATTTTGAAGTAAAAATATGAAAAAATTGAACTGTTTGATCTTTGATGATCAAATGTTTATCTGTGTGGCTATCAGTGATAAAACCGTGAGTACCAAGAAACGTCGATTTCTAGACAAGTTTAATGTGAATGATGTTATTGAACTTGCAAAAGTAGTGGGAACATAAAGTGTTATGAATGTAAGAAGTTTTGTTTCTTCTTTTGCGGTTGCGATGTTGTTATTTATTGTATCGGTGACCATGATTGGTGCTGTACTCATCTCTTATGAGGAGAAGCAATTTAATACGTACGCTAACAATTTAGCAAAAACAAAGCAGAAGGTCATTCTGCTAGGCTTGTTGACCGAAGCTCAATTGGCGCAGTATGAAAACTTCAGTATCGAACAAATAGAAGTACTGACTGACTTCAGTTTTCAAGATGCAATTTATGCTTTAAAGCCGTATAAAAACCTAGATTATGTGGAAACTGTTGCTCGTAAAGCACTACACCAAGCAGAAGCTCATTTGTCCAATGTCTACGATAGAGAAGACGCCATATTGTACTTTCGTTCTTACACTAGTGACAAACTCATCTTAGAACGACCAATCCCAGCTCTAGAGGGATCTAAAGAGACGTTTGATATAGAATGGTGCAGAGTGAATTACGCTTGTATTCTTGCCGCGTGGAAAGAGCAGCTCTCCGACCGAGTTCTTATCTCTAAGCCCTTCAAAACCACGTATTCAGATGAGATGGCATTAAGTATCATGAGTCCCGTCTACTATAGAGGGAAGCTTGTCGGCGAATTTTCGGAACAACTGTATTTATCATCGCTTTATAATGAAGGCAAAGCCGTTGACGTAGAGGTTAGTAACGGAAATAAGCAGATAATTATTTACTTTCCGAGCTACCCCTTAGCTCATTTTGCTTACACTCAATCCTATGTTGCCGACAATAATAATCTTGTTATTTACCAATATCCGTTTAGTAAAATAGTGGTGGACTACAGCTTTATTCTTGTCATCTATTCTGTCGTAGCGTTCGCCTATTATCGAAAAGCCAATGAATCTAAACAGAGCAAAATTCAATTAGAAAATGCTCTGAGTGATGTAACGCAAGATGACTTGACCGGATTATTAAATCGGCGAGTATTTAAAGAAGAGCGGTTTAAACATCGAATGGAGGTTGAACCATACTCTATCATTGCGATTGACGGAAATCGTATCAAGAAGATTAATGATCGTTACGGACACCATGTTGGCGATGAAGTCATTGTTATTATTGCAGACTCAATGAGAAAGGTTTTTCGGAACAGTGACTACTTAGTCAGGACTGGTGGTGATGAGTTTATTGTAATTTTGCCCGGATGCAGCATGAGCAAAGCTTCCATGTTAGCGAAAAAGCTCCGTGGCGTTGTTAAACACAATCGTTTAAATACATTAGATATAGAGATCAGCGTTAGTACTGGTGTTGCTGTGCGCGAAGAGGATGAAACGCTGCAAGAGGTGATCGTGAGAGCAGATGAAGAGTTATATGAAATGAAAAAACAGCGTGTTTGAGGACAACAATACATAACCATGACATAACTGTTTGATAAATTTGACCAAGCAGTACCCTTGGTCTTTTATATTAGTCGAGCAATGCATAATGCTCCTTTGATTGCTGATTAGCATAAGACCCAACTGGTACTGTATCGTGAACAAAGACCTTGATCTAAACCTATTAAAAATACTGGTTCTGTTAGAAAAGCATCGTCAGCTTAAACCCGTAGCGAAAGCCTTGGGCAAGAGTGAGGCGTCGATCAGTAAATATCTTGCTCGCTTACGCATCCAACTTGGTGATGAACTATTCATTCGTCACCCACATCATTTAGAACCCACCAACTTTCTGATGCGTCAGCTACCCAAAATTGCAGATGCATTAGATAACTTAGAAACATGCTTAGTTCGATCAGAATTCAAACCAGAAAAATACAGTAAGGATATAACGGTCTGTTTACCCCAAACGGCTCAGTACTCATTTGGACACTTGTTGGCGATGGATTTAATGACGCTGTTTCCTAAAGCTCATATTACTGTCGCAACCATCACGGAATATACGGTGGACGAAATCCTTTTAGGCAAAGTGGATGCCCAGCTTCATTACTTCAATGATGAATTGCCAAAATCTATCCATCAGAAATTTATTGGCTACGCGCCTGCTGTGGTTGTTGTTCCGGAAGAGCTTGGGATCACCACTCTTGGAGAGGCTGCCAAACTGCCATTTATTATGCTTGAAATTATCGGTTGGAAAGAGAAAGAGCAGCTTGCAAAACGAGCAATGGAGAATCACGGTATGGTGATCAATCGAATTGCAGCGCTAGATAACGTGAGCAGTGTGCTAAAGCTGCTCAAACAAAAAAAGGCGGCGACGGTTTTTCTGGAGTATCAGGCGCCAATCGAAGGATACCGTTTTATTCGTATTCCTGAATCTTATTACCCCAACGGCTGGCCAAAGGTTGTACTTCAGATGAAGCAAAGCCATCGTCACGACGCAATGCACCAGATATTAACCGATGCCATTGCAAAATATATGAAGAACTAACGATCGCATTGAATGTTTTCAGCGCTTGGGATCGTATGCAGTAATTCAATTAATGAATCTGCATGGTATTTTTTCAAAATACGAGTTTTGTAAGTGCTGATGGTTTTAGCGCTGAGCGATAGTTGTTCTGAAATACGTTTATTTGAATAGCCCTGAGCTAAGTAGTGGAACACCATGGCTTCGCGATTGGATAGCGTGACATCACCATTAGAAGGAGCGTGAGTAGACTTAAACATAGAGTACCCACGTGAGACACTCACAATCGCGTCAGTAATCGCTTCTTTTGTCTCGTTTTTATTCAAGAAACCATGAGCTCCCATCTCGTAAGCCGCTTTAGAAAGGCTGGAATAGTCGCGTGAAGAAATGAAAAGTAATTTACCTTGATAGCCCGTTGCTAAAATATTCTTCGCCAAACGCATACCATCTCGATCACCAAGGACAACGTCTAGAATAATAAAATCAATTTTTGTATTTCTCACTAAGTCCATTACTTCTGCGCTGTCTTTCGACTGAATGACTTCGGCTGTGATGATTACGCTCTCAACAAGAGAAGTCAGTGCTTCGCTGTAAAGTGGTTGGTCATCAATGATAAGAACATTATACAAATGGAGCCTCACTACTATCCGAACTGTCATACCGCCCAACGCAATATGATTGTATTAAGAGGGATTGTAGGAAAAACCTTTCTGATGGAAAGGAAAATGACATTTTCTATAATTGAAATTCACTGAGCACAATTGAATAAGATACTGTCGAATACGCCAATACACGAGGGATTTCATATGTGTGGGTATAGTGATAGGCCAACGAAAAACATCAATATTAACCCTAAACTTTTCATCGAAATGGCCGTTAAAAGTGGGAAGGTAACGTCGCACTAAGTTAACTCATGTTATCCTGTTCAAAAATGAGACATTTTTTCACAGTTTGATATGGAAATGTGCGTTGGCCGTCCTTTTGGTGGTTTACAAACTTTGTTGTAACGACTAAAAAGGATGCTTGGATTTTTAGCCTGAGAATGGCTTCTCATGGCGTTTGCATCAAACTTTTTCTGATGCGTATTTTGGTTGGATAATTGGCTTTATGAGTAACGTAACCAGCACCATTTTGACAGAAAGTGGTACCAATGAGCTTGAAATCATCGAGTTTCATTTAGAAAAAACATTGCCGGATGGCAGCACAAAAACTTGTTATTACGGCATCAACGTTGCGAAAGTACGAGAAGTGATTCGCGTACCAGAGACAACCGATTATCCAAACGCACAACCTCACATGATCGGGGTGTTTTCGTCCAGAGATGTATTGACGCCTTTAGTAGATTTAGCTGGTTGGTTAGGTGTACCAACACGCCAGGACCTAGAGCGTAAGTTTGTTATCGTTACTGATTTCAACAAAATGACCAATGGCTTTCTGATTGATAGTATTTCACGTATTCATCGTATCTCTTGGAATGATGTGGAATCACCAAGTCAGTTTTTGGAAGCGGGCGAACAAGATTGTGTAGTGGCCGTTGTTCGCAAAGAAGGCAACCTGATCATGATTCTCGACTTTGAAAAAATCATCGCGGATATTAACCCAGAGCTGAGTATGGAAAAATACGATGTGAAAGGGGATAAGTCGGTAGATCTAAACCAGAGAATGGTGGGTAAGCGTAATGCTAAAACGATCATGGTGGTGGATGACTCAGCATTTATTCGCTCTTTGATTCAAGATACATTAGCTTCTTCAGGTTACAATGTGATCACTTGTAAAGACGGTGGTGAGGCTCATGAGAAATTAATGAGCTTAATCGAGGTCGCGAAAGAAGAAAACTTGCCAGTTAAAGAGCTGTTAGATGCGGTGGTTACAGACGTAGAAATGCCTCGAATGGATGGTATGCACTTAGTGAAGAGACTACGCGATACTGAAGCGTTTCATGAAATGCCGATCATTATGTTCTCATCATTGATGAGTGAGGATAACCGAGCGAAAGCACTGTCTCTTGGCGCAAATGATACGATTACCAAGCCAGAGATTGGCCGTATGGTGAATATGATGGATAAATACGTATTTAACTTTGCGTAAACAAACCCGATAAGATTAAAAATAAGGCTGCCGATGGGCAGCCTTATCTTATTGTGGGCATGGAAGAATTTTTAAGGTGTAACTTTCGTTTGGAGCCTGCGGTGGTCCATATAAAATCCCGCATTGTGTCAGGCTTGCTCTTTTTTCGTCTACTGCTGCAATGACCATTTCTCGTGTTGTTGAACCCGCTGGGTGATGAAATGTTTTCCAATCTGAGCCTTCTTCGTTCAGCCCTTGCACAAGCAATTTCATCGACTCGCTATCAGTATCAGGATACCCATATAAGAAAACACAGCGTTTTGAACCACCAATATTACAACCGTCAAATGGTAAATCGGCCATTAAAGCACTGTCTACGAAGTTTGAAACGTAAGATTTGCTCTCCAACCCTGCAATCGCCATTTTCCCATAACCGACACCGAGCGCTGATGCAATCGCGCCCTTCATGCCTTCTAAACGCGCTTCACGCGCATCACTTTGAAGGTTTAAAAAGCGTGGTGCGGCAGTGACAGCAAGAATGCCAAGCACGACAATAACTACGACTAACTCTATTAGAGTAAATCCAGTTTGTTTTCTCATATTATTTTCACAGCAAGTTAAAGGTAGAAAAAGTAACACTGACCGTACACTTGTTGTTGTGTAAATAAGTACGGTAATGACAAAATGATCAATAGTATAAAGCGATGAGTCATAAAGTGCTATACCGACGTAGTGAGAATCGGCTACGCCTACATAGAGCGGGAGGAGGGTTCAAAGATCTAATGCGGCCGTTTTTGAGCAGTCATTAATTCCGTGGAAGAAATGCTGCATGAACAGTCGAGCATGAATTCGCCTAGATATAAGCATACGTGTACATCGGATGAATGAAAGACGAAAAGAAGTGACGGCAAACCGCACAAATGGATTGTCTTTTTGTTCACTTTGATGAATGCTACGCGAGATTCATATCACAACACACTCGACGCATTCATCATGCGAATGTGCTTTGGTTTCGTGTTTGGCTTTCAAATATAAGAATAATCTAAATGGAATTCGATTCGATAAACTTGCTTGCGATAGGGCTAATATTTCTTGGCTCTTATGTACAAACCGCAATAGGCTTTGGCTTGGCAATTGTTGCCGCACCTTTACTGATTCTTTGGGCGCCGGAGTATGTGCCTGCACCAATCTGTTTAGTCGCGTTATTTATTTCGTTGATGAATGCGATGAAGCACCGCAGTAGTGTTGAAATCGGCGGCTTAAAAATGGCATTGATTGGGCGTGTGCCCGGATCGGTTGCTGGCGGCTTGCTACTGTTTTTTGTCTCGACTCAAGCCCTTACACTTTGGATTGGTTTTTTGGTGTTATTCGCGGTTGTGGTGAGTGTTTTACCGTTTCGGGTTGAACCCACACCATCGCGTATGACATTAGCAGGATTCTTTTCTGGATTGTTTGGTACCAGTTCGGCGATTGGAGGCCCACCTATGGCGTTGTTGTTGCAACATCAAGAAGCGAATCAGTTACGTGGTAACCTATCGGCATTTTTTGTTTTCAGTTCCATCATTTCGCTCGTTGTTCAAATTCCCGCTGGTTTCTTCACATTACACCATTTGGTGATTACTATTCCGCTATTACCTGCGGCAGCACTTGGGTATTGGCTCGCGATGAAAACCACCCAATCGTTACCAAAAGAAAAAATTCGGTTTGGAGCACTTATGTTGTGTTTTGTGAGTGGGTTTACAGCAGTAGTACAAGCGTTGAACCAATAATGCCCTCAGCATCTTAAATTCACAAGGATATCGCGTTCCTTTTATTATGCATAGCGCGATTTGTTTGCGCTGACTTATTCGTTTAGATGAGCGATAGTTTTATGAATAACACTCGTTATGGCACTTTTATGGCAGCATTCTCCTTTGTAATTTGGGGGCTGCTACCCATTTATTATCGTTATTTACCGAATGCTTCAATGGATGAGTTGCTGGCATGGCGAATCATCGGCTCAGTTCCGGTCGGTTTTTTAATTGTGCTTGGTATAACCCGTCGAGGACCGAATTGGAAAGAAATCTGGTGTGACAAAAAATCTTTGTGGTACACGTTTGTCGCGAGCAGTTTGATGTGTATTTCATGGAGTGCGTTCACTTGGGCTTTGACTCACCATCGAGTCATTGATGCAAGCTTAGGCTTTTTTATTGGACCGTTAGTGTCAGTGGCGCTAGGCGTGTTTATTCTTGGAGATAAGCTTTCAAAAGGCAAACTCATCGCAATTGTGCTAGCAACAATTGGCGTGATGTATCAAGTGATTCATTATGGCCAGTTACCTGTTATCGCACTAACGATGGGGTTGTTCTTTGCTTTGTATGGGTTGTACAAGAAGAAGATAACATACGACTGGAGCACCACCTTATTTGTTGAGGCGCTGCTATTGACTCCAGTTGCCGTGGCGTATTTGTTCTACAAACAATGGACAGTGGGTGAGTTGGCTTCAGGCGTAGATATCACAACATTGCTTTTGTACTTTGGCAGCGCACCGATCACGCTTTTACCACTGATTTTTTATTCTATCGCGATACGTATAACAAACTTATCGACAGTTGGTTTAATGCAATACATTGAACCAAGCTTGCAGTTTGTTTTGGCTGTCATGTTTTTCGGTGAACTGTTTGATGAAGTTAAAGCAGTGACCTTTGCCTTTATTTGGGTGGGGCTGTTATTTACAATCTTTGAAAGTATTGTCAAAGGGCATAAGCGTAAAAAGCTGGCCAATCATCCTTTATAGTGCACCATTCTTGAATATTCACGATTTCACTCTCACGCCCTCTATTCGAGGGCGTTTTTAGTTCCATAAAGTATTCTCTTACTCGTTTTCTTATAAGCATAATTTGAGGTTAATTGACGCATTATCATTAGGATACCGCTATATTTATAGCCAAGTGACACGCTATATAATGAAAACCGGATCAAAAAGGACGACATATGATCACAGCTCTATACGCTAGCATTCTTGCAATACTGATTATTTGGTTGGCCGTTCAAGTGATTAAGCAGCGTCGCTTAAATCAGGTTGCTTATGCTGACGGAGGAGTAGAGGCTCTCCAAATCGCTCGTAGTGCACAGAGTAACGCGACAGAATATATCCCCATTACTCTGATTCTAATGGCACTATTAGAATCCAATAGTGCTTACCCAACCTGGATACATCTCACAGGCATTATTTTCGTGATCGGTCGAATTATCCATGCTCGAGGTATATTGAAAGAGGACTTAAAAAGGCGTGTTAGGGGCATGCAGGTGACATTCCTAGTGATACTTTCGCTGGTTGTGTTGAATATGATTTATCTTCCGTACGATAAGTTATGGTAAGTCTTCGTAGCTATATCCCGCCGCCATGGGTACTCGTTCTGATTGGGTTAGTACTGAATATTGGCGCGATCGTTCTTACTAGCTTGGTCCTTGATAGGCTTGGCAAACAGTATTCGCAACTCGCAGAGCAAAAGGCGGAAAACTTGTATTCCATCCAACTCGCGTGGAATAGCGTTGAAACTCTAGAAAGAAAAAGAGAGGCGTTGCTGCTTCACTTGCACATAGGTCAGAGCGCAGCGATACCTTCGGAGATAGAACAGATATTGGAAGGGCACTTATCCTCTTGGACTCATCACGAATCGGATGAAATACAAATAGATAAACTCCCTCAGCTAATGTCAAAGATAAACCAAGCACAAGCTTCGTATAGAGATCGCATTGATGACTATTACATTGAGAATGTAGAGCTCAATGAGGTAATGGCAAAGCAAGATGAAAAGATCGCTTGGTACAAGAATATCGGGCTCTTCTTGCAAGTATTCGGACTCGCATTAATCCTCGCACGTGATTTGGCTAGGAAGCCATAGAACAAAAGTTAATGGTAGGGTTTATTGCGAAATGCCAATAATAATTTGCAAATTGCAATTCATTGCGTGAGCAAACAGTGGCTATTGGTGAAGTTTTAATGAAGGTGATTAAATAACAACCTGTTTTTGTGCGCTACAAAGTTGGCACGCCTCATGCTTTAGTATGAGTGACCCTTTCTAAGCCGAGGGTCACCTAGCCAACTGACGTTGTTAGTGAACCACTTTGTTCACAAATATATACAGCCAATCACGAATCCTTGTGGTTGGCTTTTTTTTATTTAAATGACACAGTTTAGAACTGTGCTTTAATCCAGATCATGCGATGGTCGGAAGACACATCTTTGCCATCACCATACTTACCAATACGCGCATCGTTAAATAGCTTACGACCTTCTTCATAAGAAGCTGACCAGTATACGCCAGAGTCCACCACATTTAGGTTTGCAGAAGGCAAGGCATAATCTACACCCAAGCCAAACGTCGAAGTGATGCGATTTGGATATGGGTGAGTGGAGCTGCGGTCAACAGCGTGTTCGGCTGCCCCAAAGCTTGTTGGATAAAGCTCGCCATTCATCACGGTTTGGTTAACCAATGGATCATTATGCAGTTCTTGCATTACAGAGCTAATACCGTCACCGGCTACTGGATCAAGGTTTTGATCGCCCATCATTACGAATTTAGCCCCGCTCGCTAAGCCGCCTTTCTTACCAGCATCGTCGTAGAAATAGTCTTTACCTTGAATATAGTGATGCCAGAACTCTACTTCGGCTGCGTTTTGCGCTTTGTTTTTACCTGGGTCGAATACTGGTGGAGTAGGGTGCGACATCAGTAGATGCACAACTTCCTCGCCATTGCGAGTCGGAATGATAATTGGTGCATCTACGTGGTTTTTAGAAGATAGGCGTACTTGATCCCATTCTTCTGCAGAGTACCACTCATCACCACACTTCATGCCATCTGGAATTTTTTGTGAGCCGTCACAGATAGTAATGGTTGGAATCTTCGTACCTTCCATATCTTTCCATTTAAACGCTTGGAACGTGCGCGTATTTGCCGTATCAATCTTGTATTTAGACATTAGGGCAAAGGCGTATTGACCGTGGTACATGCCAAAGCCCCATGCATCGCCCGGCATTTGACCTGCTGTTCCATTGTTGTCGAGGTCAAACTCGCTTAGCAAACCTGTGTTGGTAGAGTAAGACTCCGCGTAAGGATATTCGATAGGTTCAAGGTTCGCTTCACCGCCTGCACCATTGATGCTTTGCGCGACAGACAGGTAGTTCTTCTGGAAGCCTTCAAGGGCAGCTTTGTTTTCGCCTGTTCCGTCGTTGTTGTATTCCGCCATCATAAGAACGTCAGGGCGATTCTTCTGAATAATCGCAGCAACGTTCCGAATTTGAATGACTTTTTCCGCAGTGGTTTTGTCTTCAGCGGCGATAGAACCGTCTAAATAGGCAGTAACCAATACAGTTTGCTGCGCTGGTTCAATTTGCATTTCACTCACTAAAGCTTCAAAAGTTGCACGGTCAAAAGAGAGGTTGTAAGTCGCTATTTTTACTTCTTTAGGCTGAACATTGACGTATTCAGTGTCGTCATTACATCCAGATAATAGAGCGGCGCCAACAAGGAGAGCAATAGAGGTTTTGATTGTTTTCATGGGTACGTCATACCTTATAATTGATTCGGCTGAATATTAAAGTCATCAGTAATTGTTTTAAGCGATATCAATCACACAAATGTTTTCATATTTACATGTTCAATTGGTTTTTGTGTGATTTGTGCAATAAACGCAACACTTTCAACACCAAAAGGTTATATTCAAATTGTTAAAAAACGGTGTCGCTTTTTTTAGATGAAATGGCACTAAAACATAAGCTGTATGATTGTGTGTGCTAAAATCAATGAGCGGGATGATTACGATAAGTTTGACTTCACTTTTGGGTGAGAAACAAACAAATAAGAACTGGTCAGTTTGGCTTTGCTATTGATGCAAAATAGGGGGCTAACCGATGGGTTCAGTATCAAACTATCAGAGCAGGCTATTTGTCACGGCAATGCTTGCTTCACCACTTCTTTTTTCAACATCTTTATCCGCCGCTCAGTCCGAACGGCTAGAGCAAAACCATGGTCTTGTTGTTGCTTTAGAAAAACGCAACCTTGCAGCCACACAAAATATAGATCGTGTGTTAGGTTTACAAAATGGAAATCGTGTACAAAAGCTGAAAACCAACCAAGGTAAAAACGGCGGTACGCATAGTCGTTATCAGCAGATGTTTAAAGGCGTCCCGATTTGGGGCAAGCAAATTGTCGTACATCGTGATAAACAGGGCCAAATCAAGCATATCAACGGCACTCTCGTAAAGGATATTGCCCGAGATATCAATGATATGGTGCCTAAATTGTCGCTTTCTCAAGTAATGTCTTCAACGCAAAAGCCGTACCGTGAAAACGGATACCAAATAGAGAATCAGCGCCAAGGTTTGCGTATTTATGTAGATAAAAGTGACGTGGCGCACTTAGCTTATATTGTCCAGTTTTTTGCTGATAATGAGCATGGTGGTAAGCCTACGCGTCCCACCTTTCTTGTTGATGCTAAAACAGGAAACATTTTGCTGCAATATGAAGGGTTAGCGCACGTAGAAGCGAATGGTCCGGGAGGAAACCAAAAAATTGGTCGTTATCATTATGGTGTGGACTTTGAGTCTCTATTAGTCCAGCAATCCGGTGATATGTGTTTGATGGACATTCCTGGCGTGGTCAAAACCATCAACTTGAATGGTAGGACGTCTGGCAATACACATACGTTCGTTTGTCCAACCAATAGTGTTAAAGAAATTAATGGAGCGTACAGCCCATTAAACGATGCGCATTACTTTGGCAAAGTGGTATACGACATGTACAAAGATTGGCTGAATACTGCTCCCTTAACGTTTCAGCTTCAAATGCGAGTGCATTACCGCAAACGCTATGAAAACGCCTTTTGGAATGGCTCGAGCATGACTTTTGGCGACGGTGCGAGTTATTTCTATCCTTTAGTGAGTTTAGATGTCTCAGCGCACGAGGTTAGCCATGGATTTACAGAACAAAACTCTGATCTGATTTATTCAGAGCAATCAGGCGGAATCAATGAGGCTTTCTCAGATATGGCAGGTGAGGCGGCTGAATTCTATTCACGTGGTTCTAACGATTGGAAAGTTGGGTACGATATTAGAAAGGCTGCCAATGCGGCGTTGCGCTATATGGATAATCCGCCCCTTGATGGTCGTTCAATTGATCACGCGTCTCAGTATGTGAGTGGCATGGATGTGCATTATTCAAGTGGTGTATTTAACAAAGCGTTTTATCTATTGGCGGTTGAGTACAATTGGGGAACGCGACAGGCGTTCGAGGTTTTTGCGTACGCTAACCAGAACTACTGGACGCCAAGCGAAACGTTTGACTCTGCAGCTGCGGGTGTATTGGCGGCCGCCCAAAGCTTAAACGTGGCGGCGAATGATGTAGCCGACGCTTTTTCTCAGGTCGGTGTTTCAGTTGATGGCGGAGTCGTCGAGCCACCATCTAGCACGTGTGAGGCTATCGCCCTAAACAATGGTGTTTCCAGCAACATAGACTCTTCATCTACTGGTGAGTGGCATTGTTTTACGATTGATGTGCCTACCAACAGTTCAGACTTTATTGTTACCACATCGGGAGTAAACGGCGATGCGGATCTTTATGTTAAGCTGGGAAGTGAACCAAGTTTAACCAGCTACGATTGTCGTTCATACAGTGGCAACAGTAATGAAGCATGTAGTATTACTTCTCCGAATGAAGGAACGTGGCACATTGGTGTGTACGCTTACAGCAGCTACAGTAACTTGAATGTGGAAGCAAGTTATGTAGGAGAAGAGGCGCCACCACCATCTGATGAAGTTACTACACAATCAATCAACAATGGTAAAACATGGACGGCGATTATTACTGGTTCTGGCTTGATGAATGGCGTGTGGAATGTTATTTCAAATACGCCGTGTGATAACGATAACGAGTGCAGTTTATCCGGTATCGGAAAGAAAACCAGTGAGGTTAGCTTTACGTTGACGGATGGTACCGTATTCATCATCGCTAAGCCCTAGCGATTTTTATGTAAAGAGGCCCTGAAATATCAGGGCCTTATTTTTTTACGTTCAATTTTCTGTATATAATAGCGAGTCACAAAGAAGTGAGGACGACCTCACCGCTCTATCTTTTCTCGGGGACGACCCCATCTCGTTGGGAAATATGACATGGCTTGGGGAATTCTCTTCATTGCTGGCTTATGCGAAGTGGCATGGGCTGTCGGACTAAAATACTCACAAGGTTTTACCAAATTGGCGGCATCTGGCTTTACCGTTACGTTTATGGTGTTGAGCTTTTGGTTACTTGGAATTGCATTAAGGACGCTACCACTCGGTATCGCTTACGGCGTTTGGGTAGGTATAGGAGCGATTGGAACGGCAATCGTCAGTATCTACATATTTAACGAGCCCGCGACGCTGATAAAATTGCTGAGTTTACTGCTTATTGTTGCCGGTATCGCTGGATTAAAATTATCCGCTTAACGTCAGTTTAAACATAAAAAGAAAGCCAGAGTCGACTCTGGCTTTTTACGTTTTAGTGTTGTCTCGCTTTGGGGCTGAAGGGTTAAGCGCTGCGCTTAACGAATGGCAATCGCAAATGGTGACCAAATACGTTAATGAGTGCGCCCGCTACAATTAGTGCACCACCGATGTACGTCCAAATGAGCGGGATTTCGCCGAAGAAAATGATGCCTAACAACACAGAAAATACGATCTGAATATACGAGTAAGCAGACGCTTTGCCCGCTTGCTGAGTTTGCATTGCTTTGGTTAATCCCAATTGCCCAACTTGGGTGAATACACCAACCAAAACCAACATGAAAGTCAGATACAGGTCGGGCATAACAAAATCATCGCCAATCAGTAAGAGTGAAGCGGGTAGAGCAACCAGAGGGAAATAGAAAATGATCACTGAACTATCTTCAGTTTGGCTTAGTTTTCTAACAATGACATAAGCAATTGAGCTACCAAATGCGCCCAAGATTGCAATCATTACGCTAAACATAGGTAAAGTGCGCTCTGCTTCTTGTCCTGTTTCTGGACTTACCATTATATAGATGCCGAGTAAGCACAAGGCAATGCAAAGGAACGTCGATGGTTGAATGCGTTCCTTCAAGAAAAAGACGGCTAGGAGCGCAGTAAATACTGGGTGAATGTATTGGAAGATGGTCGCTTCTGCCAAAGGTAAGGTAGTCACCGAATAATATACGCACATCAATGCCATGGTGCCCACTGCGCCACGCGCAAACAGTAATGGCTTATTATTGCCCCATACAGAAATTCGTTTTCGCTTAACATCTAAATAGCTGATAACAAGTGAGACGAGTGCCCTCGCTGCAACAATCTCAAATACAGGGATACCATGAAGACTGACACGCTTTACTGTGGCAGACATTAGCGCGAAACCGAATGCGGAGAGCACCATAAAGCGCACACCAATGGGAACCAGAGTGTTGAATGAATTAGACATTTTACTGCTCATTTGTTGCGACAGATCGCACTTTAGCATACTCAGCTCACAAAATGATCCGTGATATTTAAACACATCTGTCGAGAGTGAGAATAAGCAGTAGACTATGGGTTCTCAAGCAACCTTATCTTTCATTCGCGCATGGAGCACATCTAGGAAATATCTAGATATTTAAGGAGTATACATGATCCCAGTACAAGCGACGCATACTTCTGGCGTTGTCATTTCTAAAATTGATGGCGTTGATAAAATGCTGTTGCTCAAACGTGTTAAAGGTGGTTATTGGTGCCATGTTGCTGGTGGTGTAGAGGCCGGTGAAACCGGATGGCAAACTATTCTCAGAGAACTGAAAGAAGAGACGCAAATTGACGATGTTGAGTTACATACTGCAGACTTTCTAGAACAGTTCTACGAAGCAAAAAATAACCGCATCATGGTTATTCCATGCTTCGTATTATTTTGTCCACCTAACCAATCGGTTGTACTTAACGAAGAACACACAGAGTATTGTTGGTGTACGCTTGAAGAAGCAAAGCGACTAGCCCCGTTTGCAAATCAGCACCACCTTTACGAACATGTGTGGAGGCATTACGTGGATGTGGAATCGTTGACGCCATTTACGTTGATTGAACAAACAGACTAGACGAGAACGCCATCCTTTTAAGCACGTTTGACATAATGAATATGGAAGTTTGTTCTCAACGCAATGAGGCGGTAGGATTTGTGAGTAGTGTTTACTGAAAAAGGGATAATGTGGATGGATGAGGTCATGTGCCAAAAGGCGTATCAAGGAAATAGCATGCAGGCCAGTTTTTCTGTTTCAGACAGGGTCTCAATTGAGCCTCTCACCACCAAACACGCGACTGTTTTACTGGAAGTGGTGAACACGTATCGACACAGCCTCTCTGGCTATTTGCCTTGGACGGACTTTGTGACCAACCGCAGAGAAGCGGTGAACTACATCTCTCAGCGCGTGAACAGCAAAGCGTTAGATGCCCACTGGTGCGCGATTTATTTTGATGAGCAGTTTACGGGTGTTATTGGCATTAAAGGTGTGGATTCGCACACACGCGTCACTGAGATTGGCTATTGGCTTGCCAACAATGGGCGAGGACACCGAGTGATCGACCAAGTACTCGCGGTGTTGATTCCTTTTTTGAAGCAGAAAGGGCACGCGCAATTCATCCAATTCCACTGTATGGAAGACAACATTGCCAGCATAAATATTGCTGAGCGTGCTGGTGCTACATTAAAAGAATACATTGATCACGAGTTCGAGACGCTTGACCGCTCTCAACGGCTCGGCATTTATGAGTTGCGTCTGACTTAGCTCCAAACCCACTGATATTTTAATCAGAGTTCGAACTCTAATTTCGCGAGCGCTACAATAGTAACATTGTTGCGCTCGTGTTAATTTGGAGCGTCATTGGTTGAAACTAGGTTAGGAGAAGCATCATGAACGCAATCGCAGAGGTTGAAGTGGACAACCTGTTACAACAAAGCCTTGATCGCTTAAAAGCGGCGTATGCCGCCGAACCTTATCCTAGTTTGGATGAGCGTAAGCAGCGCCTTGTCTTGCTAAAACAAGCTCTGATAGCGAATAAACAAGCATTGGTGGAAGCGCTGAGTGACGATTTTGGTTATCGTTCCGAATTTGATACCGCCATGACCGACGTTTTGCCGACGGTCTCGCACATCAATTACACCATCAAGCAGCTAAAAAAGTGGTGCAAACCAAGTAAGCGTGAATCCGGTCTGTTGCTTGCTCCGTCGAAAGTGACTGTTCAGTATCAGCCACTCGGCGTGGTCGGGATCATTTCGCCGTGGAATTTTCCTGTCATTTTGAGCCTTGCGCCTTTAGTTACTGCTTTGGCCGCAGGTAACCGTGTGATGATGAAGCTCAGCGAATTTACGCCCAAAACCAATAAAGTCATCGTCAATATTTGTCGCGAGTTGTCTGAATATGTCGAAGTCTTTGAAGGAGAAGCGGACGTTGCACAATCCTTCAGTCAACTGCCATTCGATCATCTTTTGTTTACTGGCTCGACAAATGTTGGTCGCGCTGTGGCAAAAGCAGCGGCAGATAACCTGACTCCAGTGACGTTAGAGCTGGGCGGGAAATCTCCGGTGATCATTGCAGAAGATGCAGACATGAAGAAAACCGTTGATGCGATTTTGTTTGGTAAATGCATCAATGCTGGCCAGATTTGTGTGGCGCCTGATTACGCGTTTGTACCACAAGAACGCGTCGAAGAGTTCATCACGCTGTTCTTAAAACGTTTTGAAAAACTCTATTTGAAATCCAACAAGAATCAAAAGCTGACCCATATTATCAATCAACGACAGTATGATCGTTTGACTGCGCTGCTTGAGGATGCCAAAGCTCAGGGCGCAAGCATCCGTACCGTTGAAGCGTCACCTCAACAGGAAAGGCTTTTGTATCCTCATTTGATCACAGACGTGTCGACAGATATGCGCATCATGCAAGAGGAAATATTTGGGCCATTTCTACCCATCAAGCCCTACAAAGCGGTAGATGAAGCGATTGACTACATTAATCAGCACCAGCGACCACTTGCGCTGTATGTTATGTCGGACAACAAATCGACCGTCAGACATATTGTACGCAACACACACAGTGGCGGTGTCGGCATTAACGACACGGTACTACACGTTGGCGCTGAAGATGCGCCTTTCGGTGGCGTTGGTGAATCAGGCATTGGTCATTATCACGGAGTGGAAGGATTCAGAACCTTTAGCCACGCGAAAACCGTACTCCACACGCCGAAATGGCTGCCAAGGACGGGGGCATTAATGCGTCGCAGAGCTATGGCGATAAAAGCGATTCAAAAGATTTTTGTTCGATAGTGGTTGGATTGAAAAAAAACGCCCAAACGGGCGGTTTTTTGGTTTCTATGCGTTCTAAATTGCGGATTACTAAAAGCCGAGAAGCTTCCGACATGCACCGCCAATAGAAAAAGAAAGGCTCTTTTTGAAAGAGCCTTTTCACGAAATGTCGACAGATTTTTGGAAGTTTAATGCAGAACTTCACTGCTGAATCTTAAGTATTTGCAGTCGTTCATTAGCTCCTTAAATGCCTTTCTATCTAGCTTAATCAGAGTTTCATGATCGCCGGCTTCAAGATAGACATGTTCCAAGTTTGCTAATCTTTCATCACAAACGGTCGACATGTGGTAAGGACTACCAATCGGTGGAATCGCGCCGTGCTCACAATCAGTGAAGAGTCGGTAAACCATACGCTCTTTCACCAAGTGGAAAGTAGCGTTAAATTCATCGTTTAATCTCGACAAACTGATTTTGTTGTTGGCAGGTAAGACCGCCATAATATGATGCCCTTCATGATCCTCAAGAATGACGCCTTTTGCGATATTCATTAAAGGCACACCTGCGGCAACACCACTTTGTAGCGAGCTATGACTGTGGCTGTGATTCACGGTTTGAAAGTGAATGTTATGCTCAGTCAAATATTCATCTAATCGGGTTGCAATCGTCATATAGCCTCCACGTGTATGAGACCCATAAAGAGTATAGGTGAAGCAAGCGACAATCGCGTATTTTACTCTGGTTTCGCTGACGCTCTTTCCGCTCCTGTTCTACGCTTATTGCAAGCCAGCGAGAAAGCATGGTTAACAATAATAAACAGGGGGCAACATGAGCAAGCCAATCATCGCCGATAATAAGCCGATTAAAGTGAATCTAACCGAAGGGCAAGAATATTACTTTTGCCGATGTGGACGTTCTAAAAATCAACCTTATTGCGATGGGTCGCATTCGGGAACAGGCTTAAAGCCAATGAGCTTTACTGCGGAAAAAGATGAAGAAGCATATCTCTGCCAGTGCAAGCATACCTCTAATGCCCCATTTTGTGATGGAACACATAAGCGTTTTTCTTCTGAGCAAGTCGGCAAAGAAGGCCCTGAGCAAAAGCGAGAGAAAAGTGACAAACCGACTGCGTCCGCTACTCAAGAAGAACCAACCCTCGAGTTTATCCACCAATTAGCGAGAGAAGGGCTCTCTAAAATCGGTCATCATGGTCCGATGGCTGCAATGGGGGTTCCTAGGCATTTGCTACCACATTGGGATGCTATACAAATCATGGTGGCGCAAATGGCGACACAACCGTTGTTGGAAGACGTTCCCGTATCAACTGAGTTGATTGTAGGGCCAAACGCGCGTAAGCCGCTCAAACTTGCTATCCCTTTATTGGTATCGGACATGAGTTTTGGCGCACTTTCGGAAGAGGCGAAAATTGCGCTAGCAAAAGGTGCTGAGTTGGCAGGGACTGGTATTTGCTCCGGTGAAGGGGGGATGTTACCTGAAGAACAAGCTGCAAATTCGCGGTATTTCTATGAGCTTGCCAGTGCTCAGTTTGGCTACGATGAATCCAAGCTTCTTAATGTTCAGGCTTTTCATTTTAAAGGTGGGCAGGGCGCCAAAACAGGCACGGGTGGTCATCTTCCAGCAAATAAAAATGTGGGTAAGATCTCTCAGGTGAGAGGTATCCCCGAAGGACAACCAGCGATCTCACCGCCAACATTTAAAGATCTTCATACTACTCACGATTTCAGAAAGTTTGCTGACAGAGTCCGTGGCATCACTGGCGGCATTCCAATTGGCTTTAAACTCAGTGCAAACCATATTGAGCAAGACATACAATTTGCGCTCGATGCGGGTGCCGATTACATAATCTTAGATGGTCGCGGTGGTGGCACGGGCGCGGCGCCAACTATGTTCCGTGATCATATTAGCGTGCCAACCATTCCTGCGTTAGCTCGTGCGCGTAAGTACTTAGATGAAAAAGGCGCAAGTGACCGTGTCACATTAATCATCACTGGTGGGTTGCGAGTTCCTATGGATTTTGTCAAAGCGTTGGCACTTGGGGCAGACGGAGTGGCGATAGCAAACAGTGCGATGCAATCGATCGGTTGCGTCGCGGCCCGGATTTGTAACACCAATAATTGCCCTGCGGGGATCGCAACGCAAAATGCCGATTTGAGGCAGCGTCTCGATATCGAAAAATCATCTCAGCAACTGAAAAATTTCTTCGAATCCTCGGTCGAGCTCATGCAAGTTATGGCAAGGGCATGTGGTCATCACGCTCTGAATGAATTTAGTCATCATGATTTAGCTACCTGGGATCACAACATGGCGAGGCTGTCTGGGATTAAGTATTCAGGTATGGACTTAAACTGATCTCTATCCATATTTTCTGCATATAGGTACATGTTTGATAACATTTATTTATTAGCCGAGATATGGAAATTTTGACTTGGCGTTAACTAAAAATTCAGTGTATGAACTACGCTGTTTGAGGTGGATATTCGATTTATTGAATAACAAAGAGTGGTTACCACAACCACGATACGAAGGAGCATTATATGAGCAACACAAACGGCGGTTCGGTAGGTAAATGTCCAGTTATGCATGGTGGGCAAACATCTACAGATAAGTCGGTGATGGATTGGTGGCCGAATGCCTTAAACTTAGACATCCTGCATCAACACGACTCCAAAACCAACCCATTTGGCCAGGACTTTAATTACAAAGAAGAACTGAAAAAGCTAGATGTCGAAGCACTTAAAAAAGACTTAAAAGACTTAATGACTGATAGCCAAGACTGGTGGCCTGCCGACTGGGGACATTACGGCGGTTTAATGATCCGAATGGCATGGCACGCAGCGGGTAGTTATCGTATCGCGGATGGACGTGGCGGCGCTGCGACAGGCAACCAGCGTTTTGCTCCTCTCAACTCTTGGCCAGATAACGCAAACCTCGACAAGGCTCGCCGCCTTTTGTGGCCAATCAAGAAAAAATATGGCAACAAATTAAGTTGGGCCGACCTGATTGTCCTTGCCGGTAACATGGCGTATGAATCCATGGGCTTTAAGACCTTTGGTTTTGGCTTTGGGCGAGAAGACATTTGGCACCCAGAAAAAGACACTTACTGGGGGTCCGAGCAAGAATGGTTAGCCACAAGTGACGCTGATAACAGCCGCTATTCTGGTGAGCGAGATTTAGAGAACCCGCTTGCTGCGGTAATGATGGGTCTTATCTATGTGAACCCTGAAGGGGTGGACGGTAACCCAGATCCCCTCAAGACAGCACATGACATGCGTGTGACCTTTGCGCGAATGGCAATGAACGATGAAGAAACTGTCGCGCTCACAGCGGGTGGTCACACGGTCGGTAAGTGTCATGGTAATGGTGATGCCGCAAACCTTGGTCCAGAGCCCGAAGCCGCAGACGTTCATGAACAAGGTCTTGGCTGGATTAACCACAAAACACGTGGCATTGGCCGTGACACGGTAACGAGCGGCATTGAAGGTGCTTGGACGACACACCCTACACAATGGGACTACGGATACTTCCACCTATTATTTAAGTACGATTGGGAACTGAAGAAGAGCCCAGCAGGTGCATGGCAGTGGGAGCCAATCGACATTGAAGAAGAAGACAAGCCTGTCGATGTTGAAGACGGCTCTAAGCGCTACAATCCAATCATGACTGACGCCGATATGGCGCTCAAAATGGACCCTGAATATCGCAAGATTGCAGAAAAGTTCCAAAATGACCCAGCGTACTTTGATGACGTTTTTGCTCGTGCCTGGTTTAAGTTGACACACCGCGATCTAGGACCAAAATCATGTTATTTCGGACCTGATGTGCCAAGCGAAGATCTTATTTGGCAAGACCCAACGCCTGCAGGTAAGACAGACTACGATGTTGATTTAGTGAAAACAAAAATCGAAGCAAGTGGCCTATCCATTAGTGAGCTAGTAAGTACGGCGTGGGATAGTGCGCGTACTTACCGTGGCTCTGACCGCCGAGGTGGCGCAAATGGTGCGAGAATTCGTTTGGCTCCGCAAAAAGATTGGCAAGGAAACGAGCCAGAGCGTCTAAGTCGTGTTCTTGCTGTGCTAGAAAAAATAGCAGCAGAAGAGGGCTGTAGTGTTGCGGACGCTATCGTGCTTGCTGGTAACGTAGGTATTGAACTGGCTGCGCGTGCCGCAGGTCATGATGTTTCCGTACCATTCGCGCCAGGCCGAGGTGATGCCACCCAAGAGATGACGGATGTTGAATCATTCGAAGTTCTTGAGCCTGTTGCTGACGGTTTCCGAAATTGGTTGAAGAAAGACTACGCGGTTAAGCCGGAAGAGTTGTTGCTCGACCGAGCGCAGCTTATGGGTTTGACAGCACCAGAAATGACGGTACTTATCGGTGGTATGCGCGTTTTAGGCAGTAACTACGGCGGTGGAAAAGAGGGCGTATTTACTGACCGAGTAGGCACTTTGTCGAATGATTTCTTCGTGAACCTTACTGACATGGCATATACGTGGAAACCAGTGAGTGCTAATCAATATGAAATCCGTGATCGTAAAACCGACGCTGTGAAGTGGACGGCAACCCGTGTGGATCTTGTCTTTGGCTCAAACTCGATTCTACGTTCGTACGCGGAAGTGTATGCGCAAGATGATAATCAGGAAAAATTCATCCACGACTTCATCGCTGCATGGACGAAAGTCATGAACGCCGACCGTTTTGACTTGTAGTAAGTGAAACGATGCAAATCGGTAGATGCGTAAACAAAGTTGATGAATAAGTAAGAGAGGCGGGCGCAAAGCTCGCCTTTTTCTTTACCTGTCTTTTTACTTTGATTGTTACTTTGATTGAAAGTTAAGCTCATTTGAGCCATAATAACTAGACCATATGAACCATAGGAGCTTGATATGGCAACTGCAGCATTAAAAAGCTTTAAGCCGAAACAATCTCATAAAGCCAATTTCTGGCTTATGTTAGGTATTGAAGATGCTGAAACGGGTCGTATTGATGCGGTTCACAAAGGCTTTGAGCCCAAGGTATACCGGAACATTGTTGATCGAGTAAAGCTTTCTCAAAGTGAATTCCAACATGTGACACTGATTCCTGTTAGTACAATTAAGCGTCGTCTTAAAAATGATGAGCGTTTTAATACTCAAGAGAGTGATGCAATCTATCGATTAGCGATGTTATTGAAACTCGCAACAGAGTTGTTTGACGACGAAGAACGCGCGTTAAAATGGATGAGAGAAAATGTGTACGGCTTAGGTGGAAAACGTCCACTTGATATGGTGTCGACTACGGTTGATTTTGAAATCGTAAAAGATTTGATCGGCCGTTTAGAGCACGGGGTGTTCTCGTAATATGAAGCTCTATCGTCTCACACAAAAGAAATTCGCTGACACGCCATTTAGCCCCGTTGGCGCAAAGTTATTTGGAGGGCGATGGAACTCAAAAGGAGCCGAAGCCCTCTACTTCTCTGAATCGGAATCCCTTTGCTCGTTGGAAGTGTTTGTTCACGTAAATAACGATCCAGCTATCACCAAACTGTACGATTTATATCGTATTGAAATGCCAGAATACCTCATCGCCACCTTAGATGAAGAAGATCTCCCAGTGACGTGGCGAGCAATACCGGCGAGCGAGTCTACACAGTACATTGGTGACCAGTTTCTAAATGATCCTCATCCCGAGTTTGCCGCACTGCAAGTGCCTTCAACGATTTCACCTCGTGATAAAAACTACGTGGTGAACCCAAATCATCCCAAAATGAAAGAGATCATCAAGAAAGCCGAAAAGCTCGATTTCGCGTTTGACCCACGCATTTTCAAATAAACACGCTGGCTTTCTCTCGCTTTAAAATATTCAGCGCTTACCTGAGATAAGCGCTGAAGCATAAAAGTTTATTCTCTTGGTTATTGCCGGTCGTAAGTGAACTGTTGCGCTTCATTTGTACTGTTGTGGTAATGCCCAAGCACTAACTCAGCACCTTTGTAAGATAAATGGCTGTCATCGGTATACATGGCGTTGTTCGCACCAACTTTCATTCGACATACGCCATTTCTGCAAATGGCATCGGTCAAGTCGACAAACTCAACGTGCTCAAATTGCTCAAAGTAGTTCACTAACTTCGCCACGTTTTTTGGATGATGTCGCTTGGGAGAGAAATCGCATGCGGACTCTTCTGTCTCGCCAAACAAACGCGCTTTCCAAAGGCATTCTCCTACCGCAAAAGGTGCGGAAGGGGTTGGGCCGAAAACGACCACTTCTTTCCCTTCCAGTTCATTCAGCAATCCAGTTAATGATGCCTCATAATCGGCTTGTGAAAGCTCTTTATTGAAGTTGGAAGAGATAACGACGCGACGAATAGAAGGGGTGCGCAAAATGGTATCGACTGCCTGTTTGAAGAACTGTCGGCAAGAAACTGAGCCAGCCTCTTTGATGATATCGATATAACCGACCGCACAGGAATCTTGAGTCAGTTGCACCACGCCAGTTGGTGTTACTTCGGACAGACGCTTCACGTAAACCATGCTGTGACTATTGCCTAACACAGCGATGGTGGGCTGCGGCGCAGACGAGCACACATCGTTAACGTCAGTGTTGCCGTTGCAATTTAAACCGTAACCGTTATTAACGCGCATGGCCTCGAAAAATGCGCTTCTTTCTGGAAAACCACCGTTTTGATGACCAATAACGCCGAACGTCAACAAGGGTAACGTCAAAACCGCAATAACCGCAGACACAGTGCGCATGCTCATGGCTTTTCGGCTGCGGAACGGCTTTTCAACAAAGCGCCAAGTGAAGTAAGACAGTACAAAAAGAGCGGCAATGTAAAGCGAGATATTGACGTCTTGAGTTGCGTCCAGCATGTAGCGGTAAAACACAAATAGCGGAATATGCCACAAGTACAAGCTGTAGCTGATTAAGCCGACGAACACGACCCATTTTAGGCTCAGTAATCTACCGCAGACATTGTCTTTAGAGGCAAACAAAATCACCAACGCGCTACCGATGACCGGCACCAGCAGCGTAATGCCCGCGCCATCTTGCGATTTTTCAAACAAAAGCGCGGAAGCCAATATCAAAACGATGCCAATGGTTGCCAGCGTATCGTTGGATTGAACTTGAGCTTTTCTCATTACTAATGCGAGTAATGAACCGGTTGCCAGCTCCCAAGCACGAGAGAAGATCATGTAGAAGGCGAAATCAGGATCGTTGCTCGCATAGACAATAGTCATCAAACTCAGCGCAAATACCGCGACAAAAAAAGTCAGGAAAAACGCGTTTTTGCCACGAGCGAGAAGCATGAGTAGCAAAGGAATGACAATGTAGTATTGTTCTTCAACGCCCAAGCTCCAAGTGTGAAACAGCGGATTGGCTTGCTCTTCTAAACCGAAGTAATTGTGGCCTTTTAAATACAGAAGAATGTTGGATGAAGAAAGAATAGAAGACACTGCGAACTGACCAACATCTTTGTGTGCTTGTGGCAAAAATAGCCACCAAGACATCAAATAGCTTACGGCAATCACCAACAGTAGCAGGGGAAGTATGCGGCGAATGCGTCGCTCATAAAAATCACCGAGGCTGAACTTCTGGTTTTCCAAATCGTTAATCACGATGGTGGTGATCAAATAGCCGCTGATAACAAAAAATACGTCGACGCCAATAAAGCCACCAGCGAACTGCTCAACTCCTGCATGAAACAAAATCACCAACGTGACAGCAATCGCCCTTAATCCGTCTACTTCCGCTCTGTAAGTCATATCGTGTCCCTCCAACATTCCGTTTAACGAAGTAGAGCAAAATATGAACCAGAAATAATGTTGCTTTAAATCAGAGCCTTAAAGTGATTATCAAAATGAAAAGGCTGGGGGAAATAACGAATTCCTAAATTGAATTTCAATATGGAAATCCCAGAAAGAGTGATGTTAAGAAGCGCCAAATCAAAGAACGTAAAGCGCCAGGCTCTTAGACTTCATTGAAAATGATAACGCTAAAGAAACAATGACAGAGAATACGATTCAGGAAAAAATTGCCAGCTTTACTTGTATCGAAGAAGCACTGGATTACTTCGAAATCGAGTTTGATAGCCGATTTATCGAAAACAACCGAACCGAGTTGGTTAAGAGATTTAATGGCTACTTAATCCTCACTAAACCGGATGATTGGTTTTCAGGCCGCCGCGCACTGAAAAATGCCTACTGTAAAGTACAACGCAGTTTACTAAGTAAAACGACACGTTCTGCGTGCCGAGGTTGTACATCTTGTCAAAGACGTTAATTCTTGGTGGCTTGCCTAAAAAAGAACCCTGCATCTTGGCGTCACAGGGGGAAGAGCAAGGTTCTTTTGGGTTAGCTATTGGTTTGTCGCGAGTTGCGAATCAGCTTTACGCAGATGAATTAACCCGCATGATACGCAGGGTAGTCCACTAAGCCTTTTTCACCGCCGCCGAACAATGTGGCAGAGTCATGTTCTGCCAGTGGGTAGCCATGCTTGATGCGGCTTGGTAAGTCTGGGTTTGCAACAAACGGACGACCAAAACCGATCATGTCGGCTAAGCCACTTTCAATCGCGTGTTGCGCCTTTTCTGCGTTGTAACGACCGGCATAGATCAGTGTGCCTTTATACGCCTCACGAACTGCGGTTTTAAAGTCATGCGGAGTATCTGGCGCGTCGTCCCAATCCACTTCTGCAATGTGAATGTAAACCACATTGAGTTTATCAAGCAGCGCAGCAGCAGCGGTGTAGGTGTCGACTGGTGTGCTATCAACGGTGCCGTTTAACGAAGTGAATGGTGCAAGGCGAACACCAACACGCTCTGCGCCAATGGCTTGCGTCATTGCTTCGACCACTTCACCAAGAAAACGCAGACGGTTTTCAATTGAGCCGCCGTATTCATCGGTGCGGTTGTTCGCTTCAGAATCGATAAACTGGTTAACCAAGTAGCCATTTGCTGCGTGAAGTTCGACACCATCAAACCCAGCTTCTATCGCGTTTAATGCGGCTTGTCGGTATTCTTCAATAACATTCTTGATGTCTTGTTTGGTCATTTCACGTGGCTCAGCCACGTCGACAAAGCCAGGTTCCTCTGTGCCATTGTCGATAAATACTTTCACGTTTTCTGCTTTGAGCGCAGAAGAAGAAATAGGTTGCTTGCCGCCGATGTTGTCAGGATGAGTCACACGACCAACGTGCCATAATTGCGCGAAGATAACGCCGCCTTTCTCGTGCACTGCATCAGTTACTTTTTTCCAGCCAGCAATTTGCTCTGGGCTATAAATGCCCGGTGTCCACGCATAGCCTTGACCCATTGGTGAAATTTGTGTGCCTTCTGCAACGATTAATCCCGCTTCGGCGCGTTGAGCGTAGTAGGTCGCCATCATGTCGTTAGCGACATTACCCGGTTGAGAGGCTCGAGAGCGCGTCATCGGAGGCATAACGATGCGGTTTTTTAATGAGAGAGAGCCAAGTTGAATCGGTTGAAATAATGCATCTGTCATAGGAAAACTCGTTATTGTTTAGTTTGAATCAGTTCGATTGGGTAGCCGTCGGGATCTTTAATGAAGGCGATGTGCGTTTTTCCTCCTTTCATTGGTCCGGGTTCGCGAGTGACGTTACCACCAAGCGCTTTGATTTTTTCGCAAGCTGCGTAAATGTCTTCACACCCAAGCGCTATGTGCCCGAATGCGTTACCTAAGTCGTAACTGCCGGTATCCCAGTTATAAGTTAGCTCGATGTTCGCGCCATCTGGTTGATCAGGGCTACCAACAAACACCAGTGAGTAACGGTATTCTTGGTTTTCAAAACGATCCAAAACGCTCATACCCAGAACTTTTGTATAAAATTCGATAGATTTGTCTAGGTCAACAACACGGATCATCGTGTGGAGAAACTTCATAAGTCGCCTTTCATAACGTTGCGTAATCACGATGCAAACCTTATCGCCACTCTAAATAAACTGGAAATTATCGTTAATTATGAAAATGATTATTTAACTTTATGGATAATGAGGTTGTTGGCCCTACAACGTGCAAACAAAGATTACTCGCCGTTTCTTTTGAATAATTGGCATATGCTAATTATTCATTTTTACAAGCCGAGTACTTATCATGTCCGCAAACAGCCACTTTCATTCCACTCACGAATCTCATTATCAATGTGCGGTTTGTTCTTCAATCGATGCAAATCCTAACTCTTTGGCTGTGAACTACCAGTGCCTAGCCGATGGTTCTGTTGTCGGAGAGTTTCACGTTTTACCGCGTCATCAAGGTTACACCGACCTGTTGCATGGTGGCATTGCGAGTTCGCTGCTCGATGGTGCAATGACGCACTGTTTGTTGTTTAGAGACATTCAAGCCCTTACCGCGCAGTTGGAAGTGCGCTACCATGCACCTATTGAGCTAGATGAGCACGTCACGATTGCTGCACACTGTGAAGGTGAACGCCGCGGTATATATCAATTGGTGGCTCAATTGCTGGTCAATAATGAAGTTAGAGTGACGGCAAAAGGGAAGTTTATTCGTCCTAAAGAGGCGTAAATAAAAACTCGTTCTACGGAGAGATAATGAAGAAATTTGATGAGCTGTACGCAATTGCGACGAGAAAATCTCAATATGACCAAACCAACACTTGGTTTAAAGGCGTAGAGACTTATCTGGAGGCCATTGGCAAAGAAGTCGATGAAGTCCGAGAAGAGATTCGTGAGGACCGCCTTTGTCATTTGGAAGACGAGTTAGGTGATGTGTTGTGGAACTATCTTAACGTATTAAAAGCGTTGGAAAGAGAAAAGGGCATAGATCCTGAGAAAGTACTCGAAAGAGCCTGCGCCAAATACGAGCAGCGTGTATCTGCGATTGAATCGGGACGCAGTTGGGATGAGGTTAAACAGCAGCAGAAACAAGCCTTGAACGCGGAACATGAAGCCGCGCAGTTAGAGACCATGAAGAGCCAATAACTGCGCGTGATATTATTTAAGATGCGGCGGGATGGGGAAGCCTGATCAATCCTTCGTGCTATTGACCAACAGTAGGTCACAAGGAGGTTGATCAAGTAACGTGTCTACAGTGCTACCAGACCAAAATTGGGATGACATGCTTCGTTTACACGCGCCCATAATCAGAATTGCCGCTTGTGATTGCTTAACTGCTTTTGGTAACGCCGTTTCAGGGTTTCCTTCTGGCAGCAGCAGTGGTACTCGTGTTAACTTTTGCGCAGTAATAAAGTCCGTAATGCCTGCTTTTTGGTTGCTCAAAATCTCTGCACGATAGCGAGACAGATAAGGCGCAACGTAGCGGCAGTAAACTAATGTCATTTTTCCGCTCAAGGTTTTTTCTAGCTTTGAGCCTCGCGATACGATGGCCTTATCTACGACTGATTTTGCATCTCCGCGATGAAGCGGATCTATCGCGCAAAGCATGTTGGCGTGAGAAGGCCATGAACGCTCACTTAATAGTAATAAATCACAATCGTTTTTTGCTAGCTCGGTGAGTAAGGTTTGAATGTCGTGCTTGTTAAAATGCCCCACGAGAAGTAAATCTGTGTGGTCGACAAGACGTTTCGCAACTTGAGCGATCCAATGACTCCCTTTGAAATGCTCATAAGAGAGGGTTGGCGTTTCAACTTCCTCTTCTTCACAAAGTTCGATAACGAAGTCTTTGAATTTTGATGTCCAAGCTTCAAACTCAGCTTGTCTCTTTTCTATATGGTCAGAGTTGAAACTAAGGAAATGCGCGAACGCGTGATCTTCACTCCGGCGGTGATCTTCCACCAATATCACGATGGGTTGAGCCAGCGCTGTCGCAAACTGAATCACTTTACGAAGCAATTTACGACTTGGTAAGGCGGCTTGCTGAGTCAGAAAAAATACTGGTGCCATTGATTACTCCATTATCAAACGAGGCAAATGCGCCTAATGCACACTAAAAGTTTATACCATCCCCTTATGCAAAGACGTTCTGTTTCTGCGAGCAAAATATAAATTCCGCAATTGTGCGCGCCATTGCCTAGAATTTTAACATCAGGATCTCATGCCTTTAGGTAATAGGCATCGTGTTGACACTAACGTGATGTCCAAGGAAATCGGTGACAATGATGATAGATTCCAGCCAATTACAAATTAATCGCAAAGCGCCTCATTTGCTTGCCGAGATCATTAAAGCGATAGAGTCGGCCGAAGACCTCAGTTTTTTGAAAGACTATCAGGAAGCGCAAATCGCGAACATTTTGGAGTCGGTCAACATTGCTTATCGTAAACGCGTGATAGAAGCGGTGCCGCCAGAGAAGTACTGGACGGTATTAAATTTGCTGCGATACGACACCGCCAAGCACATTCATCAATCACTCAACAAAGAGCTGCAACATGAACGCTTAGCGTACATCACGGATTCGGAACTGATCATCTTTGCAGACTTTCTACCGACCGAATTTGTGGATGAGTACCTTATCGACCAAAGTGAAGAGTCTGTCGCGCACATTCAACAAGCATTGTCGTATGAAGACAACAAAGTAGGACGATATGCCGAGCCGTATTTTTTGGTCGCAAATCCTAAAAACAGCGTAGGAGGCATCAAAAACGAGTTGTTAAAACGTGGACAAAGCCCGGTGCGATTGATCATTGTGCGCGATGTCGGAGGCGTTATTGGGACGATAGAACCTCAAACCCTGTTGCTGCATGAGAACCATACCAAACTCACAGACTTGGCCGTGGTCACGCCAATTCTGGAAGATATCCAAACGATTCAAAGCGTCAGTAAACAGGTCTCGATTGATGGTGGAGCGCATTGGTTTCCTATCATGGCTGGTGGCAAAATTATGGGCGTTTTGTCGATGGCGACCATCGCGATCACCTTGCGTGAACTCAGCCTACAAGCTGTAGTGGCAGAAAACGTACGAAGTGAAGAAGATTTGTTCACACCATTAACTGTGGCGACAAGGCTAAGAGCACTTTGGTTGGTGATTAACTTGCTGACCGCTTTTGTTGCCTCTGCCATCATTGGTATTTTTGATAATGTGGTCGAACAAGTCGTTGCGCTTGCGATCTTAATGCCTGTGGTGGCGAGTATGGGCGGCATCGCAGGTAGCCAAACCTTAGCGGTGGCCATTCGGGGTATCGCACTCAACCATTTGCACCAAAGTAACTTGAAGCTATTGGTGAATAAGGAATTAAAAATCGCCACCATTAATGGCTTGATCATGGGATTAGTCATCGCGGGTGTCGTCTACATGGTGTTTGACTCTTGGCCATTGGCGCTTATTATCTGCTGCGCAATTTTTCTCAATAGTCTGGCGGCTGCGGCATCGGGTACGCTGATACCATTCACGTTGAAGAAGTTTAACATTGACCCCGCCGTGGCTGGCTCGGTAGTATTGACGACCGTTACTGATGTCGTCGGTTTCTTTGCGTTCTTAGGCTTAGGTGCCATCTTCTTGATATAGAAAGCCAATTGACGCGTTAACCTGATGATCCAATCTCTCCATTTCCCAACCCAATATTTTGGGCAAGTTTGGTTCGCTCAAAATTCCTCCGTTTTTCATAAACGCTGAACACGCCGTTTAAGCTTTCATTTCATCAATATTTTTCACTGCTCATTTCTATCCCAAAACTTTCCACTGCCGATCTCGCTTAACGCTGGCGTGCCAAATGCCATGTCAATTTCAAACGCCAGATGATGCCAATTTTCTTGGCTGTACACGCATTACTTCACTCAAACAAAAAATAAGGAAACAATTTTGAATAAACTCATCGTATTCACTGGTGGTCCCGGTGCAGGAAAAACCTCGGTAATCGAACAACTAAAAACACAAGGCTTTATCTGCTCGCCAGAAACAGGTCGTCACGTAATACAAAGGCAGGTTGCGAATTACGGTTCAGCATTACCTTGGAATGACAAACAAGCCTTTCGAGACGAAATGATGAAGGCAGAAGTGAGCAATTACCGAGCTTTCAATGCCCACCAAGGGAATGTGTTTTTTGATCGCAGTATTGTGGACGTATATGGCTACAGTAAGTTGGAACAACTGCCAATCTCGCATGAGATCATCACGCATTGCCAGACGTTTCGTTATCATTCTCAAGTATTCATTTTTCCACCGTGGGCGTCGATATTCAGCAACGATGAAGAGCGAAAGCAAGGTTTTTCTGAAGCGGTCGCCACGTATCAACAGATGGTCGATGCATACCACAAGTTCGGTTATCAATTGATCGAAGTGCCCAAAATGTCAGTCGAAGACAGAGTGGCGTTTATTCTCGACTCAGTCATCGAATAAGGCAGACAGATGAATAATGTAAACAAATGCGTAAGGCGATTGTGACCACGACGACAATATGCGTAAAGGGAGTTATTTATACTGGATAAAATTCAATGACTTAATTGAGCATTATGTCTTTTAAATATCTTACCTTATTGCTCGCAACGACGAGCATGAACAGCTTTGCTGATGTGGAGCTACCTTCGGGGGATGATTGGTTAAACCATGTGAAGAATGGCCTAGCCCCATATTGGATGATGGAAAGCTCGCATGGGCAACCTGCGGGGAATTTTCCGACATTTCGTTGTGATAATGGTGTCATTCTCGACCCACAAAAGCCGTGTGAAGAATTAAACAAAGGGTGGATTATCCCGCACTTCGATCGCGAATACACACGCATGAAATCGCGCCAAACTTACGCTTATGGCGTGTTTTTTCATCTTACGGGTGACAAACAAGCATTAGAGCTGGCAAAGAAAGGGGCTTATTACCTGATTGATCATCTACAAGATGATAAAAACGGCGGCTTTGTGAGCTTTACGCGTAGTGGAAAACCGGGGATGGAGTGGCAACAGCGAACTTCTCAAGACCAAGCTTACGCCTTGGTGGGCTTGGCGATGTACTACTACTTGACGCAAGATCCAAAGGTTGAACAAGCACTTATCGACCAGCAAGCGTTTATATTTAAACAATACCGACGAAGCGATGATCGCGGTCTGGCGTGGGTTTTGAAAGATGGTGATGGAGAAAGTGAGAAGCAGCAAGAGTTAGTCGCTCAACTTGACCAAATCAATGGCTACCTGTTGTTAACGGCGCCACTTTTACCAGAACCAGCGCAAGCCAAGTGGAAACAAGATCTGGAGTGGCTGACGCAAGTGATGCTGGATAACTACCACTCCGACAAAGAGCAGCGCTTTTATGGCGCGATACATCACAAAGCAGTAATGATGCCAGATGCGAAACACAATGATTTTGGACACACCACCAAAGCGTATTGGATGACGTATCTCACTGGTCAGTTGTTGGAGAATTCTAATTGGACAGAGTTTGGTTTCAAAGGAATGAAACACACGCTTAAGCAAGCGCAATACCAGCAAAACTTTGAGCAAGTCAAAGCGCTTTTCTCACCAGAATGGCAGGGTAAATGGACGCAAGAGAGCATTCCTGCTTGGCAATCAAGACCGCACAAGCATTACAGCTCGTCTTGGGAATGGGCAGAACTCGATCAAGCGGCGATGACGGTTTCTCTTGTCGATGGTTCGATGAAAGAAACGCTTCAATACACGTTACCCACCTTTATGGACGCGTGGGTGGATCATCAGTACGGAGGTGTTGGTCTGAATCCTAAATCAACCAAAGCGTTCCATTGGGGAAATGGTTACCACCAGTTTGAACATGCGTTGGTCGGATATTTGTACTCGCAACAAATGGCAAAACAGCCTGCCAAGCTTTACTACGCGCGACCAGCCGATAGTAAAATGCCACTTAATCCATATTACTTTAACGCGGATATAAAAGCGCTTTCATCGCAAAGTGATGGAGTCACTACCGCAACGTTCACCAATATTCGACCATAACTTGGTCGATGGTGGTGTGGTGGTTAAAGTCTGCGTGCAAACTAACAAAACCCAATGGTAAACTGTGGGTCTGTTTTACATAGTATTTAAAGGTAATTTGATGAACCCGATTCTTGCGATGTTGAAAGAAAACAATATTAGCGACGAGCAAATCAACGAGCTATTTCAGGCGTTAACTCAAAACCCTCTGGCTGCAATGGCAACTATCAGCCAACTAGGTCTGCCACAAGATCAGCTTCAAGCGTTAATGGCGCAGGTAATGCAAAACCCTGTATTGATGAAAGAAGCTGTGGAAGAGTTAGGCCTAGACTTCTCCAAAGTAGTAGAAGCCAAAGCTAAGCTACAGCAGTAATATCAATAAAGGCTAACCAATTGGTTAGCCTTTATTTTTAATGTTCTTAAATGTAATGGTACAACACATGTAGATTATAGTTAACGAATGTTTATTTGTAATGTTCACCAAGTGTTTTTAATAAGCATTTAACGATAAATTAACTTTTATTGTTTAGGGAATATCTCACAACTAGGACAACTTAGAGCTTTGAAAGGTGTGCATTCTTGTTCATAATGGTGGTTTTGAGAGAATCATTATATACATTTCTGTACTAACACATGAGAGAGATACGCCGTTATCAATAAACTACATTAATTACATGTATCCAGCGGACAAACTATTTAACTCTTGTGTCGAACTAAGAAGCAAAATAGACAATGAGAAAATTCCCGTTAGTACCATAAAAGATACTTCTCTTGCGGGACCATTACGTAAGCTTCCAAATGATATTACTGGTGAGAAAAGGTTACAAAAGCTTAAGGAACAGATAGATCGCAACATGGCCGTCAAGTCTAAATATGTTAACAGATCGAATGCACTGGAAAAACAAAGCTGTTATTCCTTCACGTAATTTTTCGTCTCTAGCTCCAATACAGCCGTCAACTCTAGCTTCTACTGCAATGAAAGCAAATAGTGGAAGGGCTATTGCCTTAGGGATGGTTTTACAGAAAGGCAGAGCTATGTTTCTCTTTGATATTATCCGACAAAACGTTAGAGCGCTAGCTAATAGAGTACACAATGCAAATCTAGAATCATCTGGCTGCATTTTGATTGTGAATGTGAAGTATTTGAAAGTCGAGAGGGAATATGGGAAAGCGCCTCAACTATCTCGAGTTTCATTAGCAAGTATAATTTCTCAAGAAGACAAATATAACTTTGATTCGAGTGCCTATGTTCGTGGTCAAATTGCCAATATATGTGAAGCTAGTGCTAAAGCTCCGATCAATACAAAGTTTCAAATTGTAAGCGGTCAGTATGACGATTCATACTCGACAGCGGTCTTGTTTATCAAATGTACATGGGAATAACATGAGAATTGTTAACGTTTTATTTGTAGCCCTCTTTGTTACGGCATGTAACGATACTACGTCAAAGTTTGAGGCAACTAAAACGACAGAAAGCCTCCTAGTTAAGAACCGAGAAGCTACAGAGAAGTTGTATAGCGAAGCAAATAAATTTTATGAACAAGGTGATGTGCAAGGAGCAAAGTCTTTATTGATCAAAGCTATCGAAGTAAATGATGTACATAGTAAAGAGCTTTTAGGGATCATCCTTCTAAAAGAGTCAAAAGTCATGGATGTTAAGAGGGGCTTTTCTTTAATCTCAGAGGCTGCTGATGATGGGTTGGCGAGTGCACAATTTTATTTAGGATCATGTTTGTATGATGATGGCTGTAGTTTACCTGAAAACAAGGTGCTTTCGGCCTATTACCTGACTCAAGCGTTAAATAACGGCGAAGACGGCGCACAAATGTTACTTGGATTTCTAGATGAAGAAATAGGTGATACTGCGATTGATCAAAAAACATATGCGGTAGAGCTGAATCGCTATATAGAACAACTCAATTAATATTTCAGGCTTCATTGAAGTATAACGGTACTTTTAATGTTTTATAGGGTTTTAATCGAGTCTCAAACGCAGAGAGTGCTAGACGTCGCCAAAGTAGTAGAAGCCAAAGCTAAGCTACAGCAGTAATCGAGTTTTCGATAAAAACAAAAGCCGCCAGAGCCAAATAGCTCTGGCGGCTTTTTTACATCAGATGAAAGATACGCGACTCCAACGGGAAAGCGAATAGGTTGAGCTTAACTTGGTGCTTGCATAAAAGATTAAGTGCGATTCTAGTCACGTCGCATGAACTCACGGGTGCTATTGGAAATAAATGAATTGTTTCTAATACATAGAACGTATTAACATGGTTGCACTAGGCCCATATGAGTAAATTCATTGAATATACAATTTGAGAGAGGGTTTAGTTTTAAAAATAATAGTTAGTTGGAATCTAGGTTAAATGAAAATAAATATATTTAAAAAGCTACAAGTTGTATTTCTTGTGGTGTCAGCATCTTTAATGGTGGGGTGTTCGTCTATAGATGCGCATGCTGGTGGCGGATACGGAAAGCCGTTTTCAGGCACAGCGTTATCAGTCGCACGACAACCTTGCTATTTAAGAGCTGATATTACTTCCATCGCGTTATACCCACTTTCATTGATTGACATTCCTTTGTCGTTAGCAACGGACGTTGTGTTTCTTCCTGTTGATTTAATCATGGTAGCTACACCAACAACGAGTTATGGCGGTGTTGTTTCTCTAGGTTGTCCAAGCGGAAGCATGATCTAAAACACTTATTTTATTCAAATAAATGGAAGGAAATGAAAGTGGAATCGAAAAATAATTACTCAACAGAAAACAACGCTCCCTCGGTGCTCTTTGTTACGTCGCTTTTGTGTTTGGCATCGGTTTGTTTGGCCATACTGCTATTTATTATTGAGTACATTTCTGGCATGGAAATGAACGGTGTCGGCTTTCTTGGGACGTTAATACCAGCGATGAGTGTAGGATATTATTTTGGCTATAAAACAGGGAATATAATGCCTTCGACAACGAGATGGTATTCAGTGCTGCTTTGGAATTTATCGAGCTTAGTGGTGTTTTCTCTCATCTTAATGTTTTTGGGCATTTCTATATTTGAATTGATAGCGGAACTAGGCTGGTTCAGTATTATTATCGTTGTATTAACGTTAATAACCGTTTGTCTCGGGTACTTTATTTTCAAGAGTGGTGAAAAAATGGCGATTAAGGTTTTGCTAAAAGCGCAAAAGAGTGCGTAACTCACATATAACGAACGCTTAAAGATAGATACGTAAAAAAGACGCCAGCCATATCGTGCTGGCGTTATTGTTTTCTCTTCCTAGGTGCCTCTTTGGTCTCTAGCAAAATCGAATGTTTTAGACGAAACGGTCTTTCCACGAAAACTCAACATGTTTATGTCTGCTGAAACGTGTGTATAATTCGCCGGAAATTACGATTTACAGATAACGAAAGGTAAGTATGGCAGTCCTCGAAATTCTCTCCATTCCAGACCCAAGGCTTAAAGTAAAAGCAGAAAAAGTCACTGACGTATCGACAATACAAACGTTGATCGACGATATGCTAGAAACACTTTACGCAACGGGCAATGGCATCGGTTTAGCTTCAACCCAAGTGGGTAGAAAAGAGGCGGTTGTTGTCATCGATATCTCTGACGAACGCAATGATCCTTTAATCTTAGTCAACCCAGAAGTGGTGAGCGGAGAAAACAAAGCGCTTGGTCAAGAAGGGTGCCTATCTGTTCCCGAATACTACGCCGATGTAGAGCGTTACACATCAGTTGTTGTGTCTGCATTGGACCGCGATGGCAACCCGATTACAATCGAGAGCGATGAGTTCTTGGCGATTGTGATGCAGCATGAAATTGATCACCTATCTGGTAACTTGTTCATTGATTACCTTTCACCGTTAAAGCAAAAAATGGCGATGAAAAAAGTGAAGAAGTACGTAAAGGCGCAAGCTAAGTAATATGAGAGGAAGTAACTCACAACCGCGAGTTGCTTCCTTTTAAATCAAGGATAAGTAGAGTGGTTTATCTCGGTTTTTTGGGGACATAACGCTTTACGACCTTCATAAGCCTCTGAAATGAAGAGCAGTCCATATGTGACTGATAAGGGCAGGAAGCAACATGGTTTAGGCTGTCTCGAACCGCTTTCAAACGTTTTATTTGCTCATCAATTTCAAGCGCCTTTTTCGCCAGTAAGTCACGATCAATGTATGGTTTTGAACCTTCTGAGTGATTCAACATTTCTGCCATTTCGTTAAGTGATATTCCAGCGATACGCCCTAAACTAATTAAGTTGAGTTTATTGAGTACCTCTGGCGAATATTGACGTCTCAATCCATTCCTTCCTATCGAGCGAATTAACCCCAATTGTTCGTAGTATCTGAGCGTTGAGGTCGGCAATCCTGATTTTTTAACCACTTCTGCAATATCCATATTATTCCTCATTGACTTCAAGTTGTAGCATGCAACTAAGACCTTAACAAATCAAAAACTTGAGGAGCGAAAAATGCTGTTTTTAACAGGATTACAAGCGGCGCTAATAGGGATTGGTGCGACTTTGATAATGGATTTATGGGCTTGGATACAAAGGAGAGTGTTTGGTATTCCCTCATTAAACTATGCATTGGTTGCGCGCTGGGTTTTGTACATGCCCAAAGGAAGGCTTATGCATGCGCCAATTATGGCAACAGACCCGATGTCGGGAGAAAAAGCACTCGGTTGGTTTTTGCACTATGCCATTGGTGTTGTTTTCGCTTTGGCTCACATTGCTGCTTTTGGGCATCATTGGTTGGTAGAGCCTAGTCTAGTGCCCGGCTTAGTCACTGGTGTGGTAACGTTGGTCTTCCCATTTTTTGTCATTCAACCTTGTCTAGGATTTGGTTTTGCTGCCAGTAAAACCCCAACACCTTGGAAAGCCCGTTTTCTTAGCACATTGGCGTATTTAGTTTATGGTTTGGGTTTATTCATAGCCGGGTTTGCAATCAAAGTGGCGAGCCAGTATTTTGCATAGGGAATATGAGCATCATGCAAACGAGTTGTTTTTGTTTTTATTTATGATGCTCAACTCTTGGTCGTTTTTGGCGCTTTGCTCATAGTGAGCCGATATGTTTGAGGTCTATCGTATTTATTCAAGACGTAAAGTCGGCGAATATTTAACATTGCCTTAACGCCAGAATGGCAAGCGGTTTACCAAGAAAAATTAAAATTATCTGGTTTGACATCAAGAATATTAAGGGTTTCAGATGGCTTCAAAAGTGGCAGGGATATCAATACTGAGCTTATTGGCAGCGCCAGTTGCGATGGGAGAAACAGCCAGTGCTTATGATTTATGTTTGCTAGACAAAATCAAGCAAAGCAAAGGTGAGGAAACCATAAAGAGCATTCGCGCGCAGTGTGAGCTCGATGCAGTAACAAGTACAGTGCCCGCTGATCCAGAAATTGAAGAACCTGAGGAGCTTCAGGAAAGCTTGGTCGACAAGCGTTTGGAATCAGAACGAGAAAACGCCTTTGAACCATTTAGTTTGGTGGCGCATCGTGTTAACTACATCTTGCCGTTCACTTACAGTGATCGCGTAAATAAGCGTGCTTATGCGGACACTAAGTACGGAGATGAGTTGCGTAAGGAAGAAGCGGAGTTCCAAATTAGTTTTAAAGTGCCAATGAACTACGACGATTTGTTGTTTGATGGGGATGGTTTGTTCTTTGGTATGACGCTAAAGTCATTTTGGCAGGTGTACACAGGAGCAGCATCGCGTCCATTTCGTGAAACCAATTATCGTCCTGAGCTTTTTTATTATACCCCGACAGACTGGAAGCCACTTGATGGTTCGACTTGGTTAGGTTTTGGTATTGAACATGAGTCGAATGGGCAGAGACAAGAGTTATCGCGCAGTTGGAATCGTGTTTACGCCAACTTAACCTTTGCGAAAGACAATTTTGCGGTTTCTCTTCAACCGTGGTGGCGTATACCTGAGGATGAAAAAACATCTCCGAATGATCCTAAAGGTGATGATAACCCGGATATCGAAGATTACATGGGGCACTTTGAGCTATCGAGTGCGTACAAATGGAATGGTTATGAGTTTACCTTCTTAGGCCGCCAGAACTTCCAAACGCATAAAGGCTTTGCCGAATTAGGGGTGTCATTTC
Source organism: Vibrio sp. SCSIO 43086 (assembly GCF_051132235.1). Classification (NCBI taxonomy): domain Bacteria; kingdom Pseudomonadati; phylum Pseudomonadota; class Gammaproteobacteria; order Vibrionales; family Vibrionaceae; genus Vibrio; species Vibrio sp. SCSIO 43086. The sequence continues at coordinate 344,770 of NZ_CP072678.1, read as the reverse complement.
CGATCTGGGGCAAACTTCAGGGATACGCACAGTACTCGACGGGGTATGGTAAGAGCTTGATTGACTATGATCATAATCAGCAGCGTATTGGTGTTGGTATCGCGATCAACGGTGTTCTGTAGTTTTTCGATAGCCCAATAGAAATAAACGCTGGCAATTGAGATTTCAGTATTTAGAATGCGTGGCTGAAATTGATTTCCAACCTAGAGTGATTTTATGCTTCGTGATTACACCTTCGATTGTCTTGTAACCATGCCTCGTCATGAACTGGAAGAGTTTAGTGCTCGCATGATCAGTAAAATGGTGCCGGAAGACGTGATGAATGAGCTGTTTACTTTTGATCAAGAAGAAGTGGATAGCGAAGACCGTATGTTGTCTGCACGTCTTGATGCCATGCTACGCATGACAGCAATCGCACTGAGTGAAATTCAACAAGCGTTTGATGACTCAGACAATGCAAAGCAAAATAGCGAGCGAATGACGCGATTGGTGCTTTGGCATTTCTATGCGATTTCATTCCATTTGGAAGAGGCAATCACGCTAGAAACACACTGTGCACTAGTGGAAAAACTACTTGAAAATACACCTTCGGATGTTTTTGCTTGGGTGAAAACTCTGACAGAGCTTCTGCACACTTACGCTGAAATCAACGCGAAAGAAAACCCTCAAGACTAAGGTTTTTGTCGTTAATTGTTCAGTAAACAAGGCGAGCCATCCGGTTCGCCTTGTTTTATTTTTGCATCTGTAAAATCCGCAGTTTTGGACTTTTGACGTACACCACTATCCTCGCTTTAGGTTCGCTTCTCACTAGCAAATAGGGCGATTCCTTCTTACACTAAAACCAAAGTATTTGTTTTCGAACACTTTAATGCATCATTAAGGTGTGTCTTTCAATCCACTTAAATACGGATAATTTATGTCGGAGAACGTTCTGGTTTTTAAATTTGGGCCTATTTTGAAGCGCATATGCTTTCTATCTCGGCTATATTTTCGTTGCGGGCGTAAATAATGGACCCGTTAACGCAAGGTTTACTGGGCGCTGCTTTGCCACAGTCTGCGAGTAACAAGCGGCACATTGTGGCTGCTGGCGTGTTAGGCGTGGTTTCAGGGATGGCGCCGGATTTGGACGTACTTATCCGTTCATCAACTGACCCATTGCTGTTTTTGGAATATCACCGACACTTTACCCATTCATTGTTGTTTATCCCTTTTGGCAGCTTTCTCTGTGCTTTAGTGTTGTATCCGTTGTTTGCAAAAAGACGAGGGCTAAACTTCCGACAGAGTTGGTTTTATTGTGCCCTTGGTTATAGCACCCATGCGCTGTTAGATGCTTGCACCAGCTATGGGACTCAGCTTTTTTGGCCGATAAGCAACACACGCTATGCTTGGAACACAATCTCGGTTATCGACCCCGCTTTCACATTTCCTATTTTGATCCTGCTTTTGTTTGCCGCACTGAAGCGAAATCGAAATTACGCGCGTGTCGCATTTCTATGGTCTCTGGCTTATCTGACTCTTGGGGTTATTCAACGAGATAGAGCAGAAGCGGCCGGGTGGAAAATCGTCCAAGAGCGACAGCACAGCGCTTTGCAGCTAAAAGCAAAACCAACCTTCGGGAATCTTTTGGTCTGGAAAGTGATTTATGAAACGGAAGATAACTACTATGTGGATGCGGTAAGAGTGGGGCGTTCAATAAAAATCTACCCAGGCGAATCCACACCAAAGCTCAATGTGAAGACTCAATTTCCATGGCTCGATCCGCAATCGCAGCAAGCGAAAGACATCGAACGTTTCCGTTGGTTTTCAAATGGTTTTGTAGCGCAAGACCCGAATAACGAAATGCGAATTGTTGACGTGCGTTACTCCATCGTCCCAAACCAAATTAACGCGCTGTGGGGCATCAATCTATCCCCAAAAGCCAGCGCGGATGAACACGTCGAATACACTGCTCATCGAGGTAGTACAGCGGAAGACCGCCAAACTTTTCTCAATATGCTTACGGATTTTGAGTGATGGTTTTTACTTTGGGTACCGATGCGGTGTCGTAATAACCATCACGCTGACTGAAAGTCCTTCACTAGGGTAGGCTTGCTGGCGAAGAAAACTTTGCCAAACAGAGACTTGTACTTCCAGCCAAGAGACAACAGTCGTTTTGCTAAGCTTTTGTTTTCAATGATAGCGACCTCAACGCCTTGGTAATGATATGGATGGCTTTTAATGTAGTCGATAAATGCAGTAAGCACACCTTGCCCGCGAACGGAGGGCGCAAAGTTGACTGCAACAATGGAAAAGCGCTGACTGCCAACAGGGCAACGGACAAAGCAGTGTCCAAGCGGATGAGTGATGGTCTCGGAAAACTCAGGAAACGCGCGAGACTCTAGTTCTTGAGAAAGCGCATCGTATTGCTGACATAAATGATAAAAAAGTTGTTTCGCTTCACTGTTCATCTCGGTGCCACTTACTTGTAACTTGGTTTAAAGGCATTGATTTCACGAACATTGTAACCATAGGCAGCAAGACAAAACGCGGTGAATTTTTACAGTGGTAATTTCCTATTTTTGAAACCTAACTTGTTACAAATGAAGTTGATTGGATTTTATATGGTACTTGGGGATGAGTGTTTCTAGTTGAAGGGAGAGTACGTACGCTGGTTACTGGATTCTTACCTGAGTTCCTGTATTAAAAGGAGAACCACTTGGTTTTTAATGCCGCTCGTTTAACTGCGAGTGGCATCTTTTTGTATTTCGTCATCTTGTACAGCGACGAAGGTGCGTGATATAGGATCTTCTATCCTAGCTCTTTATGGTCAAAATTGTCTCTTTAACCACTCCTCAGCACGTTGCTATTAGATTCCTAGTCTCGCCAAGGCTCGCTGGAATGACACAAAAACATCGTTAAGCTATTGGCATTAAATCACTTGGTCCGTTTTTGCTTATTCTTGAGGGCTTAGCTAGGCGTTACTCTAAGTGCTTAAATTGTAACGCCACGAGTCGCTGATACAACTCACAGCTTTGCATTAATGATTGGTGGTTACCAACATCGACTAACTCACCATTGTCCAGCACCGCTATTTTATCCGCATGTTGGATAGTCGAAAGGCGATGAGCAATGATAAGTGTTGTGCGTCCTTTCATCAGTGCTTCAAGTGCTTGCTGAACGTGATGTTCACTTTCACTATCAAGGGCGCTGGTAGCTTCGTCTAGTAGTAAGATTTTTGGATCTTTTAGAATCGCGCGGGCAATCGCAATGCGCTGCTTTTGACCACCTGATAGTCTAACGCCGCGCTCGCCTAAAAAGCTGTGATAGCCTTCGGGAAGCTTCTCAATAAACTCATGGACATGAGCTTTTTTGGCGGCTTCGATGACTTGTTCATCCGTGGCTTCTGGATTGCCGTAGCGAATATTGTGGAACACATCATGGCTAAACAGCGCTGGCTGTTGTGGTACGAGTGCCATTTGGCGTCGAAGCTCTTTTGGGTCGAACTGTCGAATATCTTCGCCACCAAACAACACTTGCCCCTGTTGTGGGTCATAAAAGCGTTGCAGCAATTCGAATAGTGTTGTTTTACCTGCACCAGAAGGGCCAACCAACGCCAATACTTTGCCTTGTTCTGCGGTTAGATTTAATTCTTTGATAGCTGGTTGATTTGGGCGAGAAGGGTAGTTGAAACTCACCGAATTAAAGTTAACCTCAGCAGGTATGTCCGGACGGACAGGCAAATAGTTGCTTGGCGCTTTAATATCGCTGTCTACTTGAAGAATCTCAATCAGTCGCTCGGTAGCACCTGCGGCTCTTTGCAGTTCACCCATGACTTCGGAAATGGTTGCAGTCGATGAGGCAACCATAATGGCGTAAAACACAAACGCTGCTAGGTCTCCCGCAGACATCTTTCCGTGAATCACATCTCTGCCGCCAACCCAAAGCATGCCTGCAATTGCGCTGAACACAATCACAATAACGCCTGATATCAGGATTGCGCGTTGTTTTACTCTCTGTCTGCCCACTTCATACGCTTTTTCCACCTCGACAGCGAAAGCCGCTCGTTCGTACGGCTCTGAGCTAAAACTTTGCACGGTTTTAATATGTTCTATCGCTTCACCTGCGTAGCTGCCGACATCGGCCATTGAGTCTTGACTTTGGCGAGAGAGCGCACGCACGCGTCGTCCATAAAACAAAATCGGAACCAAAACCAAAGGCACAGAAGCAAGCACAATCAGCGTGAGCTTAACGTTGGTGGCAAACAACATTATGATGGCCCCAAAGCACATCAAAGCGCTACGCATCGCCATCGAGAACGATGAACCAATAATGCTTTGCAGCAACGTGGTATCGGTAGTCAGGCGCGACATAATATCGCCGCTACTGTTGGTCTCAAAATAGCTCGGATGCAGCGTAATCACATGGTTAAACACTGAAAGGCGAATATCCGCACTGACGCGCTCACCTACGGAAGAGACAAGGTAAAAGCGAAAGAAGGTCCCAATGGCAATACACAATGTGACACCGACAATAAACTGAATCGCATTGGTAAGCTCTTGCAATGATTGCTGAGCAAAGCCTTGGTCGATAAGAATACGTACTCCATAGCCAACGGATAACGTCAAACTTGCCGTCGCGACAAGGGCAACCAAAGCCGCCGCAACCCGCCATTTATAAGGTGCAATAAAGGTGTTGAGTTTAAGAAGAATGCTGAGATTTTTGTTATTTTTTCTGCTCATGAGTGACTCACAAAGCGTTTTCGGTAACTGGCATAGTAAGCCAGTTTTGTAGGGGAGACCAGCGAACTGCCGCTTTCGGATTAGGACGTTGAGGAGTTTGATAGAGTAAGCAATACTCTATCTGTTTACTTTTAAGTAATCACTTAAGTCACATTGACTACTTACGGAATCCCCATGGGATTGAAATTCAAACTTTCTGATGGGATTGGTGGCTTCGCAGTTTAAATTAGACATATTTACTCTTTCCTTCACACCGATGACGTGATGCCTGAAAATTCCTTTCCAAATAACAACCTTTTGATTAGCAACGGTTGTAGTCACTTCTACGCTGCATATTGTTTGAAATAGACCATCGAAAATACTTAGAACTTTGTTCCTTTTTCTGAAAACAGGATCAAACTTGAATTCCCCATTTGTATTAGTGGTGAAGCTACGTTCGAAAGAACGATTTGCTGACCGAATATTAAGTACTACATTTGCATTTTTTATGGGAGTATCGTTCTTCGTAATACGTCCTTTTATACTTGGTGTAAATTCTTGAGCTTCCTTACCAAAAAATAAAAAGCCAACAGCAAAAGCAGAAATCAGTACGAGTATGAGTAAAGCTGCAAATTGTTCTAAGAACAGAAAAACATTGTTGATCATAGCTTATAAATCAGTAGTCAGTGAATACACCTCGAATTGTTGCGTATTGTCTTGAGTGACTATAGCGAGTATCTAAATCGGTGAGACATAATTCACGATTTTTTAGGAGTTTTGGAGGATAGAGTGATCTAGCCAACCTTTGTTTTGAATAAGAAGCACTGCGATATTCACTGATATAACTAATATCGCATGTATATCGAAAATCACTTAAACGTCTAAGAGACTAGAATCAGATTTTAGTTGGGAGGGTGTTAAGCACGGCTTTTGGCGAGTAGCAGGTCGACTTTTCCTTTGGCTGTTTTACTAACCGTTTGCATCAACTGAAAACTTGGTTTTGCGACGCCTAAGTTTTCTATCCCTTCGACCATTAAGAGCCAAAGCTTGGCCGTCATTTGTGCATCGGCTAGTGCGCGGTGAAAAACACCGTCGTTGTCGATATTTTTATAGCGAACAAGTTCACCTAGCTTGTGTGATGGGGCATCTTGAATGAGCCGTCTTGCTACCAGCAAGGAGCAAGCAAACTCACCCGAATAACCACAGTTGATTCGTTCAAGCTCTGCATCTAAAAATCGTTTATCGAAAGACGCGTTGTGAGCGATAAGGTTCTCGCCAGCAATGAACTCACTAAATGACGCCATTACCTCTTCGCAGCTTGGTGCCGAACGTAACATATTGTTGGTAATGCCGGTATAGTTCTCAATGAAAGAGCTCACTCTGAAACCGGGATTCATGAGTTGCTGAAAACTATCAACAACCTCGCCATCGACTAACTTTACCGCACCAATTTCTATTGCGCGATCACCTAAAGTAGGAGAGAGACCTGTGGTTTCAAAGTCGAGTACGACCACAGAGTTTGCTTGAGGCATAAAATTTTCCAGCTGAGTAATATTGCGCAAGAGTATTATCGAAAGTGACAGAAAAAGAAAGGCGAACCAATTGGTATATCTTTGTCGATGTAGATTCCAAAAAATCGACGCTACGTAATCAATATGAGAGTTTTATAACACGTTATTGGCGATACTTAATGTATTCTTAGCCGAAGCGAAGAAGAGGATTTATCAATGTCAAAAAGCTCCAAGCTTCACAATGAAGACAAACTGGTCAAGAAGGCACTAGAGATTGGTGGGAAGATGGCGAAACTACAAGGTTTTGACCTTCCACAGTCACCACAACCTCTGAGAGTAAAAGCGATTTACCTATTCTTGGTCGATGCAAAACAGATAACACCACTACCGGAAAGTAAGCTAGACGGCGCAAGCATCAAACACCGACTGGCAGTATGGATACACAGTGCATTGCCAGACAACGACCCTCTAAAGTAGAAAACTCAAGAAGTCACATAGGTCATTACTTAACACAGGCCATTAATTAACAAGGCGAGCCAAATGGTTCGCCTTGTTTGATCTTGGCGAGTGCACCGAGGTCTTTTTTGCGTGGCGGTATCATTGATTTACAAAACAGAATCAAAAGGACTAAAGATAAATCCCGAGAAGCGCTACAATGCAGGCGTTGCGAGAGTGCAACCAAGATTACTCATTTACAGAAGCCTTGAAGTAACCATACATGTCTAAAGATTTCGAATTCACTACAGAATACATACTCGACAAATCTTTCTTTGCTGAGTGTTATGATCAAACTAGCCAGCGAACGAAGTTCCCACAAGCGTACTTAAAAGGGATACTGTTTCTTATCTTTGGTGTGGTTTTATTGGAGTTTGAACTGCTACCTAACGGTTATGTCGGTTGGTTCTTTATCGTATTGAGTGTGATTGAAGCGTGCAGCGTTTACTTCAAAAGAACTTGGTGGCTGTGGCGTCAAACCATCAGTTCAAGCCGTGGCAGTAAAGTGGCTTTTGAAGTGAATGCAGATGGCGTGCGCTACAAAAGTGGTAAAGTTGACCGCAGCCTCGCTTGGAATGATATCGACCAACTCGAACAAACTGATTTGGGCTTTATCCTTCACCTTGGTAAACAGCGCCAATACATCAGCAAATCCTGCTTAAACGAAGAAGTGATCGCGTTTATGGTAGAACAGCACGCGGCATCAAAAGCGAGCTAACAAATTCACATCAAGCTGGAATGAGCGATCTAAAAAGTAGGTGATATATGATCGAACATCATAACAAGTGCTTGGTTGATTCTGAATCAACTGGGTTTGATGTACAAAGCTAAAAAGGTTTAGAGATTTCTCTTTCGGAGAAACTGCTTCGGTGTCATGCGCGCAATCTGCTTACATTCTCTAGTCATGTGTGCTTGATCAGAAAAACCTTGCTCCAGCGCCAACTCCGATAAAGTAAGATCGGGTTGCGCTCGGAGTAGTTCTAAAGTGTGCTTCACTCGTTTAATACGTTGGTAATGTTTAGGAGTAATCCCCAACCATTTCTGAAAATTGCGCTCTCTCTGGCGCTGACTGAGCGTCCCTGTAGGCTGGTCAATGATGTGGCGGACGTACTGTGGTTCATATTCCTCAATCAGTGCTTGAACCCAGCGATACAAAGTAGAAATCCTTGCAGACGGCGAACGCGCTGTTTGCAGAGACTCAAATGTTGCTAGCGCAGAAGAAGCCAAAGGGTGGTCATCTTGAATCCGCAATAGCTGTTCTAGGCGTTTACCAAATAGTTGATAACCAACTGCAGGATGAAAGCGTACGCCAGTCATCACCGCGCCTGGCGGTAGGCAGACTTGATGTGCCAGAATGCTCACAGGTAGTAGGACAACCCCTGGCGTTTGCCACTCACCATCCATTTGTACTTCATTCTGTAAAATGAATACCACACCTGTACCAGCATCACTGAGTAATTGTTTACGTACGGTTTGCGTCGTATCAGGTTTGACGGATGCTGACCAAATGGCTTGAACATAGCCAGCTAAAGCCTTTTGAGGTTTTAAAATATCAAATTCTAAGTTCAAATGAATCATCCTATTTAACCTCAACTTAAAATGAGATAGTGATACACATGTACTTTTCATCATATTAAGTTGAGGTATAAGCAGTGACTTATAAGTAAAAACTGTCAGATAGAATTATCTAGGCTTATAGTCTCCAACCTTTGGCTTAAATGCCTTAACTATTCGGTTCCAACTATTGATCGCGTTGATCGCAATTGTTAGGTTGACCATAGCTTCTTCTCCGAAGGTATTCAAGGTCAGCTGATAGGTATCATCATCTACTGGTAGGCCAGCAGTTAGTAATTCAGCCCAGCCTAGTGCAATGTGTTCTGCATCGCTGTAGAATGGCATATCTCTCCATGCACTAAGCCCCCATATGCGTTCCGGCTTTTCACCTAACTTAAGCGCATCTTTACTATGCATGTCGATACAAAATGCACATTGATTGATTTGCGATATGCGTAACTTAACCAGTTCCCATATGATCATGTTCATGGTTTCTGATTGGCTAAATTGTTCATGGAAGTAAGCTTCCTGAGCGTACAGGATTTCTATTGCCTTTGGCGCTACTTCAATATAGTTGAGTCGTTTTTTCATGGTCATTCTCCTCTGTTTTTCACATAATAAAAAACGCTCTTAGCAAAAGATTGAAGATTTTCGACATGCACTCAATAAAGTTAGATAAAGGAGTGAACGAAGAAAGCGAAAAAGGATGTCTATTTGATGCTATGCGTAAACATTTGTATTGTGTGCCTTACACTTTTGCAAGGCGTTACGTGCTTTCTAGAAAAGCCTCAAAATAGCGTACAATTAGCGTTTTGACACAGCGGAAATCATCATGTCCAAAACTGTTCAGCAGCAAATCGGAAACATTGCTCTAGTCGTTGAAAATTACGACGATGCTATCGAATTTTATACTCAAAAACTTCAATTCACCCTGGTTGAAGATACCAGCCTAGGTGGTGGTAAACGCTGGGTTCAAGTTTCTCCTCCAAACTCCAATGGTACAAACCTTCTTTTGGCTCAAGCGAGTACACCGGAGCAAACGCACGCAGTAGGAAATCAAACAGGTGGTCGTGTTTTCTTGTTCCTGCAAACTAATGATTTCTGGCGTGACTATGAGTTGATGAAGAAAAATGGTGTTGTATTTAATGAAGAGCCTCGTGTCGAAGAATACGGAACAGTGGTGGTGTTCCAAGATCTCTATGGTAATAAATGGGACTTACTGCAACTGAACTGAGAAACTACATAGCACCTGCATAACATAGTGTTCATGAGGAGTATCCAACCAGCCTTTAAGGCTCTGAGATATTAGTGCTAATTCAGAGGTTCTTAGAAGTCACTGTATCTCTAAATCACTTTTGCGCAAGCAATAAGTAGTCATCATTCCTCCACGATAGATCAACACATTTCAGGACGGCACACCATAAACAAAAAAGGCGAACCAAACGGTTCGCCTTTGTCTATTTAGATGCTACCAAAAATTAATCTTCGTAGTTATCGATGCTTGGGCACGAGCAGATTAGGTTACGGTCGCCGTATACGTTATCTACGCGGTTTACTGTTGGCCAGTACTTCCAAGATTTGGTCGCTTTAGAAGGGAAGCAGCCAAGCTCGCGAGAGTAAGGACGGTCCCACTCTTCAGCAGAAAGGTCAACTTGCGTGTGTGGCGCATTAACGAGAGGGTTGTTCTCTAGTGGCCATTCACCGTTTTTCACTTTTTCCATTTCTTCGCGGATAGCGATCATCGCATCACAGAAGCGGTCTAGCTCTTCTAGATCCTCCGATTCCGTTGGCTCAACCATTAGCGTACCCGCTACAGGGAACGACATAGTTGGTGCGTGGAAACCGTAGTCCATTAGACGCTTCGCAATGTCTTCTTCGCTGATGCCTGTTTCTTCTTTCAGTGGACGAATGTCGATAATACATTCGTGCGCTACACGACCATTTTTGCCACGGTAAAGAACAGGGTAGTGTTGGCGAAGTGTTTCCATCACGTAGTTTGCGTTCAGAATTGCTACTTTTGTTGCATCTGTTAGGCCTGCTTCGCCCATCATTGCGATGTAAGCCCAAGAGATCGGTAGGATAGAAGCGCTACCCATATCTGCTGCTGATACTGCAAAATCTTCGCCTTCTACGCCGTCTTCAATATGGCCTGGTAGGAAAGGCGCTAGGTGAGATTTCACACCGATAGGACCCATACCCGGACCGCCACCACCGTGCGGGATGCAGAAGGTTTTGTGTAGGTTTAGGTGAGAAACGTCTGAACCAATAAAGCCTGGTGATGTTAGACCAACCTGCGCGTTCATATTAGCTCCGTCTAGGTAAACCTGACCGCCAGCGGCATGAACCATTTCACACACTTCTTTCACTTTCTCTTCGTAAACGCCGTGCGTAGAAGGGTAAGTGATCATAATGCTTGATAGGTTGTCTTTGTGCTTCTCGATTTTCGCTGCTAGGTCGTCGATGTCGATGTTGCCTTCTTCATCACACTTAACCACGACAACTTTCATTGACACCATAGATGCTGTCGCAGGGTTAGTACCGTGCGCAGAGCTTGGGATCAAACATACGTTGCGGTGACCTTCGCCACGGCTTTCGTGGTAACGTTGAATAGCGATAAGACCTGCATACTCACCAGATGCACCAGAGTTTGGCTGAAGTGAGAATGCGTCGTAGCCTGTGATCTCACAAAGCTTCTCTTTTAGATCTTTCGCTAGTGCTGCATAGCCCGCCGCTTGTTCTGCTGGCGCGAATGGGTGGATAGAACCAAACTCTGGCCAAGTGATTGGGATCATCTCTGCTGCTGCGTTCAGCTTCATCGTACAGCTGCCTAGTGGGATCATGCCGTGCGTTAGCGAGAAGTCTTTGTTCTCTAGCTGTTTCAGGTAACGCATCATTTGCGTTTCGCTATGGTGCGTATTGAATACAGGGTGAGTCAGGTATTCTGTTGTGCGGCGTAGCGCTTCTGGAATTGCCGCAAACTCGTTGCCTGCGATTTCCGTCGATAGTGCTGCTACGTCTTCTTTTACACCAAAGACTGCAAATAGTGCTTCTACATCAGCGACCGTGGTTGTTTCGTCACAGCTAATACCTAGCTTGCCAGGTAGTAGACGTAGGTTAATGTCTGCTGAAAGTGCTTTTGCGTAAAGCTCTTCTGTTTTTGAACCTGTGTTGATCGTGATGGTATCGAAGAAGCTGTTATGAGCAAGTTCAAAGCCGCCTTTGGTTAGGCCAGCGGCGATAATCGCAGTCATATGGTGTGTACGGCGAGCAATAGTGCGTAGACCTTCTGCGCCGTGGTAAACCGCGTAGAAAGACGCCATGTTCGCTAGCAATGCTTGAGCGGTACAGATGTTCGATGTCGCTTTTTCGCGGCGGATATGCTGCTCACGAGTTTGCATTGCCATGCGCAGTGCTTGGTTACCGTTGGTATCGATAGAAACACCGATAACACGACCTGGCATGGTACGCTTGTGTTTGTCACGCGTTGCCATGAATGCTGCGTGTGGACCGCCGTAACCCATAGGAACGCCAAAACGTTGTGCAGAACCGATTGCTACGTCTGCGCCCATTTCACCAGCAGGCTTCAATAGGGTAGAAGCAAGCAGGTCAGTCGCAACAGTGACAAGCGTTTTGTTTGCTTGCGCTTTTGCGATGATGTCCGTTAGGTCACGAACTTCACCTGTTGTGCTTGGGTATTGAACTAAAGCGCCGAACACGTCTTGCTCTGGTAGGGATTCTAGCGAACCAACCAGAACTTCAAAGCCGATGAATTTTGCACGAGTTTTTACTACTTCTAGCGTTTGTGGGTGAACATCGTCAGCCACAAAGAATACGTTACTCTTGCTCTTACCTGCGCGCTTACACAGAGTCATTGCTTCTGCTGCCGCTGTTGCTTCGTCTAGCAATGAGGCGTTCGCGATTTCCATACCAGTTAGGTCGATGATCATTTGTTGGAAGTTTAAAAGGGCTTCCAAGCGACCTTGAGAAATTTCAGGTTGGTAAGGTGTGTAAGCGGTATACCAGCCAGGGTTTTCTAGCACGTTACGTAGAATGACGTTTGGAGTAAACGTGTTGTAGTAGCCCTGGCCAATGAATGTACGTTTAATTTGGTTTTGTTTAGCAAACTGCTTCATCGTCACTAGCATGTCTGCTTCGCTTTTCGCTTCTGCCAACGTCATTGGTTGTTCTAGGCGAATTTGTGCAGGCACGGTTTCTTCGATGAGGGCGTCAAGGCTTACCGCGTTGATGGCATCCAACATTTTTTGTTGGTCTGATTTGCTTGGTCCGTTGTGGCGTCCAACGAACTCATTTTGTGTGCTGAGGCTTTGAAGTAATTCAGTCATTGTCCTTTACCTACTCCTTGGCTCGGGTAACGGAAATGGTCGTTAGTGACACATTTAATTATACGTCCGAACCTAGAAAAAAAGCTGCTCTCTAAACAGGCTAGGGAACAGCTTTCGTCACATCCTAATTACTCTTCTTCGATAGAGTTTAGGTATTCTTCCGCGTCTTTTAAGTCATCCAACTCAGATGGGTTTGAAAGCTTCACTTTCACAATCCAACCACCTTCGTACGGTTCTTCGTTGATTAGCTCTGGGCTGTCTTCTAGTTCTTCGTTGATTTCTACGATTTCACCGGTAACAGGAGAGTAGATATCTGACGCTGCTTTTACAGACTCAACCAAAGAGAAGCTTTCACCTGCTTCTACTTCATCTTCTACGTCTGGTAGGTCAACGAATACTACGTCACCCAACATTTCTTGCGCATGCTCAGAAATACCAAGTGTTACTGTGCCGTCACCGTTGTCACGTACCCACTCGTGGCTATCTGTAAACTTCAGTGTTTTGTCCATTGCTTAATCTCCAAATAACTTGTCAGGAATTATTGTGATTTTTAAAAAATCGTTTATTGGTAAAGAGGGAAGCGACTGCAAAGTTCTTTTACTTCTTTGCGAACGCGTTTTTCAACGTCTGCGTCACCTTCTGGGTTGTTCACCAAACCATCCAGCACGTCACCTATCCAATTACCGATGAGTTTGAATTCTTCAGCGCCAAAGCCGCGGCTTGTACCCGCAGGCGTTCCTAAACGGATGCCCGATGTAATCATAGGCTTCTCTGTATCGAATGGGATGCCATTTTTGTTACATGTGATCCCAGCACGTTCTAGAGCTTCTTCTGCTTTGTTGCCTTTCAAGCCTTTAGGGCGAAGGTCAACCAGCATTAGGTGCGTGTCTGTGCCACCAGTTACGATGTCGCAACCGCGAGTTTGCAATACTTCCGCTAGGACTTTTGCGTTATTGATCACCGAATCAATATAAGTTTTAAATTCAGGGCCAAGCGCCTCTCCAAATGCAACCGCTTTTGCTGCGATAACGTGCATTAGTGGGCCGCCTTGTAGGCCAGGGAATACGGCGGAGTTGATTTTCTTAATGATGTCTTCGTGGTTAGTCAGGATCATACCGCCGCGAGGGCCACGCAATGTTTTGTGTGTTGTGGTTGTCACAACATGCGCATGTGGCAATGGGCTAGGGTGTGCACCTGTTGCGATAAGGCCAGCAATGTGCGCCATATCGACCATAAGAATTGCGCCAACTTCGTCAGCGATTTCACGGAACTTAGCAAAATCGATAACGCGTGGAATAGCACTGCCACCCGCGATGATCATCTTTGGTTTGTGTTCTATTGCAAGTGCACGAACGTCGTCGTAGTTGATTTCCAGTGTTTCGCGATCAACGCCGTATTGAACTGCGTTAAACCATTTACCAGAAAGTGCTGGGCGTGCACCGTGTGTTAGGTGGCCACCAGCGTCCAAAGACATGCCAAGAATGGTGTCACCTGGTTGAAGAAGAGCCAGCTTCACCGCACCATTTGCTTGAGCGCCTGAGTGAGGTTGAACGTTTGCGTATTCGCAACTAAAAAGTTTTTTCGCGCGTTCGATAGCAATGGCTTCCACTGTATCTACGTGCTCACAACCACCGTAGTAACGACGACCTGGATAACCTTCAGCGTATTTGTTAGTTAGGCATGTGCCTTGAGCTTGCATTACCGCTTTAGAAACAATGTTCTCAGAAGCGATAAGTTCGATTTGTTCGTTTTGGCGAGCGGATTCCGCCTGAATTCCAGCAAAGACAGCATCATCTGTCGCAGAGAGGTTGGTAGAGAAAAAGTTTTCCAAGCTGTGGTTAGGGTAACTCTTATTCATGGTAGTTGACCTTCCAAATCTTAAAATGAACCCGCAATAGATGAATTATGATTTGCGGTTGTGGTTCATTTGTCCTCAAAACAGCTGAACTGCATAGCAGAACAGAGTGAACATCCGGCCCTAAATGTGGGCAAAAACTCCGTCGGATTGCGTGTTTCCTTTACCAATCTCTTACGGAAATATGCATCTCTACATCTAACAAGTTGGTAACATAGCGCCTGCGGCGGGAACAATCAACCAAAAATTTCCTATAGGAAACAAGATTTCAAAAATTGTTAACAAGAGCACGGTTTAATTCACTTGGTGGACTTTTATCCACTATGTGCTTCATGCACAATGCGAGTAGGACAAAAATAAGGATATCTATAGAGGGATTTATGGCAGAAAGTATTTACGATGAATACCCATCGATGACGTTAGCGAAAGAGCAAAATGATCAAAATATCGAGCCGTTAAAGCTGGGTCAGCGTATCAAGGATATCCGCTCAAAACTTGGTATTACACTAGAAGAAGCCAGTCAGCGAACAGGGCTTGCTCGTTCTACACTAAGTAAAATAGAAAATGAGCAGATCTCTCCGACATTTCAAGCAATGCAAAAATTGGCGCTTGGTTTACAAATTGATATGCCGCAACTCTTTGAACCGCCTAGAAAAAAAGTTGCAACAGGGCGTAGAGATGTTACCAAGAAGAATGAAGGTAAACCACACCCAACGCAAACTTATGAACATGAGCTGCTTGCTACTCAACTTTCCAATAAGAAAATGATGCCGTTTAAGAGCCAAATTCGTGCTCGCAGTTTTGATGAATACAAAGACTGGGTTCGTCATGATGGTGAAGAATTTCTGCTTATCTTATCTGGTGAGGTCATGTTCTATTCTGAGTTCTATGAACCTGTTGTTCTAAGCGAGGGCGACAGCGTCTATTACGATGCGAACATGGGACATATGTTGACCAGTGTTAGCGAGGAAGATGCGCACATTTTGTGGGTGACAGCCAAATAGTGATAAATAGTTGTAAATTTCCTATAGTGAAAGCAAACGATTGCTCTCGGTGGTCGTTATGATGAAAAGGCGCTTTTTTGATGAGTACATACTCATTAAAGCGCTTTTTTTGTACGATTTGTTGTGATTAAAATGTTAAGAGTCACACTTTTGCAAGTCGATCTACGTCTTGTTCGTGCAAAATAGAATGAGCCGTGTTTATTATTGGAAACACATCGAATGCCGATAGCATTCTCGGGTCTATCTAAATGGAGACGAAAATGACTCAAGAACTACTGAAAACACCACTACACGCACTTCACGTTGAAGTTGGTGCCAAAATGGTCCCGTTCGCGGGTTACGATATGCCTGTTCAGTATCCTCTAGGCGTAAAAAAGGAACACTTACACACTCGTGATGCGGCAGGTCTGTTTGATGTTTCTCATATGGGACAACTTCGCCTAATTGGTGACGGTGCAGCTGCGTTCCTAGAAACATTAGTGCCAGTGGATATTGTGGATCTTGAGTCTGGTAAACAGCGTTATGCGTTCTTCACTAATGAAGAGGGCGGCATCATGGATGACTTGATGGTAGCGAACCTAGGCGATCATCTTTTTGTGGTTGTGAACGCGGCATGCAAAGAACAAGACATTGTACACCTACAAGCGCATTTGCCATCTGGTGTTGAGCTAGACATTATCGAAGACCGTGCTCTGCTTGCGATCCAAGGTCCTAAAGCGGCAGCTGTATTGGCGCGTTTTGCCTCAGAAGTTTCTGACATGCTGTTCATGGATATTCGTAAAGTCGATATTTTAGGCGCCGAATGCATTCTTTCTCGTAGCGGCTACACTGGCGAAGATGGTTACGAGATCTCGGTTCCTGCTGACAAGGCAGAAGAACTCGCACGTAAACTGACCGCGGAAGAGGAAGTTGAATGGATTGGCCTTGGTGCTCGTGATTCACTTCGTCTTGAGTGTGGTCTTTGCCTATACGGTCATGACCTAGACACAACAACTACGCCTGTAGAAGCAAGCTTGTTATGGGGCATCCAAAAGGTTCGTCGTATCGGCGGTGAACGTGAAGGTGGTTTCCCAGGTGCGGATATTATTCTTAAGCAGATCGAGACCAAAGATGTGGCGCGCAAGCGTGTCGGTTTGGTCGGCCAAACTAAAGCACCAGTCCGTGAAGGCGCGGAATTGTTTGATGCTGATGGCGTTAAAATTGGCGTTGTCACCAGCGGCACTGCGGGTCCAAATGCAGGTAAGCCTGTCTCAATGGGTTATGTGCGTGCTGATCTTGCTGCGATTGGTACCGAATTGTTCGCTGAAGTACGCGGAAAAATGCTACCAATGACGGTTGAGAAAATGCCGTTTGTACCGCAACGTTACTACCGCGGTTAGGTTACTCATTATTGTCATTCTTCGCGTATTCGCGAGGCAAGAAACAAGCAAAAATGCCGAGCTTTCTAGCTCGGCATTTTTATGTATATCGGCTTTATATATACGCTTGGAAGTTATCGTAGTTTCTGCAGCCTTATCCGACCGCTTTGTCGATTGTACAACACATGTCGATAACGATATCTTCAAGTTTTTCCGGATGAATCATGTCTTCTTTTGCAATCCCAAACTGAGACGCCATGATCGTATTGAACAGCTCCCAATGTTTGATCAGCATTTTTTCGCGATTATCAGCGATGTCAGGCCATGTCTCTTGCATCATCGGAGTAAGACTGATTGCACCATGTGCAAAAATCAACATCTGCCACTTTGATTCCCACTGATCAAATTGGGCGTTAGGGTTTTCACTGTTGTACTGCTCAAAAATTCCGGTAAATATCGCAGCAAACTCATCTTTTGACTTTAAGAAATACTGCAGCAGGGCACCATCATCGCCTTGGCGAATAGCATCAGCGATCATCTGTACTGGGTGAGGATTAACGAGCGCAAATGCCAGCATGCGAACCATGAACAGATAAATTTTTCTATTCGAAGGTGTGTTCTCAGGCATCTCATTGATTAATTCAGCCATATAGCACTGCATGAATTCATCCATCGCGTCGCTAACCGCTTGCCAAATCTTCTCTTTGCTGCCGAAGTGGTGACGGATCAAACTATGTGAAACACCAGCCTTTTCACTGATATTGCGCAGTGAGACACGCTCGTAACCAAGTTCACAAAACATATCTGCTGCCACCTTAAGGATCAGACACTTAGTTTGTTCTGCGGCTTCAGCACTTCTACGCCCCTGCTTTCTTTCATTCATAGTTCGAATTTTCCCGAATATTGATCAACGCGCTTACTTTTACCAGAAACCGGACGCTTTGACTAATTAATTTGCTTTCCACCTGGAAAATATGTTGATCAATTTCAAATTCTGCATATACTGCACAACTGTGTAATATATAAACCTACGGAGAAAGCGGGTGCGAAAACAATATTTAAAGCGCACTTTAGTTGGTGCTGTGGTGACATTAAGTCTCTCTGGCATGCTAACTGGGTGTAACAAAGCCATTTCCGAGCCGTCTGAACCTTTAATCAAACCTGTAAAATTACTGGCGGTGAAAGATCTAGAAGTTGAAGACTCGCATGCCTTTTTAGCGCGTATTGATGCGACACATCGCGCACAGCTTTCTTTTCAGGTGGGTGGTGAGGTCGATGAATTACTTGTTCGCATGGGCCAAGAGGTAAAAAAAGGTGAAGTGCTTGCAACGTTAGACCCTAAAGATCTTCAGCTTGCGTTAGACGCCTCTCAAGCACAATTCGCGTTAGCAAAAACGCAATGGGAGCGTGCGAAAAACCTTTATGGAAAAAAGCTGATTAGTACAGATGAGTACGACCAGAAAGAAACTCAATATAAAGCGGCATTGGCAAACTACGAACAAGCCAAAACAGACTTGAGTTATACCAAGATTCACGCGCCTTTTGATGGCATCGTGTCATACACCTATGTCAACCCGTTTCAAGTGGTCGCAGAGAAGCAAGAGATCCTGAATCTTATCGATAACACGACCTTAGATGTGTCGTTCACACTGCCAGTCAGTTATGCGGAATCCGTATCACTTGAGTCACTGCAAAATTCCGATATGTGGGTGACGATGGATAGCGAGCCAGGAAAACGTATCCCTGGAAAATTTAAAGAAATTTCGACTCAGCCAAATGTCGATACCAACAGTTATGAGGCGATCGTAACCATCACTCGACCAGAAGATCGCAATTTGCTAACAGGTATGACAGGGCAGGTGCACATAGCTAAACAACATCTATCGGACGCGATGACGTTGCCTCAATCTGCTTGGGTAAACAAAAAAGAGACGCAAGGCGAAGTGTGGGTAATGGACAGAAACACACAGCAAGTTAATAAAGTCACAGTGTCTCTTGATGCCTCTGGAGGTGTGAAAGCAGGGCTTGATAACAATGATTACGTTGTTGTTGCTGGCGTTGAGCGACTGGTCGAAGGACAAGTCGTGAAAGCTTGGGTTCGTGAGGGAGGCATTTAATGAAACGATCTCTATTTACGATCTCTGCAATTGCGCTTGCAGTTTTAACGGGTTGCAAAAATGAAAACCAAGCTGTCGTCGAGCAGCCGCTTTTTGTGTCGACTATCTCTGTGGATGCGCCGGTACAAAGCCAATATCGAGCTTTTAAAGGAATAGTTGTACCAGCAGAGCAAACACCTATGGCATTCCGCCGCGCGGGAGAAATTCAACACGTGTTGGTGAAAGCGGGCGACGTTGTTAAGCAAGGCCAAATGATCGCAAAGTTGGATGACAGTAAAGAAAAGCAAGCCGTAAATGACGCAGAAGCGCAATATACACTGGCGATTCGTCAGCTCAAACGCGGCGAAGACCTACACGCACGTCAGATGATCTCAAAGGCCGAGCTTGATGAGCTAACGGCTAATAAAGAGTTGGCAGAGGCTAATTTCTATAACGCCACCAATCAATTGAACTACACCCGTTTATTTGCCCCGTTCGCCGGTAAAGTGTCTGACGTTTTTAAAGAGCGTTTTGAACGTGTGGCAGTTGGGGAGCCGGTGTTGAACCTATATCAAAATGATTTGGTGTACGTGCGTATCGAGCTTTCCGACAATGTTCTCGCTATGGTGGACCCAAATTCAGACAACATGAGTTACAAGCCTAGAGCAACCTTCTCCGGCATTAGTGACACATTTGCTTTGGACTATTTAGAGCACACAAGTGAGCCTAACTCCGAAACTCAAACTTACGAAATGTATTTGACGATGCCACAGCCACAAGCAGAGATTCTACCGGGAACCAGCGTCAGTGTTCTGGTCGATATGGTGAAAGCGGGGATTACCTCCATCGATGGTTACAGTATTCCAGTAACGGCGCTTCAAGCGGGCAGCGAAGAGAATGAGTTCTTTGTATGGAAAAAAGAGGGTGACGTTGTCACTCAGGTACCTGTGATGATTTCTCAAGTGAATGGCAACGGAGCTATTGTGTCGTCGGGAGTTAAGGAAGGCGACGTTCTGATTAATTCAAACCTACGTAAATTACGTGAAGGGAAACATGTGGATGTTGTGGAGAATAAACAATAATGAACATTGCTGAGTACTCAATAAAAAATAAAGTCATCAGCTGGTTGTTCATTATTATCCTTGCTGTTGGTGGTCTAACGTCGTTTTTGGAGCTTGGGCGGCTAGAAGACCCGGCATTTACGATTAAAGATGCCATGATCATTTCAACATACCCTGGCGCGACGTCGAAAGAGGTTGAAGAAGAGCTGACGTACCCTTTAGAAAAAGAGATTCGAAAACTCCCTTATATAGACAAAATTACCTCTACGTCTTCTGATGGTATGTCTCAAATCACGGTCAGTATGGAAATGGACTATGGTCCTGATGAACTGCCGCAAATTTGGGATGAAATGCGCCGTAAAATTAATGACTTGCGACCAACTTTGCCTCAGGGCGTACAATCTTTGCAGATCATTGATGATTTCGGTGACGTTTATGGCGTGATGCTGATGCTCACTGGTGACGATTACGATTATGTCGAGCTAAAACGCTATGCTGATTACCTGACTCGTGAAATCGAGCTGGTTGATGGCGTAGGAAAGGTGGATATCACGGGCGATCAACAAGAAATGCTGTTTGTTGAGATCTCTCTTGACCGCCTTGCGGCATTGAACTTAGACATGAACGTGGTTGCGAGCTTGTTGAACCAACAAAACAATGTGGTTTCAGCAGGGGAAGTGATGGTCAATGGCGAAAGCCTTGTCATTCGTCCAAGTGGTACCTTAAACACCGTAGAAGCGCTAGAAAACTTGATCATTCATGGTCGTGACACTGGGAACCTAATTCGTCTAAAAGATGTAGCAACGATTTCTCGTGGTATCCAAGAGAAGCCAAGCAACGTCGTACTCTTTAACGGTCAAAAAGCAATTAATATCGGTATCTCGTTTGCGTCAGGTGTGAACGTGGTTGAGGTTGGCGAACGTTTGGATGCGGAGCTTGCGAGCCTTGAGTCTATCAAGCCTGCTGGCATCGATATGAACTACTTTTACAACCAAGCCAATGAAGTGGATGAGTCCGTTAAAGCGTTCGTAATTAGCCTAGCAGAGGCAGTGGCGATCGTTATCATCGTTCTGCTGTTTACGATGGGCTTACGCAGTGGTGTCATCATTGGCGTCGTGCTGTTATTGACGGTGTTCGGTACCTTCATCTTGATGAACTACAACAATATCGAGCTGCACCGTATTTCTCTTGGCGCGTTAATTATTGCTCTGGGTATGCTGGTTGATAACGCGATTGTGGTCGTGGAAGGCATCTTGGTTGGCCTAAAAAAAGGGCGCACTAAAGTTCAAGCGGCCGTCGATATTGTAAAGCAAACACAGTGGCCTTTGCTTGGCGCAACCATCATTGCGATTACGGCTTTTGCACCTATCGGTTTGTCGCAAGATGCAACGGGTGAGTTCATGGGCTCTCTATTCTGGGTGCTGTGTTTCTCACTATTTTTGAGCTGGATTACAGCTATTACGCTGACGCCATTCCTCGCAGATCTATTGTTGAAAGAAGAGGACAAGGGCCAAGATACTAACGAAGAAGATCCCTACAAAGGTTGGCTGTTTGTTGTATTTGGCGCATCGTTGAAATTCGCACTGCGATTCCGTTGGCTAACGGTTGCTGGCATGGTCGCGCTATTAGTGGGTGCTGTCGTGGCATTTGGTAATGTAAAACAGCAGTTCTTCCCACCATCGAACACGCCGATGTTTTACGTTGATATGTGGATGCCAGAAGGTACGGATATCCGCGAAACGATCAAAAAAGCCGAAGAAGTGGAAAGCTACATTCGTCAGCAAGACGATATTGACTTTGTTTCTGCTTCAATTGGGCAGGGTTTGCAGCGTTTTGCTCTTACGTATCAGCCAGAGAAAAGTTACGAAGCGTACGCCCAGTTCCAAGTTCGCGCCACTGATCGTGAGAGCATGTTCGGTTTGTTGCACAAGTTAGATGCTAACCTTGCGAAGACGTTTGATGCACCGACATTTCAATTTAAATTGATGGAATTTGGCCCTTCACCAGCGTCTAAGATCGAAGCGCGTATTACTGGTCCCGATCCACAAGTTTTACGTGATTTAGCGGTGCAAGTTGAAGACATCCTTCATACCGACCCTGGTGCCCGAAACATTCGTCATGATTGGCGAGAGCGTACTAAGGAGCTTGTGCCTGTTTTCAATGAGTCTAAAGCTCGCCGCTTAGGCATTTCGAAAGAAGATCTTTCAAGCACACTGCAAATGGCGTTTGGTGGTAGCACGTTGGGTTACTTACGTGATGGTACACACACTTTACCAATTATGACGCGCCTTCCTGAAGAAGAACGCGTGGACTTTGAATCACTACAAAACGTGACCATTTGGAGCCCATCACTGCAAACGTATATTCCGGTCGACCAAGTGATTGATGGCGTTAAATTGGATTGGAGCGAGCCGCTAATTCAGCGTCGTGACCGCAAGCGCACGTTAACTGTACTCGCTGACCACGATGTGTTGAGCGACGACACGGCGGCAAGCTTATTTGCGCGTGTGCAGCCTAAAGTGATGGCACTGCATATTCCAGAAGGTTACGAAATCACATGGGGTGGTGAGTATGAATCATCGAAAGATGCGCAAGAAGGTCTGTTTGGTTCGTTGCCGATGGGTTACTTGTTGATGTTCATCATTACTATTTTGCTGTTTAACTCAATTAAAAAGCCGTTGGTCATTTGGTTCACCGTGCCGTTGGCGATCATTGGTGTTGCCTTTGGTTTGCTTACCACTAATATGCCGTTCAGCTTTACAGCATTCCTTGGTTTGCTGAGCCTAAGTGGCATGATTTTGAAAAACGGTATTGTGTTGCTTGATCAAATTAACCTTGAGTTGGAATCAGGGAAAGAGCCTTACCTCGCGATTGTCGATAGTGCGATCAGTCGTGTTCGTCCGGTAAGTATGGCTGCTCTGACGACCATCTTGGGGATGATTCCACTCGTCTTCGATGCCTTCTTTGGATCGATGGCAATAACGATTATGGCAGGTCTTGGTTTTGCTACAGTACTGACACTGATTGTAGTGCCAGTGATGTTTGCGATTCTGTTTAGGGTAAAACCGACCACTGCATAGGGACTCCTGGCTATTTGCCAGCTTCCTGCCTAGCCCTGAAGTTTTTTTCAGGGCTTTTTTGATCTTACCAATGTACACCAATCCATTCATTTACTTGATTCTAATGATTTTCTTACGAATGCAATGCAAATCATGCGTATACTGATGGAACGATACATCAAAGAGCGAGATAACATGAACAAGCGCGTATTACACGGACTCTTCTTCGTCGGTTCTTTCACCTTGGTCGGCTGTACTACGACAGACAGTATGACTACAGAAGAGGCTAAGCAAGCCGTTCCTAAAATCAATAGCGTTAGCACTGAAGTCATCTCCAACTGGATTGATAACAAGGTTTTAGCGCCTGAAGGGCTTTCACTCGAACAAGACAATCTACGTTATATATCGGGTAGCGCCGACTTAAACAGCGATGGCAATGCAGAACACATTGTATTGCTACAAGACCGTTATTTCTGTGGCAGCGGTGGTTGTGCAGCTTATATGTTTGATAACGAGGGGAACGTTATCAATCGAATGTCTGTCACTCGCACGCCTATTGTACTTGCAGATAGTTACAGCAATGGCTGGCAAGATTTCATCGTTTGGAGTAATGGCTCATATCGACTCATGAGTTACAACGGTGAATCTTACCCGAGTAACCCTTCTTTAGAGCCAAAGGTGGATCGTGACTCAAACCAGCAGGCGGCAATTGCGAATGTAATGGCGACAGAGCTTTATCAGCAAGATGGCTATGACATTATGCCCGCTGATTCGAAAACTTTGTGGACGCCGGCCAATGTATACCACTTCACCTTTAAACATTACGGTGATCCGCATAGTACTTATAAAGCGACGGTGGATATGAACAGTGGGGAAGTAGACATTGTTGCCGTTCCGGCTGCGGAATAAAAAACACCTCCCTTAACCGGAATTAAAGGGAGGTGCTGAATGCCAAATTCGAGGGTGGCATTGTTAAGCGGAGTAATTCTGTTTATGCCGCGACTTCTTGTTTGGCTTCTGCTTTGCTTTTTAAGAAAGCGTAAGTAAAGCCAGTTACTGCTGTACCAGCTGCGATGGCCACTAAGTACATTAACACTGGTGAAATGGCGTTAGGGATTAACAGTACGAACAGACCGCCGTGTGGTGCCATTAATTTTGCACCGAACAGCATGGATAGGGCACCAGTAAGCGCGCCACCTGCCATACAAGATGGAATCACACGCATTGGATCTTTGGCGGCAAATGGAATTGCGCCTTCAGAGATGAAACACAGGCCCAATACAAAAGATGCTTTACCTGCCTCACGTTCATTTTGTTCAAATTTGTTCTTCGCAATGAAGGTCGCTAAACCCATACCTAACGCAGGAACCATACCTGCTGCCATGATTGCTGCCATTGGCGCGTAAGTTTGCGAAGCCAATAGACCGACGCCAAATGCGTAAGCGGCTTTGTTTACTGGGCCACCTAGGTCGAAACACATCATCGCACCAAGGATAATACCTAGCAGAACTGCACTGTCAGATCCCATGTTGTTTAGGAAGTCAGTTAGGCCGTTCATGATGCCTGAGACTGGGCCACCTACGATGTAGATCATCACAAGGCCAGTGAACAGTGTTGCTACAAATGGAATGATCAGAATTGGTTTAAGCGCTTCCATCGATTGTGGGAGTTTTACTTTGTCCGCAAGGAGCTTCGCTGCATAACCGGCAATGAAGCCAGCTGCGATACCTCCTAGGAAACCAGCACCCGTTGAACTTGCCAGCATACCGCCAACAAGACCAGGAGCCAGACCCGGACGGTCAGCAATTGAGAACGCGATGTAACCCGCAAGAACAGGAATCATCAATGCGAATGCAGAGCCACCACCAATGTTCATCAACGCTGCTGCTAGCGTGCCTTCTTCTTTAAATGCTTCAATACCAAACACGAACGATAGGGCGATGATCAAACCACCAGCGACAACCACAGGCAGCATGTGCGATACCCCTGTCATCAAGTGTTTGTAAGCGCCTTTCTTCTCGTCTGCTGCCGAAGCAGAATTTGCAGAACCTGAATGTTGGTAAATCGTGGCTTGCTCGAATGCTTTGTCCATCTCTTCGGCTGTTTTCTTCAGAGCTGGGCCTGTTTTCGTGCGGTACATCTTTTTGCCGTTGAAGCGATCAAGTGGCACTTCGATATCGGCAGCAATGATCACTAGATCAGCGTCTGCGATGTCTTGATCTGTCAGTTGGTTTTTCGCACCAACTGAACCACGAGTTTCCACCTTGATTTGATGGCCACGGCGTTTGCCTTCTTCTTCTAGCGCTTCTGCTGCCATAAAGGTATGCGCAACGCCAGTAGGACAAGCGGTGATTGCGACAATTTTCTTCGCTGCTGATGTTGCTTCTGGAGTGATAGGGGCTGCAAGTGTGGTTGCTTTTTCAAGTAAAGTGGCGTTTTCAACCGCTTGCTGGAGAAACGCAGTTGCGTCTTTTGCTACTTCGCTGATTTCCGCTTGGTAAACCTTTTTCCCTACGAAACGAGAAGTATCCACGCTAGTATTTGCCGCAATGATAATGACTTCTGCTTTTTCAACGTCAGCTTCCGTCAGCAGTGTAGGTTCAACCACACTTGATTGACATTCGATTTTTGCATTCCAGGTTAATTTTGCGGCTGCTTGTTCTAGTAACCCTGCCGCAAGGATGCTATTTGCAACACCGCTCGGACAGGCAGTAATAATGGCAATATTCATACGATAACCTTCTGTTCCTTAGTTTTGTTCTAAGTTTGTAATAGGGTAAAGCTCGCTAACTTCAGTTTGCTGCTTGATGTTCTCCAGTTCTTCCTGACTGGTTAGCCCTACGCCGACTTGACTAACTGCCAAGGCAGAAAGTGCTGTAGCGAAGCGCAATAAATCGTTTTTCGGCATCAGTTGCATGTGACCCCAACACAAGCCAGCAACTAGCGTATCGCCAGCGCCAACGGTGCTTACTACATTCATTCGAGGGGGTTGTGCACGAAGCCATTTGCCTTGGTTTAGCCACATCACACCGTCAGCGCCCATCGACACAACAATGTTCTCGATGCCTTTGTCACTCAGTGTTTGCGCGGCGGCTTGGCATTGTTCTGGTGTTTCTAGGTGTTCGCCAACAAAATCACCAAGTTCTTCATCGTTAGGCTTAATCAACCATGGGTGAGCCTCAATACCTGATTTCAATGCGGCTTTACTGCTGTCGAACAACACCTTTTTGCCTTGTTGATGCAGTGCTTTTATCCACGCAGCACATTGTTCGGCGGTTACGCCACCAGGTAAGCTACCCGCAAGCACAAAGTAATCGTGAGTCTCTGCGAGACGGAATAGCGTCTCCTCAAAGCGAGCAATTTCGTCAGCCGTTACTTGAACACCAGGGAAGTTAATGTCACTAACGTTGCCACTAGCCTCAACGAGCTTGACGTTGATACGAGTGGCACCTTGTACTTCTACAAACTCATTCTTAACGCCGATGTCATTGAAAAGCTGATGGAATAGCTCAGGGTTATCTTTACCAAGAAAGCCGGTAACCGTGACATCTGCGCCTAAATCGCTCAACACTTTTGCTACGTTGACACCTTTACCTGCAGCATGGAGATTGCTTTGCTGCACTAGGCTCACGGAACCAACGTTTAGCTCATTTACTGAACCTGTTAAATCTAATGCCGGGTTGAGCGTAATAGTGACAACTTTACTTGTTTTGTTCGTCATATCGGCTCCTTAACCTTCACCAAGGCCAGAAGCGATAGCATTCCCGATAGACTCCAAGGCTTGCGGTGCATCAGGGCCTTCCGCAGTAAATTGAAGTTGGTGACCGTGCTTAACGCCAAGCGCAATGACTTTCATTAGGCTCTTCGCGTTTACTGTTTTGCCATCACCGTCTAGGTTGGCAACGCGAATAGTGGATTCAAATTTTTTCGCTTCCGCCACTAACATTGCACCCGGACGAGCATGTAAACCATGAGAGTTTTTGATTTTAAATACAGCGGTATTGCCTTCTTCTGAGGATGCGGCTGTGACTTCTTCACCTTTAAATAAAGCAAGAATCTGTTCTACTGATGCATCTAAAAGCTTGCCGTGCTCATTGTTAAACACGATATTAGAAAGCGTTTTTAGGATAGGCTGGTGAGCATTGTTACATGCCGCAAACGCGACAAGTGCACGCACTTTTTGACCTTCATATTCGCAGTCGTTTGCCGTCGAGACAAATGACACGCCTGTGCGAGTTACATGTTTGTCACTGCCAATTAACCAAAGGCCATTACCTAAGTGAGTTGGTGTTTTGGTAACGAGATCTGCGACGAACTCGTTATCAGCACAGCCCGTGTTTTTCAAAAGACCACCAGCAACAGCACTCATTTGTAGCATATCGCTCGCAGGGAACATAAGTTGAATTAAAGAAGCGTCAAAGTCTGCTTCAAGCTGAACATCACCGTGGAGCAGGGCAATAATCTCGTCTTCATTTTTTGCATTACGTAGGTGTTCTTCTACGCCGTCAGCGCCTAGCACTTTCGTTAGCTGTTTAAGAATGCCAAGGTGCTCATCAGATTTAGCTGCAATGCCGATAGCGACGAATACCGTGTTACCATCACCCCAGTCGACACCTTGTGGAAAGTGGTGCACAGCAACACCCGTTGTTTTCACCATTGAGCGAGTGTCAGTCGTGCCGTGCGGGATGGCAATACCGTTCCCCAAAAACGTAGAGTTTTGGTTTTCACGGTTTAGCATGCCTTCCACATAACCTTGTTCAACAAGGCCTTTGTCTGTCAGGCTTTGCGCAATATTCTTGATTGCTGCAAACTTATCTGTCGCTGATTGCGAGAGGGTAATGTCGTTCTTATTTAGCTTAAGCATGGTGCTTCTCCAGCCTTAAGGTATCAATTTAAAAATGTATTCTGTGTGAGAAGTTGAACGCTGCTTCTGCTGAGCGCTTATCACTCCTCAAACCATTCTATTTTTCAAGCTAAATCGATTCAGCTTATTGGTAAATTTTTTAAAAGACTCAGAAAAACTATTTTAAAAACTGACGTTAACAAACGAGTCTTTGCCGCTGTCCTATAGCCTAGCCTACAAATTGGTTTGTTGTGTATTCAGGTGATTTACGTCAATTTTTAAGTTTTGCTGAATCCTTTCAGCTTTTATACTGAATCGGTTCAGCTTATAATTCAACTTATCGAAAGATCGTTGATGTATTAATATGATCGCGCGCACAGAATAAGGTTTAGAATATGACACTGGATGAAATAGCCAAATTAGCGGGTGTTTCTAAGACAACTGCAAGCTATGTGATTAACGGAAAAGCGCAGAAATACCGCATCAGCGAGAAGACTCAGAAGAAAGTGATGGCCGTTGTAGAGGAATACAATTATAAGCCAGATCATGCGGCGTCTTCTTTGCGAGCAGGTAATTCACGCTCATTTGGGCTTATCATCCCAGACTTAGAGAACACCAGTTATGCGCGTCTTGCAAAACTGATTGAACAAAACTCGCGTAAAGCGGGGTACCAAATTTTAATTGGCTGCTCTGATGATGATCCTGATACAGAGCAAAAGGTGGCGGAAGCGTTAGTCAGTCGTCGCATTGATGCGTTATTTGTGGCAAGTGGTATGCCCACTGCAAACGAGTATTATCTTAAGTTGCAAAATTCTGGTACGCCAGTTATCGCGCTAGACCGCCCAATGGATGATGAGCACTTTTGTTGTGTCATCAGCGAAGATTTTGACGCCGCACTTGAACTCACTCAGTCAGTACTGTCCGAGGATATAAAGTCCATAGGCTTGATTGGAGCGTTGCAAGACCTTCAAGTTTCAAAAGAGCGTGAGCTCGGTTTTATATCCGCTTCTCAACAAGGTGGCAAAACGGCAACAGTGGGTTATGGACAACACTTCTCCCGAGAAGAAGGCAAGAAAGTCTTAGAGAGATGGCTAGCAGAGAACGAGCTGCCAGATGCCATTGTCACAACGTCATACACACTGTTAGAAGGTGTGTTGGATGTGATGCTCGAAAAGCCAGAACTCATGAGCAAAGTTCGCCTAGCGACGTTTGGTGATAATCGACTGCTGGACTTCTTGCCAGTGAAAATCAACTCTTTACCTCAACAATTTGAGTTGATCGCGGACAGCGCAATGGAGTTAGCGCTCAACGCTTCCGCCAAACGTTATAAACCGGGTGTTGAGTTGATTCCACGTAAAATTGTTAAACGTCACTAAACAGGTTACTCAAAGCTTTACTTCAGCCGTCAGCGCCACAAATGCGTGGTCGCTGGCGTTTTTATCTCTGTCATAAATCGGGTTGATCAGATGTTGGTTAGACACCTGATAATCAACAACCTCGGCAACCGATATATCTGATAAGGTGTCAAACTCTTGAGAGAGCAGGATATAGTCGAGCACATTCCCAGTGGAAAAATGATAATGCGTAGCGGGGCGTTCATCCTTCAGAGCGTCACTTTGTAATGACCATCCATCTTTGAGTTGCAATTCAGTGACGCTGTCACCAGCATTGGATACCAATGCGCTATTAACACTGGTTAGAGTGATAGGTTGATTCATATCACCCATTAACACCGTTGGCATTGGCTCCTTTCTATACCTTTTTTGCATCGCGTCTCTTAACATCGCAGCTTCCCAACCTCTTTGCTGGGTGGATAACCAGCGCCCAATAATCGTGCTAGACGTTTCTGGTTGTTCTGAGTCGGCTGGGCGTTGAGATTTTAGGTGCGTCACGTAAACGGCGATATGACCGAGTACAGGATGTATGACTTGGGCATAGATAGGTTTTCGACTGAACTCTGGAGCAACACTTACTCCAAAAGGCTCAAGCGTTGCTAAGTCAAATTCTACAGCTTGTACTTTTTCGATTGGAAACCGAGATGCGATTGCCACAACAGGGCTTGAGTAAATGTACTCATCCTCTACATGTGGGGTGTCAACGGTCGCAAAGTAGGGGTAGCCGATGGTTGAAAAGAATGCGCGAGTTTGCTCAATACTGAACACCTCTTGTAAGCCAATCACGTCAGCTTCCAGTTTTTCAATTTGGCGTTGCGTCCAAGCAAGTTTGTCTTGCCATTGCTCTAACGAGTAGATGTTTTCGAAATCATAGTAGGCATCAGGAGGTGCGACAAAATTAAACAAGTTAGCCGTGACAAAGGTAATTCTGCTTGGTTGAGACAAAGTATTCGCTCTTTTCAACAATAACTTGAAGAGTATATACCTTCAGACTGCGTAATTGCAGCTTCGTTTGAACCAAGCCTCGACATACAAGCTAACGAGCAGCAAGTTAAATGGGTTAAGAGGTACTCAAATGCCAAGGCTAATCGGTGATTGAGCATCGGCAGAGGTTTCTATTTTTAAGCATTGCGTTTAAACTTCAGGGCATCAAATAGTAAGAGTAAGTAACATGACCCAAGATTACGACCACGAAGAGTATTTAGAAGGCGAAGAGATTGAGATCGAAGCGATTGGCATCGACGTTGATGCGCATCCGATCGAACTGTACAAGCTTTTTAAAATCGCGAACTTGGTCAGCGGTGGCGGCGAAGCAAAGCATATCATCGAAGAAGGTTACGTCGCGGTGAATGGTGAGCTAGAAACACGTAAGCGCCGCAAGATGTATGATGGTGACTTTTTTGAGTTTAACCAGGAATATTATGTTGTGGTTTGCGATGCGCCAGTAACTGAACCTGAAACGGCAGAGCAAAAAGCGGAAAAGAAAGCGAAGAAAGAAGCGCAATCTGCACGTAAAGAGAAATCTCGCCAAAGCAAGCCAGCTAAAGGCTCTGGACCTAAGTCAACAGGCCGAAAAGCAGCGCATAAAGAGCGTAAAGCACAACAAAACGCGCTGTCGCAATCGGCGAAGAAAGGTAAGAAAGCTGAAAAGCCGCAAGCGACTCGTGACCCCAAGAGCGGACGTAACTCTATTGACTTTTTCTAAGCAAATTAATACCTAGCTAGGCATGTCATCGCCAAGCAAAACCCAAAAGCGCCGAGTATATATCGGCGCTTTTTTGGTTTTACTGTATCGTAAGGGGGCAGTGTCAATGTAGTGTCGTCTCAATGTTTAGGCTATCGGTCCAGTGATGAATGGCGCAAGGCTTACCTAAGTAAAAGCCTTGGTAATAATCCAAATCAAGTTGATACATCGCTTGCAGCTGCACGTCTTCTTCTACCCCTTCTATGATCACTTTTGCTCCCATATGAGCCGCGAGCTCAACGGCGCTATGTATGGAAAAGGTTTCTCCGGCGCAGTAATCAAGTAGATAGGAGCGATCGATTTTTATGATGTCAGGGCAGAGCTGCTGAACACGTGCGATATCAGAATGTTGAGCGCCAAAATCATCGATAGCAAAGATAAAGCCATTCGCTCTCATTAACTGCACGGCTTTGATCAGTAAATCAGTATCACCGCATGACTCTTCGACTACTTCAAACACCACGTCTGATGGGCTCATACCAAGGTCGGAAAGGCGCTTGTAAAGCAGGCCGTTGTCTTTAAAGCCCATGTCTTTGGTTAGGGTGAGTAGGGTTTGAGGCATGACATTGAGAAACAGTTTGATAGGCGTTCCTGCGAAACAGCGTGCAAAATTTCGAATGTGCATTGCTCTGGATAAAAACTCAACACACAATCGAAAGTAGGGATCGAGGCCATTGTTGGCCAGAAATACATCAGGACGAATTAACGAACCATCAATGCCACGAATTCGCAGTAGAGCTTCCATTCCAATAATACGCTGGTGCTTATCAAAAATCGGCTGATAAACACTGTGAAAAGTGAATTGATTGAGAACTACGTAATATTCACCAAGATTATCTTGCTTAATGTATCGCTCGTAGTCCGATTGATTCTTTAACTCCATGAAAAACGCCGAAAATTTAGCATCTTTTCAATGTAACAGGATGCAATTCTGATTTGAAGATTCAAATGTGTCTAATTACATATACGGTTGAGTTAATTTGAAATGGATTCCGATTTTGCTTCAATGTAGCGAAAAATAAGTGACAACCCGAAACAAATCAAAAAGTAAGCAAGGCCGACAATGAGCCAAATTTCAAAGATATACCCTGATGAATTTGCCATTTCGGTACCAACAAACGTCATTTCTTGTATCGAGATCAGTGAAACGATAGAGGTGTCTTTCACTAGAGAGATGGTTTGACCTGCAAGTGCTGGGGTGATGACTTTGAGCACTTGCGGTGCGATAACGAATCGGTATTTCACCCACCGAGACAAGCCCAATGAATCTGCCGCTTCCCACTGTCCTTGGTCGATACTTTGTAAACCTGCACGCACCACTTCTGCAACGTAGGCAGAAGAGAGTAGGCCGACGCATAACACGCCAGAGGCAAGATTTTCCCAAAGGTTATAAGGCCCAAAAAGAAAGCTCTGTAGCGCATTTGGTTCGCTGTTATAGTTTCGTAGAATATCTTCCAAACCGAGTAATGGGATCAATTGGTTGGAAATGAAAAAGTAGAAGATGAAAACAAACACCAGCGGCGGAATGTTTCTCACCAATTGGATAAACGCATTAGCAGGTGTGCGCAACCAAACGGAGCGAGAGAAGCGCGCTAAGCCTAGCAACGTGCCAAGCACTAACGCGAAGCTGATGCCCCAAATACTGAGCCTTAACGTCGAAATCAAACCTTGGAAGAAGTAAGGCAAACCACCATCGGCTCTTGGCGTAAAAAGTAGTTCAAACGCCTCTTTCCACTGCCACAAATAATGTACACCAACAGTGGAGCGATGGTACAGCCAAACGCCACCAATACCACAGATAATAAGCAGTACCCAATCTAGCGTGTTTAACCGCGATAGAAAGGAACCTGTGTTGGAATTAGTGGGTACTGTGCGAGTGGTGGTTTGTTCGCCCAAAAATTTGACTCCGATAGATGATGAAAAAGTAAAATGGATGATTGGAAAGTATAGGCTCGCGAAGACCACGAGCCATTTATATTACTGGCCTCGCGCGACTTGATCTTGCCAATCTAATGTCGAGAACCAGTATTCATAACGCTGTTTTAACCATCCATCTTGGGTTCTTTCTTCAATCCATTTATTGAAAAAGGCTTTTTTATCTTCTTCTCCTAGGCGAACCGCAAAGGCTTCGTTACCTTTTGAGAGTCGCTCGGAGAATGGAAGGAATAGTTTGTCGCTGTGTTTCACTGTCTCATGTTCTGGTTTTGGGCTAGAAGCAATGACCGCGTGGGCGTTACCATTCAGCACCTCTTGGAACGCTTGCGCGTCATCATCAAATTGCAGAATCTTCGCTTTCGGGAAGGTTTCTCTGGCGACTTGAACGGTGAATGCGCCGCGACGGGCCGCTATTTTTACGCGTCGTGAGTCAAAGTCCGAAAACTCGCTAAAACCAGAAGCCAGTTTTTTATTTGCTGCTACTTGAACACCGGAGTGTGAATAGGGTTCAGTAAACAACACGCTTTTGGAACGCTCGGGCGTGACCGACATGCCACCGATGATCACGTCGAACTTTTTCGCCAGTAGTGCGGGAATAATGCCATCCCACGCGGTCGGTACAAATTCCACTTTCAAACCTGAATCTTCTGCTAAGCGTTTGGCAACATCGATTTCAAAACCGATTAACTCACCTTGCTTGTTGCGCATTGCCCAAGGTACAAATGTTGACATACCAACGCGCAAAGTGCCTCGTTCCTTGATTTGATCTACGTTGGGTGTGGCAGCTTCTTCTTTCGCGATTGTAGGCATAGCGATGGCTAGCCCTAATAATGCAGTAATGGTCGCTTTGAATAATTTCATGTTATCTCCTTATAATTTGCGCCAACTGGCTCCGAGTTTGTGTTCTAGCCATGCAGACAAGCCAGAAAGTGATAGAGTGAGAGCAAGATAAATAGCTGCCACGGTAAACCAAATTTCAAACGGCATCGCCGTCTCAGAGACGATGTTGCGTGCCTGTGTTGTTAAATCAAAAATCGCCATCACGCTTACAATGGAAGAGTTTTTGATCAAAGAAACCACTTCATTGGTCAATGGCGGTAATGTGCGCTGTAAAACCTGAGGCAAAATCACGTCTTTGTAAGTGTAAAACGGTGATAACCCGAGTGTTTGTGCTGCTTCGAATTGCCCTTTAGGAATACTGTTTAAACCTGCGCGGAATATTTCTGCAGTGTAAGCACCTTGGAAAAGGGACAAAGCCAAAACGGCGGTGCTGAATCGGTCCAAACCAATCACGGGGCCAAACACGAAGTAGAGCAAATAGATTTGCACCAACAACGGCGTGTTACGTATGACCTCGACATAAGTGGTGCCAATAACATTGCCGACTTTCGAATCGCTAAGCCTTAGTGCCGCGGTGACCAACCCCAACACTAAGGTGAAGAATAGACTAATGGCCGAGATGTTAAGCGTGACCAACAGCCCATCGATAAGTTCTGCCGGCCACCATTCGCCATCTTCATAAAAAGCGATGTAATCAGGTACGCGCTCCCATTGCCATTGATACCCCATAGCGTCGGCACCAGAGTCTAACACCCACACAATCGCGATGAAGAGGAGCGTCATTTGTAGTAAAGCTTGAAGGACAGGTTTGATTACGCGAACTATCATCAGTAACTTAAAATTTGGTTCAAAAATGCTTGGGTTCGTGGATGCTGTGGTGTCTCAAATAAGGCGATCGGTGAGTTCATTTCCACGATTTGGCCTTCATCCATAAATACCACGCGGTTCGCTACTTCTTTGGCAAATCCCATTTCGTGCGTGACGCAAATCATCGTCATTCCGCTTTGTGCCAGCTCAACCATGACATCCAACACTTCATTGATCATTTCCGGATCAAGCGCCGAAGTTGGTTCGTCAAACAAGAGCAAGTCCGGTTCCATACATAAGGAACGGGCAATCGCGACGCGTTGCTGCTGACCGCCAGAAAGCTGGATAGGGTACTTACTCGCTTGCTCTTCAATATTGACTCGTTTGAGGTAATGTCGTGCGCGTTTTTCAGCTTCTTGTTTTGACAATTTGAGTGTGCGAATCGGCGCTAAGGTAAGGTTTTCCAGTACAGTCAAATGAGGAAAAAGGTGGAAGTGCTGGAACACCATGCCGATTTTACCGGGCTTGAGAGATTTTGCATGAGAAGGCTGGTCGAACACGTAAAGTTGGCCTTCTTGAATCGATTCAAGATGGTTGATGCAACGAATGAGCGTTGATTTTCCTGAACCAGAAGGGCCACACACAACGACGATCTCGCCAGAATGCACGGAGAAGTTGATATCTTTTAGAGCGTGGTAATCGCCATACCACTTGTTTACGTTGCTAAATTCAACGACGGGAGTGTTCTCTTTCAAAGGGGCACGCTATAAAGGAAAAATATCCTTCTACAATAGCAAGTTGTGCGCATTATTTCATTAAGAACAAGCTTATATTCAGGTTCTAAAATTAAGAACTTGCTCACTTTAGTGTTTGATAAAGTAATGTTTTAGGAATTAGACACAGAGGCTATTACTAATAATGCAGTTCAACTGAGATACGTATAACGAACAACGATGGCAACAACAGACATCACCATCAATGTTTGTGCGGAATAGTAGGTCACCATGACGACTTGTCGCGAAAATACGGATCGTCCCCCGAAGCGTTCAAAAGCTAAGACGGTACCAGAAACGATGAAGATAAAGCTTCCGAGCACTGCAAATGAGGACGATTGTGTTTTTCCACTCAAATAATACTCGATAGCAGCCCAACACATGGTCATCAATACCAATATGTAGCTGGCAACCGGGAGCTTTTCTTGACCAAGGTCCGGTCGAAACAACCAATAGAAACATACACCGAGTCCAAATAAAGCAATAGGGAGCCAAGGCGTAAAATGCCAAGCGGACATGATGGTAAAACCGTAGCTATAGGAAAGATGGGCAGAGCAGAAGAGCACTAATCCGGTAATAAACTTATCTCTAGGGAGCATTAATAGTAGATCACCAAGCAACGAGAGCGATAAGCCAATCAAAATCCAATGCGTATATGGCATATGATAGGCAGGAGACTGGATTAAAATTCCTAACATACAGAGCACTGGTAATGGTTTGGATACGTAGAAAAGCCACTTCGGACCTTTACGGATACTGATGATATGTATGAATGCTAATACGACAACAACTAGCCACATAAAATGGATTCTCGAACAGACAAGCTAATGTAGTGGATAACTACAACAAATAAAAGGTCCATTAAATGAGTAAGTTAGACCTTTGAATTCAATTTTATTTTTGTTTGTGTAAAGCTGGACAGTTGTCTCTTTACTGACCTACACGATCAATGAGTTTGTAGGGATTAATCGTTATTTTGAGGAGTTCCCGAACTTGAACGTGATGAAGCTTACAAAATAGCATAAAAAAACGGTATTGTGACCGTTAAGTCACAATACCGTTAAACCCTAGAAAGGGCGGTGAACTGTTTTTGCTGTTAGGCAACAGCGAGTTCTAAAATTTCACGACTACGTTCAAGAGTAATCGCCTGGTTTTCACCGAGAACGGTCATTCCGTGTTTACTGAGTTGTTCGATGATGGCATCGATCGCTTGTTCACGACTTTCACCATAGTTTTCTAGCTTAGTTGCGACATCAAGTTGATGATAAAACGCTTCGATCGCTTCGATGGTACGTTCAGCAAGATCGTCTCCAGCTTCAAGTCCAAATACGTTGCGACCCATTTGCTCTAGTTTAGGACGTTTAAATTGCATTTGGTTGCGAAGTAGCGATGGTTGGACGATTGCAAGAGAACGTGCATGATCGACGCCCCATAGAGCCGTTAATTCATGGCCGATCATATGTGTCGCCCAGTCTTGTGGAACGCCACTACCAATTAACCCGTTCAATGCTTGGTTAGCAGACCACATTAAGTTTGCGCGCCACATATCGTCGTCTCGCTCGGCAAACTGTTCTCCGAGTGTTTTTAAGGTTTTCAGCAGTGTTTCTGCATAGCCATCTTGAACCATTGCGCCAGTAGGAAGCGTCAAGTATTGCTCACATACGTGCACCCATGCGTCAACAATGCCGTTGATCAACTGGCGTTCTGGCAATGTTTTCATTACATCCGGGTCTAACACCGCAAATTTAGGCTGTACTGCTGGAGACATGAACGGAAGTTTGTCTTGAGTTTCTTTTTTAGTGATAACTGCGCCCATGTTTGACTCTGAGCCTGTTGCTGGCAGTGTCAAAATTGCAGCTAGAGGCGTCGCTTCAGTGACTTGGTGTTTACCAATCATGATATCCCAGCCATCACCATCATACTTAGATGCTGCTGCTACGTATTTAGAGCCATCAATGACTGAACCACCACCTACAGCAAGAATAAAGTCAACACCATGTTCTTTTACCATTGCGACCGCTTTATCGAGCGTCTCTTTGGTTGGGTTGGGTTCAACACCAGAAAACTCTAGCCATTCATGTCCCTCTAGTGCTTCTGAGACTTGGTCGTACACGCCATTCTTTTTAATTGAGCCACCGCCGTATACCACTAAAACTTTTTGGTCGGATGGGATAGCTTCTTTGATTGCAGCGATTTGTTTTTGACCAAAGAAAATCTTGGTTGGGTTTACATAAGAAAAGTTCATTATTAGCCCTCTTGCTTCCAGTAAAGGAGATTGAATACGTGCATATTAGTCCTGATTAACGTTCGTTAATAGGTCGATTTCTGCAAATAATCTGCCTATTTCTACAAAATTGATGCTCTTGAGCTAGAAAGTTAAAGTCGAGAGGAAGTATAGTGCACGAAATGATAATAGAGACCAAACTCGTTGGTCATTGATGGAGCGCTCTAATGCACACTCTCGCAGATATCATGCAGCAATATGTTGAAAAGCAGGGACTGCATGACTTAGAAGGTATGAAGAAAACCGCAATAGATGGCGTATGGTTTTATCGCAGTAGCAAAGGAAATCATCGCCAGCCGTTTGTCTATCAGTCTGGCATTATTGTATTAGGTCAAGGACATAAGAACATTCATATCGGTGATACACCTGTCCAATATGGGCCTGATGATTACCTTGTCGTAGGAGTTCCCATGCCCCTGGAGTGCGAAGCGTTTGCGACAAACAATGAGCCTTTACTTGGCATCTCGATAGATATTTCGCCAACGCTTCTTCATAAGCTTGTTAAAAAACTTGAGGCTGAGAAATTCAGTAATAAGTGCCTGGACACTACCCGTTGCGGCCTTAAATCGGTACACATGAGCGAAGGTATGCTGGATGCATGCAAGCGACTAATGAGCGCGTTGTGTAATGAGCTGGATGTTGTCATGCTCGGTGATCTACTTCTTGAGGAAATTGTTTATCGCACTTTGGTAAGCAAAGAAGGGTATGTTTTATTTGACTTAGCACACCAAGAAGGCTCTTACGCGAGGGTCGCTAAAGCACTGAATCGTGTTCATCAAGCGTACCATGAACAGTTGAGCGTACAAACATTGGCAGAAGAAGCCAATATGAGTGTGTCTGCTTTCCATCAAGCTTTTCGCAATGTCACGCTTGAATCTCCGTTGCAATACATTAAGAAAGTTCGACTTAATAAAGCGCGCGAGTTAATCCAGTTGGAGGGGCGACGTGTTAATGATGCCGCGAGACTGGTCGGGTACACGAGCCCATCACAGTTTAGTCGCGAGTACAAGCGACATTTTAATGAAACGCCAAGGTCAACAAAGGCTTAGTGATCTTTATTTCAAAATAACGACTTTTTTTGCCTTTTTTATTAATTTGCGAGTGACATATTTATTTGATTTATAAAATTAGTTACTGGTGCCAAATAATAGGTACGTTGTTGCAAGCATTTAGTGGATTGTTGCGAGGCGGTGTGGAAAACTCGTAAATAGATAGTGTGAAATCACCAACTTGTACTTAAGTTATTTTACGTCGAAATAAAAGTATAAGTGCGCTTTGTTTAGCGCATTTAGTATTGTTTTAACAATAACTTAAGGAAGAGCGATTA
Source organism: Vibrio sp. SCSIO 43086 (assembly GCF_051132235.1). Taxonomy (NCBI): domain Bacteria; kingdom Pseudomonadati; phylum Pseudomonadota; class Gammaproteobacteria; order Vibrionales; family Vibrionaceae; genus Vibrio; species Vibrio sp. SCSIO 43086. The sequence goes on along the minus strand of NZ_CP072678.1, from coordinate 305,790 downwards.
TGCACCTTAAAAACGGCAACGCAGTGAAAAGCGTGTTCACACTAAGCACTCTCACCGCTTCTTGTCTTATGGCCTTCAATAGCTACGCAGCGGTTGACTGTGCCCCTCTAGAAACTTGGCAATCATCAAAAGTTTATAACGGTGGTGACCAAGTTCAACATGAAGGTAATGCTTACAAAGCACGTTACTGGACGCAAAACAGTAACCCAGCGCAATCTGGTGAGTGGGGCGAGTGGGAAACACTTGGCGCATGTGATGGCACTGGACCGGTTGCTCCACCTCAGAATGAAGTCCCGACTGTTACTCTGACATCGCCTTCTGCGTCGGCTTCTGTGACTGCGGGGGATGTTGTTAACCTAGCTGCAGATGCATCAGATACCGATGGAACCGTTAGCAAAGTAGAATTCTTTGTTGATGGCGTATTAGTTGGTCAGGCAACGTCTGCGCCTTATGCTGCGTCATGGACAGCGACTGAAGGCCAGCACGAATTCTCTACTAAGGCGTATGATGATGCAGGTGCAGTGAGCACAGCAAGTGCTGTGACGTTAACTGTGGCACCAGCACAACCTGGTAACGAAGCGCCGACAGTGGATGTTGCACTTTCTGTGACTTCTATTGACTTGGGTGGCTCCGTCACACTGACTGCGAATGCCGCAGATGCGGATGGCACCGTTGCTAAAGTTGATTTCTATGTGGCGGGTGTCCTTGCTGGCACCGCAACAACTGCGCCATACACGCTTGATGTAACGCCTTCACAAGCTGGTTCGCTAAGTGTTTATGCGAGAGCAACCGATGATGCCGGAGCAACAGCAGATTCTGCACTTGCGACGTTAACGGTAAACGGTGGCGCGGTGACATCTAACTGTCGCCCTGATGGCTTGTATCAAACAACGGGTGTAGACGTTCCTTACTGTTCTATTTATGACGAAGAAGGTCGCGAGAAAATGGGCGCCGATCACCCACGTCGTGTGATTGGTTACTTTACTAGCTGGCGCGCAGGTGAGGACCCTCAATCTACTTACCTTGTTAAAGATATTCCTTGGGAGCAACTTACTCACATTAACTACGCGTTTGTGAGCATTGGTTCTGATGGTAAAGTAAACGTTGGTGACGTTAATGACCCTAACAACCCAGCTACGGGTAAAACTTGGCCTGGCGTTGAGGTAGATCCTGCTCTTGGCTTTAAAGGTCACTTTGGTGCGCTAGCGACTTACAAGCAAAAACATGATGTTAAAACGCTAATCTCTATCGGTGGTTGGGCTGAAACGGGCGGTCACTTCGATACGAACGGCAATCGTGTAGCTGATGGTGGCTTCTACACCATGACGACGAATGCGGACGGTTCTATTAACCATGCAGGCATCGAGAAGTTCGCAACTTCAGCCGTTGAAATGATGCGTCAGTACAAGTTCGATGGTCTGGATATCGACTATGAATACCCGACATCAATGGCTGGTGCTGGTAACCCTTACGACAAAGACTTCATGGAACCGCGTCGTCAGTATCTATGGGCGTCTTACCAAGAGCTGATGAAAGTATTGCGTGAGAAACTTGATGCGGCATCCGCGCAAGATGGCATTCATTATATGCTGACTATCGCAGCACCATCTTCAGGTTACCTACTGCGTGGTATGGAAACCTTCGATGTAACTAAGTACCTAGACTACGTAAACATCATGTCTTACGACTTGCATGGGGCTTGGAATGATCACGTTGGTCACAACGCAGCATTATTCGATACAGGTAAAGACTCGGAGCTAGCGCAGTGGAACGTATACGGCACTGCTGCATACGGTGGTATCGGTTACTTGAACACAGACTGGGCTTACCACTATTTCCGTGGTTCTATGCCAGCAGGTCGTATCAACATCGGTGTTCCTTACTACACCCGTGGTTGGCAAGGTGTTACTGGTGGTGAAAATGGTCTGTGGGGCCGAGCTGCACTGCCAAACCAAGCTGAGTGTCAACCAGGTACCGGTGAAGGGGAGAAAAACAACTGTGGTCACGGTGCTATTGGTATCGACAACATGTGGCACGATACAGACCCTAAAGGCAACGAAATGGGCGCTGGCTCTAACCCAATGTGGCATGCGAAGAACCTAGAAAATGGTATCTGGGGCTCTTACGCAGCCGCGTACGGTCTTGATCCAGTTAACGATCCTTCGGATAAGTTTGTTGGTACATATACACGTCATTACGATAGCGTTGCTGTAGCGCCTTGGTTGTGGAACGCAGAGAAGAGCGTGTTCCTATCTACGGAAGATAAAGCTTCTATCGAAGTGAAAGCTGATTACGTTATCGATAAAGAAATCGGCGGTATAATGTTCTGGGAACTGGCAGGTGACTACAACTGTTACGTACTGGATGCAAATGGTAATCGTACGGCAGTAGATGCAACTGAACAAGCTTGTGCGGCTGGTAATGGTGAGTACCATATGGGTAACACTATGACCAAAGCTATCTACGACAAGTTTAAGTCTGCAACACCTTACGGCAATAAAGTCGCGACGGGTCCAACACCAACAGAAGCGGTAGACATTGCAGTCAGCGTTGGCGGCTTTAAGGTTGGCGACCAAAACTACCCAATTAATCCGAAGATCACGTTTACGAACAACACTGGTCAAGCGATCCCTGGTGGTACTGAATTCCAGTTTGATATCCCGGTATCAGCTCCTGATAACGCGAAAGATCAATCAGGTGGCGGTTTGAAAGTCATTGCTTCTGGACATACTCGTGCAAACAACATCGGTGGCTTAGATGGCGTAATGCACCGCGTATCGTTCTCTCTACCTGCTTGGAAAGATTTACCTGCGGGCGGTACTTACGAGCTTGATATGGTTTACTACCTACCAATCTCTGGTCCGGCTAACTACTCAGTGATTTCTGGTGGTAAAGAGTTTGCGTTCAAGTTTGAACAGCCAGAACTACCAATTGGCGACCTAAATGCAGGCTCGGGTGATGGTGGTACTACTGAACCAGGTACGTGTGATACGACAGGTTTAGTGACATACCCAGCTCTACCACAAACGGATTGGGCTGGTAACCCAAGCCACGCTAACCAAGGTGATAAGATCATCCACAACGGTGTGGTTTACCAAGCGAACTGGTGGACAGCGGCTGAGCCGGGCACAGATGGTAGCTGGTCAACTGTATGTAACATCTAATTATTATGTATTATTTGTTATAGCCTAACGTTAATAGGCACTTAAGCAAAAGCGCACGATGATGATCGTGCGCTTTTTTGTTGCGATGGTTTGTCGTTTAGTCGAATTGGTAACTTTCGGGTATGACGACAATACCTTTGTCTGAGATTTTAAATCGCTTCGCATCTTCTAGTTTGTTGATGCCAATTTGAGTATGTGGCGGAATACGAACATGTTTATCAACTATGCAGTTGACCAACTGACTTCCTTCACCGACCTCTACGTCATCAAAAATGATGGAATCGACTACCGTGGCACTGTCTTGAATGCGTACGTTAGAGGAAATAATGGAATGCTGTACTGAGCCTCCAGAATTGATGACACCGGTAGCAATGATGGAGTTAATAAAAATACCTTCATTGCCCGTGGCTGACGATACAGTACGAGCTGGTGGAAACTGCGGCTCGTAAGTACGAATCGCCCAATTGGACTGATAAAGGTTCATTGGCGGCATAGGTTCTAGTAGATCCATATTCGCTTCATAGAAGGAATCAATGGTACCCACGTCGCGCCAATAGCAATCTTTATCGACGCGCCCTTTACTGCCACAGAATTGATAAGCATAAACGGATTCCGTATCAATCAGCTTAGGTATGATGTCTTTTCCGAAGTCATGGCTTGATGAATCGAGTTTTGAGTCGTCTTCGAGTGCTTCTTTTAAAACATCCATATCAAAGATATAAATCCCCATGGAAACGAGGCTTCTGGTTTTACTGCCTGGAAGGGTAGGTGGGCATTCTGGTTTTTCTATAAATGAAGTAACTAGCCCGTTTTCTGCGGTGCCCATTACCCCGAATGCTGAAGCATCCTCTACGGGAACATCCATACAGGCAACGGTGAGCTTAGCACCTTTCTCTTTATGCTCTTCAAGCATTGCGGCGTAGTCCATTCGATAGATATGATCGCCGGATAACACAACCACATACTTCGCGTCATTGCGCGATAGTAACCACATGTTGTGATAAATCGCATCAGCGGTTCCTTCATACCATGCACCACCTTTGCGCATTTGAGGTGGAACCGCAGTAATGTACTCGCCAAGCTCTGGATTGAATATCGACCAACCATCTCGCAAGTGTTTTTGAAGTGAATGAGATTTGTATTGGGTCAAAACAAGGATTTTACGTAAACCTGAGTGTAAACAGTTGGTTAGTGTGAAATCTATAATTCTATACTTTCCGCCAAAAGGTACTGCTGGCTTGGTTCTATCATCGGTGAGTGGGCTGAGTCTAGACCCCATCCCTCCTGCTAAAATTACGGCGAGTGCGTCTTCCATATTGTTCCCTTTCCCTTTTTTGCATGCATCAAAACGGTGCTAACCAGGAGGAAGTGGTGTACAGCGCAGAGGTTTTGAAAGTGCATGTGCTGATGTGTTTACTACTGCAAACTTTAGTACAAGATTCGAGCCATAGAATATCTCTTTAAAAATCAAAGGGGTTAAAAGTTCATCGCAAGGCAATTGCACCACATTGGTGAAGTGCTAAGTAGGCCGTGCATCAAATTGGCGCAAGATTATAGGGAAGGGGAGAAAATAAGTATGGATTTACAATGTAAAGTGGTGATAAAACAGTAAGATAGAGATAATCAAGTACGCCTCTTCGTCTGTCCAAAGTGAGTGGATATAGAAGTAAACCACTCACTCTTTAAACGTGCTTCCTTTATAGTCAACTATACGTTGATGTTACACTAAGAGAGACCGACGATATTTCCTTCATTATCAAGGTCTAAATTCATAAATGCAGGTTTATCAGGCAAACCTGGCATAGTCATCACCGTGCCTGATAACGCATACACAAACCCAGCGCCAGCACACAGACGTAACTCGCGGATAGGGACTGTAAAACCTGTCGGCGCGCCTTTGACAGCGGAATCTGTTGTTATCGATAGAGGAGTTTTCGCTATGCAAACCGCTAAGTTGTTAAAACCTAGATTTTCAAAATGGTTGAGCTGTTCAGTAGCAAGGGAACTCATTTCTATATTGGCGGCACCATAGCCAGCTTCACACACAGCCATAAGTTTTTCGTGTAACGATTGTTCTTTACTGTATAAAGGACGAAACTCTGTAGGCTGGGCACAAGCGTCAATAACATGTTGAGCTAACTGAGTTGTGCCTTGCCCGCCTTGCGCAAAAGCGGTGCTGATAGCGACTTTAACTTCCGGATTAAATTTCTGAACCAGCTCTTTAAGTATTTTAAGCTCTTTCTCACAATCTTGCGGAAACTGGTTAATAGCGACAACAGCTGGAATGCCATATTTATGGACGTTATTAATGTGCCATTTTAAGTTTTCAAATCCCGCTTCCAATGCTGCTTGGTCTGGATTAAAAATGGAATCTGGAATGGCCATACCTGGTCGTAAATCGTAGTGTCCAGAATTTGCTTTGAGGCCGCGTAATGTCGCTACTATCACTACACAATCTGGCGCCTTGCTGGCGGCGGCAGCTTTAATGTTACACGCTTTCTCAAATCCCATGTCCGAACCAAATCCCGCCTCTGTTACGGTGTAACTTGATAGTTTTAGCGCGATATCGTCGGCAATAATAGATGAATTTCCATGGGCGATGTTTGCAAACGGGCCTGCGTGAATCAACGTAGGAACACCTTCCAGAGTTTGCATCAGTGTCGGTGCTATGGCCTCTTTTAATGTCACTGCCATTGCTCCTGCAACTTGCAGATCCTCAGTGGTTACCGGGTTTCCGTTCAAATCGTACGCTACGACAATTTTCCCAATACGCTGACGTAAATCTTTTAAATCTTTAGCCAGTGCAATGATAGCCATTAACTCAGACGCGGCAGAAATATCGAACCCTTCGTCGCGTTCGTATCCATTGATGACTTTTCCTGGCTCATTTAACCCAATTTTGACTTTACGTAGTGCACGATCATTATGGTCCATTACTCGTTTCCAAGTAATGCTCGCCGTATCGATTTTAAGTGCCTTTAATCCAGTACGTGCTTCAAAGGCATCATAGCCTTCGCGCTGTTCATGATACAAGCGAGCATCAAGCGCGGCTGAAGCTAGATTATGCGCCGCCGTCACCGCATGGATGTCACCAGTAAGGTGCAAGTTCAGTTCTTCCATTGGAGCAACTTGGGAATAACCACCGCCAGCAGCACCGCCTTTAATACCGAATACAGGCCCCATAGAAGGTTGTCTAATACATGCGATAACGGATTGTCTAAGCTTAGCTAAACCTTGCGCCAGTCCGACTGTTGTAACGGTTTTTCCTTCGCCAAGTGGGGTAGGAGTGATCGCAGTAACAAGCACAAGCTTACCGTTATCATTCTCTTTGAGCCGCTCCAAACATTTTGGATGGACTTTGGCTTTGTGCTTCCCGTGAGTGTCATATTCTTCGGGTAATAACCCTACTTTTTCCGCAATAACATCAATAGAAGAAAGTGGTGTGCTTCGGCAAATTTCAATATCTGACTGCATGGATAATCCCTAAAGTGACTCGCAGGTAGTGTTGAAAAACAATCTGAGTTGGAGCAAGTATTATTGTTGGGCAAACGTTTGCTCGGTGATGGTACTGTTTCGATTCGGTATGTAAAGAGTTTACTGCTCTATACTGTGCTACATACTAACAAAATCTACTAATTACTGCGCCAGATCAAAACAAAAAGGCCACCAAATGGTGACCTTGATGTATTTTTAGCTTTAAAGCTGTGATCTTAACGATCCCAGTAAGTTTCTTCTAAGCTATCTTCCCGTTCAGGAAGTGCTCGCGATAGGCGAGGAGAGTGTTGCGTCAACACTTCATAGCTTACTCGGTTTGCATATTTACAGATCTGAGAAAGTGATGAGTAAGTCAAACAGCGTACTTCGTGCTTTTCTGAGTTAGGCACTTCTTTTTGATGGAAAGAGTTTGCAGCCATATCATGCAGTAAAGCAGAAAGTGCCGCATCACCTGCGCCGTTGGTGTTCTTAATCTCTAGTGGACCACCTAGGTAAGGACCAATGTAAGAGTATACCTTCATTGGCTTCTCACAATCTCCTTTACGCATCGCACGACTAAATTCGTATTGGTTAAAGGCTTCAATTGAGCCTTCAAGAATGTCGTGTGTGGTTTCTCGTTTTACTTTTTCGTCAGTGTAACCTGCCATGTATAGGCCATTTGGCCCAGCAGTACATAGAACAAGATCGACCCACTCAAGTGCTTTATTAGCAGCCGCTAGCGGTTCTGTCTCGCCTGTTAATGCGGCGCCTTCTTCTTCATTCATTGCAACAACAGATATGTTCTCGCGAATGTACTCTTGCCACCACTGCGCGTTACCTTCGATAACGTACTTTGTGCCTAAAGTCAGTACAACAGGGACATCGTGCTTCTTGGCAAAGTCGATCGCTTTTTGTACTGCTCTCGGCATTGGATCCTCTTCTTTACCGCGCATTAGGTAAGAAGAAACAACCAGAGCTGATGCTTTCTCAAAGATCTCTTCAGGAATGCTTTCCGGAAGTAGTTGGTTCATGTGACCTTCATTGATAGCAAATGTGCGTTCGCCATCTTGAGAAATCAGGGTATAACAACGACCAATAGGACCATCTACCGTTTGTAGGTGGTTGAGGTTCATGCGTGAAGAGGTGCGGCAAAGGTAACGGTAAGCAAAAGAACCAACTTGAATGTTCTTGGACATCACTCCGAGCAAAACGGATTTGCTATCCGCCAATACTGAGTAATTGTGGAGCGTGTTGCCAATCGTGTCACCTGGGTATTGGTGTGTGATTAGGCCTTGCTCAACCAGTTCTTCGTAAAGTGCATCTGCTTTGCTTTCTTCAAGAACGAGTGAATGTCCTTTACTTAGGTTGTATTTTTCTAAAAACGCATCATCTACACGCGCTTCGATATCTACGATGGTTTGACCGACACCAACAATAGTTGGGCGATATAGCTTAGGCGCTTGTCGGATTTGGTTTACTAATGGATCTCGAGCGTGAGTTGGGAAGTAGTGTTTAGATTTACGCTGACCAGGAAACTTCATGCTTGTTCTTGAGTGAGAAAAAAAAGAGGCGGGATTGTATCACAAAAAAATGAAAATCGTGGCGTTTTATTACAAAGAAGTTTGCCCGCTGAAAAAATCAGCGAGCTGGAGAAATTGCGACCAAGATAGCCTAAATTACTGATGCTTATAGTACTGCAATTGGTCGCTTTTCAGATTGTTGATCGGTTATTCTCTTTAACAACGAGCTTGGAGCTACCCAAAATTAGCTGCGTTACTTTTTCACTTCAGTTGGCTCAACGTAAGCCTTGGTGCCCCAAAGTGGAACCGTCGATAGGCTGTGCTTAAAGCTACCGTCTGTCTCTTTTGTTGTGTAAGACAGGTAGAGTAAGGTTTGGTTGTCTGCATCATAAATTCGGCGAACCTTCATTGTTTTGAAGAAAATACTTTTTGACTTCTTAAATACAATTTCGCCAGACTTACTTTTATCTATTTTTGCAATCATTTCCGGCGTGATTTCGCCAGTCTGACGACATGATATTGAGCTGTCACTTGGATCCGCTAAGCTAAAATCGGCTTCGATAGAAGCTATATGACACGTTACCCCCGTGACTACCTCGTCTTTTAATTCACCTACTTTGATGTCTTTCAAAGTAAACCAACCGAGTCCTACATCAGCAACATCGTTATCTGAACAACCAACCAGCGTAGTAGCAAGCAATGCACTTAACAGCATCTTTTTCATTATTTTTGTCCTTAACTAGGAAAGATATTGATGAAATCTATCAGAGGTTTGCAACTAAAACAAAATTTAGCCAAGGAAAGGTCTACGTACGCTAGGTTTGTTGTAGGCTTCATGCTAATGTACTGCTCTAAACGAAATGATGAGTTAGAGTGACCATACTTTCTCCCAATATGTTTGACTTTATATCGCTTGTCGCTCTGTCTAAGCTTCACTCTATGTGAAAATGAAACACTTTGCACATTTCGTTTTGCAACTAAGGTATCAAAATGAATGAACAACAGTTAGCCAGTATCGAGCGTAAAAATACATGGCTGTATGATCTGGTTGAAGTTGAATTTCCAACACCAGAGAGTCTGAAAGGGCGTGATGTCTATTTCAAAGCACTAGAACAAGCAACCTATCAAGTGGTCGACAAAGACACGCTACTTGAGAGTAATTCTGAATTTAGCTCTGACGATATTTTTCTGGTCGATTTTCACCGACTTACTATCATGTTTTCTGTCCTGCAGTCTCAGCGTTGGGATCAACAGTACGATAAAGATATGATTGTGGAATATCTTACTCAGATAATTCTAACGCCAGATTTTGAATTATATGTTGGTTTTAAATCTGGAGCTCCAATTGGTGCCGCTATTATTAGCCACCTTGAAGGAAACACGCTTATCTCTGATGTCGCGGTTTCTGAATCAAAATACAAGAGTTCGTTTGTGGCGGATCTTGCTAAAAGACTAAGTACCGAACACAAGCTTTTAGATTCGGTGATTATTGAAAGCTAATTTGCGCACTCAAATGCATAAAAAGCAAAGCAAGATGACGATAGGTGATCTTGCTTAGAAAAACTGTAATTGCTCCCCTCTATTTCCATGAAATGCCAAGCTCGTCGTTTCAACAATCCCAAACTTAAATAAGATTAAGCCAACATTTTTAAAATCAGCTAGGGCATTAGCCTTTAAGATGTCTGGAGATGGCTATGGCAATTACCAATATTAAGTGCGTGATATTTGATTGTGATGGTACGTTGGTCGATAGTGAACGATTGTGTTGCCAAGCTCTCGTCAATGTATTTAACCTGCATGGCGCAGAATTAACGATGGAAGAGTGCGTTTCTCATTTTAAAGGAGGAAAGCTCGCTGACATCCTTTTAGATACTAAAGAGCTGAAAGATATCAAAGTCCCTATTGATGTCTTAGAGCCGCAATACCGTGAAGAAGTCCAGTCTCTTTTTGTTCGCAACTTACAGCCGATGGATGGCGCAAAGCGTTTAATTCAGTTTTTGGATTCGCATAATATCGAATATTGTGTCGCGTCCAATGGGCCGAAAGATAAAATAGAATACGCATTGGAGCTAACAGGATTGCTCGATGCTTTCCAAGGGAAAGTGTTCTCTGCATTCGATGCGAATAGTTGGAAGCCTGAACCTGACTTAATTATGTACAGTGCAATGAGCATGGGCTTTTTACCGAGCGACTGTCTTTATATTGATGACACACCTAAAGGCGTAGAAGCGGGATTAAACGCTGGCATTAAAACCGTACAGCTATTTAATGGTGAGGCAATCAATCGTGTTGATGATGAGCGCGTAATTCGCATTCAACATTTAGATGAATTAAAAGAGCAGCTATTTAGCTGCTCTGTTTAATCTCTTAATGGCACACCGTACTTAAGCTATGGATATGTTTAAGTTTGGACTGTAGGTAAGGGGTTTGATGTAGGCATTGGATGGATGAGAAGCTTTTTGTATGAAATCCGCAAGCAGCGCATGTGAATTTCTCTCCATCCGATGAAATGAGATATTCATCCCCCTGGCAGAGAGGGCAACTTAGGTTTTCGATGTCTTTTGTATCTTTGTAATTATTCATATTGTTTTCCAGCAGCAAATTGGAATTGGCAGGATTAAGCATAGCGGAACGCTTTGTTTATGAACATTATTTCATCAGGTACAGCGAGAACTTGAGATTCACTTCAAATATCCACTTGTGTGTAGTAGAAAATATCGACGATAACGGCTGAAAACGGTTTAAAGAAAAGGGCTCCTGAGGAGCCCTTGTTGATCATAAATGCTGCAAAGTTATGCTGTGCGGTAGCGTTGTAATACCTCACCAAGAGACACTGACGCCTGAGTGAGGTTAGCTACCCCTACGGTAGATTGCTCTGCAACTTCTCTGATTGTGCTCGACTGGCTGCGAATTTCTGAAAGCTCAGATGCAATATCGTTGGCGACTGCGCTTTGTTCTTCTGCTGAGGTGGAAATTTGGATACTCATGTCCATCAATGAGCGTGCGGATTCAGCAATGGACGTCACATCATGACCAATTTCATCAATAAGCTGGCTACTGGTTTGCGCTTGTTGAACGGTTCGGTCAGTGATTGAAGCAATGTTCTGGCTCTCGGTTTGTAGTTTCTCAATCATGGCTTGAATTTCTACTGTTGCCTGTTGAGTTCGGCTTGCCAATGTACGCACTTCATCAGCAACCACAGCAAATCCACGACCTTGCTCCCCGGCGCGTGCCGCTTCAATTGCCGCATTCAGAGCCAATAGGTTGGTTTGTTCTGAAATGGCATTGATCGTTGTGATAACGTCATTAATCTGCGTTGTGTTCTCATTTAAGTTGGTTACTGACGTGGAAGCCTGTTCAATATAGCTGGATAACGTCTCAATTTCTCCAATCACATTTTGCACGCGATTTCTGCTTAGCTCGATCTTTTGAGCATCCTGATCGGATTGCATCGTCGCTTGTTGGGAAATGCTGGATACTTCTTTTGCAGAGGCTGTCATTTCTTCCATTGCTGTCGCGACGGAATCGAGTGTTTGATATTGATGAGATATCTGCGTTTCGCTCAACTGCATATCTTTTTCGAATGCAGAAGATGTCTCACTCAATGTAGCCGCATTATTTTTCACACTGTTAACTAGTTCACTTAAGGTGTCCATCGATTTATCTAACGCGCAACCAATGGTGCCAAACTCGTCTCGGCCAGGATGAAAACCAAGGCGAGAGGTTAAATCACCTTCACCAATTTTTTCGGTTGTCGTATATAAAACCCACAGGGCGCCTCCTATAAAGGTCGCAACCCAGTAAGAGAAAAGGGCAAAAGGAACAACCCATAAAAAGCTGAGTAACAGAGAGGTTAAGGCTGACGACTTTGCAGATTCGTATTGCGCGGATACGTTTTGAGTCAACTTAATCACTTCGCCAGAATGCAACTTTGCATAAGCGGTGACAGAGCCATCAACAAAAGAGCTCTCGCTTACGCGACTTGATTTCGATACGCCGTCAATTTGTGGAACAAGACCTGGTTGAGCGTCAACAATACCAGAAAGTTTCGCTTCGCTAGCAGAAATCGCTTGTTGTTTAAATTGTTGTATTTCATTGAAGTAGCGGCTTCCAGCCACAGAAGTGAGGGCTACTAAAAACAGCAGGAATATAACCCACATTTTGTCGTTGATAGACATCTTGATAAACAGCCTGTCTATCGTTCTAAACTCAACTTCTCTCATTTAAAGCTCCATTAGAGATAAAAGATATTGACCAAATCTATTGCTATATCGAAACAAAATATGCGAAGTTAATCAGCAAAATATGTAACGAAAACTAAATTTAGTTTAAGAAATGAGATCTAAGGACGCCTATAACGGTATGTTATATCTTTAAATTGACATAAATATTGATAAAAGAGCTATTTCTCTGAAGTGCTAAGTAGATATGAAATCTGGTTGCAAACGTTTACTTTTGATTCTGCTCATAGGTTTTTAAATCTTTACTTCTCGCTGTCATGAATGTGTCATATAAAGACTATAAAAAGGAGTTGTTGACGTGGATATGGCAAGGCCAAGCCGTCAGCAAGTACAAGCAAGAGAGCTTAAAATAAAGGAGGTCACAATGAGCGACCAATACCAAAACGATGAGAGCCTAGAGCTGCTAGATGCGCTTGAAATTGGCATTATCTTGTCGGAATACGTTGGCTCAGACAACGAAGCCGAATAGCGGAACACTCTCATCTCGTCGTAATTGACGTTATACTAAGTTCATGTCACACCAAGCCTTAAAGGCCAAAACTGGCGTCGGATGAACTTTCTAGCCCACCTGCATATCGCAGACCACTGTAACAGCCATTTATTGGGAAACTTGCTTGGAGACTTCGTAAAAGGAGATCCAAGCAAGCTGTATGAACGTGATATCTCTAACGGCATCAAGTTACATAGATTTGTTGACCGCATTACTGATCAGCATCCTATTGTTAACGAATGCAAACCTCACTTCAAAGGTACTGCGCGGCGCTTTGCCCCTATCGCTCTCGATATGTTCTGGGACCATTGTCTCGCAAAACACTGGAACGACTTTTATGCCGTATCTCTCGAACAGTTTGTCGATTCGGCATACGAGCGAGTAAACCGTGACGTTAATGAACATTTGCCGCCGCGCTTTTTGGTGCTCCACAGCCGGATGTGGCACGGTCGATGGCTTCAGTCATACCAAGACCTGGATAATATCGAATTTGCACTACATCGAATGTCGCAAAGAAGCCCGAGAATGGCTGACCTTACTACAACATTTAAAGTGATTGAGAGTGATTACACAGTATTGGAAGAGAAGTTCTCGACACTCTATCGAGACGTTTTACGCCAGTCGTATGATTTTCAGCAACAGCTTATTGATTCAGCCCAATGAGATAGAAAAGTAGTATGGCTATTGGGGCTCTGGTAAACTCTGCGCTCCAAAAATAATGAGGTTACACATGTCTGTTAATTTTGCTGACTTAGGCATTGAACAAAAGCTAATCGAGACGCTAAGCAATCTAAATATCGTGACGCCAACACCAGTGCAAGAAAAGTCTATTCCACATGTCCTTGAAGGAAAGAACTTACTTGCTGCTGCACAAACTGGTACGGGGAAAACGGCTGCGTTTGGTTTACCTATTATACAAACCGTTCAGCAAAAGAAACTCAACGGCACGCCTCAAGCATTGGTTTTGGTTCCAACACGCGAGCTTGCGCAGCAGGTATTTGATAATTTGAATCAGTACTCTGCACAAACAGAACTTCGCATTGTGTGTGTTTATGGTGGTACAAGCATTGGCGTACAAAAGAGGAAGTTAGAAGAGGGCGCTGATATTTTGATTGCAACACCAGGCCGCCTTTTGGATCATCTGTTTAATGGCAACGTAAACATCTCCAAAACCAGTATGCTCGTTCTAGACGAAGCCGACCGTATGTTAGATATGGGATTCTGGCCTGACTTGCAACGCATCTTCCGACGTTTACCCGCCGAAAAACAGATCCTGTTGTTCTCTGCGACATTTGAAAAGCGAATCAAGACTATTGCGTACAAACTCATGGAATCGCCGGTTGAAGTTGAAGTGTCACCAGCAAACACGACGGCTGAAACGGTAAAACAGATGGTTTATCCGGTAGACAAAAAGCGTAAACGTGAATTATTGGCGTACTTGATTGGCTCGCGCAATTGGCAGCAAGTGCTTGTATTTACAAAAACTAAGCAAGGTAGCGATGAGCTAGCAAAAGAGCTTAAGTTAGATGGCATAAAAGCGGTTTCAATTAACGGGGATAAGTCACAGGGTGCGCGTCAAAGAGCGTTGGATGAGTTCAAACAAGGTAAGGTGCGTGCGTTGATTGCGACAGATGTAGCAGCACGAGGACTGGATATTCAAGAGTTAGAGCAAGTGGTTAACTTTGATATGCCATTTAAAGCCGAAGATTATGTCCACCGTATAGGCCGTACTGGCCGTGCAGGGAAGTCAGGTTTAGCTGTCTCTCTAATGAGTCGGGATGAAGAATATTTATTGCATGCTATCGAGAATTTGCTTGATCAGCGCCTACCGCAAGAATGGTTGGCAGGCTTCGAGCCAAGCCTTATAGAAGAAGTCGAGCCTGAGAAAAATGGTAGTGGACGCCGTCGAAGCCGTTCATCAGAGAAGCGTAAGCTAAAAGCAAAATTAGCGATTCATAAGAACCGTGGTAAATCACGTAACTCTCGCTAAACCGCACAAACTTTTGTTCTTACATAGTCAGGCTGTTTTTGCCTCTTCATAAACGTCTAACGTTTGCGGGATAGCGAGTAGGTATCCTTGATACATATCGAAACCGAGTTTTTTCATTAAGTTAAGTTGATGCTCGGTTTCAATTCCTTCGATAACGGTTTTAGAACGCAACGTTCTTGCTAGTGATAATGCATCGACTAGAGCTTTCCAGTCACCATTTTCGTATCTCAGCATTAACGAGCGATCCATCTTTATTATGTCTGGACGAACGCCTTTCACTCGTTCAATTGTTGAAGCATTGACGCCATAATCGTCGATCGCCAATTTAAACCCGCCTTGGCTTAATTCACGAGCTGCTTGCGACAAAGAGGACTCGTCTTCTACGTTCAACTCAAGCAACTCCATGACGATTTGTTCATTTACTAAATGAGATTGATAAATGGTTTGTTTTAGCAGCCAATTGTACGTGATGTCTCTGGCTAGTATTTTTGCTGCTTCTGGTAATACATTAAGAAACAGTTGTTTATTGTGAAAGTGAGATTGGGCAAAGTTTTTGATATGAATTAGGCGACTTAAGCGTTCAACATTGAGTAGGTCTTGAGCGGCAATGGTTTTTGATTGGAAAAACTGATCTGGCCTGATCATGGCGCCATTAGCATTGGTAATTCTTACTAGTGCCTCAAGTCCAACGATAGAAATATCTTTTTTATATATAGGTTGAAAGACACTTCGAAGAGTGAGCTTTGCGTATTTCGCAATATATTGCCCGTCGGCTTGTTTGCGGATGCAACTAAGGAGTTGCGAGGTGCTCATCATTGTTACAACAACCTAAATCAATGCTTCTACATCAGCGCTATCGCGCTAATTTTTATTTCATTGGCAGTGAATCTAAGTGGGCTCATGAACTCAAGCAAGAATGATGGTAAAAGATGATTAGATTTGTCGAGTGATATCAAACAAATTGGTGAAATGACTGACAATCTTCCTAATGCAATTTGATGTTACCATTGTAGTACTGCATACAGTTGTAAGTATTTTCTGACCAACTGTTGTTTGTTCGAGCGACGTAAAGGATGACCAAACTTAATGTAACAAGGGCTAATGCCAAATCGAGTGTCTAACGATTGCGTGAGCTGTGATTCGCTGGTGTACAGCGTGATGCCTTGCTCCGTGTATTCGTTGATCTGATCGGGCAGTTCACCCATCCACCAATGAAGCAACTCTCGGCTCGTTTTACTGCGACTGATCCAATGATCACAAACTAAAAAGAGTAGATCATTCGGTTGCAGCGCATAACCATATTCGCTTTGCCATTCCGTAATTGATGAGAGTAAGTTTTCTCGACAAGATTTTCCCGCACTGACCATATGGTGGCTCAGGACCCAAACCGTGCCTATTTCAGATGAAATACGGTAGTGATGAGGCAGGTCCGGCGTATTTAAAACTTCAATTGGTTTTACCACACTGTTGTATCCGAAGTGACGGAAAGTGTGTTCCATTCGTCTTGAAAACGCGAGACCAAGATGATGCTCACTCATGCCTTGGTTATGTACCGCAGGGTAATGCTTTTCACACAGCTTAAGACAGTCGTCTTGAAAATCATTAACACTTTGAATCACTAGGTCGAGTAGCAAAGAATATCCCTTAATAATTAACAAAACGAACTGCAAAAGGTTAGCATAGTCTTTTGAGAATAGACTAATTTACTTCGGCAACTTCTTGATCTAAACACCAAATTTCTCACAAATGATCGCGCCTACTCTTTAAGAGAGCAAGACGATAGAAGCACACATAGAACAAAATTCTGAAAAAGGGCAAAGATGATAAAGTTAGAACGTGCGCAAAAAGAAACGCTGGCAACCGCCATTCAAGATTATATGCAGGACGAACTAGATGTTGAGATTGGCCAGTTCGATAGTGAATTTCTTATTGATTTCATTACAGAAAAACTAGGGCCAATTTATTACAACAAGGGGGTGGAAGATGCAAAATCACTGGTTGAACGTAGAATGTTAGAAGTGTCCGAAGAGCTGTATGAGATAGAACAAGAAGTTAAGCTGTAAGTTTCAGTTTTATAAACGATTTAAAGTTCCTTCAAAAAATTCGAACAACTTGATAGATACGGTGCCATTGGCTGGATGTAAATGATGGTAAATAATCTGTTTCATATGACGTAAATAGGTTAATGTAGTGTTTCTTGCTCAACATTAACTTAGGAATATATCTAGGAACTTGAGATGGATACACTGGTAAAGAATTACAACCTTACTGCACGCGTGATGCACTGGTTATCTGCGCTGTGCATTATTGGTCTATTTGCAGTGGGTTTGTGGATGGTCGACCTTAGCTATTACAGCGAATGGTATCGAACTGCGCCACATTACCATCGCTCTGTCGGTATTTTACTCGCTATTTTAACTTTGGCACGCATTGTATGGAAACATGTTACGTCGTCACCAAAGGTAGAAGGCAAACCTTACGAAGTGCTTGCTGCTAAAGCGGCGCATGGTGTTATGTACCTACTATTGGTCACCATCTTTGTTTCAGGTTACCTCATTTCAACGTCTGATGGACGCGGTATCGAAGTGTTTAATTGGTTTACCGTGCCAGGAGCGGGAGAGTTATTCCCAGGACAATCAGACATAGCGGGTGAAATTCACTTCTACGCAGCTTGGGCCGTCATCCTGATAGCAGGTTTGCACGCTATTGCTGCGCTAAAACACCACTTTATCGATAAAGACAACACATTAAGAAAAATGTTAGGAGCTTCAAAATGAAAAAGTCACTCTTCGCTACAGGATTAGCTATCGCTATGGCACTACCATTTGGTGCGCAAGCTGCAGATTATGTCATCGATACCAAAGGTGCTCACGCTTCAATTAACTTTAAAGTTAGTCACTTGGGTTACAGCTTCATCAAAGGTCGTTTCAATACATTTTCTGGTGACTTTTCTTTTGATGAGAACAACATTGCTGATTCAAAAGTGAATGTTGTTGTTGATACAACTAGCTTAGACTCCAACCACGCTGAACGTGACAAGCACATTCGTAGTGGTGATTTCATTGATGCTGGCAAATACAGCGAAGCGACCTTTAAAAGCACAAAAGTGGTTGATAAAGGCAATGGCAAGCTAGATGTAACTGGTGATCTAACGCTACACGGTGTTACTAAGCCTATTACTATCGAAGCTGAATTCGTTGGCGCAGGTAGTGACCCATGGGGTGGTGAGCGCGCTGGCTTCGTTGGTAACACTCGCCTTGAGCTTGCTGACTTTGATATCCCAGTAATGGGTGCTTCAAGCTATGTTGATATGGAACTTCATATCGAAGGCGTTAAGAAGTAACGAACTTCTTTTAGATACAGTAAAAGCGCTCTTCAACGAAAGAGCGCTTTTTTATTACCTCAATCACAATCGACAACATTGGCAAGCCAGTCAGTGACAGCGATTGAAAGCCAACAGACGTTGCAAGCGTTTAATGAATTACGCTGTTTCTAACTCGTTTTTTTCTACTAGGTTTAAACGCTCACCAAAAATCGGGCGTAGTGCTTTTAATACTTCAGTACGAGTAACAACACCGACCATCTGGCCATTTTCAAGTACAGGAAGTACTTGTGGCTTGCTCACTTTGATGCTTTTTGCGCGTTCTTCTAAAGATAAAGACGTCATGCGAGTGGCGATGCCCATGTTGCTCGTTGGGTACAGCTGCTCTTTATCGATACATAGGAATTCGACAACATCAACGAGACGATCACCAGCATCAATTGCGACCACATCGCGGCTCATGATGTCGACGACTTTTTGGTCTTTCACCGGAATGTAGTCCTCACACCATAGTTCTACCATCACATCGTGAGCAGAGAAGAAGCCAACCAATCGATTTTGTACGTCTACAACAGGTGCGCTAGTTACGTTGTTATCAAGTAGCACATCCAGTGCGATTGCTATCGGGGTTTCTGCACTGATGGTAACTGGTTTTGGGTTCATAATGTCTTTAACAAAAGATGCGTTTTTCATGGTGAAATCCTTAACTGACGAGAGTGTTGTAGTCGTTGTGATAGAAGAGATATTCGCTGCTTTTAGTTCTGGTCGGCGAAAAATACACCAGTTTGCAAGACCAACTAAAACCGCTCCGCCGACGATGTTGCCAAGCGTGACAGGAATTAAGTTAGCGGTAATAAAGTGGCCAATATTTAAGTCTGCGTACTGTGAAGCGGGCACACCGACGGAGGCCCAAAAAGACTCAGGTGCAAAATTCGCGATAACAATGCCAAGTGGAACCATAAACATGTTCGCGACACAGTGTTCAAAGCCACTGCTGACAAACATGGCCACAGGCATGATTGTCATTGCTGCTTTTGTCATTGCATTTGCAGAGCTAAACGTTAACCAAATCGCGAGGCAGACCAATAGGTTACAAAGGATGCCGAGCGCAAACGCCTGAATGAGAGTGTGATGAAGCTTGTGCTGCGCGATGTTAAGCGCATTTAACCCCCATTGACCGCTATCCATTTGATAAAGACCAGCTGCAGTAACTAGCGCAAGTAGGAACATCGCACCAATGAAGTTGCCAACGTAAACCTTGCCCCAAATAGAAAGCATTTTTCCGAACGAGATTTGCTTATTGGCCCATGAGATACTGGAAAGAACTGAGCTGGTAAATAGTTCACCGCCGCAGATCACGATGAGGATCAAGCCCATACTAAATGCTAATCCGCCAGCAAGACGGCTTAAGCCCCAACCAGCGCCAGCGCTGCCAGTAGTCACTGTGATGTAAAACAAGAACGCCAATCCAATGAACGCGCCCGCCATGATGGCAAGACTCAGTGTCATACTGCTGGTTTTGTTTGCTTTACTTAACGCAAATTTTTCCGCTTCAGCCATCATTTCTTTTGGAGAAAAGTACTGGTGATTTTGAGAGCTGGTCACCGCCATATTGACTCCTTAATTTGTAATCGCATAAAAATTCCTTGGTTATTAACTCAAAAATGAAATTGTTGTTTTTATTTAGAAGCCTCAATGACTTCAGTCTCAAAGTCATTGAGGCTTGCGGTGTTCCCGAACCGCACAGTCAGAATAAGGAGAAGGGTTTGGTAGGTAAAATTGATAATATTTAGAAACCTCATCAAATTAATTGATAACTTTATGCGGCTAGGTAAAATGAACTCTATTGCTTATTGGGGCATGTTTTTAACGATTGTGAGGGTATGAAAAATACTCACCAATAATGGAGGACACTTTGCGCTACTCACTTAAGCAATTAGCGGTTTTTGACGCAGTTGCAGATACCGGCAGTGTAAGCCAGGCCGCAGAGAAACTGGCTTTGACACAATCAGCGACAAGTATGTCGCTTGCGCAATTAGAAAAAATGCTTGGCAGGCCTTTATTTGAGAGGCAGGGCAAGCAAATGGCGTTAACCCATTGGGGTATGTGGTTACGACCAAAAGCAAAACGCTTATTACAAGACGCACTGCAGATTGAAATGGGCTTTTATGAGCAACATTTGTTAAGCGGTGAGATTCGCATGGGCGCGAGTCAAACTCCGGCAGAGCATCTGGTTCCAGACCTTATCAGTATCATTGATAATGACTTTCCAGAAATGCGTATTTCCCTTGGTGTGCAGAGTACAAAAGGGGTTATTGATGGCGTATTAGATTATAAATATGATTTAGGGATCATCGAGGGGCGTTGTGACGATAACCGTTTGCACCAAGAAGTCTGGTGCCGAGACCATCTTACTGTTGTCGCTGCATCTCATCATCCTTTTGCTCGCAATCAATCTGTAAGCCTCGCGCAGTTAGAACAAGCGAAGTGGGTGTTGAGAGAGCATGGCTCTGGCACACGAAAAACATTTGATAGCTCTATTCATCATCTAATTGAAGATTTGGATGTGTGGCGAGAGTACGAGCATGTTCCGGTGTTACGCAGCTTAGTTGCTAACGGCCAGTACCTTACTTGTTTACCGTATTTAGATGTAGAGCGATATATAGAAGCGGGTCATCTTGTTGCGTTAAATGTGCCCGAGCTAAAAATGGAAAGGACACTGTCATTTATATGGCGAGCTGATATGGCAGAAAACCCACTAGTCGACTGCATTAAACGAGAAGGTCTGCGAATGATGAAAGGTAAGCCTTCGGTATTGTAAGTTACTACTCAATACACGCAATAAACTCTAGAAGCACAGCAATGCCACTCGCTTAATTGGGAGTGGCATATTTCTATGTACAGTATACTGAACTTCGAAGAATAAGCGTGATTCAGGAGCTTTTATGCACTCACTTGGTGAACCATGATTCTGCACGCCGATATTAGCTTCCAGTCACGTTAAAGCTTGCTGGAGTGACCTATTGGAACTGTCCTACACACATCCTTTTTTACCGAGTATTAGAAACACTCATTCCCTAAATCTGTTGATTTATCGGTTGCGTCAAACTTTTAGTGCAAGTCATGAAATTGTTATAACCTTATTGTGATCATTATCACCGATAAACAAGACTGATGTATCTAACATGTGTCCTTGATTTCAATGTATGAAGGCAGTTATTGAGCCATATGGGTACGATAATAGCCAAGCAGGTACGACTACCATGACGACACTTTTAGCTATCTCTATCACTACTGGAATTTTATCTGGCGTATGGGGTTGGATCGCCATTTCTTTAGGTTTGCTTTCTTGGGCTGGTTTTTTAGGTTGCACGAGCTACTTTGCTGCGCCAACTAGCGGATTGAAAGGACTTGGTATCAGCTTAATCACTAATATGACGGGTGTATTCTGGGCAATGGTAATTATCCACGGTTCAACTTACGTTGGTTTGGAAATTATCGGTTATGTGATTACCGCTATTGTGGCATTTTTCATGTGTATTCAAGCGAAACAGGCTTGGCTCGCGTACATTCCAGGCACTTTTATTGGTTCCTGCGCAACATTTGCCGCTGATGGAAACTGGCAACTTGTCATTCCATCTTTGCTGCTAGGTGGTGTGTTTGGTTATCTAATGAAAGCGACTGGACTTTGGTTGCATACGAAATCAAGCACTACTTCTTCTACGCTTGCTGAGCAAGCACAGTAGTGAACCCCCGATCTTATTTGTATCCACTGTGTATTGAGTTTTATCCCTCTCAATACCTTTAATCAAAATTAATGATGTTTGATACAAGCACACCAATTTGGTGTGCTTTTTTTGTATTACAAGGCAAGGTGTGAGTGTGAAATACTCTAACTCATGTATTGCCGTTTGCCATGGTGACAACGCGCTTAAGTGTCCAACGCAGAAGTACAGGAATGCATTCCATACCTCGCTCTTCACAGTGAGAGACAATGGCCAAAGCTAAGTCCGGTTTTGCATGCTTTTTCAAAACACGGTTTACGACTTTTTTAGCTGGGATAGGGTGATCATGAGGAACTTTGATGATGTCCTTAAAGAAAAGTTCAAACCCATGATTGTATAGAAAATGTTCGATGTCTCGATCAGGTAACTCTGTAAGTCTATGCCTTTCCTGATCATGATCGAGTTGCGCTCTCACGGCATGCGCGTACTTTTTACCTGCCGGGTCACCATCGGTAACAACATGCCAGTCGATACCGAACTCTTTTGCTACTTTGATCAGTGACTTCAGTCCTGACTGCGCAAATTCAACGATTTGAACTCCTTCCGCAGCTAAGTCATATCCGCATTGACGAGCCAGTTCATGAAATAACCAAACTTCAGTTTCGCCCTCTACGAGTAACCAACACCGTGCAAACAATGCCCCTGAGCGATGAAAACGAATGTGGAAACCAATTCGGCGTAACTCATCTCTACCAAACTTGGCAGAGTTTAAGCTCTTGGCAATGGTTCGGTCTGACAAGCGAATCAAACGCCGGATTGAATAAAGTGGAACCGAGCCAAGTAACGTACCGCTGTTGGTAGTTAAAATCTTTTGCATTGGCAACAACTGCAATAATGACCACGCTCTAGCGAGATGAGTTGGGTGTAGTCGGCCTTCTGGGTCCTCGATGATCAGTATCGGTCTTGCGCAGCGTCTTAAATCGGTAGGGCCTTTTGCTTGAAGGTAAGCATTGAGAAGCCCCATTAAAAGCAAACGGCTTTGTTTATCATTTGTTTCCTTAAGGAATTGACTTAATCCTTTATCAGAGGAAGGGCTTGTATAAAAAAGACCATCACGAGGTTTTCGTGGGTTACCTTTGCTGACACTGCGGAACGCAAAATAGTGTTCGACAAGTGTTTGCATTGAATCGAGACTACTGCGAATCTCACCCTTGTTTACGTGCCCAGGCATCGCCAATAGCCGTCGACAGGTGTTATTGATTCGTTTTTCAATCCGAGCATTTTTGCTGTCGCCGTTTACGTGGTTTAGATCTGGGAAGCGTCGGGAGTCTCGTAGGCGGATAACAGGGTGAAGAGTCATCAACTCTACAGCGAGTTTCTCAGAGTGGTGCAGTTTCTTCGGCTTGCCGTGATGATCCAAAAACGCGTATTCAGTTTTAATATCATACTCGTCGCGAGACGCACTAATTCGATAGTAAATGACCTGCTCACCATCCTCGTTTGTGCACCATGCAGGTTTTATCCGTCGATAACGCCCAGCTTTTACTTCGTTCTTGTCTTGTGCTTTAAAGCAAACAATGATCTGCAAGTGTTGGGTTTGTGGATGAGAAATTGAATAATCAACGTGAAAATCTTTTAATTCGAATTGATACAATGAGCCATTAGCAGGTAGCGCGATAGAAAGGGCATCGAGCAATGATGATTTGCCCCACGTGTTCTCACCGATGAGCGTAGTGAGTTCGTCAAAAGAGAGTGAAAGGCGTTTGATGCCTCTAAACCCGGAGATTTCGATGCGTTCTAGTCTCATCTCAATCCTCCTTGCAATTATTTGAATTATAGAGAGTTATTTTGCTACTCCTAAGCATATATTAATTCGAAATATTGGAGTTAAGCTCAGTTCACAAAATTACGAGAGCCCCTTACTGAATAGAGACCGCAACAAGCAACGCTTGCTTTCAAAAGTAGTGTAGATAGCATCGTGATCACTTAAACATGAAATCAAAAAATCACAGTTTCATAAAATTCATGATTCTGTCATGATTCACTTCTTATTATTATAAGGAATGAAAAGAGAGAAGATGAAGATGAATAACAATCATAAGCCAGTGAGAATCAAACTGGCACACATCAATGACACACATTCCTACTTTGAGCCAACGTCATTACAGTTAAAGCTTAAGATCAACAAAGAACTCACGTTAGAGCCATACGTGAGTGCTGGCGGGTTTTCTCGCATCGCAACCCGAGTAGAGCAGCTACGAGACGACGCTCAACGTCAAGGGCATGGGATGTTATTTCTCCATGCTGGAGACTGTTTCCAAGGCACACTTTATTTCTCATTATTTAAAGGTAAAGCCAACGCCGATTTGTTGAATGCATTAAAGATTGATGCGATGGCGTTAGGCAACCATGAATTGGATATGGGTAATGAACCTGTTGCCTTATTCTGTCAACGCACTCAGTTTCCATTGCTTGCTGGTAACTGGGATCTATCAAATGAATCGCTTCAAAAGCCTCACCGAGTCAGCGATAGCAACAACGTGTATAGCTATCAAACGGATACACAAAGCGCACAATACATCGTCAAAGAGTTTCATGGTGAGCAGGTTGCGATTTTCGGATTATCCATTGATAAAATGAGCGATATCGCGAACCCAGATGCAGATACCCCATTTAAGTCTGCAATTGAAACCGCTAAGGCGACCGTAAAACAAATTCACTCCTCTGGCATTAAAAATATCATTCTTCTGAGTCACTTAGGTTATGAAGGTGATTTAGAGTTAGCTGAACAAGTTGAGGGGATTGGTATTATTGTTGGTGGACATAGCCACCGACTGCAAGGCGATTTCTCATCAATAGGTTTAGGGCAAGATGACCCTTATGGTATCAAAGTAAAAGATACCTACGTTGTGCAAGCGGGCTTTCATGCTTTGACCATGGGGCACTGCGTCATTGAATTTGATGAAAACGGCAAAGCAACCATGCTGAGTGGTCAAAATGAACTGTTACTTGGCCGACGTATTTTTTGGGACTCGACACTAAATCAACAGCTTGACCAAGGCGTATTCGAAACCGCGTGTGACTTTATCCATGGTCAACCTAATGTGGTGGTCTGTAAGAAACACCCGGAGACTCAAGCAATCCTAAGTGATAAATACATCCCTCGGGTAAGGCAGTTACAGTCACAAGTCATTGCCAGTATTGACACCAAAAAGCGTCATGTGCGAATCCCAGATGAGTTTGGTGAGAGCGAGCTGGCTTCTTCTGTTGCTCGTTCATTTTTGTACAGCCTAAATAAACGCGGGCATGAGGTTCAATTTGCGATTCATAATGCGGGTGGCGTGCGAACATCATTGAATCCTGGCAACATCACAGTGGCAGATATTGCCGGACGATTGTTGCCTTTTGCCGTTCCGATCGGCTTTTACGACGTAAAAGGCAGTGCTATTCGCCGAGCACTTGAAGGCGCCATAAACAATGCACTCAACAATGATGTGGAAGGTACTGGCTCTGGCAGTTATCCATACACTTACAATTTAAACTTTGAGTACCGAGCTGATGCCCCTAAAGGTGAAAGAATTCAGTCATTAGCAATTTTTGATGGTCAACAATGGGTCGACGTTCAAGACGACACCTGGTATCGAGGCACTTCCTCCGCTTATACCATGAAAGGGAAAGAAGGTTACGATGCGCTACTGGAGATGAAAGGCGAGGGGCGTGTAACCAACTTATCCATGGCAGACTGTTTTATTGAACTTCTGACCGATGAGCCAAACTGCTTGAATCAAAGTCACAAACTTTATACACAGCAACACAGATAGTAGATATTGGTATCGATTTTGCTGTCCTTCAATTGCTACATGCGATGATGAGGGTGGCAGTATGTGGAATAAAGATTGGACAGATACGGCAGTGGTGGTTGCTTGGGTCGCAATTTGGTCAACGTTAGTTTACTTTGTACCTTTGAGCGGTTTTTGAATTGCTAATAACACGGAAGTTAGGAAAGGAGCAGTTATGCTCCTTTTTGGTGTCTATGTTCTCAGAGACATCGCTCTGACTCTTAAATGTATCACCTTGAGTCACTTGCTGATCTTTACACCTAATAACAAAAGTTCACGTGGTTGAATCAATTCCTTTCTTTTTATATTTCTTTCTGATTTTTAATAGGAATTTTATTTCGATTGGACAAAGTTTTTTTGTTGGAAAGCGTGACATTCGGCGTTATCATTGCGGCGTTTGGGGAGTAGTTAGCGCAAGTTTACTTATCGTCATCTCGTTAAGCATCAGCTTATCCGGTAAGTAAAGGTGTTGCGTGATTCATCCACGCCGACACTTCAACGAGACCAACGCATTCATTGACTGGCAGCACATGATTACTATGTGACTGCTTGTTGTTATTGTCTGCGGAAGGTCACCAAACTCATGCCCTTCCGCCATGGGAGGAAGCATGTCTCTTATCGAAAGTACCACCCAATTGAGCCAGTCGGCACCACTTCAAGAGTCATTAGCGATGTATGGCGCTTTTGGTCTTTTTACGCTTGTTCTTGTTGCGCTTGATATTTATCAAACGCGTGGTGGCGTAATAACGATGAAAAAAGCCATCCTTTGGAGTGTTTTTTGGTTCTTACTTGCCTTTGTTTTTGCAGGTTCTATCTATTTATTCTGGGACCTTTACGCACCGCACAGCACTTATACGAACGATAAAGCAACGGTTTCATTCTTAACAGGCTACTTACTAGAGAAGTCGCTAAGCGTGGATAACTTGTTTGTGTTTGCCATCATCTTTGCACAATACAGTGTGCCGGAGCATTTGCGTCCGCGAGCGCTGCTTTGGGGCGTGATTGGTGCGTTGGTTCTGCGGGCTATCATGATTGCGGTTGGTGCTCAGTTACTTGCGCAGTACCACTGGGTGTTGTACCTCTTTGCCGCATTCCTTATTTGGACAGGTATTAAGCTTGCTCGCGACAAAGGTGAAGCAGAAGAAGTTAACCCATACCCTGAGCAGTTTATTCGCAAAATATTGCCAGTTACGGATGATTACCAAGGAAATCACTTAATCTTAAAGCAAGCTGGTAAGTGGGTGGCAACACCAATGCTGATCGTAGTCGGTGTAATTGCAGTGATGGACGTAATGTTTGCACTGGATTCTATACCAGCCATATTCGCGGTAACACGAGAGCCATTTTTAGTCTTAGCCGCGAACGTGTTTGCACTGTTGGGGTTGCGATCTTTGTACTTTGTTCTGCAAGCGATGTTAGACAAGTTTGTGTACTTAAAACCAGCATTATCGGTGATCATGATGTTTATCGGTGTAAAGATGTTATTGGTGGGAACAGAGTATGAGATTCCGACAACGTGGTCACTCACATTCTTAATCGTTGTGATGACATTAGCGGTTGTGGCATCGCTCCTCAAAAATAAGTCGAACAGTCGCTCTAGCGTTAAAATTACTAATCAAAAAATATAAGTAAAGCGCTAAAAATAAAATAAATAACGAAACTTAATGTTAAAAATATGTTGTATCTTGAGGTGAGCTTATGCAGGTAACGTTAAGTTATTCAACATAATTAAACAGATTCTGACTATTTATGCTGTTATTATTCATTTGTATTTTTGATGTTTGTAATGGGTTTGTTTTATTAGATAATCTAATTCGAATAGGTAAAATTTGTCATTTCTTAAACAATAAGAAACTGACTAATATACAACCAACAAAACAGACTACTGCTTTAAAGAGAGGCAATCATGGCACAAGCAATGCAAATGACAAATGTAGCTTTACCAACCTCTATGGATAAGAAAACCTACGCGGTTAACTTCAAAGGACTGATTGCTCACTTACTAGACATTCTATTCGTAGATAATACTGCACCACGCAGTTACTATGCGGAAGATTTGTCAGCTCACATTCAAAAAGATATCGGTATGTACCGTTAATCTTGAAATAATGAATGAAAATACCGGCCTATAAGCCGGTATTTTTTTAGCTGCTCAAACGTGAATAACGGAGCTAGAACTCTATACAGAGTCAATACCGGAGTAGAGGAGCTTATTCCAAATTGGTGTTCATTAGCAATGAAAACGGGGCACTAATAGTGCCCCGTTTTGACTTGTAGAGTAATACGATATTACTTCTTACGGCAGTATTCTGCGATCACGTACATTGACTGACCGCCATTTGCCTTGCCCGAAACTAGTTTCGGATCATCACCAAGGCTGATACCACGGATCACTGTGCCTTGTTTGATTACTTGGTTAGTGCCTTTAACTGGTAGGTCTTTGATTACCGTTACATCGTCACCTTTCTTAAGTTCAGTGCCGTTGCAATCCAACGTTTTGTCATCATCAGACATACCCTTCATCGCCCAGTTCATTTGCTCTTCTTCCATGTACATCATGTCAAGAGCATCTTGAGCCCAGCTTTCAGAGTTTAGGCGAGTGAGTTGGCGCCATGCTGTCACTTGTACTGCAGGAACCTGGCTCCACATGCTTTCGTTTAGACAACGCCAGTGGTTAATGTCTTTTGGCTCATCGATCTCACCCAGACACTTATCACAAACCATGATAGCAGTATCAACGGTCACGTTACCGTGAGGTGGGACAGCGTATGCTGTTAGTTGAGATTCAGAAGAACACAGTTCACATTTTGACTCGCAGCGCGCAAGCAGAGTAGCTTCAATAGACATAAGGACTCACCTTAGTAATGTTATTTTGTGGCGGTATTATCCACTTTATCCTGAGAAATAAAAGGGTGTTAGCGAATTAAAGCCGAGATTTTACAATATTCCAACCTGATTAGGGTGAATATGTAAAATATTCGCTAAACAAATAATACCTGTATATAAGAAAATGCATTGATTGCTTTGGGTGATGAATTGGTTGCTTCATTTCTTGAGGAAGTTAGAGGTTCGTTGGGAGTATTAACTGCGCTCAGAAGTATGGGGAGAGCCCTCTAAATACATAGAGGGCATGTTGCTAGCGTTCAATAATCTGCACAATTTGATCTTTTGAAATGCTCATTTCTTTCCCATCTATGTCTTCATACTCGTACATACCCGTTTCTTCGTTAAGGTCTGGTTTACCGTAAGAAGTAATAATTTTTCCTTCATTTGTCGACATAAGATATTGGCTACTTCCGCATGCAGCAAGAAGTAAAGCAGTGGCCATTATAGTGAATATGCGCATAGAGTTTTCCTTTCAAACAAGTAAGTTAGGTACGACACCGATTTAACTATAGCAAAGGATATACGGGACGGTTTTTTATGATAGAGAACGAAAAAGCCCAGTCGAAACTGGGCTTTGGTAAGAGAGGTGATACGATTACTTCAGAACGGAAGTATTAGTCACACCCGTTAAAGTGTCATCCATTAAGAAGTCAGTGTTTTCCATTTGCATCTCAACGTGATGGTCAATATCAGACAGAGTGCCATTTGGCGAAGCAAAAGTACTGTGCGATGCAGCAGCATTAAACTGTACAAAGCTCGCAGTTGCATTCACAGTAGTGTCCGTACTGTTCACAGTTTTCAACCCTAGCTTATTAGCAAGCGGTTCAGTACCCGCGAATGGTGCATTTGGAACGCTGTTTGGCACTGTGCTATCACCCTCAACCTCGGTCATCAAGAATGGTGTAGTTAGTGAACCAGAAGCGACCAAATCTGAGGCGTTTGTGAACGGGTCGACTGTATCTAGCGTTGTTTGTGCTGCATAGATAAATTGTGAGAAACCTGCTTCTAAAGCTGCTACTTGAGCTTCCGTTGCCGCAGCCTCAAATGCTTCGTAACATGTTTTATCTTCTAGATCCGCACATGATGCATCAGCGTAATTCGCATAGTCTTTTGATGCTGCATAAGCGAGGTTATGTTTGATCTGAGGGCCGTAATTGTCTGAACCTAGTAACAAATTACCAATTTGACCACCAGAGTTCTGTACTGATGCAGAGCTAAAGGTGTACAGCGCATCCGCAGTAGGGCTGCCTAGCGTGTTATTTGCTGCTGCGACGGCAGATGTAGCCACAATACCGCCAAGTGAATGACCTAGCATTTTGACTTTTGAACCCGTCATTGGGTTGAAGCCTTGCAGAGGACCTCCAGCTAAAAGACCGCCTTGCGCCGATACTACCAAGCTAGCGCGCAAACCCAATACATCCAGTACACTTTGACGTAGATTGTCACGCGCAACGGCTAAGTTGGAAAGATTTAGGTAAGCCAGTACATTTGCATTTGCGGAACGTTGTTCATCTAAACTACGTGTGCCATGAATAGGTAAGTCAATTGCGATAACAGCCACACCTGCTTTTACCATATTGAACGCGAACGCGTACGCATTCTCTTTTGCTGAAGTGATGCCGTGTTGATAAATCACAACGTCGGTCGCGACACCAGATTTAGGTGTGAAGACAAGTACTTCGACATCTTCTACCGATTTAACGACTGGAACTGGGGAGTAGCGAGTCACAATACGTTCACTGTCGAGTTGGGTACCATCGCTTAATGTGAGTTTAGCACCCACCAGTTTTAGCTGCTCTGTAGGATCGGTTGCAAGCTTTGTCACGTCAACAGGGTTATTTGCGAAAACGCCGGTTGATAGCTGCTGAACCATGTTCGCTTGCTCGTTCGGATCCGCCAGTGCTGCACTTAGCTTCGCTAGGCTTGGCATCGCAGATACCATTGGCTGCATGTTCCAGTTTGCCCCTTTTTCTAGATAATGAGGCAGTCTGACCACACCTTGAGTCACATTTACATCGGCACCTGACTTCGCATAAAGGCCTTTAATTGCCGTTTTTGCCGCGTCTAGGTCACTAACGTACTTACTAAAGTCATCGTCAGAGTCTAGCGCAGTGCTAAAGTCTTGGGTTGCACCAAGTGTCATTGTGTAGGCTGTTGATAAATCTACTGAACCTTCGTTCGCATCGTTTTTGTAAACCGCGTTTAATGTATTTGCACCCGTTGAAAAACCGGTTGCAGTTACACCTTTAACCGCCGCCAAAGTGTCACCTACAGACTGAGTGCTGAACCAGGAGGAGTAAACGATGTCGTCAGGGTTAACTTGAGCTAGACCAAAAATGCCTTCCACCGCTTGTGTCACCGCTTGAATAGAAGCAAGAGCACCAGTTTCATAAACGATTTCTTTAGATTTACCTGTCGCGTAACTGGCTGATGTACCGATTGGCTCACCATTCACGTCAGTAACATCTTGTGTTACTGCAAAAATGTACTCGCTTGACTCATCAAGCGCATCCATGAACTGGATATATAGAGAGTTGCCTTTTGCTTGAACAACGTAGTCTTGGTTCTGAACGAGAGCTTCTTCGATTGGGTTAGACTTACCATCCCACTCGGTCAAACGTTGATTAATCTTGATGACTTTAATACCAGACGGCAGCATACCCGTTGCAAAACCATCGCCTTTAAAGTTCAGAACGATTGGCATAGACGTTGACCATCCATCCATCGTATTCATCGAGGCTCTAGGGTTGGTTAAGGCATCATCACCGTCAGTTGGCAGACCAAGCGTGCCATCTGTTGTGTCCATTAATAAGTAAGAGGGCGCAGGTACATCCGCATTCGCCCCTTGAAGCGTAAAGCTGATAGATGTTCCACGGTCGAGCAGTGCTTGGACTTCATCTTCAAATTGAACTTTGTCGGAAGTACCAGAGCTTGATGTATTATCACCACAACCAGCAAGAAGGATTGCAGAACAAAGCATTGATAATTTAAACGTGTGTTTCATTGGTTTACTCCGTAATCCCATTATTTGAAGGTGTAGTTCATCTGTACCGCGCTGATGTAAGCAGTACCTTCAGAGTCGAACTTGATCTCTTCATCCTGAGCGTTCGTCTCGGTGAAAGAGCCTGATTTACTCTTAACAAGTGCAAAGCCTGCATCGAAAGTTAAATTCTCATTCATTGCGTAAGTCAGGCCCGCGCTGTACCAAAAACGGTCACTGTCAGGGATGCTCAATGTGGCTTCACCTGCTTGTTCGTCGTATGCAAAGCCTGCACGGAATGTCCAATCCGCATTGAGGGTGTAAGTTGCACCAATAGAATAACGGTTGTTGTCTTCGTATTTCTCTGGTTTGTAGAAACATTGACCAGCAGTTCCATCATTACATTGAGGACTCGTCGCTTTCAGTTCTTTAAATGTGCTCCAATCGGTCTGTTGCCAGCCGTAATGTACTGCCCATTGTTCATTCAGTTGATGGAAAGCCGATAATTCGATAATTGAAGGGAGAGAGATTTTTAAACGGCCATCCACTTTTGGTGATGGAGCTCGGCCTGAGTCGTAACTACTAAACTCACCGTCGTCAAAATCTAGATCAACTTTAGAACGGTAACCAAAGCCAAAACGGTTGTTTTCATTTAGCTCGTACAAAGCGCCAATATTCCAACCCCAAGCAAAAGTTTCGCCTTCCATGCCGACAAGGTTATCGGACTTATTACCACCTAAAATACCGGCTAGTGCGCCTTTATGACGAGTCAGCTCCGCTTCCGCGTACACTAGGTTGATACCGCCACCGACACTGAAAGACTCGTTGATACGGTAAGCGACATTAGGGTTGATGTTTACTGAAAGTAGGGAAGTGTCACCCGCCATGTCACCCGCAGAAATATCATCTGGATAATCAGTAGCAACACCGTATGTTGTGAACATACCGATACCCCAAGCCCAGTTATCGTTGATAGGGCTGATGTAATAACCCGCTGGCACGACTTGTAAAGGGGCAACATCTTTCGCATGTTCTTTGTTAACCGTGTCATACACATCGACTTCAGGATCGATGATAGATAACGCGCCCGAGAATTGAGCTTCTTTGAAAAGCGTCATCGCTGCTGGGTTTCGTGCAAGAACGCTGGCATTGTCTGCGACCGCTCCTTCACCTGAAAATGCTCGACCAAGACCAGATGCTGAATGCTCAGCTACCTGGAAGCCCGCTGAATGGGCATTACACGCAAACAATATCGAAATTGTAAGCAGAGAGCAGTGCTTCTTGTTCATCCTTGACCCTCCTAGGGTGTCATAGTGTTGGACCGAAGTCCTTGTAATTGTTGTGTGATACTTACACCAGTTGTTAATACGTGAAATACAACTGTGATGTAAATGTAATGTTAATTGTATGTTTAATAACTTGTCAAAGTTTGAGCGTATTTTGCGTTTTAAATATGATGCATAGGTCAAACGGTGATTCGTAAGGGCATGTATTATCGTTATATTTTTTAAGAGAATGGTACGACCAGAATTGTTTTACGGGCTTTATGGTTAAATGGCATTCAAACCGAGAGATAGCGGGCTTTGCCGTTTCTGTACTTAGCAGGCATAATTCGCGCCTCGCTTTGTTGTTATTCAATAGACGCAATAGGAATCGTGTTGGAATTACTGAATGTTGAATTTTTAGGTCGTTCGTTAAGGCTCGAAGGATCGATGGCTGGTTGGCAGCAGTTATATTGGGATAACACCTTGGTGTCCCAAATAGATGCCAGTGATAATGTTGCAGACACTTGCCTTCACCAGTTTAGACTCTCTGCAGGGGAGGAAGTCCTGGTATGCCATTTGGAGTGTTCATTAACATGGCAACCGTTTGAATTGAGTTACAAGGTCACAATTAACGATGAACTTATTAGCGAAGGTTGCCGAAATGAAAAAGACATCGAACGCCAAGTACCAGAAGTTGAGCCGCCAACGGAAAAGCGTTTAAGTGTGATAGGGCTAGTATCGCTTGGAATGAAAGCACTCAAGAGTGCGAAAGTAATCAAAGTGGCGCTAGCATCTGCAAGTCTTGCTGCATATTCTTGGCTATTTTCTATCGAGTTCGCGTTAGCTTTGATCGCCTGTTTAGTTTTCCATGAGTATGGCCATATTAGAGCGATGAAGTACTTTGGAATGAAGACCAAGGGCATCTATTTGATTCCATTTCTTGGCGGTTTAGCGCTGAGTGATGAAAAGATCAACACACGCTGGCAAGATGTGGTTATCTCGATTATGGGACCATTTTTTGGTTTAGTTCTTAGCATCGCGTTTACTTTGCTTTATTGGATGACTGGAGAGGTGCTCTTCGCTGGCCTAGCAGTGTTTAACGCGTTACTAAACCTGTTTAATCTGTTGCCTATTCTGCCACTAGATGGTGGTCATGTACTCAAAAGCATCACCTTCTCGATGAACACTTGGGTTGGATTAGTCGGCAGTATAGCAGCAGCCTTGTTGGGTATTTTTATCAGCTATTCTTTCGGGCTGACGTTGCTAGGGTTTTTATTGTTAATGGGGATGCTAGAAGTGGTCATGGAATGGAGAGGTCGACATCATAGTCATTTATTGCCGTTAACCCGTTACGGACAACTCTTCTCACTTGCTTGGTACTTGGTTTCTGTCGGTGGTTTTGTCGCTATCATTTGGTATTTTGCTACCCTTGGAGATAGCCTATTGAGCTTGCCACTACAGATACTGGGTACTTAAACTATTCCTTATACCCATTAAAAAAGCTCCTTAGGGAGCTTTTTTTGCGAAAAATAGACACTGGTAGCAGAAGTTTAGCCACATTTTGGCGCTTTCGTGTTATACGCAGGCAACTTATTTATGGTTGCTTGTAAATCTTTAATACGCGTACTGTGCGATGGGTGAGTTGAGAAGAATTCAGGCGGTTGAGAACCGCCGGATGCAGCACTCATATTTTTCCATAAATCGACACTTTGACGTGGGTCGAAGCCTGCTTTTGCCATAAACTCAAGCCCGACAATATCAGCCTCGGATTCCTGTGTACGACCGTATGGTAAAATAACACCGTATTGGACACCGACACCAAGTGCCGCCATCGTCATTTGCTGATACTGTTTGTACTCGGAAGCTCCTATAGCAACGTTTGCCAGAGACAATCCCGCATTTGCTAACTGGCTTTGTGAAAGGCGTTCATTACTGTGGTCAGCAAGGACGTGAGCCACTTCGTGACCAATGACTGTTGCCAACTGATCTTGGTTTTTCGCGACACCTAAAAGCCCTGTGTAAACGCCGATCTTCCCACCAGGTAGGGCAAACGCATTGACTTGTTCACTATCAAAAACAACCACCTCCCAATCTTTAAATCCAGCTTGCGCAGGGATGGTGTCAGTGATGTGTTTGGCAACGCATTGTACGTAGGCATTCGTTTTGCGATCTTTGCTGATTGGGATATCTTTCTTCATTTGTTCGAAAGATTTGGCGCCAAGCGATGACATTTCTTGATCTGAAAACATCAGGATCTGATTACGGCCGGTCGGTGATGCGCTACATGCCGTTAAGCCCGCGATAGTTAAAAGAGCAGAGGCTTTCATCCATACCTTCATAATAGGCTCCATCTAAATTATTTTTGTTTTGAAGCAATAGTATATACCCAAATAGTAACATGATGCATGGATCAAATTATTCATCAACTGGCAAAGAGGCCAAGATGTTACATCTTGAAGTTAGACTTAAGTAAAGTCTATGCTAGCTCTCTAATAAATCGTTACAATCCGACAAACCAATTTGTGAAATTAAGAGTAAAACAATGAGTATATGGAAAAAGCCCGTTAGCATAGAGATTCTGAATGCTACATCAAAAAATACCCTGATCGAGCATCTACAAATTGAATACACAGATTTCACGGATGACTCCCTTACAGCGACCATGCCTGTATGTAGTTTTACTCATCAACCTTTAGGAATGCTTCATGGTGGCGCTTCTGTTGTACTCGCAGAAACATTAGGCTCTTTAGCTGCAAATTTCTCTGTTGATGAGGGGAGTTACTGTGTCGGTTTGGATATCAACGCGAACCATGTACGTGCAATGCGAAGTGGTCATGTGATTGGTACGGCAAAACCCGTACACCTTGGCGTTTCAACACAAGTGTGGCAAATCGACATAACTGATGAACGAGGCCGATTAGTGTGTACCAGTCGCTTAACTATCGCAGTGAAGCAACATAAAACGAAGTCGGTATAAAGCAAGATGGTGATTGAGTTTTCATTAGGAAAAATCATTGCTACCCAGCGTGAAATCGTGATTAAGCTCTCCGGCAGTGCAATGGTAACCTTACAAGCGCAAACCGATTCTATCCAGTTACTGGGTAGAGGAGCGAACGTTGTTTTATCTCATGGTGCAGAGTGTAAATGGTCTATCAAGCTGGATAATGAGGAACAACTTGTCGGTCTTGCACGAGAAATTGGCATCGATATTCAATAATTTACTGCGTGACGTTTGCACTTTTTGATAAAAATGAGGAAACTTAGCTTATCAACAATAAGATAAGAATTTCCTCTTTATGAGTAGCCCTCGTTTACGTGTTCAGTTCGAAACACTGTTTGAAAAATTCGCCGGTCACGATACGGACGTTCAGCTAGAAGACATTACCGAAGCGCTGTTTTGTACACGTCGCAATGCCCGTATTGTTCTCAATAAATTAGAAGAGGAGGGCTGGATTGAATGGCATCCAGCGGCGGGTCGAGGAAAACTCTCAAAACTCGTTTTCAAACGTAACCGTAGCGATGTCAGTGAAAACCTCGCCAGACGTTATCTCGACGAAGGGAAAATTGGCCAGGCTCTAGATGCGCTTGATAACGACGCGGCTCGATTAACGCAGGTTATTCAGGGTTATTTAGGGCTTCAGCATCGGCAGGGCGAACAGGTGGTACGTTTGCCATATTACCGACCATTGGCGATGTTAAACCCACAGAAACCGATGCGGCGTTCTGAGCAACACATCGCCAGACAAATTTTTAGCGGGCTAACTCGCCTTGATGAAAATGAACAACTTCAGCCAGATTTAGCCCACACATGGGAAGCCATTTCTGATACGCACTGGCGTTTTTATCTTCGTCGTGGGGTGCGTTTTCATAATGGTGAACCCTTATCAACCAGTTGTGTACTTGAAAGTGTGCTTGCACTAAGTAGCCTGAACCTGTTTTCTCATATAAAAAAGGTATCTTCACCACAGGAATGGACCGTTGATATTGAGCTCGTCCGTCCTGATCGCTACCTGCCTTTGGCGCTGAGTGAGTCGCAAGCAAAAATTTTGCTACCAAGCGCTTTGCGTTCAGAAAACTTCGATAGACAACCGATTGGGACAGGGCCGTTCCAAGTTAAAATGAATGATGATAAGCGTCTCATTTTGACTGCTTTTGATGGCTACTTTGGCTTTCGTCCCTTGCTGGACCAAGTTGAGGTGTGGGTAATTGATGAAGCGTACTCTTCAATGGTCTATCCAAGCTTGTCTAAGCCAAAGATGGATAAACAAGGTTCATCTGATGAGGTCGAGCTTGATCCTGGCTGTACATTTCTATTACTAAACAAAAACACCGGGATTGCAAAAGACCCTCGCTGGGCAGAATTCCTATCACAAACTCTCAACAGTCACCAAATTTATGCTCATGTTCCTCAGGATAAAGTGATGGAACTGGGAGTATTGCAAGCCTTTGGCCTTAAGCCAGGTTGGATTGACCTTAGGCCAGCAGAGGCGGGAACCGTGCCGCAGGCTGATAAGGTGATTTCCGTGGCGTATCAGAAAAAGCATCCGATGTTTCCAGTAGTTGCCAAGGCCATCAAGACACTCTTAAAACCGCACGGTATAGAGGTCGAGTTTATTCGTTATGACTCTCAACCGCCCGCACCGGAGGAAGTGGATATTTGGGTGAAAGCCATGGGCATTGCAACGAACCGAAATGACGCGTTAGCGGGCTGGCTTCTGGATTACAGTGATATTGAGAAATTCAGTTCTGGTTACGATTTTAGCGAATGGGCTAAGCTCGTTGATCAGTGGCGTGCTGGTGTTTATCCAGACTTCCCTGCACGTGAGTTAGGACGTCAGTTGGTAAAAAGTTGTCAGGTGATTCCGATGTTTCACTGCTGGTTGGGTGTCAATAAAGACCACAGCGGTGCCTTACAAAATGCAAAGTGTAATGCCTTAGGTTGGTTTGACTTTAATAACGTATGGGTAAAACCTGATATAGAAAATAATCATGGCGAAACCGAATAAGAAATAGCCGACGAAAACTGTCGATATCTATTGCTCAAAGTGTAAAACTCAACTATTCAAGTACCGTAAAGGCGGAAAAGGCGCACTGGTCAAATGCTTCAAAGAGCGCATTGTTGACGATTTCACACAAACCCCATGCATCTGTCCCAGTTGCGGGCAAGAGTTTGCAAGAGATACCCTAGTGAGAGGAACGCCCGCTTACAAAATGATTGGCGGCAAAGTGACAATGAAATAATGAAGGGCTAGAAAATGAGTATAAAACATGACTACTGCATGGTGTTAAGCACAACCTGCAACGAAAAAAATCGAGATCAGATCATTAAAGGTTTGCTAGATGCCCAATTAGCCGCGTGTATTCAAACGATGCCTATTGAAAGTCACTATGTGTGGAAAGGGGAGATTTGTACTGACAACGAATGGTTGCTGGTAATCAAAACTCGCCGAGAGCTCTATGAATTGGTGGAAGAGAAAATAGAAAACCTGCACGAATATGAAGTAGCACAGATCGTACAGGTTCCAATTGTTGATGGGTTTAACCCTTATTTAGAGTGGCTGAGAGAATCGACGCTGAGCCGACATTAAAAACAGCGACAACGCTGCACCAACGGTGTCGCACAACATATCTTTCTGGGCGTCCCATATGTCACCTTGCGAGCCCAGAAAGGCGATTCCTTCATCGCCGCCAGCCAATTCTGCATACCACCATTCGATAATCTCATAGCCTGCTGCAAGCGACATGATCGCAAACAAAGCAAACCAGCAAGAGAACGTTTTGTTGAACTTGTTCTTGTGTATCAAGTATTCAGCTATCGGATACGCATAAAGGCCAATCGAAAAGTGCGCAACGCGATCAAAGTTGTTTCTATCTGAACCAATCATGTCGTTAAACCAGTCAAATGGTACTTCGGAAAACGTATATTTCGCTCCGATAGTGTGCAAACAGAGCCAGATGAACATTAAAAAGTAAGCCGTATTACTGAATTGATAGCGAATCGAGATTGCCCAAATAGCAACAAGAATACCAATTGCTGGGATAATCTCCGCAAACCAAACGGCACGTGAGTTAGGTTCTAACGCAGAAAATAAAAACACGATGGCATAAAAAATCGTCAATCCTAAGAGTGTCGAGGTACTTTTCATAGAGTTACTTGATCCTTCAATTTATCTTACAGTGGGACTCCATAGACTTGGGTAATGATTACACTTAATTGAACGGTGTGCAATTGTTATTTTGATGGTGTTTTTGATCACTGAAAATGTTGATTTATTGCCAAACTGCTCAACATTAAAACGTTTGCGCGTGCACCTTTCATTAAAGTTTGATTTACAACATGGCCATCCATAGAATCCGTGATTCAGTCTAATAAAAAAGAAGTAAAGCCATGAAACTGGAAACTGTCGATTATCTTGCTGACGATGCTGCTCAACAGTTCGTTACCTCTCTGCGCGAAACAGGGTTCGGTGTGTTGAAAAACCACCCGATTCCACAAGAGCTTGTAGAGTCAATTTACAAAAACTGGCATGAGTTTTTCTGTTCAGATCAAAAGAATGATTTTCACTTTAACGTAGACACCCAAGATGGCTACTTTCCACCTTCTGTGTCTGAAGTAGCGAAAGGGCACAAAGTGAAAGACATCAAAGAGTACTTTCATGTTTACCCTTGGGGTCAGATCCCAGAGCAACTTAAAGCTGAAATCTTAGAGTACTATGAGCGGGCGAATGCATTTGCTCAGGAGCTATTAGGCTGGGTTGAAGCGTACGCACCTAAAGACGTTCAAGAGAAGTTTTCTATCGCGTTGTCAGAAATGATCAATAACAGCGACAAAACATTACTACGCGTTCTTCACTACCCGCCAATGACAGGGGAAGAGGAGCCAGGCGCTATACGTGCTGCCGCGCATGAAGACATTAACCTGCTAACGGTTCTGCCAGCCGCTAATGAGCCTGGACTGCAAGTAAAGAGCAAAGAAGGTGATTGGATTGATGTACCCTGTGACTTTGGTAACTTAATTATCAACATTGGTGATATGCTTCAAGAAGCGTCAGGCGGTTACTTTCCTTCAACGACTCACCGTGTAATCAACCCAACGGGTGGCCGTCAAGAAAAGTCGCGTATTTCATTGCCGTTGTTCTTGCATCCAAAGCCAGAAGTGGTTTTGTCTGAGCGCTACACCGCACATAGCTACCTTATGGAACGTTTACGTGAACTAGGGGTTATTTAACCTTTACGTGATCTCCTTACAAAGGCCGATGGTTGATGACTATCGGCCTTTTGTTGTTTATGGTACAAAATGATACCCACGCTTCATTCGGTGCCACAGAAATTAGGCCTGAAATATGCGTCAGCAAGCATTTTTACCAGTACAGATGAGCAGCTTTCTCTGAGATTAGTGTGATGCTTCAATATTAAAAACAGAGAGGATGAATGGAAGGACAACGCACGGTCAGTAGTATTGAGACTCACGCAATAGAAAACCCGTTGCTTTGGCCAATGCTAGAAATTCTTAGAAAGCAGCCTTCCGATTGGAAAGTTCACACCTTAGCAAGCAAGTTGAGTGAACAGGGCTACATTTCGAAATTGGATGATTCTCCTGATAAGGATTTATTCAAACGAAATTTCTTAATCATGAACGCGCTATACCAACTGCAAGAAACGCTTTACCCAGATGCCTGGCTTCAAGTTGAAGCGATGAATATCCAGCTGATGTCTTCGTTAGAAGCTTCGAGGCATATCGTTGATATTAACGATCCTTTGCGTGAATATTATCTGGATTGGCGCAACTACGAAGCGGACGAAGATGAAGTGCGTCGATTGTTGAATGAATTTTGGACCACTTATCAAAAATTCATTGGTGGTTCGTCTACAGTCAGTGTGGATAAAACAAAAGCACTCTCACTGTTTGAGCTTAACCCTGATGCAACACCAGCAGAAATTAGAAAGCAGTGGCGAAAGCTCGCGCTTCGTTGGCACCCAGATAGAGAGAATGGTGATGCAGAAAGGTTTAGAATTCTTTGTGAAGCGTGGAATGTACTGAGAAACGAATGATTCGGTATGAATAAAGATAAAGGAAGGAAGGCAGCTAACTATTAGCTGCCTTTTTTCATTGGATTGTCTCAATCAGCGTATCAAAACTAGCATGATGGCTTAAACTGAGATTTTCTCATGCGGTTAAGCGCAGCCATTACGTCTAGTGTGCGTGGTTTGGCTAAGTCCCCTTGCTTAGGAAGCGATGCATGCCACTCACCAGACAGCATTTCTTCAATTTCCTTCGCTGGATGATTACACCAGCCTGGAAGCTGAGCGATTTGGAACCACAACCAGCCAATCGTGTTGACTTCATCAGCGGACTCAATCTGTTCCAAAGCGCTAAGGTCAGTAAACTCTTTGCCAAATCGAAGTGACTCTTTGCCTTTCGCATTCACACGAAATTTACCGTCAGTGAGAATATTCATCAAAGCAACGCGATTCAGGGCGCGAGGCGGGAAGGTTTGTAAACGTTCTTCCGATTCGTTATGACGTTGAGTAGGGTGCTGAGCGATCACTTCTTTCGCTTTTTCTGTCACATCAACCGCTTGGTAGTCGTGCATCTGAATGACTGTGTCGGCAACGTCTAAGTAGTCGCCTGAACCACCCATAACGATAATGGTAGAGATATCGAGATCATCTCGCAATTGACCAATGCGATCGACAAGAGGGGTAATTGGTTCATCACCTTTTGCCACCAATGCCTGCATACGCTCATCTCGAATCATGAAGTTCGTCGCAGAGGTGTCTTCATCAATCAATAACGTGCTCGCACCCGCTTCAATAGACTCTTGAAGCCAAGCGGCTTGTGATGTTGAGCCTGATGCATCTTGAGTCGAAAAGTCCGCTGTATCTTTACCCATTGGCAAATGGTTGATGTAATTCGACAGGTTCAAATGATGCACGCATCGACCATCTTCGGCGCGGATCTTCATTGCCTTGTCATCAGCTACGATGTATTCACGACCATCTCCTGGAATATGGTCGTAAATCGAACGCTCAATCGCATTCAGTAAGGTAGATTTACCGTGGAAACCGCCACCAACGATTAGCGTAATGCCCTTTGGAATCCCTAATCCCGTGACATGGCCTTTGTTTGGTGCATGTAAAGTCACTTGCAGCGATTCAGGGGCCTTGAACTCAACCGCCTCTTTCATTGGGAGATCACAGTTGCCAGCAATTCGAGGGAGAATGCTGCCATTTGCGACAAACGCAACTAGGTTATTGGCTTCCAACTGTGCACGCAGGGCATCTTGGTCTTCAACAACTTGGCAATGCTCAATCAATGCTGCTTTGTCGAGTTCACGTTCTAAGGTAGCTCGACGGATAAACTTAGGCAAATGGAAAGTCAGTATGTTGTTGGCTTTTTTCCCCAACACTGAACGACCTTCAGCAGGCAAGTTAACTCGAAA
The DNA here is from genome assembly GCF_051132235.1 of Vibrio sp. SCSIO 43086. NCBI lineage: Bacteria > Pseudomonadati > Pseudomonadota > Gammaproteobacteria > Vibrionales > Vibrionaceae > Vibrio > Vibrio sp. SCSIO 43086. Next base: position 263,451 of record NZ_CP072678.1, on the reverse strand, counting down.
ACGCAGTTCAATACCTTCCTCGGTAAACAATACTGCGGTGCTATCCAACACAGTTTGGCCATTCAATGAAATGGATACGGAGTTTTCTTGTTTAGCAAACTGCTCAAAACTGCGCGCAATAAAGTCACGTGCTGCTCGTTGAAAAGCAGGGGACTCGTCTTTTAACCATTCCAGACCAGTCAAGGACCAGGCGCGAGTTGCACGAAAACGTGACGCGGAAGCATACGGATCTCCTTGTACGTGATCGACGAACAAAGTGAAATCAGTGAAGTCGTATTGACCTTTGATTTGCTGATAAGCGCGGTAGTTCTGCTTTTCAATTTTCTTAAGCGTGGCAGTCAACTGATCCATGAAGATATTGGCCTTTTAATAGAAGCGGGCGGCGATTATAGAAACCACCGCCACCTTAGTAAAGAGAATGCTTAGGAAGAGTAGGCGTATTGTCCGCCTGAAAGACGCTGATTAAACAAACTTTGCTCAAATTCATTACAAGGCATCGGTTTACCATAGAGAAAGCCTTGCCCAATATCACAACCCTCACCAATAAGAAACTGCTCTTGTTGGGGTGATTCAATGCCCTCAATAACCACTTGGAGGTCCAGTTTTTTAGCTATGTGTATGATAGAGCAAATGATCGCACGATCATCGTCCGACTTTTCCATTTGCTGGACAAAGCTCTTATCAATCTTTATGGCATCAAATGGGTATTTCTTCAAATAGCTGAAAGAGGCGTACCCTGTACCAAAGTCATCAAGTGACAATGTCACACCTAGTTCATGCAATTTGTTTAGCGTTGTGCGTGCTACTATTTCATCGGCAATTAAAGCGCTCTCGGTCACCTCGAGTTCGAGAAAATGTGCTGGTAAATGGAAGGATTCGAGTAGGTGTTGCACTTGCTCCGCAAAGTTCACGTTTTGTAATTGAATTGGAGAGACGTTAACGGCAATTTTGAAATTATCAATTAACTCCGACCACTGTTTAGCTTTGTCTATCGCGGTACGAAGAACAAAAGAGCCAACTTCAAAAATAAGTCCGTTTTGTTCAGCCATATGTATTAATGCTTCGTTAGAGACGTCTCCCAGTATTGGGTGTCTCCAGCGCAGCAATGCTTCTGCGCCAATCCATTTGTGGGTATGGGGATGAACTTTGGGCTGAAAGTACAGCATCAGGTCGTCATTTCTTACCGCTTGCAATAAGTAGCTTTCTAATTGATTGTGGTTGTTTAGCTCATTCGAATGACTTTCACAAAAATAACTATACGCTTCGCCAGACTCTTTACACAGCAGCATGGCATAGCATGCATTTTGAAGAAGTTGTTTGGCATTGCTGGTTTGGTGGGCTTGTACAACACCAATATAAGAGTTGAGGTGAACCTCTGTGTCTTTTATATAAAAGCTTCCCAAGCCAATATTGGTGATATCATCCAGTAGCTTACGCAATTTCATATCAATATCGTTGCCCCAAATGAGTAATACAAGGTCATTCGAGCTCGGCCTCCCGGTAACAAAATAACTCGATTCTCGTTTACCAAGGCGATACCGAAATTCTTTTAATATCTCGTCAAAGGCCTCAAAGCCATAACGGGTTTGGATACTGCGAGCATTACTAAAGCCAATGTTTATCACGAGCAGTGATTGCTGACTATGATCCAACGTTCCGAGCGTTTCTCCGACAACACTTTCCAGTGCTGCGCGGTTTAAGAATCCGGTTCCCTGATCGTGTGTTTTTTGGTAGCTCACTTGTTTTTCTGCGGCCTTACGACGATCAATCTCTTTTGTTAGGGAGTAACTCAACTGCGCTAAGTCCGTAGTACGGTTCTCAACTCGATTTTTGAGTTCATTATTAAGACGCTGGAGTTTGTGTTGCTGATACACGACGGAGAGCTGCGCTTCGATTGAGTCTTTGAAAGTTCCGAGCAATTGGCGGTAAGTGTCGCTGTATTCATTCTTCTTGGAATCAAGCATGCAGATGGTTCCAAACGTCTCTCCGTTTGGCCAGAATAACGGTAAACCGCAATAAGATATCATGCCTAGTTTGATGTCAGGGTTATTGCACCATTCTTCATCCTCGAGCGCATTAGGAACCATGAGTTCGCTCTTATGCTCAATGACATGCTCACAATATAAACCGTTGCCGAGCAGTTCAGCATCGCCGGTACGATAGGGGTTACCTTGAGTTTCACTGGATGTGTTGACTTCAATACGATCTGGATGGATACGCATGATTAATGTGGTGGGTACATGTGTTATTTGAGCCAGTAAGTTGACGATTTCCTGCCAACTTTTTTGCATAGACTCAGGGATTTCATAATCTAATGTTTGCAATCTCCCCATATAGGTCATCCTTTACGTGGTTTCACTTCCTGTGAATTTAAAATGTAGACTGCTCTATCTTGTTCTCGGTTTTTAATTAAGTATAGGGTGGCTGGGGCTTGAAACAAAAAAAAGTCCTGAAAAGTGTTCAGGACTAGGAATAGTTATCACATATCTCATACTTGAAACAGATAACAAGCATTAAGGTTTAAGCGATTTTAGCGACTCAATAGAAATGTCTTGCGAATAGTCGACGTCTTCAAAGTTAAAGCCATTTAGCTTCATAAACTCATCTTTAAAGCCTTGGTAATCACCAATCTCTTTAAAGTTATTCGCGTTCATTTGCTCTAAAAGAGCATGGACTTCTTGTTGTACTTGCGGGTCAAGCTCTAAGTCGTCTATTCGGATTAAGCGTTCGCCGTCAACAGGCACTTTATCTTGATCGTACAATTTAGTGGTAAACAGTCGCTGCATTTGTTCAATACAACGTTCGTGAGTACCTTTTTCCTTCATCACTCGATACAGTGCTAAAAGGTAGGGACTTAGCGCAGGAATGAACACACTGGCTTTCGTCACCAACGCCTTACACACTGTTGCGTAAGCACCGCCGTCAAAGTTGGCAAGTTTTAGATTCAACGAGTGACTTGTTTGGTGTAAATCGATTTTCGCTCGACCTAACGTACCATCGAGATAGATAGGGTGCGTAACGTCTGGTCCCATGTAAGAAAACGCGATGGTTTTGCAGCCTTGTGCAATCGAGTCGTTATTAATCAGTGTATCAATCCAGCTTTCCCAGTCTTCACCGCCCATCACTTTGATAGTGGCTTCGGCCTCTTCCTCTGTTGCGGGAGTTAAAGTGGTTTCTACCCACTGATCGTTTTCCAGCATAATTGAAGCGCCAGTGACAGGCTCACCAATAGGCTTAATGACGCTACGCCAAAACTCATCAGATTCTGGTTTAGGTCGAACACCCGTCGCTAAGCTATAGATGACTAAATCAACTTCACCTTCAAAGTACGTTTCAATGGCTTCAATCACTTGATTGCGGACAGAGTCAGAGAATGCGTCACCAACAATATTGATGGCGGTACGCCCCGCGTGATTTGCTTCTTGTTTAAAAAAGATGTTGTTATACCAACCCGCACTTCCAACGCCTTTATCTGAAGGCCCGCGCTCAAAGGAGACACCAATGGTATCAGCTTTAGCACCTCCGAAGGTGAGGGCAATACGAGCCGCTAACCCGAAACCAGAGGAAGCACCAATAATCAAAACCCGTTTTGGACCGCTTTTGATCTGCGGGGCGTGTTTTACGTATTCAATTTGCTCTTTAATGGATGCATGACACCCGTATGGGTGAGCAGAGCGAGCAACAACACCTTGAATTAAAGGATCTATTCGCATGTTGTTATCTATCCTCGATGAGTGGAATTGAAAATAGATTAACGTAAAGTTAAGTAAAACTTATTGAGCTAGACCATTAAAATTAGAGATGTTTAATTAATTCTTGAGCAACAAAGTCAGCAATCCAAGGCTGTGCATCAGGCTTTGGGTGAAGGCCATCATCCATCATCCACTCGGGTTTGATGACCACATGCTCCAAGAAGAATGGCATCAGGGTAACTTGTTGATGTTGTGCAAGCTTAGGGTAGATATCGTAAAACATATCGCTATAGCGCTTACCATAATTAGGTGGCACTCGAATTTGCATCATGACAACGTCCGCACCTGAATCTTTTATCATGGTAATCATTTTTGAGAGATTCGACGTAATAAGTTTAGGAGGGAAACCTCTTAGGCCATCGTTGGCACCTAACTCAATGAGCACCATATCAGGGCTGTGCTGGGTTAGCAGCTGTGGTAATCGAGCTAAGCCGTTGCCTGTGGTATCGCCAGAAATGCTGGCATTAATAACTGTTACATCTTGACCATGTTCTGACAAGGCATCAGGGAGTAAGCTAGGCCAACTCTTTTCGATCGGCATCTGATAGCCCGCGCTCAGGCTATCACCTAAGACAAGTAGCTTTTCGCTCGCATGTGCAGTAGCGGAAAAACAAAAAAATAGAACTAAGGAAAGTATACGAATCATGCAAACACCTGTACTTAATGCACCTATTGTTCAAGCCAATTTGGTTTCTAAACAAGTCTCTACTAATCAAGAGCAATTAACAATCCTCAAAGATGTAAATGTTGACATCAGGAAAGGAGAAAAAATCGCCATCGTCGGTACTTCCGGTGCGGGTAAGTCAACGTTGATGACGTTGTTAGCTGGCCTTGATACACCAACATCAGGTGAAATTACCTTGTTAGGTCATGAGTTATCAAAACTTGACGATGAAGCTCGCGCAAAAATTCGCGCTGACTCTCTGGGTTTTGTTTTCCAAAGTTTCTTATTAATCCCGAGCTTGAGTGCATTACGCAATGTCACGCTTCCTTGTCTTTTACGTGGTGAAGCCGAAGATGAAGCAAGAGCAGCGGAATTATTAACCGCTGTTGGATTGGAAAAACGTGTCGATCATCTTCCAAGTCAATTATCTGGTGGTGAACAACAACGTGTCGCGCTAGCACGTGCCTTTATGACACAGCCTGAATTGTTATTCGCAGACGAGCCTACCGGCAATCTTGACCATCAAACCGCAGACAAAGTGATTGAGCTGCTATTCGATCTTAATGAGCAGCATGGAACAACGCTGATATTAGTTACACACGATGGTCATCTAGCAAGTCGATGTGACCGTATTTATCGTATGGAGGCGGGTGAGCTTAAGGAGGAGGTGTAATGTCTGCAGTATCATCAAGCGAAGCAACATCGACAGAAAGAAGCAGTGCAATAAAACACTCGTCAAACAAAAGCCTAATACGTTGGAGTTTCGGCGAAATAAGACAGGGGAACCTTTGGCCTATTAGCGTTGCTCTTATTCTTGTGATTGCGAGCATCTTTGCGCTTTCTGCATTAGCGGAGCGAATGGAGCAGGTGATCGTCAAACAGGGGAAGGATGCATTGACAGCGGATGCGGTGTTTGTGTCTGCTAATCCTATACCTGACACGTTGTTATCCTCGACTGAAAACCTAGAACGTTCGACGATGACACGATTTGCCACGATGGCATTTAGCGACAATGGTATGCAGTTGATTTCCGTAAGGGCAGTGGACGACAATTACCCTTTAATGGGAGAACTGGTACTAAACAACAACCCATCCGGTCGCGTTAAAGAGAACCAACTCTGGCTTGATGAGCGGATTATGGCTCAACTAGACGTCAAGTCGGGTGACAGCGTCACTATAGGCGATGCCGATTTTACGGTTTCAGGTGCAGTGCTGATGGAACCTGGATTAAGCTTTAACCCATTTCAGCAAATGCCTTCTGCATACATTCATCAAAAAGACGTTGAGAAAACGGGAGCGATTCAAGTCGGGAGTCGAGTTCAATACCGTCTGTTTTTACAAGCCGATGATAAAACGCTAAAAGGCCTGCAAGAAGATACTGTTCTTTCTCCTAGTGATCGCTGGCGCACGCAAGATACTGCCAGTCGTAGCAATGAGGTTTTTGAACGTACGACGCAGTATCTGTCGTTGACCGTAGCGATTGTCATCATTATGGCGGCGACAACATTGGTTCTTACTTGCCAAAACTATGTGAATAGTCGAACACAAACCATTGCGATGCTAAAAAGCCTTGGCGCAAGTCGACGATGGATTGAAAAATGGCTGTTTATTCAAGTCACAATCCTGCTCATTAGCGCCAGTGTCGTTGGGTTATTGTTGGGGAGTGGGCTGGAGTACTTATTGCGCATTCCACTCAAAGACTTATTACCAGAGCCACTACCTAGTTACGGCGTCACTCCTTATCTAGTGTCGTTTATCTCAGCAGTCCTGATCACCGTTCCTGCCCTTGGCATACCATTGCTAGGTTTGATTAAAACTCCAGCCTTAGAAGTGCTACAGCAGGGCAAAGCTCAACGTTCTTGGAAGCGAATGTTGCTTGTTCTAGTTCCCGTCGTCCCATTACTTTTGCTTTATGCTGATAATACCTTAGTTTGGATTGTTCTTATTGGTATTGCAGTACTTTTTGTAGTGCTTGCTGCAGTGAGCGTCGCACTCACAAAATTGTTTGCGCGTATTTCAACACAACCTGCCATGAAGCTTGCGTTGAGTCGTATCAACCGCACGCCAGTAACCAGTGGCCTGCAGTTTGGTGCTTTGGCGTTGTCTTTGATGCTGCTATCTATTATCTGGCTTGTGCGCAGCGATATTCTCGCGGATTGGGAGAAAACCTTACCTGCAGACGCGCCAAATGTCTTCGCATTAAATATTGGTGATTACGAACTCGATAGCTACCTAGAAACCTTAGATAAAAATGGGGTTACACGGTCACAAGCTTATCCAATTATTCGTGGTCGATTGACAGAGATTAATGGTCAAAACGTCAAAGAGATTGAATATGAAGGAGAAGGCTCTGACGCAATACGTCGTGAATTGAACCTTACGTGGGGAGACAGACTGCCAGAGTATAATGATGTGCTTGCGGGTGAATGGACAAATAAGGGGAGTGTCTCCGTAGAAGCCGATGTAGCAAATGACTTGGGCATCGAACTTGGTGACAAACTGCGCTTTGTTATTAATAGCCAGAACTACGATGCGGTAGTAGATACCATTCGTTATGTTGAATGGCGTGATATGAAGCCTAACTTTTACTTTATTTTCTCATCCGACGTTATGGCTAATCTACCGGGTTCTTACCTCATCAGTTATAGAATTGATGAAGGGAACGAAGCACTATTAACGTCTATGTCTCGATCTCACCCAACGGTATCTGTTTTAGATATTCGTACCATGGGCGAAAAAATCCAGGACTTGATTCAACAAATCGTATCGGCAATCACTATTCTTGCTCTTTTAGGCGTGGTTGCGGGGTTGCTACTTATCTTTACGCTATTGAGATTAAGCTTATCCCAACGTCAGCAGGAGATCCGTTTGTATCGCACATTAGGCTCAAGTAAAAAACGGATCAATACGACTCTGTGGGCCGAATACGGCATTATGGCGTTGATAGCTAGCGGTGTTGCGGTATTCGCTGCGGAAGTTTGTGTGGCCGCGGTAATGACATATGGCTTCGATCTGAACGCACAAATTCACCCCGAATTGTGGATAGCTTTACCACTGGCAACATTTGTTACGTTGGCACTTGTCGTAATGAGTTTGTTGAAAAGATTGTTAACGCCAGTAAACACTTAATCACTGCAAATGTTATTAAATGTGGAACACTCCATGACACTTTTATTTTAGTTATCCACAAAAACAGTGGATAACTTTTGGGATAACTAAATGGGGTAAAAAGTGGGGTGTTTCTGCAGGCTTTGCGCCATGGGTCTTACAGTGAAATTGTTATTCACATAGGCATAAAAAAGTGTCTTCCTAACCATGTCGTCAAGTACTTTTTTTGCAATTTTTTTCTACTTTAACGCACCATAAAGGCGCAGTTGGATATTTCGCAAACCCATGAACTTTTTGTGATTTTAATCAAGCCCAAACACGAGTAGAATCCACCGTTAGTAAAGAATTTTCCTTATAAAATTTTTAGTGAAGCAATGAAGTCTGAGTTTCCAAATTACAAAGATAAGCACATCGCTGTTGTTGGTGGCGGTGTCGCAGGTGCAACAGCAGCAATTCATTTTGCGGAGCTGGGTTTTAAAGTTTCCGTAATAGAGAAGGGCGTATCACTGGTAAATGGTCCGCCCATTTGCCATTTACATGCAGGTGGCAACTTATATCGAGAGATTTCTGAGCAACAATGTTTAGATTTGTTAGCACAATCCATTGATACCGTTCGCCTATATCCGCTTTCACTGAATATTCGCCCGACGATCATTGCAGTTCCTTATTCTGATGGTGGAGACCCATCCGCACTTATTCCTCGACTAGAGGTGGTGAAAAATGCGTATAAAACGCTCGTTGATAAAGATCAAAGCAACAAAGTGCTTGGTGAACCAAGTGAATACTACAAATTGTATTCAAAAGAGGATCTAGAAGCACTCGCACAACGCACTCAACCAAGTCACCCTGCAACCTTCGATGAGTGGTGTATTCCTTTTGCTCAACATGTTGATCTAGAAGCGCTAAAGTACCCAGTTGTGGCGGTTCAGGAATATGGCTGGAGTGTTTTTCGCCTTGCCGCAATTGCCAACTTAACGTTGAACGCTCTGCCAAACGCCTCAGTATGCACACAAGCAACGCTCAAACAAGCGGACTGGATGGGTAATCACTGGCAACTTGGTTACGAACGAGATGGTATTGATTATCTTATGACATGTGACTACTTGGTCAATGCATGTGGTTTTGAAACAGGATCCATTGACAATACCATCGGTGCCAAGCGTGATAGGTTAGTTGAGTTTAAAGCCGCTTATGTAACCAAGTGGGCAGACTGCCAACAACTGTGGCCAGAAGTTATTTTCCATGGACCGCGTGGAACTGATAAAGGAATGGCTCAACTGACCCCCTATGGTGATGGTTATTTTCAGCTTCACGGCATGACGAAAGGCATTACGCTATTTGAAGATGGCTTAGTTGAGAGTACGCCGTCCTCAGCTCAGCCCGAACTGCCAGTTCCTTTACTCTCAAAGATACGTAACGGTTGGCGAGAAGAAGTCTTAGAAGAACGAACCAATAATGCTATCAAACACATGGCGCAGTTCATTCCCGACTATCACTCTGCTATCAAAGGGGGAAAAGCCCTGTTTGGTGCCCAGCAAATTCCTGGAACGGATCCGGTACTCAGGGCAGCCGACGTGACCTTTGAAGACAACCATTACGCACGAATAGAAGTGGTAAAAGCGTCATCAACACTACTCGCAGCGCAAAAAATGCTTCAGTTCTGGTTTGATATCGAACCTAACCAAAACGTGGAATCCCAGCATCCTGTCGCTGTGCATTGGTCTGAACAAGAAATTGAGCAGTACGCGATTAAACTCGCGCAAGAGCGAGACTATCCGCAAGCGTTAGCTGAGCGTTATGGGATGCCGGCATAACAGTTACGTATGGGCTCAGAGGTTGTATTAATATCCAAAAAACTGAGCCCATTGGCACCATACTTCTTGCAAGCCTTGTCTATCTCCTTTCACAAAATTCACTTTTTGCCCGGGTTTCGCCTGTGCCAACCTTGGCAGGTCAATACGTGCTACACAGCCAAACTTAGGATAGCCACCGATGGTTTGGTGATCGTTGAGCAACACAATAGGATTACCATCGTTAGGAACTTGAATCGATCCTAGCGCAATTCCTTCCGACAGTACGCCTTCGTAAGGCGGTTTGATTTTGTTTCCCTCAAGACGATAGCCCATTCGATTTGAATCAGGGGATATGGTGAATGCGTTGCTATAAAAGGCTTGGCGAGCGTCTTCATCAAAGTCCTCATTTTGATAGCCTTCAATCACTCTCAGCTTGATAGGTAAGTTGTAATCCGGCTTAAAGCGAAATGTCATCAGCCTTGGTTTGTGTTTCGGTAAGTTATGAGGAAAAAAGGGAAGAATATCGCCTGCTTTTAAAGCGCCACCATTTGAGTCATAACCACCAAGAGATTCTCTCGTGACGGTAGAGGCACTTCCTAAGTGCTGAGCAATATCGAACCCACCTTTAACCGCAAGATAGGATCGAAGTCCATTTTTTGCGACTCCGAACTGCAGCTTCTGCCCCTTCTTCAATGTAAAGTCAGACCAATTTGAGATAGGCTCACCATCTATTTTTGCATTCAAATCACCACCACATATTGCAAGATGGCAGTTATGTAGTGCGACAAAGCAAGCGTTACCCAAAGTAATTTCAATCGCAGCACAATTGACTACGTTACCAAGTAAATGGTTTGCCCAACTGTAGGCGTAATCATCTACGGGGCCACCTTGAGTCACGCCAATATGCGCTAATCCAAAACGACCAAAGTCTTGAATCAAAGAAAGTGGCCCTGACTTTTCCACCAGCAATCCAGCGTAACTCATAGAACACCTCCTAACTCGATAAACTTTTGTTTGGAAATGGCATTAAACGTGACCTTATCACCTACTTCAAACGGTATAAAAGGTGGCGTATCAGAGAAAAGGGGAAGCGGGCTTCTACCGATAATGTTCCATCCGCCAGGACTATCTGATGGATAGACGGCCGTTTTAGAGTCTGCGATTCCCACGCTTCCGGCTGGTACTCGCGTTCTTGGTGTAGCTAACCTTGGCATATGTAATTGAGTATCGACATCGGAGAGGAATGCAAAACCTGGAGCAAAACCAATCGCTGAAACCGCATACTCGGCTTGAGTATGTAAGGAAATGAGCGCGTCTAATGATAGTCCACGATCTTGAAAGCGGGGCAAATCTAGCGCGGTTTCTTCGGAGTAGTATACGGGAATAGTGATGTGGTTAGGTTGAACAAGGCTGAGCGATTGAGTATCAAACTTACTGATCATTTGATGCAGTTTATGCACTAAATCTTTTTCATTGATTCGAAAAGGCAAGTAATCAATGAGGATGGTTTGATAGGAGGGGACCACGTTCATAATGATTGACGCTAAAGTGTCTTTGATGTTTCGAGCAAGTTCTCCGACCGCATTTTCAGAGATATTCTCGTCAAACTTAATGAAAATACTGCACTCAGAGATCAAAGAGATACTAAATTTCTCTTTATGCATTAATTTCCTCCCGCGTATAGGCTTTGACGGATCTTTTGGATCAGCGCGATCGACTCTTCATTGTCACCATGAACACAAATCGTATCGGCTTCCAGTAAAATGTAGCCGCCAGAAGCGGTTTTGACACGCCCAGAGTCTGCTAACGTACGGACTTGCTCAAGTATCGCATGCTCACTCTTTAATACGGCATTAGGCTGTGTCCTAGGTGTAAGTAATCCGTCATCTTGATACAAACGGTCTGCAAATGCTTCAAACAGCAAGGGAACGTCATAATCATCTGCGATTTCTAAGTATTTTTCGTTTTCCTGTGACGCTAGAATCATTAACGGCACTTTGAACAAAGCTGCCGCCTTTACGACTGATCTAAATATCGCATCACTTTTCATCATGTCGTTGTATAACGCGCCATGAGGCTTTATATAGCTGATATCTGTGTATTGAGCCCGACAAAGTGCCTGTAAAGCGCCTACTTGGTATATAACCATGTTAGTAATTTCATCACCCGTCATGTTTATACTGCGCCTGCCAAAGCCTTGGAGGTCGGCGTAGCCCGGGTGTGCTCCAATATCAACATCGTTGTCGTTGGCGAGAGTGATAGTGTCGTGCATGACATTAGGATCGGAAGCATGAAAACCGCACGCGATGTTTGCCATATCAACATGAGGCATAACATCTTCGTCTGCCCCCATAATCCAAGAGCCAAAGCTCTCACCCATGTCACAGTTCAATGTAAGTTGCTGTTTATTCAATGTCATACGTTTTATTTCTACACAAGCAATGGGTTCACGATGCAGGAAAATGCATCTAGGTTCAGTGACTCACTTCATTCTTCTATCATGAAAGCGAGGTTTATGATCTGATGGCTGACGAAAAAGATCACTTTAGTCCATAAAGATGTTGCCGTTATTTGAGTTGATCCGAATTTTAAGGTATTTCGTTCCTTTTCCATCCAATTTTTGAGAATTTAAGGTTATTTTGCATTGGCATCGTGTTAATCTTGTCGCCCTTAATGGGTAATAGATTGCATAACAACGCTTCTGTCATTTTTAGTGGTTGTCTGCGACAGGAATACATATGTCATTACGAGCAAAGCTTATTTGGCCAATTTTGGTCTTTATAACGGCTATCTTTGTTATCTCAAAAGGTTATACCTCGTATACTGCATACCAATCGTCTAAGCATGAGTTGGTCGAACAAACGAGAAAGTTGATTAACAATGTTTCTTTCTCAATTAAAGATGCGCTAACGACAAAGAACAAGCAAAAAGCTCAAACTACTCTCATCAACTTTTTAAACCAGCCAAATGTTACGCGGGTCAAACTTTACGACCAAGATGATCAACCTTTCGTTGTTCTTGAAGGAAGTGGGGTATCAGCTCCCGTCCCTAATCAAACTGAAAGAAGCAAGTTACACGCGCTAGGTTATGCCTTATCAGCCAAATTTCTTTATGTTCTAGAGCCGATTATTCACGATGGTCGTGTCATTGGTAGTATGAGGGTTACGCTTTCCCATCGTCCAATCATAGAAGCCCAACAATCTTTACTTCGAGATGGTGCTGTACTTCTTCTGTTGCTGTTCGCTGGTGGCACTATCTTTTACATAAGTATCGATAGGCTTGTTCTCAAACCTGTTATAGAACTGAGTCATACGATAGAGAGTGTGACACACGGACAAAATACGGATACTCAAGTTCACTATTACTCCAAGGATGAAATTGGAGAACTCGCACATTCCTTCAATCAAATGATGAACAAGTTAACAACACGCGAGAAACAGCGGCAACATTCATTAGAAGTGTTAGAACAAAAGCGGGCGTTTTCAGAAGAAGTCATTGAATCTGTTCAACACGCATTAGTTATTACCGACAACTTCGGGCGTGTTATTTACTGTAATACTGCGACTCGGCAAATATTTCAAAAAAAGTCAGAGGAACTTGACCATGCCAATATCCGTGATCTAATTAAAACGAAAACACCGAATGAGCTGAGCCAAATCCTAAGTAGGGGGTTAGAATGCGATGATATTCACCTCAAAAATGCAGATAACGAACAGCAATTGAGTTTAACCAGTCGTCGTTTGTCCACACATGGACACTTATTGTTTTCGATTCAAGATATCACCGAAATTGAAGAGGCCATGAGCAGGCAGCGTGTTGCGGGGCGTGTGTTTGAGAGCAGCCAAGATGGCCTCATCGTTCTTAATCATCGAGGTGTTATCACAATGGCTAACCCTGCGGTCACTAAGTTAGTTGGGCTAGAGATGGAGCAGCTTATTGGGAAGTCATTTATCCAAACACTTAAGTGGCGCAAGTTGCAGGAAATGATGCCTAGCATCATTGAATCGATAGAAAACTACGGGGTATGGCAAGGGGAAGTTATTGAACAGAACCATCTTGGCCAGTTTGTGCCGATGTTTGCAAGGGTTAATCGTATCGTTAAGTGTGAAGACAATGGGTTCTACGACCTAGTCATTGTTCTTACCGATCTTTCTGGTGCAAAAGAGATGGAACGACTTGAGTACTTAGCTCATCACGATGCACTAACGGGGTTAGCGAATCGCTCCAAGTTCCATTTAGAGTTGGAAGAATTAGTACAACGGTCGGGATACTTACGTGACGAATTTGCGGTGCTTTACCTCGATCTCGATGGTTTTAAAGAGGTTAATGATACCTATGGCCATGACGCAGGTGATGAAGTTCTGAAAAAAGTAGCCGAGCGTCTAACATCTGCGACTCGACATAGTGATTTAATCGCAAGACTTTCGGGTGATGAATTTGTCATGTTGGTTAATCCTGCCAACCAAAAAGTCGTCACCCGAATTGCAGAACAACTGCTCGAAAGCGTATGCACACCGATCGAGTACAAAGGTAACTCGCTCAAGGTTGGCGTTAGCATCGGCGTAAAATTGGTCGGTGTTAATGAGCGAGATGCCACTCGAGTCTTAAAAAGTGCAGATACTGCAATGTATCAAGCTAAAAAAGCCGGAAAAGGCCAAGCAATATTAATGGGATGCGAATTGCAGGAGACAGTTTAAATCGTAACGTCAAAGCTTTAAACTAAACCCATTCGCGTCAGAAGGAATGATAAAATGAAAGTACTTGTTACGGGTGGTATGGGCTATATTGGTAGCCATACATGTATTCAAATGATCGAAGCTGGTATGACGCCAGTGATTCTAGATAACCTGTACAACAGTAAGTCTACGGTCTTAGATCGCATTGAAAAGGTATGTGGCGTAAAGCCAACCTTCATTCAAGCCGACATCAGAGATAAATCGACAATGGTAGAGGTTCTAAAATCGCACGATATCGAAGCGGTTATCCATTTTGCAGGTTTAAAGGCCGTCGGTGAGTCCGTAGCAAAACCCCTAGAGTATTATGACAACAATGTGAATGGCACTTTGGTATTGGTTGATGCAATGCGCGAAGCTGGAGTTAAATCGTTGGTATTTAGCTCCTCAGCAACTGTCTATGGCGATCCTGCATCTGTTCCAATCACAGAAGACTTTCCAACTAGCGCAACTAACCCTTACGGACGCAGTAAATTAATGGTGGAAGAGTGTTTAACAGACTTCCAAAAGGCGAATCCAGATTGGAGCATCACACTTCTTCGTTACTTTAACCCTGTAGGTTCACATCCAACTGGTGAGTTAGGTGAAGATCCTCAAGGTATTCCAAATAACCTAATGCCGTTTGTTTCTCAAGTTGCAGTGGGCCGCCGAGAGTTCCTCTCTGTATTCGGTAGCGACTACCCAACGAAAGATGGCACCGGCGTGCGTGACTACATTCATGTGATGGACTTATCCGATGGTCACGTCGCTGCTTTGGAAAAAGTAGGCAACAAAGCTGGCCTTCATGTCTATAACCTTGGCACTGGCAATGGCTACAGTGTGCTTGAAATGGTGAAAGCATTTGAAGCGGCAAGTGGTAAAGATGTTCCATACCAACTTGTTGAACGTCGTCCAGGCGATATTGCGGAGTGCTGGGCTGATCCATCAAAAGCAATGAATGAGTTAGGTTGGAAAGCGTCTCGCACTCTAGAAGAAATGACGGGTGATACATGGCGTTGGCAATCTAACAACCCTCAAGGTTATCCAGACGCCTAATTTTGATTTACACAATAATAACAAAAAGACGCGTAATTGCGTCTTTTTTGATCCAAATCGGAAAAAATCGTAAATTACTGGTTAAAAGGTAGCAAGTCTATATAGAGCTGTTAAACTATGTCCGACTCTTAATTTGGGTTATAAATTTTCTCATAGCTATTGGGGTAGTTCATGGAACTCGGTCTGATCATCACTTTTATCATTGCAGCAGCAGTAATGGTGAAAAAAGAGATGGCAAAACAGTAAACTTTCATTTTTCATACTTTTCTTTACATTTTTGAAATGAAAGCCATAAAAAAAAGCCAGCATTACGCTGGCTTTTGTGTTTTTAAGGTTTAGAACTCGTATTTAACACTAATGTTGTAATTACGCTCAGCTTGCGTTTTATCTCGACTTAACTCAGTCTTACCGCGAACATCGTTCCAAAGATGGTATTCTTCATTCGTCAGATTCATAACACCAGCATGAATGGTTATATCTTTCATTGGTTTGTAGTACGCCGTTAAGTCAACGACTGTCGCAGACGGCAAAGCAACTTGGTCTTTGATTCCGCCTTTATCACCATCAGAGTTGATATCACTGTTCGATTTCTTAGCCGTGTAGTTTACTTTTAGGCTTGTCCCCCAAAGTGCATTTGGTGAATCGTAATTTACCGCTGCCACTGCATTCCATGGGTTGACGCTGTTCAATGGGTTACCATCACCATCTTCACCTTCTGTGTATGCTGCAACAAAACGAGTTGTCACGCCTGATGGAAGACCGGCAATAGCATGCCAATCAAGACGGTTAGAGAGCTCAACCCCTTTAATATTTGCTTCATTAATATTGATATTTGTGAATTCAGTTAAACCACCATTATTTGATGAAGTTTGCTCAATAAAGTCACTGTAATCGCTGTAGTAGAACGCCACTTCAGTTACCGACGCTACAGTGTTATGACGGTAACCAAGCTCATAAGATACACTCTTTTCAGAGCCTAAATTTGGGTTAGGGCGGTTAATATAGCCATGAGACGGATTATCGTAGGTGTAATAAAGCTCGTCGAACGATGGCGCTCGAAACCCTTGGCTCACTTGCGCGAAGATCGTGCCAGGTTGCGATATAGAGTAAGTTGCTCCTAAACGACCAGTTAATGCAGAGTCGCTAAACTTCTCGAATGACTCTTCAGAGGTATTGGAAGGATTAGTAGAGAAGTAATCGTAACGCACACCTGGAGTCAGAATTAGCTTGTCATTAAGAAGTGAAATTTCATCTTGCAAGAATAAACCAAAGCTTTCTTCTTTTGCATCCGGAGTGTAAACGTAAACGGTATCTGGCGTGCCGGGATCGGAATTCAACTCGCGATTGGTATTACTGATGTCACTATGTTTATACGATATTCCGTAAACAATATAGTGATTTAGAATCTCTTTATCTAACTGAGTTTCGAATTCAAATTTGTCTTCAGTATATTCGTAATCTTTTTTCTGTTGGTTGTCACCACTAGGCGGTACGTAAGGTGGATAACCTGGGCTGGCTTCGATAAAGCGATTAGACACGCCGTTTTCTTCTTTACCAATCCATGTAAGCTTGGACGTGATCGTATCCGAGATAGCTGCATCAGCAAACCAAATGTGCTTGAGCCCAATGCGATTTTGCTTGGTTGTGTCTTCAGCGTTGAAATTTTTGTAACTTTTATGTGCGATCTCTGAGTCAGTCTCGTTGTAAATAACTTCTCCCAAGAACTCCAAGCGATGAGCGTCATTCAATTGAGATTGAAGTTTTACCAATAGATCGTTTTTGTAATAATCTTGGTTGTCCACAGAATAGTTATCGTAAGGTGTCTTAGAGAAATTTTGTAGCTCTGCACCATCACGTCGTGTAAAGGCAACAAGTGCTTCTGTATTACCGAAACGCTTTGCTAAAGCTACGTGCTCACTAAAAGAGTTATCTTCCGATGAATAAGAAAGTTTTGCTTGACCACCAAAGTCTTTACCATCTTTGAGGAAATCCTTCGGATCTTTTGTTTCGAATGCGACAACACCCCCAATTGCATCACTACCATGTAGACTAGAAGCTGCACCTTTAACAATTTCGACACTCTTTAGCATATCAGGGTCAACAGTAACGGCACTAGAATTGATAAACGAATATGGTCCACCGCTGAATACACCTGGTTGAGATGCACCGTCTACTAAGATTTTAACTCGTTTACCTTCCGTCCCGCGAATGTTAATACTTTGAACGCCTTGGCGTTGAGTGCCATTAACAGTAACTCCTGGCGTATACTCGAATAGATCATTCAAGTCCTTTACCATGTTTTCTTCGATTTCTTTCTCAGAAATAACGGCAACAGACGCAGCAACCGTATCCATGGTTTGGTTGGTACGGGTTGCCGACACAACGACTTCTTCAAACTTAGAAACTTCTTCCGCATAAGCAGTCTGGGAAAGGGCAATCAGAATAGAGGCTGACAAAATTGATTTTTTATACATTGGCTTCAATACCTTAGATCCATAATAGGTAACAACAAACGGGATACTAATGGATCTAAATGGTAATTACTATCATTACCATTGTCATTTGTAGTTTTATCTTGAGTAGAACTCTTAGGTTATGAGCATTTCTAGTCTTTAGTTATCAGTGTGTTATATTGTTTAACGTTAGTTCTTGGTAAGATCATCCAAATACAATCAATGTGACAAAAGTCACATTAAGAGAGGCCATGTGCAGAGTCCAATTACGTTAGAAGCGCTCCATATTCTGGATGCCATTGACCGAAGAGGGAGTTTTGCAGCTGCTGCGAATGAGTTAGATAGAGCCCCGTCATCACTGAGTTATCAGATCCAGAAACTCGAGCAAGACTTAGACATCATTATCTTCGATCGCTCTGGTCACAAAGCCCATTTTACTGAAGCAGGAAAGCTCATCCTTGAAAGAGGACGAGCCATTTTACAAGCCAGTGAAAAGTTAGTGAATGATGCAACGTTATTGGCGAATGGCTGGGAACTGGATATTACCATTGCCTTTGATGGCATTATTCCTATATCCAATTTCTTCCCTATGGTTGATGCATTGGCTGAAGTAAGCTCAACACGAGTCAGACTGCAAGAAGAGATCTTGGCTGGTAGCTGGGAATCGCTGAATACAGGTAGAGCAGATTTACTGATTTGCCCATCACTGGATACACTTCCTCAAGAAGTCAAATCAGAAAAAATTGGTAAAATGAGCATGTTTTGGGTAGCGGCAGCTGATCACTATGTTCACAAGCGTAGTGGTAAGTTTGATGAGGCGGCGCGAGAAAAGTACCGAATCATTGCCATTGCAGACACTGCACGCGAACAACCTGCGCTCTCAATTAATATCATTCAAAAACAGCCTCGCTTGACCGTCACCAACTTTACGGCAAAAGTAGATGCGCTCACTGCAGGTTTAGGCATTGGTACGTTACCAAGCCAAATTGCACAACCTTTGATTGATAGTGGCGTATTGAAGCGAATCGAAGGTACAGAAGAGCAGCCGATGGATATTATCTTAGCATGGCGCCGAAATACCATGGGTGAGGCGAAATCCTGGTGTATTCAATACTTGAAAAAGAACTGGAAACTAAAGTAACAACGTAACTTTTACTTCTTAGGTTCCCATTGCTTATCGAATCTAAGAAGTAAAGTTATCGCTAATGCTTTATTTTTCAATTTAAAGGGAGCACCATATCTGCCGTACCATCGGCAAACTGAACATCGACTTCAAATCCCAGATTTTGAGCTAACATCAACATCCCTCTGTTTGTAGGCATGGTCATTCCAGACATTTGCTTTGTGCCTTTAATCTTGCAATAGCTGATAATTTTCTGCATCAGCACTTTACCTAAGCCTTTTCCTTTCAAATCTGAACGAACCAAAATAGCAAACTCAGCATCACTATTATCTGGTGTAATCAATGCGCGGGCTACGCCTATGATAGACGGTCCGTCGGTATTAAACGCTACCGCAACAAACGCCATTTCGCGGTCATAGTCGATTTGAGTGAAGTTTGCCAAAGCCTCATGGTTGAACTCACCAACCTCAGAAAAGAAACGCTTATAGAGATCTTCTTTCGATACGCTATTAATGAATTGAGCATGCAGCGGCTCATCTTCAGGCAGGATAGGGCGAAGCAGGATAGGTTGGCCATCTCGAAGCGTTACAGTTTCGACAAATTCTGCCGGAAAAGGACGAATCGCCAGACGTTTTTGCGCATCTCCCTCGTATTTACACAGTGTGATGTCCGCATCGAGGATAGTTAAATCGCTTCCCGACACTAATACTGGATGGATATCCAGTCTTTGTATTTCTGGCAACTCAACCGCCATTTGGGAGATACGAACTAAGAATTTCGACAACTCACTAATATCGAGCGCATCTTTGTGTTTCTGCAGGCGAATCTTTCCAGACTTTAAAGCCACAACGACAAGGTAGCGTGCAAGCGTCATGTTCAAAGGAGGAAGTGCAGCGACGGCATCTTGGGCGATATTCCACTCCGAGCCGCCTTGACCAAGCAAAATCACAGGTCCAAAGACCTTATCTACTGCAATACTAATCCGTAGCTCTTCAGCGCTGCCGAGCTTTGCCATACCTTGTACCAACAGACCGTGTACATTGGCAGAAGGGTAACTTAGCTTTACGGTATCTAGAATGGATAGCGCTGCGTTGGAAACTTCTCGACTGTTTCTTAAATTCAGGGCGACACCGTGTACATCCGATTTATGAGGAATGTCTGGAGATCGCAACTTAACCGCAACAGGGTATCCGATATTTTCTGCCATATGCACGGCTTCAATTTCGTCAGATGCAATCCATGTTGGCAGAACATTAAACCCGAACAGCTTAAATAATGGGCTGGTTTGATGCGTATCCAAGGTAACTGTGTTTTTATCCAGTAGTCGTTCATTTACCCATTCTTTTGCAGAACTCACACTTCCAGAGTGCAATGGCTCAGCCGTCGTTGGCGTTTCCATTAATTGCTTCTGGTTTCGTCTATATTCAACCAAGTGCATGTATGCAACGACCGCACTTTCCGGCGTTCGATAGGTTGGAATGCCAGCTTGAGTAAATGCCAGTCGTGCCTCTCTCGACGTTTGTTCTCCTGACCAGTTGGTCAAGATATTAAAATGCTTATGCCGAGGGTGAGCCTTGATCGCCTCAATGACAGCTTGAGCAGTTTCAAGAGGGTCGGAAACCGCAGAAGGACTATGCATAATCAA
This sequence comes from Vibrio sp. SCSIO 43086, assembly GCF_051132235.1. Classification (NCBI taxonomy): domain Bacteria; kingdom Pseudomonadati; phylum Pseudomonadota; class Gammaproteobacteria; order Vibrionales; family Vibrionaceae; genus Vibrio; species Vibrio sp. SCSIO 43086. Next base: position 243,145 of record NZ_CP072678.1, on the reverse strand, counting down.
GATCGCATCTGCACAGTCGTTATTCATCAGTGCGTTAATGGTGTCAATGTAGCGTTTTTTTGTTGCGTCACCAGACAGATCAATCGGATTTCGAGCGCGCCAGTTGGACGGGAGTACAGTTTGTAATTGCTCAATGGAAGCGTCATCAAGCGTTGCGAGCTGGCCACCACGTTCAATCAAAGTATCAACGGACATAACTGCAGGGCCGCCGCCATTGGTGACGATCGCTAAACGCTCCCCACGAAGTGGAACAGAATGCGTGAGTGTTTCTACCGCAGCGAAGAGCTCATGCGTATTGCTGACTCGTAACATACCAGTTCGACGGATGGCAGAATCGTAAATTACATCGAGCGTATCACCATCTTGCTGTTCGAAAGTATTCATCTCTTTAGAGCGGCCAGCTTTTAATACCAATATACGGCGGTTACGTGAAGCAGCTCGCGCAGCAGACATAAATCGTCGAGCATCTTGGATGTTATCCACATAAAGCAGAATAGCTTCCGTATTCCCATCCATACTTAAGTAATCAAGCAAATCTGCAAAATCGATATCCTGTCCGCGTCCAATCGAAATGAACGAAGAAAAGCCAATATTCTTATCATTTGCCCAGTCTAACACTGTGGTACAAACCGCCGCAGATTGTGAGATGAACGCAATTTTTCCGGGCTTGGCCGCAACAGGAGAAAACGTGCAGTTAAATTTGTGCCAAGGCAAGATAATACCTAAGCTGTTCGGTCCTAAAACTCGAATATTCAATGATGAAATATTTAAAGGCTGAGCGTCATCAGAGATAACAATCGCAAACGGTGTGCCTCTCTCATCTAACTCTTTAAGCAGTTGCTCGTTGCGTGAAACGTTCGTGCATAAAATCGCAATATCTGGCGTATAGGGTAGGGAAGCCACATCAGGGTAGGCTATAACTCCGGATACCGCTTTGTATCGCGGCGTTACTGGCATAATCGCGCCACCAAATCCGCTTTGTAGAAGGTTACGCATAACGACATGCCCTGCTCGCAATGCTTTTTGAGATGCACCAATAACGGCCACAGAGTTGGGTTTAAAGAGTTTATGTAGTTTATTCATGCTGACTCCTAGCCGTTTGCTAGTAACGTTTGCCTATCGGTTTCATATCAATCATAAACGAATAATTTATTGATAAAACGCCTTCAGACCAGACATTGCATAAAATGTGGGCGATGCTTATGGAGTTTGTGTTATTCATCACATCAAAATCACAGATTATTGTATTTGATGCTTGATAAACGGCCCTGCTATCGGCATGATTTATCGTAATATTTATCCAGAGCATTTGTTACTTCATGAAAAAAATCGCAATCATCGGCTTGTCAGTCCTGCTTTCTGCTTGTGCATCTGAAACTTACATCACAGACGTAACTTCTGAAAGTTATCGAGAGGACTACAAATCAGATCGTATCTCTAAGCCAATTATGGCGTCTGAAAACGCTGTAGTAGAAAAAGACGTACAACCAACTGTTGTGAAAATGACGGCAAAGCCTGAAGAGAAGAAAGTAGTCAAGCTAACGCCAAAAGAGCAGGCGAAGCCAGTTAAGATCGTACCACCGAGTAAAAAGCAAGCAGGTATTCAACGATTCGGCTATACCATTCAAGTCGCGGCTGTGGGTAGCCAAGCGAAAGTCGATCAGTTTGCAAATAAGCTGCCACAGAACGGTCAGCCAATTTGGGAAAACTACAAAGTCGTCAACGGTACTAAATGGTTCTCAGTTTTATACGGAGACTACGCAACAAGCGCGGAAGCCAAGCATGCGATTTCGACTTTGCCTGCTCAATTTCAGCAGTTAAGACCATTTGTTAAAAGCATTGACGCCATTAAAAACTCAGCTTACCCAACGCTTAACAAATTAAACTAACACATCAAATAAGGGAGCGAATAGCTCCCTTATTTATTTGTTCAAATCCTACTCGAACAAAATTCCTCACACTAAAATTACTGTACGTCACACTTCAAAGGTTTATCATAATAAATAGTATCTTTTGTAGGTCACGGAAAGATTGATTCATGATTAAAAATATTCTTCTACTATGCGGCGGCGGCTCTTCTGAGCACGAGATTTCATTATTGTCTGCAAACTTTGTCGAACAACAATTAAATCTTATTGAAGACGTTCACGTTACACGCGTAGAAATAAAAAACGAAGGTTGGATGACCAACCAAGGTGAGTTGGTTTACTTGGATCTCAATACCAAGCAGTTGTGCTCAAGTGAATCTAATCAAACCATCAATTTCATTGTGCCTTGTATACATGGTTTTCCAGGCGAGACAGGCGACATTCAATCTCTGTTTGAAATCGCAGGTATTCCTTATCTTGGCTGCGGGCCAGAAGCGAGTAGCAATAGTTTCAATAAAATCACATCTAAGCTTTGGTACGACGCTATCGGTATTCCCAATACGCCATACTTATTCTTAACGCGCAACGATGAAGAAGCTCATACTCAAGCTCATAAAGCATTTGAAAAGTGGGGAAAAGTCTTTGTCAAAGCCGCTCGTCAAGGGTCATCTGTTGGATGTTACAGCGTCACAGAAAAAGATAAACTTTCCAATGCAGTAAATGATGCGTTTGGGTTTTCTGACCAAGTGTTGGTTGAAAAATCAGTAAAACCACGAGAGCTTGAAGTTGCTGCATATGAGATGAATGGCCAGCTGCACATAACCAAACCAGGCGAGGTTATTGCACCTGACGGTGCTTTTTACTCGTACGATGAAAAGTACAGCAGTTCAAGTCACTCGCTCACTGAAGTTGAAGCGAAGAATCTAACCCAAGCACAATTAGATGCAATTCAGCACGCATCTGAGAGGGTATTTAAGCAAATGAATCTTCGCCATTTGTCTCGTATCGACTTTTTCTTAACGGAAGATGATGAGATTTACTTAAACGAAGTAAACACATTCCCAGGTATGACTCCGATCTCGATGTTCCCTAAAATGCTTCACAATAACGGGCACAAATTCCATGAGTTCTTGGAAGATTGTATAAACAGTGCAAAGTGATTAACGTTATCAAGGCGCGTTTTATGATAGAAATTGTTTTCTAGAGCAAGGTTTATTCAAGCCGTATTTGAATATTGCTCAGTAGCAATTATGATTATATCAACGCATTAAACAGATGACTCAGTGGTATGGCGATTTCAAACTATAGAGGTTTTAACCTGCAGTCAGGCGGACCAGATGGCAGTATTTGGAAGGTTAAAATCAAAAACCACGTCTTACAAGGCAGTTTGACGGCGGTAAAGAAAAGCATTGATTGGTGGTGCGACACCGCATCAATTATTGATCCCAAAGAGTTTGCCGCCCTTGGACAAAGAGCGCAGCAAGTTGGTGGTGCAAAATCAGAAGTCTTTAACGGTTATACGATTCAAAATGATACAGGTCAGCCCAACTCTTGGTACTGTATGTTTAATGGTAAACTGATTAAGGGTAGTAAAACTGCTATTCAACGTCATATCGAAGCTTATTTAGTTGCAAAGCAAAAAGCGATGCAAGCTCAACAACAAAAGAAACAATAGAATGACTCTGGTATATTCAACAGAAACCGGTCGAATTAAGCCGGAAGAAGAAAAAACATCTCGCCCCAAAGGCGACGGTATTGTACGAATTCAGCGCCAAACGAAAGGACGTAAAGGTAAAGGTGTATGCATCGTTACAGGTTTAGACTTGGATGATGCACCTTTAAAATTATTAGCTGCAGAACTCAAAAAAGTCTGCGGCTGTGGTGGCTCGGTAAAAGATGGCAATATCGAAATTCAAGGTGATGCTAGAGACAAGATCAAAGCGCATCTTGAAAAGAAAGGCATGACAGTCAAATTAGCCGGTGGCTAATTTACATTCAGGGAAACTCAGAATGGCGTCTAAAAATAGACGCCATTTTTTATTTTAGTAAGTAATACGCTAATTGAAGAACAAGCAATCGCAGATTGATAGATCGATATTAGCTATTTTATGGTAAATAGCCATTATGTTTAATACTCACATTAAAGTCTTTAAATTTCAAATTCACAGGGGGAATAGGAGCGCTCATTGGCAACATTTGGCGTACGATTATATAAAATTTAACATAATATACATAATACGCACTTTGGAGTTAGAAGATTAGCAGTGGCGATGTCAGCTTAGTTACACCGTATTTGGCTTTTTCGGCCTTGCAGGCTTCATCGGCTGTATTGTATGGACCATGAACTTCGATTTCACCGCAGCGGCCACTTGATAAGAACCAGTCATCAACTTTAAAACCGTGTAGCTGATTAAGTTCCTGCACTGTATCTTTGATTACGTTCGACACTATACGCGTTTGTTCTGCATCTTGCTCATTCAAGTAGACGAACAGTTGGATTGGATATTCCATTATTTCTCTGCAACTTTCTGAGTTAACAAGATCTTTTGCTGGCGTTCTTGAAGTTCTGATACTAACTCTGCTGGGCATGAGCTAGTGTTTAAGTTATATCAGATAAGCAACCTAACGATTGCTTAAAGCCTTTGTCTTCAAATCTCATTATATCCTTTCGATAACTTATGTTTTAAGTTATCGAAAGGATGAGAAAATTCAATGTTCTCACTTATGGCCACATATTGTTCATCCCAAAAGTGTAAGTATTACATTAGCTTTACAGGAACAAGGCATCCATTAGATGTAAACTCTCTACTTTTCAATCTATACCTAGATCTTTCTTCATATGTTCACTCAACTCGCTAGTGGTTCTTACATTAATTTTATGTTTGCAATGATGGATTCTCAACTCTTCACCAAATAATTTTACTAATGATTTTGTATACAAAGCACTAATATTATTTATTATTCTATACAATGTACCTTTCTGATAAACAGATCTTTTCGAATTTTGTATTGCAGTCTTCATATTTAAATATTCTCACATTTTTAACTTTATAATTTAAAGAATTATTTTCAAGTTCGATCTTTATTATTACTTTTGTCGATATTGAATGAGTCATTATCACTGATGCGCAATCGACAATTAAATCACCTGAATCTAACTTAGTAATTTCACGAGAGAGAATTTTTATTTTTAAATTTTCCGTTTCGTTATTTAAGTCGATTGAGTTAAATTCTTCAGGATATTTGTTTAACTTAATATCCAATATGGTTTTATTAAGATAGTAGTCTGCCATTATTTCATGACGGCTTTTAAATATCATTGTCCCCCTCCGTTGATGCAAGTTATACTTTCCCTCCCCTTAAAAGACAACGTGACTCAGAGTTGCAAAAAGGTAACAATCATGGAATTGATGAACAATGAGCTGGTCTGCTTTGCAGCCATTTGTAAACACCTCTCTCTTACAGAGGCATCAAAAGAACTTGGAAAGTCGAAAGCTCAAGTCAGCAGGCAGCTAGCGGCATTAGAAAAACAACTTGGTGTAACACTCGTCCACAGGACAACAAGAAAACTCGTTTTAACTGATCATGGCGAAAGCATTAGAGAGCTAGCCATCAAAACGTTAGAGAGCTTGCAGGAGTTGAATTACAGAGCTAGCTCGTTGAGTGAATGCATTAATGGAAAGTTTAAAATTACAATGCCCAACTCTATAGCCTCTTCTATTTTTGGCTCTGTTCTTAAAGGCTTACAAGAACGATATCCAGCAGTGAACTTTGAAATATCATCAAGTAACAATGTTGAGAATTTATTAGAAAGCAATGTAGATTTAGCGATTAGGCTTAATAACATTATTGATGACACTCTGATTGCACATAAAATTGGTAATTATAACGATGTTTTAATATCTACAGTTAACAATGCCAATAACAACACGCTATTAATCTACAAGAATCACTCGAATAAGGAATCAATTAAAAAGCAGTACACTGACGTTATCGAAGTTGATAATACCTCTATTTTAATAAACTTTGTCTCTGAGGGGGTTGGGGTTGGCGTCATTCCAAACTATCTTGTAAAAGGTAACCATATAGATAACAATATCCAAATTTCACAAAATTTTGATATAGAACGCTCCATGTATATCGCCTACCCTTATCAAAACCCTCTACCAAGAAAGCTAGCTGAAATATCTACTTTTATTAGGTCTGAGTTATCAAAAATATTGAAAAATGAATCACTTTAGGATGGCTTTTCAAGTTTATAATTTTCCTTTGATAACTCATGAGGTCTAGCGAGAAGCTTTGTAACGTATTGTTTCAAAGAGTCTCGTTAGGCATTTATGAAAATCCCCATCTTTATGCTTGTTATCACAACATGAGATGCTATACCGTTTCATTATCAAGGCTTTGCGTGGAATAAATCACGTGGGTTAAACGATAGATTGACTTACATTAAAAATTTAATCGAAAGCAGCTTTATATTAAATTGATTTCATACCTTTCTGCGTGTATCTTCTACCCATATCCCCACAATAACCAAGGAGAATGCCATGGATAAGCTACTCGCGTCTGCACTAGAAATTAAGCAGCGAACTATGGTGACTGGCTTTTTTGCTAGAAATGGATTCAAAATCGCTATGACCGATTTTGATGATGTCACTTTTGAGCGAGAAGGTGTGCAAGTTAACGTGCATTTTGATTTGCAGTCAAACGCAGAGTCTGCATCTATTTTATCCCAAGAAGCTTCTGCCATTCCTGGTTAATTACTTTGTCGTCAATCATGCGTAAAGCCGAACACAAACGTTCGGCTTTTTAATATACGAAAAACGGGATTACATAAGATGTGGCACAAACCTGCGTTACTGTTACTCATCCAAGTAAACAATCAATAAATCCGCTTCAACCTCATTCGCTACCTTTGGTACCGATGAAAAGAAACGGCTCAATAAATTATGATGATGACCGCAGACTACGAGGTCTATTTTTTCTTTTTTTACGATTCCCGACAATTTGATATGCAGGTCGCCGATAACTGCCATCGTCTCGTGTACTGGATATAGGCATTTATCAGCGAGTTCTTGTAGCTCCTTTTGCAACTTTTGTTCTTCTTTCGGCTCCATGATCACACGATCAACATCCACATAAACGAATGAAAGTTTGGCGTTCGAGTTCTTTGCTTGAGTTATTGCTTTTTCGATAACGACTTGGCTAGATTGAGATAAATCAACAGCGACTAAAACGTGCTTGTAACTCATTCTTTCTCTCCTAGTTAGTTTTCATGTGCTTATAGTAAGTCTAGTTCACTAAGAGCGAATGCAATGTCTAAACTCATATTTCATGAAAATATGGGAGTTTGATATAAGAATGTGGAAACAGCCGAGCGATCAGCTATCTAATAGCCATTGAAGGCTCGTGAAGTCAACTAGTGACTTAGGAACCAGTTATTGATATGTGGCCCATTTTGTTCTCCTCCTTAAGATGTACATAACTATGTAACTAAAGCAAACAAGCCCACGTTACGCCGTCACTACGCTTCTAAACCCTGTCAATTTCTATTGCAGCTTGTTTTATATTCCTAATTACAACGTCGCCTAGTTTAGTAAAACCACTTGGCAATAAGTAATTTTTTCGTGTAATCCATCGATCAAGATTAAGAGTTATTTCATAGACAACACTGAATTAAAGACAAGATTTAGAGTTAAAACAGAGTCCAACACTCCTATGTTCAACTTAAAACCGACATACGTCTGCGAGCACTTACTGTCTATATAACGTCACTATATAACTATATTCAGATTTTATTTTTCTGTTACAACGTGTCTTTTTTATCTTTGCAGCATAATCCTCTACTTGAAAACATACCCAATCATCATCTTGTAACTTAATTACACCAAAAGATGTTTAAAACATAACCGCAAGATAAAAAGACCAACACAAGTTACTGAATTTATTAATTTTAATTTAAAAGATAGCATTTCACCCCACATTCGTTCAAGCCAGAACGCATCAAGGTTAACTTGAATAAGTAAAATTTTACCAATTGCTTAGTACGGAATAGAGGAAGTTGAATAAGTAAAATTTTACCAATTGCTTAGTACGGAATAGAGGAAGTTGAATAAATTGAAAGGTATAGAAATAACGTTACGACGTAACTACGTTAAGGTGTGAAAATATTTGAGGATAATATGAGACCAAAAAAAACAGGGCCAAAGCCCTGATATGAATTAATTAGTTTTGTTGCTGTTGTTTTTCTGCGTACTCAGATCGAATCTGTTCGGCAACAATTTTGATGGCTTCTGCTGTACTTGTGCCCTTCGCCATCAATTCTTGAATTTTCTCTACAGCTTGTTGTTGCTCTTGGTGAGATAGAGGGGGTAAATCGTCAAACATAAAAAAGCTCCTCATTTTGAGGAGCAGACTATAACGATTCAATTAATAGGTCGCAAGGAAATTAATGGATGCCCCCATTGCGTTCTCGTTCGTGTACTGAGCAGCAATATCTAATTCGATCAACTTAAGTGGAGACAGTCCAATACCCGCAGTAATGGTACCTTCGTCGCTACTTCGAGCTAAGTTTTTCATATAACCCGCTCGCAATGCCAGTTGACGCAAGATATCAAATTCAATACCAGCTCGAATCATTTGCGTATTATCATCAAAGGATGAAAAACGTTTTTCTTCATTAAGATCGTAGTCGACACTCATAGTAAAGTAATCGGCAACAATCCCTGCCCCGACCGTATATACGGGACGCATGCTGTATTCGTATGATTTAATCGTATCACTGCCATACATGAACGATTTTGTTTTAACGTCTCTTCCGATCAAGTTTTTTGCTGAAATACCGACACGGTATGGGCCAAAGAACCAAAGCGCGCCCGCATCCAAGTTAAACATCGTTTCCGCTGTCTCATGTTCACGTAAGTCTTTGGTATCGAAATTCTGAAAACTCGTGGCGTAAGAGTACGTATAAATACGCTGAAGTTTAGGCGTAACACCAAATGAAAGGTGTTGATTCATAAAGTTGGTGTATTTAGCAAGTGATACACCTGCTTCAGCAACACCAATAGAAACACCTTGTACGTAGCTATCATCTAACGGATTAGTACCTGACGTATCTACTTTTGGTTGTACGAATGATTCAGTGTATAACTTACCGTATGCAGTTGCAGATAAAAATTTATTAGGAATACCTATAGCGACAACGCCACCAAGATCAAAGTCAGTTTTTTTTCCATCTATGGCATTCATCGATTTTTTGATTTCATCGACATCGGTCAATTTGCTGATGCGTTCGATTTCATCGACAAGATCATATTGATCATCGTAGTTACCACCAAAACTTGGCACGATCATTCCTGCGTCGTCGTTTCGGCGATAAATTGCAGTAAGTGCGGGGTTGAAAAAAGGAGCAGTCAGATAAGTTGCTGATACCGTACCAACACCACCCATCGCATCGCTACGAGCTTCTATCGCATAAGTGGCAGCCGAAGCAACGTTTGCGAAAAGTGTGGTGGCAACAGAGGTGGCTAGAATTTTATATTTGTTTTTCATACTACACTTGTGATTTTGGTTCTTCCTGAAACTTTATCGGCACAAATGGTATTTCTTTAACTATTCTTCTTGGGAAAGATCATAGGTTCGGCTAATAGTTTGAGCTTGCTCAACAATTATATCGCCCTGCCAACGACGACTGTTGATACTCACTGCTAGCACGTATCTATCATTTGGGACGCCCGCAAGCTCTAGTGAATTGGGATAGTTAGACTCGTACGTCTTTTTCCACATTTGCTCGTATTGACCATCAATGTAGTCATATAAACCAACCTCAAGTTGCGGTAATGGACAATGGGGATTACGAAGTGCGCTCTTTTCTACTTTCCAATTCTCTTTAGATGTCCAACGAACATATTGCGAAGAATTGGAATCTCCTAATATTACCCAAGTTCGATACTCTTGTTTATCTTTAGAAACAATAGTTAAGTGATACAAGCCTGCTTCAAGCTTACCCGTGAGGTTATAGCGTTTCGAATAACTACGCTCATTGGCTAATTCCGTACCGCTCGGCTGTTCTTCATAACTGAATGAACTGTCTGCGGATATAGAATCATCCACCCATCTATTAAATGAAATATTTTCGATGTCAGTTGTAGCTCTTAGCTTGATCACTAACCTAAATGTATCTCGCCCAGGGCTTTGGATGGTCTGACGAATAACGTTCACGCCACTTATCCATTCAGGCAGCGTTACACCAGTGAGAGACTTGCCACAGTTTTTAGATAGTGACTGACCAAGAAGATCATTGAGATGAGGAGTCAAATCTTTGCTTGGTTCCGTTTGCCACAGTTCAACAAGAGAGTTGAACATACCGGCAAGATCATCTTCAAGTAAGTGTTGATGTGCCTGCGTTAAAGGCGTGTTGGTTTGAAACCAGTCCATTGCATGGACTGGTTTCACTAACGCTAATGAGAGAACTACGGGGAGTAGTGTTTTCATTATGACTTATGCTTTCATCTTGTAGCCAACACCGCGAAGTGTTTCAATTTCCAGTCCGGGCAGTTTTTGACGAAGCTGCAATACGTGCGTATCCACAGTACGTGTTGTTGGGAAGTGATTATAACCCCAAACGTGGTCAAGTAGCTCATCACGAGTAAACACGCGACCTAAGTTCGACGCTAAAAATAGCAGTAGATCAAACTCTGTACGAGTTAACGTAATTAGCTCATCTTTATAGGTAACTTCACGAGTTGAACGATCAATTTCTAAGTCTTTTGTGATCACTTTATCAGCGCTGCTTTGCTCTGCTGAATCCGGTGCTCGTAGCTGTGCACGGATTCTCGCAAAGAGTTCCGCTTCAGCAAAAGGCTTCGTTAAGTAGTCGTTCGCGCCGGAATCAAGGCCTGCAACTTTATCTTTTACGGTAACAAGTGCCGTTAGCAAGATAACTGGTACGTCTTTAATCTGTTTCCATTCTGGGAGACATTGTACAGAGTCACCATCTGGGAGTTGGCGATCGAGAATAACCAAGTCAGCTTTTTTCCATTGTGGTTCTACGTCTGCAATACGTTCCACATGTAAACACTCATATCCTGCTTGTTCCAGGCTTACTAACAGGCCATCAGCCAAGTTTTTATCGTCCTCAACGAGAAGCAGTGTCTGTTTCACAAGGTATCTCCAATATAAAGGTTGTAGGTGGTCCCATCAGGGACATTTTTCCGCCCATGCGGCCTACCATAGATTCAACGATTGTTAACCCAAGTCCTAACCCGCTCTTACTGACGAACGGTTTCTTCAAATTTGCCCAATCTTTAGCCGTTAGGCCACCAGCATCTCGGACTTGGAATACTATTTTTTCTTCACTAGTTGAAACATCCAATTCAACTGGTGCAATACCGTACTTAAGCGCATTACGAAGCAAGTTATCGATACAAGTTCCTAACCAGTACACATTAACTTTAGCAGCCACATCTTCATTGATGTTGAAAAGCACGGCACTATCAAATTCTTCTTCGATCTTAAATTCTAACCAGTCTGCGACAGACGGAACCCAGTCTGTTGCAAGCATTTGGTTATCAGATTGCAAATAATCTTTACTCGCTTCTGCCAATTGACGCAAACGACGTGTATCTTCACACAATCTGCGAAACTCGTCATATACGCTTTCAGGTAGGTGCTCGAACTCTCGGCGAAAGCCCTCAACCGTCAGTGATAGAGATGCAATCGGTGTTCTGAGCTCATGCGTTAAAATTTGCAACACAAGCATTCTACTACGGAGCTCTTCTCGCTTACTATTCCAGCGGTATACAGCCCAACCAATCACTAGAAGAATGTTTGCGATTACCAGTATGATCATACTGATCCGCAAAACTTGTGAGTGATCTTCTACATCCCAACAAATATTGCCTCGTTTAACAAAGCAACTTTTGCTTTGAGACGCTAGAGCGTACGATAAACCCGCATTAGCGACGTTTTCTTCCCAGATATCTTTCTCGAAAACAAAGTAACGGTCACCACGTCGTAACCAAAGTTCGTTACCTTCGATAAACATGCTCGCGCCTGCAATCAAAGCATTAATGGCGTCGTCGTCCATGTTTTTCAAGCTTTCTAACAACTCATCCCCTTCCTCATTGTCACGCTCTTTAATATGCATGTATTGAGCAAGCTTGGGTTTGAGTTCTGGATACTTATCCACATAGCGTGCAGCATAAGTCCCACCACCAGGGTGAATGAGGCCACTACGCGAGAACCAACGTGGTGTAAGTTGCGTCCCTTTACAGATAGCTCTTGTAAATACTAACGGCTCAGTAATTAAAGGACTTAGTGGCAATTTACCACGACAAGTATTCGCTAAGCTGTAAAGCTGTTGTATATCTTTTAACGGATAGTCAGACGTTTGCGGCAGAAGCGAATCTGGCGCAAGTAACTTGGTAGGATAATTTGATTGCAGAATACGAATATCATACGATTTAAGAGCTACTTCATAATTAAATAGCTCTGTAAACGTATCTATTCTTTCTGGTAGTGAATCGGAAAATGCAGGTGCCGAAAAAAGCGGCAATACAGTTGCAAAACCGAGCAAAAACTTTTTAATCAAACTGTTACCGTCACTTGTTACATTAGCCAAAACTATACATCAATCTACAAGCAATTGACATCTGCTAACAGAAGGATTTGCATTACTATAACATTGAAACGGAACAAAAAAGGGCCAGCGATTGCTGACCCTGTATAGTTTTAAATCAAGAATGGTTAGAGTGCTTTAAAAATAGACTCAACACTTTCCTTCGCATCACCAAATAGCATTGATGTATTTTCTTTGAAGAACAGTGGGTTCTGTACACCTGCGTAACCAGTATTCATTGAACGCTTGAATACCACTACATTTTTCGCGTTCCAAACCTCCAGTACAGGCATACCAGCAATCGGGCTGTTCGGATCTTCAAGAGCTGCTGGGTTTACCGTATCGTTAGCGCCGATAACCAGTACGGTATCGGTTTCAGCGAAGTCATCATTGATTTCATCCATTTCAAGAACGATATCATACGGTACTTTCGCTTCAGCAAGTAACACGTTCATATGTCCCGGAAGACGACCTGCTACTGGGTGAATACCAAAGCGAACCTCAATACCTTTTGAACGAAGTACGTCAGTAATTTCATGCACTGGATACTGCGCTTGCGCTACAGCCATACCGTATCCTGGAGTGATGATTACTGATTTTGAGTTCTTCAGCATTTCAGCGACTTCTTCTGCCGTTGTTTCGCGATGTTCGCCCTGCTCTTCGTCACCTGAAATTACAATCTCTTGACCAAAGCCACCAGCAATAACACTGATAAACGAACGGTTCATGGCTTTACACATGATGTAAGAAAGAATCGCACCTGAAGAACCAACCAACGCACCTGTTACGATTAATAGATCATTTGCGAGCATGAAACCTGCTGCTGCTGCTGCCCAACCTGAATATGAGTTCAGCATTGAAACGACAACTGGCATATCAGCACCACCAATTGAAGCAACTAAGTGGTAACCGAACGCGAACGCAATCAGTGTCATCACAATCAGAGCGAACATGCTGCCATCTGCTTTTACGAAGTAGATCATAAGAAGCGTAGAAATCACAACCGCTGCAAGGTTCATTTTGTGCTTGTGGGGAAGGTTAAGCGGCGAAGAAGAAATCACACCACGTAACTTACCAAATGCAACAATTGAACCCGTGAATGTTACGGCACCAATGAAGACACCCAAGAATACTTCTACAAGGTGGATAACATGTTCAGCATGAGTTGCTGCTTCTGGCGCATCAAGGTAACTGTTGTAGCCAACTAAAACCGCAGCTAAACCTACAAAGCTGTGCAGTATCGCAACCAGTTCTGGCATTTCGGTCATTTCTACTTTCTTCGCATAGAAAATACCGATCGCCCCACCTATCGCCATCGCAATAATGATCCACCCAAAGCCTTGAGCATCAGGGCTGAAGATCGTCGCGATCAGCGCGATCGTCATACCTGCGATACCATAGTAGTTACCATTACGAGCGGACTCTTGCTTTGAAAGCCCCGCCAAACTCATGATGAAAAATAATGCAGCAACAATGTAAGCTGCTTGTACTAATCCTGCAGACATTGTAACTCCTATTTATCTTTGCGGAACATTTCAAGCATACGCTTGGTGACGGTGAAACCACCGAAGATATTGATGCTGGCGATCAATACAGCAATAAAGGATAGGAATGAAACGACCCCATTACCTTGCCCAATTTGCAGTAATGCACCAACCACAATAATGCCGGAGATAGCATTCGTTACCGACATCAGCGGAGTATGAAGTGCATGGGTAACATTCCAAACCACGTAGTAGCCGACAACACAAGCTAAAACAAATACAGTAAAGTGAGAAAGGAACGCTGCCGGCGCAACCGATGCAATCCAAGCAAAAGCACCTACTGCCGCGGCTACACCAATAATTTTCTTCGTTGGAGAGGTAGGTTCTTCTACTTTAGGCTCTGGTTTCGCAGGTTGCTCTTGTTTCACTTGCGGCTGCGCTGAAACCTGGATTGGTGGCGCAGGCCATGTAATTTCACCTTCTTTAACCACGGTGACACCACGGATAACAACATCTTCGAAATCAATATTGATGTTACCGTCTTTTTCTTTACACAGCAGTTTTAGAAGGTTAACAAGGTTTGTCGCGTAAAGTTGAGAAGATTGCGTTGGCAAACGGCCGACCATGTCAGTGTAACCAACAATTTTTACGCCATTATCTGTCATGATAACTTGGTCTTTCACTGTGTATTCACAGTTACCGCCATTAGCGGCTGCCAAGTCAACAATTACACTGCCCGCTTTCATGCTGTCGACCATTTCTTTGGTGATCAACTTCGGCGCAGGTTTACCAGGGATGAGCGCGGTCGTAATAATGATATCAACATCTTTAGCTTGCTCTGCGTATAACTCTGCCGCTTTTTTGTTGAAGTCATCGGACATTTCTTTTGCGTAGCCGTCACCAGAACCAGAGTCTTCTTGGAAATCCACGGTCAGGAACTCTGCTCCCATGGACTCAACTTGTTCTTTTACTTCTGGGCGAACGTCAAATGCACGAACAATAGCCCCTAGGCTACCCGCAGCACCGATTGCAGCCAAACCAGCCACACCCGCACCAGCGACCAATACTTTCGCTGGTGGTACTTTACCGGCAGCCGTGATTTGACCTGTAAAGAAACGACCAAACTCATGAGCTGCTTCAACAACCGCACGATACCCAGCGATGTTAGCCATCGAAGAGAGCGCGTCTAAGGCTTGTGCACGAGAGATACGAGGAACAGAATCCATGGCAAGAACGTTAATGTTCTTACTTGAAAGTTGTTCCATCAACTCTGCGTTTTGAGCAGGCCAAATAAAGCTAACAAGTGTTGCACCATCTTGTAGTAGTGCGATTTCGTCAATGCCTTGTTCTTCATCTACGATTGGCGCATTAACTTTTAGAATAAGACCAGATGCCCAAACTTCTTCACTAGAAACGATTTTCGCACCAGCAGCTTCATAAGCAGCATCATCGAAACTCGCAAGCACCCCCGCTTGGGATTCAATCGCGATATCGAATCCCAACTTTATTAACTGCTCAACCGACTTCGGCGATGCAGCTACTCGCGATTCACCCGCAAGTATCTCTTTAGGTACACCGATTTGCAAAACGCATACTCCTTGTATACATATCAATAAATTAGTCCCAAAACAGAGCGTCGCTCTACTCTAACTCTTTTTTATTTCTATCTGTTTACCACGCAAGACAATTGCAAACGAAAGATGGTGTTTGGGGCCACCCATTTGCACAATAACACCTTGACTAACAGCCCTGTTATTATTCTGTTTGTATCGAACGCGTCTCATTACTTCAAGTGTTTTGTAATTTAAATACTAAATTTCATTACATATAACGCTAAGTAATGAATGATTGTCGCTCTGAGCACGAAAAATAACAACGCCATGCCTTACTAGACTGAGGTCTAACCAGATCATAATTAAATGCTGACTTAACAAACATTTAAGCTCTAAAAAAGAAAGAGCCATCAGCATATACACTAATGGCTCTTTTTAAGATGATTGGAATCAAGTTGCGGTGAATTGTTAGTCGAAGATTTTATCGCCCATTTGATCGATAAACATTTGAGATTTCTTCAACATAAGTTCATTGGCATCTTGTTCCGAGCCGAGCAAATCTGAACGAATAAATCGATGAGTTTTCACTTCATCGTCGTATTGCTTTTCTATTCGACCGGCAATGCGGTATTGCCCACCCTCTGAAAGGCTCTCTTGGTAAATAAGGAAACCTTTGTACTCAACTGGTTCCACAGTTTTTACTTCAGCAGTTTTTTCACTACCACCAAACAAACGCGAAAAAAATCCCACGGTTCCTCCTTGGGTAAGCTCATCGATAGATTAAGCTTGTATCACTTAATATTGACATTGAGGATTGGTTTTTCATACCAGTCCAATTCTTTGTCTTCATCATAACTGGTATGGGTAAAAATTACAGGTACATCATGATCTCGGTTTTTACGCCGGTCTTCTTTCACCATTTCTGCCGCGTTTTTCACCGCGATATCTGCACTTTGCTTAAATTGGGTGAGCTTTTGTTCCGGAAGCGAAGATAGAAAATCAATATCATGACGAATATAGACAGGTTTAAGCTGAATAAGTGCAAGGCACGCAATATCTGCGAGCTGCTCGTTGTTATACTGCTCTACAAACTGAGGCAAACTGAGCACTTGTCCAACAAGTGTTTCCATGTAGTTATGCACATCTGAACTTATCTGCATTGGCAAATCTCCCTTGTTCTATGAAAACAAGTATAGCAACGACTTGTTTATAACAACTTATTGATTGCTCTTAATTTAATCAATCTCTCTCTTTTTGTCGTAATGTCTCCCAAAATACTTGGGAAAATGAGCAAATAGACGTATTCTTGCTAGTTCTCGAAGCATGAAAATCGATAGCAGATTAATATCTATATTGATGAAACGCTTAACCTAACCAATTATATAATCAACTATTTTCAGGCAATTTGTAATAGATGTCCTCATCATCAATGACTTCATCAGGCTTTCGATTCCTTTTCCCATTTATGTTGCTGGGATTAGTGAGTTCGAGCATGAACAACATCATTCAGATGACTCAGTCAAACTGGGGTATTGCCGCAAATTTGCCGTACATACTGTTAGGCTGTGCACTGCTCCTTTGCTATTCATTTAAGCAAGGTCGGGAGTCAATGGTGTGCTTAGCGATGTTACTGGCCTATTTCGTGATACAGCACAGGCTACAAGTCCCACTTCAAAGTGGTACAGCCTTACTTGAGTTGACCATTTTAGCCACGCTACTTCCTGTTTCTTTTCTTGCGGTATTTTTGTTTAGTAAAGACGGTTTCGACTCAAGAGCCATGTTTACTTACCTCTTGATGTTAACGATGTTCGTTCTTTGGTCTTACCTTACGTTAGCGTATTACGTTGAAGGTGGGTTTGAACAATGGACAAGCGGCATTTTATTTATCGTACCTACGGTTTCTAAACTGCCTTTTATTCTAGTTTTATATTGTGTGGGTATTGTCTGCTTCCTCGGAATTCTTGTTTTAAAGAAGAATGAAATCATCCATGCGATGACCTACTCTGCAATGGTGCTGGCGTCCGCGACGTTCATTTTCTTTGATGTGCAATACATATCTAGCACCATGTTTACCCTAACGGGATTGCTTATCATTATTTATGCTGCCTCTGCCAGCCATCAATTGGCTTTCACAGATAGCTTAACGCGGATCCCGAGTAGGCGCGCACTCGACCTTGACTTAAAACACATGGGCAAAAAGTTCACGATCGCAATGCTTGATGTTGACCACTTTAAAAAGTTTAACGATACCTACGGTCACGATACGGGTGATGACGTATTAAAAATGGTCGCTTCGCGTCTAACTAAAACTCCCGGTGGCGCAAAAGTATATCGATTTGGCGGAGAAGAATTTACCATCGTCTTTAAAGGCAAGTACGCAGATGAGTGTAAAGAGTTTTTAGAAGAAGCACGTAAATCCATTGCAGAGTATGAGATGATTTTACGTGATGAAGAATCCCGCCCTGATAACCATAAACAAGGTCAAAAAAAGCGTGGTAACGACAGTTCGAGGAGAAAGTCGGTCTTTGTTACCGCAAGTTTCGGAGCGGCCGACAGCAAAAACGGGCAAGCACCTCAGGACGTGATTAAGTTAGCGGACGAAGCGCTTTACAAAGCGAAAAAAGCTGGACGCAATTGCGTGAGGCTTCATTAATACCCCTGAACGAAAGTTAGTTGACTAATCTTGATTAAAGAACAAGACTAAGCTTCCTCCTTTTAACGCACTGCCATAATTGATCGTTAATCCGATCCCGATATTATCTATCCAATCGGAGTCAAATGGTGGTGTCATTAACCATCCAACACTGGCTTCGTAGTAGTGTACAGTATTCATGGGTTTTCTTGTATCACCACCAATATCAACTCGATTGAAGCTCGAATACACTGACTGCACAGTATCTCCGATGTGGGTAAAATCATAAAACACCTTTATTCCATTGACCCAATACCAGCCTTCCGGATTGCCAATATCACCATTATTTGCTTTACCCCAGCCAGTGCCATAAAAATAGTGAGGAGCCGACCAGAGGTACCATTTCCCCCACGATTCATGCTCTAGGTATTTGAGCTTTGTGTTGACTTCTCCAACAACGGCCCAAGCACTGGTGTTTAGGTATACACCTTCTAGAAATGGTTTTAGGTCATTCAGTGCATTACTACGATAACTATAATCGTTTTGATAGTACATTAAGTGTGAGCCGATTGCGCCACTAAGCGTTAGTTTGTCTGTGAGGTGTTTTTCTCCAGCAAACTCAATATATCCGCCCATGACTAACTCTTTACTTTTATCTGGAATCTGTCCTTTTTGGTCTACATACACATCTTGCTCTGTACTTAAGGCATAAACTCGGCCATTTAATAGGTAGTGAGTTTGTATTCCCTCTTGTTCAAACAAATCAAAACTAAATGGTAGCGTTGATACAGCGATCTTCTTTCTGAGATCAACCGAATCTTGAGTACCAATGTCTTCGTTATCTATGTTGAAATATTCGTTCGGATCGAAATCATGAAATCCTACCGTAAAGACATCGCTATCTGACAGAACGATCCCAATAGCAAAATTCCTTTCATACTCTTTTTGTATCTGATCTTGAATCGAATTAGCCTTAGAACATAATGAAAAAAGTGACAGTGTAGCTAAGGCGTAACTATTGATAACAGCTTGTTTCAACTTGCATTTACCACCGTATGTGTATTTCTTCCTAAAGATTTTGAGGTATACAACGCTCTATCCACCGTCGCATACAAATCAGACTGCAGCTCTTTTCCCGTTGGTTGAAAAACAAAAACACCTTGTGACACTGTCACCCTATTAGACACACTAGAATACTCATGTGGGTAATCCAGAAAATACATGGCCTCTTGTATACGTTCTGCTTCTCTTTCTGCGGTTTGGGCGTCTGTGCAACCCAGTAACACCACAAACTCTTCTCCGCCATAACGCCCTACGTATTCACCAGAGCGACAAAATGTTGCTTTAAGTTGGTTCGCAATGGCTTGCAAGCAACGATCTCCTTCTATATGACCGTAATTATCATTAAACGGTTTGAAAAAATCGACGTCTAATAAAATCAAAGCCATTGGCATGTTGTGACGGCCATGCCATGCAACCATCGATTCTAACTTATGATCGATATAACGACGGTTATAGAGTTTGGTTAAGCCATCTTCATTCGCTTGCTGGGTCAAAAGTTGATTCACTTTCTCCAATTGAGCTGTCGCTTGTTTAAGCTCTCGTCTCATATGGGCAATACGCTGCATTGCGATAAGCTTAGAGTTCAGTACGAGTTTATCTACGGGTTTAATTAAATAATCATCACCGCCGGCCTCTATGGCTTTTGCAATCATTTCTGGCTCTTCGTGACTGCTCAGGAAAATTATTGGGATCCAGTCGGGAAAGGTTTCTCTGATATGAAGAGAGACTTCAAAACCGTTCATATCTGGCATCGATATATCGAGTAATACCAGTTCAGGATCAAAACTCTCGTAGGTGTTTAGTGCTTCTAGCCCACTCCCCACCGCTTTTACAATATGTCCAAGTTGCTTAAGACGAATAGCCAACTGCATCCTGTCTAGCTGAACATCGTCAACCAGGAGGATTCGCATTGATGTCCCTGTCGGTTGCATAACGCGTTCCATTTCTTATTTTGTCTTTATTAAACATATACCATACTCATAGAGTTGTTGCATTCGACTCATAATTAAGTGCTATATTTTTGTTTAAATATCACGGAATCAATTGTCTATAACGATTACACTGAGAATTGCCCTACCAAAACATGACCAACGAACGTTAGTTCAATAAACTCACGTGTTCTGGTCATCTTACGGACACATGGGTATAGCTATTTGATGCATTTGGTATTAATATTCCCGCCTTTTTGTAATGAGAGACACACCATGTCAGAAGCAACTAACAGCGAAAGCAAAAAAATCGATCTAGCAACCATTTCTCCTGAACTACGTAAAGTTATTGAGTTTGACGAAGTTCCAGAGCAAATGTTCGAAATGGTTACCTCTATCCATGAAGTGTCTGAAGAAGCAGTGCGTGAGTCTTGGGACGAAATGCCTGCAAGTGCTCAGAACATTCTAGATAACTTCGAGCAATTTCATGCTCTAGTTTCTGTTGGCCAAGCATTTGCTGGTATCAACGTGATGGAAGAATTCCCTACTCTTAATCTGCCAGAAAACATGACAGATGAAGATAAAGAAGAATACCGCGCTCAATTACTTGATAATGTGCTTCACAACTGCGTGAAAGACATGGTTAAGCAACTTAAGAAAGCACGTCGCGACCCACTTCTTAAACGCGAATTCAAAGAAGTGTTCGCAAAATAACGTTTTTCCGACAAAATAAAGGCCGCGTTTGCGGCCTTTTTTGATCATTAAGCGTGCGTAGCTTTAAACGATTAATGCGGCGCTAACGCCACGTCTTTTTGCGTGACACTGACACCTTTAATTTGTGCGAATACACTATCACCTGCCTTTAAGTCGAGATCATCAAGCGCCCAAGGTGTTATCGTTGCCCACAAATAACATCCCTCATCTAGCTTTAGCGATACATTAATACTCTGTTTATCATCAGCCGCGTTAAACACCTCGATTGAATCGACCGTCGCAGGCAGGATATTTCGAATAGAAGTCGCCTTAGGTTGCTCTAGCGTAATAGAAACGTCGTTGGCACGCACTTGTAAGCGAATTGGCGTCTCTGGCTCACCATCAATCTTTTGCACCCATAGTGATGCATTAGGTGCAAGGCTGACACAAGTCAGCGCATAACGCTCATGATGTTCAGCAATTCGGCCTTCAAATAAGCTGCTTTGATCCGAGAAAGACTGCCATGGACGCATCGCATGAGAAGCCCACACTTCTTCAAGCTTACCTGAACTCGTAATTTTACCTTGATCGATAATAGCGAGGTGTTGAGCGAGTCTTAAGATCTCCTGCAGGCTATGCGTGACATAGATAATCGGAATATTAACCTTATCCGACAATTCCTCCAGAAATGGCATCACCTCACGTTTTCTCGGCATATCAAGCGACGCAAGTGGTTCATCCATCAAAAGCAAGTTGGGTTTTGATAGTAATGCGCGCGCAATCGCAACACGTTGCTTTTCACCACCAGACAGTGAGATCGGGAAGCGCTTTAGTAACGGTTTGATAGACAAGAGTTCGGTGACTGCATCAAAGTACTCGTCATCTTTTTCTTTAACGCCATACAACAAATTGCCTTGAACCGAATAGTGAGGAAATAAACGTGAATCCTGAAACACGTAACCAATACCGCGCTTGTGTGTTGGTAAGTTGATCCCCTTTTCACTATCAAACAAAACGTGATCACCAATCGCAACATGTCCCTGTTTTGGTGCAACTAATCCGCTGATAATATTAATTAACGTGGTTTTTCCCGCACCAGATCGCCCAAACAAAGCGCTAATTCCGTTACAAGGTAACTCAAGTTTGATATCGAAATCAGTATCACCAAGCATTTGTTTAAATTGAACTTTAATCGTCATTACTTTGCACCCAACCGACTTGCCGCTTTGCGATTTAGCCATTCAGAGATCATTAATGTAGACAAAGCTAGCGCGATAGAAATGATACATAGGCGAGCCGCCTGCATTTCCGCGCCTGGCGTTTCAATAAAGTTGTACATTGCCAGTGGAATCGTTTGGGTTTCTCCCGGAATGTTAGAGACGAAACTGATCGTCGCCCCGAATTCACCAAGACTACGAGCAAAGGACAGCATCGTCCCAGTAATAATTCCGGGAATGGTCAGTGGTAACGTAATGGTGAGAAAAACTTTTAAAGGAGAAGCGCCTAACGTTGACGCGGCATGTTCCAGTTTAGGGTCAACGTTCTCTAAACTTAACCGCACAGACCGAACCATCAAAGGCAAGGCCACCACAATACAAGCGACTACTGCTCCTTTCCAATTAAAGCTAAAGACTAGCCCTACATGTTCATAGAGCCACTTGCCAAGAAACCCTTGCCGCCCAAGAGAAATCAACAACAAATAGCCGATAACCACCGGCGGCAATACCAGTGGTAAATGAATTAAGCTATCTAGAATCGATTTACCGAAGAACGTTTTTCGAGAAAGTAGCCAAGCAAGAAAAACGCCGAGAGGAATGAGCCAAAGTACTGCGTACGCGCCCACTTTGAGGCTTAACATTAAGGCTTGGTATTCCAGTTCTGTCACGCTTCGTCCCTATGATTGAAAGCCGGTTTATTGCTGAAAGCCATATTGAGCAAAAACGCGTGCGGCTTCGTCCGATTTTAGGTACTGGAAGAACTGCTCAGACTCAGTAGAATCATTCACAACCGCAGCCGGATAAACAATAGCCGCATGCGTATCACTCGTAAATTCACCGACAATTTTGACTTTGTCGGTTAACTGCGCATCGGTTTTGTAGACCACGCCTAAAGGTGCTTCCCCACGTTCAACCAACGCCAAAGCTAGGCGCACATTCTTTGCTGGTGCGATTTGATTTTGAATCTCTTTCCATACACCCAGTGTAGTCAGTGATTCTTTCGCGTACATACCAGCAGGCACTGACGTCGGATTGCCTAACGCAAGGCGATTTCCATGCAATGCCTTTTCCCATGCTGTTGCATCAGAGAAGTTAAATGAGGTTAATTCTGAAGACTGAGGCGCAATCAACACTAAGCTATTGCGCACCAAGCTTGTGACATTGTCACGAGAAATAACGTCTTTATCGACCAAATAATCCATCCATTTTGTATTCGCAGAAATAAATATATCCGCTGGTGCGCCGTTGATAATTTGTCGAGCGATAGAAGAAGAACCACCATAAACGGGAGTGATAGAAACGTCATACTTTTCTTCAAAGTTTTGTGTGATTTCGTCGATCGCATTCGTCATTGAAGACGCCGCATACACTTTGAGGTCCGTAGCTGCGTTAGCTGAAAATGAAATGCTTAATATTGCCGCGAGGCAAGCATGCGTTTTCCATGCTTTCATAGAGAAACTCCAATACAAGGCAAGCGAAAGAACTGGTTATTTGGGTTGAAAGTTCAATCAGTTAATGTGCTATTTAAACAAAAAATCAAGGTTCATATGTTGTTCTATCGCATCTGCAATACGATTAATTCCTTGTTCCTTTAACTCTTCAAAGTCTTGTTGTTTGATTTGAGTGCCGTTTACCCACTCTGACACCAGGCTTAAGACATCTGCCTCATCAAAGAACCCGTGAAGGTAGGTTCCCATGATTTGGCCACACTTGCTGATAGCCCCCTCTGCTTCACCAGTACTCAATGTAAGAGGTTGAATGCCCTGCACTTCACTTTGTCCTACGTGGATTTCATAACCCTTTACATTGGCTGTTTTGCCATTAAGAGAAAGCTGTGCTTGCGTATTTGTAAGCTGTTTGCTGTTAGTTAGCGTCGTGGTGATGTCTAGTAAGCCAAGCCCTTCGCTTTGACCCGGCTGGCCTTCGACGCCATTTGGATCATCAATCAAGCTTCCAAGCATCTGGTAGCCACCGCAGATACCAATCACTTTTCCACCAAGACGAATATGACGTAAGATATCTTTATCCCACCCTTGGCTTCTTAGATACTCTAAGTCGTCTCTAACTGATTTGGTCCCAGGCAAAATAACAAGGTCGGCTTTATCTATTTTCTCGCCTTTGCCTACATAACGTAGATTGATGTCGGGATTCAATCGCAACACATCAAAATCAGTATGATTACTAATCCGGGTTAAAACAGGCACAACGACATTCAGTTTTACCTCAGAGTGCAACTCTTGCTGCGCGGTGATCGCGTCTTCTGCTTCTAAATTCAAACCATGAAGAAAAGGAAGCACGCCGAGTACAGGTTTGCCTGTTTTTTCTTCTAGCCAGTCGAGGCCCGATTGCAATAAACGAATATCACCTCGAAAACGGTTGATAACAAATCCTTTTACTCGCGCTTGTTCAGATTCAGAAAGTAACGCGAGTGTTCCGTACAAATGCGCAAATACACCACCACGATCAATATCAGCAACAATGATCACCGGAACATCAGCGGCCTCCGCAAAACCCATGTTCGCGATATCGCCTTCACGTAAATTGATTTCAGCAGGACTCCCTGCACCCTCGATCATGATCGAATCAAATTCTTGAGTCAGACGAGAGAAGGAATCTAACACCGTATCCATCGCAACTTTCTTGTAATCATGAAAGCCAGCCGCATCCATATTTGAAAGCGCCTTGCCCTGCAAAATGATCTGAGCACCTGTATCACTGTTAGGTTTAATCAAAACCGGATTCATATGCACGGTTGGCTCAATATTACACGCCTGTGCCTGAACTGCCTGAGCTCGACCTATTTCACCGCCATCTTTGGTTACCGCACTATTTAGTGCCATGTTTTGTGGCTTAAATGGGGCAACGTTTATCCCTTTTCTCGCTAATACACGGCATAAACCTGCCACAAGGACACTTTTTCCGGCATCCGAAGTGGTGCCTTGAACCATTAAAGATGGGATCGCTGATTTCATGAACATTTGTAAAGAATAGAGGAAGATGAACAATCATAACGTCATCGTCCCCACTTACTCAAGCAAATGAATAGAATATGAATGTTGAAATCATCATTGGTTCAAACAAGCTCTGTTTTAATGAACCCATCAAAACAAACCGATGAGGATGTAACATGAAAAAGAATACAATTATCGCAACAATCGCCGCCTTAGTTATTGCTCCTTCTATCGCGTTCGCGAAAGATCACGCTCAAAACCAATCAAACTTGCAGTTTAATGGTCCTGTCACTGTGGAAAAATTGGACGCCTTGCTAAACGACTCCAATATGTTTACTGAAAAAGATGTAGTCGTTGAAGGTAACTTATTACGTCAAGTTCGCGCGGATAAGTTTGTCTTTAGCGACGGTTCCGGTGAAGTGATGGTGGAATTCGATGACGATATTCAGCTAAACACTCCGATTGATCACACGACTAAAGTCCGTCTGTTTGGCGAATTTGAAGGCGGAAATAAGCCAGAAATTGAAGTCGAGCAACTGGTGATCATGTAAAACAACCCCGATGGCTTTGGATATCAGCATGATGTGGTGACCATTACAGCTAAATGGTGACGGCAAGCACTTAAAATGATAGCTTTATCAATCTTGGTCTGCTTTTTGCAGACCATTTTTTTGTTCATTTTAATCATCTTGCCCGGAGACACCATGCTAGGTAAAGCTCTAAAGGTTGCAGCCTTTGGTTTGTGCGCTGTTTTGCCACTTTCCGCACATGCAAATAATTTCAACTACAACACGATGGAATTTCGCATGGGCACTAGCCCTGGTACATTTGGTGGCGAGTTCAATACCTACTTTACGGAAAACACCCACTTCATTGCTCGCGCAGACAGTGAATTCAGCGGAGACTGGGACATTGCTGGTGGTATTGGCTTTAACGGCCCAGCAGGCCAATTTGCAGATATTTATGGCCAAATGTTAGTACACAACATTAAAGAAAACGGCAGTGATAAAGTGGGTGACGAGTGGCGCACTGAGGTGAATATTGGTACTCGTATTTGGTTCATGCAAAATGTTGAGCTACATGCCCGTATCGGTCAAATAATGGATAACGACGATTCCAATACCGTTTATAATTTTGGCGCAAGATTCCACTCTACTCAGCAACTATCACTTGGCGCGGATTTCAAAAATAATGGTGTCTATGGCCAACAAATTGTGATGTCTGCTCGTTTTGCATTTTAATTAAGTAACTAAGCAGTTGCATTAATAAGTGTGTGATTCAATAAAAATGGCCTCCGGTTTCGGAGGCCATTTTTGTTAAGTACCGATTGTTAGCAGGAACTAGTAACAAGGCTTTAATTTTTGCCGGATTTTTTAGGTTTATCTTGGACATACTTTTTCGATACATCCACAACGGCGATATCTCTAAAAAAGCTTCGACCAAGTAAAATTGGAAACTTCATATGCCCACGCTCAGCTAACGTAAACTCTGTCTTTTCTTTGTGGTCACCGACGGTAATATACGCTTTTACTACCGCTCGTTTATCCACCTCTTCTGACGATGACTGCTTGATTTTAGCCCAGCGCTCTACAGGTACTTTAAACTCTTTAGTTTCTTTATCGCCCAAGTCGATCTTAAACTGAACCCAATCTTTACCATCACGCTCAAACGGAACAATGTCTGTCGCGCTAATTGATGATGTTGTCGCCCCTGTATCAACCCTAGCTTTGAAGGTTTGATCAATTTCAGGAACGTAAACCCACTCTTCAGAACCAAGAATCAACATGCCGTCTGGTGTCTTTGTCACTTTGGCTGGTTTTGTCGGTTTTGGCTCGGGCTTTTTCTCAGGTTTTACTTCAGGCTTAGGCTCAACCTCAGGCGTTGGATCAACCTCTGGTTTCACTTCTGGCTCTACTTTGACAGGTTCTTCGACCTTCGGCGACTCAGGCTCAACAGGTTCCTGCGTCGTTTGAGTTGACGTACAAGCAATTAAACTGCCGCTCATCATAAGCGGCAGAATCAGTTTCCAGTTTTTCATCCACACTCCAATTAAGCTTGAGATACTTTCTTAATTGCGTCCGCTACGTATGGAATATGAGTTTCGGTAAGTCCAGCGATGTTAATTCGACCATCGCCAACACCATAAATGCCATAATCTTCACGCAGTTGCGCCATTTGGTTTTCACTAAAGCCTAGCACAGTAAACATGCCTTTGTGACCCTCAATGAAGTCAAATTGATCGGTATTATGGTTGTTTCTCAATTCGTTACACAAACTTTGACGAAGACTAACCAAACGATGTTGCATTTCACTCAACTCTTGCTTCCAAACGGAAGTCAGGTTGTCATCTTGAAGAATCGTCTTAACCAAAGCCGCTCCATGATCGGGTGGCATCGTGTAAGTAGAACGCGCTAACGTCAGTAACTTGCCTTTTGCATTCGTCACGTCTTGCATGTTCTTACCAACGACAATCGCCGCACCTGTGCGCTCGCGATATAGGCCAAAGTTCTTCGAACATGACGTCGTTATTAACATCTCTTCAACGTTATCTGCCATGAAGCGAAGCCCTTTTGCGTCTTCCTCTAGGCCATCACCAAAGCCTTGGTAGGCAATATCAACAAATGGGGTGAAACCGTTCTTCTGTGACAATTCCGTAATGGCTTGCCAAGCAGAAAAATCGATATCTGCGCCTGTTGGGTTGTGACAGCAACCATGCAGCAATACAACATCGGAAGGCCCTGCTTTCGCAAGATCATCCATCATTTTTGCTGTGTCTACTTGTTTCGTTTCTGGAGAAAAGTAATCGTAGAACTTAACTTTAAGACCTGCCGCTTCCATCACTGGTTTATGGTTTACGTAGCTAGGGTTTGAAATCCAAACCGTCGTATCTGGCTGTGCGACCTTCATTAGGTCACCTAACATACGCAGCGCACCACTTGCACCTGGTGTTTGAATGGCAGCAACACGATCCATTGCTGACGTTCCCGTCAGTAGCAAATCGATCATGCTTTTATTAAATTCTTCGCAACCCGCAAGACCAACGTAAGATTTGGTTTTTTGAGTTTCAACAACGACATCCTGCGCCATTTGAATGGCTTTCATGATCGGCGTTTCGCCTGCGCTGTTCTTATAGACGCCAATACCAAGGTCAACCTTGTTTGGACGGTCATCGTTACGGTATGCAACGGATAGAGATAAAATAGGATCTAATACGGGAGTTGGGAGATTAGAAAACATGAAAGTCATAACCCTTTGAAATTCAAGTACCGAACCTCACGTTAACACCATCGCAAAAAATGGCGAAATGATTTTTCACTTATTTCATCAATTAGAGAACAAAATTCTGGGTTACGATAAGTTTTGTGCGCTCTATCGGTTATAAAAAGAACGATTCACTCCTCAATATACCAATCCACTCTTCCGTTTTTCCTAAATTCTCTTGGCGTCATGCTCGACCACGCTTTAAAACGTGTACTAAAGTTGGCACTAGTTGGATATCCGACTATCTCTCCAATATGTTGAATCGGCCATTCTGTTGAACGAAGTAACCTAGCAGCGTATTCCATGCGCATACGTGTTAAATGTGCCATCGGGCTTCGACCAAACTGCTTTTGAGTCAGACGGTGCAAATGTGGCTCCGAACATGGATATAAAGCTGCCACTTGCTCGACACTCCAATCCTTATGCAGCTGACGCTGGACAAGATCGAATACGCGCCGAAGCCTCAATTGGCTGCGTGATATCGACTCTGAGGGCGGCATGTTTAACATCAGCTCTAACTGAGCCACGCTATGTGCACCAACCGCACCACCATAATCAATAGGAAGATTAATACTGCGTAACAACGTTTGGATACACGCATACATCACCTCAGGTGCAGATGTGAGCTGGTAACTAATATTACTCTCTATCATTGGCCATGCTCTATCAGGAGCAAGAAAAAGCCATGCGATCTGCCAGAGTTCCTCTTCCATACCAAAACCGTTTTCAACACCTGCTGGCACCGTGATCAACGAGCCAGGCTCCAAATCATATCGACACGCCCCACTTTCTAACCAACCTTTACCGCGCACGGTGTAAAGCAGCATGTGTTTTTTTTGGTTTTTACGATAAACAGAGAAGAAGTCACGACAGGTTGCAATTCCGCACTGCACAATGCCTCTCTCCTCCAATGCCAGTACTCGACTGTGATCAATAAACTCTTGATAGGTTTTTTCTGAAATCGCGTAGCGTTCTTGTTTATCTTCCATGATTTATTGGCTCACATATACACTAGTGGAGAGTTTTACAAAGGTTTTGGATGCCTTTGAAAAATACACCGCCAAATCATAGGGATAAACTACTCGCATTAATCTTTAAGGAGAAATGCGATGCTCTTAACACGCGAATACATCGATAAAGCATTTTGGCAAAAGCTGATTGCGATTGGCCTTCCTGTTTCACTTCAATCCATGCTTTTTGCGTTACTCGGCGTCGTGGATATTTTCATGGTGAGCCAACTCGGCGAATCCGCAACGGCTGCAGTCGGTGTCGGAAACCGCATCTTTTTCTTTAACCTTGCAGTCATTTTCGGTCTTTGCGGTGCAGTAACGGTGCTGGCTTCTCAATATTACGGTTCAGGGAATATGGCAGGAATCCGTAGAACATTGGCGCAATCTTGGTTTATTTCCATTTTAGTGACGCTGCCGTTTATTGTTCTTTATGCGATTTTTGATAAAGAGATCGTCTCTTTCATGTCAGACGATCCTGAATACGTCACTTATGCACGTGATTATCTTGTGGTTACGGGCTTTAGTCTTATTGCAACGGCGATAGTGGTACCGATTGAAGCGGTATTGCGCTCCGTAGGCCAAACCAAACTGGCAACCAACGTTAGTATCTCCGCGATTGTCGTGAATGTCGTGCTTAATTATGTTTTGATTTTCGGTTTATTCGGCTTCCCTCAATGGGGCGTATTTGGAGCAGCCGTAGGCAGCTTTGTTTCTCGATTTTTCCAAACGGCAGTGTTGATTTACTTTTTCTGTAAACGCTATGCGTACCTGATTCCGACCAAATTCGATTGGGCGCAAGGCCGTTTAAAGCAGTATCGTCAAAAATACTTTAAGGTTTCTCTACCCATGTTGGTCCACGATGCGCTCTGGACTGGTGGGCTGATCGTTTACAGCATCATCTATGGTCAATTGGGTGTTTCAGAACTTGCGATCATCTCATTCTTATCCCCGATTGAAGGCGTACTGATTTCAACCTTTATGGGATTTGCGGTCGCTGCATCCGTTCTTCTTGGGAATGATATTGGCGCAAAACGTTATGATCGGGTCGAAATAACGGCGTGGTGGTATGTGTTAACCAGCGCAATCTTAGCCACCTTATTGTTTTTCCTAGTGTGGTTGAGCTCGCCTCTGATTCATCATCTATTGGTACTGAGCCCATTAACCGATGCAGAAATGGCACTTAACGTATGCTTAGTCATGGCGCTGGGTATGATTTTGAGAGTGTTTAACATGGTAGGGATTGGCGGCGTACTAAAGAGTGGCGCAGATATTCGCTACAGCATTTTTATTGATACGTTCGGTCAGTGGGCTATTGGTATTCCCCTTACCTATTACACTGGTATGGTACTCGGGTTGCCTTTGCATTTTGTCTTGATGTCTCTGCTAGCTGAAGAATTTGTGAAAGGCGTACTGACGACTTATCGTATCCAATCTAAACGTTGGATAAATAATATGGTCGAGGATGACCAAACGGTGACAGCGTAACTGAAAATACACTAACGAACTCACACCAAAAGGGCTCACCCGTTATGCACGCGTGAGCCCTTTTTATGTTTGGAGAATGCTTGATTAAATATCCGTAAAGCGATGAATGATTTGGTTTGAACTGCCACGCCATTCGAGATTGAGATCTTTCTTGTCTTGTTCAAACTTACCATCAATCAAAACATCGATGTATTGCACCACTTCTCTTTGCGCGTCATCCAGTTCAGCCAGCGTGTAGCCTGTCCAAACCCAGATGTCTTTACCGGGACACTCTTCTCTCACCCTTTTCACGATCTTTAAAATATGAGGCACATTAGCAGGATGAAGCGGATCTCCGCCAGACAACGACAAACCGCGACGCTTAATGCGCGTGTCATTCAAGTCATTGATGATCTTGTCTTCCGCTTCTTGCGTGAACAACACTCCCGAATCCAAGCGTTGCGTCGACTGGTTATAACAGCCACGACACTGATGTACACAGCCCGACACAAACAATGTGCAGCGCGTACCCGGTCCGTTAACAACGTCAATTGGATAATATTGGTGGTAGTTCATAATGCGTCTCTTTGTTATCGCGAAAAAGAAAATCAACCTAAAGCAGGTTGATTTTCAAAGTGTTGAATCGAGTGGTAATTAACCTTATAGGTGTTTCACTCGACGTTTAACTTCTTCTTGTTTGCCGAAGTTAAACGGACGTGCATCTGGGCTGCCCAAGTAGCCACATACGCGACGTGTCACCGATACTTTGGTTGAATCGTGGTTGCCACAACTTGGGCAAGTAAAGCCTTTGCTTGTACATTCAAACTCGCCGGTGTAACCACATTCGTAACACTCATCAATCGGAGTGTTGGTTCCGTAGTAAGGAACGCGGGTGTAACTGTAGTCCCACACGTTTTCTAGCGCTTCTACGTTACGTTGCATGTTCGGGAACTCACCGTAACAGATGAAGCCACCGCTTGAGATTTCTGGGTAAGGCATCTCGAAGTCGATCTTGTCGTAAGGGTTAACCTTCTTCTCAACATCCAAGTGGAAGCTGTTGGTGTAGTAACCTTTGTCTGTTACGCCTTCAATCAAACCAAACTCTTTGGTGTCGATGCGGCAGAAACGACTACATAGGTTTTCACTTGGTGTTGCGTACAAGCTAAAGCCATAGCCAGTTTCGTCAGCCCATTGATTCACCGCATCTTTTAGATGTTTGATGATCGCGACCGCTTTTTCACGCAATACGGCATCATCGTAAACGTGCGCTTCAGTACCAAACAACGCGTTGATAGTTTCATGCACGCCAATGTAGCCTAGAGAAATTGACGCACGGCCGTTTTTGAAGATTTCTGCAATCGAATCGTCCGCTTTCAAGCGCACACCACATGCACCTTCCATATATAGAATTGGGGCAACGCGCGCTTTTACGTTCTCTAGACGAGAAATACGCGTTTCTAGTGCTTTACGAGCAAGACGTAGACGATCATCAAGCAGTTCATAGAACTTCGCTTCGCTGCCTTTTGCGCGAAGCGCGATACGTGGCAAGTTCAAGCTAACTACACCAAGGTTGTTACGACCTTCATGGATAAGTTCGCCATCCTCTTCGTAAGTACCTAGGAAGCTACGACAGCCCATAGGTGTTTTGAATGAACCCGTTACTTCCACGACTTTGTCGTAGTTAAGAATGTCTGGGTACATACGTTTTGAAGCACACTCAAGTGCAAGCTTCTTAATATCGTAGTTAGGATCTTCTGCCTTGTGGTTTAGGCCGTCTTTAATACCGAACACCAATTTAGGGAATACGGCGGTTTTACGGTTTTTGCCAAGACCAGCGATACGGTTTTTCAAAATCGATTGCTGAATAAGACGAGACGCCCAGCTTGTACCAAGCCCAAAACCAAACGTAACGAATGGCGTTTGACCATTTGCCGTGTGTAGTGTGTTTACTTCGTACTCTAGCGATTGGAATGCGTCGTAACACTCTTTCTCAGTGCGAGCTTTAGCGAACTCTTCTGGCTCAGCAATGTTCCACTCATTCGCGATTTCTAAATGCTTTTCATAGCTCGTGATGACGTAAGGTTCTAACACTTCGTCGATACGGTTGATGGTTGTACCGCCATAAATATGGCTAGCCACTTGAGCAATAATTTGCGCTGTTACTGCGGTCGCAGTTGAAATCGATTTAGGCGTATCGATTTCTGCATTACCCATTTTGAAGCCGTGCGTTAGCATGCCTTTCAAATCGATAAGCATACAGTTAAACATCGGGAAGAATGGTGCGTAATCCAGATCGTGGTAGTGAATGTCACCCACTTCGTGTGCTTGAACCACATCACGAGGCAGGATGTGCGTTTTCGCGTAGTGCTTCGCCACGATACCAGCCAACAAGTCACGCTGAGTTGGGATAACTTTGCCGTCTTTGTTCGCGTTTTCGTTGATCAAATCAAGGTTACTTTCTTCAATCAAACCCTCGATTTCACGAGTTAGTGCACTTTGCTTTTCACGCGCGATGTCGCGGTCATGGCGATATTCAATATAAGAACGTGCTAGGGCTTTGTAAGGACCTTGCATGAGCTCATTCTCAACTAAGTTTTGAATCTCATGGATGTGAACTTCATCGTGATCTTTTAGCTGTAACTCGACAGCAAGAGCGACATTAAGAGCATAAATGGCGACATCTTTATCTTTGTTTTCCGCTGCCGCTTCAACTGCTGCTTGGATACGATCCCTGTTGAACGGAGCTCTTGAGCCGTCACGCTTGATTACGATTGGTTTCACTTTCTTCTCCTTACCCCAGCATACTCACAGAGTTATCCACAAACACACTATATGGGGTTATTTTTTATTCTGCTAACACAATATATTGTGGCGTATTTAACGAAAAGCACCACTTGAAAACATTGATTTTGATCAATAAAGATCGGCTAGCGGACAAGAACAAATCGATCTTATTGGTACTGATCTCAGTTGAGAAGAAAACCATGAAAATTGCAAAATTGGTACGAAATCTACTTGCTTTTTTTAGAGCGCTTATAGGATAAAGGTTGGAAAGGAATACGCTAAAATCCAGGAGTGAAACAAGCCAATATGCGATCACTATTTGTTACTGCCTTATTAATTTTTAGTTCAACGTCACTTGCTCAAAACTCCATCAACTTAACCAGTTGGAATATAGAATGGCTGTCTATAAATGGAGGTAAGGTTTCTAGAACCAGTGAAGATTTCGTCAAACTCAATCAATATGTGGATAAAACTCAAGCCGACATCATCGCCTTTCAAGAGGTCGACTCCAAAGCCGCCGTTCAAAAAGCCGTAGGCGATGGCTACGCGATTTACCTCTCTGATCGAGCTCAATCAAACAATAAGCACCTTCAGTTTTCTGATACCAACCAGTACACCGGTTTTGCTGTGCGCAAAGACATTGAAGTGTCTGACCCAGCAGACTTCTCAATCACGCGTGGTAATAGCAAGTTGCGCTTTGCCAGTTACATCGTCGTTAACCCAAGCCAAAAGGACGAGCTTCACCTGCTCTCTGTGCATCTAAAAGCAGGATGCAGCGGAGCGTACAAAAACAGTCGTGATTGCCAGACACTGAGTCAACAAGGAGAAGCACTTGCGAAATGGATGAGCGAGAGAGAAAAGAAAAAAGAGCAGTACGCCGTAATGGGCGATTTCAATCACAACTTGTCGTATCAACGTGATTGGCTGTGGGCGATCATGACGCTTGGTAACGATGCACAATTGGTAACGCGAGATACCAAAGCGGATTGCAAGGTTCGCTCAAATAAGAACCCAAGAAAAACACACCAATTCCGATCTTTGATTGATCACATTATTGTTAGCCCGCAAATAAAAGCGAAAAACGCACATCAAACGCTGTTCAGCTCACAAGATGTTTTGGATTACAAACTGAGCGACCATTGTCCTGTAAACGCAACGGTAACGCTTAACTGAACGAACAAAATAGCCCAGCATCATGCTGGGCTGTTTTATGTTCTTTGTTAGATAGACGTTTAACTAGTTAACAAAAGAAACCGTTCTATCAAAGCGCTCTTGGATTCAGCAGTACGACGTCACCCTGCTTCAACCCCGTTCGCACTCTCCCCAACTCTCCAAGCTGAATAAGCCGAGTTTCTACCTCACCGCTGTCTTGCACCACTTTTACGTAGTCCAATTGGCCAACTTGGTAAACCGCCTCTTTTGGCACGCGAAGTACAACATCGTCGGTCAAGGTCAACGCGACTTTGGCGTATGTACCTGGATAGATAGCCGTTGGCGGCTCGAATTGAAGCTTTACGGTATAACTACGCGAGTTGGCATCTGCCGACGGCGTCACTTCTTTTACTGCCGCTTGCGCGTTGAGGTTGTAAGACGGAAAAACAACGTCCACTTCTTTATCGTAAGTCACATAAGGCATGACAGACTCAGCAAAGTTCACCTCTATTTCCAACGAGTTTGGATTGTACATTGATAAAAGCAAAGCCCCCGGCGTCGCGGTATCACCTTTGTTGATGGGCTTTTGCGTGATCAAACCATCAAACGGTGCAGTAATGATGCTGTAGCCAAAGGTCGTTTCCGCCTCAGAGACCGCCGCCTGCGCTTTATTAAAGTTGGCTTGTGCGGTTTGCAACGCACTTTCCGCTTGGTCAAATTGCGATTGAGGGATCAGTTTTTTGTTTAAAAGCGCTCTGACACGAGAAAACTCCTTTCTCGCCGCGTTAAGCTGCGCTTGTGCAGAGGATAAAGCCTGCTCACTTTGACGAACTCGCGCGTCGAGATCATCGCTTTCTAGCCGCGCCAACACGTCTCCTTGCCTCACTCTATCGCCAACCTTCACCAATACCTCCATCACCGATGCCGTTAACCGTGCCGCGATATCGGCGTGCTGCTCTGCAACGACGACGCCCGGAAATTCTCGAACAACCGGTTCGCTGGTTAACATCAGTTGATGTGTCTCTGCGTTATTTACATCAATCTGGTTGGTTTTCGCGTCATGTTCTGTCGGCAATTTTTCTGTAAAAAATCCAGCCATATAGAGAAAAAGAAGCGCGAGTATGGCAAACAGAATCACGCCTAACCATTTGGTATCTAATTTCATTGCTCTTCCTCCATCTGAGGTAATCCATGTCCTTTGGTGTTTTGGTATGCAAGGTTGTAAACCACCGGAACCACAAGCAACGTAAAGATGGTCGAGGCGGTAATTCCGAATATGATTGCCCAAGCCAAACCGTTAAAAATTGGGTCTAACGTAATCACGACGTTACCCAGTAACGTTGTACCCGCGGTCAGTAATATTGGTCTCATACGAACAACACCAGATTCAATCAACGCATCATGTAGGCTACGACCTTCAGCCAGCGATTGCTGAACAAATTCAATCAAAACGAGTGAGTTACGCACCACAATCCCTGCTAGCGCAATCATGCCGATCATCGCGGTCGCCGTGAACAGAGCCGGGTTCGGGTAATTACCGATATCACTGCTTAACACATTCAAAATCCAGAACCCCGGCATAATCCCAATCACGGTCAGAGGTATCGCCAGCATGATGATGCCCGATACCGCAGGTAAACCTGTTTGAATCAACATCACCACAAATACGCCAAGCAGCGCAGCGCCATAAGCAATGCCTAAATCGCGGAATACGTCTACTGTGATTTTCCATTCCCCCTCACCACTCCAAACTACTTCGATGTTGTCTGGCACGCTCCAAGTGACACCAGCTCCATTGCTCAAGTACGTGCGATCTTGCCAGTGACGATGCACATCTTCCGCGTGAGTTGTATCTTGGTCAGCCATCACATCGGCAATCACTTCACCCGGAACACGCCCAACTATCTCGGCGTAGACATACACAACAGGCTTGAGGTTCTTATGGAAAATCGGTTTGTCCGCTGCACGTTTCACAAAATGACCGACTTCAGACAACTGCACGATAGGCTGAGGAGCATCCACAACCGCCCCATTGGATTCTACTTTTGCAATGCCAGGACGGCCTCGCACATAAAGCTGCTCTAGTTGATTCAGGTTATCTCTGTCTTCACGCCGGAGCTGCACTTCGATAGGTAGTGGATCCACTTCTCTTGGATCGGCTATATAACCGAGCACTTTGGCGTTCGCGGCGGTAATAAGCGTGTTATTGATATCAGCAACAGAAACGCCAGACAGCGCCGCTTTTTCTTGATCAACGATGAATTGCCACGTTTCTAAATCACCTTGGATGCTGGTATCCACCTCAGAAACCAACTGTTCTTTGCGAAGCCTATCCGCGACTTTCTCTGCTTGAATCATCAGATCTTCATAAGATGTCGCTTCATCACCGTAAACTTCTGCCGTAATGGTGGCGATAACAGGCGGGCCTGGCGGCACTTCGACTAGCTGCACATCAGCATCAAACTTATCTGCAATCTGCTCTAAATCCGCCCTGAGTCGTGTCACCAATTCGTGTGATTGCATTGCGCGGCGATTCTTCTCTGCAAGAACGACTCGAAGCTCGCCTTGGTATGGTTCGCTGCGCATAAAGTAGTGGCGCACCATGCCGTTGAAATCCATTGGGGAAGTGGTGCCTGCAAAGCCCGACACACTTGTCACTTCCGGCACCGTCATTAAATAGTCCGTAAAGTTCGACAGCGCGTTGGAGGTATCCACAAAGCTTGAAGACTCTGGCATGTTTAATACCAATTGGAACTCGTTCTTATTGTCATAAGGCAGCAACTTGAGTGGAACTAAGCGAAGTGCTGGCAACAATGCTGCCAAGACGAACAACAAGGCAACCAAACCAAGGAAAAGCCATGCTTTCTTGCGGCTTTCAAGTAGCGGAATCAACACACCACGATACAAACGATACATCGGCGACGATTGGATGTCATAGTGGCCGTTTTTCTCAGCACCTTTGAGTAGCTTCTTGGCAAGCCAAGGCGTGATCATAAACGCGACAACGGTACTAAAGATAACGCTGATCGGAACGTTGAACGCCAGTGGCGCCATGTAAGGCCCCATCATCCCAGTGATAAAAAACATCGGCGTAAACACGATCACGATTGCGACCGTCGACATTAACAAGGCGCTACGAATTTCTGCCATGGCGAGAACAATCGCGTTGGTTCGTGTTAGATTTTTGCGTTTGAGGTAGCGTTCAATGTTGTCGATACTCGCGATCGGATCGTCCACGATCAAACCTAGCGCCAAAATCAATGCAAAGAGCGTGACTCGGTTGATGGAATAGCCAAATGCCAAGTCCATCCCGAGCGCGGCACCATAGCTAATCGGAATCGCGATACCAACCACCAATGCGCTTCGCCAGTTCAAAAACAAACCGACAAACACCACGACCGTTAGAATAGAGATGCCAAGGCTTGATACCAAGTTGTTTACTTTCGCATTCGCCGTTTCGCCATAGTCACGAATGACTGCAACTTGAACTTGTGGAGGAAACTGCTCGGATTGAAGCGCCGCCAGTTTATCCCGAACAGACTGAGCGACGTTAACCGCGTTCGAGCCTTTTTGTTTAGCGACAGAAATGAACACCGATGGGTATGCTTCATCGTGGTTTTTATCGCGATACCAAGTATCGGATGTTGCCTCACCTTCACCGTCGTAAATACGCGCGACATCTTTCAAATAAACGGGTTTGCCATTGAGCACCGCGATAACAAGATCGCCAACCTCTTCGGCGTTAGTCAGAAACCGTCCCGACTCCAATGTGTAATTTTGCCCGTTTACGCGAACGTTCTTGCCTTGGGTTTTGCTATTACTGAGCTGAATGGCCTGTTCGAGGTCATCGATGGTTACTTTGAAGTTTGCCATCGCAACGGAATCAAGCTCTATCTGGATTTTTCTCGGCTCACCGCCAATCACTTCCACCTTGTTGGTGGCATCCAATGATTTAATGCCTAACGTGGCTTGGTCTGCAATACGTCTCAACTGATGGCGATCGAGAATGTCTGGATCGGTGGAATAAATTGCGGCAACAACAATGGGTACATCATCGATTTCAACAGGCTTTACAAGCCAGTTAGTGACAGAAGGAGGAACTTTGTCTTGGTTGGAGTAGAGTTTGTTGTAAAGCTTAACCAGAGCATCTTCGCGGTTTTCGCCGACATAGAAACGAACGATGACTTGCGCAGCACCTTCCATTGACGAAGAATAAACGTATTCCACACCGTCAATTTGGCTAACAAGCTTTTCTAATGGTTCAGTGATTTGATTTTCGACTTGAGAAGCGCTTAGTCCGGGAGCCGAAACCAATACATCCGCCATCGGCACAACGATTTGCGGGTCTTCCTCTTTCGGGGTCAGCCACAAAGCCGCGGCACCGACCATAAGCGCGAGTAAAATCATGATCGGAGGGAAAAAGCTGTTCATCACGGACTGAACAAAACTTCGCTTTAGTTTGTCGGGCATCCTTTCCCCTCCATATCAGATTGATTGTTTACGCGTTCGCGGTTTTCATCTTCTTCGCGTTACGGTAAGTAATGATCGCCTTCGCGAACAGAGATCCAACTAACATCGCAAGGAAGAACACCACAATGCTCACGTTGCCTAATGCCAGACTCGCAACCGCAGGGCCAGGGCAAATACCTGCCAAACCCCAACCTAAACCAAAGATGGCCGCACCAGATAACAAACGTCCGTCGATGTTCTTATTGGTTGGTGTGCAAAACGCTTCACCGCTAACTGATTGTTTTCTCGGCTTGATGATTAAAAAATAGCTTGGCATAAATACCGCGAGTGCGCCGCCCATCACAAAAGCCAAACTTGGATCCCAACTGCCAGAAATATCTAAAAATCCAATGACTTTAGCTGGGTCGATCATACCAGACACCGCCATGCCCATACCGAATAACACACCGCTCAAAAGAGCAGAAAAACGAAAAATAGTCTTGTTCATGGAATCTCTCTTAAACTAGGTGAAGTCGAACGAATACCGTTAGGCCAGCGACAGCCATAAATACACAGGTCGCCACAATAGAGCGCTTAGACAAACGGCCCATGCCACAAATGCCGTGCCCACTAGTACATCCGTTACCCAGTCTGGTTCCGATTCCTACCAATAAACCAGCGGCAATCACCATCCCTAAAGAAAGGTTCGCGGTACTAGGAACCGCAACGCCCAACATCAGAACGCTAATCAAGCCACCAGCTATCATTCCAACCGCAAAAAGCAATCGCCACGAATAATCGCCTTTTTTCGGTGACATAATGCCATTCATAATTCCACTGAATCCGGCAATTTTCCCGTTAACCAACAACAATATAGTGGCGGAGATCCCTAACAAAATGCCACCAAACAACGATTCCCATGGAATAACGTTTAACATTATTTACCTCTAAAATCTTAGCTACGAATTAGTTACAGAAAACGCTATGAAGCGCCTTGATTAATGACTCAACTCTCGGTTCTGACAACGAATAAAACACTTGCTGTGATGCCTTACGAGCCTTGATCAATTTGTGTTTGCGAAGCACCGTCAAGTGCTGTGAAAAGGCGGATTGGCTAAGGAACGAGTTCTTTTGCAGCTCCCCAACACCAACCTCACCTTGGGTCAGTTGGCACAACACCATTAGCCTTTCCGGATGTGCCATTACTTTTAGGAGATCAGCAGCTTCATTGGCATTGCCTTTCATTGCTGCTACATCCATATCTGTATAGCTCATGACTAACCTCTACATTAAAAACTAAATTAGATATTACTAAAACAAAGCATTTAGTCAACGCTAAATTAGCAATTATGAATTTAGACAAATTAACATTAGACATTTCTAATTTAGATAATTATAGTGATGAATATCAAAGGATGGCGTTCTCAGTTTGAGAGTACGAAGGAGAAGAGTTATGACGTTAGAAAATGCAGTACGAATTTTTGCAGGCACGATGGTATTGATCTCGGTCATACTAACCGTGTTCGTTCACAGTAACTTCATTTGGTTCACCGTGTTTATCGGCGTTAATCTTATTCAAAGTGCTTACACGGGAATCTGCCCTGCTGCTTATTTTTTAAAGAAATTTGGTTTTAGATAATCTAGAGCGTAGTGACCTTTCACACTGGCTATTCGTGAAAGGTCAGTTCGCCCTAAAACTTGGAGTTAAAAATGACTAAGATCTTAATCGTCGGTGGTGTTGCAGGTGGTGCATCTGCGGCGGCGCGTGCTCGTCGTCTAAGCGAAGATGCCGAAATCATCATGTTTGAACGTGGCCCATTCGTTTCATTTGCCAACTGTGGCTTGCCTTATCACATCGGCGGCGATATCCAAGAACGCAGTAAGTTACTACTACAAACGCCAGAAAGCTTTTTAGCACGCTTTAACGTTGATGTTCGCGTGATGAATGAAGTGGTTTCTATTAACCGACAGGACAAGACCGTTACGATCAAAAACCTGTTAGATGAGTCTGAATACGTAGAATCGTACGATTTTCTGCTGCTTAGCCCAGGTGCCGGCCCTATTGTTCCGCCAATTCCAGGTCTCGATAACCCGCTCACCCACTCGCTACGTAACATTCCAGATATGGATCGCATCATCGAAACGATCCAAATGAACAAGCCAGAGCATGCGACGGTTGTTGGCGGCGGTTTCATCGGTTTAGAAATGATGGAAGCCTTCCACCAACTTGGCATTAAAACCTCTCTGATCGAAATGGCAGACCAAGTCATGACGCCAGTAGACCGTGAAATGGCAGGCTTTGCTCATGCAGAAATTCGTGACAAAGGTATCGACCTAAAACTTGGCGTCGCGCTTGAATCTGTGAAATTCGTACCTAACGAGCACGTTGCAAGTTTCGACTCTGGTGAGAGTGAGAAACACCAACACCTAGAAGGTGAATTGGAGTTAACACTGAACAACGGTGAAAAACTCACTACCGATATTCTGATCATGGCAATCGGTGTACGTCCTGAGACAAAACTGGCGCAAGAAGCTGGCCTTCAAATTGGTGCGCTAGGCGGTATTTACACGAACGAATACATGCAAACCAGCGATCCTTCGATCTACGCTGTCGGCGACGCGATAGAAGAGAAAGACTTCGTGACTGGCGAGCAAACTCTAGTGCCACTTGCAGGCCCGGCAAACCGTCAAGGCCGTATGGCAGCGGACAATATGCTCGGCCGCAAAGAAACCTACCAAGGTACACAAGGGACAGCGATTTGTAAGATCTTTGACCTTGCAGTGGCTTCTACCGGTAAAAACGAGAAGCAACTAAAACGCGCTGGTATCGCATACGACAAAGTGTACGTGCATACCGCAAGCCACGCGAGTTACTACCCTGGCGCTGAAGTCGTGTCGTTCAAAATGTTGTTCGATCCAAAATCAGGCAAGATTTTAGGTGCTCAAGCAGTTGGTAAAGACGGTATCGACAAACGTATTGACGTTATGGCTGTTGCACAACGTGCTGGCATGACGGTTGAACAACTACAGCATCTTGAACTGACTTACGCGCCACCTTACGGCAGTGCAAAAGATGTGATCAACCAAGCGGCGTTTGTGGCAAATAACATCATCAAAGGTGACGCAGCGGCGATTCATTACGATGAAATCGACAACCTGACTGAAGATCAAATTCTCCTCGACGTCCGTAACCAGGGTGAATTGGAGTCTGTTGGTTATCTTGAAGGGGCAATCAACATTCCGGTTGACCAGTTACGCCATCGTATGGGTGAACTACCAAAAGACAAAGAGATTGTGATTTACTGTCAAGTAGGCTTGCGCGGTAACGTGGCATACCGTCAACTGGTCAACAATGGTTACAAAGCTCGTAACTTGATTGGTGGATACAGAACACTCAAATTCTCGCGCTTATAACGGGATAATAAAAACAGAGAAAACCGAGGAATTGGTTTTCTCTTTTGTTTATTTACATGGACTCAAATCTAACTCATTAACCTTCTATCGCCAAACGGACTGCTGCTTGAGCATGGATAGAAGTGGTATCAAGTAGCGTAACATCTGTGTGACTTTGGTTTACAAGTAAGGCAATTTCAGTGCACCCGAGAATCACGGCTTCAGCTCCCTGCTCTTTTAGTTTTTCAATAATTTGCAGGTATATCGTTCTCGATTCTTCTTTGATTTCACCTTGGCATAACTCTTTATAAATAATGTTATGCACTATAGAGCGATCATCTTGAGCGGGAATTATGACATCCAGCCCATAGAGGTCGGAAAGCCGTCCTTTGTAAAAGTCTTGCTCCATTGTGAATTGAGTACCAAGGAGTCCGATCTTTTGAACCCCTTTCTCACGAAGTAACTCAGCAGTCGCGTCTGCGATATGTAGTATGGGGATATTAATGCTGGCTTCAATTTGAGGAGCAACTTTGTGCATTGTGTTCGTACAAATAAGAATAAAATCAGCGCCCCCTTTTTCTATTGAAGATGCAGCATCAGATAGAATACTTGCCGTTTCTTCCCATTTACCTTGGTGTTGAAGTTTCTCTATCTCTGAAAAATTCACGCTATACATACAAATTTTTGCGGAATTTAGGCCGCCTAACGCCTCTTTGACTCCTTCGTTGATCAATTTGTAATAACTAAGCGTCGACTCCCAGCTCATGCCGCCTAGAAGACCGATAGTTTTCATATAACTCTCCAATCGTTATACACCACCGTGGCAGGGGTGTTTTTACAAACAAAATCAACTACGTGAATAGACAGCCTTCTAGCTTTTTTACTAGTGAAAACTGGATAAACCTGCAATCAGAAAAAACGAGAACCAAAAAGGACGACTACGCGATTCTCATATCTCCTCGCAACATTGTTACCGCACTTCCAGAAAGCTTAACGTATTCCGGACTCAATAGTTCTGTATAAACAACTCCACTTCTCTTGGATGCTTGGAAGCCTTTTAATTGCGCTTTACCGAGCTCTTT
Organism: Vibrio sp. SCSIO 43086; assembly: GCF_051132235.1. Classification (NCBI taxonomy): domain Bacteria; kingdom Pseudomonadati; phylum Pseudomonadota; class Gammaproteobacteria; order Vibrionales; family Vibrionaceae; genus Vibrio; species Vibrio sp. SCSIO 43086. The sequence continues at coordinate 199,543 of NZ_CP072678.1, read as the reverse complement.
GGCCCAGTAAACACATAAAGCGCAATGAGCAGAACCTGTTACTGGGTCCTCATCAACACCCACCCAAGGGGCAAAATAGCGAGAGACAAAATCAGCGTCAGTGCTTGATTGAGCAGTGATAACAACTCCACGACCTTTTTGTTTAAGTAACGCAACTAAAATCAGGTTCGAGTTGCTCTATCAAAGACTCATCATTGATGACGATCAACTGCTTATTATCAAACTGACCATAAGCGTTTACATCAGCCACATCGAGCCCTAAGCCGTAAAGCAAGTCTGTGTTAATACTTGCTCGCATATCTAAAATAGGAGCAGGAAACACCAAATGAATGTCGTCATGATCAAGTTGTGCAGTTAAAACGCCGGATAGCGTGCCAAACTCAATGGTATCCCCTGTACTATATAACCCTTGCTCTCTCAGCACGTGCGCCGTGGCCAATGTGCCATGTCCACACAAAGCGACTTCCGTTTCAGGTGTAAACCAACGAAGTTGCATTGTGTTTAATGACAGAAACGCGGTTTCAGATAGTGACATCTCTGCCGCTATGGCCAACATCATTTCCTCATCAAGGCTTGATTCTGTGATACACACACCTGCAGGATTGCCTTTGAACACATCTGATGTAAACGAGTCGACCTGAAAAATTTTAACTTCCACAAAATATCCTTAAGTTCTATCAACCACTGTAGAACCATTAGCAGCACTTAGTGCATTTGTACCACGTAATGTATTGCACCAGTTCTTTGAGCAGTAAACCTTTATTAACTAAGAAGAAACCACTTTTTCTTCTGATGGGATTTATTGGTATTTTGCCGAAGTAATGAACTCACCGAATGTTTCACACCAAACAACAACAGTATTGTATTCAGAAATGGAAATCCCTTGAGGAACCTCAACAACGAAGTTATTGAATGTTTTGACATCACCAACCAAGCTCATCTCAGATTTAAGGTCATTAAACGCTTGTTCAGTCTCGACAAATTTAGGAGATAAATAGAGTTTATAGTCAGGCCCGGGAGCGAGCTTTCCTACCAGCGTAATAGCTTGGGAACTCAAATGAATTTCACCTTCTCCCCAATGAAAAGCATCGCTATCTTTGAGGTCCCTCGTGACAACTGCATTGTATTCTGCACCTTGCATGCGCTCAGAAACTTGCTCATCGGTCGGCGCAGGCGGTGCAATAAGAATCGGTAAAGTATAGATACCTATCGCAATACCAATCGCAACAGCCACTAAGTGGCTTAACGTTAATTTAATTATACTTTTCAAGGTCATCTATCTTCTTGTTAGTTTCATCAGCTTAGATTTCGGCTCAAATACAGACATCCGTCAGGTTATACGTCCAATAGCCTAATTTCATTAATATTATACACAAGCTGGACCAATGCGCCTTAATTGCTGCCTTTTAGAGTGCTATCCAATAACCCCGTTATTAACGAAAATAACTATTTTAATTCAGCCCCCTACACTCCTTCGACGAAATGATCTAAAGGCAAAGTGAGCAATTAAAAACGGCTGATAATTGATATCAGCCGTTTGCTTATCTGGAATGTCGTTGTGCTGGTTTGGGAACTATTCTGCTTCCACCAAAGCGATCTTATCGGATGTCGATTTTTCCAATTTGATCGCAATAAACTTAGAGGTTGGCGTAAACGTTCTATCCCCATAACTATCTAAAGGAACCAATGGGTTCGTTTCTGGATAGTAAGCCGCCGCCTGACCTGTTGGTACGTCATAGGCAACAAGCGTAAATCCGCTCACGCGACGCTCTACGCCATCTTCCCATAATGACACCATGTCCACTTTGTCTCCCGGTTCAAAACCGAGTTTACGAATATCCGCTTCATTGATAAACAGCACTTCGCGCATACCAAATACTCCACGATAACGGTCATTCAAGCCGTAAAGTGTCGTATTGTATTGGTCGTGTGAGCGCATGGTTTGCAAGATCAAATCTGGCTTTTGGCCTTTTTCGAGTATCGCTTCGCTGATCAACTGCTTCGGCAACTCGCTAGAGCTGAACTGTGCTTTGCCGCTTGGTGTATTCCATCGACGCTCGGCAGCTGGGTTTACCAAGTGGAATCCACCCGGGTGTTTAAGCTTATGGTTAAAGTCGGTAAAGCCCGGAATCGTGTCGGCAATCAAATCGCGAATACGGTCGTAATCTTCAATCGCCCACAACCAATCAATTGGTTTTACCCCGAGTGTGGCATTAGCAATACCGGCAATAATCGCTGGTTCTGAACGCAAATGCTCCGAACGCGGTTTTAGCTGACCAAATGAGATATGTACCATGCTGAAAGTATCTTCAACCGTCACACCTTGTGGGCCAGTCGCTTGCTGATCAATCTCGGTACGGCCTAAGCACGGAAGAATAAGCGCATCTTTACCTGTGACAAGGTGAGAACGATTTAACTTCGTCGAAATGTGTACGGTTAAATTACAGTTTCGCATCGCGTTGTGCGTACGTTCTGTGTCTGGCGTTGCTTGTGCAAAGTTACCGCCCAAACCGATAAATACTTTCGCTTGCCCTTCTTCCATCGCTTTAATGGCTTGCACAGTGTTGTGGCCTTCACCACGCGGGACGGCAAAGTTAAATCGACTTTCAATGCGATCCAACAACAGATCTGAAGGTTTTTCATCAATGCCCATCGTACGATCGCCCTGAACGTTACTGTGACCACGCACTGGTGAAAGACCCGCACCCGGCTTACCAACGTTACCTCGTAACATTTGCACGTTTGCGACTTCTTTAATGGTTGGCACAGAGTGACGATGCTGAGTCAACCCCATTGCCCAACACATGATCACACGTTCTGCACGTCGATACATGCTCGCCACCATCTCGATTTCACTTAAATCAAGACCCGATTGTTCCGCGATGTGTTCCCAAGAGGTTGCGTCCACTTCAGCCAAATACTCATCAATACCTATCGTGTGTTGCTTAATGAATTCACGGTCAAATACCGCTTTGCCACCGTTTTGCAATGCCTCGCGTTCCCATTGCAGCAAGAACTTCGCGATGCCACGAAACACTGCCATGTCTCCGCCTAAAGCAGGACGTAGGTACGCCGTGTTTGTAGGCTCTGAGCCGTTACTCAACATCTCAATCGGCATTTGTGGATTTTGGAAACGCTCTAATCCGCGCTCTTTCAGCGGGTTTAGGCAGATAACCTGTGCACCACGTTTTACCGCTTCGCGCAGAGGTTCGAGCATTCGTGGGTGATTCGTGCCCGGGTTTTGACCAATCACGAAAATCGCATCAGCTTCTTCAAAATCATCAAAGATCACTGTGCCTTTACCAACACCAATGGTGTCTTTCATCCCGATTGCACTGGCTTCGTGACACATGTTGGAACAATCTGGGAAGTTGTTGGTACCGAATGCGCGCACAAATAGCTGATACAAAAACGCCGCTTCGTTGCTTGCACGACCAGAGGTATAAAACTCCGCTTGGTGCGGTGAATCCAATTGATTGAGATGTTTCGCCACAAGAGAAAAAGCCTCATCCCAAGAGACAGGCACATAGTGGTCGGACTCGGCATCGTATCGCATTGGGTGCGTGATACGGCCTTGGTATTCCAACCAGTAATCGGTTTGCGTTGAGAGAGATGAAACGCTGTGATTGGCAAAAAACTCAGGATCAACCAGACGATTGGTCGCCTCCCAGTTTACCGCTTTCGCGCCATTCTCACAGAAATTGACTTTACCACTATCTGGCGACTCACCCCATGCGCATCCCGGGCAGTCGAAACCGCCATTTTGGTTGGTTTTGAGCATAGTGCGAATGTTCTTCACTGCATTTTCACTGCCCCACCAACTTCTGGTTACGGCTTTCAATGCCCCCCAACCACCAGCAGGACCTTTGTATGCTTTTATTTGTTCTTTTTGGCTCACGACTTTACTCCTCGCAGATATACCAGCAAGCAGGGTGCCCGTGAAAACAAGCGCGTTATTTATTGAGATAATGCGGAAGTATTGAAGGGCTTAGTTTCTAATCCATGTATTTTTTAATCCAAATAAGTAACTACTCAACATGCTCTCGCTTGTCCGAGCGTTTACTTATCTAGATTCTTGATATCGGATACCCGCCTACTGTTTCTAAGACTGTTAGATTCAATTCGCATTGTTGCGCCTTGATCTAAATCAAAGATTAAGTCGTTATTCAATATGCGTCCAATTGATAATCCTGACCGAGTGATAAACAAAATCTATGACGAATTTTTCTACTGACGCTCATCACATTTTTAATCAATACAGTTTATGAGGTTAATCGTTTTCCCATTCGATTCCACCTAGTTAGCTTAACGAACTCAATAAAATCGGCATTCTTGATAATAGATAGTATCTATCACACTATAGATACTTTAAATTTGACCCTAATTAATATCAGGAATAGCCTTGATTCAGATCAATTTTGAGTGTGGTTTTATTCTTGACTTGGTTTTGGTTTTACATTTCCCAGTTAAAACGCTCCAGCGCTTAAAAAGTACGGTAGTGCTGTGCCCTTATTTAGGGAGGTCCCCCGTACATGTGACTCACAACGCAAGGTTAACAAGCCATTATGGATATCAAACAACTTAAATATCTCATCGCACTTGAACAGACCAAACACTTTGGTCAAGCCGCCGCATTGTGCCACATTACGCAGCCTACCTTGTCCATGAGAATCCGAAGCTTAGAGGAAGAACTCGACCTCGAATTAATCCAAAGAAGTCAACGATTTGAAGGATTTACTGAAGCCGGAGAACGCATTTTAGCTTGGGCGAAAACCGTCTTAGCCGCTCATGATGGATTGCAAGCCGAGGCTGCTAACTGCCGTGGTCAGTTGGTCGGTTCACTTCGGCTTGGAATGGTGCCACTCGCCAGCCAAAACCCGATGCAATTGCTCAAACCATTAGCTCAACAGTTCCCTGAGTTACGCTTTCAAATACTCTCCATGACGACCGAACAGATCATAGACCAACTCAATCGCAATCAGCTTGATTTGGGCATGTGTTATGTCGATCAAGTTAACACCGCTTACTTCGATGTTATCGAGCTAGATTCGACAAAACTTGGCGTTTTATTCGATGAGCGTCATTTTGATTTTGCCGAATCTGAAGTGTTGTGGGAGTCACTCAATAACATTCCGCTAGGGCTGCTTTCGAAGGGCATGCACTATCGCCACTCGATTGATCTTAGCTTTGTGAGTAAAGGGCTAGTTCCACAAACCGTCATTGAAAGTAACTCCACCTTTCACTTGATCCAAGCAGTAACCAGTGGCCTTTGTTGCGCCATTATGCCGCTGAATTGTGGATTAGAAGAGCTGAACGATACGCTTCGCATTATCCCTATCGAAGAAGCCGCCGTTCACGCCCCGCTAGGTTTGTTAAAGAGAAAACAAGAACCCTTCTCCGCGCTAACCGATCAGTGCTTTGCAGAAGCAAAAAACATATTCAATCGATAACAAGAATCCACACGTCAATTTTTGGCATACATAACGGCTTATGAGGTGATTTCATGAGATGTACTACTCAATCTTATTTTGAACTGTCCGATTTCAATCAAGCACCACCTCAACCAAGTGCGTTCAATTACCGAGAATTGATTGATGGCCGCCCAGTGCAACAAATGTCGCTGGCGAGTGAATCCGCCTTAGCTATCAGCTATAACGGCATTAGCCAAGCGGTCATGATGGTGACGCCAGGCCATCTGGAAGACTTCGTGAAAGGATTTAGCCTAAGCACAGGCATCGTCCACGACTTCAAAGAGATCAAAGACATTGAAATTGGTGGCGATCACGAATCTCACTATGCGGAAGTGGAAATCAGCAACCGAGCTTTCTGGGCGTTAAAAACACAGCGCCGAAATCTTGCCGGCACAACCGGATGCGGCATTTGTGGTGTCGAGGCTCTGGAACAAGCTTTGCCTGATTTGGCGCCGCTAACACTGTCTCTTCCTCCGCGCTCCGATGTATTCGAAGGGCTGCGAGACAAAGTCGCACAGCATCAAGAAGCCGCACGTGAATCTGGTGCGTTACACGCCGCTTTATTTGCAGATTTACAAGGCAACATCAAGTTGTGCCGAGAGGACATCGGCCGTCACAACGCGCTAGATAAGTTGATTGGCGCATTGGCCAACAATCACATCGCACCTCAAAGTGGCTTCGCAATCATGACAAGCCGTTGCAGCTTAGAGTTGATCCACAAAGCCGTTCGCGCGCGCATCCCCACACTGGTTTGCTTATCTGCACCTACAGCGTTAACCGTCGAATGGGCAAGAAGAAACCATTTGAACCTAATTCACTTGCCAAAACACGGCTCGCCGCGTCTATACAGCCCTGCGCCTTAACACGTCGACCTAACCGAATTCCTAATATTTCTAACGGAGACCTCTGGGTCTCTTTTGTTTGCTTCTCACTCCCAATTGATACTTAGCGACAAGACACTATTCTCTCCAACCAAACGTGCTCACCCCTTGTCACCACTAAGCTTACGCATATTAATCCGTTTGCATTTGAACGCTTTCCAATCGATAAAAACTCAGTCAAAAACCCATATATTAGTAAGGGCTTTGTGTGACTCTTTTCACGCTTTTCCGCCTTCTTAGGCATTTCTAGGAATTTTTCCTAGCCGATCTAGGCAACCATCTCATGTGCCTCACAAAACCACTCTCTAGAATTCCGCTCAGTCAAAGGTAACAAGAGCGCATAACGGTCTCCGTTGTGTTTCTAAAACAATTACAAGAGAGTTCATCATGTTAAAATTCCTCGAACAGGTGCGGAAGCCGACCCTCGATCTTCCTGTCGAAGTTAGAAGAAAGATGTGGTTTAAACCGTTCATCCAATCTTACTTGGTCGTATTCATCGGCTACCTAACCATGTACTTGATTCGTAAGAACTTCAATGTCGCGCAAAACGACATGATCTCAACTTACGGTTTGAGCATGACAGACCTAGGTCTTATTGGCCTTGGCTTCTCCATCACATACGGCATCGGTAAAACCGTTGTGTCTTACTACGCTGACGGTAAGAACACCAAGCAATTCCTCCCTTTTATGCTGATCCTTTCTGGTCTTGCAATGCTTGGTTTCAGCTTCAGCATGGGCGGCGGTAGTGCAAGCCTGTTCTTGATGGTGGCTTTCTACGCTCTGAGTGGTTTCTTCCAAAGTACTGGTGGCCCTTCTAGTTACTCAACCATTACAAAATGGACACCTCGTAACAAACGCGGCTCTTACCTAGGCTTGTGGAACATGTCACACAACGTTGGTGGTGCTGGCGCAGCGGGTGTTGCTCTTTTCGGTGCTAACTACCTATTCGACGGCCACGTAATCGGCATGTTCGTGTTTCCTTCTATCATCGCGATCATCGTTGGCTTTATCGGTATGCGCTTTGGTAGCGACTCTCCAGAAGCTTATGGTCTAGGTAAAGTAGAAGAACTTTTCGATGAAGCAGTGAGTGAAGAAGACACCGCCGCAGAAGAAAACCAGATGACCAAAAAAGAAATCTTTGTTGAATACGTTCTTAAAAACAAAGTTATCTGGCTACTTTGCTTTGCCAACATCTTCCTTTACATCGTTCGTATCGGTATCGACCAATGGTCAACGGTATACGCGTACCAAGAGCTTGGTCTGTCAAAAGAAACGGCAATCTCTGGCTTTACTCTGTTCGAAGTCGGTGCACTTGTGGGTACGTTGATGTGGGGTTACCTGTCTGACCTAGCAAACGGTCGCCGCGCATTGGTTGCTTGTGTGTCTCTTGGTTTGATCATCGTATCGCTTGAGTTCTACCAGCACGCCACTAGCGAGTTCATGTACTTGGCCTCTCTATTTGTATTGGGCTTCTTGGTGTTTGGTCCGCAACTTCTTATCGGTGTTGCCGCGGTTGGTTTTGTCCCTAAAAAAGCAATCAGTGTGGCTGACGGCGTAAAAGGTACTTTCGCTTACCTAATCGGCGATAGCTTTGCAAAACTAGGCTTGGGTATGATTGCAGACGGTACACCTATCTTCGGCTTAACAGGTTGGAAAGGTACCTTCGCAGCCCTAGATACCTCCGCCATGATTTGTATTGTTTTGCTTGCTTTCGTCGCTATCGCGGAAGAGAAGAAGATTCGACACGCGAAGAAGCTTCAACTTGCACAAGACCAAGCCTAACTTCTCTGCGCGCTTTACTTCGGTAAAGCGCGCAAGATCATTAAAAAGCATGGTTCAATTCAGTATCATTAAAGATTTTTCTATTGGCTCCTGTTGGAGCTTGTTGTTGTTAGTCGTCTGCTCTATTTGGTTGTAATAATGATTCATGTTGCTCTAGTTGATGATCACGTCATCGTGCGTTCGGGTTTCGCACAATTATTAAATTTAGAAAGTGATATTACCGTTGTTGGTGAGTTCGGCTCTGTCGCAGAAGCACGCACAGGCTTGCCTTCGGTACACCCACACGTCGTCATCCTAGATATTTCCATGCCAGATGAAAGCGGCTTAAACTTTCTTAGCGAAATACCAACTGGCATTGCCTGCGTGATGCTTAGCGTGCATGACTCCCCTGCGATGGTAGAAAAATCACTAAAGCTAGGTGCAAAAGGCTATCTTAGTAAACGCTGTAGCCCAGACGAACTTATTCAAGCCGTGAGAACCAGTGCTTCTGGCGGCTGTTACCTCACATCAGATATTGCACTTAAACTTGCAACGCCTAGCGACAACACCACCTCTCTATGCCAACTGACAAAACGTGAAAACGAGGTCTGTCAGCTACTTGCGACCGGGTTGGATGTAAAGTCTGTCGCTGCAGAGCTTGGCTTGAGCCACAAGACCGTGCATGTGCATCGTGCAAATGCCATCGACAAACTCGGCGTGAAAAACAACGTTGAGCTCGCCAAACTATTTTCTCAAGAGTCCTTTTAATGCGAGCTTACGCTGTTACTACCATTTGCGGACTATTTGTTATGGCTTGCGCTTGGTTTTGCTTGTGGGTGATTGCCTATTACTTTGTCAATGATCCCGAGCTGGCGATCTTATTGTTTCCTTTCGCTTTACGATTAGGTGTCGCCCTACACACTCGCACCGCTTATTGGCCAACGATTTATCTTTCAGAGTGGGGGCTTTCCATCGCACTTGCGATGTTACTGGGTCAACCGCAGTGGCTTACCGTGCTGATTGCGAGCATTGCCAGTATCCCGGTCACTCTGATTGCGAAAAAATACTACTACGGAGACCAAAACCGCCATTTAGCCGTGATGAGCGCAGTCATTATCATTAGCGCGTTTATTAATGTGATGGCCGTTGGTTTTCACGTTCCTTCGGTTTACATGGTATGGCTGGCTAGCATTTCTGGAGGCTTGCTCGTGGTGCCTATGTGCTACTTGTTATGGAGTTATTTGTTCCAAAGTCGTTGGTCTCCGCTTAGCTCTCTCCTACTTAGTAATACCGTTGTATTTCAGGTGCGTCATATCGTGCTTTATGCGCTGCTTTTGATCGGCAGTATTTTGGTGCAAACCAGTTTGCCTGAAGAGCTAAAACGATTTGCGCCATTTTGTATGGCGATTCCAATCATCGTGCTTGCTCTGCGTTACGGCTGGCAAGGTGCCCTGCTCGCCACCATGCTCAACAGCATTGCGCTGATTGCGGCTCGTAGCGGCGTATCGAATCTAGAAATAACCGATTTGTTATTATCTCTCTCAGCGCAAACCATCACTGGCATTATGCTCGGCTTAGGGGTTCAGAAACAAAAAGACCTCAATCACAAACTGCGCGGCGAACTTGCACGCAATCAGAATTTGTCTCGCCAGCTTATCAAAGCGGAAGAATCCGTAAGACGCGATATTGCGCGCGAGCTACATGACGAAATCGGCCAGAACATCACGGCGATCCGCACACAAGCCAACATCATCAAGCGGGTAAATAACGCAGAAACAAGCGTCGGTTGCGCCGACACCATCGAAGGGCTTTCCCTCAACGTGTACGACACCACTAAGCGACTGTTAAGCAAGCTAAGACCCAAAATGCTGGATGATTTGGACTTAAAAGAATCCGTCGAGCAACTGACGCGAGAGATGGAATTCGCCAATCACGGAACGACTGTTCAACTGAACTGGCAGGGCGATTACACAAGCCTGAGTGACACACTCAAAGTCACCCTATTCCGTTTATGCCAAGAGTCATTAAATAACGCAGCCAAGTACGCAGAAGCGCAGTTGATCAATATTGAACTGACAATTGGAGAAACGGCGGTGTCACTGAGGATTCACGATGATGGTGTCGGTTTCAAAGTTCAGGACAGCATGAAAGGCATGGGCGTTCGCGGCATGCAAGAGCGTGTGCACGCATTGGGTGGGAAAATGGTTATCTACTCCACCAACGATCAAGTGATCGGCACACAAATCAGCATTACTTTACCTAAGGTGTAACTCAAGATGTTTGGATTTTTACGTTCACCTAAATTTACTCAACCGAGTCTGAGCAACGAGCAAATCGACCAGCGTTACCGCCATTGGCGTTTGCACATTATGTTGGGGATGTACATCGGCTACGCAGGTTTCTACTTTACCCGTAAGACCTTTAACTACGCCGCACCAGCGATGATTACCGATCTTGGCTTAGATAAAGGCGATTTGGGTCTTATCGGTACGCTTTTCTACATTACTTACGGCTGCTCGAAATTTATTTCCGGTACGATTTCAGATCGCTCTAACCCTCGTTATTTCATGGGATTAGGATTGATTGCGACAGGTCTGGTCAATATCGCGTTCGGTTTTTCTAGCTCACTCGCGGCTTTCATTACTCTATGGATCTTAAACGCGTGGTTCCAAGGCTGGGGCTGGCCTTCATGCTCCAAGCTGTTAACCACTTGGTATTCACGCTCCGAGCGTGGCTTCTTATGGGCGATTTGGAACACCGCACACAACGTTGGTGGCGCGCTGATCCCTATTTTGGTGGGCTATTTAACGTTGCACTACAGCTGGCGTGAAGGCTTTATTCTACCCGGCATCATCGGGGTATTACTCGGTCTATTCGTTTGTTGGCGATTGCGCGACAAACCCACAACAATGGGCTTACCAAGTGTCGGACAATGGCGCAACGACGCACTAGAACTTGCGCAAGAAAATTACGGACGTGGCCTCACCTACCGCGAAATTCTGAAATCGTACGTATTTAACAACAAATACATCTGGCTGCTCGCGTTCAGTTATGTGTTGGTTTACATCGTCCGAACCGCAATCAATGACTGGGGAAACCTGTACTTGACCGAGCAGCATCACTATAGCCTGATTAACGCCAACGCTGCCCTTTCTATGTTTGAAATCGGCGGTTTTGTTGGTTCATTGGTTGCAGGTTGGGGCTCAGACAAACTCTTTGGCGGTAACCGTGGGCCAATGAACTTGCTGTTCGCGATTGGGATTTTCTTATCTGTCTCTGCGCTTTGGCTGATGCCCCTGACCAACTTTGCATTCCAAGCGGCGGGATTGTTCTCCATCGGCTTCTTTGTCTTTGGGCCACAAATGCTGATCGGTATGGCGGCGGCGGAGTGCTCTCACAAAGATTCTGCCGGCGCGGCGACAGGATTCGTGGGCTTGTTCGCCTACATGGGCGCAGCATTGTCTGGTTATCCACTGGCGTTAATTCTTGAAGAATATCATTGGACGGGTTTCTTCATCACTATTTCAGTTTGTGCAGCCGTCATTGGCCTTTTGTTGCTGCCATTTTTGCAAGCGCAACCATCACGAAAACCACTCGAACCAAAACCTCGGTTGTAAATCGACTTATCGCCCTTAGGGCAAATTGGCGAGTGACCTAACCGCGCTCGCCCTCCTTATTTAACGTATCTCTGCTCAATTTTTCTTCCGATTCAGTTCGGAGGGTTAACTATGGGAAAAATTCATGAATTTGAACACTATTTCATCGCATAGCTTCTTTCAAATGAACAACAAAATCCAAAACTACGCTTGGGGAAGCACCTCTTCTATTCACGATTTGTTTGGCTTTTCTAACGAAACGAATGAGCCTCAAGCAGAAGTATGGATGGGTACTCACCCAAACGGCTGCTCTGAAGTTCAGGTGGAGCAAAACACGCTGCCTTTGTCTGAACTGATCAAACAAAACCAACCCGCTTACTTATCAGCAGAAACCGCAGCGAAATTTGGCGACCTGCCCTTTCTGTTTAAGATCTTAGCGGCCGAACACGCGCTGTCGATTCAAGTTCACCCAAGTAAACAAGATGCTGAAATAGGTTTCGAAAAAGAGCAAAGTGCTGGCATCCCACTAAACGCGAGCCATCGTAACTACAAGGATCCAAACCACAAACCTGAGTTGGTATACGCACTGACAAGTTACCAAGCCATGAACGGTTTTCGCTCGTATGGCGAGATTATTGAGGCATTTAGCCTTTGTGATATCGATGAGCTACGCGCGCCATTAGATGCATTCAAACGCGAAATCAACTCACAAGGTTTGCGAGATTTCTTTGTGCACATTCTGACCATGGAAGGAGAAACAAAAGAGCGAGCACTGAAACAGCTTCTTGCCCACGCTTCACGTCAATCGGAGCAAGGCACTGACAGCGACGTTTTCCAGCTCATCTTGGATCTATCCACTCAATACCCCGGCGATGTCGGCTTGTTTGCGCCATTACTGTTGAATGTCATCACGCTGCAACCTGGCGAAGCGATGTTCCTGAGCGCAAGAACGCCACACGCTTACATTAAAGGTACGGGATTAGAGATCATGGCGAACTCAGATAACGTTTTGCGTGCAGGACTCACGCCGAAACACATGGATGTTAAAGAACTGGTTAAATGCACAGACTTTGTGCCTAAGCCGTTTAACAGCCTTGTTCTTGAACCCAATGCAAATGGTTGCCAGAGCCTTTACCCCGTTCCAGTGGCAGACTTTAGTTTCAGCATTCTTAACCAACCGAGCAATGAAGTGGTTGAGGCAAACAGCGCAGAGATTTTGATGGCGATTGATGCCGACCTGACACTCATCAGTGATAACGGTGAGACGTTAACCGCCGCGAAAGGACAATCTGTATTTGTTCCTGCTTACGTTGGCCATTACCGTATTCAAAGTGCGGGACGTGTGGCTCGCGCCTTCAACTAGTTTTTGAACAACTGATTCAAACTAGCGTCTGACCCAAGGGACTGGGTTAGACAATTTATTCCTTTCATAGATTGAGCCAGTCCGCTTTTAAGGTACTCATGCTTACACTTTTTCGACTCAAATCCGCAGCGGCCTAAGCCATCTAAGTTCTCTACCCCCGATTCTTCTTTTCACTACAGCACTCATTGTCAAAACCCATTTATTTCCGGTAAATCCTCCGCTCCAATATCAAATTACTTGGATAACAAAGGCGCTCACACAGTGGTATTTGTTGCAAAACGTATAATCAACGTTGTAATCAAAGCCCCAATCACTACAATCTCTGGTTCGATTTTTCAGTTAACGTTTGTATGCCGAAGTTAAACCAAGATAACCCTGTTCAAAGCTCCGCCCTTTCCGATATCGAAACCAGCAGTAAGATTCAATCGGCATTAGAACCGAAGTTTCACAAGCCAGACAAACGTCTCTGCTTAAGCCCTGGCCTATCGGATAAGCATTTGGCGCGCCGTTGGCAAGTATTGGAACACGTGACCAATAAAGATCATCTTCTTGATCCTTTCACGCAGTCACATTGCGACGCTTACTCCAACAACATCGAGCACTTCATTGGTACTGTCAATGTGCCGGTCGGCATCGCAGGCCCTTTACGCGTCAACGGTTTGTATGCGAACGATGACTTTTTGGTTCCGCTCGCAACGACAGAAGCCGCGTTAGTCGCTTCCTACAACCGTGGCGCAAATCTTATTACCGCCGCTGGTGGCGCGAGCGCATTGTTACTAAGTGAAGGAGTGAGCCGAACACCAGTGTTCGCCTTTAATAACCTTGCAAACGCTGGCCAGTTCGTCAGTTGGGTTGTGACCCAATTTGACGTATTTCGTCAAATAGCGGAATCCACCACCTCACATGGCAAACTCAAAGACATCAATGTAAATATCGAAGGAAACCACGTTTATTTGGTCTTTGAATACGTGACTGGTGACGCTTCCGGACAAAACATGGTGACCATCGCAACAAACGAAGTGTTCCATCATATTTTGGCGACCAGCCCAATCAAACCAACTCAAGCCTTCTTGGATGGCAACTTATCAGGCGACAAAAAACCAAACGCGCACACACTGCGCTCGGTACGCGGTAAGAAAGTATCCGCCGAAGTCACCATTCCTGCTGAGTTGGTGGAAAAATATCTGCATACCACGCCAGAGTCTATGGTTCAATTTGGCAAAATGACCACGGTGGGTGGTTTACTCAGCGGGACAATTGGTGTCAACGCGCATTACGCAAACGCCCTTGCCGCGCTTTACATTGCTTGTGGTCAAGATGCCGCTTGCGTTGCAGAGTCTGCCATTGGCATCACTCGTATGGATGTGGACGCTCAAGGCAACTTGTACGCGTGCGTGACCTTGCCAAACATCATGGTTGGCACGGTTGGTGGGGGCACTGGCCTTCCAACGCAAAAGGCATGTTTGGATATTTTGGGTTTGCACGGCAACGGCAATGCGAAAGCCTTAGCCGAAGTCGCGGCCGCGCTTTGTCTGGCTGGCGAACTCTCGATTGTGGGCGCATTTTGTGCCGATCACTTCTCCCGGGCTCACCATAAACTTGCTAGAAAATAATCCTTTTACTTTGTACAAGAGAACACCCATGCGGTTTTCTCTTGTGCCAATAAAACAACTTTATTTATTAGCTCACAAATTAGTTTAAGTTATATTGCAGACTTAATAATTGCATCACTCTCACGTTGACCGCATTATTGCAGTATCACCACACATTCCTCGCTATATCACTGTTTGACCCTATTCTCACGCGATATTAAATATCAGTACGTTACCTAAATAAGTATCAAAAACATCTAGCACTAAAGTACCAAATTCATAGATTGAGTTTTTTGTTAGTCACTTATAGAGACTATACTCGTTCCTGCAGCTGCTTGATTTTTCTAAATTTATTATTTAGCTCAAATGAGCTTAATCACTCCCGTTAAATGGATTTAAGTCGTTCCCTCGGGTAAGCGAGTTAACTATGAGACGTCAGAAACAGAATGAAATCTCTTGTTGGGTACTAGGGTTGATTATCTTATTACTAAGTTACGTCCCTTCAGTACCAGCAGAAATGGAACTAACGCCCTCCGATCAAACCGTTGCGCGTTTCCTCTATCAGAGCACTTTTGGGCCAACACCAACATTAATTGATGAGGTAGAAGAAGTCGGGATGGAAAGTTGGATATCTCAACAAATCTACCTTCCTGCCACCTATCATCAACCGCTCTATCGGACACCTTTTTCCAAAGGCGCACAATCCAATCGAGAAAACGCTTGGTATCAAATTGTTATTACCGCTGATGATCAACTCAGACAGCGCATGGCGTATGCATTAAGCCAGATCTTAGTGGTCTCTCGCTATGGCGGTGTCCTTTCCAGTAAGCCCACTGGTCTAGTCGACTACTATGATGTATTGATTGCTAACGCTTTTGGCAACTACCGAGATTTATTATATGACGTTTCCATTCATCCTGTTATGGGCAGCTATTTGTCCATGCTCGGTAGCGCAAAAGAGAACAACACGACGGGTGCATTACCTGATGAGAACTTCGCTCGAGAGTTGATGCAGTTGTTCACCCTAGGCTTGTATGAACTGAATATCGATGGCAGTAAAAAGCTTGATCGTACAACGGGTAAGCCTATCCCCACATATACCCAAACGGATATTCAAGAGCTCGCTCGAGCATTAACTGGGTGGAAAAATGCCGATTTAGCGTTTGTCGAACCGATGCGAGTCATCAGCCACCGACACGATGATGGCGAGAAACGATTGCTTGGTAACACAATTCCTGCTGGTTTAACTGCGCAAGAAGAGCTTTCAAAAGTGATCGATATTTTGATGTCTCATCCAAACATGGCGCCGTTTGTTTCTAAGCTACTTATCCAACGTTTTGTAACTTCGAATCCAAGTCCGGAGTACATCGCACGTGTTGCTTCGGTATTCAATAACAATGGCGAAGGAGAAAAAGGAGATTTAAACGCGGTCATTCATGCCATCTTGCTCGATTCTGAGGCTCTAGGCATGACAGATACCCCTCCAATAAAAGTGAAAGAGCCAATACTAGTCCTAACTAATTTTCATCGAGCCGCGGGTTTTACAATCAAATCTACACGTTACGAAGACGCCACTACGATGATGAATATCGCCAATCAAGGACCTCTTCGTTCTCCTTCCGTATTTAATTTTTACTCTCCTGATTACCAACCATCTAACGAGTTTACGGAGTCTGGTATTAGCTCTCCGGAGTATGAGCTACTGAACTGGTCTGTTTATACCGATTTGGTCAACTATATGTTGACCAGCACTCGCAGAGGCGGCGGTGATTCCTACACACTCGATCTCGGCGAGTTTTATCTTCTTTTGGATGATCACGATGCCTTAGTCGAGCTGGTTAACGAACGCTTCTTTGCAGGAACGGCCTCGGCGGAATTAAAAAAACTCATGCTCACCGTGTTAGATGAATATCGTGAGGACTATGTGCCAACAACAAAGCTCGCCTTGGTGATTTTTACCGCCATTTCCGGCGATGAATTCTATATTCAGGATTAGGAGTGGATTATGGATATTTCAAGACGACATTTTATAAAAAGCACTGCATCGATGGGCGCTTTAGCTTCGCTTGGTCTACCGGGTTATTCTCTCGCGGTGCCATCTAATGACTTTCGAGCATTAATATGTGTCTATTTAGCAGGTGGAAATGATGCGTTCAACACCATACTGCCGTTGTCTGACGCGCACTATAACCAATATGCCAAAGTCAGAGGTACTCTTTCTGTCGCCAAAGACGACATACTCCCTATCAATTTGCGTACCGCCGATAGCTCGGATAATCTGGTAGAACTTGGCTTACACCCCAAACTAAAGGCGCTGTCTTCAATTTTCGAACAAGGCGATGCCAATATCGTGCTCAATAGCGGCATTCTCAACCATCCCGTTACAAAACAAGCGATTGAGCTAGGTGAAGCGTCACTTCCCGAGCAACTGTTTTCCCACAATTCACAAACTGACGCTTGGTTACTTGGTGGTATGCAAGAATCTAGCAACTTGGGTTGGGCAGGAAGAATGTTGGACGTATTAACTTCTGAATCAGAAATAACCCCACTATACAGTGTGCACGGGAACTCGCTTTGGTTACGCGCGATGGAACACCGCCAAACCGTGCTGAAAAAAGACCGTGCGGTTCAGCTTACCGCGATTGATAACCCGCTATACAAGGGGATCTATGACCAACTGCTTTCTCATCAAACAGAGAATCCGTTTAGTGGTCACTTTAATTTGATGGTTGATGAGTCGATGATGATGAGCCGCGTGCTAAGCGAGCAACTCAATCATATTGATGACGCGCCGCTGTTCACCTCATCAACGCTCGGCAAGCAGATGCAAACCGTCTACAAATTGATCGCAAGCCAAGATGTGTTAAAGCAACAACGACAAGTCTTCTTCGTTAAACACTCTGGCTACGACCTACACGATTCTCAATTAGTTCGACACCCCATACTACTCGAAGATCTAGCAACTAACCTCTTAGCAATGTATCGTGCGATTGCGCGGTTGGGGCTAAACAAGCAAGTCACCTCTTTTACAATGTCTGACTTTGGTCGACGGATGACAAGCAACGGTAACGGCACCGATCACGGTTGGGGTGGTCATCAACTATTGATTGGGGGCGCGGTGAATGGTCAGCGAGCTATCGGCACATGGCCTGAACTAGTATTGGGTGGAAACGATGACTATTCTCAAGGTCGACTCATACCCCAAATTGCAGCAGATCAGGTGGGCTCAACTCTCGCGCAATGGATGGGCGTGAGTGATAACGCGGCATTGGAATACGTGTTCCCGAATATCCGCAACTTCGCTAATTCAAACCTTGGCTTTATGGCTTAAGCTGCTTTAATGAGCTCTTAATTAACTTGTTATGAAAAAGGGAGCATTTACGCTCCCTTTTCAATATCATTTCCGCTGAGTGTCCGTTACGCTTCGTCGCGACGGCGCTCGTTACACAGCTTAATGGCACGCTCAAGCAATTCTAGCGCGGATTGCTCACATTCAGGCAGAACCGCATCACTTTCACCAATTGGCGTTACGCGGTCACCCCATTTCAATACCGCCGCACCCCATGTCAAACCTGCACCAAATGCAGCAAGAAGCATGTTATCACCTGGGTTAACTCGGCCTTGCTCTACCGCTTCACACAATGCAATTGGCACCGTCGCTGCAGAAGTATTGCCGTAGTTTTGGATGTTCACAAACGCTTTGTCGTGTGGGATCCCAGATAGGTCACATAGGGTTTGAATAATACGAATATTCGCTTGATGAGGAATAACAACGTCGACTTGGTCGGTAGTTAACTGTGATGCTTTAAGCACGGTTTTCGCAGCTAGCCCCATGCCTTTTACCGCACGTTTGAAAATTTCTTGTCCTACGAAGTTGAAATCCCAGTAACCGTTGTCTTCCGCAAAACGGTCCATACAAGTACCAAACTTTGGTACGGAAAGAATATCGCGACCTTTAGCGTCACAACCAATTTGAGATTGCAATAGACCCGTTTCTTTTTCTGTTCTTGATAACACAACGGCGCCCGCGCCATCACCAAATAGAACAGCGGTATCTCGCATGGCCCAATCGATGTAGAAAGACAATCTTTCCGCGCCAATAATGATCGCGTTGCGATAGTTACCTGATTGAATCAAACGTGTGCCCGTTTCAAGGCCGTAGACAAATCCCGTACATGCGGCATTTAAATCAAAGGCCGCCGCAGAGCGAATGCCCAAGTTCTGCTGTATTTTAGATGCGATGTTTGGAATAAGTGAATCCGGAGAACAAGTCGCCACAATGATTAAATCAACGTCGCTGGCGTCAACGCCCGCGCGCGCCAATGCGTGTTTGGCAGCAACGGTTGCCATGTCTGAAGTATTTACATGGCTAATACGGCGGTTTTCGATACCGGTACGGGTACGAATCCACTCATCTGAAGTATCAAGGAAAGTGCTAAGATCATCGTTAGAGAGCACGGCAGGAGGAACACATTTCCCCCAACCTGTAATTTCAGCGTAGTAATTTGTCATCGCAGACCTATTTATTGTTGTATTTTAATAAAATTTCTTAGAACCTTAGGCTCAAATACAAACCTGCTCTGCGTTATCTCGGCAGGTTAAAAAATAAGTATACAAATAATGAGGCTGACTGGTAAGTCATGTTTTCATCAATACGTAATAAAGGAAGAAGTCATGTCATCGTTTAAAACTCGCTGCCCTTCATGCGGCGGTCTGAATCGTGTCCCTAATGAGCGTGTTGCAGAGTCTGCAACTTGCGGTAAATGTAAAAGTGCACTTTTTGATGGCGCGCCTATCGAAGGAACGCAAGATAACTTTTCTGCCCTATTACAAAGTGATACGCCTGTTGTCGTCGACTTTTGGGCCCCTTGGTGTAATCCGTGCGTCGGTTTTGCTCCTATTTTCTCGGATGTCGCTCATGAACAAGCAGGAACGGCTCGTTTTGTAAAGATTGATACAGAAGCACAGCAAGCGCTCGCTGCACAATTTGGCATTCGAAGCATTCCTACCATCATGGTTTTCAAGAACGGTCAACGTGTTGATATGATCAATGGTGCGCTACCTAAAAGTCAGTTTGATCAATGGTTAAATCAAGCACTTAATAAGTAATCCTCCACGCCAACCTCACTGGTAGGTTGGCGTTTTTATGCAACTTATCGACCTATCTATTTAACAAATATTATTTGTCGAAACGACTTAAATTAATCATTTTACTTGCCTAACTATTAGCCTCATATTCGCGCCGAATAACCCATAGATTTCATTTAACTTATAGGCGCAAAACAGTGGAAAACACAGTCGTTCCTGCAGCATCACCACGAGTTACAGTTCCAGTCGTCGCACTGTCTCTTTATGCGGTGGCTTCGGGCTATTTAATGAGCTTGATCCCTCTCATGCTCGGTGAATACAACATCTCAGCAGATTATGCGAGTTGGTTGGCGAGTGTTTTTTATGGCGGCTTATTGGTCGGCGCGATGTTTATTGAACGTGTCGTGCGTCAAGTGGGTCACCGTAAAGCGTTTATTGGCTGCTTAGCGGCATTTTCGCTAACGATTGTCACGCTACCCGTTTTGGCTAATGGGTTAGTGTGGCTTGCTGCTCGTTTTATCGCAGGTATTGCCGTTGCGGGCGTTTTTGTCATTGTTGAATCTTGGCTAATGTCTGGCGACGAAGCATCACGTGCAAAACGTTTGAGCTTGTACATGCTATCGCTTTATGGCGGTTCTGCATTAGGCCAATTTGGCATTGGTGTACTTGGCGTAAGTGGCGGTGTTCCGTTCATTGCAATCACAACGCTGATCCTAATGGCGATGTTGGTGCTGATGTTTATTGAGTGTGAACAACCAAACAGCCATGAATCAACCGCTTTGTCATTTAAGCAAATTGCCAAGCTAAACCATGCTGCAATTATTGGTTGTGTTGTATCAGGTTTGACCTTAGGCGCGATCTACGGATTAATGCCTGTTGAGCTCACTAACCGTAAAATCAACCATCAAGACATTGGTACATTGATGGCACTAGTGATCCTAGGTGGCATGTTGGTTCAACCAATGGTGACCACATTGAACAAATACATGAGCCGCACAGTGCTAATGGCGTTCTTTTGTATTTTGGGTATTTTTTCGATCGGTTTGACCTTTATTTCATCGTCAGCCGTGGTATTAGCTGCTGCATTATTCTTTTTAGGTGCAGCTACTTTTGCCTTGTACCCAATTGCGATCAACTTAGGTTGCGAAGGACTTGATGAGCGCTTTATTGTCTCTGCCACACAAGTCATGCTGTTCAGCTACAGCATTGGCTCTGTTGCTGGCCCGGTTGTGGCTGATAAATTTATGGGCCAAGAACATGGCTTACTAGGCTACTTGTTTGCCGCTTTGGTTGCGACTGGCGTATACATGCTACTTGCAGCGAGCAAAACTAAGCAGCGTATGGCCGCTGGCCTCTAACCACGCAACTTCTACTCAACGAAAACGAGGGCATGTCGCCCTCGTTTTTTATTCTTCGCTTTTTTGTTTAGATAAACGTTTGTGACGGTTTGACGCGTTCGCTGCAGGTTTTTCCGGTACCGCGCGCTTTTCATGAAGTAAATGACGAACCGCCAAGATGGGATGTTTCAGTAGCATTCTGGGGCCAGAGTAACGCATGACCAAACGCATTTGCTCTTTCGGATCCGGTTTATAACAGTGAATCGGACACTTGTTACACGTAGGTTTATTCTCTCCATAAGGACAGCGGTCAAGACGAACTTCTGCGTATTCAAGCAGCTCACGACATTCTGAGCACAAGTCACTTTTTTTTCCATGGTGATCGTGACAGTAAACCTCTACCATGGCTTTTACCGTCTTAAATTCAGTGGCGAGCTTGCCAAGTAAAATATCGCTCATGAGCTTCCAAAAATCACAACGTCATTGTGTAAAGTTCTAACATTCGACCATTATCGTATTGCTGCTCAACTCGTTCAAACTCAAAGCCCAGTTTTTTGAGCAAACTTATACTACGAATATTGTCATTGTTGGTGATGGCAGCCAACTTATCGAGTTTCATTTCCCCTCGAGCATATTCCAGCACCGCGGTTGCCGACTCGACTCCGTAGCCGCAACCATAAGCGGAAGGTAAAAAACCATACCCGAGATCGTAGTGTTGCAATGTGTCACGCTTAACTAGCCCACAAATACCAATCGGTTGTCCATCGTCTTTTTTCTCTACTACGAGTAAACTCACACCTTTAACTTTTTGCATGCGTAGCATGTTTTCTTTTATATAACGCGCCGCTTCATACTCAGTACGAATTTGTTTATCTCCGACAAAACGGTAAAAGTCTGGGTGGTTATAAAGTTCTAATATGAATGGTGCATCATCTACACTCACAAGACGTAATATCAAACGTTCAGTGATCAGTGTTTTCATTTGGACTCCATTAAAACGCGAGAGATGATTGGACATAGAAACGTACTTGAATCTTGCGACCGACGTAAGGGCTTATTTAGTTGTAACTTGATAAAAAAATAACTATCCTGCCCCGCTAAATTAAAGGACCACCACCATGAACCGCAAGAAGAAAATCAATCAGATCTTAAAAGCGAAGCAGAAGAAGCATAACGCTAAGCTACATAAGAGCAATAAGCCGCGTTATATCTCCAAAGCTGAACGTGCAAAAATGGAAGCTGAAGAGCAAAACCAAGCCTCGGAAAGCACGGAAAATGTTGTAGACACAGTGCCGACAGATCAAGCTTAAAATAAAAGCCGCTTTATGCGGCTTTTTTTGTTTGTTGTACGAGGAGAATTGACTTTAATATTCAACACTGTAGTTCAGTGTGAATGTGCGACCTCTTCCTTTGTAGTCGTAAGCTGCTGCATCGTAGTGTGCCGCGTAAAGAATCTGCGCACGTTGACCCCAAGCGGTTGTGTAGTCTTCGTCAAATAGGTTTTGAATACCAAAGCCTAACTGCCCAACAGGTAGTGTTACATTACCCAGAAGATCAAACGTGGTGTAGCCCTCCAACTTATTGTTGGCGTCATCTTCGTAATCAAACATCGTCTGACTTTGTAGACGAATCGAGTACGAATCTTGGTAGTATGCAGCCCATGCATTAGCCTTAGACGTACTGGCTTTACCTGCGCTCAAATCTTCCCATTTACCATCGGTTTTCAGCTCAGAAACTACGTAGTGTCCTGATGCCCCTAACAGGATATCGCGGGTCACCCAGTAATTGATGTTTGCTTCTGCACCGTAAACACGCTGCTCGTCGTCAACATTCGTAATCAACAACGTTTTTCTATCATACTTGATGGAGTTGTCTGAAAGCGAGTAATAGCCTGCCGCCTGAAGCGCAAGAGAGTTGGTATCAAGACGGTAACCGATCTCATAGCTGTCCGTTTTAATACCTGACATTTTTGAGTCAGACACATTAATGCTGTTGTTCAACGCATAATGACCGTTTGCATCCACAGCATCATAGCTGCCTTGACCATAGTACTTCGCAGGGTCAGCAAGTTCGAAACCTTGGGAGAAGTTTGCCCAAAGTTGAGATTCATCATTAAGCTGATAAATGGTGCCCAAATTAAACAGACTTACAGAGTAGTCGGTGCTGCCACCTGGTACCGCATCCGCTGACACCCCCTTACCCGAGGCAATCTTCTTTTGTACGCTATAGGCAACAAAGTCATCAATCTTATTGTCCATGTATTGATAGCGGTAACCTGCTTGAACGGACCAATCTTGATTAATTTGATAGTCACCTTGAACAAACATTGCGTAAGACGTTACATCTACACCTGGGTAACGACCAACTTCGGCGTACGTTTTATTAATCAAGTTTCCAGAGTTGTTTGCAATGCTTGGATCGAATAGAGCTTGATTGCTCTCAAAACGGTCTAAATACGTATCAACACCATAAACAAGATTGAATGATTCCCAGTTTTTTGCCAGTGCCAAACGTCCAGCAAAAACCTCTGTCTTTTGCTGAGAAGCACCTTGGTAATAAGGAGTAAACGTTTGGTCTTCACTTCGGTAAGACAACTCGCCAATCAGTTGATGGCCGAATACGCTGTCGTGAGCGTAGTTCGCACTTAAGAGAACTCGCTCTGTACCGTGTTCACGATCGGAATCGAATCCCTCTCGTACATCAACAAATTTATTGTTAACAATGTACAAGCCGTATGGCGAATCTTGCTGGCTGTCATAGTATTGTGCGAGAAGGTTTAACTTGCTGGCATCGGAGATTTGAATCTCTGTCGATCCCATCACATCAAGCGTCGAGTTGTATTGCAGAGAACCTTGGGAAATATCTGGCGTGACAATGTCGCCATTTGCGTCAAATGCACCTTGTGTCTCGGTGTACACAACCGAACCCCTAGCGGCAATTCGCTCATTACCACCTGAGATAGACTGCGCTAGTTTATAATCAAAGTCATCGCTGCTGTTAAAACCTGTAGTGCCACTCACGTAGGATTCAAACGACAAATCATCCGAGTAAGCTTTCTTGGTGATAATGTTAATAACACCACCAGTAGCGCCTGCACCATAAATGGAAGTTGCACCAGATAGTACTTCAATTCGCTCGATGTTGAATGGGTCAATCGCATCAAGCTGACGACTAATTGGGCGAGAAGACTGCAGTGAGACACCATCAATCATCACCAACATCGCTCTGCCACGCAGGTTCTGGCCGTAGTTAGTTCGACCACCCGTACCAACGTCTAACGAAGGAATGGTCGCAGAAAGAATGTCACCAAGTGTCTTACCCGCGCGATATTGTTGGGCAATTTCCTCTTGCCCTACAAACCAAACCGTTCCTGGAATATCAGAGATCGATTTCGGCATCACACTGCCCACGACCACCATTTGTTCATCACTTGGTGTTGATGTTTGTTGAAGTTCTTCCGCAGCTATTGAGCTAACTGCGTATCCACTGCTCATCGCAAGTACGATGAGATTAAGAGAAAACGTCCTTTTTATCATTGTATTTATCTTTTTGTTGTCAACAAGAGCATGCAATGATACTTATTCTCACTCTCAAATCGAGCACTGTTACATAAGTTAACCAAATGTTAATTAGGATTATGCTTGCTCATAAGCTGTCGATTTTTTTCTAAACGAGGACAATCTTCACAAAGCTTTCTGCCTTCACACTTATAGACTAAACAACAGCTTTTTCTGACCAATTTTAGCGGCTGATCCAGTGACGTCTCATAAAGTGAATGACTATTGTTGGCATCTAAACCCAATGCCTGTAACCACAAGATGGCATGCTCACGTAATGTTGTGTTGGTCATTTGCGGAAAACGCTGTTGAAGACGAATCAAACAAGCCATGATCCCATCCGACATCAATTGATGAGTGAAGCCTGGGCGAATGCGCGTCCATTGACTCATTTCTTGTTGGTAGAAATCGAACAACTCTCGAATTTGACGTCCGGCCTCTTTTATTAATTCTTCTGGCTTACCATGTATATGTGTTTCGTCAGCGAATCGATATCCAGACACAAAACAAGGCTTGAGGTGCTGCGCCATCTCACGAATGTTTGGCAACGTGTGGAAACCGTAGATAGAAATGAACGCAACATAAACAGGCTGCCAACACAACAAATCCCACGTTCTCGTCAACCAATACGCTTTTCCCGCTTCCGGATGAGCCTCAGACAACTGTTGGTAAAGGCCTTGAATGATCGGATTTATATCATTTTCGATATGAATAACTTCTTGCCCTATTTCGCCAATATCACCGTGAAGGTAAGGCGTAATCTCACTCGAAGTTTGAAATAGTTGCGGGAAAAATTGCTCAGACATGATGGTTTATTGTTGGTGTAGTCATTCTGACACCTTTATACCCAAGCACTAATCGCAATGCAAACTATTATCCTTTGTGTTCACATAACAAAAGCCTATTCTCATCTGTGGTCTCTGCCTCTATTTTCAAGCTCTTTGCGCCCGTAAGGTCTGGTTACGTATGCGATGAATAGCAACAAACTCTTAAACCTCTTCGCATTTAGCGCTGACATGATCGCAAAAATACACAGCATAAAAACACCCTGATAAAACTGTGTTAACAGTTTCCCTGTGTAGCGTGAGTTATTGCCAATAATTGAATATTGCTGTTTCTTATCCAAAGGAGTGTGAACAACATGAAGTATTTTCTTTCTGAATATCGGGACAATGTAATTAAGTAATTTGGCTATATAGCCCCCTGTTTTGAATAAGGAAATCCACATGTTGTATCTTGAGTTTCTATTTTTGCTCGTGATGCTGTATATCGGCTCACGTTATGGTGGTATAGGCCTTGGGGTCGTATCTGGTATTGGTTTGGTGATTGAAGTCTTCATCTTTAAGATGCCGCCAACCTCCCCTCCTGTCACCGTTATGTTGATCATCCTAGCAGTGGTAACATGTGCATCCATTCTTGAAGCGGCTGGTGGTTTGAAATACATGCTGCAAGTTGCCGAACGTGTGCTTCGTAAAAACCCAAAACGCGTCACCCTGATCGCTCCTTTTGTTACTTACTTTATGACCTTCTTGCTCGGTACAGGTCACGCGGTTTACTCCATCATGCCAATCATTGGCGACGTTGCACTGAAAAACGGCATTCGTCCGGAACGTCCAATGGCAGCCGCTTCCGTCGCTTCGCAAATCGCGATTACGGCCTCTCCAATTTCAGCGGCAGTGGTTTACTACTTGGCACAACTCTCTGATATTCAGCACGAGATCACTCTGCTTTCTATTTTGCTCGTTACTGTTCCAGCGACGCTATTCGGTACGTTGCTGATGTCACTTTACAGCCTAAAACGCGGTAAAGAACTGGAAGATGATGAAGAATACCAAGAGCGTTTAAAAGATCCGGTGTGGCGTGACAAGATCCTCAACACCACTGCAACATCTCTTGATGAAGTGCTACCAACAAGTGCTCGTAACTCTGTGTTGCTGTTCATCGCGTCTATCTTGGTTATCGTCGTTATCGCGATGTGGCCGGACATTCGTACCATCGTAGATGGCGCGAAACCAATCAGCATGGCCGTTGTGATTCAAATGATGATGCTCTGCTTCGGCGGTATCATTTTGCTTGCAACCAAAACTGATCCACGTGACGTACCAAACGGCGTAGTATTCAAATCAGGTATGGTGGCTGCCATTGCTATCTTCGGTATCGCTTGGATGTCAGATACTTACTTCCAATACGCAATGCCTCAGTTCAAATCTGGCATCGTTGAGATGGTAACCAACTACCCTTGGACGTTCGCGCTTGCGTTGTTCATTGTGTCGGTTGTAGTGAATTCTCAAGCAGCGACTGCACGTATGATGTTGCCTGTCGGTCTTGGCTTGGGTCTGGATCCTGCACTGCTTATCGGCCTAATGCCTGCGGTATACGGTTACTTCTTTATTCCGAACTACCCTTCAGATATCGCGACAGTGAACTTCGATACGTCAGGTACCACTAAGATTGGTAAGTGGTACTTCAACCACTCATTTATGTCGGTAGGTTTGATTGGTGTGATTGGTGCTTGCTGTCTGGGCTACTTGTTAGGACAAATGATCATTCCTTCATAATTAGCCAAATCAACAATAAATTAGAGGCGAGTCATTGTACGTTAGCGTACAGCCTGAATGACTCGCCTTTTCTTTGTCACGTTAGTTATTACAGTAAGAAGTCATCATCAATCGCGACAAAGTTATCGGCACAATCAATCAGAGTTTGGGATGTTAGCTTAGGCACACCATAAACGGTCACCGTTTTATTGAAGCGCTGCTGAATTCGTTCCACTAGCAGACTAAAGTCCCCATCTCCAGAAACGAGAATCACTTCCTCAACTTCAGGGGCAATTTCAATCGCATCAAGAGTAATACCGACATCCCAGTCGCCTTTCGAGCTGCCGTCACGACGCTGAATATAGGGTTTAAGCATTACCTCGAACCCAACACCGCGTAAAATGTGATGAAACTGACGCTGTTTTGGATCGTTACTCGCGATGGCATAAGCACGAGCACTCACCACCTCTTTCCCTTGCGTCGCAACATACCAAAACTGGTTGTAATCAAAATTACTGCGATACGCTTCGCGACAGGTGTAATACACATTCTGTACATCAACCAAAATGGCGATCTTTTGTTTTCTTTCTGAATTCATCTTTTCTACGCTTGATTTATTTGCTGCCTACCCTAAGTCAGTTTTGGTAAAAGCACAATGAGCCAATTCCACTAAACTTAACGTATAAACGGTATTTGGGTTTCTAGGGGAACTGTCATGGGCGGAAAGTTACTAGTGATACTACTTTCTTGTATCTTGTCATCGACAGCATTCGGTTATCCAGCACATTCAAAGTACTGGCCACATCGGAGTGTGCTTTACTTCGCTCCAGAAAACGATGAATACGTTAAACAATTCTTACTAGAAACACTCATGAATGAGTGTGAGTTGGAAGACAGAGATGTGGTCACATTAGTCATTACAGAACAAGGCTATACGTCTCCAGCTTGGCTCAAAGAAGAATTTGATTTGAAAATGCTTGCCAAGCTGTATGAAATTGAAAAAGGTTCACATACCGCAATTTTACTTGGTAAAGATGGCCAAGAGAAATACCGATGGGGCGCAGAAACGGATTGGCCATTTATCAACAACTTGATTGATCAAATGCCAATGCGTAAGCAAGAAATGCAGAGACGTCATAGCCCCTGCAAAATCTAACCATTAGACGAACTTATTTTCTAAACCAGTCTAGTTTGTTGTGCAACTGAGTCACGCTGCCAACGACGATCAATGCTGGACTGATCGCCTTCTCAGCCATTTCAGAAAGTTCGTTCAATTTTCCTTGGAACACGCGCTGCTCTGGGCGGGTACCGTTTTCAATAATTGCGCATGACATCTCAGGATCTAATCCATGAGTGATCAGCTTATCCATGATATGACCGCTTTGCTTCAAACCCATGTAGAACACAAGTGTGTTGTTGGATTGCGCTAACGAATGCCACTCAATTTCTCGACCGTCTTTTTGCACGTGACCCGTAATAAATTGAACACTTTGCGCGTGGTCACGATGCGTTAATGGAATACCCGCGTAAGCTGTTGCACCCGCCGCCGCGGTGATCCCCGGCACCACTTCGTATTTGATGCCATATTCTGCAAGCTCTTCTAACTCTTCACCGCCGCGTCCAAAGATGAAAGAATCACCACCTTTTAGGCGCACAACGCGTTTACCTTCTTGTGCTTTTTGTACCAAGATTTGGTTAATTTGATCTTGAGGTACACAGTGAAAGTCCAGTTTCTTGCCTACATAGATCATCTCAGCAGATGCGTGAGCCAGTTTAAGAATGTCTTTCGACACCAATCGGTCATACACCACAACTTCAGCCGCTTGAATGGCTCTCAAACCTTTGACCGTCAGCAAGTCTGGATCGCCCGGACCTGCACCAACTAAAGAAACAAAGCCGTTG
This sequence comes from Vibrio sp. SCSIO 43086, assembly GCF_051132235.1. Taxonomy (NCBI): domain Bacteria; kingdom Pseudomonadati; phylum Pseudomonadota; class Gammaproteobacteria; order Vibrionales; family Vibrionaceae; genus Vibrio; species Vibrio sp. SCSIO 43086. The sequence goes on along the minus strand of NZ_CP072678.1, from coordinate 170,458 downwards.
TTTAAAGATGAGTTCGCAGTAGTCATATCAACGCCTATCGGAAATTTGGATATAAAGAGTAACACTCACGTTATTAACTTAAGGTTCAAACTACCCCAAGGAGTTATTACTTTTTATAGCTAAATCAATACAATATCTATTGAAAGTTAAATGAGTTGAATAGCCCCACCCGCAAAAGATAGGGCCATATAAAGCGGTTTATTTTGCGATTGCAGGTTCTGCTTTTACTTCTTCTTCAACTACGCAGATAGAAGGCGCTGTTTTCGCATGAGTTAGATACAGTGGCAGACAAGTCATTACGAGACCACCAACGATGTTACCTAAGATGGTTGGGATAAGGTTGAAGTTCAACCAAGTCGCGATACCAAAATCCGCACCTAGAATCATACCCAGTGGGAATAGGAACATGTTTACCACGGTGTGCTCAAATACGAGTGCGAAGAAGATGAAGATTGGGAACCACATCATCGCTACACGACCAGATACTGAACGTGCCGTCATGTTGCCGATCACGCCTAGGCACACCATTAGGTTACAAAAGATAGCGCGTACAAAACACGTGATCCATCCGTCTATGCCCATGTTTTCGAAACCAAGGCTACGGGCAGTCGATACAGCGACAAACTTCTTCGCTACCGCGTTGAGCTCTAGAGAGAAGTTACCGGTTAGAGAGATTGCCACTAGGTAAGCCACAATTAGAGAACCAATCAGGTTACCCAAACCTACCAATCCCCAGCAACGGAAAATACGACCCCAAGTGATACCCGGACGGTTAGCAAACTTAGCCAAAGGAGCAAGACCAAAAACACCTGTGACAAGGTCGTAACCCATCACACTGAGAATCACAAAGCCCACAGGGAAAACAAGCGCCCCCACAAGGCCAATGCCCGTTTGTACAATCGCGGTAATAGCAACCACCACCGCAAGAGACAGAATAACGCCTGCCATCGTGCCGCGAAGCAGAAGATCTCGTGTGCTGGTATTAATTTTCGCTTCACCCACGTTGATCATGGTTTGCACGAATTCAGCAGGTTTAAAGTCTGTAGACATGAATGTGTCCTTATTCAAAATTGAAAGTTAAAAAGTTAAAGATTGAATAGAGAAAGGCTTCCCGTTGACACCCACTGCTGTCGACATCATCTCGCTTCCCTGTTCCCCAAAAATGACGCTTGGAAAGCCTTTGTCTATTGAATCTAAGTACTCGGTGCACTCCCTCCCCTTAAGGAGGAGGGAATGCAAACCAAGCTTATGCAGAAATTTCTACTTCACCGTTGGTTACACGCGCTTTGTACGCTTTCACGTTAAAACGCTCGTCTTCCATGCACGCACCTGTTGTCAGGTTAAAGCGTTGCTTTTTAAGTGGGCTTGCTACCCAAAGTTCGCCTTGGTGCTCACAAATCAAACCGCGAGAAAGCACGTTTGATTGGAAGAATGGGTCTTTGTTGCTGATGGCAAACACTTCTTCCGCTTCTGTTGGGCGAAATACCGCAACTTGCTGACCATTAACCAAAGCACAAACGCCAGTGCCCGGTACGATGTCGCTGATTTGGCAAATCTTTTCAAATGACATGTTCAACCTTCCCTTATGCTTCAGTGATCGCTACGTGTAGGATGTCGCCTTTCGCTTCAGGATGTTTCTCCGTGAAGGTCGCTGGGCGGTGCTGTTCGCGCTCTTGAACAAACACAACGTTGTCATCGCGCTTGTCAGAGTTGATGAAGTGTGCGAAACGAGTCAGTTGTGATTCGTCATTGATGGTCGCCGTCCACTCACACTCGTACTCGTCTACAAGCTTCGCTACGTCTGCTTCTAATTGAGCGTTGATGCCAAGTTTGTCTTCAACAATCACTTCGCGTAGGTAGTCAACACCACCTTCCATGTTTTCCATCCAAACTGATGTGCGTTGTAGTGGCGCAGCAGTACGGATGTAGAACATCATGAAGCGGTCGATGTACTTGATTAGCGTTTCTTTATCTAGATCGCTTGCTAGTAGGTCTGCGTGACGAGGTTTCATACCACCGTTACCACATACGTACATGTTCCAGCCTGCGTCAGTCGCGATGATGCCAAGGTCTTTACCTTGTGCTTCCGCACACTCACGAGTACAGCCAGAAACACCAAACTTCATCTTATGAGGTGTACGAATGCCTTTGTAACGGTTCTCGATGTAAGAACCTAAACCAACAGAATCTTGAACGCCGTAACGACACCACGTTGAGCCAACACAGGTCTTCGCCATACGAAGTGCTTTTGCGTATGCTTGACCTGTTTCGAAACCAGCGTCGATAAGCTTACGCCAGATCTCTGGAAGATCGTCTTTTTGAGCACCAAACAGACCAATACGCTGAGCACCGGTTACTTTGGTGTATAGATTGTATTCAGCAGCAACGTTCGCTAGCGCACCCAGTGCTTGAGGCGTTACTTCACCACCCGCCATACGTGGGATCACAGAGTAAGTACCGTCTTTTTGGATGTTACCTAGGAAGTTATCGTTCGTGTCGTGCAGCTTAACCAGTTGTGGCTTAAGAATGTGCTCACCCCAGCAAGACGCCAAAATAGAGCCCACAAGTGGTTTACATACTTCACAGCCGTAACCTTTACCGTATTTCTCCAGAAGCTCATCAAACGTTTTGATCTCTTCAATACGGATTAGGTGGAACAGCTCTTGGCGCGAGTAAGCAAAGTGCTCACACACGTCGTTTTTCACTTCGATACCAGATTTAGCAAGCTCGGCGTTGAGTACTGAAGTCACTAGAGGAATACAGCCACCACAGCCTGTACCTGCGCCAGTCACTGCTTTGATGTCACCCAATGTGTGGTGACCATCAGCAACCGCTTGAGCGATCTTGCCTTTGGTTACGTCGAAACATGAACAGATCACTGCGCTTTCTGGTAGTGCATCCGCACCGAGTGCTGGTTTCTCAGCACCTGCGTGTGCAGGAAGGATCAACGCATCTGGGTGTTCTGGTAGGTCGATTTCGTTCAACATTAGTTGAAGCAGATCGCCGTAATCAGACGTGTCACCTACTAGTACTGCACCTAGCAGCTTCTTGTTGTCTTCAGAAACGATAAGACGTTTGTAAACTTCTTGCTCTTCGTTTTGGTAAACGTAACTCTTACAACCTTCAGTGCGACCGTTCGCATCACCGATAGAACCTACTTTCACGCCCAACAATTTCAGCTTCGCAGACATGTCAGCGCCTTCGAATTTGCTTTCTGTGTTACCTAGTAGGTGATCAACAGCAACCGTCGCCATCTTGTAACCCGGAGCAACAAGACCGTAGAACATGTCGTTCCAAGACGCACACTCACCAATCGCGTAGATGTTCTCATCAGAAGTCTGGCAGTGGTCGTTGATGGCAACACCACCACGAGGGCCAACTTCTAGCTCCATTTGACGAGCTAGTTTGTCTTGTGGACGAATACCTGCAGAGAATACGATGAAGTCTGTTTCTAGCTCTGAGCCGTCAGCAAAACGCATAACATTGCGTGCGTTTGTGCCTTCTGCCGCAATCTCAAGCGTATTTTTGCTAGTGTGAACGTTCACGCCCATGCGCTCGATTTTTTGACGAAGTTGGTTACCACCAGCTAGATCAAGTTGCTCAGCCATTAGCTTTGGTGCGAACTCAACAACGTGCGTTTCTACACCTAGTGCTTTCAATGCGCCTGCCGCTTCAAGACCTAGCAGACCACCACCGATAACCACGCCTGATTTGCTGTTTTTCGCACACGCTTCAATCGCTTTTAGATCTTCGATCGTGCGGTAAACAAAACAGTCTTTGCTTTCATGACCTTTGATAGGCGGGACAAATGGGAATGAGCCTGTAGCAAGAATCAGCTTGTCGTATTGAACTTCACGGCCAGTGCTTGAGTAAACAATGCGGTTTTCACGGTTAATGTTAATCGCACGTTCACCGATCAACATATTGATGCCGTGTTTCTCGTAGAAGCCTTCTTTCACTAAAGAAAGTTCATCTGCAGTGTGGTGAGAAAAGTAAGAGGAAAGGTGCACACGGTCGTATGCGACACGAGGTTCTTCACAGAAAACGGTAATCTCCATATTAGAGATATCAGCTTTCTCGACTAAGTCTTCAATATAACGGTGCCCTACCATACCGTTACCGATGACTACTAGCTTCAACTTGCTCATTATAATTCCTAAGGGTTAGGTTCTTATCACTGAGCTCATTGTTAATTGTGAAAGAAAATTAATACATGATGTAAATCAATTACAATTTCAAACTACCCTAAAGGGGTAGATGAACGTTTTTATCTTGATATTGAAGAATAAAAGGTAATTTATTAACGGATGTTGGTAGTTTTTACAAAATGAGATAACCGCAGTCATGCTCACAAAGGGCTATACAGTTTTGGCTTTTACAGAATGGCAATGATTGTCGAGTTAAACCACGCTAACGATAAACCCTGCTTTGTTTAAAAACAAAGCATTCGTTTTAACCTAGCCGTTTCAAGGCTATTAAAGGTGAACAACTGAAGTGACTGAAAGTTTTAGAAAAATCAAGTCTCACAACAAAAATCTTTTACTAGCTAAGTCGCACTATAAAGACTAGAATCTGATTTAGTTCATATGGAATAAAATCCATATGATTGATACCGTAATTGACATATAGAGTGCCGTCCCATGTTTGTGAGGCGGCCTTTTATTTGGGAGTCATAAAATGTCAGAAAACAATTCTATCTACATTTCAAGCTTAGATATGAACCGAATCACGGCTTTGTTGGATAAAATGCCAAACATCGCGGCGGAGCTTGTTGAGCTAGAAGCAGAGCTAGACCGTGCGACGGTTCTTGAGCCAGAACAAATGCCAGATAATGTGGTCACGATGAACTCAACTGTAGAGTTTAAATTTGCAGGTGAAGATAGAACCATGACAAAGACACTGGTTTACCCATCTGAGCTGAAAAGCAGTGATGATATTTCCATTTTTGCGCCCGTAGGCAGCGCACTGATCGGTTTGTCTGTTGGTCAAAAACTTGAATGGCCAATGCCAAATAATCAAGTGAAGACAATTGAAATTGTCGATATCACCTACCAGCCTGAGCGTTGTGGTGCACTAAACCGCTAACCCTCAGTAGTCCCGGTGCAAAGGCCTCATTTATGACTTTGCACCAGGAGAGCCCCTCGCTTATCCCCTATTTCCCTCTTTGTTTTTCCAAGCATTTACTTTGCTGCTCTTAAGTAACATCACCGATTCTTTATTATTTACCGCATATTCAATACTTATATCTCCAAGCTCAATCATAGAAATTGCAAAGTATTTTTCGTATATTGTCGCTCCGAAAACGACGTAAATTATGCGCAAAATGGAAGAATATCTAACTCGAATTGCCTGCTTAGAAAAAGAAAATGAAGAGCTGAAGCGGAAGAATGCGCGACTACAAGAAAAGTTGAATGCTGCACTCGACAGTAATGGACTGTGTTTGTGGGAGCAGCATATTCCTTCAGGTACTTTGACGATATTCAATATGCAGTGGGGCAAAATGCTAGGTTATCAGCCCCATGAGTTAACCGCGACGGTTGAAACGTGGAAAAACAATCTCCACCCTGAAGATTATGATCTTGCGGTGGGTGCATTTGAAGATCACCTAGCTGGCAAAACCGACCTTTATGAGGTAGTTCATCGCATGATTCATAAAGACGGCAGTGATAGTTGGGTCTACGATCGAGGGCGCATCGTCGAGTATGGTTCTGATGGCGAACCACTACGCATGATGGGCACTCATATCGATATTACAAAAGAAAAGCGATATGAGCAGCAACTGGCTAAGTTAGCTTCGAGTGATCCATTGACCGGACTGTTAAATAGAAAAGCAATTGAGGAAAACTTTAATCATCAACCTCAAACCAAGCCGTCTCAGCAGTCTGCCTTAGTGTTTGTTGATATAGATAATTTTAAAGCAGTTAACGACCAGCTAGGCCATCATACTGGTGATACTCTCCTCATTAATATCGCCAATAGCTTAACAGAGCTTGCGCCAAGCAAGTCTCAAGTCGGACGCATAGGAGGAGATGAGTTTGTCGTTTTAAGCTCTTATTCAAATCAAGAAGAAATATCTCAACTTTGTGATCGACTCTTAAGTTCCATCATTCCTGCGATAAATCAGGACTTAAATAAAGTAACGATTGGAATGAGCATCGGTGTTTGTCTATTTGATAAAGGAAAACAACAGTTTAATGAAGTTTATCAAAAAGCCGATCATGCAATGTATGAGATAAAGAAAAATGGCAAAAATGGCGTTGCCTATATCCAGATATAATAAGTCTCTTGTTTTTTGAAATTAATATTTCTTTAATTTGACAATTTTCTCTACGGAATTGATAGCGTCTTATTTTTAATAAGTCATTTATATAGGAAACAAAAGAAATAACAAACAATTAAGAGTGTTGCATACTACACGGTGTAATATTATTACTGTCTTTGTAACTGCTTTTGTTGCATACAATATTATTTCTTATTATTTTTATAAAAACCACCAGTAAAAAGTAGTTAAACATTATAATTCATAAACTTATAAAAACCGAAATGCATGGTTGAATTTTAACCACCCCTTCTGCTAATATCTCGCCTCGTGTTTAAAAGTAATAAACACACACAAATATAAAACAAACTTTATAAAACATAATGCACACTTGATAATTACTGGTTCTATTTGGATAGAGCTCGGTATTTATTTTATTTAAAACATTATGAATTTGTAATTTCATTTAATATCAAAATATTAAGTAGGTATATAAATTGAAGAAGGTCATCCTCCCTCAATTGGGCTTTGTTGCGTCAAATTTACGCTTGCTAGCTCTAGGCTTTGTAACCCTCGTGTCAGCATATTCTTTTTCATCAGAGGCTTATGCTGAGCAAGTGGCTAGTGGTGAACAAAAAACATTAGTTGTACTCGTCAATTTCCAAGAAAACCCTCAAGAGATCCCGATCTCTAAAGAAGACGCCCATCATGTTGTTTTTAATACCGTTAGCGACTTCTATTCGCAAATGTCCCAGGGGCAACTTTGGCTATCTGGTGATGTTGCTGGAACATTCACCTTACCGATATCAAACCAAATTTGCGATGATGATGCTGTAGCAGCGGAAGCCAACAAAATGGCTGAAACTGCGGGATATCAACTATCAAACTATGACCGTTTTATCTACTTAACAACCAAAACTGGATGTGCATCAGAAGGCTCTGGTAGTCAAGGAGTAACTCCCTCTAGAGCGTCAATAAATGCGGTTTTCGAGCCTCGAGTTATCGCCCATGAATTAGGACATAATTTTGGATTGCATCACGCTTCCGCACTCGACTGTAAAGACGGTACGTTAGCTGGTGATTGCCGTGTCATAGAGTACGGTGATAGCTACGATACAATGGGTAACTACGATATGGGTTACTTTAGCGCCTTCCAATTGGAAAACTTAGGGTGGCAGACCTCCCCTGCTCAAATCATTTCTAGTGATGGTGTTTACTCTATTGATGCCTATGAAGACTTTGAAAGTACTTCATCAAAAGTTTTAAAAATCCCAAGAGGTACCGATCCAATTACAGGTCAGCGCCAATGGTTTTACGTTGAATATCGACAAGCTCTTGGCTACGACAGCTTTTTACGTGACCGTTCGTACATCGTATACCGCCAAGATGTGACAGAAGGTGTGGTTGTGCGCCTAGCGACAGACGGTGATCTTAAAAGTAGCCGCTTGCTACACATGAAGCCTGACTCCACTTTCAAACAATTATTTGGGAGTAATGACTGGGAAGACCCTGCTCTTCCAATTGGTGGAACGTTCACCGATCCAAAAACAGGCGTGTCAATTACTTTGGAAAGTGCTAATGGTCAAAACGCCCAGGTCAGTGTCATATTTGGTGGTGAATCCGGGCAATGCGTTGCGACATCGCCTCTACTCTCTCTAACCCCACTATCAGGTTCTGATGCAAATGCTGGAGCAACGTTAGCGTATAATCTTAAAGTGACGAACCAGAACAATACAGAATGTGCAGACGCGACTTATACAACGGCTTTAAGCGTTCCTGACGGATGGAATTATGACGCAAGCGCCTTGACGGTTCCTTCCGGCATGAGTGCAGAAACGACGGTCATGGTTACGTCAAACAGCGATGCTCAGCCGAACTCTTACAGCATAACCGTTGACGTTATAGATGCTGAAAATGAACAATCAGCCAAAACCGAGCTATCTTACACAGTGTTGTCTGAGTCGACGTCACCACTTGAGGCGGTGAATGATAGCGTAACGATCAGTGATAAATCCGTCGTTCGCATCGAGCAGTTAAATAATGACTCGTTTGAACAATCGACCTCTCTTGCAATTACGGTCGCTAAGCCAAACAAAGGCAGCGCCCGTGTACTGAGCGATGGCTCCATTGAATACACACCTTCGAAGAAGTTTAAGAATAATGATTCATTTACTTATACGATCAGTGACGGTCAGTCTTCTTCAACCGCGACGATTAGCATCACCTTACAATCGACTTCTGGTGGGAATGGTGGTGGAAACGGTAAAGGGAAACCGAACTAAATCACGCAATTCATACAAAAAAGCCTGGAGAATACTCCAGGCTTTTTATTCACAAGACGTCAATTAGTTGCTTGGTGCAGGACAAATATCACAGTCAGCAGAAGCTGTATTCGTCGCTTGAGTATTATCGATTTTCAAGAAACCAACCGCTGTCACAGTATCACGGAAAGATTGTGTTTCTGCATTGCTAAATGCCGTTGGGATATAACTACCAGTATAAGACTGACATTGATCCGAAGCGAGTTCGATATTATCCACTACTGTCACGTCATCAGAAGCATCCTCAGGCGTACCTGAGTCATCCACAACAGAAACATTCACTAAAGTAAGTCCAGGCGTTGTGTTACATACCATTCCCGAGAAGCTCACTTCTGCAATGATACCGTTTTCAGTAAGTTTGAAGCCGCTTTCACATGATTTCGTTACACTAATCATTGGAGACAAGCTCAATGACTCACATGGATCACTTGCGGTATCAGTAATGGTCGCTTGGCCACCCGGAGTCGCAGCTGCTGTGACTTTCACCGTATTAGTTAGACCATTGCTTGTACTTTCAAAACTGCCGCTGTATGAAGCACTATCACCTGAAGCAATGGCACCTAAGCTATGTGTAGTACCTGCTTCTAAATCCTCTACAACAACATCGTAGAGCGTACCGACACCATCATTAATCACGTCGCCGCTGTATGAGTAAACGTAACCATCTTCTGTTTCATTCACGACCGCTTGATTACATGTTTTGGTGATATCAACACTACACAACTCAAAGTCACCAACCACAAAGTCTTTCAACTGAGCGGTAATACTGCTTGATGCTCTTGTTTCGGCTGCAAATGAGCTAAAACAGGTGTCTGTTTGTAGAAGTTCAGTAAGGTTTACACCACCTTCAAAGAAGGTTTCTGGAGGGAAGACATTTTCGACACCACTTTTTGGCGTATACGCCCATGGTGCAGGTGAGTCAGTTGTATTGGTTGAAGCACACACATCTTGCGCGCCTGGTGAACACAGTGCATTTGTCTTAACTTTCAAACGTAAGTTTGTCGCAGCACACTGACCATCTTGTGGATTATTGTTATCAGCTTTCGCACAAGTTGTGTCCCATTCAAGAACCAAAATTTCTGGCCCCTCATTTGCCCCTTGCAAATAATTCACCTGAATCAAAAGGTCGCCAGCAATATGTTGACCCGTGAATGTACCGTCTGGGTTTGTACTGACCGAGTCTTGATAAAACCAAAAACCTAAGAAGGCATCACCGCTGTTACCAAAACGGTCTGCACCAAAGGTAAGTACAAGGTCATTATTAATGTTGTATGCCGCTGCATACGCATGAAGAATGTCCCCTTTATCAAGTACCGTACCAGTCTTCCAACCAAGTTCCGGTATGTCTTTGATGTCTTTATTACCACCAGTAAAGATTGTATCCGGTGTTGCCGTGTCATTCTCAAAGCTAAATACTAATGCTCCACCACTGTTTGGCGGCGTTGACCAGTCATCTGGAGCACCTACTCCAGAGTCATCTATCGCATTAGCATTTGCTTCTAACTCAAATACGCCATCTGTTGGTGTTGCAAATGCAGAGCTACCTATTAGCAAGCTTGTAAATATTGCATAAAGAAAGCTCTTCATCGTATGCCAGATACCTGACTTACAAGAATTCATAACCTACTCCTTAGAACGCTTCTAAAGCTAGACGAAGGTCCCTATGTCATTAATTGCCTTTTAAGAAAGAGTGAAAGCGAGATACAACTTTCGTTTCGAGCTCGTATAACGCATAGAGCATGCCACTACTTAAGGTTATGATTTTATTAAACTAAATATTTTCAACAGCGAAGAGAATGAACAGAGTGTTCAATTTTAAAGAAAGAGAAAGAAAACAAAAGAGACAAAAAAACCTACGATAACAAAGATATATACGTGTTCTAGGATAATGTTACAGATTGACACTTTATTGTTTACACCTGTGACAGATGCGCAAAAGCGACGGTATTGAAACTGTCCACTATGAATATGAAATAGACGCTTACTCACGTACTCCCAATAATGTGAAGGTGATGTGTAACACCTGTTTGCATAGTGTTACATCCTTTACACATCTAATTGAATACTCATTTAACTAAAACATATTCAGTCGTTTAGCGAATAAGTTTTAGCTCAACCATTTATGAAAATATAAACAAACTGTTCACCCCTCTGTACAAAAATAAAAAATAATCAACAAATACAAAAGGTTAAATATGGAACACTCTATGCTAGTCAACTGGCGCAGTTTAACTCTGTGAGAAAACTATCACGTATGTGGGCTCAAGGACGTAGCGAGCCCACTTACACAAGGAGGTTTTATGAAAACCATATTTAACTCTTGGTGGGGCAGTAAGAGTTACCGTTGTTCCACTTTATGTAGCCAGAATATACTTACAGCGATCAATATCAGCAGCATGTTTAAGCTGTTTACTTGGGTCATAGCGGTTAGCTTAGTGCTGAGCTCTCAAATTGTTTACGCATCCGCTGGCGACCCTTCAAGCCGAGGCGTGCAACCAATATTTGTTGAAGGGAATAACACCTGTCAACAATTACTTCCAGGGATCGATGGTTTGATAGAATACAAGCTTGAGCCAGTTACAGACGGCACTTTCGGTGATGGCATGCTTGAAGTGGTTATTGATCAACAACCTGGGGCAAAAACCTTCAGTTGGGATCAAGGTGATAGCCCTGTGATTATGCAAGCTATCTTTGTGAAAGGTGGTCCTGACGGAAACCTATATAACTACTTTACAGATGGATTATTGTATCAAGATGATGCCTTACTACATGCACCTGTGGGTAAAAACGGTAGATACTATGGCTTAAGTCATATTTCATTCTGTTACACACCAGGCGTACCAGACATTAAAATCACTAAAACTTGTACATTTAGTGACGTTGTCAATGGTAACACTTTGAAATACAATTATAAACTCACTGTAGAAAACACCGGTGACTTTGCATTGTATGATGTTGTGGCAACAGACACTACAGCCGTTGACAACGATATGGCTGCTGGTGACCATGTGTTCAATTTAGCGATGCTCGCCGTTGGACAAACGCAAGAGTTTAATGGTTCGTTTATTATTGACCAAAACGGTATCACTAACTATGCAGAAGTAAGCGCAGCACTTGAAACTGGTGGTGGTGTTGCGGTTTCTGACAACGCAGATTGGGAATGCCCAAGCCAAAACATCCCTGGTTCATTGTCTCTAGAGAAAGACTGTAGTGTCGTCGTCGTGAATCGATTTGAAGATACTGGTATTAATGAATACGGTCTTCAAGTCAATTACAGTGGTAGTGTATGTAATACCTCCAATGTCACCATTGACGGCATTGTCGTAATCGACAACAAAGACTCGAATCCAATCCAGGTTGGTATGCTTGCGCCTGCTGAGTGTTACGACTTTACTGGTAACTACGAGCCAATCCCAGGAGATGGTGAAGGCCTTCCATTACCGGGTGAAGAAGTCAGAGCGTTTACAGATACTGTGGATGCGAGTGGTGAAACTATCTTCGGTAATGTTGTCGTAGAAGCGATAACAGCGTCTGCAGAATGTACGCTATGTCCAACTTGTCCAGAGCCTGTTAACTGCCCTGAATAAGGTCTACTTACAACTTAATAAAACAACGCCTGACGTTAACTCGTCAGGCGTTTTCTTTCGAACTATATCGTTCTATTTATTCTTACCTTTCCCATTGTTACCAGAGTTGCCAGAATCGCCACCAGATGAGGACTCTAACTTCACTGAGACCTGAGCGGTCGAGCTGCTTTGACCATCACCTATGGTATAGGTAAAGCTGTCGTTATTTTTGAATTTCTTCTCAGGTGTGTAACGCAGGGTGCCATCTGATAACAGCTCTAGTCGCCCCTTGCTCGGTCTAGTAAAAGAAAGCACGCTTGCAGAGTTTTGCTCTCCAACAACATCGTTTGCCATCACATCGATAATCACCGACTGTTTCGAAGACATAGTCACCTGATCATCAACAGCAACGAGCTCTGGTGATGGTGAGATTTCAGTGGTTACAGAGTAATTCACGGATGCTGCGGTTTGCAGACTTGAGTCCTCTCCGTGCGTCACGATCATATTCAAAACATAGTCTTTATCACTAGCGTCAACCGAAGATACGACTGATATCATTACTTGTCCGGTTTCACCTGCTGCTAGCGTGATTGCATTGCTGCTTGCTTTCCAACCAGTTGGCACTGACGCGTTTACAGAAAAACTGCTCGCTGAACAATCTGCACTATCTTTGTTGGTAATAGTGACCTGATATTGAACCTCATCGCCGGCTGCAACCGAGTTGTTTGTTGCAGCTTTCGCAGTCACTGATGGAGCATTTACAGTACAAGTCCCGATATTACCGTTGTCAGAGCCATCAAAGACAACGCTTACTTCAGCGATGCCGTTCGCTGCACTCACCAAACTCAATGTTACACCTGAGTCTGGGTCAGTATAGCTACCACCGACCGGCATAGATGGGTCAAACCAGTCATTTCGGCCAAAAACCGCACGATATTCAGAATCAGTTTTAAAGTGAAGCAGATTACTGCTGCGCCCATCGCCTTCTACAGCGCTTCGAATGATGATGCCATCCGTAACGTCCCCACGATAGAACGAGTAAGAACGAGCATCTAAAAAGTCGTCAAACCCAATAGACTGGCGGTATTCAATGTAAAACCATTTTTTTGCACCTGTAGAAGGATCAGTACCACGAGGTACTTTTATCGTAACTGGCTGATCACTAGTCGTCTCGTAATTCGCGATGGAGTAAGTACCATTTTGAGTAACTTCCAGTGTCTTTGAGGCGTGCTCTCCCTCTAGCCATCCTAGTCGCTCGCGCTGGAAAGTATTCAAATAGCCGATGTCTGGACCACCCATTACATCATAGGTATCACCGTATTCACGCAACGTACAGTTGTCTGAAAGCGTATGTTCGCCGCAATCAAGTGCACGAGAGTGATGCAAACCAAAGTTATGCCCAAGCTCATGAGCGATGTTCATCGGAGAAAAATCACCATTGATGTGCGCGCGTGAAGGCATGCCATCAATAGTTGCCGATCCAGCGACACCACATGCCGTTTTTGTCATCAAGTAAACAATACGATCGTACTCTTCAAGCTTCACTCCCGCAGCGATGGCTTCTTGATCCGCTGCATCTTGAACAGCGGTAAAATCACAAACCTGATTAGACAACGGCAAATTAAACCAACCTACGACTTTCCCAGACAGCCACATTTGATCAAAAGAGCTTTCACGGTAGAAGTCATTCACTGTGCCAAAGATTAGATTATTTGCCTCTGACAAAGTTAATGGCTGCTCATTTGGGTTTTCTTTGAAGTTCAGCAGGATAACCAATGTATTTTGCTGTCCCGTCGTACTTCCTGCTGCACTGGCGTAATGGATGCTCTGTAAACAAGCGAATATTACTAATAAAAATGACAACCCTTTATTTAGGATTGTTCTATTTATTTTAATATTTTTTATCACTGCTTCACCTAATTTTAAATTAATAACTAGTTCACCTTCCCGCCAATATAAGCAGAAATGGTAGGGTAAAATGATATAAATTTTAGGCAATAAAATGCCCTAGCCTATAAAGCCAAATATGTTCCTATATACATCAACATGGTTATAAAAGGATAACCACCAAAAATATAAGAGCCGGAATCATAGCAAAGCAACCGGTCAAAATTCAACCAGAGCGATAAGTAATTTAGGTTAAGTTTGTGTAATAATAAATTTGTCCATTTTTGTCAGTTACTTAAAATAACCTTATGATTGTTTTATATGAACAAACTTTGTATTCAACAATGACTTTAATAAATCACTTGCACTACAGCCAATTTAAATCATTAAAAATCAAACAAGTAGAAATTGAACTAAAACAACCTCAATTTCATCGCATGAAATTATAACCTTTAAATTCATTAACTTAATAACGAGTCATTCGAATAATATACCTCAACAACTCTTGAGTAATATTATTCATCTTTAATTGTTAAATTTGCGTTAAATTAAAGTGGTGAAAAGTTTTTTGCTCACCTAGTTTTATACTCGATTAAAAGACAGACTGAGTGATACAGTGCAATATCAACTAGAGACATATAGAGAAACAAGCAGGATATATGTGCAACTTTATTTTCAGTATTGAACTAAAATCACGTGACAATATGACGCTATAGATAGCAATTCGGGAAAACTAGTTAAAGAATGATTAACTGATAATTGAGGTTGGTATTTGTACAAAAGTTAATTATTCAATTGAAAAGTGTGCATTAGAATAGTTTGACAATACCAGATACTAAAAAACCGGCACTAGGCCGGTTTTTAGAAATAGTGGAGGCGCCTCCCGGAGTCGAACCGAGGTCCACGGATTTGCAATCCGCTGCATAGCCACTCTGCCAAGGCGCCTTTCTGATTTTGTATCTCTGTCACCAAAGATTTTGATGGTGCCCCGGGCCGGACTTGAACCGGCACAGCGCGAACGCCGAGGGATTTTAAATCCCTTGTGTCTACCAATTCCACCACCAGGGCAACGCAATCATGCGATGGGTTAGACACCATCTGTCTCAGCGGCCTTTGCCGTGAGAACGAGGCGTACTTTAACGGATTAATTTATCTGGTCAACAAAAAATTAGTCTTTTTTATTCAAATGGTTAAAAAGCCAACTCAAACGAACAAAGGGCGATCATTTTGCTCACAAGAACATCAGCTTGTTTTGCTCTCGTTTACTTTGCTTCATCACTTCATATCAACGAGGAATCGACAAGTCGCACAAATTGACAGTATGGGTATAAACTTAACTCGTACCGCAGGGGATAAATAAGCGCTCATCATGTTTCGAAAGTCATCATTTCAATTACCGCTACACACTGATTCCGAACTCGACTTCGTAGTACCCCACTTCTTACTTACTGAATTTGATTATGCACGCTCTCTGGAACAGGGGATCGTCCATGACTTGGGTCCTGAATATACACACCAATATCGCGTCACACTGAGGCGCATACGCTCACTATGCTTGCTACTTCGCGAATTGATACCTCCTTTTGAACAGCGTATTTTGAAACCTCATTTAAAAATAATGATGAAGAAAACAAATAAGCTGCGTGATTTGGACGTATTTATCTTGGACAAAAGCCAATACATTGAAATGCTCCCAAACCACAAACCCTCTCTTGAGCCGCTTTTTGGCTTTATAGAATCCGAACGTGCTTACGAACAGACAAAAGTTGCGCGTTGGCTAGCGACACAAGAATACACTATGCACTGCACTTTGGTCAGGAATAGTCTGCTGCGAAGTACACAACACGAACGAGTGGATAACAACGTACCTGCGTTACTCTTCGCAAGCCAAAAAGTCTCCGAACAATTTAAAAAGGTCGACAAAGCACGGCGCAAGATCTCGGACAAAAGTAGTGCCAACGTGATCCACTCAATGAGAATAAAGTGCAAAGCGCTGCGTTATTTGCTAGAAGGGTTTTCCGCACTCTACCCTTCCCCACAGCACAAAAACAACGTGAAACAATTAAAACTATTGCAAGACAAGCTCGGTGATTTTAACGACACTTCAAGTCAAATTGAATTTTTCACACAGATCAAAGAGGCAGTAAACCTAAATAAAAAAGATCGTAAGACCTTGAAAAAGCTGCTTAACGTGCTTAGTGAACATCACGATATCTCGCGCCAGACCATCTTAACGCACTTAGACCAATTTGAGGCTTTCATCCACGATACCAACACACAAAGTCTCTACCAGCACTAACCTAGGTTCACGTATTTTTAATATTCATTAATTACAGTCAGTCGTTAGGCTCCATAAAGAAAGATAACGTGAAACCATTAAAACGATACCAATATGAGCGCTATGCCGTACTCTGTAATCTCGCCTATCCTCGCGTCTTCAGACAAACTCAATACGGATTCGATCCTAATGGGCAACGAGTCATTAGAAATGAACACGGTAAGATTATGATTCGCGTGCTCTGGAGTAAAAAACAGAGTGAAGTGGTCGTAGTAATTAAAGGCTCACACAGTATCAGTGATTGGTTGTTAAACTTCGCGATGTGGACGAGAAGCTGTCGACGGTTGGGACTGAATTACCGCATTCACGCGGGTTTCTATCATCTTCTGTTTCAAGAAAGTTTACCGAGCCGAAATGAAGATCGGTTGGGGTTGACCGTGATCGAGCGCCTCGAAGGTATCGTTGTACCGCTCATTCTTAGGGGAAAAAGAATCACCATTACTGGTCACTCTTCAGGTGGCGCGATTGGCAGTGTTTTTGCCGACTATATTGAGAAAAAATACCCAAAGAGCATTAAACGCGTCGTGACTTTCGGTCAGCCCGCAGTTGGAGATTGGACCTTTAAAAAACGCTATCGTTTGGGGCACAAAACTTACCGGATTTGTTGCGACATCGACATCGTGACATTCATGCCGCCAGTGCCTTTTCTCTATTGGCATGTAGGCAAAATGCTATGGTTGTATAACGGGAAAATATACGAGAATACGCCAACGTTCATTCGACTTGGACGTTCTCTATTTAGTTGGTTGATGCGACCATTCTCTTATCACTTTATGAGTAAATACATCCGCGATAAAGACTTCTTTGACGAACGCTGAGCTAAGTACCCTAAAACTATGATGTACAGGCACTAAAAAGCCGGACTCAGCCGGCTTTACGTTTTTGTGGTGAATTACAGAGAGGCAATTTCTTTTTCAAGTTGATATTTGCTATCTGTGACTATGCGCTCTAACACTTCAACGCGTCGCTTCAAGTCACCAATTTGCTTGTTAAGGTTATCTTGTTCTTCTTGGCTCATTGTATTACGTTCAGATATCTCCAAGGCTCTTACTTCTTTACGATGATTCAAGATTAACTTAATTATCCCGCCCCCAAATATGGCACCGAACACAATAGCCACAACCAATACATCAGCAATAGATTCCATTCTTCATCTTCCTCTAGATAATGCTCAAATATAAGTTACTCATTTGTTATATGAATATCAAATAACGTATTGATTCACTGCAAAGTTTCATCAAAATTTGCCTGTTCTGTATCAAAATCACAAGAATGGATTACTCAACGCTAACCCAAACCGAGACAGATCCACCATTTACAGGGAACTCAGCCCACCCGTTCGCATCTGTCCAAACGTCCTCAGTTCGGATGCCCAACTTGTCGACATAGCGTGTACTTGGCTTGCCCGTATACATCCACTTCGAGCCACCTGGTCCATCGCTCATGATCACTGCCATTGAATGTGGATGTTCTGCATCGCCCTCGCGAGTCCAGCCAATTACATCCCAATGGTCGAGATAAGAATGTTGTTTACCATACGCATAGTCTTTACGCAGTGTTACGAGCTCTTCGATGTAAGGCACTTTGACCATATTGATGTCATGCCCTTTATCACTGTACTGCGCGCCGTAGTAATCTGCATAAAACACGGATGGATAACCTTCTTCACGCAATAAGATAAACGCGTAAGCGAGCGGCTTAAACCACCAATCAACCGTCGACTCCAACGCCTGCAAAGGTTGAGTATCATGGTTTTCTACTAAGGTTACCGCTTTGACTGGATTGTCCTTCATCAGCGTACCATCCATGATTTGACGCATATCGTAGCTACCACCCGATTTAGACGCATTGTAGAAGTTCATATGTAACGGTGCGTCGAATAGAGACATGCTGCCAGAAGTTTTGGTGATAAAGTTATGCAGCTGATTCACATCGTAGTTCCAGTACTCTCCGACCGTGAATAGTTCTTTCCCTGTTTTCCAACGTAGGTGATCAATCCATTCTTGAAGATATTGGTATTTGATGTGCTTCACCGCATCCATTCTAAAGCCATCAACACCAGTCATGTTGATGTACCACTCACCCCAATCTTTCAGTTCTTGTTTAACTTCAGGATGATCCATGTCTAAGTCAGCATACATAAGGTAGTCGTAATTCCCCTTTTCAGAACTGACTTCCCAATCCCATGCCTTACCTTCACCTTTGAATTTAAAAATGGCTTTTTCTTTACCTGCATCGTCCCAGTCCACGCCATCAAAATGGTACCAAGTCCAATGGAAGTTAGAGTACTTGTCGTTGCGTCCAGGGAAATCAAACTCCACCCACGCTTCAATCCATTTATCACCAAGTTCAATGTTGCGGTTGTTCCAATCTACCCGCTTAGTATCAACCCAAGATTTCCCATCTGCACCACCACGGTGGTTAAACACCACGTCACCATAAACCTGGATATTGTTATTGTGAGCGGCATTGATAGCGCTAAGATACTGATCTTTCGTGCCGTATTTGGTGCGCACTGATCCTTTTTGATCAAACTCCCCCAAGTCGTACATGTCATAAACGCCGTAGCCGACATCATTACTGCCACCCGCTCCTTTGTATGCAGGTGGTAGCCAGAGCGCTGTGAATCCGTTTTCTGCTAGCGTTGGAGCGTTATTTTCCACTTGAGTCCACAGTGTGCCATCGTTAGGCACATACCAATGGAAATACTGCATCATTGTGCCATTCTCAGCAGCCAATGCAGATGAACTTAACAACAAGGTTAAAGGTAAAATAGTGCGTTTTAATTTAAATGTTTTCATTATTTTTCTCTCACGTTAAGGACTAAAATCCTCCTTTCTGCTCATACACACCAAGCATTGCCAACGGTCACGCTAGCCAAGTTGCTGCCTGTGATACAAAAAGTTCGGATTACAATCGAAGAGAAATTAGCACCAATCACCCTATACAATTATTGAGTTATTTAACATTTATAAAATCAATGACTAGCGCATTGAAAATATTGAATGGTGATCAAAACATGGGAGGAATTTAGAGAAGCGTGAACGAGTATAGATTGATGGATTTAAAACGAAGAAAGCCAGTCATTTAAGACTGGCTTTCGAAATAGTGGAGGCGCCTCCCGGAGTCGAACCGAGGTCCACGGATTTGCAATCCGCTGCATAGCCACTCTGCCAAGGCGCCTTTCTGATTTTTATATCTCTGTTACCAAAGATTTTGATGGTGCCCCGGGCCGGACTTGAACCGGCACAGCGCGAACGCCGAGGGATTTTAAATCCCTTGTGTCTACCAATTCCACCACCAGGGCAACGCAATCATGCGATGGGTTAGACACCATCTGTCTCAGCGACCTTTGCCGTGAGAACGAGGCGTACTTTAACGGATTAATTTATCTGGTCAACAATAAATTTTATCTTTTTGATTTAAGTGCTTAAAAAGCGATCCAGACGGTACAATTGGCATTCAATTAGGCCAAGAAACACTCGTTAGCTTTCATCAACTCTAAGTCACACACATGTTGATGCCCGTAACGGCTTAGCTTGTAAACGCCTGACTAACGCGGATCGTAGTCACCACTCTCTTCAGCTCTGTAACATCTGTAACAATTGGAGCCCCTACTCTTGGCACTGTTTCACACGAAATATCATATTTTGTTACCGATAACTTTGCATCGAATGTGGTCGTACCTTTATAAAATCATTGACATTTTTTATTTTCAAAAAAAGCTCAATTCATTATCGAAAATATCAATAAATAATGATAGCTTACACTCGTTGCAGTAATTTAATGGACATATATCACATATAAGGACGTGGTTTACTTTGGCGACACACCATAAGAAAAACAAGGTATATCACTAATGTCTATCAAGAATCTTTCTATAGCGAAAAAGATATCGCTATCGTTTTTACTCATTGCCATCGTCAACATTGCGTTTGGCGTATTTTTATCTACAGAGCTCAAAAGCATTAAATCTGAGCTTTTAAACTATACCGATGATACGCTTCCTGCTATGGAAAGAGTAGATTCGATCCGAGATCACTTGTCTCGCTGGCGCCGTGCTCAGTTTGCGACATACACTTATGAAGACGCAGACCAAATCAGAAACAAAATTGCCAGCAACATTCGCGAACGTGAAAAGATCAGCAAAGAGCTCGATTCTTACGGTGAAACGATTTGGCCTGGTGAAGAGCAACAAACTTACCAGCGCCTTATGCGTCAGTGGAAAAAGTACTTGGTCACTATGGATCAGTACAACGAAGCGATGCTAGCCAACGACAAAAGCAAGGCCCACCCTATTTTGGCGAACTCTTTACCTGCTTTCGAAGCGGTTGACTCTGAGCTCGGTGAACTGATCCGTCTACTTAAAAATGCTATGGACAGTAACAAAACTCATATTCTTTCTTCTGTAAATGGATTGAGTAACTCGTCAATTGCAAGCAACGTGATTATTCTGCTTATCATGGTAGGCATGACGTACGTGCTGACACGCCTTATTTGTGGCCCACTAAAACTTGTTGTCGAGCAAGCAAATGCCATCGCAACAGGTGACCTATCAAACGACATCGATCGTAAAGCCATCGGCAATGACGAGCTAGGTGAGCTGGCGGATGCGACCACTAAGATGCAAGATGACTTGCGCCAAGTTATCGACAACGTGATTGCTGCGGTCACACAGTTAAGCAGTGCAGTAGAAGAGATGAATCAAATCTCTGATATTTCTGCGTCTGGTATGAAAGATCAACAACTGCAAATCACACACATTGCTACGGCAATGACAGAAATGAAAGCAGCAGTAGCCGATGTTGCACGTAATACTGAAGATTCAGCGAACCAAGCTAACGAAGCAAACCGTCGTACACAACATGGTGTTCGTGAAACG
Organism: Vibrio sp. SCSIO 43086; assembly: GCF_051132235.1. Lineage (NCBI taxonomy): Bacteria > Pseudomonadati > Pseudomonadota > Gammaproteobacteria > Vibrionales > Vibrionaceae > Vibrio > Vibrio sp. SCSIO 43086. The sequence goes on along the minus strand of NZ_CP072678.1, from coordinate 149,205 downwards.
CAAGGCATGGTTGACGCGATTCATGAAGTTTCAAACGTAATTGGCGCTGCGGGCGATACTGTGGCAGAGCTTGAACAGCAATCGAATAAAATTAACGTTATTGTTGATGTTATCCGTGACATTGCCGATCAAACCAACCTACTTGCGCTTAATGCAGCCATTGAAGCTGCGCGTGCTGGTGAGTCTGGTCGCGGTTTTGCCGTGGTTGCGGACGAGGTTCGAACACTTGCAGGCCGTACGCAAGATTCAACCAGCGAAATTACGTCGATCATTGAACAGCTACAATCGCTTGCAAAAGACGCGAAATCTGCGACAGAACTTTCTAGAACCAGTATCTCAGAATGTGCAGAGCAAGGCATTCAATCAAAACAGCTGATGAGCGACATTGAACACTCGATTTCTGATATCTCAGACATGGGCACCCAAATTGCCACGGCTTGTAACCAGCAAGACTCTGTTGCAGAAGAGCTTAACCGTAGCATTGAAAACATACACTTGGCATCTCAAGAAGTATCACAGGGCTCAGAGCAAACCGCACAGGCTTGTCGTGAGCTAAGCCAGCTGTCAATTTCTCTTAAAGATGTAATGAGCCGCTTTAAACTGAGTTAAACTCAGTTGATACCTTAGTTGATATTGAATCAACCTCGATTTGCGCAAATTGAGTGCAATCACTGAGATATATTTAGGTATATTGAATCATGATCTTCAAAAACGCTCCAAAGCACTACTTGGAGCGTTTTACTTCGTCAGGTACTTTCCCCAAGTACTCAATAACATAACCAATACAAAAAACGCGTACGGAGACTTTATGCGCTTAAATAAAACCTTACTATCACTGACTATCGCTGCTGCAACCGTTGCTCCTGCGATGCAAGCTACTGCTGCCCCTCTTCAAATTAGCAACACTGTAGTAAAAGCAGAGCAAGTTCAAGGCGCTAACGCTTGGCTGGAAATAAGCTTAGGTCAATTCCGCGATAATATTGAGCAGTTCAAGTCGCACATGGATGGCAAAACGAAAATCTGCGCCGTGATGAAAGCCGACGCATACGGTAATGGCATCGCGGGCCTGATGCCGACTATTATCGAACAACAAATCCCTTGCGTTGCCGTTGCAAGTAACGCCGAAGCACAGACCGTTCGCGACAGTGGCTTTAAAGGTCAACTTATGCGTGTACGCTCGGCGGATATTGGCGAGATCGAAGCTGCAATCGACTTAAATATTGAAGAGCTGATTGGCACTGCAGAGCAAGCCAAAGTACTGTCTAAGCTAGCAGAGAAAGCGGGTAAAGAAATCAAAGTTCACCTTGCTCTTAACGACGGTGGTATGGGACGAAATGGCGTTGATATGACAACAAAAGCGGGCAAGCAAGAAGCGCTAGAAATCGCTCAACAAGCTGGCGTTAATATTGTTGGCATCATGACTCATTTCCCTAACTACAATGCAGACGAAGTTCGTCAAAAGTTATCTTCGTTCAAAGACAGCTCTGCATGGCTGATTAAAGAAGCGGGCCTAAAACGCGAAGATATTTTGCTGCACGTGGCCAACTCTTACACTGCACTTAATGTTCCTGAAGCACAGCTTGATATGGTTCGTCCTGGTGGCGTTTTATACGGTGATCTGCCAACCAACCCTGAGTACCCTTCTATCGTGTCTTTCAAAACACGCGTGGCATCCGTTCACCATCTGCCAAAAAATAGCACTGTCGGTTACGACAGCAGCTACAAAACGAGCAAAGAAAGCCTAATGGCGAACATTCCTGTTGGTTACTCTGATGGCTACCCACGAAAAATGGGCAATACGGCAGAAGTACTGATCAATGGCCAACGAGCAAAAGTTGCAGGTGTGGCTTCAATGAACACCACCATGGTTGATATTACAGGTATCAAAGATGTTGAGCCTGGTTCTGAAGTTGTACTGTTTGGCTCTCAGCAAGGCAAAACGATTTCGGCAGCAGAAATGGAAAAACATGCAGAGGTCATCTTCCCAGAACTATACACGGTTTGGGGGGCTGCGAACCCTCGTGTCTACGTAAAATAAACCCTTTCAGTTGTTCGTAACAGAACGAAAAAGCGAGCCTCGTGCTCGCTTTCCTACTTATATACTAATCTGTAACAATCCGTGCTCTTCTCAATTGAACAGAGTTTGCTATTTGCGTTGCGTTACTTTCCTTGAGCCCTAGCAAGTGACAAATCCTCTAACCCCTTCATCTTAAAGTCGTTCAGGTATACTTGTTTTTTTATATAGCACTTAGTGTTTGAAAGCCATTTCAATTGATGTTAAACATGAAGTTTACAAAAGAATAACAAACGCATTCATATGGCACTGCCCTTTTTGCCTGCTGGCTAGGTATCTCTATGACAGAAAATACTCAACATCTTCAGCGCTCCTCATCAGAGTTGCACGAATTTACCCGGATCGACGTGTGGAACGGTTTCACCCAACTTTTACCTCTGTCCATGTTTGTGGTCATATTTGGCCTCGCATTCGGTGTTGCCGCCGTACAAACTGGACTAGATGTATTTCCCACTATGTTGATGAGCACACTGGTCTTCGCCGGTGCTTCACAATTTGCCACGCTAGAAATGTGGGGAGCAGAAGTACCTCTGATTCCAGTGCTTATTACTGTATTTGCTATTAATGCTCGTCACCTCTTGATGGGCGCTACGCTTTATCCATGGTTACGACAACTCCCACCGACAAAACGTTACGGTGTAATGCTAGTAGCATCAGACGCGAACTGGGCAATGGCACTCAATGCATTTGGTAGAAAAGAACCAGGTTTTGGTTTGCTTGTTGGTGGCGGCTTAGCGATGTGGTCCTTTTGGATTGTTGGCACCTGGATCGGCATTTATTTTGGTAACGCAATCAAAGATCCGGTGAGCCTCGGACTCGATATGGTTATGGGATGCTTCCTGCTGTCTATGGTGGTGGCTGGGCCGAAAGACTTAAGAATCTTTGCAATTTGGGCCACAGCAGCAGCCTCTTCTATGTTGGCGTACTGGTATTTACCAGAGAATAGCCACGTAGTGGTTGGCGCCATTACTGGTGGAGTCTTAGGTGCTTGTTGGAAGGAGAAAAAAGCATGAACATCGAAACGAGCGTAGGTGGCACACTGCTTATCATCATCGCTATGGCGTTAGTCACGCTCATAACCCGCTGGGGCGGAGTGTATGTTATGTCATTTATTCCAATTAGCGAACGGGTTCAACGTTTCATCACTGCGATGTCAGGTTCCGTATTAGTTGCCCTTTTAGCCCCACTAGCGGTTGAAGGTGATAACGGTGCTAGAGCAGCACTTTTTTCTACTGCCGTCGTTATGTTCATCGTGAAAAAGCCTCTGCCCGCAATTGCAGCTGGCATCATCGCAGCCGCCGCGGTACGTGCTCTTTAACCGTCCTCAGCTAGATAATTACTTAAGCTCACATTCTTCGATTGTGAGCTTAACCGCGCCTTATAAACTAACCACGACAACTTAGTCTCGACTTAACCACGGCGCTTTTTGGCATTGCTCTTTTAGGAGAGATAAAAAGCCAGTGACTCGCGCTGACCTCTCATGCGCAGCAGAACTCACGAGGGCAACAATATCGGCATTTGGAAGCTCGTAATCTGGTAATAATCGCACTAATTTACCACTATCAACCTGTGACTGAATATCCCATTCAGATCGCATGATGATCCCTAAGTCTCTTAAGGCCCAGTCTTTAATCACTCTGCCCTCATTACTTGCAAGTGAAGGACGAATTCGAACATTTTCTATGGCTCCTGAGACTGTATGAGTAAAGCTCCACAACGTGACATCTTCATTATTTTCTCTCAACGCAATACATTGATGCATCTTAAGATCTTGCGGAGTTTCAGGCTGTCCATAACGTGATAAATACTCCGGCGAAGCGCAAACAAAGCGCTTGTTTGGGGCTAAACTCACCATCTTAAGGCTGGAATCCGCCAGGTGACCAATGTAGATGATAATGTCCCATTTATGATGGTTGGCCCAGTTTGGCTTATCTGATAACTCTAGCTCCACTTCTAGGCGCGGATGAGCTTTTTTATACTCACCTAATAAAGGTGCTATCACATCGTTGCCAAAGCCAAGGGGCGCCAATACTCTTAGACGACCACTGACATCCCCTCTGCTTTCATTGAGTTTATCGGTGAGTTCATCCAAATCCTCAAGGATAGAACTACCTGTATCGACTAAAACGCGCCCTTCTTCTGTTAAGCTAACTATGCGCGAAGGCCGTTGAAGTAACTTAAGCGATAGCTTCTTTTCGATATGTTGAATACGCTGAGTGACTGATGGAGGCGTTATATTGAGCGCACGAGCCGCATCTGCCAATGTCCTATGGTTAGAAACTACCACAAGAAATCGAATATCTTCTGTCGTTAACATTAACTTCCAACCTAATGTATAAGTAGATTTTTGTTAATATAATTCAACTTCTTCCTACTTCATAATCATTTCATCAATAGTTAATTTCACTTTGCAAGCTTAGGTAAATGAAATGATTAAGCATACAGAACACCCTAATTTAGAAAAACAATACAATGCTATTGGCACACCATTTCTCTATTTGGACAAACAAAAATTTTTGAGCAACCTTACTCAAATGCGCAGCCATATGTCGAAACTAGGCACACCACTTAGGCCCCACTTTAAGACAGTAAAATCGTTAGATGCGCTTCCGTACTTAATTGACTCTATAGAGGATCCAATCACTGTATCCACCCTTGAAGAAGCAGAACAGCTTGCCAGTTATGGTTGTAAAGACATTCTCTATGCTGTTGGCATATCAAAAGAAAAGCTATTGCGAGTCGAACTGCTACTGAAACGTGGTATGAGTATTGTGGTTTTACTTGATAGCATGGAACAAGTCGATTTCGTTAACAGCTACTGTCAAGAACGTGGGTGTGTTATTAGCTGTCTGATAGAGATTGATTGCGACGGACACCGAGGTGGTGTAAGTGCAGATTCCGAAGCCCTAATTGCAATGGCTAATAGCTTAGATAAGGGTTTGGCCGATTTTAAAGGGGTGATGCTCCACGCAGGTGAGTCTTACCACTGTAAGTCTCGAGAAGCGTTAAACCAATCCGCCAGTAATGAAGTAGCGACTGCACAACTTGCAGCGAAACGCCTCGAGTCGGTTGGGATTTACTGCGATATAGTCAGCGTGGGGTCTACCCCGACGGCATGCTCATACACAAACACAAGTGGAATCACAGAAGTCAGAGCTGGCGTCTATTCGTTGTTTGACTTAGTGATGCATCGGCTTGGAGTGTGTACCTTAAACGATATCGCAATCTCAGTAGTAAGTAGTGTTATTGGACACAACAAATCGAGGGGGCAAATATTTGTTGATGCTGGTTGGATGGCTCTTTCTTTAGATAAAGGCCATGACGAACAATGTTATGGCGTGGTTCTCCAACCGAACGGCCAAGAGAATCAAATACTGAAAGTCGTGCAGGTAAATCAAGAGCACGGCATACTCGAAGCGGCTTCTGGAAGCGAGATCGACTTCGAATGTTTTCCCATTGGTTCTAGAGTACACATCGTCCCAAATCATGCATGTTCTACAAGCGCGATGCACAGTAAATACTATGTCTTTGACTTGGTCGAGGGTCAAATTGAGCAATGGCAACGTGTTTCAGGGTGGTAAACATGATTTATCTAGATGAAAAAACGACAGCAGCGTTAATTTCTCACGAACTGGCATACAAAGCGGTCAAAGCGGCATTTTCTTCAGTACAAGATCAGCACTCATCAATATTTCCGGTCGTTAACGCATCAGGCCAGATCGAAGGCTCAATGTTTTCACTCAAATCAGCATGCACAAATCAATTACTTGGTTGGAAAATGGGAAGCTATTGGCCTTGCAATAATCAGTTTGGGCGACCAAACCATGGTACTCATATCTTTCTTCTTTCACCGGATACGGGGGAAATGAAAGCCATTTTGTCAGCAAGTTTGGTCAATGCCTACCGAACTGCAGCAGCTGATGCCATCGCTGTTGATCTACTGGCGAGACAAGATTCATCTGTACTCGCGTTATTTGGCACAGGTCATCAAGCTAAATACGAAGCGCTTGCCATTTCAAAAGTTAGGAATCTATCTAAAGTCCTGATTGTTGGTAGAAATCAGACTAACGCCAACCAATTAGCGCAAGAGCTAAGCAAAGAAGGGTTAACAACAGACATCAAATCCGCTCAAGAAGCCTGTGAAAGCGCAGATATTATTGTTACCGTTACAGCGTCCACCGCTCCTTTGTTTGAATCTTCATGGGTAAAACCTGGAACTCATATTTCTGCAATGGGAGCAGATAAAATAGGAAAACAGGAACTTCCACCATCGCTATTCGAGAACACCACCCTCTACTGTGATTATTTATCTCAGTCCAAAACGATTGGTGAGTTCCAGCATGCGCCAGATAAAGAGATCTATCAGATCGGTGACAAGCTTCAATTAAAAGAAAGGAACAAAAACGACATTACTATTTTTGATAGCTCAGGAATTGCCTATCAAGATCTTTATGTTGCGCAAATGGTTTTAGATAAATACCTATCCAAGGGAGATTACCATGAATAACGTTGGCTTTTTAAAAATAAACGGTAACACCATCGATGACATTATCGACCTCTCCGTGGAAGAGTCCCAAAAACATCTCATTGCTAATAACGCAGAATGGCTTGCAGAGGCAAGTTTCAACGACGATAGCGTCAGTTACGGCATTTATTTAGACGACAAGCCAGCAGGGCTCATCTCTCTTATCGATCCAAGACTACTCGACAAGTTCGATGATCACTTTCAAAAGGATCATTTGTACGTGTGGCGCGTCATGATTGACCATCGTTTTCAAGGAAAGGGATTGGGAAATCAAGCGATTAACTTTAGCAAACGATACGCTTCCATTATCGGTTTACAAGGCGTGTCCCTGACCACAATGGATAAAGAGGAGGGGAATGCTCTCCATATTTACCAAAAGCTTGGTTTTAGCCCAACAGGAAGAAGACTTGATGATGAAATAGAGTTGATTTTTAGCGTCAAAGAGTAAAAAGCCAACCTGGTCGGCCATATAGTGTTCCACCAGGTTGACTTGATGAATATTCAATGCTTATGCACAGCAGTTACAATTGCGCTTATATTTGTCCATTTTGCCAATACCAGGGTTAAAGGTGTTGGTTGGATCTAGCTCGTGGTAAAACTTCTGCAGCGAATTTTCAGCTTCGTACAAGTGACCCACATTATGTTCTGCTGGGTATTTAGCACCACGGCTATTGAGGTGTTCTAACATCAGCTTTTTCATCAACTTCGTGTCGGTCCCTTTTTTGAAAATGTAATCTTGATGGAATACATAACACATAAAGTGACCATAATAGAGCGCTTGAACAAGGTTCTTACTCACCTCTTCCGGTAAAGTTTCTAGCCACTCTTCATCATTACGTCGCAAAGCGATATCAAGTGCAACGATGTCTTCTACGTCTTTTCGGTGAATCGTCTCGTAACGAATTGCTGCACCTGCTGCTGCAAAGCGATGTAAATAAGCTTTTTTACCCTCTTCCGGCGTACACTCGAAGAAATCACAGTCGTCTTCAACAACCCAAACTTCTTTGAGGTATTTTTGCGCTTCAGCAATACCACCATCACTCATTTTCAATACCAGGTGATGCTCATACTTATCACGGAAATCCAGCATTCGTTCTGGTAAATGTTGTGGGAACAACTTACTCGCGTAGTACAAAATGGTATCCGGCAGGTATTTACTAACAAACGGGACGCGCTCTAAGACATTTTCTACTTTAGCTTTAAGTGCAAACATTTTTGGCAGCTTATCTGTGCCTAATAAGTCGATGGATAAGAAGACGTCTTTGCCGTACTTCTCTGCCATGTTGAAGATATCTCGATGCAAGTATTCTCCCATCTCAGGCAAGTTCTCAAACGTAGATAAGAAATCTTTTCGCAGCTTCGTCAGTTTCGCAGGATCATTGGTGCCAAGGTAAAAAACCTGCTCTTTTTCGGGTACTGGGTAGCTATCAACTCGAACGGCGAAAACACCCAATTTGCCAGCGCAGCCACTGGCTTCAAATAATCGACGTTCATCGGCATTAAAGCGAGAAGGAATGTCAGAAGTCACGTCTCGAACACGTTCATCGTATTCTTTGTCTGATGCCATTCGCTCGTCATGAATGATCTTCGCTGGGTCAAAGTTTCCTTCTTGCAGGTTTGTCAGAATTTCTTCTGGCGTTTCACCTAACCCTTCAATACCAAGGTGGTTAACCAGGTGTAATTGGCCTTGCTTATCGACCTGCGCATAGATCGCCAGTTCGGTGTAAGCAGGACCACGCTTGACTAACGCACCGCCTGAGTTATTGGCGATACCACCAACCACAGTGGCACCTAATGATGAAGAACCGATGATAGAGTGCGGCGCTCGGTTCACCGCCTTCAATTCTTTTTCCAATGAGTGCAAACTTGCACCAGGCAAGCATACCGCCTGCTTACCGCCATCTAATAAGTGAATCTTCTTGATTTTGGTAATATTGATCACAACCACATCACGGTCATAATCATTACCACTTGGAGCTGAGCCTTCTGTTAAACCTGTTTTGGCAGCCTGCATAATAATAATGCAGTTTGCTTCAACGCACTGTTTAATGATCTTCCATTGTTCTACAAGAGTATTAGGAAACACGATAGCAAGCGCAGTGCCACTACCTGAGCGAAAACCCGAGCGGTAGTATTTTGTTTTAACCTCGTCGGTTAGGACATTTTCTTCCCCAACGATAGTTTTAAATTCGTCAATCAGCTGCTTTTGTTTCATATCCGTATCTCTAGTTATTGTACTTCGCTCACATCACCGTTTAGTGACGGTAATGGGCGTTTGAGCCACTATAAGCAGTCCATTTCTCGGCGTCTATGTCAGGCAGGCGAGCAACACTTAACCAATAGACAACAAACAAAATAATTCTTTTATTTTTCTGTCACTTATCTTTCACATTCGGAAAATTTAACGCAAGAAACAGACCGTTTCTTAAAAGAAACAATAGCAAAACCATTTGTTAACAGTTGTGCGCAGCATCTTGTTATCAATATTAGTGATAAAACAAGGAGAAAGCTTAAGCTTCTAAATTTATAAGAATTATTAGAAATGAAGATGGAAACAATAACTCAACACCAACATAACGATTGGTGTTGAGTTATTGTCTTAAAATCGATGATTTTGACTTTGAAAGCTGGTGTATAGATGATCAATGAAGATCTTAATTTTTTCTGGTTGTTGACGAGTGTAAGGATACACTGCATAAATACCCAAACATTTGGCGGTTTCATCTTTGAACAATTGAATCAGGCGGCCTTGCTTTAAGTCTTCATAAACCAAGACACGCGGTACATAGATGATTCCCTGCCCTAACAACGCCACATTTCTCAATACAGAAGAATTGTTGGTACAGAGGTTACCGTCGACGGTGATTTGATATACCTCGTCTCCATCTTTAAACGCCCACTCATGCGCTCCGGTTTCTTGGTAGGAATAGACTAAACAATTGTGTTTATCCAAGGCTTGAGGTTGTTTAGGTATGCCATGTTTAGCCAGGTATTGGGGTGACGCGCAAATAATCCAATTCGCATCCACCAGCTTTCTTGCAATCAGACTAGAATCTGGCAACACACCCGTTCTAATTGCCAGATCAAAACGTTCATTCACGATATCGACGAAACGATTATCTAGATCCATGTCGATATTGATGTCAGGGTATTTCTGATTAAACTCATTGATCACTTTAGGAAGAATTAACTCACCAGAAATAGTGGGTACAGAAACTTTAATGTTTCCAGATAAATTCTTACCCAACCCCACAATGGATTCTTCTGCCGTTGCCACCGCTTGATAAACGGCTTTTGCATGAGTAAAGAACGCCCGCCCTGCCTCAGTCAACGTTAACGTTCGCGTTGTTCGGTAAAGAAGCTGTACACCAAGCTCTTGCTCAAGCTTGGCGATGCGTTTACTGACAACCGATTTGGTCAATGACATGTGTCTTGCAGCAGCACTGAATGAGCCTTGCTCGATCAGGTGATAGAAAATGATGTAATCGTCGGTATTTCTCATGCGTCTTCGTCAAATCCTTTGGAGACCGACATTGTAAACGGATATTGGTCAATCTGCGAAATATCGGGTCACACTTAACAACATAACTGGTGACAGAAACAAGGGTTATACCCACAGTTCAAGAAATTGAGATGGCGTAAATTTATCAATATTCAGATACAAAAAAACCAGCTTTCGCTGGTTTTAAGTTGATGCACTTGGCATCGAGATACCGCAATTGCCATATCTGAATAATTTGGAGCGACACACGAGGTTCGAACTCGTGACCTCAACCTTGGCAAGGTTGCGCTCTACCAACTGAGCTAGTGTCGCATTGATTCTCGAAAGCCATTCACTCTCAAAAGAATAATGGAGGCGCCTCCCGGAGTCGAACCGAGGTCCACGGATTTGCAATCCGCTGCATAGCCACTCTGCCAAGGCGCCTTTTTTACTTCGCTTCAGGGCTCTTCCCCGTTGCGTTGGTGGCTACTTTACGGATTGAGAGAAGATAGTCAAACAAAAATCTTTCATTTTCTGTTTGTTTGATTTCTTTTAAGCCAATTAGACCAAAGTTCGATCTTATCGGCTTAAAACGAAGCAATATAAATCTAGCTTCCTGTACGTTTTACTCAATAGAATTTCAATGTCACTTAGTAATTACCGACCCGTTTAAGCAACCTGCCCACAACATTAGGATGATAAGACCATGTGTGATCAAACATCGACATCAATGCCGGGTTTCCGTATTTAGATAGGCTGATCGCGTGAAAACGGTTTTTCTTCGCTTTAAGCGCATCCACTTTGGCAAGCAACTCGTCTTGTTGTTTTGGCGCGATAAAGTCGGAAATGACCACCATATCGGCATTTTTGTACTTATCACCGCTCATCAAGTCGATAGATTTGATCAAAGTTGGCTCTAAGTCTGTACCACCATGGAAGCTATAAGTTAAAAAGTCCGCCGCCTCGCGCAGACCATCTTGTTTGGTTAGCTCGTACGTAATGTGTTCCGTCGAAAAAATAATGACATAGCAATCACGTTGCTCCGCTAATGCAATTTGCATCAGCGCATAAGCCATGGCTTTGGCGCATTGCTCAGGAAACCCGCTCATTGAGCCGGACGCGTCCACACACACAATAAACGGACCTTTTTCGATATCTACCGCTTTGTTGTCAGGTCGGTGAGCTTTAACTTTACGTAACGTGCGCGATTTGCCCTGTGTACGGTAGTTCATAAGTCGTTTATCGACTAAGTGTTTATAGAACACGACCTCGAGTTCAGGATACGCCAAAAACATCGTTTCGTTGGGAAGTAGCTTATTTAAATCATCGCTTTCGTGAATGCCGACAATATCATCTGTCGCTTCATCACTCTTCTCTTCGATCATTTGTAGCTCTTCGGTAGGCGCGCGGTTAAGTTCGGGATCATTCACTTGCCCCGCCATACGACCAAGTTGCTCGGCTATTTCTTGCAAGCCTTGGTGCTTCTTCAGAAACTCCGCATGGCGTTTCATCACTGTTAAGTCAGTTTTGCTCAACTTGGCAGATGCCATATCCCATAAGCGCCCTACACTTTCAGCATCACCCGACTCCGTGACCTTATCCATATTACGCATGGTCTCCATACGCTGATACAGGTCATTCAGCACTTTCTCTTTATTGGCCTCAAGCTCGCTTACTTGCGCTTGCTTAATCGCATCGGCTAGGCTTTGGTACCATTGATCACAGAAGTAATGTGGGAACATGGGATTATTCATCCCCTTGTTCTTCTCCATCATTCGGCGAGCCTGCATATAAAAAGCGGAGTTCCACTCAAGCTTTTTAATCACATCTTCGATGTTTTCGAAAAACGCCTCTTCATCCCAGTGAATGACCTCTTGATATAAAGACAGCTCTTGTTGGAAACGCTCTGTCTCACATACCTTGGTAATCCGTTTTTTAACACTGCCTCGCCACTTTAATAAGTGGCCTTTGACTGAAGATTTAACGCCTCGGTTTTCCGCCATCATCATGACTTGTGAACGCGCCATTAAATCATTAACTGCGCTATCGATGATGCCAGAGTCGGCTACCATCAGCGCGAGGTTAAGTCCGTCTGCACCTAGCATGTCGTCTCCTTATGAGAAAAACTGATGTAAGTTTTTAAAGCGTTGGATAACTTTCTCGCTTTCAGCTTGGATAGACTCAAGTCTCTGACTGACCTGCTGCAGACTCGACTCCATTAGGCGTGGTAATTCAGGATCAACAAAGCTATGCGGAAGCGCATCATGGAAATTCGCTTTTACCTTGCGCATATGGTGCTCTGCTTCACTGAGTTGATTTACGGCTTTTTCACTCTGCGTTAACCACTTTTGGTAAAGCTCTACATCCAAACCCTCTTGAGTCACTAAGCTCACCAGAATGCCTCGGTTTGCGATATCACGAATAACTAGGTTATTTGCGGCATCAACATCAAATCGTAAACGACACATGTTGGTGTTTTGATTGACGTAGCCATACACATCACCGTGTCCTTCTTTGATGACTCGGTCTAGTTCATCTTTTGGCACGTAAACCCAGCGGCTATCGCCTTTCTCTGATTCTGAAACCGACATGTTGCTTTGCAAGACAACCAATTTAACTAAGTTAACGGCTGCGCCAACTTTGTACATCTTGGCTTTAGAGGTATCAAAGCGCATGGTTTCTTTGCGCAAAATACCCGTTGCCGCTTCAGACGTTAACGTCATGCGGTAGGCATCTTCAAGTTCATGTTGAACATCAACCAAAGACTCACGGCAATACTCGATTTCCTGCTCCGCGTCTTGTTGATCAAATGCATGTTTTAAGGCGAACTCTTGAACCACTTCACGTACCACATCTCGCGATTCAGGACTGTTCCATAAGCAATCTTGCAACAGTAGAAGGTCAAGCGGATTGATTTCATCGCGACCATTAAAAAACGCGCTCGCTTTTAACAACTTCACGGCTTTCTTCCAGCGGCGGTCAGACACATACATGTCGGTATTAGCGACATCGCCAAACTGAGCTTCGACTTTACTTTCTAACATCGTTTTAAGCTGGAAAAGCTTCTCGAATGCATTATCGGTTAACGTCAGCTTGTCGAGCTGCTGTTGCCATTGATGATATTCTTCATCTGTTATTGCTAGCCCTTCTGGCACTTGTGCCTCTTGTGACGTGCCTACCGTCAACATCGACTTAAAGTTTTGTTTATTCTGAATTCGATTCACAAACACGCGCACCAACATGCGGTCATAGAGTGCATCCAAACCACTGTCTTCATCTGGCAGTTCATTGGACGCCGATACCAACAAACGCATTGGCACACGCTCAATATCGCTGCCATTTTTGAACGTTTTCTCATTGACCACTGTCAGCAATGTATTCAGAATGGCGGGGCCCGCCTTCCAGATTTCATCTAAAAATACGACTTGTGCGGTTGGCAAATACCCTTTAGTTAAGCGAACATAACGACCGTTATCTTTGAGTTCTTGAATACTCAGTGGCCCAAAAACTTCTTCAGGTGTTGAGAATCGAGTCATCAGGTATTCAAAGTAACTGCTATTATCGAACGCTTGGATAAGTCGCTTGGCAATTAAGCTTTTTGCAATGCCAGGTGGGCCTAAAAGAAAAACACTTTCACCAGCAAGTGCCGCAAGGAGGCAGAGCTTGATGGTATGTTCGCGTTCATAAACGCCATCCGTTAACGCTTTAGCCAACTTGTTGATGCGTTCTGAGAGAAGCGCTTTTTCGGCATTTGAGGCAAATAAGGTTTGTGTCATACGTTCTCCGGCTGCTGAACTGGTATTGCGTTAACATTTTTATACACTTGTTATAACTTTGTTACAAATGTATTTTGTTGAATTCCCCTTATAGCAGATGCTTACCCCCTTCTTTAGCCAGCAATCAAAGTTTCCATTTATGAGATACAGCTCACTGAAAGTGCAAACGCTTTCGTCGTGTTGCAACATTTTTTGCTTTTGTTTCCCACCATTTGTGGTTAATGTCGAAAAACGTCAAAATGCGGTAACAGCTAGGGTTAATAACTGCATGAGCAAAATAGTTCATAAATGGAAGCAAATTTCTCTGATTGAAGAAGAGGTTATGCTTCCTACAGGACAGGCAATTACGCACACCACAATCCATCATCCGGGCGCTGCGGTGATTCTCCCTATTACAACGGAAGGTGAGGTAGTTCTTGTCCATCAATTTCGCCCTTCACTTAATAAATGGCTTTTGGAGCTTCCTGCTGGTACAAGAGAAGGCAATGAAGACCCTCTCTGCTGCGCGAAAAGAGAGCTAGAAGAAGAAACGGGCTATAGTGCAGAAAAATTCACCTCTCTCGGCCAAGTCACTCCCCTTGCCGGATTTTGTGATGAGATACAGTACCTATTTGTTGCTGAGAAGCTCAGCCAAACCAACCGTTACGAATGTGATGAAGATGAAGTGATTGAGGTTGTTACCTTGTCACTCCAACAACTCGAAGACAAGATTATTGATGGCACAATTACCGATGCCAAAACGATCGCTTGTTTAAGCAAAGCGCGCCTTTGCGGATATATTTAGGACTTTGACCAAGGAGACATTCATGGATTTTCGATCAGATACCGTTACACAGCCTACCCAAGCCATGCGAGAGGCCATGTTTAAGGCCCCCGTTGGGGATGATGTTTATGGTGATGACCCTACGGTCAATGAGCTTGAGGAGTTTGCCGCAGAGCTTGCAGGATTCGAAGCGGCTTTGTTTACCACTTCAGGCACGCAAGCCAATCTGCTCGGCCTAATGGCGCATTGTGAACGCGGAGATGAATATCTGTGTGGGCAGCAAGCACATAACTACAAGTACGAAGCTGGCGGCGCAGCAGTACTTGGGTCAATTCAACCTCAACCAGTCGAAAATAACCCAGATGGCACACTCCCATTTGATAAACTGGCAGCGGCGATTAAGCCAGATGATTGTCACTTTGCTCGTACCAAGCTGCTCAGCTTAGAAAACACGATTAATGGTAAAGTGCTGCCTCTGTCTTACTTAGCAGAAGCTCGTGACTTCGTGAATAAGAACAATTTGAAGATGCATCTCGACGGCGCTCGCGTTTTTAATGCAGCCGCTGCGCTTGATGTTCCGGTAAAAGAAATCGGTCAGTATTTTGATTCAATGACGATTTGTCTGTCGAAAGGTTTGGCTGCCCCTGTTGGTTCGTTACTGCTTGGTAGCAAAGAGTACATCGCAAAAGCACGTCGCTTAAGAAAGATGGTCGGCGGTGGTATGCGTCAAGCGGGTATTCTTGCCGCAGCAGGCAAACTCGCCCTTACCGAACAAGTGGAACAGCTAAAACAAGATCATACCAACGCAAAAACCTTAGCGGAAGGTTTAGCTGAACTGCCTGGTTTTTCAGTCAACCCTGAATTTGTTCAAACGAATATTGTATTCGCGAAGCTTGATCCTCAAGTGGACATAGTAAATATCGCTGCGAAACTAAAGGAACAAAATATCACGATAACACCTGGAAACCCCATTCGTTTCGTGACTCATAAAGACATTTCAGCGCAAGATATCGACAATTTCTTATCAAGCATTAAATCTCTGCTTTAGTTTGATTTTGATCATTGAGCTTCCCCTAAGGGGAAGCTTTATTGTATCGATATGACTTTTTAGCGAATAGACAATCTTCATGTTCAGATTTGTACTTCTAACCTCTCTTATTTTCTCTTCCGCTAGCCATGCCGCGCCTTTTGGTGATGCTGATAAAGGTAAAATCAAATCCCCTAGCTGCGTCTATTGTCATGGTGCAACAGGCGTCGCAGGTAATGATGCCTATCCAAATCTTGCAGGTCAAAATGCCCAGTATCTATACGATGCGATGAAGTCTTACCAAGCAGGCGAACGTAAAGGGCCGCTTGCCGAAATGATGGGCGCACAATTAAGAATGTTAAATGATGAGGATCTTCGTGATGTCGCTGCATTTTATGCAGAACAGACGCAAGACAAATGATTTGTTTATCTCGGCTCACAACAAGAGCTTGTGAGCCCCCGAACCGAGCCAAAACATTTAACCAAGCTTTGCTTGTAAAATAATCATAATGACTTCACTTCAAATATTTTATGAATTTATAGTTCAATATTTCCATTAATATTGACTTTTTATTCTGGTTTATTGATATTTCATGCTTCATTGAATTTAACGTGAAGTAAGTTATGTCTCACACACATGCGCAACCAGCAGACTCGGTTGCTACACCCAAATCATGGCAGATGCCAGATACCCTCATTTTGATCTTCATTGTTGGTATTCTCGCTGCGATTCTTACCTACTTAATTCCTGCTGGCCATTTTGACAGTCAGCAAGTGACTTATATGGTCGATGGTGCAGAAAAAACTCGCACGGTTATCGATCCATCTTCTTTCTCTTATGCAACCGACGAAAACGGTGAATTGGTTTACAACAAGGTTGGCCTGTTTGCTTCTGGTGGTGGCATTGGTTTAATGAACTTCCCATTCGAAGGGCTAGTTTCAGGCTCTAAATGGGGCAGCGCGATCGGCGTGATTATGTTCATGTTGGTTATCGGTGGTGCTTTCGGCGTTGTAATGCGAACAGGCACCATCGACAACGGTATCTTGCGCCTTATCGATAAGACCAAAGGTAACGAAGCGCTATTCATTCCAGTGCTATTTTTGCTGTTCTCTCTGGGCGGTGCGGTATTTGGTATGGGTGAAGAAGCCGTAGCATTTGCGATTATTATCGCTCCGCTTATGGTTCGCCTTGGTTACGATGGTATCACTACGGTAATGGTGACCTACGTGGCGACTCAAATTGGTTTCGCAACATCTTGGATGAACCCTTTCTCTGTTGCTATTGCACAAGGTATTGCGGGAGTACCTGTTTTATCCGGCATGACAGTGCGCATGGGGTTATGGGCTGGCTTTACGTTAATCGGTATCGCCTTCACCATGATCTACGCCGCTCGCGTGAAGTCAAACCCAGAACTTTCTTACAGTCACCGCACAGACAAATACTTCCGTCAGCAAGAGCTTGGCAATCAAGATTCTCGTTGGAATATCGGCGATACACTCGTTATTCTTACGGTCATCGCGACCACAGTATGGGTTGTTTGGGGCGTAGTCGCTAACGCATGGTACATCCCAGAAATCGCTTCTCAATTTTTCACTATGGGCTTTGTTGTCGCGATCATCGGTACGATTTTTCGCTTAAACGGTATGACGCTCAACTGCGCAGCCGATGCGTTTAAAGAGGGGGCGGCTATTATGCTTGCTCCTGCTCTATTGGTTGGTTGTGCGAAAGGTGTGTTACTTATCCTAGGTGGCGGTACGACCGATGAAGCGAGTGTACTGAATTCTATTCTGAACAGTGCTGGCGGCGTGATCAGTGGGCTTCCTGACGTAGCTGCGGCATGGTTAATGTATGTATTCCAATCTATCTTCAACTTCTTCGTTACTTCCGGATCTGGACAAGCGGCACTGACGATGCCTTTATTAGCGCCATTGGCGGATATTGCAGGTGTCACGCGCCAAGTTGCCGTTTTGTCATTCCAACTTGGAGATGGTTTTACCAACGTTATCGTCCCTACTTCAGCATCCTTGATGGCAACACTTGGTGTCTGCCGCATCGACTGGGGTGACTGGGCAAAATTCTGCTGGCGATTTATCCTATTACTCTTTACCCTGTCGAGTGTCGTCGTTATCGCAGCTCACATAATGGGGTTTGCGTAAAACGAAATCAATTGGCACAAGGCGAGACACGTTCTCGCCTTATTAATACTCTTCGTATGGCGACGTTAAGGTTTTAGATTGGCTTATGGTTTTGGAGTGGTAACTTTAATGGCAACACAACTTCTCGATGACATGATTCAAGGTCATCAAGTGATTCAATCTCTCAATGTAGCAGACCTAGGTCCGGGTGAGCATAAGTTTTGGTTCCGCATCGCAACCAACGCGCTCTCTCAGTGGCAACATCTTCCTGTTTTAGTATTCAAAGGTGAAAAACCTGGCAAGAAAATCATGATCACCGCAGGGGTTCATGGTGATGAATATAATGGTGTGTTAGCAGCGCAGAAGACCGCTAGAGAACTCATTGGCACTGAAGTCGCTGGTACTGTCACGATTGTTCCAACCATTAACATGCCAGGTATGCTAAACCACAGCCGCGATTTCTATTCCGCAGACCCGGATGCGTCTCCTGCAAACTTAAACCGCTTTTTCCCTGGTGACCAAAACGGCAATGAGGCACAACGCTACTTATATGCATTGTGGAATGATCTGCTCAAGCCAAATGCTGATTTAGCCATTGACCTTCACACTCAAACCAGTGGTGCGGCCTACCCACTATACGTGTTTGCAGACTTCCGAATTGAGCAATCATTAGAAATGGCTCGTCTCATTAATCCTGATGCGATTTTAAATGATCCCGGAGATGCTGGCGTCCTTGAAACCGTTTGGAATAACCATGGTGTCCCAAGCATTACGGTTGAAGTGGGTATGGGGCGCTACACAGAGCAAAAACTCATTAGTCGAACCGTATCAGGCATTTTAAATGTGTTGAAGCAGCATAACGTCGTAGAAGGTGAGATAGAGCCTATCACTTCATGCTTGGAAGGAAACGAGATCGTCAGTGTGAAAGCGACACATGGCGGCTTTGTACTACCTCATGTCGGTTTGATGGATTTTGTCGAGCAAGGCCAACTGGTTGCGATTCAATACGACAGCTTTGGCACTGAAGTTGAGCGCTACACCGCCCCTACAAGTGGTACAGTGCTCAGCCACAATGTGGAATCTATTCGGGCGCCTGGCTCTCTGATCGTTCGTTTGATTAAGTAAACCATAACCGTTTGTCGATAGATCTACCTTTCGACGCTCACTCAAATTTATATAAGCCCCATCACGAGTAATCACAAATGATGGGGCTATATTTTTGACCACATGAGGTTACAAGGTAACAAGGTAACAAGGTAACAAAAATATTCCAAGCAAAACTCAAAACCGCTAGACAGAAACTTCGCTTCTGTTGTTTTTAGAAGTCACATTGATGAACTTAAAACTGTCGTCCACTCTCTTGATCAACGAGAATTAGCTTATCTAACGCGAAACCTTTCTCTTTAGCAACCTGCTTAAAACGCTCCAGGATTTTCTCATCAACGTTGGGTGTTCTAGACAATAGCCACAAGTAATCGTGGTTGTAACCAGAGACAAACGCATAGTCGTAGTTTTCACCTAGCTCAAACACAATGTAAGAAGAATAGATTGGCCCAAAAAAGGAGACTTTTAAGTGCCCAACCGTTTCGTCTTCAACAAAATAAGCTTTACCTTCAGCTTCGGACCACTGTTGATCTTCTTCTGAATATCCGCGGTTTGTCACCTTAACCCCACCATCCTCGCGAAGCCGATACTCGGCCGTAACGTTGGATAGACCACGCTCAAACGAATGATCGAGCCGTGCGATTTCGTACCACTTGCCTAGATAAGGCTCTAAATCAAAATTGTTAACTGGCTCCACCCCATCAGGTTTAGAGGTACAGCCAAATAAAGTAACAAGTGATAAAAGTAATAATGTTTTTAGCGATTTCATACAACACCTAAATTTGATTTAGTGATTGATTTTACTGTAGAAGGTAGCAAATCGATCACTAAGTCGCACTACTGTCCCAAAGGTACGTAGCTACACATCACAGTTCTTCATTATCAATAGCATGCTGAACACCAAAACCTCGTTATGTCAGCAATTCCCTAACAATATTGTTCTATGTTTTACTTACAAGTTGGTCATACTTGTATATTTTGTCAGCATTTAACCGTATGCATATAGAAACTTTGCACAATATAGACATACGCTGTCATATCCCCCTCCTATAATACGTCGCGATATAGACAGAGGTTATTGTTATGAAATTAAAAACAGTGTCAGTTTGTGCACTTTTGGTATTGCTTGCAGGTTGCCAGCAGGAAAACCCAAGCCAAGCGACACAATTAACAACCTCGGCAGATGTATGTAATACACAAGGAAACATGCCAGGTGGGTGGAATGAGTTTAATGCTACCCCTGATGCACAAAAGGCAATGGCTTTTGTTTTGAAAAGAATGGACACAATAGCGTCGTTCAAACAAATACTGAACGTTCACGCGCAAATCGTTAGCGGCGTCAACTATGCCATTGAGTTTGAATTGGATGATGGCTCTATTTGGAATACAGTTGTTTATCGCAACCTAGATGGTGAGTATGCGATTACCCAATCGCCAAAAGAAGGCCACTTTTGCGAACAGTAGCGATTAAGTAAGAAAGCCCCTAGATAGGGGCTTTTTGAGTATATCTGTTACTTTCTGAGAGCCGCTGTAACAATCAGCTCCACTTTTAATTCTGGACTGGCCAACTTAGCTTCCCCGCATGCACGCGCAGGTGCGTAGCCCTCTTCAAACCACGTATCCCAAACGCCATTCATTTCATCAAAATCTTTCATGTCTGCTAGCCAAACAATCGTCTGCAAAACGTGTTTGCGGTCACTACCCGCTTCAATCAATAAATCTTCAACACGTTTCAAAGCCTCTTCCGTTTGCTCCGCAACACTCGTGCCTTTTACACCAACTTGTCCACATAGATACACGGTATCGTTATGAATCACGACCTTACTCATTCGTTTATTGCTGTACTGTTTTTGCACGTTGTTCATGACTTGCTCCTTCACTTTTGTATTTTTCCATAAATGATTTATTGACTGGCGTTAAACTGGCTAACTCTCCCAGCTTCAGCGGTTTGATTGGGTTGCGCAGGCGGTAATAACCCACTTGCTCCATCGATAGTCCTATTTTATCGCTGATAATATGTGCGACTGTCGAACCGCAGTAACGCCCTTGGCATGGTCCCATACCGCAACGGGTATAGGTTTTTATTTGATTAATTCCATTCGCCCCATTGGCTGCATGTTGCCTAATTTGACCAGCCGTCACCTCTTCACAACGGCAGACGATAGTCTTATCTGATGGGCATAACGCTTGTTTGGGCGGCGCGTACAAGGTTTCTAAGAATGGACGTACTGCCAACTCGTGCTCTATAGATTCTTTGAGCGCCAGAGATTCATTAATTAGATCTCGGCTCAGCTCGTTTTGTAGCGATTGCAATACCTGGCAAGCGACCAATTCTCCTTGTAGCTCGGCCACCAGTGCACCGCCAATACCACCGCTATCTCCGGCAATGAAAACGCCCTGTCGAGAACTCATATTGTTTTCATCAAGCGTTGGTTTCCAACACACTTGCAAGGCATCCCACTGATGCTCTAACCCCATTGCTCTAGTCAGTTGCACGTTGGGAATTACACCGATATGGGCCAATACTGTTTCAGTCCCTAACGACACTTTGTTTCCGCCACACTTAAACACCAGCTCTTGCACAGAATCTGTACCTTCGGCCTCGATATTAGTCGCCCTTGTATAGCGTTTTATTCCGGCCTTTCGTAACTTCGCTAGTAAACCTAACCCTTTAACCAAATACTTACGCCCTGTCCACGCGTTTGACGCAAATCGGAGTGACTTTAAATATCCATCTGATTGTTGAGTATCGACGATCGCTTTAGGAGGCGATCCGGCGTCAATCATTTGCGCGGCCAATAGGTAAAGTAGTGGCCCCGTTCCAACCATAACCGCTTGTTTTGGCACTAAACCCGATGTTTTCATCATGATCTGACACGCCCCTGCGGTCATTACACCGGGTAATGTCCAACCAACAAACGGAAACGGACGTTCTGTCGCGCCAGTAGCGATAATGATATTTTTCGCGATGGTCTTATGCGCTTTGCCTTGCTGACTCCAATAAACCGTATTGTCTTCATCAATTCGCCACAATGTGGCTTGCGATACGTGATTTACTTCCGCTTGATTAAAGGCTTTTACTAACTCTGCGCCGCGCAAGTAATCCGGGCCAAAAATATGCCCATTCGGGTGGCCGTTCTCTTGCACTGCGCGGTAAATTTGCCCGCCGGGACGTGCTTGTTCATCGATAACAGTGACGCTAGCACCCGCGGCCGAGCAGCGCACAGCCGCTTTCATCCCTGCGGGCCCCGCTCCGATCACACATACATCCACTACATTGGTTACTTCGTCTTGCATGATGTCTCCTGTTAGGTGGTTTGGCGGCGAATCTGCATGCCGTCTTCGATTAAATTCATGCAGGCTTGAACATTCTGTTCACCATTCACTTCAACGCGACACTCAAAGCAACTTCCCATCATGCAGAACGCTGCTCGCGGGGAACCCGACTGCGGCGTTTCACGTGTATGGTTTACTTGCGCAGAAAAAAGTGCCACGGCAATGGTGTCCCCTTCACACGCGGTATACGCTTTGCCTTCCCAGTAAAACTGAACCAACTTAGGTTGAGAGTCAGCCTGTTCAAGTCGTTGAAACTTAGAATCGTTCTTCACTGAACACCTCCAAATTTGGTGCATCGGCAGAGTCTTCCAGCCAATGTGGAAGTAAGTAGGAGTGTGCCGCTGCAAGGGTAATTCCGCTGTGGCAGCTAATCAGGTAAGCGCCAGAATGCGTTGTTGATTGCTGGTAGATCGGCAGGCCATCAGGAGAGACAATTCGAATCGCGCCCCAACTGCGGACCAATCTTGTTTGTGCCAAAAACGGATACACGGCGATGGCTCGTTCCGCAATAGCGGCTGTCATTTCAAGCGTGTCACTATCATCAAACCCAGCGTTCTCTTTCGAGTCACCAATCTGGATGCCGCCTTCGTCAACCTGTCGAATAATGCCAGAAGGACGCTTGATGACTTTCGGCAATTTTTCCGTGATCAGCACTTGCCCCTTTTGAGGCGAAATTGGGGCAACAAAGCCTAACTTAGGTCCGAGTTTGGCCGCACCTAAGCCCGCAGACAGGATCACTTTGTCACTTTGGTACTGCGTACCGTCCTCAAGTGTTACCTGAAAGCGCCCTGTATCATCCTTTTCAATATCCGAGACATGGACACCCGTAATAAGGTTCGCGCCAAGATTACGAATGGCTTTGGTATACGCTTTAAGTAGTTGCAGCGGATTCACATGGCCATCTTCTGGGCCATAAATCGCCCCTACCACATCTGAGCCGATATCGGGTTCTTCTTCGAGCAAACGGGCTCTGTCCCAGACTTCATAGGGATGATCGGTACCCAGAGCTTCGCGCAAATGCTCGTATTGCTGCGCCTTGGCCATGAGTTCTTTTTCACAGAAGTGGAAATCGTATCCACCTTGCTGAACCAGGTTTAACTTTTCACCCGTTGCGCTTTCCAGCTCGTGCGCTAATCCTTGCCACAAATTCACTGAACGACGAGTCCACGCTGCGTAATGTGGCGCGTCTAACCCTTTGCTTGATAACCACACTAAGCCAAAGTTTCCGCGTGATGCCCGATGCGCACTGTCTCCACCGTCTAATACGGTGACTTGATGGCCGGCTTTCAGCAGCCCATAGGCCAAAGCGCAACCCACGACACCGCCACCGACAACTATGTATTCCGGTTTCATAACATTCTCTTCAGACTAAATTTGGGGGCAGGACTGCCCCCGTTTGTATGTGCTTTGCTTAATTCAGCGCTTTATCTATGATTGGCTGGCTCCAGTCTGAGCCGATATCTTCGATGATCTGTGGCCATACTGTTGCGCGAACTTTATCCGCTGTTTTTCGCAGTTGCGCTGGTGTCATTTCTACAATGGTGGCACCTGCTTCAACGAGTCTTTGTTCGTTTTCTTTTTGGTCGACTTGAGCCGCCTGCCAGCGACGAGACTCAAACTGTTGCGCTGCGGCTTTTAGTGCTTGTTGCTCATTTTCGTCTAAGTCATCCAAACGCTCTGAGTTGATCATCAAGTACCAGATCTCGAAGTGCGTGTTCAAAGGAATATATGTCTTTGTAACGTCGCGGAATGACGCATAGTAACCTTCAGCGCCAGAACCAATCACACCATCAACTACGCCAGTTTGAACCGCGGTGAAGGCTTCCGAGAACGGCAGTGGGGAACCGATGTAACCGACATTATCAGCCAAAAGTTGGAAGCTCTTGATAGGTGGAACTCGCAGTTTAATGCCCTTCGCTGAATCTGGGTTACCTGCATCCACAGCTTCACGATTTAACGAGATACCACCGAAGTAGACTGGATACGCGGCAAGCAGAGTAATGTCTTGTTTTTCAAACAACTCTTCCATAGCTTCACGTACTGGTGCGCCGCTACCATAAACGTTTTGCGCCTCTTCCCAATCATTGGCTAAGAAAGGCAACAGACCAATCTGCATGCGTCTATCCGTCGACGTAGACGCGGGTTGCAACGCCATATCGATAGCACCGACAGAAATACGTTCCTGAACTAAGGTGTAGTCACCCAAGGCATTGGCGGCATAAACGCGCAACTTAAGATCACCGTCTGTTGAGGTTTTAAGCGCCTCACTAAGTTGTTTGATATCGTTATCAACCACTGTCCCTTGTGGACGAACATGACTGATTTTTAATGTCGTTGCTTGCGCAGGGATCGCTGTCACTGCAGCCGCAATGAGCGAAGCAAGAACGCTGTATTTTTTCAGTGTTGTTGATGGTGCAAACTTACTTGTTTTAAACATGGTAATTTCCTTTTAATAACCAAACACAGTAGGGAGGAACAGAGACAAATCTGCCCAGAACGAAGTTAGGATTACGACTGGCAGGTAGCCAAACACAATCAGTAGCATTGCAGGGCCAACAACTTCCGAGAACTTAACGTTTCCGATGCGAGCACCTAGGTAAAGAATCGACGCATATGGAGGGGTTACACCACCCATTGCCGTGTTTACGCCCATAATGGCGGCAAACTGAATTGGGCTGATACCAATTGCTGTCATCAGTGGTAAAAGCAGCGGCGCGATAAGGATAATAGCAGTAAGGTCATTCACCACCATGCCCACTAAAAACAACAACACGTTAATGAAAATAAGCAGCAACGCTTTGTTATCGGTGATACCAAAGATGGCTTCTACAAGCTGCTGAGGAATGTCTTCAACAACGAACATCTGGCTCAGGATGAGACTAAACAGAATCATAAACATGATAGAGCCAACCGCGGTTGCCGATTCTTTCCCGGATTCCAGCAGAGTTTTCCAGCTCAGACCTTTGTAGATCATGAACCCAACTGGCACAGCGTAGATCACTGCGACGGCTGCGGCTTCTGTTGGCGTCATAATGCCGCCATAAATGCCACCCAAAATGATCACAGGCATCAATAAAGCAGGGATCGCGTTAAAGGTTTTGCTTGATGTCTGCTTAATCAATTCGGACATCGTTGGTTTGTCATCCAACACCAGTGGAAACTTACGCGCCATGAACATGTTGATTCCGGCAAAGTTGAAAGTGACCAACAAACCCGGACCTAAAGTCGCAAGAAAACAAGCCAGAATAGAGGTATCTGTGACCCAACCATAGACAATCATGGTGACACTTGGCGGAATCAACAGACCTAGAATTGATGAGTTTGCAATCAAAGCTGTTGCGTACGCTCGTGGGTAACCGCGCTTTTCCATTTCAGGGATAAGCAAAGGCCCAATGGCAGCCACACCCGTCAAGCCACTACCTGAAATTGCCCCAATAATTGCACAGCTAACTGAGGCCACGATGCCCAATCCGCCGCGGATATGGCCGACAAAAACGTTCACAAATCCTAATAAACTGGCGGCGATACCACTTCGACTCATGATGGTGCCAGCCAAGACAAACAGCGGTATCGCAAGCAGAACCGGGTTCATCAATTGGCCAGCGCCCCACATCATATTGCCTTTCATCGACATATCGCCGACAAAACTCATTACCATTAACGCACCACCGAAACAGAACGGTAAAGGCACACCGAACGTCAGCAGTATGACCAAAACTGCCACTGCTAACAGAGCTACTTCAACCATAATTTAAACCTTACTTACTGAATAGGATGGAGATCTAAGCTGGCGTACCAACTTGACGATATGAACAGCGATGAAAAGAGTGATCAGAAGTAATCCGAGAAATACGGAGCACTCATGATAAAACGTAGGTATATAAAGCGTTGGACTCTCTTTCCAAACTCGCCATGCGTACTTGGCATAATCCCATGCCCAGTAAGTCAGCCAGGCCGAAATAACAAAGCTGATCACTTCACCAACCAGAGCGAGGATCTGGTGTCCGCGTTCTGTCTTAATGAAAATTTCCAGCACATTTGCACGGATTTGCGTGTCTTCCCTTGAAGCATTCACCGCGCCAAGCATGTAGAGCCAAACAGTGGGGATCACCATCGACTCTTCCAGCCCCATAATTGGGACCTCAAAGATATATCGCGTCACGACTTGGATGAACTGCATCAGCGCTACAGATGCAATCAAGCAAGTCAGCAGATATCTGAACTTTTGCTCCACAGTACATTTCCTTATTGTTGTATTTGTAAATACATCGTTAATTTAATGGTGACAGTTAATAAAAACAAATTTAAAATTCCTCTAAAGTCATAATTTTTTCTTATAGGAACACATGAGCAATATATCAATAAAACAACTTGAAACTTTCCGTACTGTGATGCGTTCTGGCTCGGTTACTGTGGCAGCGAAAACTTTGTGCCGGACTCAGCCTGCGATAAGCGCGATGCTGGTTAGCTTGGAGAAAGAGCTTGGATTCGCATTGTTTGAGCGGCATAAAGGTCGGCTAATCCCAAACCCAGAAGCGTACTTTTTACTTGAAGAGACAGACGCCATTCTGGAGCGGTTATCTCGCTCAACACAGCTTATGGCAGAGGTCAAAAACTTAACTCGTGGGAAACTTCGCATTGCGTGCATGCCTGCCGCTGCGCTGTTCTTTATGCCGCATGTCATTGCAGAATTTGTGAAGGATAGACCAGAGGTCGAAGTATCGATGATGATGCGCAGTTCGACCATGGTTCAGGACTGGGTCGCCTCCCAGCAGTATGATATTGGGTACTCGGAACTACCGAAAGACAGGGATTCTTTCCATGTCGAACCCATTCACCTTGAGGGGGTTTGTGCGTTGCATAAAGACCACCCACTGGCGCTTAAAGAAGTGATTACTCCGAAAGATTTGGATAACGAACCGCTGGCTGCGCTGTATACGCGTCACTCTGCAAGTGAGCATGTACGCATGTTATTTGAGGAATGTGGAGCTACTTATCGACCAAGATTCGAGTTGCAAAATTACATTTCAGGCTTCGAATTTGTGGAGCAGAAGCTGTGTGCTTGTATCTGTGACCCAATCAGTGCGGCTAGTTACAAATTGTATAAATCCGGTCAAGGAAATGTGGTGTTTCGCCCATTTACGCCAGCCGTAATGTTTGATCACGCCATTCTAACCCCTGCGCATAAACCTATGTCTCTGCTTGCCAAAGTGTTTGCAGAGAGCATACGAGGAGGAGTCAAACAATTCGTTTCCATGTAGATGGTTGTTCCGAGCATCAACTAAGTATACTTTGCTGCAAATCGTAGGATACGACACAGCAAAGTATACATCTTTTCAATCGAGTATTAGTTATACTGTCCTAGTTAGTTGAGATTTGACCGATACTGTCGAACCGACTCTTGATGGTTCAACATCAATCCTCTGCGCCATTTGTTCTTTTAACTCAGAAACGTGAGAAATAACACCGATCATGCGTCCAGTCTGTTGCAAATCCACTAGCGTTTGAATGGCGAGATCCAAAGATTCTGGGTCTAAACTACCGAACCCCTCATCAATGAATAAAGTGTCTAAACGGATACCACCACTATAGGATTGCACAACATCCGACAAGCCAAGCGCCAAAGCAAGCGCTGCCATAAACGATTCACCACCGGAAAGTGTCGCAACATCACGTGTTTTTCCTGTGTAACCATCTTCAACCATTAAATCTAAGCCGCGACCCGCAGCGCCTTTGAAGCCCTCTGTTTTTCGAGCAAGAATATAGCGCCCTTTACTCATGAGGCTTAAACGTTGAGAGGCCTGAATTAAAACATCATCCAACAGTACACCAAGAACAAAGCGATGCAGGCTAACCCTGCTGCCTGTTTTACCGCTGGCAACGTCGTATAACGTACCAAACACTTTGTACTCTTCTTCTAACTTGCTATTTTTCTCATGCAGCGTAGCAATATCTTTACGAACTTTTTCAATTCGCTCAAAGGTTGAGCGCGTGGTATCGAGCTGATTCCTTACTTCAATATACTGCGCCTGCAGAGTGGTTAAGCTGTCGTTAAGCGAATCCAAGTCCGGTCTTTCAAGCGCTTTCAATGCATGGTTTAAATCATGTAGTGTTTGTTCAAGCTTGGTTTGTGTCTGTTTGAAGTTGTCTATTTCTTTCTGCCACGCTTGAAGCTCATCATCTGTCACTCTGCTATTTAGATAACTGCTTTCATCCTCAAATTTACTCGCCTGTAATGCCTCATTCCACGCTAATTCTGCTTGGCTAAGCTTTTGTTCTGACTCAGATAGCCACTGCTTGTTCGTCACTAACTGACTTTCAGCATTCGATTGCGCTAATACCGCTTGCTGCAAAGCGTTTTGCGCCTTTTCTAAACCTGTATTCAAGGTCAGAATTTGCTCTTTTGTGAGCAAAATGTCACGCTCAAGCGAATCAACGGAACTGTATTTCGGATCAATGGAAGCTTGTAATTGAGTCAATTGTTCTTGGTTTGCTTGAACGGTTGATTCATTTGCCGCCATTTGATTCTGCAACTCATGAATTTTATTTTCACCCACTAAGCAGCGTTGATTAAGCTGTTCAACGTTCTTTTCTAGCTTTTCAATATCAATAGATTGTAGACGTAGAAGTTGATCATTAAGCGCCTGCAACTCAGTTTGAGCCGTCGAGATCTCAGATGCTGCATGCTCACCAAGCTCTTCTTTCAACTGGTCGATTTGATTCTGATGCTGAATAATGACAACGTTATGTTGTTCTAGCTGATTACTTAGCTGGTTCAGTGAGGTTTGAGCTTCTCTTTCTTTCGCTCTAGCCGCCTGAACTTGCTCTTTTGTAACGATTTCTTCAACAAACGTTGCAGGGTTAGGATGCGCTTGGCTGCCACATACCGGACATGCTTCACCTGCCTTTAGTCGCTGCGCTAATACTGCCGCTTGAGCGTTGTGCCACTTAAGCTCTATCGTATCAGCGGCTTGTTGACACAGCATATAGCGCTGACTGGCTTCCTGTAATGACTGCTGCTTGCTTACGGTTAACGCCGTGAGTTTAGAGAGCTCCAAAGTAAGACCATGCAGCTTTTGTAGATCCTGTAGTAGTCGTTGTTTTTGTTTTATTTCCGCATTGATGCTGCCAACAAGCGCAACATCTACTCGGGCTTGCTCTAGATCTTTCTGGCCCTGTTGCGCCTGAAACGCTAACTTGTCTTTCAGCTCTATGTACTGTTTTAACGTTGCTTCAAATTGTTGTTTTTGTTGATGACCTGCCGTTATTTTGCTTTCCAAGTTGGCTTTTTCAAGCAACTTGTCTTTCATGCTTTCAAGTTGATACTGCAGCTGCGTTAACTGTGGGACTTTTGCCGCGGCTTCTTTTGCACTTTGCTGCAAGTTTTCTTTTTCTTTCGTAACAGCATTGGCTTTATCAAGGCTCTCTTTCAAAGCTACGATTTTTTGTCTGAGCTCTTGAGTTTGAGCTTTTGCATTCTGTAATGAAACGTAGGGTAATTCTATCTTATTGGCATTTTTAGCGTTTTCTAATTGCTGTTGACGAGCTTTTATCGAGTCTGAATGTTCTAGATGCAGCTTGAGTGCGTTTTCTGCTTGCTCTCGTTTCGAAAACTCTCCATTAATAGTTTCCGCTTTTTGTAATTCAGATTTAGCAACATTTAGCTTATCTAACGAAGCTTGTTCATTCTTTCTATCGACCTCTAGCTGCTCAGCTGCTTGTTCGAGCTGGTGTAATAATTCCTGCTCTGAACTCACTCCTGCAACTTGTAAAGCGCCTCGAATTTGATTATCAAATTCATCTTTCGCTTTACTGATTGCGCTCGCTTTATCCTTGAGCGCGTACTCAATTTTTTTATATATGTCCGTTTGAAAGAGCTGACCAAAAATTTCTTCGCGCTCTTTAGAACTAGCAAGCAACAGCTCCCGGAATTTCCCTTGAGGCAATACCATTACTTGGCGAAATTGCGTTTCATTCAAACCAATAATATTGCTCACTTCAGTTTTAACCTGAGTCGTCTTACTAGTGATGAGCTTTTCGGTCTCGCCGAGTTCATAAAGAGCCGCAGTGTGCTTTTTTACCGTCATCCCTTCACCACGCGCTTTGGGCGCTTCCTGCTCTGGAGATCGCACAACTCGGTATTGTTTGCCATGTAACGAAAATTCTAGAGCGACTTCGGTTGGTAAGTCTTGCGCCGATAAGTCACATCGCATCTGGATGCCTTGCCGCTCATTACCGGTAGTTTCACCGTAAAGGGCAAAGCAAATGGCATCTAAGATCGACGTTTTACCTGAGCCTGTAGGACCATTAATCAAAAACAGAGGGTTACGGCCAAGCTTTTCAAAGTCAATGACTTCGGTTTTTGCAAACGGACCAAAGGCTTGCATGGTAAGTTTAATTGGTTTCATCTTTGGTCCCTATTGCTGTGATAATTGCTTAATAATGTCAGTAACGGCTTGTTCTTGCTCTTGGGATAATTGACTATCTTGTGCCTCAATAAAAAAGTCTCGGAACATATCAATTTCGCTTCGGGCCAACTTTGCTTGCGCCATTTCCTGCTCTACCCCAATTAACATACCCGGTTTCTCAAGATGTAAAACGTTTGGATACACCGAACGAAGCTTTTCCATTGGATTTAAAATCGCATGTTTATCCATCAAACGAACTAACAAATAATCTTCATTTTTAGGGTCAGTCTTGCCCTGCTCTATGACTTTATCTAGCTCTCCCTCAACAATGCGCATTTCATGAGGGGCAATTAGCTCAATATGTTTAGCAGAGACAAATCCTTTCTTGTCTAGTTCGACTAACGTGAAGCCTTTCTTCTGGTTCTGTTCACCAAAACTATACTTCATAAGTGAACCAGAATAACGGATATGCTCTGCGCCTTTCTTCTGAGGCTGATGTAAATGACCAAGTGCGACGTAGTCGAAATCTAAGAAATGCTCATGACTTACGCGATCAGAGCCACCAATAGATAGTGGTCGTTCAGAGTCAGACTCAATAGCACCATCAACAAAACAGTGGCTAACGAGAACACGCCTTTGCTCTGAAATGAAATGCTCTCTTATTTGCTCTACAAGCAGTTGATGTGCCTCATCATGAGTTGATACCGAGGTTTTGTAGGCAAATCTGACCTGTTCAGGGTCGTTATAAGGCATGCCATAAAACGCTACCTCACCCGCAGAGTCCGTTTTTATGATGATGGGAGTTAGCATATCTTCAAAGTTACTAACAATATGAAGGCCTGCATTTTTCATTTGCTCTGCGCCAAAACCTAATCGTTCTGCACCATCATGGTTGCCAGATATCAATATCATCGGTGTTTTCAGTTCAGTACAAATACGCTTCACGACTCGATTTAGCAGTTCTATTGCAACCGTTGGTGGCACCGAACGGTCATAAATATCTCCCGCCACTACAACGGCATCGACGGGGTTGTGTTCAATATAGTTAATCAGTTGTTCGAGTACTGCTTGTTGATCTTCGAGTAGTGATACATTGTGGAATTGTCGACCAAGATGCCAATCTGAGGTGTGGATAAACTTCATTCGAATTCACTTTCTGCCAAATCTTTAAGCCAGGTTTGCTTCTGCAAGAATCCGAATTTCAGCCGTGTAAACATCAGAGTATTACGCGACTGGCTGAATCTGGCACAAACCAAAGCTCAATATATTTAATTTGGGTTAGGATATCTTGAGTCGAACAGCTTTTCATGTAGTTTATGTTCTATGGTTCACTATTTCACCGGAAAGCGAGAAGAACGTTGTATAAACACCTTTTAAGCAACATTAAGCGATGGTCTCGAATAAAAAAACCGTCACATTTAAACCATTAAAAACCAACGTTTAGAAGGGACAAACTAGCTCAAGAACTACTCGTTATGCCAATTGTATAGAACTCCCACCGTATAACCATCTGGCTCGATATCAGCTTGCAAAACGTGGAAGTCTGAGTTGAGGCTGCTTCTTTGATGCTCCTCAATCATTAACACTTTTAGAACACCTCCGCATGCGCCCAGCCCTCCTAGTTTAACATCAATAAATTGATACTGAGTTTGATCAGTCACCCAGGGAGACAAGAATTGCATAGCATTTAACCATCGAGGCTCATCTCCATCAACGGATAAATGCAACTCACTAAGTGAGTGATCACACCCTACTCCAAGTTGTTTAAACACTTTATCGACAGCAATGCTTTGTTGTTTGGTATCTAAATCAATTCTAACATCATCAGTAACAAGGCCGGACTGTTGAAAAAAGCACTTCGTCAAAATGATCGAGTTTTGAGATTTGGCATGCTCTTCTGCATCGCGAGCAATTTCTATAGCCAGTATCCAAGTTGCTTGTGTTTCGTTAACTTCACGGTTTATCCGATTTAGCGCCATCAAGAACGCCGCTTGACCATAAGGATAAAAATAAATTTCTCTATTGGCAGAGTTACCAAGGATAAGAGAAAACTCGTTTATCAATGCCTTAAGCAAGCTTTTATCTACCCAAGACGGTAAAAGAACGCAGATATTCCCTTTGATATCACTTTGCTCCAGTATCTCGCGCTTAGAGCGCACAAGATTTAATATCTGCTCATACAGTGATTGATCAGGATAGGATCTTGGTGTTTCTGCGGGCAATCTAAAACATTCGTTAGCTATCTCACGAACAGTGTATGGCCTGCCATTAATAGCAAGAAGATGAGTTTGAAATGCGAGTGGCATCTAGCCTCCGATTAAAACCGTAGGCATGCCAGACAGAATTTTACCACCATGAGACGTTGAATCCCCGACCCTTGCCGCTGGCTTACCGTTGATTGTAACGCTAGAAGAGCCTGCTGAGATGCTATCCGGAGGACCTATACATATAAGCTTATCTCCCTGCCTAGCCGCTGGAATGCCGCCAATTGTCACGTTTGGCGAGCCAACTACGACGGGGCCACCTACATGAGGAATTTTTCCTGTTTTTTTAGGACAAAGATGAAAGCTGCCCAATATCGCGGCTGGTTTACCCACTTTAAATCACCTTAGTTCAATGAAATTTGCCCAGCTTTAAGAGCGATAGCAGAGCCGTTAATAGATATTTTATTGCCTTTGATGTTGATTTCTCCGGAACTAGACATCTGAATCGAAGCGCCACCGACTTTGATCTCGATACTCTTTCCTGCATTAAAAGACAACACTTCACCCGTTTCATTAGAAAAGTTTTTACCTACTTTCAAGGTCGCATTCTTGCCAATCTCTTGATTGACATCATTCGTCACTTTTTCGGTTTTACTGTTTTCAACGGCAATATCAACACAGTCTTCAACTAGCATTTGGAAAAGTTTTTCGGCATGAAGATAGATGTGTTCTTCACCGGGTTTGTCATCAAAGCGCAACTCATTAAAATTAGATGTGCCTTTTTGTACAGAACGCGATTTATAACCACTTTGAGAGCTTTGCTCTGGTAACGTGTAGGGAGGGAGTTGACTACCATTGTACAGTGACCCCGTAACAATTGGCTGGTCAGGATCGCCATTGACAAACTCGACGATGACCTCTTGTCCTACTCTAGGATGAAACACCGAGCCCCATCCGTTACCCGCGATATTTTGCGCAACACGAATCCAACATGAGCTGTTTACATCGTATTTACCAACACGATCCCAGTGAAACTGAACTTTAATACGACCGTGTTTGTCTATGTAAATTTCGCCATCTTTGTTTCCCGTTACCACTGCGGTTTGCAAACCTTTCATCTGAGGTTTCGGATAGTTCACTGAAGGGCGAAGGATTGTTTTTGAGTCAACACAACTAAATGATACTTTAACACCTTGCGCAGCAGTGCCACCTTGACCAGTCTGATTATAAACAGCCGCAGATAAAAAAACGGAGGACAGTACGTATTCTTTGCCGACTCGAGACTTATCTTCATGCTTTTTAAACTTAAAGCACTTTCCCACACTGAACGTTCGACACGTTGCCTCGCCACGGCACAGATATGCGTTTTGCTGTAGTGCTTCTATAGCGTGCGTGTTTCTAAGTGCGTATTGGTCATCACTTTCCGTTTCACCCATGTATTCAAAATACTCGCTTTCAGGCACGGTAAAAAAATCACTTTCACCCTTGGCAGTATTTTTAGGATTAGACGAAGGCTTAAGCATGTTATAGCCAGACTTTTGGCTTGCTTTAGTCGTCAAAACTTGGGTTTCATGCCAAGAAGAAATATGGCTAGACTTAGCCGTACCTGTATCAAAATCGACTAAAAACTCTGTACCCGGCTTATAGAAACTGATGTCGTCAAAAATCTTAAGCGTGTGGACAGACTTAGTGTGTGTGAAACAGAACGATAGCCCTTCTTCTGACAATAAGCGTCGGACAAATTCAAGGTCTGACTCTTCATATTGCACTTTGTATGTGTATTTAGGGTACGACTTAGTTAACTCAAAACTAAAGGCGACACTATGCTCCGAGAGTACTTCGGAGATAATTTCTTTTATATCTTTATGCTGAAATATTCTGCAATTTTTTCTATAATCGGCGAAACGTAATTTAGGCTCTATTAATAACTCTATATTTTTATAATTCTCACCATTATGAGCATTAGAAACTCGTTGCCCTTCCAATCTTGCAGCAGATACATAACCATGTATATAACGAGGTTTTGAAGAAACATCCTCACTATTTTCAAGGATAATTGTTACTTCTTTACCAATTATTTCGTTTAACTCACTTCGTTGATCATTAAAGTAAGCTTTAGCACGCAATGAAAAAAGTTCTGAGATCTCTTCTCTATACTCAAATGAGTTTAGTATGATGGCATCTTTTCCGAATGGAGAGGAAATTCGGATGAAATTGTTATCTTGAGTTGCTCTTTTCATTAAATACTTCTTTCAAAAAATGCGGGGGAATATTCCCCCGCATAAAAATTACATTTGTTGACCTTTAACACCGCTGTAGCCGTATACCAATGGCGCAGAAGTGTTGTTTTTATCGTCAGTAGGAGTCACTGTCATCATCATTTCAGTGTAAGAAATAGTGATGGTTTCAACTGGACGATCATCCTGGATAGAAACTGAGTAGTTAGAAATCATCGCATCAGTCAGTTCGATCTTCATGATTTCTTCAACTTTCTCACCCTGCTTAGTAATATGGAAAACCGCAGGTTTACCTTTACCAATTGTCGCTTCTTTAAATAAGTCAGGAGAAGAACGGTCTTGAAGTTTAGTGATAGTCAAATCATATAGACGAGTAGCGCTCGCTTCACGGTCCATCGCTGTACCAGTGTATGATGAGATCTCACGACCTACACTCCAATCTACAGATAGTAGTGTAATCAAATCTTTATATTGCTCGGCAGTTGCCTCACCCTTAATATCTGCGTATTTAAGATACGTATTAGACTGCATGCTAATCTCCTATAGCATTATTAATTGACATATATCGTAGTAATTTAATTATCTGACGTTTGATGATAATTAGTGATTAATGTATCAAAAACTTCATTTTAAATACGCCCTGTTATATCTTTAAATAAGACTTAATTTAAGCGTTTTTTATAAAAAATAATAGTTAATATGAACCAACTCCCAATTATTATTGAGAGTGTAAAGGATGTTAAACTATTGAGACATCAAGTCCACTAGTTGTACCTTTAACAATAATTTCATCAAACGTCTTATCATTAAGAATTGCATGCAATATTTCATGAGAAATCTTAGGAAGTAATGTGTTTTCTATGGTTGTCTGTACCACACGTGCACCGCTCCCCGACTCATCACTATTGTCTACAATATCATTAATTAGTTCTTCATCAAAAAATAGGTCAGCGCCGTAGTTTTTACGAATTCGATTCGTAACTTTGGCTAATTTTAATTTTGTTATTTCTATCAATACTTCTCTTGATAGAGGCAAATAAGGTAATACATTAACACGTCCTAAAAATGCAGGTTTAAAGTCAACCAACAAATCGTCACGCAAAGCATCTTTTAGTGCTGAAGGTTCTGGAGATAAATCAGGATCAGAATACAAAGACATCGTCGTTTCTGTCCCTGTATTCGCGGTCATAATAATAATAGTGTTTTTAAAATCTATATCGCGACCTTCACCATCTTTAATTGAGCCTTTATCGAATACCTGATAAAAAATATCTTGAACTCCAGGGTGCGCTTTTTCCATTTCATCCAAGAGAATCACACTATAAGGTTTGCGTCTGACGGCTTCAGTAAGTACACCACCTTCGCCATACCCAACATAACCTGGAGGAGAGCCTAATAATAAGGAAACTTTGTGCTCTTCTTTAAACTCGGACATATTGATAGTTGTGACATTCTCTTCACTGCCGTACACTTTCTCTGCAATAGCTAAAGCAGATTCAGTTTTACCCACTCCACTTGGTCCCGTGAGAAGAAATACACCATTTGGTCGTGTCTCATCCGTGAGCTGTGCACTGGCGGTTTTTATCACTTCAGACATGACTTCTAAAGCGTGCTCCTGTCCGACAACTCGTTTACACAAACTCTCTTTCAAACTCAGTACAGCTTGGATTTCATCATCCTGAAGTTTACCCAGTGGTATCCCGGTCCAATCTGAAATTACTTCTGCAATAAGCGCTTCATTGACATGCGAAAATACTAATGGCTGCGAGTTAGCGGAGAGGCTACTTTCGAGCTCCTGTAACTTGTCCCTAGCAGTCTCAGAACCCTCCTTGATTATTTGAGCTCTAAGTGACTTAGCTTCACTTACCCACTCTTTTTCTTTCTCCCACAGCATCTCTAGTTCAACTATTTCACTAGATAGAACATCAATCTCTTTTCTGACCTCTTGCAATTGCATATCAAGAGGTGCACCTAGCTGACTTTCTTGGCTTAGGTGCTCATACTCAGCTTGCTTAGCTTTTAGTTTATTCCTTTTCGCATCTAGACCTCCCGGTGTAGACGATTGACTTAACGCGACTCGCGAGCAGGCTGTGTCTAAAACAGACACAGCCTTATCTGGCAGTTGTCGGCCATTAATGTATCGAGCTGAGAGTTGAACGGCAGCATTGAGAGCCTGGCTAGTGATGTGGACGTCATGGTGTTGTGCCATTACGTCAAGTAAACCACGTAACATCTCGATCGCTAGCTCCGGCGCTGGCTCGTCGACCTTCACTACTTGAAAGCGTCTGGTAAGAGCCGCGTCTTTTTCAAAATACTTTTTATATTCTGCCCAAGTTGTTGCTGCGATCGTCCTGAGTTCACCTCTTGCTAACGCTGGCTTTAGAATATTCGCTGCATCACCTTGTCCTGCTTGTCCCCCACCACCAATCAGACCATGTGCTTCATCGATAAACAAAATAATGGGTTGTGGTGCGTCGTTAACTTCTTTCACAAGGTTTTTAAGTCTGTTTTCAAACTCACCTTTCATGCCAGCACCAGCTTGCAATAACGCCAGATCCAAAGACTTAATCGCTACATTTTGTAGAGCAGGAGGTACATCGCCATCAATAATCTTTTGCGCCAAACCTTCAACAACGGCTGTTTTTCCAACGCCAGCTTCACCAGTTAGAATCGGGTTGTTTTGTCGACGTCTTAATAAGATGTCGATCATTAAACGGATTTCATTGTCTCTACCAATAACCGGATCTATCTTACCTTCCCTAGCCTGCTCAGTAAGATCTGTTGTAAATTGATTCAGCGCAGAATTCGCGTTTGATTTCCCTAGGTCATTCGATCCTGATTGACGCGTATTACTTTCTTTAAAGTTCAATAACCGAGATGGTTCTATCTTGTTTAACTCAGGGCTAATCGAACCAGCCATGTTGACTAACGTATCATCAGACAAGTAGGCAAATAAAAGATGAATGCAATCCAACTGCTCCTGATTGAACTCAATCGTTGCCGATAGCAAAGCATTTTGCATCACAGTCACTATGTGAGCTGAAAGACCTGGGACCGATTGACATCCCGTTTTGTATTTTTCAAGTGTCTTTTGAAGATCAGTTTCAACCTTGATTTTATCGACATCAAATTCGTCGAAAACTTCCGAGTAAATATCGGCAGGGTGTTGAATAATCGTCATTAACCAGTGAGACATTTCAATACTGTGATGGGTTCGAGAGCTTGCCATCGCAGCAGCTTGTTCAAGTGTTTCCTTAGCCTGAGGAGACAATCTTTCGACCAACGCTGGAAGTGAGAGTAAAGCCATTATGTTTCCTTTAAATAGTAATTGTGATGGTTCGATCTTTTGTGCGTTTATGTTTTTTAAGTACAGAACCAACACCTAACTGACCATGTTTTTTTGATAAACAAACTTGAGGTAATAAACTATGTTTGGTGGTGAGCTGCCATTTCACTTGCTTATGCTTACCAATAAATTCATAAGCCGCACGTTTGATAATTTCTACATTTGGATGGTTAGGCAGTAATTTACTAACCAGATCTTTGTGCTTTGGCAGAAACTCGATCGTTGTTCCTGCGTTTATATTCCAAGCTTTCGAGCCTAAGGATGCTCCGGAACCAAGTTGAGCAAACTGCCCTTCAGGCATAGTTCGAGATGAAAGACGTGTTTGCTCTTCTTTTGCAAGATGTAGCCACTGCCCTTGAAACTCATGAATCTTTACTTGGCATCCAGATAAACATTCAAGAACACTTTTTAGTCCAGCTTTGCTTCTCGTCGGTGAAGCAAAAACACCACCATAATGCAGGGACAACGAACTACCCTGGCCAGTTAATGCCGACTTACAATCTTCTAAAGGTGAACGTAATCCCTGTGCATGAGCACGAGACTGAACGGTCAATTGACTCAGTTGCCAGCATCGATAGTAAAGGGATAGTAAACGATGGTTAAAAATATCGTAGAAGTCCACCATTGCCGTATCGCCTTCTTTTTGACGATGTAAAGCTAACTCGCTGTAGTGCTGAGGAAGCACCCCCTGCTCACCCGTTAGGCCTATTAAATTGGTTTCAAGTGCTAGCTTGTGGCTATCAATATGTTTCAGATCGCAAAGCTGCGCATTTTCAAAACCTAACGATGGGTTGACCTTTAGGTTTAGTTTTTCATGCTTAGGTAGAGCATCTGTCCCTATTTGTGCCTCGGCTTGCAAGATCTCGTGTTCGATAAGGTGAATTGCTTCAAACAACGGATGTTGCTTTAGATCTCGATAAAATTGCTCCGCGATCATAGCAACACCTTATCGCCAGTTAATGCAGGCCATAAGTGGAAGGGTTTTCCCGTTGACTTAAGTCTTATTTCTAGCTGCGTAAAAATGTTAATTTCAGCATATTGTGCAAAGTAAACGGATAAAACACTACCTAGGAGGAAGATTTGCTCTTTAGGTAAAATTTGATCAGAAACCGTCAAAATGATTTTTATACCGTGCGCAAAACCAACTTTACCTTTCTGACTGACTCTGCCGGTAGTCGGCTCGAACTCTAACTTCGCTAAAGCATCAATTACCGCTTTCGTTTCTGCGGTCCCAGAAAATGCATAGAGATTCAGGGTTTGCTTCAAAGTTGTTAATCCATCTTCTTCGGTAAAGTGGTTTAAAGTTAGAAGCTTAGTTAACTGCCATCGTGTACTTTCATCCATTTCTGGCCGGAGGGTTTCTGATATAGAAACTAAACAACGAACTGACTCGAAGTTGTCATTTACTTCCGGCAAAGAGACTTTTGGAAGACCACCTCCAAATGGAAGCTTCTGCGCTAAATTACGATTGCAGCAGTCAGCTTCAACGTACATTAACCAGTTTTCTCGGCTCTCCGGACTGAACAATTGATGCCTTTTATCAACAAAAGAAATGTAAGTTTCCCTACCCGGCTCATCGTATCCACCAGCCCAATTTTTATCCTCACGTCTCATCAACCAATAAATTTCACTGGCGTTCATATAATGCGTGTGCTCACCAGCGTGATAACATGGTAGGTTGTGATACGTTTTGTTCCAGTTTCTCAACGTTACGTCAGAAATAGAGACAACCTCATTACTCTCGGCTTCCTGGTATTGCGGTGATAAGTGGTAATCGTACTCGGTTGGTAGAATACGCTTGGGCTCCATAACACTTTTAAATAAGTTGACGACTGGCACACAACCAACCATCAAGCTCTCTTCATCCACTTGCTTAGGAAGCCAATCATCATTGGTATCAAAGTAAAAATACAGTTCAGCTTGCTCTCCAAGAGCTAGCTCTGATAATCCGAGTTCAGTGATATCAAAGAACATGAACTTCTCAGGAAAGTGCAGATACTCAACAAGTAATCTTGCTCCCGAAAAGCTTCTCTTACTGTATGGAACAACCTTCTCATCTTCTGAAAATCCCACTTCAATAAGATGCCTTTTCGTTAAAGACCGAACTTCTTTGCCACCCGCAACGACAGATAAACCAATTAGATTTTGAAATAGCATTTGGTAAAGTTTAAACGTCAACTGAGATTGCCCGTTTAAATAAAAGCGCAACCGTTCTAATCCCATTTCACTCAGAGATGTCTCTTCATCTTGGGCGGTGAGCTGGATTTTCAGAACTGAATGAGCATGGCTTTCCCATTGGGAGCCCACCGATTTAATCGGTGCGTTTTTGAAAGCGCCAGAGGTCACATCAACAGGGTACATTCTGACCGGATAACAGGTTCTAAACTCGCATTCGTGGTATCCAGGAGCACCGATAACGACTCGCTCACCTTCTTCTACGTCAAAAAAAGAGGAAGTGGAGCTAGAGCAGTTCATCTTAATGACGGACATTGATGGAATTGGTGCGTGAAAATCCGGATATAACTGCCCCATCAAAGATTCAGTGAACTGAGGATAACTATTGTCTAAACTTTGTCTAATCCTTGCCGTTAGAAATGCACAGCCTTCTAGCAATCTTTCTACATGTGGATCGTCAACCTGCTCCTCACTGATACGGAGTCTCGCAGCGATCTTAGGATACTGCTCCCCAAACTCTTGTCCTTTGTGACGTAAATAAGCTAACTCGCGATTATAGTATTTGAGAAACTCTTCACTCATTTCGCTCTACTCAGTTTCATACCTAAATTTACCGGCTCTACTTCAGAATTGAATCGCACTTCATGAATGCTGTTATCGATTAAGCAAGTGGCGCTAATTTGCAACCTCAACACCCTATCAATAGCGTTTTTCTCGTCCGAAATCTGGACATAAGGATTCCTTAACCTAGGCTCGAACTCTTTAATTGCATCATGAACAATGTCACAAAGCTGATTCTGCCCCTCTTGGCTGCTATAAGGCATCGAGGAAAAATCTGGCAGACCATAATTCAATATTGAATAGCGAACCTCTAAAAGGTCATCAGGAATGTTTTTCCATCCGATACGACTATTTAACATAGACTCCAGATCTCTAAGCAAGCTGTTCAACATCTGTTGTTGGCTCGTAGGGAAGTCTTTTTCATCTCTAGTTGAAGGATCACTATCCATCAATTTGTCGAGCAGAGAAACGGTTAAAGACATGTTATTATTACGCTATTTGTTTCGACTCTAACAATGTAGTCAAGTCACAGATTGGGAGGGCTGAATCACCAACTAGCCAACATTTTTGGCCTAAACCCACGAAGGATTCTTGCTCACCAAGCTGTTTCCAATCCGTTTCTCGACCTAGCTTTTGTGCGTCAGTTTCTGAGTCAACATAAGTCAATGGCATATGGCCTTCTCCTTCGCCAAGTCCGTCAATATCAAACTCTACAGGTCGCCAAATACTTTCTAATAAAGAGGTAGGTGCTTTTATTTCTAGTGCTTGAATGCTAGAAATTGGAACAAGAAAATAGTTACCCGCGGTGGAAAACAGTTCAATGTAACCACCTAAACGATCATCAATATCCCTAGCATCTTCATAGTTTGTACCGTTTATGTTAAAGCCTTTAATAGTACGCTGCTCTTCAATGCTATGCGCTAGGTGTGACGCTTCTGCATAGTCTTGATTTCCGAGAGCAAGGTTAAAGCGAACAAGCTCTTTAGTGAATTCCTCGTCACCTAATACCTTGGCACTAGCCGCACCGTCGATAAAATCTTTTCTAGCCTGGGCCGCTTTCACTAAATGTCGCAACTGACTTGCACCAGGTAGATACTCAGGAAACAATTTGATCGATTGCATAAGTTGCTCATCCGCACGCTCGAAGTCTCCATCAATGCAAAGCAGCTCAATGAACGAGCTTCTCAAGCTTGCATCTTTAGGCGCCGCTTTAATTTCATCAATTAATAGCTCTAGAGCTTGTTGCAATTGGCCTTGGGACAAAGCATTTTTCCATTGGGTCATTGTTATTTCCTTACACCAAGTGCTCTGGTGATAATTCAGTAATTAATTTAATGCTAGATACCATTTGATCGAGCTGGAAGTGCGGTCGCAAATGGATAACAGAGTAATAGTGTCCTGGAGTTTCTCTTTTCTCTCGAACCGTAATTTTCGCTTCATTTAAGGGGTACTTCGCCCTAAGTTCATCAGATGCTTCATCCGACGCGGTAGTGTACTGATGCAACCATCGTTGAAAGTCCCGCTCTAGGCTTTCTGCATCTTGATACCCACCAATCTTGTCACGCCCCATAACCTTGAGATAATGTGCGACTCGCGACACACACAACGTGTATTGCAACATCGAGGTGAGCTTTGCATTCGTTGAAATGTGTTTTTCTGCATATTGCTTAGGCTTGTAGAGAGACACATT
Source organism: Vibrio sp. SCSIO 43086 (assembly GCF_051132235.1). Taxonomy (NCBI): domain Bacteria; kingdom Pseudomonadati; phylum Pseudomonadota; class Gammaproteobacteria; order Vibrionales; family Vibrionaceae; genus Vibrio; species Vibrio sp. SCSIO 43086. The sequence continues at coordinate 106,362 of NZ_CP072678.1, read as the reverse complement.
CGAGGTCATCCCTACCATATCGGTTTCAGGTACAGGAGAAATAGAAATGAAACCGCATTCAGACAACTCTTGTTCTTTTCTCTCAGAGATCTTTAAGTTTAAAGGGCATCTTTCACGGTCATTCTTGCCATTAACACGCATTTTGTTCCTAGTAGGAGCGACGATAATACCCTGACTATAATCCCCTTGCTTAATGCCTCGCATGTGCGTAAACCACCCATGCTCCTGAAACGCTCTAATTGATACGGCTGCAAAACAATACGCACTACTCCCCCATAGCAAATCGCGATTAGAGTCGTAGACATGCTCTTGAAAGTCGAACTGATCGTTGCGTGAACCATCACTTTTATATGGCTGACGGAATAAAACATTCGGCGCAGTCAGACCAATAAATTTGGTATCATCGTTGTCTCTCAAACTGCGCCATTTTGCGTAATCTGCCTGTTCAAACTGGGCCGCAATATCTCTTATCGCAGAGAGCTGTGAAAAACTGTCAACACCAAACATCTCCGGCGATGCTGACATAATGAACGGGCTGAATGCTGCCGCTGCAGACTGAGAGATCTTGCTTAGCACAGACAGATCTCTATCAAAATAATTTTTACTCGCATCACAACGAAGTTGATAATCGCCAACTACCACGCCAAAGGGTTCTCCCCCGGCCATGCCATATTCATTTTGATAGAGCAGCTTAAATAGTGCTGATTGGTCAAACTCGATGGCTTTTAGTGCATCTTTACTGACTTCATTCCATGTTGCCGCCAACACCTTGACTTTGACGGAGTCTGATGAGCGAGTGTCGACCTGTTCGCATAAATACCTCACGCCGATCCAACCTCTTTCGAGTTGTTGAAACTCAGGATGATGTATTATTTCGTTTAATTGAGATTCTAATAGCTCATCAATTCGGTTTATCGTGTTCATCACACTATGACGAAAACTGTCCAAATCTCTTGAACGCGTACCTTCTAGCCAAATTCGAGCTGCCTCTACAAGATCAGAAGATTCATTGAATCGAGTCAACCACGGGCTATCAAGCTCAGCATAGCCCCCTGTGCTGAATTCATGCTTTAGCTTACTGGGATCGCGAAAGTTAAGTGACACTGCTATTTCCATCTAGAACATAACGATTTGGTATGGCTGGCCTTACGACCAGCCAATTCATTTCTTATCCACCCGACTGAGGGATCTTTGCAACAAGTCGCAAAGATGTCGTCAATTCTTCCATTTGCAGCCAAGGCTTAAGCCATGCTACAGCATTGTAAGAACCTGGTGCGCCAGGGATTTCCTTAACCTGGACACGAGCATCTGCTAGAGGGTATTTCGCTCGGATCTCTTGACCACCACCTTCTGAAGCATTTACATAGCCTAGAATCCAGCGGTTCAACCAAGACTCAACGTCTTCTGCTTCCATAAAGCTACCGATTTTATCTCGAGCCATTACCTTCAAATAATGCGCAAAACGAGATGTCGCCATCATGTAAGGTAGACGTGCTGAAATCGCCGCATTAGCCGTTGCTTCTGGAGATTCGTGGTTCGCCGGTTTTTGACAGGTTTGCGCACCAAAGAACACCGCATAGTTGGTGTTTTTGTAGTGACAAAGCGGTAAGAAACCAAGTTTACCCAGCTCTGCCTCACGTCGGTCGGTAATACCAATCTCTGTTGGACACTTCATATCAGGATCGCCATCATCACTCATGAAGAAATGTGTTGGCAAATTATCCACTCGACCACCACCTTCTGCACCACGGATAGCTGTACAGAATCCATATTTTGAGAAGGCGTCTGTTAACTTAACACCAAGAACATACGAAGAGTTCATCCAACAGTAGTCATTATGCTCAGCATTGACAGCAATACCTGACACTGGATCTACTTCGAACTCTTCAAATCCAAATTCCTCAACTGGAGCAGTGGCTTGTCCGTATGGCAAACGAGCCAGAACTTTCGGCATAGTCAGGCTAACAAAACGTGAATCAGCACTCTCACGGAACGAACGCCATTGAGCGTATTCTAGCGACTCAAAGACCTTGTCTAGATCGCGTGGTTTTGACAGTTCAGTCCACTCATCAAAACCAAATAGTGCTGGTGAGGCCGCGGACAAGAATGGGGAGAAGCCTGAAGCGGCTACATTTGACATTAGGCGCAGCGACTCAATATCCTCTGGGTGGTTGGTAAACTCATAGTCACCAATTAATGCACCATAAGGTTCACCACCTGCACTGCCAAACTCAGACTCGTAAACTTTCTTAAAGATCTGGCTTTGGTCAAATTCAACCGCTTTACTCAAGTCTTTATGTAACTCTTTCTTGGTCATACTCATCATGCGAATTTTCAGAGTAGAGCTCGTCTCTGAGTTCATCACTAGATAATTTAAACCACGCCAAGAACCTTCAAGTTTCTGTAATTCAGGATGATGCATTACTTCAGACAACTGATCAGAAATCTGTTTATCAAGTAAATTAATCGCTTCACGAAAAGTTACCGTTAGGTTTTTGTTCCAAGTAACCGTCCCTTTCATCGCTTCTTCAGTGAGCGTTTTAATTAGCTCTTCAGCACGAGAGGCTTCTGTCTGCTTAGTTGCACCAATAGCTTGATCTAAAAATGAAGTTGTTTGTTCATTAACAGTTGGATCTAACTGCTTTTCAGCTTCAGTCGTCATTATTCCGCTCCTTCAGTACTGTCTGACTTCGCTTTCTTGCCAAGATCTAACTCGCCCGCAAGTTTTGCCAGATTGTCTGTGTTGTTCAAAACATCCTCTAAGATGTTTTCAAGCTCTTCAGAACGGTCAACTTTTGTCATCAAATCACGCAGTTTATTACGCGTTTCCATCAGTTGGCGCAGTGGATCAACTTGATTTACGATCGCAGCGGGCTCAAAGTCTTGCATTGATTTAAAGTTCAAATCCACCTCAAACTGTGAATCGTCGTTCGCAAGCTTATTCGCAACTTTGAACTTAACCGATGGGTTCATCTTTTTGAGCACATCATCGAAGTTGTCTCGATCGATCTGAATAAAACGGCGGTCTTTCAAAGGCTTCAACGCTTCAGTGTTTTGACCAGCGAAGTCACCCATTACACCTACAACAAAAGGTAGCTCTTTCTTAAGAGTTGTACCTTCAGTTTCAACATCATAGGTAATGTGGACACGAGGCTTCCGTACTCGTGACAGTTTCGAGTGGATACTCGTCATACCATTCTCCCTTTATTAATTTTCATTTTGTTCTGCTATGCCAACCAAACGGAAGTAGCTTTTCTTTGCATCTCCGTCGGAGATAAGTTCCGCCAGTAACTCCGGCAGAGGCATTCCACACCAACGAATGATCTGTTCGATGGAGTAAGAAACTGGTGAGTGAGGCTCACTCTCTCTGAAGAAATCAGCTACTTGCTGCAATTGTCTAATCGCCTGCTCTCGTGATTTCATGTTTGTCGCTAATAGTGCATCAGAACTTTGTGAACTCACTTGTTGTTCCGAAGAAGAAGATTCATCCACCTCCTCCAGTTCTTCAAACACAGCTTGTGGTTGATTAAAACGCTCTCCAAGGAGATGCTTTAATGCCGAGTGTATTGATTCAAGCCTTTTTGATATATAAGAGCTAGGAGTGACATCACCTACCGCTTCATCTAATCGCTGACTGAATTCATTAAATGACTCTGTGGCGAACTCCAGATCAGCGATTAGCTCACGATAAAAGGCATCAGAGGTAGATTTAACTGTAGTTGTAATATCAGATAGCTCTGTAGCGCCAAGATCGACTCGATTTCGGCGCTTATCTTCATCTAAACGCTCCAACTCAATAGCTTGCTGATATTCCCAGTAGGCATACGCTTGCTCAACGCCTACGTCAGTAAGCGGGATACAAGCAATAGGGAAAATAAGTGTTCCTTCGCTATCGATACCATTGAGGCCAGTAATCGCCGATATTCTTGTTTCAATACCATCCTCATCAGGCATTGGATAGAGATCATCCCAAAACTTCTCGATGAACTCGGTTGCGAGTTTGTACCCAACGCCCATACCACGAAAACCATGCAATCGAGTTAGAGCCTCTATAAGCCAAGCCACAAACTCTAAATCTTTAGATTGATTCGTAAGTATCTCTGGTACTTCTTCAATAAATACCCGCCATAAGTTACTGTGGGTATAAATACTTTCTTCTTCTATAAGCGCATTACGCTCTGCATTTCGCGCAGCCATACGCTGATCTTTTAATCGGTAATAAGCGGACTGTGGCGATACATCTTCTCTAGGATCAACACCTGTGGGATTCTCTTGAGATATAGGAGCCAACGCTTGTTCATACCAATCGAACATCTCACTATTCATAAGACCTCCCTCTAAGAAAAACGGGGATCGTCGCGTCTTCTCTCGTTACTGCTTCAAATTCTGTCTGCGCTTGGCGAACTTTGACTAACGCACAAGTAACGTTATCACTTGCACCTCTCACTAACGCCGAATGCATGAGCGCTAATCCTGCTTGATTTACTGAGTCCGCATACAATGTCCGGTGAATTTCATCACTCGTTAATTCTTTAGAAAGCCCATCACTACACAGAAGAAATTGATCTCCGTCAGCCAACTGCCCCGAAACTTGATCAATAGTGATACTCTCATCTACCCCAACAGCTCTGGTAATAACATTTGCGAGAGGATGTGACTCAGCATCTTCAAATGCCAATAACCCTTGATCGACTAAATCCATAACTTGACTATGATCGCGTGTTTTTTGAGAAAAATGACCATTTCTAAGCTGGTAAATTCGGCTATCACCGACCCAAAGACAGTGGTAATACCCGTCCTGGATAAACAACAAAACGAGAGTTGTTCCCATCGTTTTACCGTCTAAGTGATTTTGTGCGTATTGATAAATTTCTAAATTCGCGGCTTGAACCACACTCCGGATATCATCGATATTGGTATTTGGGACATCCTGCATATGGCGCGCGATTCTATCCACTAGCATCTGGCTTGCTATGTCGCCAGCACTATGCCCACCCATTCCATCGGCTACAACCCAAATATGCTGCTCTGTCATATCTAAAAGAGCATCCTCGTTATAAGGGCGTACTTTTCCTGCGTGCGATTTAGCAAAGGTAAAATAGTTCCAATTCATTCTTCTATCCTACCAATTCCACTTTTTCCAACCGCCATCAAGCATGGCAGAAAATTGACCAATAGAAGGGAAACCGCTGGTCATAAACATACATGGTTCAACTAGAGTCGAGCCTTCAGTCCACCAAAAGCATGGCTTACTCAATTTTTCTTTAATGAGGTAATTCAAAAGTGCGCTTTGATCTGCTCCACCTTGATCATGAAAAATCGTAGATATTTGGCTTTGATAAAGAAATTTAAGAGGCCGCACTTCACTTTTTACATTCGCCACTAAATCGTTTTTTTCTTGCATGCTCTTATGCCAAACATCAAATACAAAGTCGTCCTCAAGTACTGCTAGGGCAAGAGATGCACTGTCCTCGGTCCAAGCTTTGTCCCCCCAATATTGCGCAGCTTCACCTTTTACGGCACGAGCTATAGTAAAGAAAAAGTATCTACCGCATGCATCTACACTAGGAATCATGCTACCAATGTATGTCGAGTCTTCTAAGTAACTAACATCCAGAGCAAAGTGCCACACAGGCGCGGTTAAAAAGTGCTCATTCCAACTTTCACCCAATTGTTCTCTGCTGACTGCAATAACAGCCTGCTGCCAGTCATGCCAGCGCTCTGAAAAATCTTGTGATAAGCCATCTTTCACAAAGTCTCCTTTTGCAGGCATTTTACCGATATAACCCCAGGCTGATGTTACAAGGTTCGTGGACATCTGAACCTCTCCATTTCATTTGACCAAAACGGATTAATAGCACTAGACGGAATAAGCTCTAGTTGCACCTTATTTCCCTTTAAATCAATCATAACTATGTTGTCTTTACGTGATTCTGGTCTTGCTTTAAGTGATTGATCTAGCAGTTTGAATATGCCCCACTCACCTTCATAAGTATGGGCAATCTCACGTTTAGATTCTGGCGGTGTGAACACTATTCGAGTCTGGTCTTGACCCGCAGGCCAGCTCAAGGACTTAGCTCGTGCTGGTCCATGCTTATAAACCAAATCTTGCTTACCCAACTCTAGAACAAACCGAGTAATGTGCTGATCCAGATACACTGGTTTCATACCGAACTCTACGCGCAATGAATTATCAGATTCAAAGAAAGACTGCCTGATACGCTTCGCTCTTTGAAAGACCATCAGCGTTTCTGGACGAACTCCAATTTCCTTTTCTAATCGCCAACGACTTTTCGACGTATCGACAAACGGTTCAAGATACTCTTGGAAGAATGAGTCAAGCGTACCTCCATAACCAAAGAAACGTTTGAAGTCCTTCAGCCTTACTTCTCTGCTTGCATTTGGCTCGAATGGGTATCTACCCGCAATAGTCCGCTGATAAGGGCGCACCACTTGCGTAACCCAAAGCTGATTTAGATGATCTTTCGACCCGCTCTCCGCAAACTTAACTGACTCTTGAGAAAGTTCACCTAGCCATTGATTAAATGGCCTAGGCAAAAGTTCTTTAGCGCGAGCAAAGGAAGCAGCCACATCTTGTGTAACGGTCCCATCTAAAATACTTTTGTAAGCAATTTTCTGATTATTACCTGAGCTTGATAAATCGCTTAAATACGAGCGCAAGTTAACCATAGCTTGTTGAATATCATCAAAGTCTTGTTCGCCGAGACGTAAGATCTCCGAAAAATGAGATTCGACTTCTTTACCTGGCAGTGCAACATTGAAACCATTTTCTTCAGGCAAGTACATGTCTAGTCTATCTGCCGTATTCGAAAATTTAACTTTGGCAACCTTACCTGCGACTTCAGAAGTGGCCTTCTGATTTTCTGACAATGATACTTTCGACAAACCAACTTCTTTTTGGATTGCCCTCAACAACGATTCGATTGGCCTTTCAACTCCAGATAGAACTCTAGCTTGTTCTGTTGCAAGCTCTAGGCTCGGAGCCTGCTTAAGTTGAATATCTTCGATCAGAGTTTTCCATTCATTCACATAATCTTGATAGTATCGAGATTGGACTCCTTGAATAGCGCTATCTTGATCAATTTCATGAGCCTTAAGATCGTCACCGTAAACCCAGTTCTCTTCCATTAGGCTTTTTACTGTACGGTTGATCTGAATCTGAAAAATGCTATGAAAGCCATTGTACGTATAAAAGCCCGAAATGCCTTGTGATAACGGCTTTCCACTCGCTCGTTCAAACTGCTCAAGCCCTTTAGGCCCCAAGACATCAGTCAAACGAAATGAAGGAACATGACTCTTCGAAAATTGTATCTTCATTCGCTGATAAGCACGTTCTGGTAGAGACATTTGTGTCAAAACCTCGCGAGCATTAGTCACGGCAGCGGTATTATAAGAAAAGCCTTGTCCATTATTCTCTAATAAATTTTGAGTGTGCTGTAACAGACCTTTTCTTAAGTCTAGATTTAGTTCACCCGGATATTGACGTTCAAAATAGAAGTTAAACCAAGCCAACACTTCATCTTGTTGGTATTTGTCTGGATTAAATAACATCAAATAAGTTTTCAACGTTTCATACAAATACTCTCGATGCTGTTGATTACTTTCCATTTCCGTCACCAAGCTATCAAGAAGCAAGGGAGCGTAATATTGGGTCAACGCATCAGAATATGCATTGTTCGCCGCCTGTGAGACTTTATCTCCTTGATAGAGACCAAACCTTTTTACGGAATCAGCATCGCCGTAGTTGCTTTGCTTTCCTAGAGGAAGCGTCATCAATCGGTCTAATGTCTCTACGGCTGAGATAATATCCGCCTCAAAATCTAGGCTCTCAGCACCAATCATTGCTTCAATATGGCCGGCTTGCTCATTGGTATCGACAATCAACTGAGAATTCCACTTGTAGCTCATAAGCCAAAGTGCAGACGCACCTAGCAGTAGAGAAGCACAGCCAATGTAAACACCTCGGCGCATCCACCCTGACTGCTTTTGATAGTGACGATTAACCGTTCCTAACAGTTGTTCCTTGAAAATAACCTTATCAAACAAGTTCTTCACGAAATAACTATGAGATCCTGTTGGGCTTTTTGCTAGAGCGAGGCGATTTAGTCCAAGTCCATTGGTCGATTCATTCATTAACTTATCGACTGGTAAGCCTTCTTGGACCGAGCTCAACATAAACACACCACGAATCAAGGCTGGCTCTTCAAAACTATTTTGTGCAAATATTTCAGCTAAAAATTCATCAAGGTTAGCTTGTAATACCCTTAGCTGTTTAGGAAATTCAAAAATAAGTGCTCGCTTCTCTAAATCATCTTCAGTTTCAAGGATTCTCAGCATTCGCGCATCAAGGCGCTCCAGCATGCCATGAAATTCTTTATTGAATAAAGAAATAACCCCTCTTTCATCAGCCACTTCACGCGGAAACATGAAACCGAACAATTCCTCACGATCTTCCTTGCTTAGATCAGAGAAGAACTCATTGAAACCCGCAACTAAATCCATTTTGGTCAGTAGTACGTAAATAGGAAATTGCATCCCTAACTGATTCTTCAGTTCTTGAAGGCGCGACTTGATAGCTCGAGCATGAAGGCTTCGCTCGGTTCTTGTCTGCGACATCACACTGGCTAAACTAATTGTGACAATTGCACCATTAATTGGCCTTTGCGTTCTATATTTTTTCAACAGCCCCAAGAAGCCGTGCCATGCTTTAGAGTCGACTTTTTCTTGACTGTCTTGTGTCGTGTATCGACCGGCCGTATCAATCAGAACTGCTTTATTTGCAAACCACCAATCACAATGACGAGTTCCACCGACACCAGCAATAGAGTCAGAACCAAGGCTATCCGCTAACGGAAACTCCAGCCCTGACTGCTTTAACACTGTTGTCTTCCCTGTCCCTGGAGGGCCGATCAACACATACCAAGGCAAGTCATATAAGCTTCGCTTTCCTTTATGTGTTTTCGTTACTACTTTGACAGCTTGCTCAATACGCTCGCGCATTAAGTCAATTTCACTCGCCGCTTCTTTATCTGATTGACTATCAACCTCAAGTAACGTTTGAATACTTTCGTCTTCTTTAACTTTTTGCTTGTGCTGCTTAGTCACGTTGAATAAAGCCCACACAAACACCAGCACCAAAATCGTGACGAGTCGTTGGAAGTCGCTCTTTAGTGGCTCATATCCGGCTATCGTGATAAGTGGACCAACAACCCAAATAAAAATTGAACAAGCAGCGACACCGATAAGACCGAGAAACCACCTTTGAGTAAATATTCTGCCAATTTCTTTAATACGCATCTCTATCTACCTGTTATTAATTCGCGACAAGGAGGTCGATTTCAATTCGACGGTTAATAGCTCGGTTTTCGTCACTATTGTTTTCAACCAATGGTCTTGCATCACCCAGCCCTTCTGGTATGACTCGACCTTCTAGTGCGCTATTCGAGATAAGTTGTTCAGACATAGCAGTAGCTCGAGCTAATGATAGATGCCAGTTCGAAGGATATTTACTCGTGAAAATTGGCCTATCATCGGTATGACCTGTCACAATGATCTTGCCTTGGGTCGACTCCAACGTTCTAGCGAGTTTAGAAATTACGGGTTGGATATACGCAACAACATCAGCACTACCTGATTCAAATAGATCTTGCGACTTTAACGAAATTCTTACCCTGTCTTGCAACGGCTCGACGTTAATTAGCCCCTTCCCGATCTCAGTTGCCAGATACATAGAGATCCTTTCTGCAATTGGCGCTGATTTTGATTCTGACGTTGTATCTTGATTAAGCTGTTGCGGTTGAACCAAATTGACTAATTGAGAAAAGGTGCGGTTGGAAGCCTTGTTTAGCTCATAGCTAAAATACATAAATATACAAACCAATAAAGCAGCCGTTACGGAGCACACAACCCAGAGAGGAGCTCTGTCGGAAGCCTTAGAGCCATTCAAAATGTGTTGTTCGATACTATTGCTTAGCTCTTGAGGTATCCCTCTTCCGTAAGACTTAAGAATAGCGATAATCTGCCTTCTCAGTTTTCGGTGAGACTCCAGTCCGTTTTTTTCCAAACGATATTGGCCGAGAAACCCAAGCGATAGGCACACGTACATCAATTCAAGCAAATCTAAATTTGTATCTGGTTGCGCCATGCACTTATCAAGGTACTTAAAGAACGCTTCCCCACCCTGGCTGCTGGCATAGAAAGAACTAAGCAATGAGTCATGGCTCCAAAATGAATGCCCCCCCAATTAGTATTGAGCACCGCTTCATCTAACGAGCAACACAAACAGTAACGAGCCGTATCAATAGTGTCCAAATCAACGTCGTGGTGGCGTAGTCGGTTCTCATAATCTCTAAGTTTTTGTGCCAACGTCTCTTTTAGAAACAACGGGTCAGAATGAGTCGCTGTCGCTCGAATTTGACCAATAATGGATAAAAGACCATTCGCTTCTGCCAATAAAGGGTTGTTCCCATAAGCAACCACTGAATCGTTATTCACCAATTCAGGACTTTTTGAGATAACTACCGTATTATCCGCTGACTTTTCTGATTGTGGTTTCGGTGCGGGCGCTCTTCCACCCGGTGTTGGTTTTACGATCGTTTGTTCCATACTGAGCACACCTATTGACTAATACTCCACAGCTCAAGGTCAGCATTCGGAAAATGCCCCGATAAATGCAGCGCAATACCACCACTGTCTTTCAGCCTCATCCAAAACGGGCCTTTCTTGACTACTTCGAAGTAGACATAACCCGTTTGGTAAGGGATCTGCCTCGGTACTACACTCAATGGCGCTACGTTTATGCCATTAATCTGATTGTTGATCAGATCACGAATCTGCTCCGCTGGTCCAAACTTGAGCTGCGCCGGGACTAAACGTCTGATTTCATCTGTTGTCGTATCAGCTTTGACCGCAAGCACAAACTGGCATGATTCAAGTAAACGCTTATCTGGAAGTGGCGTCACTTGAATTCCATATTGTCGTGGCTCCAAAGGAAGTTTGCTTGCAGTTTGATCAAGTACAACGCTCAGATATTGACTCAGAACTTGATTCAATTCGCTATAAACACTTGATACATCTAAGTGATCGTATGCAAGTAAGCTTGGCATCCTCTTGGTTTTGTCAGAAAACGTAGCTAATTCACCAATATAACCTTTCAGGGTCGTCGCTAATTCCAATGGATGTAGCCTGTCTAGGTCACTAAAGTGCTTTAACATCGCCTCATACCTGTTCAACATTTGTAGCATGATGAAATCAACAGCAGATGCAGATGCGGCTTTGCCCTTAATCAATCGCTGAGCAATAACGTCGGCACGCATCTTTGTCATCGCAATAACGTTACGCAAGTAAGCCGACATAACTTTGTCGCTAAGTAAATTGATAAGCGGTGGAACATACGAATCGTCTAGTATTACTTCGCCTTCTGCCGTTACCTCTTTTATTTTCAATATCGGTAACTCAACATAACCCGCTAATTTGTCATTGCTGGCTTTCAGTTCCAGGTTTAGGGCTGCGACTTGAATCGTTTCTTCATCCTGCCCAGTGAGATTATCTATAACGTCAACGTCTTTAAGTACATAACGAGAAACAATCGCCTCACTTACATCAGAAACATTTTTACCTTTGACATTTGAAAGGGGAAGAGTGATTTTTACTAACGTATTTTCTACGTCTTTATCAATAAATAAAGGCACAACCGAATCGCTGGCTGTTAAGGTATTGACCAGAGTCATATCTGGCAAAACTGCCTCAAAGTGATCTAATTCAATCAGACCATCTTTTAATGCATGTTCTTTTACTCGACATTTCCAAACCCCCCAATTATAAGCCCCACCAAACTGATGTAAGCCTTTGAATTCTTGAGAGGTTGCGCGTTCATGTTGTTGAAAGTGCTGGGGACGTAAAAACATCCCTTCGCACCAAGCCGTCTTGGAGTATTGCGTCATTTATAATTAGCCAACTAAACGTTATTTTACGACCAAAGACAGATCTTCTAACAGAATTTGATAGGTGTTGTAACCGGTCTTATCCACTTCAATGACTTGTCGCCAATTTGAATTTTCAATATCTCGAAACGCTGCGACAATGCCTAAGTATTCAGTCTTTGGAGACATACTTGCCTGATATGTTTCTTTCTGACCTGGAGTTAATGATATTTCATATTTATTCACTAAATCAGGGCCTAAGACTTTTTCACTTTCTTCATAAATTGAAAAAAAATCCTGACTTTCAAAAAGGGTATTTGATGTTAATTCAAAAACATACACGACTACAGGGGATGGCCTACCATTGGAGTCAGGGTTAATATTGTGATTTGCTGTTATTTCTAAATCTGAATATGGGTCAACAACTAAATTGGCTGCTGAGCATCCAAATAAAACCATTGAAATTAATAACAAAATGTACTGATAAACTCTTTTCATCACCCTATTTCCTAGCTTTTATTTTTTAATGCTAACTCATAGTGTTTAGCGAAATCTTCTAAATAAAATGGAGATTCTTTATTGATAATGTCATCGGATAGCTTTTCATGAATATCCTCAAACCGCTTCCAACTTTGAGCATATTTTCTTGCTGGAATAACCTTATTAATAACCGTGTCTTTAGCTAAAGCTTCTGAGTATATCGACGTAGGCTCAACAAGCGACATAACACTTGAAACCGTACCCTCAACACCTTTCATTAACGCTTGTTCATGATTTTCTATATCACTAAACGCTTCTTTAATGGCTGCACTTGGTTTTAGGAAACTTGCAGTTTGACGGTTATATAAGTTATGAATTGCATCTTCTAAATTCGCAGAGAACTTCAGAGGATTATTTTCTGACTTCCGAAACGCAGTATGACTAAGTCGATTTGTTTGTTTAAATACCGCTCGATTGTGCAGCGTTTCCATTAAACCAACTAACATCAAAGAAAATGATTCCCCCAGTTGTTCAAACCATTGCTCTCTGTTATCGCTGGGAATCATCGTTGGATCAATACCCGCTCCTTTAATGAACGCCGCAAGCTCGCTCCCTTTACTATCAAATTTGGGAGTTGATTGACGTTCTAGCTGTCGTGGGGTTTCCGGTACAGGTGTAGGATCTACACTCTGTTTTTCTGGTTTGGGGATATCAATAAAATCATCGACTAAGCCAATATCTAGTTGAAAGTCCGAAGGAACACTCTCATTCAAAAGCTCACTGGCACTAAGGCCGAGGTCTACAAACTCTGCTTCAGATGAACTCGAGAATGCTTCAGGTTCTGAACTGGAACGAAAGTTACTTTCCTGATTATGGAATGCCTCAGTGCTAGTTTGAATACTTACTGAAATTTGGTAATCCCCTAAACTAACCGTATCGTCGTCACTTAGTGCAATCTCATTTCCTTGGCCCACAGGTGTCACAGCGTTATTAACAAACGTGCCATTAGTTGATAAGTCTTTTATCAAGTATTTATCACCAAACTTGATGAGCTCTCCGTGAGTTCCGGATACTACTCTTTCAGGGTCTGGCAGTGTCCAATCACATTGCTCAGACCGACCAAACGTAACTTTGGCATGCTCATCACTTGATTCAAACACAAACTCACTCTCAATCTCTGGAGTAAATTTGTGAAAACTTGTTATGGTTAAAACCAACTTCATGTAAACCTCGCCAAAGACCTGCTAAATATTATTTTTAATTTTATTATTAGTCACTTTCTTATTAACAGTAAGATTAATAAAAACCTTAAATCTGCCATTGAAAATCATGCACGGAATAATGAATCATTTTTTTATCAAAGCAATCACGTAATGTTCAACAATTTTAATTATCCAACCAAGTTCAAATTTTTGACACTTAGACTTTCATCAATAAAAAAACGAATGTTAGTTTGGCCGAGAAATTCTAACATAATGACTTTTCATTGAGCAGAAAGGTATATATTCCCCCATCATTTATACGGAGTTCTTGTGATGGAAGACAGCAATAAAAACAATTCTATAAATAATAAAGATAGCGGAGACAAAACTAAAATTGTAAAGACTCAAAAACGAGACAATGCAATTCAATCAAATAAAGTTGCTAGCAATGAAGGCTCCGTTCAAAATAAAAATGAAACAAATACAAAACTGTCTCAAAAAGAAAACACTCCGTTAGTTAATAAGAAAATAAACAATAAAAATAACACATCAAATAATGACAAAGATGTTATTAATGAGAATTTAATAGGCACAACTGTCAAAAATCGATATGAAATCGAGTCGGTTCTTGGCCATGGCGGACTTTGTGATGTTTATTTGGCAAAAGATAAGATATTAGAATCTTCAGGTTCAGAAACCCCTTACGTAGCATTAAAGATTTTACAAAAAGAGTTTGCATCTCAACCAGAGACTGCACGCATGTTGATACGTGAAGCTCAGCAAACACAAAGATTAAGTCACCCTAATATTATTAGGGTTTTTGATTTTGGTGTCGATGGCGAAATATATTTCTTAGTGATGGAATATATTAATGGGGAAACATTAGAGAATTTAATACAACGATCTAGGCCGCATGGGCTGAAGTTTAATGCAACTTTATCGATTCTAAATCAGGTACTTGACGCCCTGTCTTATGCCCATTCACTTGGTGTCGTGCATGCCGATTTAAAGCCCGCTAACGTCATTTTAACGTCTGAAGGTAATGTTAAATTACTCGACTTTGGTGTATCTAAAACTCATCAATTAAAGCAAGATCAATACGCAGCTAAACGTAAATCCGAAAATGTGGAGACTCTTGGTTATACTCCAAACTACGCATCGCTCAACTTGTTGTCGGGTAAAGAGCCAAACTTAAGCGACGATATGTTTGCGCTATTTTGTATTGCTTACGAGTTATTGAGTTGCAAGCATCCTTATTCAAGAACTCCTGTTAATGAAGCTCTCAAAAAGAAAATGAAGGTCTCGAAACCTGCTAATATGCCAGCATCTAAGTGGCCTATCTTTGCACGCGTGTTTTCAACTGGCATCATCCCCAAAGACCTTACCCCAGAGCAGTTAAAACAAAAGTTGAACATGCGATATTGGCCTATCGTTAGCGGTGTAGCTGCAAGCGTACTATTGGTTACCGGAATCGTATTTGGCTATCAACAACAACAAGAAACCATCTCTGATTTAGAAATAGCGATTAACAAGCAAAATGATCAGATTAATGGGCAGGAATGGTTGCTTGATACACCGCCAGAAAAAAGCTTGTCACTGATTAATAGTGAGAAAAACTTACACCCGGTGATTAAAGCTGGCTTACTACGACAGCACAAGAGCTACCTTCTAAGTGAGTTTGAATCTGAGATTGATCAGGTTCTGAATTCTGATGCTAACAACTATCCAAATTATGATGAAATCGAGTCTGTACTAAACAAAGCAAAAGCCTACTACCCTGACTCACATAAAATTGAAGTTCTGGCGTTAGATATTCAATCAAGCAAGCACTCAACATTGCTTTCGATAGCCAGACAAATCAATAGCCAACTGGAAAAGTCTCGATACAGTAAAGAAGAAGACAGTAAGTCCATCTATGAACTGAAAGATGAGTTAAATCAAATTCATCAGGATTACCCATTTACACCAAGCTCATTATCTAGCGATGTTTTTGGTAAACACCTAACTGAAGCACTCAAAAATAAAGATGCTGCAGCACTTGTTGCGCTAATTAAGGTTGGGAATACTTTCTTCTCAAACGTTGAAGAGCATCAAAACAACTTAAAAATAAGCAACGCGATGAAAGATGCAGTTCTCGAAATGAAACTGTATGAGACCGCGCTAGACTCTAAGGATCCTCTACCATTTCCGGACGAGGCTGCTCGAATTTTGTTCCAAGAGGAATTTGAAAACTTCTATTACCGCCTAGAAAAGGCAAGAACAACAACTCACCTCGATAACTTAGTGAAAGATGTTGATCAGTTTTCGAAGAACTTTCCTATCGGTTTTCAAGATATTAACGATTTGAGATTCAAAACTGCAGATAAATACCTGCGCTTCTCCGACATACTGCTCAATAAGAGAAGGACCACAAGCGCAAGGCGCGCAATGAAGAAAGCGAACGAATTAATGAGACAGGTAGAACAGGACTCCAAGCAAAGCTAATTGTACAAAAGGGGCTCAAGGCCCCTTTTTTGCGTCAAGCTACTTGCCATTATGCAACTAGGTTGCTAGCTTGTATTTGTACTCGATTAGGAGAGTTAACCTTGACTGAAGGAATAGTCAAAGTTGGCGAGCGCTTGGCTTACTTATTTGATGATTGCTTTAAACTAGGTAGACAAGATTGTTCCCAACCCAGCATTTTATTTGGAACCCACTATCACGTAACTTGTGTTGCCACGACACGAGTGCAAAATGCTTTGCACAAAAGATTAGATCATAGACACTTGTATATAAGTCAAAGTGTACCGAACAATAACTTTGTTTTTATGAGTCTAGCTCAAGTGATAAGCACACTGTTCAGCGCTCAACTCCCCCCACTTCAACATTCCTATCCGATACATTTTTCTACCTCGCGGTTAGTCAGAGGTAAACATGATTAATTTTGATGTTCTCAATAAATACATGGAGAACGACGTAGATCTTATCGTCACCGTTTTTTCCACATACTTAGAAGACCACGCCAATGACATACAGCGTATCAATGAGTTGTACGCAAACAAATGTTGGCCGGAACTCTACTTATTGGCTCACAGTCTAAAGGGCATTCTAGAGAGCTTTGGTGAAGAAACCGCTGTCATTGTTTTCACAAAAATAGAAGCAGAAACAAGAAACGATAACGAGCCAGATAGCTCAGATATAGCTATAGTTACTAAAGAGCTAGCTGCCATTAATCAACAAATCTTTGCTTACTTGAAGAATATGCAATAAAACAAATTAAGGCTTAACTGGGGGAAATATGGCAATGAACAATAGCAATTTCAAGGAGCTGATTGAGTCTCTCAAAGACTTAACGCCAACTCAAAAGAGGTACTTGCTTAGTCGTACAAAGATGGCGTTAGATGATGAGAGCAATATGCTAAACATCAGTGATATCCTGACACCAGAAGAGTTGGAAGCATTATTGTCGCCTTCACCAACCACAAATACAAAATAACAATAATATACAACGTAACCGTCAGATTAACGCTAGGGACCAGGTGGAGTGAATAGATCTTGCTTGGTTGTTAGTTTTTCTCCGTTCTTCTTCACTAAAACAAACGTGTTTTTTCCAATCTCTTTTTCTAACTTGAACTGGTCAGATAATTGAGCGACTAACATCAGTCCACGACCTGAAGCAGACCAACTATCATCATCCATTAAGTTAGGAGCCTCAATCTGTTTATTTTTATGTTGGTTGAATGTCATTTCATTGATTGACGCTCCGTAGTCAGAAACCCTAAGTTCAATGAAATCTGACATTTGGTCACATCTAATCCTACACTCCACGTCTATCGGCTTGCCTTCAATTTCACTGTAAGAATGGATGTAAGCATTGTTCATAAGCTCAACAACACAAAGCTCCAACGACTGAGCCGTACTTAACGATACTTGATTATCCATTAAAAACTTAGCAACCTCTTTGCTCGCACTTCGAGAGCGAGTAAGGGATCCGCCGTAAGTTCGTTTAAACTCGCTCTGGAACATTTTTTTCCTTTATCCCTAGGCTATCAGCCACGCCACCTTACTTGTAAAAGACTCGCATCATCATCAAACTCATCTTTGTTCTGCCACGATTGTACTTGTTCAAAGACACATCTAGCCTGCACTTCTGCTTCTAATTGCGAAGTACAAACAGCTTTTATACTTGATGCCAACCTTTGTACTGAAAACATCGCCTCGCCTCGCCTCGCTTCTATCAAACCATCCGAATAAAGCCATACTACATCTCCCTCACTCAGAATAATTTGATTACCAACGTACTCCATCGGCTGCAAAGCGCCAATCATAAAGTTGTCTTCACCCGCCAGCTCTGTAGTTTCGGTGCTCGCTCGCCAAACAAGGAACTTAGGATGACCAGCAGTACAATAGCGAAGTTGTCCTGATTCTGTATTAAGAATGGCATAAACCATGGTGAAATAAAGCTGACTGTTCCTAGTTTGCTGATACCGTCGGTTTAGCCGATCAATAACGGCTGCTGGTTCACTGATACAGTAGTCGCCATCTCTTAGCTCCATGGTTATCGAATCAGGTCCCAGATTTTGAGATAACGTCTGTTGGATAGAAAAAGCCATCAAAGCAGACGAAACACCATGACCTGAAACATCGAAAACATAAAATGCGACATGTTGTTCATCAAGCTCAAAATACCCCAACATGTCACCACCAATCTGGGAGCACGGTTTGTAGGCGTAACTAAATTGCATGTTCTGGATCGACGACTCCGCTGGGAGTAGTTGCTCCATCAGGTGACTAGCAGACTGTAAATCTTGATGGATCATTCGATAGGCTGCATCTAACTCTTTATTTCTATCAACGAGTTTGTTGTGCAGCTGCAGAGTGCGAAAACCTGCTCGAATTCTCGCTTGAAGTTCTTCGACAGACGTTTTCTTATCCACAAAGTCATCTGCGCCAGCATCGATGCCTTTCACGATCGAGCTTTGGTCATTTCTAGAGGACAATAAAACAAAGAAAATGTAACGTTCGCTAACTTGCGATTTTAATTGCCGACACAGCTCAATACCATTAATGCCAGGCATCATTAAGTCACTAAGTACAAACTGAATATCTTTGCGATAAGTCAGCACTTCAAGTGCGGATTGTCCGTCTTCAACAGCAATAACTTCATAGCCCTGCTTTTCTAATGCACTGCTGATATAAAGTAGTACTGTTTTACTGTCATCGACCAAAAGAATGGATTTCATTCGCCTCCTTAAGACGGTAGTCGGGCACGCTAACGCAGAACACTAGTCACTGATTGCTCATTTCTAAAACGACTATAATCTTCAGCTAATAACTGGTGTTGATATCGAGTGTAAGACAGCGCCTCATTGGAGATTAATATCTGATGCTCTTTCTCTATTAACTGACTTTGCAGTTTTTCAATCTGTTCATTCTGCTGTGTGTTATTGAGGTACAGCGCGACGAGACCAAAGACCGAAACCATTAAAAGAGCAATAAGAACATTATTGATAGTTTTAACTTGAATACGCATGACCTCTCCTTGTCTATTAATAGACTTCCCACTATGAAAAGAACGTCTACAGACTAAGAGCGCTAGGCTCTAAAACGCATTGAAGCCCATTGAGGTTGTTTTTCCAATTATAGGCGATAGGAGACAAAATAAGAAAAAAGCTGAAGAATTTGAATATCCTTGTGAATTCGAAAGGCAATAGCAGCGAGCAATGATCTACTCGCTGCTGGCACATCAACTTAGAAATGCAGGCCGAGCTGAAACTTGCTCATACCAACGCGCAATGTTTGGTGCAGTAGTAAACACATCGATTTCTAGACCTTTAATCGCAAAACCAATCAAAATAAAGCCTGTAATATCGACGATAGTAAAATGGTCAGCGGCAATGAACTCGCTTTCACCAAGTCGCTTATCTAACAACGGTAAAAACTCTTGCACGCGTTGCTTGGACTCTTCGCCCCACTCTCTGACACAACGCTCTCTATCTTCATAGATAGCTGTGATGTTTCTAAATGCTTGAAAAGCGGCATATAGACCTTGAAACTCCACCACTCGATGCCACATTTCCACTTGCGCGCGCTCAAGTTGGTTTGCCCCAAACAACGCCAAATCGTTTTCAAACGCTTCATCGAGATAGCGGCAAATTGCGACGCTCTCACAAATCGTCGTGCCATCTTCAAGCTCAAGCAATGGCACTTTTCCATTGACGCTTTTTTGCTTGAAATCTTCCGCTAGATTTTCGCCGTCACGCACATTTAAAGCGATGCGTTCAACATCGCCACCAATTTCCTTTAAAAAAATGCTAACTCGCTTACAACTTGGAGTTATCGCGGTTTCGTAGAGCTTCATTTTATATCCTTTTTTCTTTTTCTAACCGATTGGTTAGGATATACTGTAGCCAGTTTATAAACGATCAGTCAAGAACTTCATTTCCCAAAAGTTGTTCAATAAGTTTAGGAGTGGTTTGAGAAAAACCGCTCAGGTAGGTACGCATATGGCAAGAAAAGCCAACTTCGATCGAGAAGAAAAACTATTAGTCGCTATGGACGTTTTTTGGCGTAAAGGTTTCGCTAATACATCCATCTCGGATCTCACCGACGAGTTGAACATCAACCGCTTCAGTCTTTACAACACCTATGGTGACAAGCAACAGCTCTACTACGAAGCGCTCGATACCTACTTGAAAAAGGTCTCGCTACCGTCACTGAATGATTTGGAAAAAGACGACGCGTCTTTACCTGAGTTAGAATCGTTCCTCAAATCCTTTGCTGAGCTGCAGCGCAAACGCAACTGTGGGTGTTTTATCCAAAATGCGTTGATTGAGCACGCTGGTGAAGACGATGATGTACTGCGTAAAGGGCATTTCTTATTTGACCATCTTATCGACATCATTGCAGATGCGTTGACCAATGCGCAGAAAGAAACCTTAGTGCCGAAAACGCTGAAACCAGAAGAGCTTGCTCGTTTTGTTCTCAACAACATGCAAGGCATGCGCGTACTTGGCAAAGCCAAACGTTATGCCGATTTGGATACGGCGCTTTCCTGCTTACTGGTATTGATTAGGAAATAACATGTCGATTGAAGTGATAGCAGTACGTCTTACCAAAGGCATGGACTTAAAGCTCAGCCTAGCGAAATTGGTCGAACAGCACGGTATCAAAGCAGGCTCGATTACCTCATGCGTTGGCTGTGTCTCTGACCTCAACCTTCGTTTGGCAGGTGCAGAGAGTACGCTCACCAAACAAGAGCCATTTGAAATCGTCTCTGTGATGGGAACCCTAACGCCTGAACATCAACACGTTCATATCTCGGTGTCTGATCGTGAAGGGCGAGTTTGGGGTGGACATTTGCTGGAAGGCACAGTGATTGATACTACCGCAGAATTGATCATCTATTCTTATCTTGAACTTGAGTTCACTAGAGCGATGGACGACTCGACTGGCTATACCGAACTACAAGTGAACCCTTCCAAATAGCAAAAAGCTCCAGAGCCTTACTGTGCTGCCTCTGGAGCTTTATTCGCTTGTCTCTTACGCCAAGAATTTATTCATATCGAGCAAGCTAATTTCGAGGATCATTCTTCGACTAAGTAACAAACCTGATTATCGTCGACCGTTACTTGCCACGTTTTTAGACAGTGCGCTTCGTCTTCCAAACACTGCCCGCTCTTTAGGCTGAAATGCTGTTTGTACAGTGGTGACGCAACACACATCTCACCATCGATATCACCGACAATCCCTCGACTCATCACATAAGCCTTACCAATTGGGTCCCAATCCTGAACAGCATAAACACCGTTATCAGGAATGTAGAACAACGCCACATGCTCGCCTTCAATCAATACAGTGGCACCGATAAACGGCATTAGGTCATCAAGCTGACACAATTTCACTTTGGTTAAAGCTGCCATTCACACCTCCTGTTTCACTGGAATACGCTGACCGCGCACACGTTGGTACGGCAAGACTTTGCTGCCCGACGTGCTGTTCAAGAAAGGACGGAAGCGTTGCAATTTTTGAGGATTATCCAGCGTACTCTTCCACTCACATTGATAGGTATCTACGACGCGCGCCATTTGTTCATCCAAAGAGTCACATAGGTTGAGAGAGTCATCCAGAATCACTTGCTTAAGGTAATCTAAGCCCCCTTCCATGTTCTCCATCCACACAGACGTACGCTGCAAGCGATCAGCGGTGCTGACGTAGAACATCAAAACTCGGTCAATCATGGTGATCAACTCTGATTTGGATAAGTCGGATGCAAACAAATCAGCGTGTCTTGGTCTCATGCCGCCATTACCACAAACGTATAGATTCCAGCCGTTTTCGGTGGCGATCACCCCAATGTCTTTACTTTGCGCTTCTGCACACTCGCGAGTACAGCCCGATACGGCAAACTTAAGCTTATGGGGAGCTCGCAATCCTTTGTAGCGGTTCTCTAACTCAATGGCTAATCCGACCGAGTCATCAACACCATAGCGACACCAAGTAGAACCCACGCAAGATTTCACGGTGCGCACCGATTTGCCGTAGGCGTGCCCTGTTTCAAAACCAGCATCAATTAAGGTTTGCCAGATTTCAGGAAGCTGTTCTAACTGCGCGCCAAATAAATCCACGCGCTGACCGCCAGTGATCTTGGTGTACAGATCGTATTGCTGAGCGACTTCACCAAGTACGATGAGTTTGTCTGGTGTAATTTCGCCCCCCGGAACACGAGGTACAATCGAGTAAGAGCCGTCTTTTTGCAGGTTTGCCATAAAGGCATCGTTAGAATCTTGTAGAGATTGATGCTGTGGCTCCATGATGTGTTCATTCCACAAAGAAGCAAACACTGATGCTGCTGTCGGCTTACAGATATCACACCCATGCCCTTTGCCATGCAGTGCGATTAAGGTGTCGAAGTCTTTGATCTGTTCCACTTGGCAAATATGGAACATCTCTTGCCGACTCAGCTCAAAGTGCTCACAAAGGTGGTTGTTAACCTCTACCCCCATGGCTGCCAATTGAGTATCCAATACCGATTTGACCATATTGCTACAGCCACCACAGCCAGTACCTGCTTTGGTGTTGGCTTTAAGATCCGTCAGGTTGGTGGTGCCAGCTTGTATCTCGGCAACTAAGTCGCCTTTTGTGACGTTGTGACAAGAACAGATGATGGCGCTGTCTGGCATCTCTCCGTCCAGCATTCCGGTATCAAACAGCAGGTTCGCCGCGTGGTCTGGCAGAACCGTTTTGTTCAAATAACACTGTAAGAGCGCATCGTAATCGCTGTTGTCACCGACGAGAATCGCACCAAGCAATTGGGTGCCGCTCGCATCAACCACCAGCTTTTTGTAGATGCCTGCAACCGCATCTTGCAAGACCATTTCTTGTGCGCCTTCGGTCTGCATTTGTGCATCGCCAATAGACGCCACATCCACCCCAAGCAGCTTGAGTTTGGTGCTCATGTCAGCACCTTTAAAACCTTCGCTTGGCATTCCAGTCAGGACATCGGCAGTGGTTCTCGCCATGGTGTAACCGGGTGCGACTAAACCAAAGATCTTCTGCTCCCAAAGGGCACATTCGCCAATCGCGTATATGTTTTCATCGCTGGTTTGGCATTGGTTATTGATCACAATGCCGCCTCGCTCGCCTACTTCTAGCGCTGCCAGCCTTGCCAACTCATCTTGAGGGCGAATCCCTGCGGAGAAGACAATCACATCCACTTCGAGAGGATCTTTGTTTTTAAACACCATACGATGCTTAGCCGTTTCACCATCGCAGATTCGCTCCGTACCCGTCGAGGTATGAACGGTTAGCCCTAGCGCTTCAATCTTCTCTTTTAGCACTAAGCCAGCACCATCGTCTAACTGCACGGGCATCAGGCGGGGTGCAAATTCAATAACGTGAGTTTCTAACCCCAATAGTTTGAGTGCGTTTGCCGCTTCTAAACCCAACAAGCCGCCGCCAATCACTGCGCCTGTTCTTGCGCCTTCACATGCCTTTTTGATCTGTGAAAGATCATCAAGCGTGCGGTAGACAAAAACGTTGTCGCGGTCTTTACCTTCAATTGGCGGCACAAACGGGTAAGAACCGGTCGCGAGCACGAGTTGGTCGTAACCCAGCACATCTTCACCATCAAGCAGAATGCGCTTTTGCTCTCTGTCGATGCCTGTTACTTGGCTGCCAAGTACGAGTTGGATGCCATGCATGTCGTACCATTCTTGGTTACTCAGCATCAAATCATCATGAGACTTACCCGCAAATAAAGAAGAAAGTTGTACACGGTCATACGCGATAAAGCGCTCTGCACCAATCACGGTAATTCGGTGCTCCAAATGCGCGTTTTTCTGCACTAATTGCTCGACGAGGTGTTGCCCGACCATACCGTTGCCTACCACAACGATGTGACTCAATGCGTTCTTTACTGGAATCGTTAAAGGACTGTTCATCGCTGCCTCCTTATGCCGTTTGCGCTGCGGTTTTGGGTTTGTCTTCTTTCGAAGCAGGAATCTCGACTTTGGATTGCTTCTCGTAAAGGAACTTCAGCACCGCTTGTCGACACTTCTGATACTGCGCATCATCCGCCAGTGCGACACGCTCACGAGGGCGAGGTAGATTTACTTCTAACACTTCTCCAATGGTTGCTGCCGGTCCGTTAGTCATCATCACGATTTTGTCGGATAGCAGCACCGCTTCATCCACGTCGTGGGTAATCATGATGACAGTGTTGTTTAGCTCGGCTTGGATCTTCATCAGTGCATCCTGTAGGTGTGCACGTGTCAACGCATCCAACGCGCCAAATGGTTCATCCATCAGCAAAACCTTTGGTTGAAGTGCCAGTGCTCTCGCGATGCCGACTCGCTGCTTCATACCGCCCGAGATTTCATCCGGCTTTTTGTGCGCGGCATGCTGCATTTGAATCAACTCCAAATAGTGATTCACTTGCTCCTGAATCCACGCTTTGCCCTTTTTGCCGGCAATTTGTTTTACTGCGAGCTCAACGTTTTGATACACAGTTAACCAAGGTAATAATGAATGGTTTTGGAACACCACTGCGCGGTCAGGTCCTGGTCCAGCTACTTCTCGTCCATCGACGATCACGCCGCCGTCTGTTGGCATGTGCAGCCCTGCGACTAAGTTCAATACCGTTGATTTACCACAGCCAGAGTGACCAATTAGGGATACAAACTCGCCTTTATTGATTTGTAAATCGACGTTCTTAAGCGCGATGAACTCGCCATCTGGCGTTGGGAATCGCATCCCTAAACGCGTTAGATCTAATAATGCTTTTTCCATGATCTTTTCCCTTATCTCAACGCTTGTTGTTTATTCCAAGACAGCCACTTTTGAAGTTGCAGCATGCCTCTATCGAGCATCAAACCGATAAAACCAATGGTGATGACTGCCACCATGATGCGCCCCAATGATGCCGAGCTGCCGTTCTGGAACTCGTCCCAAACGAACTTGCCTAACCCTGGGTTCTGCGCGAGCATTTCTGCTGCAATCAATACCATCCAAGCGATACCTAAAGAGAGACGTAAACCGGTGAAGATCATTGGAATGGCAGAAGGTAATACGATGGTGCGGATGTGCTGCCACCACGAAAGTTGAAGCACTTTACTCACGTTGATTAAGTCTTTATCAACGCTCGTTACACCCACTGCGGTATTAATCAGCGTCGGCCATAAGCTACACAGCGCCACTGTGATCAGTGAGTTGATGAACGACTTAGCAAACATCGGGTCATCAGTCACATAAGTGGCACTCACAACCATAGTAACGATAGGCAGCCATGCCAAAGGTGATACGGGCTTGAGCAATTGAATGATTGGGTTGAACGCTTGATACAGCCCTTGATTAAGACCAAGCACGATGCCAAGCGGAATCGCGATAACCGTCGCCAGCAAAAAGCCCGCAGTCACAGTCACTAAGCTTGTTATGATTTGATCGAAGAACGTCGGCTTACCTGTGTAGGGACGAATCTTCACTGCCGCATCTGGATTTTTGGCTAATTTTGCAGCATTGCGCTTTTCCTGACGCTCGATAAACGCTTGTTCCTTTTCTCGCTCTTGCCAATGGTCATCGACAAGGTTGCTGAACTGCTGAAAAGTTTGCACTGGTCCCGGTAGCGTACCTAATGAGGTTTGCACTTCTCTCGCTGCTAAGTGCCACATTGCCAAAAAGATCAGCAAACCAATGACGGGTAAAAGCACCAGCCGACTTCGGTTCACTACCTGCTTCGCAGGAAAAAGGGAAATGACATTACTAGACATACTCACTCCTAAGAAATTTACATCCTTGTTGCCACAAGCGAATCCCCTCGCCTGTGGCGTTTATCGTTATGGTTAAACCTTGTCTTTTCCTTTAAGCCCGATAGAGAACTTCTCTAGATATTTATTTGGCTCGCGACCGTCATAAACGATGTTGTCGATAAAGTGTGTTTGTGGCGCGCG
The DNA here is from genome assembly GCF_051132235.1 of Vibrio sp. SCSIO 43086. NCBI lineage: Bacteria > Pseudomonadati > Pseudomonadota > Gammaproteobacteria > Vibrionales > Vibrionaceae > Vibrio > Vibrio sp. SCSIO 43086. Next base: position 80,313 of record NZ_CP072678.1, on the reverse strand, counting down.
AAAACCATCTTCAGCACTGAAATCTGGGAAGTCTTTTTTGCTCAACACACCATCTTCAATTAGCGCTTGAGCCGCTTGTTGGTAGATATCTGGACGGTACACCTCTTTCGCCACATCCATGTACCAATCATCGGATTTCTCGCTTGAGATTTGTCCCCAGCGGCGCATTTGGGTCAGATACCAAATCGCATCGCTGTAGTACGGATACGTGGCGTTATGACGGAAGAACACGTTGAAGTCTGGTACGTCTCGTTTGTCGCCTTTCTCGTATTCAAATGTGCCGGTCATTGAGTTAGCGATAACTTCGGCATCGGCTCCCACATACTCGCTTTTTGATAGCATCTTCACTGCTTCTTGGCGGTTGGCATTGTCGTTTTCATCCAACCAATGTGCAGCTCGAATCAAGGCTTTCACTACGCGAATATGCGTGTTTGGATACTTCTCAGCCCAAGCTTTGGAAACACCAAATACTTTCTCTGGGTTGTTCTTCCAGATTTCGTAGTCGGTCACGACGGGCGTACCAATGCCTTTGAATACGGCTTGTTGGTTCCATGGTTCGCCTACGCAGTACCCTTTGATCGTGCCCGCTTCCATTGTCGCTGGCATTTGTGGTGGCGGTGTAACACTCAAAAGAACGTCAGCGTCCAACTGGCCACTGTTGTCACCGGATTCTGGTGCGTAAAAGCCAGGATGAATCCCCCCTGCCGCTAACCAGTATCGCAACTCATAGTTGTGCGTCGATACAGGGAACACCATGCCCATGTTGAACGGTTTGCCTTTATCCAGATAGCTGTCGACCACTGGCTTTAAGGCATCCGCTTTGATTGGGTGAACAGGTTTGCCATCTGGTTGTTTTGGAATGTACTGCTTCATCTGTTCCCAAGTATCATTGGAAACCGTGATTGCGTTGCCGTTCAAATCCATACTGAACGCGGTAATCACTTCTGCTTTTGTGCCGACACCGATCGTTGCGCCCAATGGCTGACCAGCAAGCATGTGCGCGCCAGCAAGTTCACCATCGATGACTCGGTCTAATAGCACCTTCCAGTTTGCTTGTGCTTCTAAAGTGACGTACAAGCCTTCGTCTTCAAAAAAGCCTTTCTCATAAGCAACCGCCAGCGGTGCCATATCGGTTAACTTAATAAAACCAAACTTCAGGTCTTCAATTTCTGGCTCACCTAACCCTGCCTTTACGCTGACCGTGGTGAATACCGATAACGAAATTGCTGACACTTTCAGCATCGAACTCCATTTCATTGGTTTGCTCCCATAAAAAAAGCGCCACTACTCCGAAGAGCAGTAGCGCCGTTGCTAAGTCTACAATTACCGCCGTTGATAATTGAGATAAGCGATTCAACAATAAACCCATACCTAGTAATCCAATTACTGTGCCAACTTATTTTTCACAGTAAATACAATAAATTAGTTTATTCTACCGTTTCTTATTCCCTGTTATTGCTTGCTGATAGTGCAACACGCACCACGTTAGAAAATGCACCCTAACCCCAAAGTGGTAGAGCAACTAATCCAACACTTCCAAAGTAGTTATCAAATTCTTGGCAACTTGTGCGAGCGTTTGGCTCGATTGCATGGCTGAGTTTCTAAGCGCTTTATAAGCCTGATCTTCATCAACACTGTGCATCTTCATCAGCAGACCTTTGGCTTTTTCCACCAGCTTGCGCTCTTCAATCTTGTGGGTCAGCGATTCAATTTCCGATTGCATACTTTCGAATTTCGCTCTCACTAATGTCGCATGTTCAATCCAAGGCTGAAGTGCAAACTCACTATCGTGCGGCATGAGCACATAGTCCATTTTTTCTGATAACCGATTGATATCATTGGATGATAACTGCTTTAAGACGATAAGAAGTGGTGCCGATTTTCTGCGGCAGAAATCGACAATTAAACGCAGTTCCGCGGTTGGTTGCTGCCATCCAACCACAACGCTTGCTGACGGTTCTCGTTGCATTAACGTTTCTAGCTGTGCCAATTGGCAACCAATGATGTTGTCGTAATCTTTGCTCAATAAGCCGGATAATCGAGCCTGCTCTTTGAGGCTATCACAGCATACTATGATGGGTGTTTTTGACGTTGATTGAGTCATGCACATTCCTTGTTTATATCTCACTCACTAATAGAGACATAACAAGGAATGTGCCAACTAAAGTTGAAGCGTTTTAACTAGAGGCGAGATGTTCTTTGAAGAAGCCCAGTGTGCGCTCCCAAGCGAGTGCAGCTTCTTCCGGAGCATAGCGTGCTGTTGAGTCGTTGTGGAAGCCGTGATTGACGTTCTCATACATTAGCGCTTGATACTGTGCGTCGGTCGCGATTAACTGCTGCTCATAAGCTGGCCATGTGTCGTTAACGCGCTTATCAAGCCCAGCAAAGTGAATCATCAATGGCCCTTTGACTTGCTTTTGGATCTCTTGCGCCGCAGGTGTTCCATAGAAAGGCACACCTGCATCAAGCTCATCGGGCATCACTGCTGCAAGCATATTGACAATGTAACCACCGAAGCAGAACCCGACCGCCCCCAACTTACCGTTCCCATCCTCATGCTGTTTGATGAAATTGGCCGCCGCAATAAAGTCTTGCTCGATCTTAGATCTGTCCATCTCTTTCTGCATGGCGCGACCCTCATCATCATTCCCCGGATAACCACCAAGTGGGTATAGGGCATCTGGGGCAAAAGCAATAAAGCCGTCTTTCGCGAGTCGCCTAGCCACGTCTTTGATATAAGGGTTCAACCCACGATTTTCGTGAACCACTAACACCGTCGGTGATTTTAAGGTCTTCTTCTGTGGCATCACCAAATAGCCGCGCCCCTCTCCATGCCCGTTTGGGGATGGGAAGGTTTCGTAGATTGCTTTGATGTCAGGATCGTTAAATGAAACTTGTTCTGCCAGTGCGTAATTCGGAGTTAACGCATCGACCAGTGCTGTCATGCTAAAGCCAAGCACCGCAAGACCACCTAGCCTATTAAGAAACTCACGGCGCGAGATTTTTCCGTGGGCGTATTCGTCGTACCAATCGAAGGCTTCTTGCGGAATTGGGTGAGAAGCCTTTTCACTAGGAGTGGTATGCTTTAGAACCATTATCCATGTCCTCTGTGTCTTACCATATGGGATTTTCTCATTCTCAAACGCGAAGCTAAAAACGAACGCGACTGATTCTTGAACGGTGGTTTCACCCCTGATACGGAACGCGGCGGTGAAACACATCACTGGCGAGCTAGGATCTTTTACCTTCTTCAAACAATAGATAATGGATTCAGATTCAACAACTTTGCGTCGTCGGTTTTACATTCATTGACAATAGTACGTTATTGCTGGCCGCAATAGGCTTGCCAGTAAGAAAAGGCACGTTCAAATGCTTTTTCTCTGTCGTGCATTTGTGCAAATAGAACCACTGTCATCGTCGCTAAAACCGTATTCGCCATTTGGTTCATGTCATCTTCTGACGTACCAAACGGGCAATTTACTGGCATTGGCACCTCAGACAGCATTTGCTCCGTCCAGTAGTGCGATGTCACGCCGCTTGTTTGGCTTAACCATACCGTTTGGCTTACTTTCGGGTTGTATTCTGACTCACCCGATTGTCCTTTGAATGACACAACGGCGTGAGCGGTTTGACCAATCTCGTACTCAACTTCTGCATGAAGTTGTTGGAATCCAGGATGAAAACTACCACGAATACCGACGGTCGCCTGCCCCGGGTTCAGTGCTCGAACCACGGTATTAATCGGCGTTCTAAGCCCATAACGATTCTTCCAACCAATCATGGTTTCTGCTTGAGGAGCAAACGCACTCAGCGGCATATACACAATGTTTTGTGTTTCTAACACACGCTTCGCGTCTTCTGCTGATTCCGCTTTCGTAATAGCAAATTTGTCGAGGTAGTCTTCAGCGTGTAAACGTCCAGATTGACGGTCGTGATAGCCGTGCATCAACACTTTATGACCATTATCGGCGAGGATCTTCGCTGCCAACAGGTGCCAAGGCTGACCTGCTGCTTCACGTTTGCCCGCATAACATGGCCAGTCAATGTCTGCACCAATAGCAGGCATGCGGGATTGGAATGCTTTCACAAAGCCAGCGATTTCTTGTTGAGTCTCGTTCTGTACACGGATCAGCATCAATAACATTGCCATCTGATCGTCGTCGCACTCACCGTTTAGGTATTCATCCATAACTCGAAACGCTTGGTCAAAGTTCAGTGGTTTTCTACCACGTTCGCCACGACCGACTGTTCTAATACATTCCAAAATGCTGCTCATATTCCCTCGTATTCCGTCACTGACTGTACGGTTTCTATTAGTTGTTCGCGCAGTTTGACAACTTCTCCCATCACAATCAATGCTGGGCTCACGCCTTTAAGTGTAATCGATAAATCATTGAGCTGATTGAGTTGGGTAACATGCACTTGTTGTTGAGGGCTGCAACCATGAGTGATGATCGCGACAGGGAAATCTTGGTTCAAACCAGCGCCGACTAAACCGATTTGTATGTCTGCCGATTTTTCTAATCCCATGTAGAACACCAATGTTTGTCCGCTTTGCATCAGTTGGCTCCACGCTTCAAATGCGCCTGTTACCACTTGCCCTGTCACAAAGGTAACGCTGCGAGCAACGCCACGATGAGTCAGCGGAATCAAGCTGTTTGCTGAACATCCAATCGCAGCGGTAATGCCGGGAATGACTTCGTACGCGATTGAGTTTTTGACGAGCGCTAATGCTTCTTCGCCTCCACGGCCAAATACGAAAGGATCTCCCCCTTTTAAGCGCACAACTCGCTTTCCTTGTTGAGCGAGCGATACCATCAAGTCACAAATTTCTTCCTGACCAATACTAGGTTGTCCGCATCGTTTGCCCACGTAAATCCAATCGGCTTGTGGCGAAGCCAACTCCAAAATATCTTTGTTAACCAAACGGTCGTAAAGCAACACCTCTGCCGACATAATCGCTTTCACAGCCTTTACCGTTAACAAGTCAGGATCGTGCGGCCCTGCTCCGACAATCGAGACATAACCTTTGTGGTTCGCGTCCAGGTCTAGTGAATGGTCTTCTAAAAGTTGGTTCAGTTTGCTTGCTTGATCATGCTTAGAAAAGCGAGACGAGCGTTCTTGTTTCTGACTCGCTTGTCCTTTCTTAAACCAAGACTTTTGATAAGGCGCTTCCATGTGCTTATCCTCTTTATGACTTACTTTATTTGAATCGCCAAACTTTGCTGGTTCGCTTGCTGTTTGCCCTTTTGATACTGATGGCTGTCGACCATTTGTTTGATTTGAGAGACGCACGAGCCACAGTTAGTACCGCACTTGAGCTTGTTTTGAAGTTGGGTCACTGACGTGCAGTCTTGTTTCTCCATCGCGTCATTTATTTGTTTATCGGTGACGCGGAAACAACTACAAACCAGTTTGGCGCAGCTTTGCGATTGAGTGATGGTAAGCAGTTGCGATAGCTCCATCGGTTTGCCAATCAAGCCAGTAAAGTTGGTGTAGTCGGTTTGAATCGGTTCACTAGACACCACCAAAACAGAGCGAATGATACGAACGTCTCCAACAAGGTCGTAATCCACCGCTAGCCAACCTTGGGCAATATCTATCGTAATTCTGCGGCTCTTTTCCGTTCGACAAAAACTCTGCTTCTTTGGTCGTTTATCGTGTGCAAAGCGCCAGATGCCCAGATTACTATCAGCTTGAAATGCGGCGTAGAGAAACTTGCCGGAATCAAACTGTGTACCGATAAACATACCGTAGGTTTTTACCGCTGCGTCTTGCACTTCAACATAAGACGACTTAAAGGCAGGCTGCCCAGAAATAGGGTCTTTTGCACTGTTTACTATCGCGTTAACACTGCTTTCACCGCCATATCGACCCGCCCAGTGCATTGACATAAACAGCTCCTGAAAACCTAACCCCTCATCAATGGCAACTTTGGCATAAACACTGGTGTTTGAAGTGGGCTGAAACAGCTTGGTGAGTTGTCCTGCTTTTAAGCGATTTTGAGTAGCAGAGAGTGTGTTCATGTACACGGTTGGTTCTAGCTCAGAGGCGGCAAGGTGTGCGATATGCCCTGTGCGCGTCATGGTATGCCATTGGTCGCGTTGTCTGCCCGTATTGAGCCACCAGCCTTTTGTTCTCTCTAAGCGTTGAGGCAATTCGCTGGTGACGACAAAACGCGCTTTACCATCTGGGTGCGAATAGACGCCATCAGCAAAAGGGCGCTCTCCTCCCCATTGTGTTGGCACCCACTCTTCGTATTCTTGCTCGGTTAAGTTCGCGTATTGAGAAAGATCTAGCTTCAATGGTGAATCTGCATTCATGCCTGTCATTGCCGCATATTCCCGGAATACCGCCCGCTCAGAAGTAAACGCAAAGCCATTTTGTGTCTTTTCCAATGCACACAGAGCTTGTCCGACTTGGCTTATCGCCCACCAATCTGATTTTGCTTCACCCGGAGGTGTTTGAAACTGACGCTGCCTAGAAAGTCGACGCTCAGAGTTGGTCAACATGCCTTGCTTTTCCCCCCAGCCAGCGGCGGGAAGCAACAGGTCCGCGTAATGCGCTACATCCGAATCCGCTGTGATATCGGAAACAATCACAAACGGACAAATCTCTAGTGCACGTTTTACCAATTGGTTATCTGGTAAAGAGACAACCGGATTGGTTGCCATGATCCACAGAACTTTAATCTCACCACGTTCTACCGCCTCAAAAAGTTCAACGGCTTTTAAACCGGGCTGAGTGGCAATTTCTGGTGCATCCCAAAACGCCTGCACTTGCTTGATAGACTCTGAGTCAAAAGCACGATGAACCGCTAACTGATTGGCCAATCCACCTACTTCTCGTCCACCCATTGCATTCGGCTGACCTGTAATAGAAAAAGGCCCGCAGCCTGACTTTCCAATTTTACCTGATGCCAAATGTGCATTAATAATGGCGTTGCCTTTATCGACACCATTTTCGGCTTGGTTAACCCCTTGGCAAAACAACGTGATTGCGGTTGAGCTTTGGGCGAACCATTGGAAGAACGTAGTCAGCTTTTCTTCTGAAATGCCAATGGAAGACGTTAGGTTAGTGACATCGTAACGCAAATCAGAAACTTCTTCTGCAAGCCCATCAAAGCCGTCGGTATGGGAATTTATGTATTTAGAGTCAATGCATTGCTGCTCAATAAGAAACTTAAACAGCCCATTAAAAAGTGACACATCCCCATCGTTTTTAATCGGTAGATGCAAATCCGCTTGCTGCGCGGTGACCGTTTCACGCGGGTCAATGACCACCAGCTTGAGGTTAGGATTGTTTTCTCTCGCTTGTTGAATACGTCGAAATAAAACAGGGTGCGTCCAAGCGGTATTCGCACCGCAGATGATCAACAGCTCGGTATTATCAATGTCATCGTAATTGACGGGAACGACATCTTCACCAAATGCTCGTACATGAGCCGCAACCGCCGAAGACATACAAAGACGTGAGTTAGTATCGATGTTTGCGCTGCCAACATAGCCTTTCATGAGTTTATTGGCGACGTAATAGTCTTCTGTCAACAACTGGCCTGATACGTACATCGCGACGGAATCCGGTCCAAACTCCGCTTTCGCTTGATGAATCTTCTCTGCAATCAGATCCGTGGCTTGTTGCCATTGCACTTCTTGCCCTTGAGGTCGCAGCTTGGTAACAAGCTTTGGATACAACAAGCGCGAGGGCATATTCAAACTCTCTGCCAACGCGACACCCTTTACACACAGTGAACCGGAATTGGCCGGATGAAGCGCATCTCCAATAATCTTGTTATTGCTGATTTCAATTCCGCAGCCTACTCCGCAATACGGACAAGTTGTCTTTCTACACCCTTGTGACATAACGCCTCCTGCGCGACTAATCCTAAATTACAGGCAAAAAAAAGCCTCTCCCGAATCGAGAGAGGCAGCAATGCCTTTAACGCTGTTAGTACATTTTCAAAAGTAATACCCTATCCCGCTCTCGCCTGCTATAGAGAGCGGTGCATCGAGTTAACGATGAACATTTATATCAAAGCAAACGAGGTGCCAAGATTGAAAATCTTTAATTTACAAAACGTTAGAACGTAAAAAACTATTGCAAAGTAATACCGCGCACTGATTGAGTGCAAGTTTCGTTCATTATCGTGCAGGGTTACTTTACTAATTCCATGACCAATCTAGACTCTTCGTCACCGAAATAATGCGCTTCTTCTTTTAATACTTTGAAGCCAAGGGAGAGGTACAAAGACAATGCAGGCTGATTATTCGGATCGACCGTCAACTTCACACTTGAGCCCAACTTCAACGGCGCGATGGCACTTTCAATCAGAGAACGCGCAATACCCTTACCACGATGTTGAGTATCGACAGCCAGTGACATGATCCAATATTGCTGCGCATTTGTGCTTGTCGTCAGCAAAATATACCCTGCGACTTGCTCCCCCTCTTTCGCCACTAGTAAGCTTTCCCCCCAACAATCAAAAGCTTGTCGAAAGAAAAATTGAGGATAGGCATGTTCTCCAAATAAAGTATTTTCAAGCGTATACACAGCCAATAAGTCGTCTTTATGTGCAGACAGAATGTCCATTCAATAATTCCTCCTTTAACATTTGTGGCGGCAGTATATACCTAAAAGTCATCTAAATGCAGGACTCATAGACCTGACACTTGCTAACTCTCCAATATGCACCATGGCACATTAAGTAAGAGCACGCTTCTTTAGCATATACATCCATGATTAAGTTTTAACCACGAAATCAAAAACCATCCATCAGTAAAAATTTGAAATATAACACCAATTTATTACTTAATTTTTAGATTAAAACTCTAGTTTTTAAAAAAATTCATAGTTTGATAAGTTACAACCACCCCTTATATTCAGCATGATTCACCACACTTCCGATGTGATAACAAACCCCAAAACCTATACCATTCTCCGCATTATTATTTTTATAAAAGCGAGTTTTAAGTGAAAGAATCTCGAAATGCGTTAAATTCCAGTGAATTAAACACAACAACATCTTGGTCAAAACACGACACACATTGGGTCCTTAGTCTGTTTGGAACAGCTGTTGGTGCAGGCATTCTATTTCTGCCGATCAACCTTGGTATTGGCGGGTTTTGGCCGTTAGTCGCAATGGCTGTGCTTGCTTTCCCAATGACTTATCTTGCCCACCGTGGTTTAGCTCGCTTTGTACTGTCTTCCAAGATCAAAAATGCAGACTTTACTGATGTAGTGGAAGAGCACTTTGGCGCAAAAGCGGGTCGCTCTATTTCACTGCTGTATTTTCTTTCGATCTTCCCGATCCTGTTAATTTACGGTGTCGGTATTACCAATACCGTAGACAGTTTTATGGTTAACCAAGCTGATATGGCTTCTTTGCCTCGCCCTCTGCTTTCAGGTGCACTAGTGTTTGCATTAATTGCCATTATGATGGCGGGCGAAAAAGTCATGCTACGGGCTTTTGCCATTATGGTTTACCCATTAGTGGCTATTCTTGCCTTTCTTTCATTTTACTTGATACCAAACTGGACCATGCCAATCATGGACGCCCCTGAAGCGTCTGCTTTTGCTAGCACTATGTGGTTAGCGGTTCCTGTGGTTATTTTCTCGTTTAGTCACGCAGCTGCGATTTCAAGCTTTGCAAATGTGCAACGTCGCCATTATGGCGATCAAGCGGATGCGAAATCCGAAGTAATTCTTCGACGCACTAGCATCATGTTAATTGCGTTTGTGCTTATTTTTGTCTTTTCGTGTGTATTAGCGCTGTCACCAGAGCAATTGGCTCAAGCTAAAGAACAAAACGTGTCGGTGCTGTCTTATTTAGCCAATGCAACAGACAACCCATTTATCGCAACGCTTGGTCCTTTGGTGGCTTTTGTTGCTATCACTTCCTCTTTTCTTGGGCACTTTTTAGGTGCACGCGAAAGCTTAAATGGTTTAATTACCAAACACTCTAAACTGTCTGAAAAGCGGGTTGATCGTATCAGCGTTGCAGTACTTTTCTTTTCAATCTGGGCAGCAGCGATCATGAACCCAAGCATTCTTGGTATGATGGAAGCGTTGTCAGGGCCTGTTATCGCGATGATCTTATTTATTATGCCAATGTTAGCGGTATACAAAATCGATGCATTGAAACAATATCGTGGAAATGGCTCAACTTACTTTGTTTTAACTGCGGGCATTGTAGCGGTAAGTGCATTGATTTTTAGCTTCTTCAGCTAAAAAGTAGTTATTAGGTTGGATTTTCAGGGGAATACCTTATACGAGATTAAGGTGATTCCCTGAATTTTCTTACTCTTAAGCGGGTAACCATCGTTACCATTGACTCTTAAATAAGAGCAAAAACGCCCGCAATCATAAGTACTGAAGCGATACAAGTGCGGCCAATAATACCGAAGTGTGAAGGTTGAATCATTTCATTATGCATAGTTAATCTCCTGTTTATTATAAAAGCCATTTTTTATTGGCTTAATAACACTATGTCTAATATCGAGTTTTTTAACAACCCATACAAACATTAAATATTTATGACAGAAAGATAATTTTTTAGCGAACCAGCCATCTTTCGAGATGCGAATCGCACCGACTAAATGATGAAACTTACACCACTAACAATGTTCGACACACTAGATTCGTCGCACTGTTTATCTTGTCGTTAAATCAATCTTTCCACTTTTGAACAGATTTATCATTATAAATCATAATATTAGCCTCACCTTTCGCGAAACTTTCTTCACAAGCCGTTTGTAACTCGGAATCCATCCGCACTTAGCCAATAAGAAGTGATAGACTTACCTAGTATTAGGGTTAAACGAGATCACATTTTATTAATAAGCTCATGCACTTTCCGATTAAAACGCTAACTTGCGCGCTGTTCTCAGTACTTGGATTCTTCTTCCATCCAACCCATGTACTTGCCAACACAGAAAAACAGAGCTATCTGGAAGAACACATTTCTCCTCAAAGCAGCTCCATGCTCAATCTCTATTTTCGTTCAATGGGTAAGCCGCGCTCAATTGAAGAAGATGAATTAGTTGCGCCACAGAATGCGTCAGCGGAATCTCTTGCCCTTTATTACTTTGCGCGCCTTTACCTAAAGCGCTACGAAGGCGTTCCGCTGCCCAAAGATATGCCTGATTTAATTGAGTTTGGGACAGAGCATCATTTACCATGGGTAGTCGCTGAAGCGCAGCTTAATAAAGCGGTAACCATGATTGAACTAGACGATAATTGGAATGCAGAACTTGTACTCCATGACATCATCGCTGAAGCCCGCGATCTCGGCTACTTAGCGCTAGAAGGAAGAGCATATCGCTGGCTAGGGAACTTAGAGGTTTCACGGAATCAACTACGTAGCGGACTCAAGTATTACCGAACCGCCTATGAGTTGTTAGAGAGAACCGTATTTGAAATGCAAGTTGCCATGACGCTGAATAACATCGGTACCGTCTATATCGATGCATCCGATTGGGCTCGCGCCAGTAGCTACCTTACGCAAGCACTCGACACCTATTTAAACAGCAAATATCAATATGACAACAGCCTTTTCATTGGGGTTATCTACGCAAACTTAAGTATTGTTCACTTAAGCAGTGGAGATAGCGAAAAGGCAGAATACTATTTTAATGAAGCAATCCGACTCTCAATGCAAACGGGGTCGGACGTCATCAAACATTATTCATTATCCAGCTTCTCACAAATGTTAAGTTCGATAGGGAAAATTGATGAAGCGTTGATGGTTGCACAGCGTTGCGTAGCTCTCCCTATCACGGGAAACGTAGAGGCGAAGAAAATGCCTTGTTATGAAGCATATGCAGAAGCATACCTCGCAGATGAACAATACGATAAAGCTATTTCGACAGCTATCAACGTACTTGAGCAAACTAAATCAACCGATGAGCTAGAAATACGACAGCGCATTGATATGCTGTCGGTCCTAGTAAACGCGAATCAAACCCTTAATAATTTTGAAGCGGCTTTTCGTTACTTAACTCAATTAAGAGAGCTAGAAGCTGAATTTTCTCATCATATTCACGGCGAAGAGATGATTAACATTAAGTTTGACCTCGAAGCTAAGTTAGCTCAAAAAGAACTCAAGCTACTAGAAACGAAAAATGCGTTGCAAGCCTCAGAGCTGCGCTCACAACGCTATAGAGAAATGTTCTACTTTATCGCTATCGCAGCGATTGGTGTCGTTGGCTTTCGTTACGTACTGCGCGTTAGGCGTATTAATAAGGCACTCACTCAAGAAAATACTACCGATCCATTAACTCAACTGCACAACCGTCGCTACCTTCCTATTTGGCTGGATAAAATGGCTCGTAGAAGCCCAGATAGAACGTTTGCCTTAGCCGTATTAGATATCGATCATTTTAAAACGTTTAACGATGAATATGGGCATGATATTGGCGACAAGATGTTAATGCATATTGCCAGGTTATTTAATGAATCGACTCGCTCTGGTGACCTACTCATCCGTTGGGGTGGAGAGGAGTTTGTCTTATTATTTGAAGTAAACAGAACTGAAGATTGCGCTAAATTCTTGGATCGATTGAGATATATCGTGGAAAACACGCCACTGGTGGTTGACTCTAAGTCATTAAACGCGACAATTTCTCTCGGGGCTGTCGACAGACTGTCCGTAAAAACTATTCAACAAGAATGGGATCAATGGTTTTTCTTCGCAGATCAAGCTTTGTATGACGCAAAGCAAGCAGGAAGAAATCGCTTCGTTATTCACCCGACGTCATAAGAGCAAAATGAAAAAAATCCTAACCATCGCTATTTTTGCGCCTGCACTTCTCACTGCGTGTAGTAACCATCAAGCCTCTCAACTGGGAATGCGCAGCAGCAGTGTTAACGTATATGCCCAACAAATGAGTAACACTCAGTTGTGCGAGACTCTCTACTACAACCGTGCAACCAACCAAACCAAAGTTGCGATTGGCGCTGAGTTTAACCGACGTGGTTTAAACAAGAAGTGGTGTGATAGTGAGTTCAATAAGCTATACATCAAAAAGTGGATTGATAACGTGTTACCCAAAGAAAAGGCCAAACCGAAGAAACCAATGGCGACAATTCAACCCGCTTCAACTAAATAATCCTTCCTCTCAAAGCAGACAGTACGACCGTATTTTCTGCTTTTTACTTTTCATGCATGCGCTATTCGACATTAAAAAATCCTATAATTTCAGTGAATTAACACTGACTCATGTTGTTCGTCGAACTTTTGACGTAAACAAGTTGTAAATGGTTTTCGTCCTTATTCTTTGTCGTTAGCTTTGTTTATTCCTGTTAGAGGAATATGAAACAGGAGCTAAAAAATTCCAAACAAAGACATGAGGTCAAAAATGGAAATACGCATTAACCGCCTATTTGCTGCTATGTTGGCAGTAGGCATTGCACCTGCCGTCTCGGCGTTTGATCCACTCTATTCTGAACAATGGCACTTAGACAACACAGGGCAAACTGCTTTTGCTGCTAACCCAGCTGTTGCTGGGAACGACCTAAACACCAAGCTCACTCAAGCAATGGGTATTGCGGGTATTGGTGTAAAAGTCGCGGTCATTGATTCTGGAGTGCAGATCGATCACCCAGATCTTGCAGGTAATATAGTTACAGGTAGCAGAAACTTCGTCGAAGACTCTTCTTTCCCATTAAGTTATCCGGTTGATACCAATGGTCACGGCACTGCTGTAGCCGGTTTGATCAGCGCAGTCGGCAACAATGGTGAAGGTGGACGCGGTGTTGCTTCTCACTCTTCTCTTATTGGTTTTAACTGGTTAGCCAACCAGACATTAGAAGGCTGGCTAATCTCTCACGGCATGGACCCAGCCACACGCGATGTTCGTGTATTTAACCAAAGCTATGGTTTCAGCCCGATCAACCCAATAACTTTTGATGAAAGCGATCCTCAACTTAAACTTGAAATGGACGTGATAAAAAATGTCAGTGAGAGTAACTCATGGGGACGCGGTGCTGTATTTGTTAAGTCAGCCGGCAATGGTTATCGCTATTTCAATGCGGGAAGATTCTTCGTATTACCAAGTAACTTCTTTGCTGGTGGAGACAACCAAGGCTTGCCGATGCACAACTCCGCTCAGTCTTATGACAACGCCAACTATTTTAATTTAATCACCAGTGCACTACGTGCGGATGGCACGCGAGCGAGTTACTCATCGGTGGGATCTAACGTATGGGTTGCCGCACCAGCAGGTGAATATGGGCAAGACTTCCCTGCCATGGTCACCACCGATTTGATGGGTTGTGAAGAAGGGCAAAATACCAGCGACGGACTTGGTATCAATGGCTTACACGGCGGTACGGAGCTAGACCCGAACTGTAACTATACCAGTACAATGAACGGAACCTCGTCGGCTGCGCCAAATACGTCCGGTGCCATCGCGGCAATTATGTCCACGAATCATGCACTTTCTGCTCGTGATGTACGTGCTTTGCTAGCAGAGACAGCAAAAGTAACGGATAAAACGCATCCAGGCGTACAACTTGAATTTACTAACCACAAAGGTGAACACGTTATCTACGAGGCCATTTCTCCTTGGCAGAAAAACGCCGCAGGCGTAGATTTCCATACTTTTTATGGCTTCGGCGCTGTCGATTTGGATGAAGCAATGCAACGTGCTCGCATGACGAATCGTGTTTTACCGCCTCAAGTTATTACGCCTTGGGTTAACAATACTAAAGAAGTAAGTGTACCCGATGCGAGTTTGGCTGGCGGTTCATCAAGTATCGCCATTGCCGATGATCTGAAGGTAGAATCCGTTCAAGTGAAATTGACATTAGACCACTCTCGCCTGCCCGACTTAGCTATCGAGCTCGTTTCGCCATCAGGGACTCGTTCCGTTTTGCAAACACCACGTAATGGTCTTGTTGGTCAATCTCTTGACCCAACGATTACTGGCTACAAAGACCAACTAATGTTGTCTAACCAGTTCTATGGCGAAGATGCAAAAGGCGAATGGACATTACGAGCAATCGATACGAATGGCGACGAAGTCTTTTCTTACATTGCATATTTTAACTCTTCAACCATCTATGACGTTCCGATGGCAAACAACACTCAGCCAGGTGTTATTAAGAACTGGTCGATGCGCATCTTTGGACACTAAGGAGTCAATTACATGAAATACATATCATTTTCTATGCTGGCTCTTTCTATGATGACGGCTAGCGCATACGCTGAGCAACAACTCTCTCAACAACCCGCACCTGAACTGTTCGTGCCTTCAGAAGCGGTTGAGATTAATGGCCAAGATTATCGCAAGGTGCAAACGGGTACAGCTAGGAGCCTATCCGAAGAAGTAAAGCTTCAAGCCGGTGATGAAGTGTTTAAGAATGCATTTAGCAATGTATCCAAGGCCACTGGACTGGTTTACATCACGGTAAACAACCCTAACGAAGCGAAAGCGGTCGCCAAAGAGCTAAAGCTGGAAGTTGTCTTCGCAGAGGGAGAATCTGCGGTGTTAAAAGCATCTCAAGATCAAGATCTACTGAGCATTAGCGACTATCTAAACGCAGACAGCCGGGTAAAAGCGTCTAAAATTGAACTAAACAGCGGTAAGTACCGTGCACAATAATTCTCTAGCAAGAGAAGTTGGCTAATAAAACCATGCCTCGGCAATTGCTGAGGCATTTTTATAGGTGGGTATAGAAACCCTCTTTTTTTGTAGATTACTACGGAACTAGCATGATATTTAGGGGAGCGTGTCCGGCAACGCCTGTCATTTCTTAAATAAAATAACTTCGGTTCTTAGTTTATCCTGCGTGGTTTCTTGCGGGTTATCTAAGTAGCGCTCAATCCCTAATGGACTGGTTTTGGCTTTCATACCACTCTGGCGAACCAAGTTCATCGCTAAAGCCCACGCATTTCCCAAAAACTGATATTCCCCACGGTGCTCGACGACAAATGTTTCACTCTCAGGTATGGTACCGGAAACCGCTCCCTCTGGCGCAGTTACTGCGTTATCAAGTGGCAAGCAAGTGATAAACTCAAACATACCTTTCTGCATATCCATCGACTGGTAATAACAAAATAACTCGCCGTTCACAGATAAGCCCTTGTCATCAACTATCTGCTTTAACTTGTGAACTTGTTCTTCTAGTACCGGACCTAATTCTGGAATGCTGGCCTCGCCTTTTATTCCGATGTAATGAACCTGAGGCAGAGTTCGATTACCAATTTCAACCAAGTCTGAGAACACTTGCCCGGTTTCAAGTTTGCTTTTGAGCATGCGTAGCCCACGTTGATAATCCATCTCTATCATCGACTTAAACATACTTTTCAAAAAGAACAGATACCAAGGAACGCGTGATTGCATTTGCCATTCGACTAAACAACCATCTTGTGACGGCGTCACTATGAGGGTCACCTTTCCGTGACTCTTTATTGGGCGAAAGAAATGAAGCTCCATATCTAACCGATGTTCTTGAGTACTTTCCAATACAATGGCACCAGTTCCAATACGCTGACCATTCCATTGGTAACCAGCTCCAACGTGACCTTGATTATCACTGAATGTCAGCTCGCAGCTTGGTTCAAGAATGATCCAAGGTGACCAATCAGGCCAGTTATTAAAATCCTTGAGATAGCCAATAATCTCGCTTTGATTCTTATTAATTTCAATACTTCTGCTGACCTGATAAGAAAGCATAACGGTTCCTCAAGTTTCCGCGTCACTAACTTCAGTCTAATTCAAATTCCAGTTTTTTCTTGTTTGACTGTGGGTTAGACGCACAAAGCTAGGAACGGAATTCCACTTTCGCACTAAATCGAACACCATCATCGTCCAGTATTAACGCCCATCCCATCCGTTCACATATGCGTTGTACGATAACAAGCCCACAACCGTAGCCGGCGTTGTACGTCTCGTTACCATCGTGACGATTCAGGATCTTAAGAGCATGACCTTTCAACTCAATTTCAATATCCCCTACACTATAGCTAAAGGCGTTTTTAATCAGATTGTTGATAACAATGGTCACAAAACTCTCTGGTGCATTCACGACACCACTATGTTGTTCGTGCAAAGAGTAATTCGAGTCTTGCTTGGCAAATAAAGGGGCCAGCTCTTCCAGTTGTTTTTGTAAACAAGTAAGAAGCGGATGCTCTCCGTAATGCTGAGGCTCTATTTTCTCTTTACCGAGCAAGAGAAACGCTTCTGTCAGTACGCGCATGTCTTCACAAGCTGACTGCATCCTCGCGATGGCTTTTTGCACGACTCGAGGTTGATCTGGAATACGCGTGAGAATGTCTGTTGAGCCTTTGATCACCATGATTGGCGTTCTCAACTCATGCGATGCAAAACGACTAAATTCTTGTTCTCGTTTGAAATAGCCCGCGATATCGTTTTTATTATCCAGCAAAGTTTGCTCTATCTGGCGTGTCTCACTGAACTTGGTTTCAACTTGGAAAGCGGGTTGATCCGGTGACATTTGGCTGATTTTGTCTTCGATTTGCGCTAGTGGTCGAGACAATATTCGCACCATATAAATGCCATACCCGACCATAACAAATGAAAATAAGCCACCGAGCAGTAGCGTAAACTGATGCAGCGAGCTTTCGTATTCGTCGAGGTAATCATCGGAGTCATCTTGAAACACAATGTACATAAGCCCCTTCCCTGAGGGGTGTTTCAATACGACAAAGTGTTTGTCTTCTTCACCAAGCAGATATTCGTAAAAACCTGGCGAAGTAAAAGAGAGCAACCAATCCGGTGTCGGTGCTTCACTCCAATATGAGTTGAACTCCAATACGTTTGGCAATGGCGCATCCCAGCCCTGTTTCTCGAAATTCTCACTATAAAGCGCAGCTTCAGTATCAAGCCAATGATGTAAACTCAGCACTTCAAGTTTGTTTTCTGCCACATAAATCAGCGACCAAAAAAGAGTAAACATCACAAGCGTCATCACCCCAAAACCCCAACGGATCTTGCGATAAATACTTGGATATTCGTTATGCTTTAAGTCGGTAACCTTGTCCATGAATAGTCTCTAATCGTGATTCTTCAAAACCTTTGTCTAACGCGGTTCTTAAACCATAAATATGGCTACGAAGTGCATCACTTCCGGGTGGTTCGTCTCCCCACACACTATCGATCACTTCTGTGCGCGAAACCGATGCTGGAGCACGTTGGAGAAGTAACTTTAAAATCTTGGTTTGAATTCGGCTCAGCTTAATTTCTTTGTCTTTTCTCGTCACTTTGCCTGTGCGCGCATCTAAACAAATGTCCGCAAACTTGAGCGTTCCAATATCTTGCCTTGGACCGCGATTAGCCAAAGCATGAACACGCAAACTAAGCTCTTCCATCGCAAATGGCTTCATTAAATAGTCATCGCCTCCCGCTTTAAATGCCGCGATTTTGTCATCTAACGTATCTTTTGCGGTTAGGAAGAGGATTGGAGTTCCACAGAGCTGATCTTGTCGAAGTTTCAGTACCGTACTAATGCCATCGAGCTTAGGCATCATGATATCCATGATGATTACATCGTAATGATTATCCTCGATTAACTTCAGTGCGGCCTCACCATGATACGCACAATCGATAATCATGCCTTCAAGCTCAAGATAGTCCGCAATCGTCTCCGAGACATTGTGGTTGTCATCTACAATTAAAATTTTCATAAAAATCACATTTCTTCACGATCTCTTCACGATATGCCCAATAAGATACAGGCAATTTCCTAAACTAGCTCGTAAATTGAGGTTAATACAATGAAAAAACTCGCTCTTATTTCTGTAGTAAGTTTGGCATTGTCTGGTTGTGGTGGTTCAGGTGGTGGCAGCAATAGCGATAGCACACCAACTCAACCAGTAGTGAAACCAAGTGTAGCGATTGGCTCTGTTGAAGCGGTCAACGCTGAAGAAAACACGTTAACCGTCAATGGATATACATACCATGTGTCTGGGGTGGTTTATGGCGATACATCAATGCAATTGGCCGATGTAGAACCAAAAATGATGGTTCAAGTAGGAACAGATGTTCGTAAAGCGTCTGACGATGGCTTCTTAGTAACACTTGAGCCAACCATTACCGGACGTGTTACAGCAATTGATTATGTGAAGAAAACATTTGCGGTAAACGGCGTAGATCTGCAGTTTGACGGTTTAAGTGATGATATAGAGATCAACGACTGGGTGATGGTGTCATCCTTGCCGACTGCGGATGCGGGTTATCGAGTGCTGTCTGTGGTCGAAATCGACGTAGATAACGATTACCCAACTCTTGAAAGCTACTACGAACTGGAAGGTCGCATTACTAGTATCGATGAAAATGCTGGCACGTTTAAGCTTGGTACAAATATAACCGTATCTTACGACAACATTAGCCAACTTAGCATCGGCCAATGGGTGGAAGTAGAAGGTGAAATGCAAAACGGCGTCTTCATGGCAAATGAGGTAGAAGTTGAAGGCTACGACGTCATAAGCAATGACAGCGATATGGAAGGCATCGTGACTTGGGTTGCAAATGATTACAGTGAGTTTTCATTAAACTACCGAGGTGCATTCTTCATCGATAACGCAACACGATTTGAAGATGGCAGCAAAGCGAACCTAAAACAAGGTCAAGAAGTGGAAGTAACGTCTGTCATGAAAAATGGCAAACGCATCGCTACCGTTATTGAGTTTGAGCAACCAGACTTTGACGATAACAACCAATGGCACGGTAAAGAATTTGAATGTGAAGGATACGTATCAAACTACGATGCTGAAGCAAGAACATTTGACATCGAGCGTTGCGAAAACGACGCAGATCAATTGCTAAACAACACTACCGTTGTGATTGATGTACAAACACGCTTCCAAGGCATCGAAGAACTTAACCTAAATGGTGCTCGTGTCGAAGTCGATGGTGTAATCATCAACGACCAAAATATTGCCCGTGAAGTGGAGTTGGACGTTTACGACAACTGATACCTTCTACGCTAAAGAAAAAGTGTCACTTCGGTGGCACTTTTTTGTTTTCACCTTACTATGCTTCCCTAGACTCAAACTAGCAAATTTCCGCGTAACTCTTTTCTCCAAATTACACTTTACCTATGTTCCACAATATTGGTGACTACTATGAAAAACGTTATCTCACTCTGCTTATCTTACTTTTAGCTTCATCCACCAGCTTAGCTAACGTGACTCCCCCTGACTGCGATGCAGAAAAAACAACCAAAACCGTTGCGAAAAAAACCGTGGTTGGTATTGGCAGTTGTTGTACACCTAAAGAAACATTGAAAGATACCGCGATTGATCCAAGAAAAGACAAACTGCCAGATGAAAGGGTGGCGGGCAAAGCTGTTGATACAACGACACAAGAAAAAAGAGAGGAAAACGGTGAAAAGACGTGACAAAAAAGCTCAATAAAAATTAACGTCTACACCATAGAGTTTGAGCGTAGAAAGCATGTTGCCGAAATAAACTGATTACTTACCTGTTGTTTGATGCCCAAGTTCAACCTTGTTTTCTCATATTCCAATACAGGACTTTGACCTCGTACTATTTTTACTACACAAGTCAATTAATTAGTAATAGTTTCTCTTAACTCTGAGACTTTGAGCCTAATGAAAAGTGCCACAACTTGCATACAAATCACTTGTCTATATTGTACAAATACAATATATGAAAAAAGGAGGTCTAACGATGGTTAGAGGTTATAGTGAGCAGACGCTAAAAACCGAACCTGTAGTTCAGTTGGCGATACTGACAGGCTTAGATGCAGATTTGAGTTTTATCAGAAACAACAGAGAAAAGGTTTTGCCTGTAATAACAGGTGTCATTTTGTATCGACAGCTCAATCGACTCGACCAAAGAAAAGTCCTTGAACAAGCACAGGCTTTAGGGAATCCGAAATTTTTCGGTAAGGTTCAAATGCTGATAGCGCAAAGTATTGCTAAGCCCATGTGGAACCCTTGGAGTCTATCAGATGGTGAGTTGCGCCAGTATTTCGATACTCATCAGGCAGTCGCAGACTTCCTTTCTACATGGTTTATCACCATCGATATTAAACTTGAGGTCGGCTTTGCAGCAGCTGTTATATACGGGCTATCAAAAGGTCAAGGGGCTGCATTGATTAAAGAAATGGCTTCTGTGCACATCGCTGAAGAGACTTTCAAGAAACTCAGCCTCTCATCAACTGCACAACGAGCTGGCGCGAGAGCATTTTTTGTAGCGGTTATTCTCGCGAGTGTACTCAAAGGCTTTAACGAGGCTGATGCGCTAGCTGCAAAGCAAGAGTTATTACGACGTAACATGCTTAGAATAGAGGATTTGTAAGCTATGTTTTGGATACTGGGTCTTTTTATCTCCTTGTTTATCATGTACTCGGATTATGCGCATTATTTCTATACCAAGCGGCACGGAAAGAAATCTAAGGTTTCTCGCTTATTAAGCTTGCTGATCACGGTAACGCTTCCTATGATTGCTACTACCGAGATTTTGAACGATCTTGGGGCAGGGAAAGTCACCTACCAAGTGTGTGTAATTTTCGTTTCGGCTTTAGTTGGTCTTCTGGTCTGTTTGTCGGAACAGTATCGTTTTAAGGCAGAAAGAGATTAGTCGTATCATGTTGTGTAGCTATCAACAAAGGCACCAAATTAGCGCCTCTTTCATTCTTGATGTATTAATAACCGATTCGGGCAGGTAAGTTTGGAGCAAATGTTTCCTCACGTGTATCCTCGATCACGCGACCGCTATTATGACTTCCTGAATGAAGCAAAATGTATCTTTCGGCTAATTTTTAACTCGCTGACTTAGAACCTTTAATCACCTGAATACGCATAGTTCATGCCCATCATTGAGCCGTCTGAACTATTCGCTGTACCATGATAGAAAATAGTTTCTGTATTGAAACATATATCCCTTGCGCGTGAATATTTAGCTGACTCGGACATATCAAATCTAGCCTCAACTGATATCCAAGTGAACTTTCAATTTGCAAGACCAGTTGTTCATAATTTATTTAAAAGTTAAAAACTAGTTAATGGCGAGCTAATACAAAAAAGAGCGCCGATTGACGCTCTTTCCGATCTCTAATTGATAACCAATTATGCGGCCTCTGTCTGACCTATCCAATGATAATGGTGGTTGGCTTTTTTACCCACTAAACCGAGCTCTGCCAATTCCTCAAACACCTTGTCTACCTCTTCCGCAGATAGCCTAAATTGTTTGGCAACGGCTTTTTTTGTGCACGTAATTTGATGCGTTTTAAGTGCATCGCTCACTTGCTCTAACAGAGTTTTCGGTTCTTTTGGCTCTTCAGGCTCCGGCGTTACTGGTATTTCTTGCGCTTCCTCCTCTTTGATATGAGGAAGATACCCCGCTGGCTCTGGATCGATATCGCGAACCGTTTTCAGTATCATGCCCTCATTTCGGCGATAGAAATGTCTGAACCGTTGCTCTTCACCAATCAGGCCGACAAAAAATGCAGCAAAGAAATCCAACAGAATCGAAAGAAATACAACCAAGCCAAGCTGAGCTTGCTGAGAGGTGGTACCAAATGCGTTGGCTAGGCTATCAATCAAACCAATCACTGAGCCTTGCGTGACCGGTGGCAAACTATCACGTTCCATAGCCAAGCGTTGCTGCTCTTCGCGTAAGGTTTTGTTTTGCTCCTGAATGCGAGTTACACCAGTCGCGATACGCTCCATCTCGATGTATTTCTGCGCTGCCATATTGTTGAGCTCAATCTGTTTATCGATTGCCGCAATTTGGCGATTAAACGCCTCCACTTTCGCCTGCTCTACCGAAATATGGCTTTGTGCGCTGTTTGTTGCACTGTTAATGCCACCAATACTACCGCCAATGGAGATCGCAGCTAAGACTAAATAAAACACGAGAGCGGTTGCCGCCCCTGTATAGTTGCGATGGGCTCGGCGCTCACCGTATTCATACCAGGCGTAGAACTTACCCGCTTCAAAAATAATCGCTAAACCACCAAATAAGGTTTGCATCATCGGGTTTTCGTCGATCGACAAAAACAGCAATAGAGAAAAAATAGTCGATGCTAAAATCGCAGCACCAGTGAATGCGTATACACTCACCATGGCAAATCGACCTTTAGGGTATCGATATCCAATCTGTTGTTCGTATTTCATTTGAGAAATTTCTTAAGATTAATCGCCCCTCCGACTAAGTAGGACGGACGTTCTGGCATGTACAAAGGAGCGCAGAATACCGTATCCTTTATTAAATTACTGTCATAATTCCGTTAATGGAAAACAAGTGAAGATTCGGTGTGCATTTTGAATCGATATCAGCCAAATCTAGCACGTAAAAACACCACCACGACACCCACTAACCGAAGCTTCAGTGACATATAAGAGAGATTAATTCGGTATCTTCAAAAGCGACGAGACAAGACTGACAAGTTGAATTGGAGGTTGTGAATGCCAGCCGAATCAAGACATTAAAGCGTTAATAACAGGCAATAAAACAAATAATGCACACTTGCATCACCTTTTAGTAAACTGATAATTACATTGTTTGGTTAATTTGTTAGTATCCCGCGCCGAAGAAGATAAGCACTCAATTGTATGGAAAACACTCTAATACAGCATAAACACCATCGCTTGCACGCTATTGCGGTTATTATCGCGGTGTTGTTTCAGTTGTATTTAGCGTCCACAGCGACTCTTAACCCAACACAAGTTCACAACACAACATGGCTTAACAACGTTCAAAGTGAAAAGGTCTTACTGTGTACCGCAGATGGTTTCAAATGGGTGGATATCAATACGCTGATTGAAGCTAACGCTCAACCTTCTTCTACGCTCATTCAAGATCTTAATTTACATGAAGGCTTTCAGTTTGAATGTCCGCTTCTACAAGCGGTTCAATTCTTTCTTTTGGTTGCGATTGGGCTATACCTGACTACCATCCATTGGCAGCGCCGAGTCAAGAAAGCTCTGACGCCTTACCGATTTTCAAAATGCGATAAGCTCGTTTACAAACACATCGCGCCTAAGCACTCTCCGCCGAGTGTTTTTCCTGCCTAACAGGCATCTAATCATTAACAACTTTATTCAAAAATAACGATGACTCTGTTTGTTGTCCATTCAGAGAAGCTATTCATTCAAAAGGAAAAACACATGCTTAAATCATTTAAAACCGCCGCTATCGCGCTTATTGCTGTCATCGCTAGCCCACTGAGTTTAGCGCACGATTATGAAGCAGGAAAAATTCATATCGACCATCCATGGAGCCGCGAAGCGCCACCAAACGCACCTGTTATCGGTGGTTTTTTTCAATTAACCAACCACGGTAACAGTGAAGATGCATTGATCGCAGCAGAAAGCCCAATCGCAGGACATGTCGAAATTCACACGCATAAGAAAGAAGATGGTGTGATGAAAATGATTAAGATTGACGAAGTGCGCGTTCCAGCCAATGACTCAGTGTTGTTTAAGCCAGGCAGCTTCCATTTAATGATTTTCAATCCAATACAAGTGCTCAAAGAAGGTGACCGCTTCCCTATGACGTTAACATTCAAAAACGCGGGTAAAGTGGAAGTAGAAATGGCGGTTGAAAAACAAGGTCACATGGAAAAACACATGCACCATTAATGACGTAAACAAAAATGCCCGCTGATTTAGCGGGCATTTTTATTTCAGCTTAGTAGAAATCATTATTCCGATAGATCATAACCCGATTCTTCAGAATAATGGCAGCTAGTAGCGCTTAGCGAGACGAAGTCATATACATAACCGCATGCTCGGACAATAGATTCTGAATCACGCTCGTCCCTCATTGTTCAGAATGACATTGAAAGATTTAAGAACCCTAACAAGGTTCCCTACTCGCATGAAACTCAATCTCTCAGCGAAGTCATAAATTTGGTAACAATGCCCATAGCGCAATTAGTTTTCTTTCTACTTGAAACAGACCTCAGCCCAACGAGCTAGGCCAGCAGTTACCGAGCCAAAATAATTTCCACTGACGACCGGAATATTTGGCAGTACGGTTTGCACCGCATCGCGCAAGATTGGCGAGCGTGCCGAACCACCAGTCATAAAGATAGCATCGGGTTTCACCCCAGCTTGCTCTACCGCTTCTGTCACCAACGCTGTCATTTTATTCTTCGGCGACTGAATCGCCTCGATCATTTCGTCTCGTTGCACATCGACTTCAATCAGTTCTGACAGTAAGTTGATGCCAGTTCGGTAAGAAGCTTGTTCTGAAAGCGCCACTTTCGCTTCTTCGGCACGGCGAACAATGTTGTAGCCTAAAGACTCATGATACACTTCTAGCAAACGAGCAAGCTTTTCTGGCTCTTGAGCCTGCTTTTGAAGCAACTTCAACGCGAATAGGTTCTCTCGCGAATAGAAATCACTCTGCGCTTCTACATTGTTGATTGCTATCGGGTTCCAAAATTGGGTGGTCGGCATCACAATACCTGACTCCATTTTGCTTTCCATGCCAAACGGGAACATGAGCTGCTTAAATGCTAACGCGATATCAAGATCATTCCCGCCGACGCGCTGGCCACTATGAGCTAACAAGCTTGCGGTCCTATCCGCTTTGCCACGCCAAGACGGCCCCATTTGAATCAACGAGCAGTCCGTTGTACCACCGCCAATATCGACCACTAGAATCGTTTTGTCTTCGCTGAGTGTCGCTTCATACTCTAGGCCCGCCGCGACAGGCTCAAACTGAAACTCCACATTTTGGAAGCCCGCACGTTTCGCTGCCCGCAACAAAATGCTTTCAGCCTGAATGTTAGCCGTTTCACCGCCACGCCCATGGAAGTTAATTGGCCGGCCGATAACAGCATCGGTAATACTTTGCTGCGCATCGTTTTCGGCTTGCGACTTAATATTGTCCATCATCGCGCAGACAAGATCTTCGAAGAAAGCCAATTGCACGTCACGCAAGCCAGAAGCGCCAAGAAAAGACTTCGGCGACTTTACGTAATAGATATCACGAGGATCTTCCAAATAGAGATTAAGCGCCGCCTGACCAAATGCAATGTCGTCAGATTCGAGATCAATACTTTCTTCTCTGTTTAAATTGATTGCCCGGCGTAAAACCTGCTCACCAACTTGATCTAATGGTTTAATATCTCGATGGCGAAATAAGTGCTCGGATACCGATTCACGAGTCGGTGCAGCAAGGGTGGAAGGAATAAATGGACTGCTCCCTTCTAGGTTAAGCATTACTGGCTCACCCGATTCCATTTTTGCCACTGAACAGTTTGCAGTGCCATAGTCAAAGCCGATAAACATAGTTCCTCCCACTAATAAGGGCCTGTAGACCGTTAAAAAGCCGGCAATGCTAACTTAATGGCATAGGAATTACTATCCTAAAATCGTGTGTAATTTAACGTGGCAAGTCTATCTAAGGTTTATTGCTCTCTTTTTTCATAGATGGCAAAACAACCGCAACCAATAACGCTAATAATAAGAATACAGGAGTAAGCGTTAATCCGTGCCAGATCGAATAACCGTCATGGAACAACCAGAAAATACCAACAGTCAAGAGATACGCAAAGTAACTGCAAAACACTAAGCTAATCGCAACAAAGCGCGTTCGATTGATAATAAGAATCCGCACTAGATACTGACTAAGAATACCAGAACAGTGCATGGCAAGCTGCCAATTGATGATAAAGAAAGCAAGCGCAATAAACCCTGCAACCACTAGTGAATCGTGAGTATTTAAAATAAAGTAGCTACCAAATCGGCTTATGATGATCGGGTAATCCCCTTCATATACTGTTGACCAAGATATCGCATTTGCTGCTGCAATATAATTCGCAAAATAAGCGATGGCGTAAAAAGTCGTTTGAGAGCTGAACGGCTGAAATACATCCGTACAATATCCTCGCCATTCTTCTTTGTTGGCGGTAGGTCCAACCCAGTTACGTTTTTGATGAGCGACGCGTTCGGCGAATGCAGGTCCGTTGCGAAACAACAACCAAAATATATACAGTGAAAGTATGACCAAGAGTATCGAAAACATACCCTTCCCCCTCAGAAATTATCGGCTCCACTGCCAATGGCGTTGGGGTCGTAAACTGCACTTCCCTGCTATACCTATTTCATTTATCTGAACTTATTATTTTATTGCTGCCAAAACTTATTTAACGACATGCTAAACAGAAACATGGTCTCACTGATGCTTAAGCCCAAAAGCCTACTTGTAGGTTTAGCACACAAAAACAGGGGATGCAGAATGGAGAAAAGGAAACCGCGACTTATTAACGAACATGAAGACGCTAACTTGCTACGGTGACCGCGATGAGGGGAGAAGCATTCAAAGCGGTCATACATACGGGAGGAACAACTATTTCTCTAGCTTCTCTTCAAATACACCAATCTCTCTACCCAGCCAAATCGCGCGTTCCGTATGATCGAGCAACTCTTCTTCACTCACAGGATGGATAAGCACAGAAAAATCACCTCGAATCGTATCGAGCCAAGCCAAAAACTCTTCACTCAATGACTCTAGGTGAATTTCAAACATCGGCATTTTATGTGGGCCAACCAATCTTCCAACCAAAGGAAACACACGCAGCACATCTTGACGCTCTTGACGGATGATCTCGTTCAAGGCTTGCGCTTTATCTTGTTCTCTTAAAGGAAAATAAACATGAGCGTGATACATAATTTCTCCATAATCACTTCGACTTGAGCGCCATCTACTGCTGATAAGCTCAAGGACCGCCGAGGGTATACATTTGTAATGCCGTCACCCTACCCTGATTCCACTCTGTTGGGAAGAAGTTATGTATTCTCATAAGGCCGGAGTTTCGGGCACAACAAAAAATCTCAATACAACACATAACAACTACTTGAGTTGATTCATTAATAATGACTCACTTTGTCAAATTTTACAGCCAAATTTTGTTGCAAATATGTTTCATTCAATAGCAATTAAATTCGAGTTTAAAAATGCCAGCAATTAAAAATCAGCATATTACTCTACAAAATCAGGGTGTAAGCAAAACTTTACTACTGATCAAAAGTCAAAATGAAGCACAATTTAACAATTTGTTTACACTTATTGTATCTGGCTATACCACGATTTAGTTAGAGGGTTAGATGCAGAAAAATGTTTCTCTGTGTCTTGCGATGAAATAGCCGCAGCGGTGTTATCGAAAAATAGTTTAAAGGACGTACAGATGCCTACAGCTATAGAAAACACAAGCAACCTTAGGTATGGCCTTTGCGCTGATATCAGAGTTTGAGTACCCATACAAACTCTGGTTTGATATGAACAGCTGCAGTCCAAAAGACACGCAGCGTCAAAAGGAGCTTGAGATGAACGTTCAGGCATTACCCATGCATCGGTTTATCGACCATCATGGGGACCTAGTCGGCCAACTACCCAACTGGGCTGACACTGAAACTTTGGTCGGGTTTTACCGAGACATGGTATTAACTCGCACTTACGACAACAAAGCCGTTGCGTTGCAACGCACCGGCAAGTTAGGGACCTACCCTTCGCACCTAGGTGCTGAAGCCATCGGCATTGCGGTCGGTAGAGCGCTGAAAGCCGATGATGTATTTGTCCCTTATTATCGCGATATGCCTGCAATGTGGTGTCGTGGTATTGGCATGGAGAAGAATCTTCAATACTGGGGCGGTGATGAGCGCGGTAGTGATTTTGCTCCTGAGGGCAGCCCAATTCCTAGCCGAGATCTTCCATTCTGTGTTCCCATTGCGACGCAATGTACACACGCTGTCGGGGTGGCTTCCGCATTGAAAATTCAAGGTAACCATGAAGCTGCGCTAGTCATGTGTGGCGATGGCGGTACCTCCAAAGGGGATTTTCTAGAGTCAATAAACTGTGCGGGTGCTTGGAATATTCCACTTGTTTTCGTTGTGAATAACAACCAATGGGCAATTTCAGTGCCGCGTAGCCTTCAATGTGCTGCCGATTTCTTATCAGAAAAAGCGCAAGGCGCTGGTATACCGGGCATTACGGTAGATGGTAACGATGTCGTCGCCGTTTATGATGCAACCAAGACCGCACTTGAGAGAGCGAGAAAAGGGAAAGGCGCAACACTCATCGAAGCGGTCAGTTACCGATTAAGTGACCACACTACTGCCGATGATGCGACTCGTTATCGTAAAGAGGACGATGTTCAAACCGCATGGCAATACGAACCTATAGCACGTCTTAAAACGTATCTCCTTAATCAAGGAGCTTGGAGCGATGAACAAGAGCAACAATGGCTAGAATACTGCAAGGAACAAGTGGAACTGGCAGTTGAGCGCTACCTCAGCTTACCGTCACAAGCACCAGAAACTGGGTTCGATTATTTGTATGAATCGCTTCCCCAAGAGCTTCACGCTCAAAGAGATGAGCTCATCAACAAAGCAGTGCGAATGCAGGGAGGCAAACATGGCTGAACTAACGTTAGTTGAAGCAGTAAACCTCGCTCTGCACCACGAAATGCAACAAGACCAAAATGTTGTCGTGTTAGGTGAGGACGTAGGTGATAATGGTGGCGTATTCCGTGCCACCGTAGGGCTCAAACAAGAGTTTGGTCTCAAACGAGTGATCGATACGCCACTCGCTGAAGCGTTAATCGGCGGTGTTGCGGTCGGCATGGCAACGCAAGGATTACGACCTGTCGCCGAATTTCAATTTCAAGGTTTCGTTTTTCCTGCAATGGAGCACTTAATGTGCCACGCGGCACGCATGCGTAACCGAACTCGCGGTCGCCTCACTTGCCCTGCGGTTTTTCGTGCGCCATTTGGTGGCGGTATTCACGCTCCAGAGCATCACTCAGAAAGTGTAGAGGCGCTATTTGCGCACACTGCTGGCTTTAAAGTAGTGATTCCTTCTTCACCTCAACGCGCATACGGCCTGCTTCTCGCCGCGATTCGAAGTAATGATCCTGTCATGTTCTTCGAACCGAAACGCATTTATCGAACCGTAAAATCTGAAGTCGTTGATAATGGCGAAGCACTTCCACTCGACACCTGCTTCACCTTACGTAAGGGGCGAGATATCACGCTTGTTACTTGGGGCGCATGCGTCGTAGAGTCACTTCAAGCCGCACAGACCTTATCTAGTCAAGGGATTGAAGTCGAGGTGATTGATTTGGCGAGCATTAAGCCAATTGATACCGCAACGATTTTCAGCTCACTAGAAAAAACCGGACGTTTACTCGTTGTTCATGAAGCGAGTAAAACTTGTGGTGTGGGCTCTGAGCTTTTAGCTCGAACAGCCGAACACGCCATGTGCTTACTAAAAGCCCCACCTAAACGAGTAACTGGAATGGACACCATTATGCCTTATTACCGTAACGAAGATTATTTCATGGTTCAGGAAGAAGACATTGTGACCGCAGCGCGCGAACTCGTGGAGGATTGGAAATGAAGACGTTTAACTTACCCGATCTCGGCGAAGGCCTCGCTGAATCAGAAATTGTAAAATGGCACGTTAATGTCGGTGACATGGTTAAGTTGGATCAAGTGATCTTAACTGTCGAGACAGCAAAAGCGACGGTCGACGTTCCCGCCCCCTACTCAGGCCGTGTAGTCAGCCGCCATGGGGAAGAAGGTGATATCGTCAATATTGGCGCATTGCTACTCGAAATTGACGAAACTGGCGCAGAGCGGGGGGCAACAGTAGAGAAAAAAGAGACCGCTGACGCCGCGACCGTTGTCGGCAACGTTTCTCATCAAGCGCATCACGTTAACGTCGATGACTTCTGGATTGGAGGCAATCACAACACGACTGAGAGTAATCTAGTTACTGCTCTACCGTCGGCTCGTCTATTGGCACAAAAACTTGGGGTAGATCTTAATCTCGTGTCAGGCAGTGGTCCAAACGGTCTTATCGTTGATGCCGACATTTACGACGAAGCCGGAAAACAGCGTCCGGGCACAGAAGTATTGAAAGGCGCTCGACGCACCATGGTGTCGTCGATGACTGAGTCACACGAGCACGTTGCTGCCGTGACCATTACAGAAGAAGCATTGCTGGAAGACTGGCTGCCGAACGAAGACATCAGTATCCGCCTAGTTCAAGCGATTGTTCATGCATGTCAGGAAGAGCCCGCTTTAAATGCTTGGTTTGATGCAGAAACCATGACGCGTTGCGTGCACAATACTGTTAACCTTGGTATTGCTGTAGATAGCCGTCATGGCTTGTACGTACCCGTATTGCGCCACGCAGATGAATACGAGCCACAAGATGTTCGTCGTTGGCTCGATCAAACTGTTGAAGGGATCAGAGAGAGAAAAATCGGTCGAGAGCAATTACAGCACGCGACGATTACGCTTTCCAACTTCGGGGCGATTGCTGGCATTTACGCGACACCTGTCGTCACACCTCCGCAAGTCGCTATTGTTGGTGCTGGTCGAATACTCGACCGAGTGGTGATAAGAAATGGTCAAGCAATTTCGGTGAAAGCAATGCCGCTATCCGTAACGTTTGATCATCGCGCTTGTACTGGTGGTGAAGCAGCAAGGTTTACTAAAGTGCTTGCAGAACACCTGCAACGCCCGAGCGAAAAGTAACTGGTAAAAACCAAATGATAAAGGCTTCCAGTTCGGAAGCCTTTTGTTTGAGAGAACAGATTATATCTACAGCTTCTCTAGCAACTCCGGCATCACCTCAAATAAATCGCCGACCAACCCATAGTCAGCGATGTCAAAAATAGGCGCATCGGGATCGCTGTTAATTGCGACAATCACCTTTGAGTCTTTCATTCCCGCTAAATGTTGAATAGCACCAGAAATTCCGACGGCAATGTATAATTCAGGTGCAACAATTTTACCGGTTTGCCCGACTTGATGGTCATTAGACACATAACCCGCATCGACCGCCGCTCGGGACGCTCCTACCGCTCCACCTAGCTTGTCAGCCAATTGTTCGACTAAAGCAAACTTCTCTTTACTCCCGAATGCACGACCACCCGATACCACCACTCTAGCCGCTGGCAATTCTGGTCGCTTACTTTCTGGCGTTTGCTGCGAAATAAACTCACTAAGTTTGTTGATAATCACTGTATCGACTTGAGTAACCTTAGGGGCAACTGGTGTGTCTGACAGATCTAGGGCATCAAAAGCCGTACTTCGTATGGTCATCACTTTAAAGGGATCATTCGACGCGACTCTCGCCAATGCATTCCCGGCATAAATTGGACGAATCACCGTATCGATAGACTCGATGGTCATCACGTCCGAAAGTTGCCCTACATCGAGCAACGCCGCCACGCGAGGCATCACATTCTTACCAAACGTACTGGCAGGAGAAAGAATGTGTGAGTAATTTTTGGCTACTTGTGAGATCAAAGGGGCGATATTTTCCGCTAACCCATGCTCGTATTCCTTCGCGTCAACCCAGATAATTTCTGCAACGCCCTTAACGCACTTCAACTCATCCAAAACCGATTGGCACTGATAACCAATAAGCAATACAGAAATAGGAAGCGATTTAGCATCATCCTTGATATCAAATGCCGCTTTAATTGCACACAGCGTCCCTACAGCCAACGACTGGTTGTCATGTTCCGCAATGACAAGTGTTGCTAATGGTCGGTCATCCATGGTCATGCCTCGTATAACACGTCAGATCCATTACTTGAGCTTAGTTCACTTCACGTTAACGTCAACTGAGCTATAGTTTTCTGTATAGAAACCAAAAACCTGTCACGCAGATGACGATAATAGAAAGGAAGCATAGAGATGGAACGAGAATGCATGGAGTTTGATGTCGTGATCGTGGGAGCCGGACCTGCGGGCTTAAGTGCCGCTTGTCGCCTAGCTCAACTTAGCCAAGAGAGTGAAGGTGACGCACTTTCAATTTGCGTTGTAGAAAAAGGCTCAGAAGTGGGCGCACATATTTTATCTGGCGCTGTTTTTGAAACTAATGCCTTGGATGAACTTTTCCCCGATTGGAAAGAAATGGACGCCCCGCTATCAGCCTCAGTTCAGCAAGACCATTTCCTTTATCTTACTACTGAGCAAAACCATATTCGCGTCCCTCATTTCCTTACGCCACGTCCAATGATAAATGGCGAAAATAATTATGTAATTAGCCTTGCCAACCTTTGCCGTTGGCTCGCTAACCAAGCAGAAAGTCTTGGGGTGGAAGTTTTTCCTGGCTTTGCCGCTGCAAGCATCAATTATGATCAGACTGGCGCCGTGACAGGCATTAATACGAGCGATATGGGACTAGATAAGAACGGCCAAGTCAAACCTAACTTTGAGCCAGGTATCGAGCTAAAGGCAAAATACACCCTTTTTGCTGAAGGTTGTCGCGGACACCTGGGTAAAGAACTTATTCAAAGGTTCGACCTAGACGCAGGCAAGCAACCTCAGCACTACGCGCTTGGCTTAAAAGAGATATGGGAATTACCCTCTGACAGCAAGGATGTATCTGGCAGTGTTATCCACTCCGCTGGCTGGCCTTTGAGCGAGACAAATACCACTGGCGGCGGTTTTCTATATCATATGGAAAACAACCAAATCGCGGTCGGTTTGATCGTAGATTTAAACTACAGCAACCCTTACTTAAGCCCGTTTGACGAGTTTCAACGCTTTAAGCATCATCCAGCTATCAAGCAACACCTAAAAGGTGCCCAACGTATCGCATATGGTGCAAGAGCCATTGCAAAAGGTGGACTTTCTTCTCTGCCGAAACAGCAATTCCCCGGCGGTTTATTGATTGGTTGTGATGCAGGCACTTTGAATGTCGCTAAAATTAAAGGCAGCCACACAGCCATTAAGTCCGGAATCATTGCAGCAGAAGCAGTACATACTGCCCGACAAACTGGGGCTTCTGAGCCAGACTACCAGTCATTGTTTGAATCATCATGGTTGTATGACGAGCTCGCCGAAACACGTAACTTTGGTGCGAACATCCACAAGTTTGGCAGCATACTGGGCGGTGCACTTTCGACCTTTGAGCATAACCTATGGCAACCACTGGTTAAGAAGCCGTTACCTTGGACTGTCAAGGACTATTCGTACGATCACGAACAGTTAAAACCTAAACAAGAGTGCCAACCAATTACATACCCAAAACCAGATGGTGAAATCAGTTTTGATAAGCCTTCGTCGGTATTTTTGTCGGGAACACAGCACGAAGAGAACCAACCTTGCCACCTTGTTCTGACTTATCCTCACATTCCAATTGATGTGAATTTGGGTATGTATGACGAGCCGAGCCAGCGCTATTGCCCTGCAGGGGTTTACGAAGTGGTGGAAGTTGAGAGTAAGTTGAAGTTTCAGATAAATGCCGCCAACTGCGTGCATTGCAAAACCTGTGACATCAAAGATCCTTCACAGAACATCACATGGAAAGCGCCAGAAGGTGGTGGCGGACCAAGCTATCAAAACATGTAATCAAAGAACCACTTAAAGTGCAGAAGCAGTGCATTTACTACTGCTAATTTTTAAAGTGGTTAAACAAAAAGTCGGTAGCTAGCCGCGGCAGAAATAAAAAATAGCACCTGATGATTCAATCAGGTGCTATTTACTAAAATAACTTTATCTTCAGGTAATATTAATCCACGCTAAAAACTTGGTGATGGAACAGCTGATCAACGATTTCATGAGATGTCGCTGACGACCCTAGCTCCAACCCTGATAAATCAAAGTTCTCTAATGCCACGGACATTGTGTTGCTGTCTTCTCCAGTAATCGTCAAATTCAGAGTATCTTGGGCACTATCGTAGTCTGCGCTTACGTGTTCCAACAAGTTATCCATATCCGTTGTGTCGTCACCGACAAACTCAAGAATGTCACTCAAATCCAGCTTGTCTTCATCCAGCCTAAAGTCTTTAATCACATCTCTTGATGACGTCATGTCCAGTGATTCTTGAGTAAAGGTGAAGGTGTCAATACCCTCTCCACCTGTCAAGATGTCACTGCCTAGACCTCCCGTCAGGATATCGTTTCCAAGCCCACCAACCAGAATGTCATCGCCTGCGCCACCATTCAACGTATCTTCACCTGCTTGTCCTAGCAAAATATCAATGCTTTCGCCACCGGTGATGCTATTCGCAAACTCATCTCCCACCGACGCATGGCGCTCAGTTTGCACAATATCGGTGCCAGAATCGTTCAATGTAAGTGTAAAGACGTTTTCACTTATGCCACCTTTACCATCAGACACTTTAAACAAGAAATGCAAATCCGCCTGCTGGTCTCCCTGTAGAGTAAGCTCATCGCTTTGAGTAAAGCTATAACTGCCATTGGATGACACTTCCAAAGTGCCGAACGCTGTCTGGATATGAAGCTGACCATCTACGTCACTGGTTGAAGAAACTAACGGCTGATTTACGGTTACACCGTGCAGATCTGCGCCCAACAGAGTGAAATCGCCTTCTGCCAAAGAAACGGTCATGCTATCACCATCAGCGTCCTGGCTTCCCGCCAGTAACTCACCGGCAATTGGATCGGGAGAGAACTGGTTTAGGTACTGCCCCAAGTCTTCACCTGAGTCGATAAACACCACTTTGTCGCTAAGCTCATCTAGAGCCTCTGCTGCTTTGACATTATCAGAGAGAGCAATACCAATCCCATATACCTTGGCGTCATGAGTCTGTTTGTAATCCTCCCAGCGCTCGGCTAGATCAGGAGAAGTAACAGCGCCCTCGCTAGGGTTGGGTTCGCCATCTGAGATAAAGAATATGGTGTCCTTACTCTCTGACGGTTTTTCTGGACCGAAATAGTCCCAACCATCCTGCCAAGGGTAAACGGCATTACTTGCCTCACCAGGCTCCATTACAGCCTCTAAAGCTTTATCGTAATCCGTATTGGTACCGTATTCTACGTCACACCAGTTGCGCACATATTCTGAAACTTCATTTTGGAAACTTAAATCGTTTGGATCACGGCCATTCATCTCTGGTGGGCGTGTCATCAACTCAACTTCACTCAAAGTCAGCCAGCTATGTGTGGATGTATCACCGTCGAAACGTACCAGGCGGATATAGGTATTTGATTCTCCTCCATCGGCAATCATGTTTTCAACCATGGAATGTAACGCTGCTGCTGCTTTGTAAGCTCTCGATTCAGTTTTCGGTGCGGTTGCATCACGACCCACGGTATTCTCACCGTCAAAGGTACGGGTCATGCTGTTCGAGTGGTCGAACACTACCGTCACTTTATTGATCGGTAAGTCTTCCATCTGAGCAAAGCCCTGAACTGGAGATGAGGTTGGGGCATGGTTCTCAGTGACATTCAGGATAACCTGAGTTGTATCGGTATCCACACCATCGCTTGCAGACACTTCCAACTGATACGTTTGCTGAGTCGAGTGATCCAGTTTTACACCATCTTTCAGCCAAATCTCACCACTATTAGAGTCAACACGGAATAGATCAGCATCACCACCACTCAATTCATACTTTATGGTGTCACTGCCATCCGGATCAAACGCTTCCACCTGGCCGACTAATACCCCAACTTCTTGCTCAGCGACGTCAAAGCTTGCTGTATCTTCTGTTGGCATACCGTTGGCATCGGTGCCATGGGTTTGGTCTGTATCACCGACACTGATGAATTCTGGTGCGCGATCTCGGATATCAATGGTAACTTCACTATTTGTAGTATCACCGTCAGCATCGATAACCGTAACGTCAAGCTTCTCTTGTTGATGACCTACAACATTGCTCGCTTGATAGTCGTAGTGACCATTTTCAAAGTTAATGGTCAGCTTGCCGTGGTTGGTATCAATTTGCGCCAGAGAATGATCCGATATTTTCGTGCCATCGCTGGTAGTGACATCACCGTTTATTTTGTTGTAGTAATATATCTCGCCATCGATAGTGATGTGATCTACCCACTGAGCATCACCGCCATTGTCATCCAGAAGGTTACCTTGCAACTGGCCTGAGACCGTTTTGCTAAGCAAATCCCCAATCTGAGAATCATCTACAACGACAATAGCACTGCCTTTATCTGTCGCGATCGACTCCAGGTGTTCCAGAGACGCACCATTACCGATACCGACAGACCAGATATTTTCAACATCCTGACCGCTACTGCTGATGCCATTTTCCATCGCATTTTGCAGAATGATGCCCTCTTCTTCAGAAGTAGGCTGAACCCGACCATTCACTATGTCCTGATAACGCTGTTCACTTTCAAAATCATCTGATGTTGACCACTTAATCAAGTTTTCACGGGTTTGAATTTCTCCCACGTTCGTTTGATTTGTCCAATAGGTAAAATCGGAAGGTCGACCATCTGAGATAAAGTAAAGCTGGGTATCGGTATTACTAAGCAATGCGTCATCTTCTGGATCACTAAGTATTTCATTTATTTGGTCAACGGCCTGGTTATATGGCGTCGATGCATATGGATGTATACCAGAGATAAAGGCATCAATGGCCTCGGCAGAATCTAGCCACTCAGAAATCTGGCCAGATGGTTGTCCGCTGTAAGTTGCAATTCTAAAACTTACTGGACCCAAATCTTGGTATTGCTCAAACATTGACTTAATAGAGTCTTGAGCAAGTTGCCAGCGAGTAACATATTGTCCGTCTGCATCTGTTACCCAGTCGAGCATTGATTCTGACGCATCAAGTGCAATCACAACACTATTACTTTGTGAATCAACATCATTTATTTCGTAGTGAGCTGAAGACGATGACGGTAATGAATCCATTACATTCAGATGCAAGGTGGCACTCTCAGACTGACCTCCGGCATCCACCTCGACGCTAGCGCGGATATCCAGCATGTCCGCCCCCTGCTCCGCATGATCAAGAGGCATATGTTGATCAACTGTGAAATGACCCGTTTTGCTATCTATGTTGGCTTGAACCACTTTGATGCGGTCGGCGCCTGTTCCAGTATAACCAGTTAGAGTGCTCTGATCTGCACTCACTTCAAACACGACCTCTTTACCATCGCTGGTGAAACCACCTAGGTTTTGCTCGGCGTTGAAGTGATATTCAGCCTCCGTTGCAGACCCGAGGTTTGCGATAAAGTTGCCTTCAGAATGTACGCCAGTATCCGTGCCAACTTGAGATTCATCCAATGCTGCGTGTGCATCACTGAGCGACATAGGCTCACCCATCACACTAACGGTAACTTTTGCTTTATCAGTCAGACCGTCGTCATCACGGATGGTGTATTCGAAGGTATAATCTTTCACTTCACCCGTTTTCAGGGTTTGTTGATCAGCTGGCAGTGACTCTAGGTACTTGGCCGCATCAAAGACCAATTTACCATCTTGCAGACTGAGGAAACTTTCTGATGGATAGTCGATAATAGTCAGAGCGTCACCATCCGGGTCGCTGTCATTCGCCAGAACATCCAGCTCTAACGTGCCTGAGCCGTTGGTCTGGTAAGCGTCATCAAAGGTCGTCAGGTCCGCTGATACCTGAGTAATAAAGTACTCTGAGCCTTTAGGATCAATGACACCGTCTTTATAGCTGGTAGTAGACATTTCAATACTATCGAAGAAACGCCCATCTGCATTGATGTTGACTACTTGATTACCACCACGGGTACCTTCAAACACACCTGTCGCAACCAAGTCACCTTTGTAGTAAGCCTTCCAAACACCGCGCTCAATACCAGGCTCCCAGCTACCGTTCGAAGTGTCTGTCCATAGGTTTTTCACTTCAACTTCAGCATGATCGGCAACCTGACCATTAGCAAAGGAGAAGCGCATTGCTTCACTTTGTCCAGTTGCATCATCATATCGAATCTGACCATCTTGAACCCGGTCTGAGCCGCTGTCTAGCGCAGAACTAACGCCATATTTGTGGTCGCCGTCACCAACATAATCAGCTTTCGATGCATCAGAAACCTTGTTTCCAGATCGAGTATCAATCACATAATAATCAACTGCGATATCAGTGCTATCATCCCAGTTGCTCTGGTCAAGTGTCTTGGTTGTTTTTTCAATGCCCTTATCATCTTCAGCAATAGGGGCTTCATTAATATCGCGAACCAACACTTCGACCTGAGCGGTGTCTTTACCGCCAAACTGGTCACGAGCTTCCACTTCTAGCTGGTAGTTATCGATAGATTCATGGTCCAGATTTGCACCATTTTTGACACTGATCTCACCAGTAAGACTGTTGATTTCAAACAGTTCGCTATGACCGTTTAAGTGATACGTTATCTGACTGTCCTGATCGACATCGAATGCATTTACTTTTCCAATTACACCCGATTGACTGTTTTCATCAACGCTAAACTGGTAACTATCGATGTCGGTTTTACCTTGAGCATCCAGACCAAAGTTGTCATTACTCCCACTAACAAATTCAGGAGCATCATTAGTGCCCGTAATATCAATCACGATGTTTTGTTGTGTGCCATCGGTCGCCGTGAGGGTGATGGTGTCTTGTACCTGATCACCCTCGTCTAGCTGTTGAACCTGGCTTTGGTCCAGCGTATACGTCCACTGCCCGTCCACCAATGCTAGCTCACCGTAGGTGCCCGTAACGGTAGTGTTGCTAAACACTGGCTCATCGCCATTATCAACATCAGAGATGGTGATGGTGCCTGTTGCGGTTGCGACATCACCGAGATTGCCTTCGGTCACCTTGCCGGTGAACGTACCCGTCACGACTGGCTTGTCTTCGGTGCCCGTAATATCAATCACGATCTTTTGTTGGGTGCCATCGGTCGCCGTGAGAGTGATGGTATCTTGCACCTGCTCACCCTCGTCCAACTGCTGAACCTGGCTTTGGTCCAGCGTATACGTCCACTTCCCGTCCACCAATGCTAGCTCACCATAGGTGCCCGTAACGGTGGTGTTTGCAAAAATCGGATCGTCGCCGTTATCAACATCAGAGATAGTAATGGTACCTGCTGCGGTCACAACATCACCGAGATTGCCTTCGGTCACCTTGTCGGTGAACGTATCCGTCACGACTGGCGTGTCTTCGGTGCCCGTAATATCAATCACGATCTTTTGTTGGGTGCCATCGGTTGCCGTCAGGGTGATGGTGTCTTGTACTTTTTCACCCTCGTCCAACTGTTGAACATGGCTTTGGTCTAGCGTATACGTCCACTTTCCATCCACCAATACCAACTCACCATAGGTGCCCGTAACGGCAGTGTTGCTGAACACTGGCTCATCGCCATTATCAACATCAGAAATAGTAATGGTACCTGTTGCGGTCGCGACATCACCGAGATTGCCTTCAGTCACCTTACCGGTGAACGTGCCCGTCACGACTGGCGCGTCTTCGGTGCCCGTAATATCAATCACGATGTTTTGTTGGGTACCGTCGGTTGCCGTAAGAGTGATCGTGTCTTGCACCTGGTCACCCTCGTCCAACTGTTGAACCTGGCTTTGGTCTAGCGTATACGTCCACTTCCCATCCACCAATACTAGCTCACCGTAGGTGCCCGTAACGGTAGTGTTGCTGAACTCTGGCTCATCGCCATTATCAACATCAGAAATAGCAATGGTACCTGTTGCGGTCGCGACATCACCGAGGTTGCCTTCGGTCACCTTGCCGGTGAACGTACCCGTCACGACTGGCGTGTCTTCGGTGCCCGTAATATCAATCACGATCTTTTGTTGGGTGCCATCGGTTGCCGTAAGAGTGATCGTGTCTTGCACCTGGTCACCCTCGTCCAACTGTTGAACATGGCTTTGGTCTAGCGTATACGTCCACTTCCCATCCACCAATACTAGCTCACCGTAGGTGCCCGTAACGGTAGTGTTGCTGAACTCTGGCTCATCGCCATTATCAACATCAGTAATAGCAATGGTACCTGTTGCGGTCGCGACATCACCGAGGTTGCCTTCGGTCACCTTGCCGGTGAACGTACCCGTCACGACTGGCGTGTCTTCGGTGCCCGTAATATCAATCACGATGTTTTGTTGGGTGCCATCGGTTGCCGTAAGAGTGATCGTGTCTTGCACCTGGTCACCCTCGTCCAACTGTTGAACATGGCTTTGGTCTAGCGTATACGTCCACTTCCCATCCACCGATACTAGCTCACCGTAGGTGCCCGTAACGGCAGTGTTGCTGAACTCTGGCTCATCGCCATTATCAACATCAGTAATAGCAATGGTGCCTGTTGCGGTCGCGACATCACCGAGGTTGCCTTCGGTCACCTTGCCGGTGAACGTACCCGTCACGACTGGCGTGTCTTCGGTGCCCGTAATATCAATCACGATCTTTTGTTGGGTGCCATCGGTTGCCGTAAGAGTGATGGTATCTTGCACCTGGTCACCCTCGTCCAGCTGTTGAACCTGGCTTTGGTCCAGCGTATACGTCCACTTCCCATCCAACAATACCAACTCACCGTAGGTGCCCGTAACGGTGGTGTTTGCAAAAATCGGATCGTCGCCGTTATCAACATCAGAGATAGTGATGGTGCCTGTTGCGGTCGCGACATCCCCGAGATTGCCTTCGGTCACCTTGCCGGTGAACGTACCCGTCACGACTGGCGTGTCTTCGGTGCCCGTAATATCAATCACGATGTTTTGTTGGGTGCCATCGGTCGCCGTGAGAGTGATGGTGTCTTGTACCTGGTCACCCTCGTCCAGCTGTTGAACCTGGCTTTGATCCAGCGTATACGTCCACTGCCCGTCCACCAATACCAGCTCACCATAGGTGCCCGTAACGGTGGTGTTTGCAAAAATCGGATCGTCGCCGTTATCAACATCAGAGATAGTAATGGTACCTGCTGCGGTCACAACATCACCGAGATTGCCTTCGGTCACCTTGCCCGTGAATGTGCCCGTCACGACTGGCGCGTCTTCGGTGCCCGTAATAGAGATCACAACTTCATGCTCAGTGCCATCTACAGATAAAACGGTAATACTTCTGATGATTGGGTCACTGTCATGATCCAAAGCCTGCACTTCTTCGTGCTCATTATTCAGCTGATAATTCCAGTTACCGAAAGCATCAATTGAGAAGACGCCCCAATAACTATCTTGAACCTCACTCTGTGATTGGAATAATGCTTCACCTGTATTTGGATCAGTAACACTGAGGTTGCCAGAAGTTCCAAGCGTCACGTCTTCTTGAACGGCACCTCTATCTTCACCATCAATCAACGCTTCAGTTTCACCAAGCTCTGAGGTTGTGAATCGAGAAATATTAAATAGCGTTGTACTTTGCTCTGTCGTCACGCCGGCGGTTTCAAAAAAAGTACTTGCTAGTACTTCTGCCCCCGTTCGTTCAACAGTACCAGAGGCCGTCAAACTTGAACCCGTAACTTCACCAGCTTCAGTAGCATATTCATCACCTAGTTCACTCGGGTCTTGTCCTTTTTCGATGGCCTCTAATATTTTCGCAAGCTTGTCGGTAGAATCAGTTTGAGCTTCACCTTCTGTGTCAGCAATATATACATGCTGAGGTTGGATCTTCCCCTCTACTAATTCAACGACCACTTCTCCCGGTAACAAGTTTTCTTTAGACGCAAAAGCTTTAATTTGACCATCTAGGCCGATTACAACATAGGTTTGTGCGGTTAATTTTGATGGTCCAACCAAGAGCTTATACCTCATTTAGTAAATACAAAAATCTCAAAGTCCATAAAACTAAGAAAGTAATAAGACTTATTTTCAAGAAGCGATATACACAATTGGGCGTAAGCTAGCATCAATTAACCCATCTAAAACACGCAATTATCCTATCAATAATTTTCATGTTTTAAATTTGTTTTATTTTGCACTGTAAAAACATATGTTATGCGACCTATTTTTAATATTTTTTAAACTTGTCATTAAATTTTCATTGAAATAGCAGCTTACATTCCAAAAAAGCAAGCAAAAGGAAACGTTTGCCTTGGGTAACATTAGTAATCTTTAATATTTATTTTTGAAAAATAACTGGCGTTAAATTATTTGGGGAGATTTTAGTGAAGCTAAGTAATATTAGTATCGCGTGTTTTGGTTTGCTAATACCACTGGTTTCTAGCGCACAAACTTTAGAACAAGCAATAGCGACAACATTTGCAACGAACCCTGATATCAAAAGTGCGTTTAACGAGTATATGAGTAGTCGTTATATTATCGATAAATCACGTGGAGCATATAAACCTAGTCTCGATATTGACGCGGGTATCGGTTACGAGAGCATTCACCCTTCCGACTCTACTGGTAAGAGTGATACCGAGATGACCCGTAAAGATATGGCAATTACTCTTACCCAGTTGATCTGGGATGGTTCAAAAACCCTATATGACATTGACCGTACCTCTGCAGATGCAGAGTCTGTGCGTTATCAGTTACTTGCAGATGCCCAAAATGTTGCGTTAGAAGTCATCAAAGCTTATTTGGATGTAGTAAAAACACAAAAGCTGACTGCGCTTTCCACTAGCAACCTAAACACACATAAGCGAATTTATACTGATATTAAAAAGCGTACAGAGTCAGGAATTGGCTCAGTTGCCGACCTTAACCAGGTTAAAGCTCGTTTAGCAAAAGCTCAAAGTAATGTTTTAGCTGCACAAAATAACCATAAAGACGCTCAAACAGCATTCTTTCGCTTAGTTGGTGAAGCACCAACTAACCTTATTTTTCCGCACGCA
Organism: Vibrio sp. SCSIO 43086; assembly: GCF_051132235.1. NCBI lineage: Bacteria > Pseudomonadati > Pseudomonadota > Gammaproteobacteria > Vibrionales > Vibrionaceae > Vibrio > Vibrio sp. SCSIO 43086. The sequence continues at coordinate 36,870 of NZ_CP072678.1, read as the reverse complement.
GACCAAAACTTTATCCCCAATTCTCTAGACGAGGCCCAATCGCAGGCTTTTGACAATCATCCTGTCATAAAAATAGCACTCGCAGATGTCGATTCTGCCAGGTTCCAATATAAACAAGCAGATGCAAACTATTTCCCAGTCATCTCATTTGAAGCGAAACAAAGCTGGAACGATGATGTAGGAGGAGTAAATGGTCTCAACTCTGAAACACAAGCAATGCTCCGTGTCCGATACAACCTTTACAACGGTGGCCGAGACTCTGCAAACAGTGACAGTATGGCCTACCAACTCAATAAAGCGAAAGACCTCAGAGAGCGAGCATACCGAAGTGTGGAGCAAGAGCTCCGCCTTTCTTGGAGCGCTCTTGAGCTGACTAAACAACAAAAGTCTTTTTTAATACAACACGTTGATTCCATGTCAAACACCGTTATTGCATACCAAAAACAATATCGTATTGGAAAGCGCACCCTACTTGATCTGCTGAACACTGAAAACGAGTTGTTTGAATCACGCAAAAACTACTTAGAAACACAATTTGCGCAGCAATACGCACAATATCGAACCCTGACTTCAACCGGGCAGCTTTTAGACGCATTGCGCGTCGACATACCGGAAGAGTGGACTCAATCGGTGGAGTACTAAATACAATGAAAAAGAATCTTCTAATCACTCTGGCTTTAGTCATAATGAGTCATCATAGTGCATACGCAAAAGATGAGCTGGCGTACATTCCTATACCAAAGGCGAATCAGATTGCTGACCTAAACGACTTGGACCAAGATGGTGTGATAAACGCTCGTGATCTTTGCGCAGGTACTCCAATAGGGGCAGAAGTGGACAATGATGGTTGTGAAACCTATTTGCATAAAGAAGAGCAATACCAACTTAAGATTTTGTTTGATAATGACTCTGCTCTTATTAACCAAATTTTTAAAAACAAGATAGATGAGTTGGCTGCATTTCTTAAAAAGTATCCAACCACTTCTATAGAGATACAAGGATACGCAAGTAAGGTAGGACGCGCAGAATACAATTTAAACCTATCTCGCCATCGTGCAGAGAATGTACGCAATCTATTGATAAAAAAAGGAATCCCGGGTGACCGCCTCGCAATTATTGCTTTTGGCGACACACAGTTAGCAGAGCCGGGTATGGATCGTGTCAGCCACGCATTAAACCGCCGCGTTACTGCCACTGTTGTCGGCCAGCAAGGGATGGTTAAAGATGAGTGGACGATATTCACTACCTTCCCAGAAGTAAAATAAACTTATACCCCTGCTTATTTGCATAGATGAGTGGGGGTATTTTCATGTCATTACGCCTAACTAATTAGACACAACTAATAAAACAAACACTAACATTAATCATAACTCACTAATATTATAGTAAAAATTAAAAAGTGAGCCTTTACTCTATATTAGTAGTAATATATTAGAGTCAAAATGAAAAATACCAATACTTTTAAATGGGAAGAAGATAAGCCAATCAATAACACTGAGGGGTTTAAGCAATCACCTTTCTTCACCACAATATGAAATCAATTTATTATATAGCTTTAATAAATCAATCATCTATTGAGGAAACATAATAAAACATGACAGAAACATGTCTTCGTAGATTGAGCCAGTTATTAAAACATTACAAACACTCTCAAACGTATCAGGTAAACCTCGACGATTTAGAACTGGTTTTTTCAACCTCTAGACGCAACATATCTAATATACTGAGAATACTTGACAGCTACAATTGGATCCATTGGGAGCCAGGTCGTGGCCGTGGGAAAGCCAGCACACTAAAAGTGACGGTAACAATACATCAAGCCCTCTACTTTACGATTCGTAATGAAATCAACAATGGTAGCTTTGACGTCATCTCGAGGTTACTTGAGCATTACCGTAGCACTGCTGTAAGCGCACTTAGCCAAGCACTCGCAGAAGTTTCAGAAGAAAACAAAGATTCAAATACACTCATCGTCAGCCAGTATCCTTGGGTAGATGAGCTAACCCCTTCACTGACTTATCGCTTTTCAGAACTGCAGGTAATACGCAGCTTGTATGACACCCTATTTACCGTTGATCACTACGGTCAATTAAAAAATCACCTCGCTTGTGAGTACAAAAATGAAGGCAGTTGTATATATATTTGGCTCCGCCCTGATATCTACTGTCACGATGGGCTAACATTACAAGTAGAAGATGTCGTACACTCTTTAAATAAGCTCGTTACAACAGATGGCCCCGTCCAAAAATTACTTCAGCAAGTCACTCGTATCAGCTTCGATAATGCCAAACAAGCTATACGTATTGACTTAAAGCAGCCTAATAACTTATTCATTTACTGCTTAGCAACCGCAAATGCGTCTATCACTACTCGACGTCAGAAGAGCTTTAAAGGTCGCAGTATCACAATAGGTACTGGCCCGTTTGTACTTAGGCATTGGGATACCAACAAAATAGTACTGAAGAAACATCATAACTATTTCGCAAAAAAGGCATTATTGGAGCAAATAACGCTCTCTCATCAAGGGACTGAGCTGGATCAATACATCAGTTATAATCAGGAAACTGACGATACCGAATGTTATATGATTCAGGCATTTTCTTTTCTAGCACGTAATCGTCACGCCGAGTGCTCACTAAGCGAGCAAACTTGGCAGCGCCTATTTTCTTTTATCGAGAGTCGTAGATTTGAATTTGCCAAAGCGAATGGCTTGGAAACGATGCACATTCTCGATGATAACTCTCACAACGAGAGTGTTCCTCAGCTTGAGGGAACGTTAGTCATAACCCATCCAAAGTGGACGATTGATTATTTAAGTAAAGCGAACCAATGGATCGTAGATTTAATCCGTCAAACTGGGTTGCATGTAGAATTTGTGGAGCTAACTGACGCTAGTAATCCTCAACTTGTAAAAGAACAAGCCGACTTGCTCTTTGTCGAAGATGTCATTGAGCCACCTTTAACCTATGGAATTTATGAGTGGCTATTAACAGGTACAGGTATTCGATTTGCTCTTCACTCTGATGAATTTGAACAGCATGTTAATCACGTACACGATGCAGTCTCAGATCCCACGCCTGAAAAACGTTTGGAGGGAATACTCTCGGAGCTCAGAGCTGATACAACAATCTTACCATTGTTCTGGGGGCAAGAAAAAATCACCAGAGCGAAAGGTGTAAGCGGTGTTCAACTCCGTAAATCTGGGTACAGTGATTTCTACAAACTAAGAGTCAGAACCGGACAAGACTAATCTGTTAGAAGCTTCTGTTTGCTAATTACTTTTGTAATCTACGATGTGAGTTTTCAAAATAATGCTTAATCGCATTAAGCGAGCACAAAATTGAACTCACCGACGACACGACCATCAATGTTGACAGGCTCAAACTGCAAATAATCACGGGCTTTTCCGCCCCACCACTCGTTACCAGTTCGCCCTTTCAAATAAAGCTGAGTCGTTAACAGCTCTTTCTCTCCACGCCACAATTTTACGTGGATGTGGGGAGGTCGAGAGCTATATGGAACCGGAAATAACGTTTGAAAAAGGTAATTCCCATCTTCGTCAGTTAAAACTGCACCAAAGCCTGCAAAGTGAGGATCAAACTTATTATTGTTAGGTTGATTCGGATGTTCATAGATGCCTTGTCCATCACATTGCCATATTTCTATTTTCATTCCAGACAATGGGTTTCCTGCTTTATCCATTACCTTACCCTGAAGAAAAATGGGCTCACCAATAAGACCTTTCGACTGCAAAATCAAATTTTGACGAAATGGCACTGGAACCACGGGATAGAATGGTCCTTCCGTTTGAGGCGGTGTCGGCTTCATTGGGCTAGCGGATTTTAGCGAAGGCGCAAATATTAGCGACCATAAAGCTAAGAAGTGTCGACGTTCCATATCATCACCAGTGATTGTTTGCCTTACTTAAGTTTGGTGATTCTTGATGATTTTTCCAGCGTAGCAGTACACTAAAACAAACATGCCTCTGTTCAGGGCAACGCTGAACAGAGGCATTTACAAATTAGCTACTAATAATTAAACGGCTTCAAAGGCTAGTGCTTTCTTCTCTACCTGACGGAAGATAAGAGTGAGCAAACCATTTACGGTTAAATAAAATGCGCCTGCAATACCAAATACCGTCAACGTATCGTAAGTTTGTGCGTTAATGCGCTGCGCGTAACCCATCAGATCCATGATCGTGATCGTGCTCGCTAATGACGTGCCTTTGAAGACCAAAATCACTTCGTTCGAATAAGCCGGAACGGCACGACGAATAGCGTATGGCAGCAGCACTTTTAGCGTTGCGGTTTTGTTCATCCCTAGAGCACGACACGCTTGCCATTGACCAGAAGGAATCGCGTTAAACGCGCCTTTAAACAGCTGAGTGCTGTACGCTGCGGTATTAAGCGCTAACGCTAACATCGCACAGAACCAAGGTTGGCTTAACCATGTCCAAAAAACACTTTCTCTCACTACATCAAACTGACCCGGACCGTAGTAAACCAAGAAGATCTGTACCAACAAAGGCGTACCAGTAAACAAGGTGATGATGCCACGGCTTACCCAATGCAAACCCGGAGTACGTAGGATCAGAGTCAGCGTCATCATCAAAGCTAAGAGGCAGCCGACAACCAAGGAAGCGGCGGTTAATTGAAGGCTAGTACCTAAGCCATCCACCATTTGCCAAACGTGTTGTTCGTTCATGCGGTTGCCTCCTGTCCCATGCTCATGCCTTGAATTGAGAACTTCTTATCAATCAGTTTGACGGCACGTTGTGTAATCAAAGTGATGCCTAGGTAAATCGCCGCAGCGGTTGCGTACCATGTAAAAGCTTCATGCGTCGCAGCAGACGTTAGCTGCGCTTGTTTCAACAAATCCGTTACGCCAATCAGTGATACAAGCGCGGTATCTTTCAACAGAACCAACCATTGGTTAGTTAAACCTGGTAGCGCGTGTCTTACTGCTTGTGGCAAAACAATGCGAACAAAAGCATGTGCCTGACTGACGCCGAGTGCACTTGCTGCTTCTCTCTGCCCTCTTCCAACGGCTTTTAACGCGCCACGTAGAGTTTGAGAAGCATAAGAAGCGAAGATTAACGACAACGCCACCACGCCAGACAAAAACGGGCTAACTTCAATAAAGTCGCCGGTGATTAAAAACAGAACCTGCGTCGAACCAAAATAGATGAACAACACGACAAGGATTTCTGGCAAGCCACGGACAATCGTCACAAATGCCGTCATTGGCCATTTAACGAAAACGCGGCGAGACATTTCACCACTGGCGAATACCACTGCCAGAATCAAACCGACTAAAAGGCTTGTGAAGGCTAGCTGGACAGTCATCCAACTAGCTTGAACAAGCGATAAAGAGTAACCCGTTAGTGCCATATTACTTACCGAAGTACTTGTTGTAGATTACGTCGTATTCGCCGTTCGCTTTCACTGTTTTCAGTGCCGTGTTCAGCTTGTTCACTAGCTCATCGTTACCTTTGTTTACTGCGATACCGAAACCGTTACCGAAATATTTAGGGTTGGTTACGTGCTCGCCCACGTATGCTAGATTGTCTTCTTTCTTGAACCATTCAGCTACGACTGCTGTATCACCAAATACAGAATCAATACGACCGTTCTTCATATCGATGAATGCGTCTTGGTAGCTAGAGTAAGGAACCGCTGTTACGCCCGGCATTTGCTCAATCAGGTAACTTTGGTGTGTTGAACCGTTTTGAACACCAACGCGCTTACCTTCTAGTGCTTTTTGATCAGCAACTTTTTCTTTGATAGAAACAAACGCTGCAGAGTTTTCATAGTATGCATTCGTGAAATTCACTTGCTCCAAACGCGCCTCAGTAATATCCATTGCAGAGATAGCCGCATCGTAGCGCTTGAATTTTAATGCAGGGATCAGGCTGTCAAAAGATTGATTGTGGAAGGTACATTTTGCTTCCATTTCTTTACATAGTGCGTTCGCCAGATCCACATCAAAACCTTGAATTTGGTTGTTTTCATCCATGTATTCGAACGGTGCGTAAGTTGCTTCCATCGCGAATTTGATCTCTTCTTGTGCTGCTGCGTTTGCTGCCATAGTTGCAGAAGAAAGGCCGATTAGTGAAGCTAGTAGAATCTTTTTCATTGCAATACTCCGTGTGTACTTAGTGGGCTGACACTCGCAATGACAGCCGAGCTTATCTGTTAAATAGACTGAACTTTAAAAACGTAATTTAGTGATTTAGGTAGTCAGCAAACTGGGCGGTTTGCGGGTTAGAAAACGAATCATTTGTGCCGTGCTCGACGATGTATCCTTTTTCTAGATACAGTACGTGGCTAGCGATTTTTTTAGCAAAATCGACCTCATGCGTTACTACGACTTGGGTGATGCCAGTTTCGCTTAAATCTTTAATAATCTTAACGACTTGGTTAGTAATTTCCGGATCAAGCGCAGCGGTCGGCTCATCAAAAAGCAAGACTTCCGGTTTCATCATCAATGCACGAGCAATCGCCACACGTTGTTGCTGACCACCAGAAAGCTGCATCGGCCATGCATCCGCTTTGTCTGCCAAATGCAGCGTTGCGAGAATTTGCATTGCTTGGTTCTTCGCTTCTTCTTTATCCATGCCAGATACTTTTACCGGAGCCTCAATCAGGTTCTCCATCACTGTCATGTGCGGCCATAAGTTGTACTGCTGGAACACCATGCCTACTTTACGACGAAGTGCTAAACCTTGTTTCTCTTTGATTTCAGTAGAGAAATCAAAAACATCATTTGCGATGTTTAGCTTGCCGTTATCCGCGCCTTCAAGAAGGTTAAGAACACGCAGTAGAGAGCTCTTACCTGCGCCACTTGGACCGAGTAAAACCAGTGTTTCCCCGCTTTCACACTTAAAGCTGACATCGTGAAGCACTTGTGTCTCACCGTAGGATTTATTGATTCCGCTTACCTGAATAGTCATGCTGACATACCGCATTAATTGTCACTTGGTATTTATATTACTCAATTGGACTTTTTATGCAATAAAAATGTATAAAAATTTAATTTGTTAATTTTTTGTATGATCAGCAACCACCAAGACAGAGTATCTGACTGGTTTGAAGAGTTAGTTTTAACTGAATTTGTTGAAGAAAAATCCAACAACATGGTGACGACCGAAACAAGGTTAAAATGGTGGTTACTTTTGTGCTGACGTGTAGAGGAAGCTTTGAGTCTATGAGGATGATCTATTCCAAGTACACCCGCTCATTTTTGCACAGCATCCCCTGTTGATTTTCCTGTAAAATCCTCAATCGGCGGGGTACTGATTACGGCTTCGCGAATGGACTATAATTTCTCTTTGTACTCTGACTCTTAATTTGAGTCATCTAAGTATTAATGGGATAACTCCATGTTGAAGTCGCATTGTTTTTCTCTCGTTACACTCGCTTCTCTGAGCTTGCTTTCTGTACCCAACGTTTGGAGTAGAACAGCAATCGTGTTACCTGGGTTGCATGAACAGGGTATTGATCTTCAAGATAAGCCTATCTCTGCTGCCGCTGCACTTGAATGGGAGTTGGATAATGCCGATATCGTGTTTGGAGCTTACGAAAATAAGAGTGATAACGAGCGTGTAAAAGCGCTTGGTTACATGTACAACCAAAAGCTGGAACTTAACTCAGGTTGGCTGGAAAACGATATACGTAACCAAGCAGAAATAAATAACATCGATTATGAGGACTTTTTTCTTCATTTTTCGGAAGACACTATCCTAGCTGAAGTCGACTCAAGCAATGGTGAAAATACCTTACTCAATCGAAAACCGATGATCGTTGGCTATACGACTAGCGCTGACCACGCCGGTTTTTGGCTATATCAACCACCGCCATGGGATGCTGATGTATTCGGTCAGGCGAATAATGGTGGTGCCCTCTATGTTTATCACTCAGAGAAGTTCGACCGCCTAACCCTTACGTTTTCCCAGTTTGCTCAAGGTGGCAACTTCATAATTGAATACCCTTCTGCTATCGACTCGTTTGGTCAGGTATCGGAGTGGAAGCCCTTTGATATTAAAAAAGATAGAACACAGGGCATGACCAAAGACCAAACAGTAAACTGGTCTGTTCCTTCGGATTGGGTTCGCGCAACAACGCATGATGGTAGCGGAAAAACCTATGGTGGCGGTCAGTACTTTGGTTCCACTTTTTTACGCGATGGTGGCCGTCTATACGTGGCGCGAGTGACTTGGCATGACGACAACATAGAAAACCGCCCACGTCTCGAAAACATTCAACTCAAAGATAGCTTCCCTGTCGTCAATGTCTCAGGAGCACCAACGGAGACACCTGAAGGTCAAACCATTCAACGCTGGCGACAAATTCGTGGCTTCGACAAATCTGCAGATCGAAACCAAGACAATTATCTTTCTTGGCATGAATACAAAAACCGTTCGAATAAGAATGCAACGGCACGATTTCGTTGGGAGTCACGGGTTATTCCATTTGGTCGTATGTGGAATCAAACCTCTTCTTGGGCATTGACCAATCTCGGCAATCCCGTTTTTACCAATACAATGCGCCACTATTACCAAGCTGAATGGGCGAAACAAGGTTTAAATGGTGCGTACAACGACGACACGAATAAGTTACTCGGAGAAAATCAGTTCTACGTTTATTCCGGTGGTACGGTGGATGAGCTTGGTTTGGTGGCGGGTAGCCAAGCTGCTGACGATGCGTACCAAGCGCAATTCTCGGCGTTCTTAAACAAATTGGCGACGCTGGATGCGGATGCGTTAATTGGCCTCAACATAGGCGCGGCCAACTTATTCGGTCGTAACGGCCAAAACCACTTGGTTGGTGCTGGCTCCTTGTACTTGCGCGAGCATTACCTTTTCCCTTCTACCGGCTTTAGTGGCTATGCTGGCTTGGCTAAGTTTTGGGACAACTCTTCTCTCGCCAAAGTTGGCCAGAAAGTGATTTATCAAGCAACAACGCGTTATGGTCGCGTTCAATACTTTGGTAACACAGAAAACAATTGGAAGCAGGACCAATATTCTGCACTAGCGGTGTTCTACTTAAACTATCACCCTGAGCGCAGTTACTTTAATCAGTGGAACAATGGCTACTTATATGGAAGTAATAACACAACAGGTGACAACTTCTGGAAGGCAGGCGTACCAAAGAATATTGCTTATCAACCTAGCACCTTGCTTGCCGTTGATTTAGGTACACCAGCCAATCAAATCCCAGATGGGTATCAGGCGACTCCGCTAATGATGTCCACCAGCACGCCCTATTCCGCCGATTACACGGTGATTGGAGATGCTTCTATGAGCAAAGTGGCTCATCCTGACTTGCCTAATGGCGCTATCGAATTGTTACCAACCCATACGTACTTTGCGTATCGCTCAGACGATACGGTAGTGATGCATGGCCCTACGGAGATGGTGTTAGCCCGAGAATTCACCAAAGGCCGAGTGCTGTATCGGACTGATTTCTTTGGCAAGAATATCGATTACTTCTCCTCACCGAAGATAACTATCGCACTTCCAGAGCCTATGCGACCTGTAGATCAAGACGGTAACATCGGCGACTATGTTTCTCACATTGAGATCGGCGGCTACGAAGGGGTGTTCTTGCTGTATTAACTCCCTTTCAACCACTCTCACTAAACGCTTCATAAATAGCCGTTTTTATGCTTAACGTCACTGAAAAAACCTTGTTCACTGAATCTTTATAAACCGATGTATATACTGAAGTAAATGACAACGACAAGGAAATTCAGTCACATGAAGACGACACCTTCAATGCTCTCTGTTCTGCTGCTATCAGCATTATCAACTCATGCAAATGCAGATGAATGTGGAAAAATAACCATCGCGGATATGAATTGGAATTCGGCCAGCTTAATGGCGCACATCGACCAATTTGTCTTAAATGAAGGCTACCAGTGCGATGCGGAATTGATCCCTGGTGATAGCGTTCCTACGGGCACCTCTATGATTGAAAAGGGACAACCTGACGTTGCGCCAGAGTTATGGACAAACGGCATTAAAGAAGCGCTTGATAAAGGCATTGCGGATAAACGCTTGCGCATCGCTGGTGAGTCGCTTGTCAATGGCGGTGAAGAAGGCTTTTGGGTTCCCGCCTATCTGGTAAAACAGTATCCAGAGCTCGCGACGATAGAAGGCGTCATTAAACACGCCAAGCTGTTTGAACACCCTGAGGATGATGACAAGTTCGCCTTTTATAGCTGCCCTGCTGGTTGGACATGCCAAATCACCTCCGGTCACTTGTTTAATGCATTAGGGTTAAGTGAGCACGGCTTTGAGATGGTTGACCCAGGCTCTGGCGCAGCATTAGCTGGCACCATCGCCAAAGCCTATGATCGCAAAATGCCTTGGTTTGGTTACTACTGGTCACCAACACCCGTATTGGGCAAGTATGATATGGTCAAAGTGGATTTTGGTAGCGGAACGGATCTGGAAGAGTATCGCAACTGTACCACCCAGCCTGATTGCGCTTCACCAAAAGTAACAATGTACCCACCTTCTCCAGTTCGCACAGTAACAACTGAGGCGTTTGCGAGCAAAGAACCCCAAGCATTCGCGTACTTGCAGAAACGCGGATTTACCAACGAGCAAATGAGTGAAATGCTGGCCTGGATGGAAGATAACTACGCGGACGGTGAAGAAGCGATGTTTTACTTCTTTAATACCTACCCTGACTTATGGAAAGGTTGGGTATCTGAAGACGTAGCGATGAAGATCGAAAAAGCGCTCTAGTGATTGACGTCTAACTCGTACCAAATAATTTAGCCTCCCATACCGTTTGAATAAATAGTATTGGAGGCTAATCAACGATTCGTTAATACATGGTGTGACCATTCAATGTTTCTTTAGGAATCTCTTGCAGAGCGTCCCAATGTTCGACGATTTTCCCATTATGATCAAAACGAAAGAAATCCATCGTCACGTATTCAATATCATTAGGCCATGTTTGGTGAGTGTGTAGTGCCACCAAATTCCCCTCAGCAATGGCTCGCACAAACGTAATGTCTTTATTGGGATACTCGTTTTGCATCCGCTCAAAATACTCGATAAAAGCCTCAGGGCCATTTCCAACTAATGGATTGTGCTGAATGTACTCATCGCCAACGTAGTCTTCAACTGCCTTTTTTGGATTACCTCGATAGGCGGTTTCGTAAAACGCAATGGCATTTCTTTTGTTCTCTTGCAGGTCCATTTTTCTTCCCTATGTCGCTCTACTTGGTATTTAACGATAATCATAGCCTTAGAACCTAAGAAGTGACCGAACATCGCGCACAAAAAAGGCCGCTAAACCGCAGCCTTCATCACTTGAAACTTGGAATCGCTGTCCCTTCAGAGCTTAAACCACACCACCAGCGCCCTGCATGGAACGCTCACTGTTCTCCACTAGCAATGCGGTTGCGGTTTGTTTCAATGTTTCCCACTCTTGGTCTTCGACAAAAATACCATTTTGCCAAGAGGCTTGTTGCGTGTTGCTTAACTCATCGCCTTCAATGTGAATGGTGTATCCCTGTGCGCTTTTCTCGATATCAAAATCGTTCACAGAGAGTTCGATAACCATACTATGCAAATCCGTATCATGCCCATCAAACTGATCCGAGAAAAACACCTCAGGAGCAACACAACCACGATTTAAGACATAAAGTATCCCTTTCGGGCTCGTGCCATTGACCCACTGCGCACGACATGCGATGCCTTTCGCAGAGAGCTTCAACAGCTCACTAAAGCCGAGCCAGCGGTTATGGCACTGTTTCAACGTGATAGTAATCGACTTACTGTTGATCATTTTCTCAAGTGCGAAATCCAACACGGCGGGTAAATGACACGCCACACTGCCATTGTGCAAATCCATCTCGATACTCGATGGCGTGCTGTTGGTCACCGATACAGCGCAGTCCGAATCTAAACCAAGAAACAGGCTGGCGTTATTAAAGTGGCGCACCCCGTGCAAGCCAACCATTTGCAAGTCCGCCACCATATTCGCAATGACATCCGCCTCACCACAGTGACGGCGCATGCCAAGAAATGCCTTATTAACCGCGGCCACCAATTCGTTGTGAGAGACGATCATAATGCAAATCCTCCATTGATTTTTTGATTGTCACTTTGCGCAATTTCGTCACGCGGCGGCATGCTCGGGAAAATCCATGTGTCCGCCAGTTTAGGATCGTGAATTTCATCCAACAACGGCGCGCCTTGGAAGAAAGTTACTCGAACCCAACGATCCGAGCGCGGATCAAACTTAGTCGCACCAAAGATCGCCAATTTACATCGCAGTAAGTGCATTGGCAGTGCATCTTGGCGTAGCACGTTCATTTGAATATCCCCCATCGCACGGTTACCTAACGTCCATACGCGACGTGTGATCGAACGATAAGCCGGTTTTTGCAATAGAAACTCTGCTACGGACATTTCTTCATCACAACCAAGCAAGGCGTGGTACAAGCGATTCACTTGTCTGCCGATATCAAGCGGCAATTCTTTTTCTTCTCCTGCCTCTTCCCCACGAACACCAAGCCTTGGCTCTTCTTTGTCTTGTGAGCGATACCAGAACCAGTAGTTGTTCTCGGCTAGTGAGTAATCCGCATTAATCGCCCAGCGGTATTTGCTTTGCAGCACCTCAAGTAAGTCATGGATCTTTTTCCCGCCCGGAATAGATAACGTTTCATCCGTATTCATTTGGCTGGCAAATTCGTCCACCAAAGATGGGTAGAGTTCGATCAAGCAAGAGGTGAGGATTTCTTGGGCTTCCACACTCATTGTTTTCTTTTGCTCGACCAAACTCGCCCAGTTCGGATGTGATGCCATTAACGTTGTTAGCTCCGATAGCAGTTGTTTGATGTCTGCTGTCGCTTGATGATTGAGCCTGTCTTGATGTTCATTGATGGTGATGACTTGCTCTAAATGACGCTGCGCTTTTTGTAGTAATCCTTGCAAAGGAGCATGGAATGAAGCTTCACATGGCATCGCAAAAACTCGCGCTACCGCACGCTCGCGAGAGGTCATCCATTGGTCAACGATGCACGGGTGATTAATCAAGTATGGAGCCATGCCTAAGCCAGTCGCATTGCCGACACCAAGGTAGCGCTGCAAGCCACGATGCAAAGCCACCGCTTTGTCGCCTCCTTGCTGAAGTGCCAGGTAGTGCACCCAATCCAGGCTGAATTCACGCAACATATATACGGCACACATTTGCGCACTAAAAGACTGGCTGAAATCTGGGTTATTCTCTAACAGTTTGAAATCGGCGATACCAAACTTTCCGTTACCATACACAGCAGTGGTACGAAGGATATACCCCACTTCCGCCAGCTCTTTTGGCTCGGGCTGCTTGCCTTGAGAAAGGGCGCTAACAATGTGTTCAAACACACGCACGCTTTTGTTTGCGCGAGCCAGAACAAGCACGTTATTCGGATTGCGTCCCGCTTCTTGCAGCGGTACATTTGCTCGCAATCTTTCCAACAAAGTAACATCAACATCGCCTTGAACCAGTGCGAATGTGACGTCCCACTTTTCAGCAATGACGCGGTCATTACGCTCGTCATCAGCAATTTCATCACAGAACACCACCAAATGATAAACGTGCTCTGGCGTGGTCAACTTGTAAATAACGTGACCATAACCACGCGGACAAAGTTGCCACTCATGCTTGGTTACTTGCCAGTTTTGGCTTGCCATATTACGAATCAGACTACGAACAAAGCTGATTCGGTTTTGGTGCATTGCGCCAAGCCTTTCGGCTGCCATGACAATCGCTGCGTCGCGCATAGTTGCTTCCGTATAAGTAGAACGATGTGCATCCATTTTGCTCACCACCTATTTGTTATTGTAAGAATACTAGGGTTTGTGCGGATGTAGGAGGAAAACACCCGCACAAGCTCCACGTTGTTTGAATTAGATAATTGTTATAGCCCTTGCTCTTTCGCCATTTTGATTGCGATTTGCGGTGCATTCCAAAGTGACGGCAACAGAATCAGCGAAACCGGAACCGCGGTAATCACAATGAAAGATTGCAGTGCAGAGATGCCGCCAGAGCCAAGCGAAATCAGGATCAGAGCTGTCACACCCATCATTACGCCCCAGAAGGTACGGATGATCGCATTCGGCTCCGTTTCACCACTGATCACGACACTGATTGTGTAGGTCATTGAGTCGCCCGTCGTGACGATGAAGATCGTGGTTAAAATCAGAAATAGAATTGAAGTCAGCATTGGCATTGGTAGTTGCTGAGTCACCGCAAGCAAAGCACCTGGCAAGTTAAAGCCTTCAAACGCCGCACTCACACTACCCGGCTCAGCAATTTCAAACGCAAGGCCAGAGCCGCCTACAATCGTGAACCAAAAACAGGTGGTGAGCGGAGCCACAATACTGATGGTTGAAATAACTTGGCGAATAGTGCGACCACGAGAAATACGCGCAATAAAGATTGCCATCATCGGACCATAACCAAGGAACCAGCCCCAGAAAAATACTGTCCACCAGCTTAGCCAACCTTCGTCACCGCGATAGGTCGCCATTGGGATAAAGTTATCCAACATGCTTCCGACCCCTTGAATGTATCCGTTAAAGATAAAATTCGTAGGACCAAAAAACAGGATGTAAACCATCAATGCCATTGCCAGAATCACGTTGTAACGACTAAGCAGTTGCATGCCTCGGCTTAATCCACTGAGTGCTGACAAGGTGTAAAGCGCAATCGCAAACAAGATGATGATAAGCTGAGTCGTAAAGCCATCAGGAATATCAAACAATGCATTTAACGCGTAGCTAACCTGCAAGCCAAGAAACCCAATTGGACCAATGGTGCCCGCGGCTACCGCGATAATGCAGCATGCGTCAATCAATGCACCGAGTTGGCCTTTAAGTGCTCGTTCGCCCAAGACTGGGTAAAGCAAAATACGGGGTTTTAGCGGTAAGCCTTTGTCGTAATGCAGGTGCATCACCACGATGGAAGTTAAGCTACCTACAATCGCCCAAGCCAGAAAGCCCCAGTGCATAAAGGATTGCGACAACGCATTCACCGCACCTTGCTGCGGGTTATCTTGCGCGCCGTATAGAGGTGGCGGGCTAACATAATGCGCGATAGGCTCAGCCGCGGCCCAGAAAACGCCACCACCAGCCAATAAGGTACAGAAAATAATCGCCATCCAGCGGAAAGAGTCCATTTCTGGTTTTGCAATCCCGCCCAACATCACCTTGCCTGTTCGCCCTGCAGCCAAGCCAAGACCAATAAGAAAAGTGAGAAGCAGCAGTAACTGCCAGTAAGGACCAAACACCTGAACTGCCCAGCCAAAGCCGGCGTTAACGATCGTAGATAACAACTCGCCGTCATAAAGTGCAATAGCAACGAACAACGCGATAAAACCACCGCTATACCAAAAGGCCGGGTTATTCAGTCCTAATTTGTCCGTCGTGTTTTCTGTTGTTGATGTGTTGTGTGTTGCTTTTGACTTGCCCGATGACACGCTCATCGTGGAAGCTTTCATGCTATTGGTTAAATCAGACATACTCTGGCTCCAGAGGTTCTTTGCAGCTGCCAAAGACTGGCTACAAATGTGAGTTTTACGCCTGCCGTATTGTTGTTATGTAGGCAGGCGGTTCCTAATTTTGGGTGTACTATGAAATAGGCTCTAATCCTTCTTTGAGGAAGTTAAACCAGTTTTCACCCAATATTTTTCCTGCCTCAGATTCACTGAATCCGTGACGCATTAATCCGTTGTAGATGTTCTCCATCCCTGCACTGCCGCAGAACCATGGCAGCGCATCTGGCCATCCCGAGTTACTTGCCGAACCTTCGCCGTAATCCATCGCTTTTGACCAACGACCGTTGCGCATCCACTCCAACACTTGTTGCGGCTGGTTTAAGCACAAATCGCTACCGATACCTAAATGGTCAACGCCAAACATGTCTGCGGTTTTCGCAACCATCTGGCAGAAATCATCCAGCGTGCACTGGCTGCCATTTGGCAAATGGAACGGATATAAACTGAATCCAATCAAACCACCGCGCTCCGTCAGTGCTTTGATCACGGTGTTGGACTTGTTACGCAGTGCGTCATGCGCAAACGTCGGGTTGGCATGGCTGATACAAATTGGACGCGAAGAAAGATCGATGGCTTCCAACGTAGAACGCTCTGCACTGTGGGACATATCAATGATCATCCCGACTCGGTTCATCTCTTCAATCGCTTGCTTACCAAAGCGAGTTACACCTGAATCGTTTTGTTCGTAACAACCTGTCGCCAGTAAGCTTTGGTTGTTGTAGGTCAATTGCATGATCAGCAGACCTTGGCGGCGCATCACTTCAATCAGACCAATTTCATCATCGATAGGTGAGCAATTCTGCGCGCCGAAGAAGATGCCGACTTTGCCTTCTGCTTTGGCTTTTTCTACATCTGCCATTGAATAAATAGGCATGATGAGGTCCGCATTTTGCTCGAAGCGCAAGTTCCATTCAGCAAAACGCGTTAAGGTTTCGCGCGCAGTTTCGTGGTAGACGATGGTGGCATGAACAGCGGTAATGCCACTCGCCTTAAGCGTTTGGAAATACTCTCGATCCCAATTGCAGTACTGCAATCCGTCAATCACAATCCGTTGTTGGTACATAACCACTCCTTAAACAATTTCTTAGCCTTTCAGTGCGGGTAACTGACACCATCAGCTACCCTGCTGTTCTTAGTAAGGGCGCTGATAAGCGGTTTTCACCACGGTGTAGAACTCTTTGGCGTACTGCCCTTGCTCACGAGGGCCAAAGCTAGATTCTTTACGGCCACCAAATGGGACGTGATAATCTGTACCCGCAGTTGGCAAGTTAACCATGACGCAGCCCGTTTGGACTTGCTGTTTGAAGATCGCGCTATTGCGCAGACTTTGCGTGATAATGCCGCCTGTCAGGCCAAAGCGCGTATCGTTCGCGACTGCAATCGCCTCATCCAAATCAGAAACGCGAATCACGCTTGCCATTGGTGCAAAGACTTCTTCTTGGTTCACTTCCCAGCTGTTTTGTGTGTTCAAGAACAGGGTTGGTGACATATAGTAACCGTCATGCTCTAGGCTCAGACGCTCACCACCGAAAGCCAGCTCCGCGCCTGCTTGGCGTGCGTTTTCAATCCACTCAAAGTTCGCATTCAGCTGGTTACCATCAACAACAGGGCCCATGAATACGCCCTCTTCCAGTGCGTGACCCACTTTTAATTCGCTCATGCGTTTGATTAGCGCTTCAACATACGCGTCGTGAATTCCGTCCATAACCACAAGACGAGAAGACGCGGTACATTTTTGACCTGCACCCGAGAATGAGCCTGCGATTGTTGCTTCGACCGCAATTTGAATATCTGCATCATCTGCCACTACGAGCGCGTTTTTACTGCCCATCTCTAGCTGACAACGCACAAAGTTTGGTGCCGTTGCCGCGGCGACTTTACGGCCTGTGTCCACAGAACCAGTGAAGCTCACGCCGTTCACATCTTTCGAATTGATAAGGGTATTACCAACTTGCGAACCGCTACCCAAAACGAGGTTAAACGTGCCAGCAGGTAAACCTTGGCGATGGATAATCTCAGTCAGTGCAACGGCACTTGCTGGAGTTAGGTTGGCAGGCTTCCAGACGACACTATTGCCAAACGCAAGTGCTGGCGCGATTTTCCAAGCCGCTGTTGCTGTTGGGAAGTTCCAAGGAGAGATAATGGCGATAACGCCGACGGCTTCGCGAGTAACTTCAACGGAGACACCTGGACGGACGGAAGCAGCGTTATCGCCAATTTGACGCAGTACCTCAGCAGCAAAGTATTGGAAGAATTGGCCGGCACGGTAAATCTCACCTCGACCTTCAGCAAATGGCTTGCCTTCTTCACGCGAAAGCAAGGTGCCCAATTCGTCACATCGTGCAATGAGCTCATCACCAATCGCTTGCAGCACTGCTTGTTTGCGCTCGATTGGTGTTTTTTCCCACTCTAGCTGCGCTGATTTAGCCGCTTGAATCGCTTGCTCTACTTGCGACACACTCGCTTGTGCGAAATCGCCAATGTTTTCGCTGATATCAGAAGGGTTAATATTGACGATGGTTTCCATGCCAGATTGCCATTCACCTGCTATATAGAGGGATTTTTCTGCTTGAACATTGTTAATAAAAGTCATGGTTCTTTCCTTGTTCTTCCGATTTGTGATGGCAAGCCACCCACTCACTGATCTCAATTATTCTTGTTGGATTTATTCTGGTTGGCTTGCCGACGCGTAGACGACAAACTCCACCAACATTTCTTCTCGTGCTAACCCTGCAACCACCATGGCGGCGCGATTTGGGTACGGCGCTTCAAAATATTCCGCGTACACTTGGTTAACGGTTTTTAAGTATTCTCTGTCGGTCACGTAAATCAGGACCTGCAATACAGAGTCCAAAGACTCCCCTGCACACTCCAGGGTGTGAATGAGATTGTTAAAGGTTTGACGTGTTTGTGCTTCGATGCCGCCTTCCACAACCGCGCCTGTGTCATCAATAGGAATTTGAGCCGTATACAGAGTTCCATTGTTAACAATCGCCCATTCAAGCGGCGCTTTAGAAGCAAATAGACTGGTTTTAACTGGGTGTTTTTTAGTAGGAGTATTCACGTGCCTTTCAACCTTTGTAACAGCTTTGTTTCAATATGGTTAAATGATGCACATTGACAGGCGATAAATCTAACGGTAAATTTTTTACATTTGATAAATAAAACTTATCACCTCATTGAGAATAACGTAAATAAAGGGATTAAGAGGCATTAGGGATGAGTATTAAGCTTCAACAATTAATGCATTTTGTGATGGTAGTCGAGGAAGGTGGGTTTCGAGCCGCTTCACATCGTGCAAATCGATCTCAGGCTGCGCTCTCCACGTCGATAAAAGAGCTAGAGAGAATGCTAGGACAAACGCTGTTTGAACCCGGCAACAAAACCAAATTAACGCCTTTTGGTGAGATTTGTTTGCCCAAGGTGGTTCAGTTTCTCAATATCTACAGTGCGCTGGACAACGATCTCAAAGCTGCCGCGGCCGGACAGCAAGGGAGAGTGCGAATTGCGAGCGTTCCTTCTGTTGCAGCGAAACTCATCCCGAGCGTGTTGGGTGCCTTTTGCGAGCAGTATCCAAATGTAGAAGTAAGCTTGATCGACGATAACGCGGCGGGCGTCGAGGCTCGCTTACTCTCCGGTGAAGTCGACTTGGCGCTCGGTAACCCCTCTCACCTTGATGAGGGCGGCATTGACTTTACACCGCTGTTGTCCGACCCCATTGGCGTGGTGTGTTTAAAAGATAACCCGATTGCCAATCAAACAGAGGGAATCGAGTGGCAAACTTTGCTCGAACAACCTTTTATTCGTAACGGCACCTGTACGCTTCTCGATCCAACCCCAGCCAGAGCACTGAGTGAGCAAGCGCTCTATTCGGTCGAGAATATCACTTCGCTGTTTTCTGTCTTAGAGCTTGGGATTGGTGTCACGACCCTACCGAAGCTTGCTTTCCCAACCAATGAAACACGCTTGGTTTGGATCCCACTTATCGATCCACCGCTTGAAAGGCAAATTGGTATCTTTACGTTGACCGACCGCACGATCTCGCCTCAAGCAAAAGCGTTTCATGATTTGTGTGTACGTTATCTAAACTATCAAGATGAAGAGACGTAGTTCGAAGGTTTTAGCTAACAGTGGCTCCATTAGATTTTAGAGCCACTGTTATTTGATATTAAGTGACAGATCCGGTCATATGAAATGACGACGCTCTTATTGCACTTATTCTGGCTTGATATT
Organism: Vibrio sp. SCSIO 43086; assembly: GCF_051132235.1. NCBI lineage: Bacteria > Pseudomonadati > Pseudomonadota > Gammaproteobacteria > Vibrionales > Vibrionaceae > Vibrio > Vibrio sp. SCSIO 43086. Next base: position 17,076 of record NZ_CP072678.1, on the reverse strand, counting down.
CTGATTCATTCTGAACAAGTTATTTGGATCAAACTTCTTCTTCACTGCTTGTAAACGCGCAAAGGTTGGACCGTAGGCAGACTCTGTACGTTCAGCTTCGTCTTGTGTAAGGAAGTTGATATACGCACCTCCACTGGCATACGGTTTGGTTTTGGCAAAAAAGTCTCTCGCCCACGCGATACAAGCTTGGTCATCTTCTGCGGAGTCCCATCTTCCATGCACATTTAATACATAGTTTGCATCACGGCTAGAATAAGCCATAGACTCAGGCTCAGGTCTAGAGGCAGCGCAGCCAAGAGAGGCGATAAAAATCTCACACTGAGGCGATGGTAACTTACCTGCGTATTCTATCGCTGCATCAATCACACCTTCGCTTAGCGAGTTAAAATTGTGCGATTTCCAATAGTTACGTGCGCCCGGAGTAAGCAATGGATCAAACGCTTGCTGCCACGCCGCAAATGGCTGTACACCAACGTGCTCACCATGTGCATCACCAAACTCTCTCAACGGTGCAATTAACTTCTCACCTTCAGCCGGGTCACCCGCATAACATATCGCGAGTACAACCACTTCTTTACCGTGAACGCTTTCAGGTAAGAATGGGAGTGGCGGCGCTTTCCGACTCACCATCCAGACACTTAGGTCATCAGGGGCCGACTCAGTGAATTTCGCAAACTGGGTGATAATGGATGTCGCTTGCTCAAATGGAAAGACAATGAGACCACTTAACACCTCTGGACCGACAGGATGTAGCTGGAATTCAAAACGCGTAACGATACCAAAGTTACCGCCGCCCCCACGTAACGCCCAGAACAAATCGGCATTTTCTGTCTCATTCGCGAGCAGTTGACGACCATCTGCAGTTACGACATTTGCAGAGACCAAGTTGTCTATCGTCATACCATATTTTCGGCTCAACCAACCAAAACCACCACCAAGCGTTAACCCCGCAATTCCCGTGGTTGAATTAATGCCGACAGGCGTTGCTAATCCATATTTTTGTGTGGCCTCATCGACATCAGCCAACGTACAGCCAGGTTCAACGAAAGCCCTTCTTTCGCTTTCATCCACTTGAACATGATTCAAAAGCGACAAGTCGATCATCACACCATGATCGCAAACCGCATTGCCCGCAATATTATGCCCACCACCTCGGACCGAAAGTAGCTGATTGTTATCCCGAGCAAAGTTAACCGCCATCACGACATCATCGGCAGACTTGCAGCGAGCGATAACACCGGGACTGCGATCTATCATGCCATTCCAGATTTGACGAACTTCGTCGTACGTAGGATCTCCGGGCAAAACAACATCACCCTGAAATTGATTTTTGAAGTGTTCAATGGTTGCATTTTCTAGACTATTCATATTAGTTGCCTCTCACGTTTTACATGAGGCTTGCAAAGCACAATGCAACGACAAGCTAATACAAGTCCCTCACAATTAAACGTGACGTTTGAGTAGCTATTTTCAGAAAATAAACAAGGCCCCACAGTAACAATACCGTAGGGTCACAAATTCCCTTACTCTCTTGGGTTCGATAAAGCTGAAACACAGTTATAAAAATCAGATAGTTATCGCGATGATACCGCACCTCAAAGCACCTTCTGTATTCTTTACCCTGCGTGACACTCGCACCTAATTATTAATAAGTTCATTGTAAGTTTAGAATGCAATTTAGTTTCAGATATGAAACTTTGTCTTATAATTAATATTTTTAATAATTAATTATATTACCTTTATTTATCAATTAAATAGGATTATAAAAATATTTTAGACTGCGAATAGTGAATAGTGAATAGCCGTTAGAGGCAGTGATATTGAATGAAATTGAATAGCCTTCTTAGTGCTTTAGAAGACTATTGCGCTATTTATCAGTGACATACCGCCACTTAAGATGGGTTATTTACGACGATTTCGGTTCTTATACACCACGCAAAAGTTACCACGTTTGGTTCGGCATTTTGAACAACGCTCGCAATCCACTGGCGCTCGATTACCCTCTTTCCAGCGCTTTATTAACTGAGGCTCAGCCAATAAAGGACGTGACACAGCGAAAAATTGGATATCTGTGTCTTCTGCAATTTTCTCAATCGCATCAATGTCACTCAATCCGCCGACAGTAATCACCGGGACGCTCACATCTTGACTGATCACATGTCCATATTCGTGAAAATAGCCTTCTTCTTGTAGTGTGTAACCATCGAACGTTTCACCAACAAGCTCGTTTGCTTTGCCGTGAATATTGCCAGACACGATGATCGCATCAACGCCCACTTCTTCGAGTTTCTTACAAACGACGCGAGTTTCATCGAACGTTAAACCGCCGTCAAAGAATTCTGTCGCGGTAAGCTTCACAAGGATTGGGAAAGTATTCCCAACCAGCTTTCTGGTTTCAGAAAAAATTTCTAAAAGGAAACGCATGCGATTTTCTAAGCTACCACCGTATTCGTCTTCGCGACGATTATAGTACGTGCTTAAAAACTGGTTAATTAAGTAAGTGTGTGCCGCATGTATCTCTACGCCGTCAAAACCAGCGTCTTGAGCACGTTTACTCGCCAATGCGAATGCCTTTACGATGTAGTCGATTTCGTCCTTAGTCATCGCTTTGCCTTGCGTATTCGTGCCACGCTCAGGCACGTCACTCGGAGCGAAGATGACACGCTCACCGACGCTGTAGGTGGTTTTGGTGCCACCGTAAGCAATTTGCATTACGATTTTAGAATTGTGTTGATGTACTAGCTCTGTTAGCTTTTTGTATTCTTCAATAAAAGAGTCGTTGTAGATCCCCATCATCCCAGCGTTGGGTTTCTCTTCTTCCACGATATTGGCATAACCAGTAACAATTAGACCCACTTCACCTTTCGCCAACTCTTCGTAAATATCGTAAAGCTTATCCGTCATGTGGCCATTTTCAGTCGCCATGTTTTCCCACGTTGCGCTGCGCACAAAACGGTTCTTTATGGTCATGTTGCCAATGCGGGCTTCGGAAAACAAAATGCTCAAAACCAGTCCTCTTAATGTTGTCTTTATGGTTCTATCTTTTCCCAAGTAACCAAGAACAAAAAAGGAACAGCGATACACAACGTATGGCTGTTCCTTCTCTGAATCCGTGAGACCTGCAAACTACAGGCGCACCTTAATGCCTCGTGGGTGACAAAACTTTAATCTGGATTAAGGTTTAGTAAGATAAGCTTGTAAGCAAAGCAACTCGGCCGATTTCTCAGTTTACCTTCACTCTACATTCTGGGGGTAAGATCTTCTCTTTTTCGAATGAGACTTCACAATCCACAAGAACGCTTCCTCCCCCATGTAGGTAAAAGTAATCAAGCACGAAAAATACTTTATTATCACGCACTCCATATTCTTCTACAAAAACGCCAGCACTCTGGTTGAAATCCAGTTTTTCATTATCTAGAGAAATGGAGGAAACTCGAAATACATCATTTATTTCATAATCTGAACGATTAATTGTATCGACTTCAATCACTGGATTAATCTCCATGTTGTGGATAATAAGCCTAACAAGAGTATCTCCAATACGATAAGTTTCCACGGAGCTAACCGAGGACGGAACTTGGGCTAATACGCATGAAGAAATTGCAACAATTGGAAGAAGAGTAAAACGACGGAACATGAACCACGACCATAGTAAAAAGGGATAATCATATTATCTCTTTTAGGCATGAATTCGAGTCTAGCAAAGCATGTAGCTCTCAGAATGGGAGCTACATGGAAGTGATATTAAAGAATTTCAAACTCAATAAATAAACGGCAACGGAATAAGCTCTAATCCTAGTACACCACTGATCCCCATCACCACTAGCAGTGAGACTTTAAACACCGACTTTGACCAAGCGATGTAGTTGCTGTCATCAATGCTGCGAAAGGTCACTTTCGTCCACATAAAGCAAACGACCGCTGCAACCGCTAAGTATTCATACCCGGCTTCACCAAGTAAAAATAACCCCAACGATACGGCCCCAAACGCCACGACATACGCTTTCATGTGTCGCTGCGCTTTATGAATACCTTCTTTAACTGGCAATACGGGAATCCCGGCTTCTCGGTAGTCTTGCATGCGGAACATGGCAATCGCGTACGAGTGCGGCATTTGCCAGAGACAGAACATGGTAAAGAGTAAAATCGCTTCCAAGCTAATGAAGTTTGTTACCGCCAAGTAACCCACCAATGGCGGGACTGCGCCTGAAATACTTCCCACTAAGGTTCCATACACCGAGTTACGTTTGTACCACATCGTGTAAAAGAACACGTAATACACGTAGCCAAGCAAAACGACGACAGCGGATAGTGGGTTCACTCGGATAAATAACAGTGCGGTGCCTACCAGCAATAAAGCAAGCGCATAAACAAACGCAATATCGATATTGATGTTACCTTTCACTGTTTCACGATTTCGTGTACGTGCCATCTTTTGGTCGATATCACGATCGAAAATATTATTCACCACACAACCTGAAGCGATGACTAACCCCACACCAACTAACGTTGTAACGAACAACATTAGACTGGCTGGTTCTGTTTTTGCGGCGAGGAAGAACCCCGCCGCAACAGAAATCAGGTTGCCGAAAATAATGCCCGGTTTGGTGATAGACAAATAACTTTTCAGCATACCTTGACCTACAACTTCATGTTGACGTTCATGTTGTAGATGATCCATACCGAGCCAGCGATAAGGATAAGTACAACAATGGCGGTAAACATCAGTGATACAAGGTTCCAACGTCCGTCGGATGTTTTTGTTTCCATATGCAAGAAGTATTTGAAGTGAACAAATATCTGCACTAATGCACATCCAAATAGAATCGCATAGGTTGTTGTATCTGGTAATGATTTCGTCCAAACAAAGTAGAACGGAATTACCGTCAGAATCAGTGAGGCAATGAAGCCTTTCACATAATCTGATGCACTGGTTTCTACATGTTGATCCATTACATTACCCCCAGTAAGTAAACGATGGTAAAGACACAAATCCAGACGATATCTAGAAAGTGCCAGAATAGGCTTAAGCAGTTAAAGCGCATTGCCATATTGTCGTTCAGACCTTTCGTCGACAGTTGATGGTACGCTACCGCTAACCAAATCAGACCAAAGGTTACGTGCAGGCCGTGCGTACCAACCAACGTAAAGAATGCCGATAGGAATGCACTTGTTTGTGGACCATAGCCTTCTTCAATCAGGTGATGGAACTCATAGACCTCCATACAGATAAAGCCAAGACCAAGCGCGAACGTTACTAACATCCAACGTTTGAGACCAGCAACGTTGTTGCGCTTCATCGCGATAATGCCAAAACCAAATGTGATACTGCTAAACAGCAGCAGCATGGTTTCGACAAACACGAATGGGAGTTCGAAAATGTCTTTACCTGTTGGGCCCGCAATTGAATTGCTCGACAGCACAGCGTATGTTGCGAACAAGGTCGCAAACAGTACACAGTCACTCATCAGGTAAACCCAGAAGCCAAATAGCTTGTTGCCATTCGTGTCATGGTGGTGATCATGGTCGTGATGTGCTGCGATATTAGTTTGCATACGTCACCTCCAGATCATCTTTACTTTCGCTGTCTTTCACTGAGTTTTTCTTCGCTTCTTCAAGCTGAGCTCGACGTTCGGCCTCAATTGCTTTGATCTCTTCAACTTCCACGTAGTAATCCACATCATCGTTATAGCTATGCTGAATACACGTCACGATAATACCGACCAAACTTGCCGCCGCTAGCCACCAGATGTACCAAATCATGCCGAAGCCAAATAGGAGCGACCAAGCCGACACGTAGATGCCTGTTGCCGTGTTTTTTGGCATATGAATACGTTCGTATTCCACTTCTTTAGTTGGATCGAACTCGCCACTTTGTTTCTGGTACCAGAAGGCATCCAGCACATCACCTTTTGGTAGGTGCGCAAAGTTGTAGAACGGCGGTGGAGACGATGTTGCCCACTCAAGAGTACGACCACCCCACGGGTCACCAGTTAGGTCACGGTTTTGCTCGCGGTCACGGATACTCACGTAAATTTGGATGAACTGAGACAATACGCCCAGCGCAATCACAACCGTACCTGCTGCGGCAATCGACAACAGTGGGAAGTATTCAGGGTTGATGTCTTGGCTTAAACGACGAGTCATCCCCATAAAGCCCAGCGCGTAAAGCGGTAGGAACGCCATTAAGAAACCAATAATCCAAAGATAGAACGCACGTTTGCCCCAAGTTTCATTCATGGTGAAACCTGTCGCTTTCGGGAACCAGTAAGTGATCGCAGCGAAACATCCAAACACCACACCACCGATGATAACGTTGTGGAAGTGAGCAATCAGGAATACTGAGTTATGCAGAACGAAATCTGCACCCGGAACAGCCATGAGTACGCCTGTCATACCACCAACAGTAAAGGTGATCAGGAAGCCCACCGTCCACATCATTGGCGTCGTAAAGCGAATGCGACCTTTGTACATGGTGAATAGCCAGTTGAAGATCTTCACCCCTGTTGGGATAGAAATAATCATCGTGGCAATACCGAAGAAGGCATTTACGTTCGCGCCAGATCCCATCGTAAAGAAGTGGTGTAGCCAAACGACAAACGCAAGAATCGTGATAACTACGGTAGCCCAAACTAGCGATGTGTAACCGAACAACTTTTTACGCGAGAAGGTTGCGGTGACTTCTGAGAACACACCAAAAATTGGCAAGACCAAAATGTACACTTCTGGATGGCCCCAAGCCCAAATCAGGTTGACGTACATCATTACGTTGCCGCCAAGATCATTGGTAAAGAAGTGCATGCCTAGGTATCTATCCAGCGTTAGCAGAGCGATAGTCACCGTTAGGATTGGGAATGAAATGATGATCAAAATGTTTGCACACAGAGACGCCCAAGTGAAAACTGGCATCTTCATCATTGGCATAGACGGTGTACGCATACGCAAAATGGTCGCGAAGAAGTTCACGCCTGTTAACGTCGTACCGACACCTGATATCTGCAGCGCCCAAATCCAATAGTCGACCCCGACTCCTGGGCTGGCCTCAATACCTGAAAGCGGCGGATACGCTAGCCAGCCGGTGCGACCAAATTCACCCAAGCCGAGAGACATGTTTGTTAGAATGACACCAACAACAAACAGCCAAAAGCTCAAGTTATTCAGATACGGGAAAGCTACGTCACGCGCACCAATCTGTAATGGCACGATGATGTTCATCAGACCAATGACCAATGGCATCGCTACGAAGAAGATCATGATCACGCCATGGGCAGTAAAAATTTGATCGTAGTGATGCGGTGGCAAGTAACCTGCTTCACCCGCAGAAGAAAGGAGTTGCTGACTACGCATCATGACTGCGTCAGCAAAACCACGAACAAGCATCACCATCGCTACTGCGATGTACATGAAGCCAAGTTTTTTATGGTCTACTGAAGTAAACCATTCATTCCACAAATATTGCCACTTTCCGGCTTTAGTTACCGCGTAAACTACGGCTAAACCAACCAGCGCCACAACCGCTAAGGTGATGACGATAATAGGTTCGTGGAATGGAACTGAATCAAGAGTTAATCTTCCAAACATTACGATTATCCTTGGTTTTCAGGCAAACAGTTCATTGAACCAGGATGCTGAGTCACAACGTCGGTGAACAAGAACGGAGGAACGCTAGAGAACAAAGTGACTGGCTCTGCGATACTTGGCGCTGCCAGTGAGCTGTATTGCTCCCAATCTTCAATACGATCAGGGCTCGCCTTCACTTTCTGCACCCAATTTAGGAACGCAGCACGATCAGACATTGCTGAAGCTGTGAACTTCATTTGCGAAAAGCCTTCGCCGCTGTAGTTCGATGCAAAACCCTTGTAGTCACCTTCGTGGTTCGCTATCAGGTTGAGCTTGGTTACCATTCCTGGCATCGCGTAGATCTGTGTACCTAAACGAGGGATGAAAAACGCGTTCATGATGTTGTCCGAAGTCAGTTTGAACTGCACTGGCACGTCTTTCGGGAACGCCACATAGTTCACCGTCGCAATGTTTTCTTCTGGATAGATGAACAACCATTTCCAATCGAGTGACACCACTTCGATCGTCATTGGTTTAACATCACTTTCCAATGGTTTGGAGGGCTCTAGTTCATGAGTCGAACGCCATGTGATCGTCGCAAGAATCGCAATGATGATGATTGGAATTGTCCATACCACCACTTCGATTTTGGTCGAGTGTGACCACTCGGGAGCGTACTCTTCTTCAGTGTTAGAGGCGCGGTATCGGTAAGCGAAGTAAATCGTCATTAAAATCACAGGGATTACAACGATCAACATCAGCAAAAGAGCAGTAATAATTAGCTCTTTTTCCTGCACACCAATGGCACCTTTGGGGTCAAGTAAAGCTGAATTACATCCTGAGAGCATAAGTATGACGGACGCCAAACTTCCCCTCGACAAGATGCGTTTATATCTTGAGGCTTCCATTAACTTTCTCGATGGTTGTCTGGTTTCAAAACCAATGCCAATCACAGTAAATAAGAGCTCAGAAACAGCGCAGAGGAATGTTTGATAAAAAGGCAAAAATTTTGATAAGTAGTTATTCTACTTACAAATTTTTCAGCGCCGTTATCAAACATCTTAACCAGCTAGAATGAACAATTACTTGCTACGATTGGTATCAAGCTAAGAACCAGTTGTTATGGTCATTAGAATGTTTATGTGTTGAGCATGAGTAACGTCGGGATCAGAGCGAAACAAAACGGAATTGAGTGGAGATCAAAACCACACTATTAGTGTGAGTTTATTGTTACACTTTGAAACACAATGTTACATTTGGCGCATTATGAGGAGTAAAAAGTTAAAGCTCATTAGCCACAACTGGAAACTAACCTTCCATTAATGAAACCCACATACTTAAAATAGGAGATTAACCTCAACACGAATTTCACGTGCTTCACAGTTAATGTCTTTTGAAACAGACAGTTGCAAATTCATTTTGATGAGACTGACTATCAACTGCATTTACATAGATAGCTTGAGTACGAAGGGGAAATTAAAAGTGGAAAATTGTGATCAATGTCAAATTAATGATTTCACTTAGTATTTGAGTGGTATTTACTTCTCATTATTTACTTTTGGCAAACCATTCGCAGGGCGAATCCAAACATGAGTAATAAACACACTTACGTTGCCCAGAACTGGCTCTCGGAAAAATAGGAAATGTTGAAAGGGAAAGAAGCTTGTCATTCCGGTCTGTGGGGCCTAACCCTAGGGCTTTACATGCGAATGCCTCCATCCACTTCTAAAACTCTGCCAGTAAAGTAATCACTCTCAAGAATGTATTTTACTGCATGTGCGATTTCACTTGTTTCACCCATCCTTCCAATTGGGATCATCTTTTCTAGTCGTTCTATGGCTTCTGGTTTCATTTGTTCTGCCATCGCGGTATGCACCACACCTGGTGCAATCGCCGCCGCGCGGATACCGTATCTTGCTAACTCACGGGCCCACGTCGTCGCCATGGTTGCGACCGCCGCTTTAGATGCAGAATAATTGGTTTGACCGATATTCCCTGCTCTCGCGACACTAGAAATATTGATGATAACGCCTTGTGAACCGCTCTCAATCATCTTAACGGCAGCTTCACGCCCACACAAAAATGTCCCCGTAACGTTGACGTTCATGACCAAATTGAATTGATCCAAAGACATCTTACTGATCACGCCGTCTTTTGATTTTACAAGTAACCCATCTCTTAGCACGCCAGCGTTATTGACTAGCCCATTGAGTTGGCCAAAATCTTGGATAACCGCGTCAAACGTGGTTTCAACGTCGATTTCGCTCGTTACATCCACTTGATAAGTCAACGCTTTTGCACTCAGCATTCGGCACTGCTCTTGTGTTTCCATTAAGCCGCTAGCGTTTACATCTAATAACGCTAAATCTGCTCCGGCTTGAGCAAGCGTAATTGCCATCATTTGCCCAAGTCCCTGCCCTGCACCTGTAATGGCAATGACACTATTTTTAATATCCATAGTTACTGCACTCCGTCGCTAATAATGTTCCCTATTTCAAGCCTGTTTCGGTGGTCCGAAATGATGAGATTTACTTCACCATTTCAGACTGCTTTGTAGCAAAACTCAGTCTAGCCCTTCTTACTCTTGTAAAACTCAAACAAGCTTGAGAAGTCGAGCTCGCCGTGGCCGCTCGCGTTGTGGAAAGAATATAAATTACGCGCCAGTGAGCCCATCGGAACCGAAGAGTGTGTTTGTAACGCCGCATCTAACCCCAAACCGAGATCTTTCAACATGAGTTTGCTCATAAAGCCCGGTTGGTAATCGTTGCTGGCTGGTGCACTGTCCATCACGCCTGGGCAAGGGTTGTAAAGCTCCAATGCCCAATTTCGGCCAGAGCTTTGAAGCATGATGTTTGATAACACTTTTGGATCGAGTCCATGATCGATACCTAGATTTAGCGCCTCGCACGTACCAGACATTAAAATGCCAAGCATAAGGTTGTTACAGATTTTCGCCATTTGACCATCGCCCGCTTTACCGGCATGGAAAACATTTTTTCCCATGTACTGCAAAATGGCATTGGCTTTAGAAAATGCTTCATCCGAGCCACCAACAATAAAGGTTAATGTCGCCGCTTTAGCGCCGGCAACGCCACCCGAAACGGGCGCGTCGACAAACAACACGCGTTTATTTGCCGCTTCATTGGCGACTAATCGCGCGGAGTCCGGATCAATGGTTGAACAATCAATCATCAAGGTACTTGGCGAGACAAGATTGAGGACACCTACGCCGCCGTGTAAGTCACCAAGATACACGGAACGAACGTGAGAACCTGCTGGTAGCATCGTGATGACTGTGCTTGCACCATCCACGACTTCCTCAATAGAGCTCGCCACCACCGCACCAAAAGGTGCAAGTTGCTTTGCCGCTTCGCTATCGACATCAAATACTTGCACGTTAAATCCAGACGCTAATAAGTTTTGCGCCATCGGATGCCCCATTCTTCCTAAACCGATAAATGCGATGGTACTCATGATCATTCTCCTTATTGACCTAGTGTTTGTTCACCCAAATCAGCAAGCGGATGTTCGTCATCCGGCCAAAGTGAGGTAAACAAGGTATCGATGACATCTTCATCGACTTCACTGACACTGTTAAACATCCAGTTAGGTTCGCCATCCCGGTCAATAAGCCGAGAACGGACGCCCTCTTTAAACTCACCTAATAAGGCGCTGCGAACCGATAAACTCAGCTCCAAGCGGAAGCAATCTGCAAGTGGTAAGCTGTGGTATTCTTTCACTTGTCTGAAGCAAATATGCGCGGTGATTGGACTGCCCGCGGCGAACGTTTGTTTCGCGTTTTCTATCCACTGACTGTTCCCTTCGATAGCCATGATTCGCTGTGCTATCGCATTAAGATCAAAGCCTTTGCACGCTTCCTCTATCTGATCTAAGTATGGACAAATTTGCGTGGTTGGTTTGCTATCAATAACCTGTTCTTCCATTAATTGTAGTAGCGCAGTTACCAACTCTTTCGCATCTTCTTTGCCCCACTGGAGCCGCTTTAGCTCATCCAGTAAGGTGGGATACTGCTCTTCCAACAGTAACCAATCGGCCAAACCAATAGTGACAGCGTCACTTGAATTCACCATGGAACCTGTCAATCCGAGGAATAAACCCACTTGCGGATCTATCTGGCTTAAAAACCATGTACCTCCCACATCGGGATACAGTCCAATATTAATTTCTGGCATAGCAAGGCGTGATGTTGTTGTCACAACTTTGTGGCTAGTTCCCATAAAAAGCCCCATCCCACCACCCATGACAATACCTTCTCCCCAACCGATAATAGGTTTGTTGTAAGTGTGGATGAGATAGTCACACTCATACTCCAACGAGAAATAGTCCGTACAGAACTCTACGATTTTTTCTTTACTCTCGTTATGCATGACGTGATACATAGCTCGAACATCGCCACCAGCACAGAATGCTTTTTCTCCAGCGCCAGTGAGTACCACACAAGTCACATGCGGATCGTCTTGCCACTTGATAAGCTGATCGTTGAGTTGGACCAACATGTCATACGTCAATGCATTCAATGAAGCGGTGTTGTCTAACGTTGCGATACCAATGCGGTGCACGCCATCTAAGCACTCTATTTCACTGATGGTTACCATCCCTGCCATGTGGCCTCCTATCGGTTTTTCCATTGCGGTGGGCGTTTTTCTAAAAAGGCGCGAACACCCTCAACTTGATCTTCCGTATCAAAAAGATTCAGAAACAACTCTCGCTCTTTCATTAAGCCGTGCTTAAGTGGCGCAGAGCGCATATTTTGAATGAGCGCCTTACATGCGGCGACAGAAGATGGTGACTGGTTCGCAACAGATTCAGCAAGCTCCAACGCTTTACTTAACGCTTCGCCTTTGGGAACCAACTCCTCAGCCAAGCCTAGTTCTTTTGCTTTGTCAGCGCTGACTTGTTCTCCACATAAAACGATGCGCTTTGCCCAGCCTTCCCCTACTAACGCTGTGAGATTTTGGGTACCGCCAGCGCAGGGCAAAAGTCCGACTTTGGCTTCAGGTAAAGCAAGTACCGCTTGCTCTTCAACTACTCGAATATCACAAGCTAATGCCACTTCTAAACCTCCGCCCATGGCGTAACCATTAATGGCGGCAATGGAAACACCACGGAATTCCGAGAGCGTTTCAAAAGCTTCACCAAAGCATCGCGCCATGTCTAACGCAACCGCTTTGTCACCATCAGAAAATAGCTTGAGATCCGCACCTGCAGAGAAAAACTTTTCTCCACTGCCGGTTAAAACCAGTGCGTAGACCTGCTTATCATTGTTAAGTGTGAGTATCAGCGACTTCAGTACCTTGAGGCTCTCTGCTGTCCACGTATTGGCTGGCGGGTTGTTCATTGTCACCACCGCAACGTGATTAGCGATCGTATGTTGAATGGCTTCTTGGGTTAATGGCATATCTGAATCCTTTCTCAATGAGCAAATCCAATACTTCGCTACAGCAAGGCCGATTCCTCAGAGAGCAAACGGCGCGCGATGATCAAGCGCATAATTTCGTTCGTTCCCTCCAGAATTTGATGCACACGCACATCTCTGAAATGACGCTCCATTGGATACTCTTTGATGTAACCATAGCCGCCATAAAGCTGCAGCGCTTGGTCGCAAACCTGAAAGCCTACATCGGTTGCGAACCGTTTTGCCATCGCGCAATAAGCCGTGGCATCCGGGTCATTTCGGTCGAGCTTACTGGCGGCATAGCGCACCAACTGCCGCGCAGCCACTAGCTCTGTCGCCATGTCTGCTAATTTGAATTGTAAGGCTTGAAACTGCGCAAGCGGTTTGCCGAACTGCTTACGTTCTTGAATGTACCGTGCCGCCTGATTAAGGGCCTGTTGAGCCGTACCGACGGAGCAGGTCGCAATATTTATACGCCCTCCATCAAGCCCTTTCATCGCAAAGACAAAACCTTGCCCTTCTTCGCCCAGTAGATGGCTAGCTGGAATAACGACATTTTCAAAAGTAACCGCTCGTGTTGGTTGGCTGTTCCAACCCATTTTGGGTTCTTTGCGCCCATAGCTGATACCATCTGTTTGAGCAGGAACAACAAATGCAGACACGCCTTTGGCCCCCGCTTCTCCGGTTCTCGCCATCACGACCAAAACATCTGTCTCTCCTGCGCCAGAGATAAAGGTTTTGCCACCGTTGAGGACATACTTATCTCCCTTTTTTGTAGCGGAAGTGGTCAGTGCAGCGGCGTCTGATCCTGCGTTGGGCTCAGTTAAGCAATAGGAGCCTAACCACTCCCCCGTAACTAATTTCGGACAGAACTGCGTTTTGGCTTCATCGGTAGCAAAACTGGCTATCATCCAACTGACCATGTTGTGAATCGTCATAAACGCCGTAGTGGACGTACATCCCATGGCCAGTTGTTCAAAGATAATTGAAGCATCCAAGCGACTCAGCCCTAGGCCACCTTGCGCTTCTGGAGTGTAGAGGCTGAGAAACCCCAGTTCTCCCGCCTCTCTCAATACGTCTTTGGGGAAGATCTGTTTTTCATCCCACTCCGCCGCCATCGGTGCTAAACGCTCATAGGCAAATTGCTGAGCGGTATCGGCAAATGCACGTTGATCTTCATTAAGTTCAAAGTCCATAAAAGCTCCTTCTATTCACTCAGCGCAGTTGGATGGTCAAATTAGGCCCCGTTGGAATATCGTCATCAAACCAACGTGCCGTCACCGTTTTAGTCTCGGTATAAAAACGTACCGCTTGTTTACCATACGCATGCAAATCGCCATAGAAACTGCCTCTCCAACCAGTAAAGGAGAAAAATGGTAAAGGGACTGGAATTGGCACATTGATCCCCACTTGACCGACTTGAATGTCATGCTGATATTTTCTTGCAGCAGCACCATTAGCGGTAAATATGGAAGTGCCGTTACCGTAAGGGTTGCGATTCACCAACTCAATGGCCTCTTGCAACGTTTCGACTTCCATACAAACTAAAACGGGGCCAAATATCTCTTGCGTGTAAATCGACATATTCGCTGTTACACCGCTAAACAAGGTTGGGCCAATCCAGTTTCCATCGGGAAAGCCTTCCACTTCACACTGACTGCCATCCAGTTCACACACTGCGCCTTGTTGTTTGCCATCTTCAATTAAGTCCAATACGCGTTGTTTAGCTTGCTCACTGATGAGAGGACCATAAGCAGCTTGCTCATCGTCCCAAGGCCCTGGGTGTACTTTCGCCATTGCCTGTTTAAGGTCTGTAATCCATTGTTTTGAATCGCCGACAAATACCGCAACAGAAATCGCCATACAACGCTGCCCCGCCGCCCCAACGGAGGACCCCACTAGGTTATTCACCACTTGTTCTTTGTTCGCATCAGGCATGATCACCATGTGATTTTTAGCACCAGCAAAAGCTTGAACGCGTTTAAAGTGTTTCGTACCCGTGGTGTAGATATAACGGGCAACAGGAACCGAGCCAACAAATGACACCGCTCGAATGTCAGGATGAGCCAGCAGAAAGTCGACTTGGTCTTTGCAACCGTGAACGATTTGCAACACTCCTTTCGGCGCGCCAGCTTGCTCAAATAGTTCGGCTAAACGAATAGAGGTCAACGGCACTTGTTCGGAGGGTTTAAGCACAAACGTATTGCCCGCAGCGATGGCGATTGGGAACATCCACAACGGAATCATGGCAGGAAAGTTAAACGGCGTAATGCCGCAACACACACCTAGGGGCTGAATCATTGAGTAACTATCAATATCCGTGGCAACATTTTCGACGGTTTCGCCCATCAAATTGCTGGCAATGTTTGCAGCCTGCTCAACCACCTCTATGCCTCGCCACACATCGCCTTTAGCATCCACTAAAATCTTACCCGTTTCATGAGAAAGTAGTGTGGCAAGCTCATCATGATGTTCTTTGAGAAGGTGCTGATAACGAAGCATGACTCTGGCACGCTCGGATACTGCCACTTCCTTCCAGGATTGGAATGTCTCTTTCGCATTATCAATGGCGGCTTCCATCTCGTGGTCCGTTGAGCAGGGAACGTACGCAATGACATCATTAGTGGCAGGATTGGTCACCTCGATCCAATCCGAAGTTTGAGATTCACGAAACTCTCCACCAATAAACAAGGGAACTAAACGAGTCATCATTTACTCCTTTCTGATTTCAATTAAAGCGGTATTTCAATGCCTATCGCCGTTGCCTCTCCACCACCGATACAAAGTGACGCAACGCCTCGCATCACTTTTTTGGCGTCTAGATCACCGTCGGTACCTAAAGCTTGTAGCTGACGCAAACTATGAATCAATGTCACCAGAATTCGTGCGCCACTTGCGCCTATCGGATGCCCCAGTGCACACGCTCCGCCTTTAATATTGACTTTGCTTATATCAAGCCCAAGTTCTGCTACCGCGATTTGTGTCACAACAGCAAAGGCTTCATTTATCTCCCACAGATCCACTTCGTCAATTGACCAATCCAACTGGGACAACAACTGTTCAATCGCATAAACGGGAGCCAAGGTATATTCAGCAGGTTTTCTGGCGTGTGTGGCGTGAGACTTGATAACGGCGAGTGGCTCAAGACCTTGGTGGAGCGCAGTCTCTTCATCCATTAGAACAAGCGCTGCAGCGCCATCGGAAATCGCACTCGAATTAGCAGCGGTCACCGTGCCTTTTTTATCAAATGCAGGTTTGAGTTGAGGGATTTTATCCAGATCAATCGAGCGCGGGTGCTCATCGTAATCCAGCGTTCCTTGTTCAGACTTGGTGTTGAGTTCAATCGGTGAGAGCTCGTCGGCAAATAAGCCTCGCTCTTGAGCTTCCAACGCACGTTTTGCCGACATCACTGCCCATTCGTCCATTTGCTCTCTGGTGAACTTAAGCCTGTCTGCGACGTGCTGAGCATAAACACCCATTAAGTGCCCTTCGTACGCATCTTGCAATCCATCGAGAAACATGTGGTCATACGTCGACTGGTGGCCCATGCGCATTCCCTTTCTCGCCTCTTTCAATAAATACGGCGCATTGGTCATACTCTCCATACCACCAGCAATGGCAGTTCGAATCGTTCCAGCTTTGATAAGATCGTGCGCCAACATGACGCTCTTCATGCCGGAACCACACACTTTATTGATAGTCGTGCACCCTACACTCATGGGTAAATCCGCACCAATTGCCGCTTGTCTCGCCGGGGCTTGCCCACAACCCGCAGGGAGCACACATCCCATGAAGACTTCATCTACAGATGTCACATTCACTTCGTGCATTGCCGCCTTGATCGCCAGTGCGCCTAATTGGGGAGCGGAGTAAGTTTGCAACTTTCCTTGAAAGCGCCCGATCGGCGTTCTTTTCGCGCTGACAATCCAGATGTCTTTTTCCATGATTCGCATTCCCTTGAGGTATATGTGAACACTAGACTGACTGATAACGCCCTTGCATGACATTGCTTACCAAGTGCTACGCCAGTCTTTGTCGCCCTTTCTCACTGACAAACTTTCATACTGCGATTTCTTGACGTTTACGTAAGCATAGCACTA